>DEFD01000017.1 GCA_002350615.1 Bacteroidales bacterium UBA2861 | reverse complement strand
CAAGATTTTATGTACATTTGTATGCTATGAACGAAGAGAAGAGATCAGCAATCCTGGAGGGTTTGAATCCGGAGCAGCAGACAGCGGTGAAGTGTGTCGAAGGGCCTGAACTGATTATCGCCGGCGCGGGTTCCGGCAAGACGAAAGTGCTCACCAGCCGCATCGCCTATATCCTTGCAGGCGGATGCGAACCTGAGCGTATCCTGGCGCTTACTTTCACCAAGAAGGCCGCGTCGGAAATGAAGGACAGGATCGCTCGTCTCGTCGGGAGCAGGCTCGCAAGGCATCTGGTCACGGGAACCTTCCATTCCGTATTCATCCGCTTCCTGCGCGAGTTCTCCTCTTCGCTCGGCTATCCCAGCCAGTTTACCATCTACGACCGGTCGGATTCCGAAAGCGCCATAAAAGCCTGTGTCCGTGAACTTGGACTGGACGAAAAGGTATATAAACCCAGGGATGTCCTGGCCCGTATCTCCTTTGCAAAGAACGGGCTTTTCCTTCCAGGATCCTACCGTGCGAACAGGGAATTCCTCCTTGCCGACGAGCGGGCGAAGAAACCCCGCATCGCGGATCTCTACGCCCTTTATCAGGAAAAGATGAAACAGGCCGGAGTGATGGATTTCGACGACATCCTCGTGAACATGAACATTCTCCTGCGGGATAACCGGGAGGCGCTGGAGTCCATCTCTTCCCGTTTCTCATACATCATGGTGGATGAGTATCAGGACACCAATTATGCCCAGTACCTCATCCTGAAGAAACTTGCGGGAGGACACAGGAACCTCTGCGTGGTGGGGGACGACAGCCAGAGCATATATGCCTTCAGGGGCGCCCAGATTCAGAATATCCTCAATTTCCGGAAAGACTATCCGGAGTGCCGGCTGGTCCGCCTCGAGCGTAATTACAGGAGTACGAGGAATATAGTCGATGCGGCGAATTCCGTAATCGCCCACAATGAGGGCCGCATTCCAAAGACCTGCTACAGCGAGGCCGAAGAAGGTGAGAAGATAGAATTCATCAAGGCCTATACCGAGCAGGAAGAGGCCATGCTGATCGTCTCTGACATCCAGGCAAGGACACGCAGCGAGCATGCCCAGTATGAGGATTTTGCAATCCTCTACAGGACGAATTCCCAGAGCCGGGCCCTCGAGGAACAGTTGAGACGCAGGAATATACCTTATATGATATATTCCGGCAATTCTTTCTTCGACAGGGCCGAGATAAAGGACCTGATGGCATACTTCAAACTTTGCGTGAACATCAACGACGACGAGTCCTTCAAGCGCGTCGTGAATCTTCCCGCAAGGGGCATAGGCGGAACCAGTCTGTCGGCGCTCAACGAAGCGGCGAGGGCAAAACACATTTCCCTTTTCAAGGCCGCATTCTCCGAAGACCTGGAAGTATTCGGCCTGCGCCCTGCCGCCAGTGAGAAAATCCGCGGTTTCTGCAGGATGATTGAAAAGCTTGCCCTGGCCGTATCTGGGGGCGATGCCCATGAGGTGGCCGTGCAGATAGCCGGAGAGTCCGGACTGCTGGAGCATTTCCGTTCGGACACATCCATAGAAGGCATGGCGCGTACCGCCAATATCGAGGAACTGCTCAATTCAGTGGCGGCATTCGTCGAGGAACGCCAGAATGACATCCTGGCGGATTCCGCTGAAGATGTTTCGGACGAGACGCTGCCCCTTGTCACCCTTGCCGATTTCCTCGAGAACACGGCTCTGCTGAGCAATGCCGACGTTTCCGACGACGAAACCAACAACAAGGTGGCCCTGATGACGGTGCACTCAGCAAAAGGGCTCGAATTCCCCTATGTTTTCATCGCTGGAGCGGAAGAGAATCTTTTCCCTTCCGGAGGAATGCTCGCCAAGCCGACCGATATCGAAGAAGAAAGAAGGCTTTTCTATGTCGCGCTGACCCGGGCCAAAAAGGCCGTAAAGGTTTCTTTCGCCGAAACCAGGATGCGCAACGGCAAGCATGAAAGCAATGCTCCCAGCCGTTTCGTCAGGGAGATAGATCCCCGTTTCGTGGAGAATCCGCTTCGGGATGAAGATTTTCAGGAGGATGACGCCCCGGCTGTCCGTTTCGGCGGCGGCTTCGGCAAGTCCTTCCTCTTCGGAGGGCGTTCCGAGCGCAGTTTCGGCAGTACAAGACCACGCAGCGACAGCCGCCCCACACAGAGCAGGGACGTTTTCAGAAGCAGCCCTTCCGCCCCTCTTACGCCGACCAGGGCCGTTCCCACTGCTCCCAAGCCTGCGGTGATAGATCCGGACTTCAAGGCGGTTCCCATGACGGAACTTTATGAAGGGGAGAGGGTGGAACACAACCGCTTCGGGGCCGGCAAGATCCTGGAGATCACCGGTCAGGTGCCGGAACTCAAGGCCACCATAGATTTCGACCAGTATGGCAGGAAGCTGCTTCTGCTCAAGTATGCGAAGCTGCGTCCGGAAAAGAAATAGACTATATTTGTAATCAAATGGCATATAAACTTGTAGAACAATACGATGCGCAGACCACCCGGGAACTTGCCGGACATGTGGAGGCAATCCTTACGCTCCTCGGGGAGGATAAAAGCAGGGAAGGGCTTGTGAAAACGCCCGAGAGGGTGGCCAAGGCGATGCAGTTCCTGACCAAGGGATATTTCGAGGACGGAGTGCAGATACTCCGCTCCGCGATTTTTGAGGCTCCGGACAATGAAATGGTGATAGTCAAGGACATAGAGCTCCATTCGCTCTGTGAACATCACATGCTCCCGTTCTCCGGCAAAGCCCATGTGGCCTATATCCCGGACAAGACGATTACCGGACTGAGCAAAATAGCCCGCGTCGTTGATTGTTTCGCCCGCAGGCTCCAGGTGCAGGAACGCCTCACGGTGCAGATCCGCGACTGCCTGCAGGAGGCTCTCGACCCCCTGGGAGTGGCC
Organism: Bacteroidales bacterium UBA2861; assembly: GCA_002350615.1. Taxonomy (GTDB): domain Bacteria; phylum Bacteroidota; class Bacteroidia; order Bacteroidales; family UBA932; genus Cryptobacteroides. Next base: position 6,897 of record DEFD01000017.1, on the reverse strand, counting down.
GTGGTCATAGAAGCGTCCCACAGTTGCATGACCATGCGCGGTGCCTGCAAGAGCGGCTCGAAAACCGTCACTTCGGCTTTCTCCGGCTCCTTCCTCAAGGACCACCGTACAAGAAATGAATTTCTGAACCTGATAAAGCAATAGCCTATGTTCTATATTTCCAAAACACTGGAGATTTCCGCTGCGCACTGCGTCAAGACGGCGGACGAGCATTTCAGCGAGCCTCTTCACGGGCACAACTGGAAGGTCGTTGTCTATTGCCGTGCCGAAGAACTGAACGAAGACGGCATGGTGGTGGATTTCAGGATAATCAAGGACCGGGTGAAGAACGCCCTCGATCACAAGAATCTCAACGAGGTCCTGCCTTTCAATCCCACCACGGAGAATATTGCCCGCTGGATAGCCTCGCAGGTGCCTTTCTGCTATAAGGTCAGAGTCGAAGAAACCGCCAGCAATGTGGCGGTTTACTCTGTTGACGGCGCCCCTTCGGACGCCCTTTGATTCTTTTTAAATCATCCGGCTGTCACGCCGGAATCCCTCTTATTTGCACCAGCGCTCGAGCCAGTCGAAGAAGTTCCGGTGCCAGTACAGCGCATTCTGGGGCTGCAGTACCCAGTGGGTCTCTTCGGGGAAGATGATGAGCTTGGAGGGAACTCCCATCATCTGGGCGGCGTTGAAAGCTGCCATGCCCTGCTCGTAGGGGATGCGGAAATCCATGCCTCCGTGGATGCAGAGGATGGGGGTATGCCATTTGGTCACCATCGAGGACGGTGAGTTGGAATAGTGCCTCCGGGCCCTTGGCGTGCTGGCGTAAGGGGCGCCGGCCTGCTGCATTCCGCCGAAGGTTACGCCGTCGCCGCGAGGGCCGGTCTCTCCGGGAGTGTAGGCATACTCGGTGAGTCCGCCGTTATCCCAGTTCGCGAACCACATTTCTTCAGTGGTGTACCAGAGCTGCTTTTCGTCGAATATGCCGGCATGGGCTATGAAGCAGTCGTACAGGTCGCCGTGGAGGCCTTCCAGCATGTATGCGGAATAACCGCCGTAGGAAGCGCCCACGCAGGCGAGTTTGCCAACATAGGGTTTGCTCTTGATATAACGCCCGGCCGCAAGGTAATCCTGCATGTTAAGACCGGGGTAGTCGCCGGAAATCTGCTCTTTCCATTCCTGTCCGAAGGCGGTGGTGCCGCGGCGGTTGGGGAGAATGACAATGTAGCCCTGCTGTGCCATCATCCTGTAGCACCAGCGGTAGCTCCAGTCCTGGGAATTCGTGCCCTGAGGGCCGCCGAGTACTATTTCTATCGCAGGATAAACCTTGTTTTCATCGAATTCGGGAGGATAGATTACCCAGCACTGCATCTGCTTGTGGTCCACGGTCTCCACATGGATGCTCTCCTCGCGGATGGAGGCAAGCCTGTCGAGGATATCCTTGTTCTCGGAGCTTATCTGCTTGAAGCTTGGCTCCTTACCGGCTCCGGCGCTGACGCTCACAAGTTCTACCGGGAATTCGAGGCTGTAGTAGGAAGTCAGCATCTGCACGCTTCCGTCCTCTTTGTCGAGGATTGCGAAAGGAGAGAAGAAGTCGCTCCACCAGTCGCCGGGGGTCAGGCGCTCGATGCTGCCGTCGAGTCCGGCGCGGAAAATGCTCTGGACGGCTTCGTCCATGAGGGCGTTGAAATAAATCTTGTCCCCGTGCCAGACGATACCTGCAACGTCATGGTCGAAATCTTCGCCGAGACGGCGCATTCCGCTTATCTTGACGTCGGCGCTCTGTCCATCCTCCGCAGCTGCGGCGAATTCTACGTCGCATACCATAAGCCGCTGCTGGTCAGCCTCGTAACCGTCGCGGGGCATGGAAATCCAAGCCAGATGCCTGCCGTCCGCGCTGAAGACGGGGTCGGTGTCGTATCCGCCTTTATCCGTCACTGTCACCGTGGCTCCGGTGAGTATATCATATATGTATATGCCGGTGTTGGTGCTGAATGCGTACTCCTTTCCGCATTTCTTGCGGCAGCTGTAAACGATGTGCCTGCTGTCGGGGGCCCAGTCCAGCTGTTCTATCCCGCCGAAGGGCTCTGTAGGAAGCTCATAGAGGGCGTCGCCGAGGAGGTCGAGGGATTTGTCCGGAGTGATGGTGCCGTTGCAGAGAGACGCCACATAGCTGCGCGGGATCTCGGTCACCCAATGGTCCCAGTGGCGGTACATAAGGTTTTCGGTGGCGTATGCCCCAGCCTTGTCGAGGATGGGATCCGAGTCCGCTGGCTGCTGGACTGCCGGGTTCTTTATGCTCGAGGTGTAGAGAACCTGCTGTCCGTCAGGGGAAATCTTGAATTCGCCTATGCCTGAAGGGATTTCGCTGAGTTTTTCTTTCTTGCCCAGCCTGTTGCCCTTGAAGGGGGCCTTCCAGAGCTGTCCGTCGTTTACGAAATAAATGAACTTCCCGTCGGCGCTCCAGCGTGCGCAGTTCACGCTCTTGGCGTACTTGGTAAGCTGCACGCGGCCGCTGCCGTCCGTGTTGCAGATGAAGAGGTTGCGGCAGGCGCGGTTCTCCTTGATACTCTGGTAGCTCACCCCGTAAAGTATCTTTTCTCCGTCGGGGGAGAGCTGGGGATCCGAAAGCCTTCCGAGTGCGAGGAGCACTTCGGGAGTCATGACGCCGTCGCTTATTTCCACTTCCTGTCGGCCGATATAGCCGCTGCCTTCATTCTTTTTCATACTTTCCCTTGTGTCTGAAATGATGCTGCCTATGCCGTAACCGAATATTCCGCAAACGGCTACAAGCAGGACTGCTTTGATGATACTTCCTGATTTCATATGTCAACTGATTTTACTATAATCTATTATCTCGTATTTCCCTGCCCTGAGCTCTTTTACGAGAAGGGCATTGGCGGGGTTTTCAAGGGGGGGGTCGGCTTCGAGGATATGGGCGGCGTAGGCCCTGGCGTCGCCGAGCAGTTTGCCGTCTCGGGCGAGCGATGCGATCCTCAGGTTTATCGGCAGGCCGCTCTGCTGGGTGCCTTCNNCCGCGCATCTTCATGTCCTCTTCCGCAATTTCAAATCCGTCCGAGGTCCTGCACATGAGTTCGAGCCTGGCCTTGGCCTCCTTGCTTGTCTTGAAATCATGTATGAGGATGCAATAGCTCTCGTCGGCGCCCCGTCCCACACGGCCGCGAAGCTGGTGAAGCTGGCTCAGACCGAAGCGCTGGGCGCTTTCTATCACCATCACGCTCGCGTTGGGGACATCCACTCCCACTTCTATCACGGTGGTGGAAACCAGGATCTGGGCCCTGCCGGATGCGAAAGCGTTCATATTCATGTTCTTGTATTCGTTGGTCTGTCGGCCGTGGACGATGGCAACCTTATACTGCGGGTCTGGGAAGCGCTTGACAATCTCCTCGTATCCGTTTTCAAGATTGTTGATATCCATCTTCTCGTTTTCGAGAATAAGGGGATAGACGACGAAAACCTGTCTCCCGGCATCTATCTGCTCGCGCATGAAACTGTACGCCGCTGCCTTCTTGGAATCGGGTATCATTATGGTTTTCACCGGTTTGCGTCCCGGAGGAAGCTCGTCAATCACAGATACGTCCAGGTCCCCGTATAGCGTCATTGCAAGCGTTCTGGGGATAGGTGTGGCAGTCATTACGAGAATATGCGGAGGAATGTTGCCTGAGAAGGAGGGGGTAAGTTCAGCGGGGCCTTTAGCCCAGAGTTTGGCCCTCTGGTCCACGCCGAAACGGTGCTGCTCGTCTATGACTGCCAGCCCGAGACGCTTGAACAGGACATTGTCTTCAATGAGGGCGTGCGTCCCGACAAGAATACCCACGCTGCCGTCCTGCAGGCCTTCGTGGATGCCTCGCCGTTCCTTCTGGGTGGTGCTGCCCGTGAGCAGTTCGCATCGCACCCCGGTGGGTGCCAGATACTTTCTTATATTGGCGAAATGCTGCTGTGCAAGCACTTCCGTCGGGGCCATGATGCAGGCCTGGAAGCCGTTGTCTATGGCGAGCAGGCAGCTGAGCACCGCGACCATTGTCTTGCCGGAGCCTACATCGCCCTGCAGGAGACGGTTCATTTGATGCCCGCTTTTAAGATCCTGCTGGATTTCGTGCATCACCCTTTTCTGGGCGCCCGTAAGCTGATAGGGAAGTGCGGAATAGCAGGCGTGGAAAGCGCTTCCAACCTTTGGCATCGGCAGTCCCACGGCGCCTCTGGAGCGGATGTATTTCTGTTTGAGAAGCGACAGCTGAAGGAAAAAGAGTTCTTCGAACTTCAGACGCCTCACGGCCTTTTCCAGGGCATAGCTGTCCGACGGGAAATGAATGTTGCGTATGGCATATCTCAACGGGACGAGTGCGTTGTCGTGCATCACATAGTCCGGGAGCGTTTCCTGAATGTTGCCCAGACAGGCGTCAAGCGCCGTCGATATGAGTTTGCACATAACTTTCCCGGTGATATTGCCGTTTTTCAGTTTCTCAGTGCTGGGATAAACTCCGGTGAGCGTGCCGCGGGCGTCCGCCCCCGAAACTATCGGGTTGTCGACTTCCGGGTGCACCAGATTGAATCTTCCGTTGAATTCGGACGGCTTGCCGAAGAAGAGGAAGGTGCTGCCTGTTTTCAGCCTGGCGTGCATCCATTTTATTCCCTTGAAAAACACGGCCTCTATCCTGCCGCTGCCGTCGTCAATGATGACACTGAGTCTTTTCGCCGCGTTGTAGTGCGGCTGACTGTCGGAGTGAATGACATTGCCGCCGGCCCCGTACAGGGTGGAGGAGATGATGCTGCCCTGGATTTGAACAAAAGCGAGGTCCGAACGGATCTCGCTGATTTTCAAAATCCTGCTGCGGTCGATGTAACGGAAAGGATATACATGCAGCAGGTCGTCCACCGTTTGAATTCCGAGTTCGCTGCCAAGAAGCGCGGCCCTTCTTGGCCCCACTCCCGGCAGGAACTGTATTTCAGACGATGGAAGGATCATAATCAATTGCCGGGAAGGAAGGGCTCGGTGTCTGAAGAACCTTCCTTCTTGACAAGGATGATTACTTCGGCCTTGAACCCGCCTTCCTCGCTTGTAACGGTGGCTTTAGTGGTGCCGGCAGCTATGGCAGTGACCGTTCCGTCGGCTCCGATTGTTGCAATAGCCTCATTTTCAATGCTCCAGCTGAAAGCCTGATTGCTGGCCGTGGCGGGAAGTACGCTGGCTTTCACCACTATGCTTTTGCCTTCGACAAGAGAGACATAGCCCTTGTCCACACTGATGCCGGTCACTTTCGTGCTGACGCTCACTGTGCAGCTGGCCTGGAAACCTCCGTCCACGGATGTGGCGGTGATGGTGGCCGTGCCGTTGCCTACAGCCGTCACGAGACCTGTCTCGCTCACGGTTGCGACGCCTTCATTGGTGCTGCTCCAGTTGATGCTCTGTATAGGTGCGGTTTCGGGAAGTACCTTGGCATGCAGCTGAGCGGTGGAAACTCCGCCGATTTCGAGTGCAAGCTGGGATTCTTCGAGTTCGATTCCGGTGGCTGGAGTCACGACATGGACGATGCAGGAGGCCGTTATTTCCGGCTTGTCCTCGCTAGTGGCAGTGATTGTCGCATTGCCGAAAGCCTTGCCTGTCACCACGCCTTCCTGGCTGACGATGGCCACGCTTTCGTCCGACGAACTCCATTTTATGCTGCGATTGTCGGCATTTTCGGGCAGTGCAGTTGCGACAAGGGTAATGCTGTTGCCGATGGATACGCTCTCCTCAGTTGACGATATGCTGACGCTTGTCACCTTGACAGGAACCCTTTTTACGGTTATCACGCAGCTTGCGGATTGCTTCTTGTCCGCGCTGGTGGCCGAAATGTTTGCGGTTCCGTAGTCGATGGCGGTTGCCAGACCGGTCTTGCTCACAAACACGACGAGGGGATTGTCGGATGCCCAGATTATACTCTTGTCAGAGGCATTTTCGGGGAGAACGGTAGCGCTGAGCTGGATGGTGGTGGGGTACTCCTCGCTCCCGTCAGGATTGGTTTCATCGATATACAGTGTAGCCGAACTTTCGCTTAGCTGAATCTCGCTCACGGCTGTTTTCTCATCTGGTTTGGAACAGGAAAACGCTGATGTCAGTATCGCTGCCGCACTAAGAAATCCGAAAAACTTTTTCATCGTTTATGCTATAGTATAGTGTTTTTGTATTGTGTGTACAACTGACAAATATACTGTTTTTTGGTATAAAAAACAAGCCGGAGCTTACGCCCCGGCCTGAAATGCATGTGTTTTTCGAAATCAGATCTTCGGACCAGCCTTTACGAGAGCCTTGCCTGCGGCATTGCCTTCGTATTTGTGGAAGTTCTTGATGAAACGTCCTGCAAGGTCTTCGGCCTTCTTGTTCCACTCTGCGACATCCTTGTAGGTGTCGCGGGGATCGAGGATACCGGTGTCCACTCCTTCGAGTTTGGTAGGAACCTCGAAGTTGAAGTAAGGGATCTTCTTGGTGGGGGCCTTGTCGATGCTTCCGTTCAGGATTGCGTCGATGATGCCGCGGGTGTCACGGATGCTGATGCGCTTGCCTGTTCCGTTCCAGCCGGTGTTTACCAGGTATGCCTTTGCGCCGCTCTTCTTCATCTTCTTGACGAGTTCCTCTGCATATTTGGTAGGATGCAGTTCGAGGAATGCCTGTCCGAAGCAAGCGGAGAAGGTAGGGGTGGGCTCGGTGATACCGCGCTCGGTTCCCGCGAGTTTGGCGGTGAAACCGCTGAGGAAGTAGTACTTGGTCTGCTCGGGAGTAAGGATGCTCACCGGAGGAAGCACTCCGAATGCGTCGGCGCTGAGGAAGATGACCTGCTTTGCGGCGGGACCCTCGGACTTGGGACGCACGATCTTATCGATATGATATATAGGATAGCTTACGCGGGTGTT
>DEFD01000037.1 GCA_002350615.1 Bacteroidales bacterium UBA2861 | reverse complement strand
CAACCTTTTTCAGTTCAAGTCAATTTTGTGTTACTATTTATCCAGTAAGCGATTTCGCGCAATAATACACGAAGCCTGCAAGGTTAATAAATATTTGTATATGCTTTGCACCGACAACTTTTGAACGCAAAAACACAAGAATTGCTTAGCGGGCAGATTTTGAAAGAGGGTAAGCACGAAAACGGCCCGATTCGTACTTACCCCATCTGAAAGCCGGAAGGCTAAGCACACAATCCAGATGAATCACCAGATCCGCAACACCATCCAGCATGCCTCCTGCCCGAAGAATCTTCAACAAGTGTCCGAATGCAAGTTCTGATATCCGTCCTGATTCTGCCCGCCTCACCGTACTGAGCGACACCCCTGACATCTTCGCGAACTCAGTCTGCGACACGCACAAACCCAGGCGCAGCGGCGTGTAAAAATCGGGACCAAGGCAGCTTTCTAAATCTTTAACTATCTTTGCAGGCGGTATGATTGAATTCCCTTCGAAAAATTGGAAAGATTACGAGCTGCTGGACAGCGGCAACGGTGAAAAGCTCGAGCGTTTCGGGCGATATATCCTGATTCGTCCTGAGCCCAAGGCGCTGTGGACCCCTTCGATGAGTGCAGGCGAATGGAAGCGCCTTGCCCATGTGCATTTCCGCCCCGGAGCCGGTTTCGGCAAGGCGGGAAAGGAAGACAGCGGCACCTGGGACAAGCTCCGCGAGATGGAAGACCAGTGGTACATCCGCTATGGCGGGTGGAACGCGGTGGCTTCCGAACAAGCACGTGCGAAAGCAGAACAGGCAGGGTGGCAGACCGCAGATGCAGGTGCGAAAGCAGTGCAGGCAGGGCCGTCCTTCAGCCTGCGGCTCGGCCTCACTTCTTTCAAGCATGTGGGAGTCTTCCCCGAACAGGCGCCGAACTGGGAGTTCATCTACCAGAAGGTGCAGGCCCTCAGAGGGGTGGCAGGCCTTGGATCGGAGGGACGTAACACCCGCGGTTCGATAGCGGGGGGACCGTCCCGAAGGGATGGTGGGGTGAGCCCGAAGGGCGAACTCCCTCCGGGGCAAGGGCCTGCCGCCCCGAAGGTACTGAACCTTTTCGCATATACCGGTGGAGCCAGCCTCGCGGCAAAGGCTGCCGGCGCGGACGTAACGCATCTGGACAGCGTACGGCAGGTTGTGAGCTGGGCGCGCGGCAACATGGAGCGCAGCGGCCTGGACGGCATCCGCTGGGTAGTGGAAGATGCTATGAAATTCGCCTCACGTGAAGCCAAGCGCGGCCACCTCTACGACGGCATCATACTGGACCCGCCCGCGTACGGCCATGGTCCCGATGGCGAAAAATGGAAACTGGACGAATGCCTCTTCGGCATGCTGCGCGAAGTATCCCGCATCCTCAACCCCGGGCGTGGCTTCATGGTCCTGAACCTTTATTCCAACGGCTACAGCGCCGCACTCGGCGAGACGCTCGTCCGGGAAGCCTTCGGGATCGGCGCCGGCAGCTCCAAGAGGATACGCACGGGCGAAGTTGCCGGCAGCAAAGAATCCGGAATTCCCGCTGCCACCTCCGGGCGTGCAGCCATCGCCGGGCAGGCCACCATCGAATCCGGCGAGCTCGCCCTCGACGACTCCTTCGGCAAGGTTCTCCCCCTCAGCATCTACGTCCGCCTCTCCCGCGAGCTGTAGATCCCTGACGCGGTGTGCAAAAACGCCAGTTTTTCACACGGCAAGGGTTTTTCCGGCACAGCGGTGTGCAAAATCGCCCGATTCTCACACGGCAGGGGCATTCCCGGCGGCGCGGGTATGGGAGCGTTTTTTGCAACACCTTGAAGGACAACGCCTTACGCAAAATCGATGCTCCAAAACGGAGCATCGATATTATGCAATAATCTGTAAACCAAAACGTTAGCAAAAACGCCCCGTGGCACAACGGACCCGGCTGAAAACCCCGCCCCCGCGCCAACGAACAGCACATCCAGGCCCACCCCAGAGTGGAGCATAAAATGCTGGCTGGCAGCATCTTACAAAAAGTCGATTCCGCGTTAGGCAGGAATCGACTTTTCATAAAGGCCTATGTATCAAGCACTTCCATTGCGCGGCCACGACAGCCCATTACCGGGAGCTCAGCAGGCGCTACAAAGGCTTGACAATCTCTTTGAAGCGCTCGAGGATTTGGGCGGCCGCTTCGGCGTCGCCATGCTCCTTCATGGTGTCGGAGAGATAGTAGATATAGTTGCCGCAGAGCTCGAAATCGGACTTGGCGACATCGTAGAAATCCAGGTAGAAGCCGGCTGCGCCGAGCACCTCCTCAGCGAATTCCGAGGCGAGCGACTTGGCCTTCTCGGGGCATCCGAGCCTGTAATACTGGTCTATCATTTTCACCACCATATAGTCGTTGCCGGAGAATCCGAGAGGAATTCCGCTCAGCGGGAAACGCCACATGATATCTTCGCTCTTGGCGAGCATGGCAAGCGCCCTGTCCTTCTGCCCGGCGGCGATGAACGCCTCGGCGCAGTTGGCGAAAAGAGCCCTGATGGACATCACTCCCATGAAGGTATAGCAGTTCTGGTAGTCGATGAACCATTTGTCCGCCTTGAGGGCATCCCAGCGATAGACCTCGGTCATGAGACGCCAGAGATTCTCCGTATCCACGATGCCGGGATTCGTCGAGCCGGGATGGTTCCTCCAAGGCACCAGACGGCAGGAATAACCCTGATACTCAAGATAATCCTTGATGCCCACATTGAGGTCCCCGCCCATATTGAGAAGGCTTATCGGCCTGTCCCACTTATAGTTGGCGAGCAGGTCCAGCATGAAGAGCTCCGGCTTGGTGAGGAAGTTCTTGTCCTTGGAAATCTCAAGTACGATACTGTCCTGCATCCGCTCAGCCATCTGAGGGCTCACCAGCCCGCTGCGGAGGGCGTTTTCCTTGTTAACCGGCACGACTATCCTGCGCGCGCAGATGAAATCCACCTTGCTGCGCCCGAGCATGACCTTCATCTTGGGATCCCGGAAATTGCGGATGACTTCGGAGATGGACATCTCCTTTCCGGCAGGATCGTAGATGGGAATCATTTCGTTGGTGCCGTACAGATACTGCATCGGGCCGATGCAGAGGTCCAGCGGGCGGCTGTCGTTGCATGCCCACTTCATCTGGTCGATATGCCAGTCGGTACCGAGAAGGCTGGTGTTCACCACTCGCACGTCCGGACGGGTTTCCTCAACCTCCTGGCTGTACCAGAGAGGGAAGGTATCGTTGTCACCGTGGGTTATGAGGATGCCCTGTTCGCCGGTTGAATTCAGATAATCATAGCCGATCTCGGCGGCGGTGGCACGGTGGGAGCGGTCGTGGTCGTCCCAGTTTTCAGCCGCCATCAACGCCGGCACGCAGAGGCACAACGCACTTATGCATGCGGCGGCAGGAAGCGCTCCCTTGCCCTTGAGGGCATCGGACACCCACTCCCAAAGAGCCAGGACCGCGAGTCCTATCCACACGCTGAAGAAGTAGAAGCTTCCGGCATAGGCGTAATCGCGCTCGCGCACCTGGAAAGGAGGCTGGTTAAGATAGACCACAATGGCGATTCCCGTCATGAAGAACATCAGGAAGTTCAGCCAGCCGCCCCTCTTGTCGCGACCGCACTGGAAGCAGAGGCCGAGCAGACCGAGCAGGAAAGGCAGGAAATAATAATGGTTCTTGCCTTTGTTCTCCACGAGCACCGCCGGAGCGCCGCTCTGGTCTCCCAGGCGCCACTGGTCTATGAACTTCACGCCGCTTTCCCAGTTGCCGTAGAAGAGATTCTGGCTGGAACCGTGGACGTCGTTCTGCCGTCCCACGAAGTTCCACATGAAGTAGCGCCAGTACATCCATCCGAGCTGGTAGTCGAAGAAGAACCTAAGGTTCGCGCCCATGGTGGGCTTGCGGTGCTGCGCTCCCCTCACCGGACTTCCCTTGCCGCCCGTATAGCTCGTGTAGAACTCGATTCCGCGGGGATCCGCGCTGCTCCACATGCGGGGGAAAAGCATCTTGCTGTCGGAACGGTATTTGGCGTAGCCGGGGCCGTCCACCTTGCGGTAACGGTCCACAGTCTTGGTCGTGGCGCCATCTTTACGCTGTTCCGGAACGGGAGCCCAGTACTTGCTGGTCTCTATGTCGTACTGTGCATCGAAATACTGCCCGTAAAGCAGCGGGGTGCTGCCATACTGTTCGCGCGAAAGGTAGCGCACGAGCGTGAAGGCATTGTCCGGCTGGTACTCGTTGGTAGGAGTCTTGGCGCAGGAACGGATGATGTCGATGCTGAATATCGAGAAGCCTATTATTATAGAGGTAAGGCAAAGAAGGGCCGTATTCCAGAAAACCTTCTTCTTTTTGAGCGTGTCGAAAAGCCCCCAGAAGCAAAGCGCCAGCACCGCTACCAGGAAGAAGGCGGCGCCGGTATTGTACGGCAGCCCGAACCAGTTAACAAAAACCAGGTCGCAGTAGGCGGCTGCCTTCGGCATCAGCGGGATTATCACAAAGAGCACCAGCGCCAGGATGGCCACGCCGATGAGGAATATCTTCACATACTCCCCTGCCGTGTAGGGCCGGTCTTCGCGCTTGCGGTAGTAGTACATGAAAACCAGGGCCGGAATCATCAGCAGGTTAAGCAGATGCACTCCTATACTGAGGCCCATCAGAAGGGCGATGAGCACGATCCAGCGGTTGGCGTAGCGCTCGTCGGCAACGTCGTACCAGCGGGTCATGGCCCAGAAGACGAGCGCGGTGAAGAGTGAGCTCATGGCATAGACTTCGCCTTCGACTGCAGAGAACCAGAAGGTGTCCGAGAAGCAATATGCAAGGGCGCCTACCAAGCCCGAGCCAATGATGGCGACGGACTGAGAAATGCTGAACTCTTCCCCTTCGCGACGTACCAGCCTCTTTGCAAACCAGACTATGGTAAGATAGAGGAAGAATATGGTGAGTGCGGAGCAGAGGGCGCTCATGGCGTTCACCAGCACCGCGGCGTGCATATTGTCGCCGAACATCGTAAAGAGGCGGGCGATCAGCTGGAAGGTGGGGTTTCCCGGAGGATGACCAACTTCGAGTTTATATGATGAGGCGATGAACTCCCCGCAGTCCCAGAAGGATGCGGAGGGCTCTATTGTGGACAGGTAGGTTATCACCGATATCACGAAAGCCGCCGCTGCAGCCAGCCTGTTCCAGAGTTTAAACTTTTTGTCCTGCATAAATTGCAACAATAATTACTCATCAGAAGTACACTACAGGTAGCACGTAAGCCCGATCGTCCTTGTCCTTGGAGAGAGAATTGAAGCTTTTGCCTCCCATAACAGACGGTGCGCTGAGCAAAGAAATCGCTATCGTATAATTGTCCTGATCCTTTATTTCATTGGAGGTCCACCAGACCTTGTTCCAATAATCCACATCGACTCCTCCGAAGAGTTTGGCGCTTCTGGTATAAAGATTAACCCTTTCCTCGACAACGGCATTGTTGGAGAGCCGGCCTGTAACATTTGCAGTGCCGGCAAAAATCTCGAACATATCCGCCTCTGTGGGAAGGAGCCATGGTGTTACCCCCCTGCAGCCGGTACTAGACGGGCTATTGGCCGACAATCCGTTTCTGCTACCGGCATAAGGCGTCAGGAAACTGTACATCACTTCAATATTACCACTGAGTTGGCTCCAGTTTACCTCCTGGTAATCCTTCGCAGGCTTCAGGATTTCATCTGTAACAAAGAAATTGAATGGTCTGGCCTCATCGTCTTTGCCCCTGTCAAAATTGCAATAAGCATGAGTCACCGTATTCTGATAGGCAGAGTGGACGGATTCTCCGCTGTAAGGAGCGGACACCACGAGATAGTTCTTATTTACGAGGCCGTCTTTTATCATCTTGGCAGGGAGGTGGTCCGATTTCAATATCTGGCTTCTGTGACCGGACCCCTGATACTTTTCTCCCTGAAGATAATCATCCCCTGCATCGGTCCGGTAGAGGTGAGAGGTATTTACAGGGATGGCGATGCCATGCATGGACTCTCCGCTTGCATTTTTGATACAACCGAAATTGTTCGGCCTGTACGCAGCCTTGTAGTACATAGGGTCGCTGTTGACGCTTCCGACATACCCGATAATGGCATATACTCGGGAAGTTGATTTGGGTGTTTCATAGATGCCGTTGCCTCTCCAGCCGCTGTCGAGTATTTCGCCATTAATTGTAATTCCATCACCTGGCTTTACATCCTCCGCCGAATAAAGGCAAGACTTGAAACTGAAATCTTTGTACAGATCGCAACCTATGCCGCTTCCATAGCGGAAACGCAGTTTGACGGTGGAAGTCTTCGGATTGCTGCTTGTGCTTGCATACCTTGGATCATCGGGAGCTGTCACGTAAAGATCGCCAGAATCGGTCCTGGAGAAAACAAGATTCGCCGATCCCATTTGAGAGGACCATACGACCCACTTGGGAGCGGTTGCCGGAGAGACTTTTACTTCAAACTGCCTGCCTTCACCAATGGCCACATACGATCCTTCGCCTGTCACCGAAATGGAGGTCGGGACGGAATATACCCTGAATTTCAACACATCATGGACGCTGTGATCGGATTTCGCACGCACTTCAATGGAAAATGTCTCTACACAGGGTTCGTTGAAGGAAACGGTGCCGTCATTCGCAAGCGACATGTATCTCGAGGCATTGTCAGGCAGGATAATTTCAACTTCGTCGTCAGCATCGGCAGGGAGAGCCTCATAAGTCAATTTGAAACTGTCACCAACCAGATATTCAGAAACATCTTCATTGCTGATGTAGTTGTAATTGAAGCTGTCATTGATATCCGGAGAAGTTATCTTTACCGAGGTGTAGGGGCGGACGACCTTCACGGGAACGGTATCTTTGAAGCCCCCATCGTCCGTAACGACCTTTACCGTAGTTTCGCCATAGTCCACGGCAGTGAGAACGCCGTCTTCAGAAACCTCGGCGACCAAGCTGTTACCGGTGCTCCAGCTGACTTGCTGGTTGGTTGCGGTGGCCGGTTCCAGGACCGCTACCAGATTTATCGTAGCTCCTTTTTTCAGAATCACTTCGGAAGGGCTGATGTGCACGCCAGTGGCGCCAACGGGAGCGGAAGATACATTCACGGTGCATCTGTCGCTGAGCGAAGAAACTTGACGGCTTGTCACCACCACTTCACAGCTTCCCTCCGCGACAGCCCGGAGCGTACCGTTCTCATCGACCGTGGCCACCTGGGGGTTGGTTGTGGACCACACGACGCGTTTGTTACTTGCAGACGACGGACCTATGGAATACTTGAAAGTATATGATCCTCCCACCTGAAGGGCAAGCGGCTCATGTCTTGACAATTTGAGGGTTTCGACATAAACAGTCTTCGTTGCAGCTTCCTTTTTACAGGAGCTCAGTGCCAAAGCGGAGCAGAGCAGCAATAAAATGAGGACAAGTTTTTTCATACTATGGGCTGTTAAAAGTATAATATCGGATAAACAAAATTCTTGGTGTTTTTGGAGCAATTGGAGCTCCACTTGAGCATGGGTTCGGAAGCCCCGGAAGACTCGTTGACTGTGAAGCAGGCAGCGTGATCCTTGTCATACTCTATGCTCGCCCACCAGCTGAGGTTCCAGTCGCTGATGCCGGTGCGTTGCTTGAGCAGGGCGAGACGGCGCTCGGTCTCGACCTGAAGGCTCGTTGTGCCGGCAAAATCTTCGTTACTGAACTCAGTCCCTGCAAATATGCAGCAGAGATCACCCAGCATAGGAAAAAGCCATGGGGTGACATAGGGGCCGACGCAAGCGGAATTGTCGCTCGAAACTATGGGAAGTTTTCCCTGAAAAGCAGACAAATTCCAGTACTTGTCATCGGAGAAATCCGTGTTCCCGTCATTGCTCTGCGCCAGATCTATAGCGGGTTTACGGGTGACATCGTTCACGAAGAACTGGGCCGGGCGCACCTCATAGGAACTGCCGTTGCCTGCATTCAAAGCCACGAACGCGCAGGTATTGAACAGTGCGTAATGGGGCATATAGCTCTTGTCGGTATTCCACACCAGCGTCCAGGACCGCCCCCAGTGAGGGAGATCGTCATTGCCGGAAGACCCGACAAATGATTTGGAATCGGACCATATTTCGCCGTCCGGGCTGTCGCTGCGGTATATTTTGTTCAAATTCAGCGGTACAGCTATTCCATGCAATTCCTTGCCGCCTGCCGTGATTTTCTTTTTCGGGGCGTAGGCCTCATCCCAGGCGTTGGCATTGTATTCCCTGCTGAAATCTTCGCTGCCGAGATACATTATAAGGGAATGGCGTCCGGAGGTATAGGCCATCCCGACGCTGACGCAGGCCCCCTTGGTGTCGTAACGGCCGTTGCCACGGTAGCCGCCGTCTTCGATGCCCACCTTGTCCGTACCGTAGCGCACGATATAGTCGCCTTCCTTGGCCTGATAGGGATCGTATTTCTGGGTGTAGAAGGTAAACTGCTTAACGAATCCGTCTGTCGCCTTAATTTTTACGTAGGAGAATTTGTCGCTCGCGCCAGGACTCTCCGGGGGAGTCTGGGTGGAAGGAACGGACACCGTGAGGGTATCGCCTGAAATACTGAACTTTGCGCCACCGGTACCTGCGGACTGGCCCGCGATCTTTATCGTCTGCATGGCATCGGACGGTTCCACCGACACCAAATATTTGTGCGTGGCGCCCACTCCGATGTCCCAGGAATCCCTTTCCCTGGTTTTATAATAGATGACTTCGGCACCGGGAATCTCATAAACGCGGAGCTTAATTCCCGTTGCCTTGGCGAGCACTTTCAGGTTGATGGCTGCGGAGATCTCCGGATTCTTGACGGAGCTAACTTTCACCTGCCCCTCGCCTTTTTTCAGGCAAGTGACGTTGCCTTCCTCATCCACCTTCACACAGGAAGCGGAAGTGCTGAATGTCAGGGTGTCATCGGCATTTTCAGGCTCGGCGCTCACCGACAGCTTGAACGTTTCGCCCACCGCGTATTCGAACCTGCGGGAGGAAGCGTTGTAACGGCTGCCCTCGATGTCGGGAGAGAGAATCGTTATTGCAGAAAACGGAACCGGGTCATCTACCGGCAGTTCGGGTTCATCCCCGCCGCCATTTTCGCCTCCCACGGATGAGGAAGCCTTACCCTCCTTCTTGCAGGATACGAGCGTCAGGGATAACAATATCGCCCCCAACGCCAGAAACTCGGCAACAACAGAACACCTCATACTGTCAAGTTTTAGTCGAATAAAACTCTCAAATATAAACCTTTTTCTTCACTTTTGAAAACTCTGCCGCCCTGTTCAAAGGCGGAAAAGGGGCCCAGCCTTTTGCGGCCGGGCCCCTTTTCCCTGCGGACTGAGCCTTAGGCGTCAGTGGATTTCAATCTGTTTCACAGCTTTCTGAAGTTCCTCGCGGGTCTTTTTGGGGATGCGGACATTCAGCACCCCATGCTCCACGTGAGCTTCAATCTTGTCGGATTCCGCGTCTTCGGGAAGAGTCAGCATCTGCTGGAACTTCTCATAGGAAAATTCACGGCGGAGATACCTTCCGTGGTGTTTCTTTTCGTTGTCCTCGGATTTCTTCTCCATGTTGATCACGAGATTGTTGTCCTCGTCAACATGCACCTGGAAGTCATCCTTGGTGAGACCAGGAGCGGCAAGCTCCACGTCGTATTCTTTTTCGTTTTCAATTACATTGATGGCCGGAGCCGTGTAATTGGCCCTTTCCATCCAGCTGTTGTCAAAGAAGTCGTTGAAGATGTCAGGCAACCAGCTTTGATTCTTTCTAACCATTGGTAACATAACAAAATCATTTTAACTATTCCTGACGTTGCCGGTCCTTACGTGGCCTGCGTCCGGGTCCCTCATGCGGGACAACCGTATTTCAAACAAAGCCCGGGCCAGTGACATTTTGTCAGTGGCAACGCCATGCGGCGGAAAATTACTATATTCGCGGAGTATGGACAACGACTGGAAAAAACGGCTCGGGGTAGTTTATTCCACCAACCCCGACTTTCAATATCAGACTTCGCAGGTGGAAGAGGCTGAGACTCTGGCGCCATCGAAGCAGAGGCTCGTCGTGAGCATCGACCGCCGCCAGCGGGCCGGCAAGCAGGTTACTCTGGTGAAAGGCTTTGTGGGCAAGGCAGATGACCTGGCCGCACTCGGGAAGGCACTGAAGGTAAAATGCGGCGTGGGCGGCACTGCCAAGGACGGCGAGATTACGGTGCAGGGAGACCTCCGGGACAAGGTTGTCGCTCTGCTGCAGGGCATGGGCTACAACGCAAAGCGGGGCAACTGATGGAGGCGGGCTGGATTGTCGCGGCGGCGGTCCTGCCGGTGCTGCTGAATCTGCGCAGCCTTATCGGCCTGATGCCGCATCTTGGAAGATGCTTCATCCTGGCACGCGGAAGCATCTCCCTGGAACATAATCTGCCGCTGGCCCGAAGCCGCAATCTGACCGCCCTGGTCTATATCTTCATATTCCTTCTCATCGCCGACAGATACTGCCTGTTTTCCGGGAGTTTCCTGAAATGGCCGGGGAGTCCGGTTCCGGCGGGAGAGATTGCCGGGATTTCCGCCTTCTGCTCTTGGCTCCTTCTCCGCGCCGCCGCCTTTTCCGCCATCTCACGCGCGAAGATGAACCGTTTCGATTCCGACGCCAGACTGGCGGTGCACCGGGGACTTTACAATTTCCTTATCATGCTGGGAATCACCGCTTTGGCAACGCTCCCCCTGCTCATAATTTTCCACTGCCCGGATTCCGCTGCCAGAGTGGTCCTGATGGCGGAAATGCTATTCTTCTGGATAGTTTCGTTTCTTCGTACCTCTCAAATAATCAATAACTATTGCGGTGGTTTTTCGACTTTTTTGTATCTTTGCGGGCTCGAATTCCTTCCCGCGGCAATGAGTGCCGCCATTTTGGGTCTTTTGCAAAGTTGAGAAGATGAAAATACTTATATCACAGAAACTTCCGGCCAAACTGACCGCATACGACACCCTGATAGAAAAGTACGGCGCACAGCTTGATTTCAAGCCGTTTTACCTCATTGAGCCGCTGAGCTCGCGCGAGTTCAGGGACCAGAGGGTGAACCTGGCGGACTATACAGCGATAGTATTTTCGTCCCGCTACGCAATCGACGCCTACTTCAAGCTCTGCGAAGAGCTGCGCATCAAGGTGCCCGAGACCATGAAGTATTTCTGCACCACCGAGCTGGTGGCCAACTACCTGCAGAAGCACATAGTTTTCCGCAAGCGCAAGATTTTCTTCGGAGACGGCACTCCCGCATCGCTTATCGCCCTGATAGGGCCCAAGCACAAGGGAGAGAAATTCCTGATTACCAAGAACGCCGGCGCCAATGCAACGGCCATCACTTCCCTTTTCGAGAAGGCCGGCCTGGATTTCACTGAGGCCGAACTGGTGAAAAGCGTAACCCAGGATCTCCACGGAGTGGATTTCTCCTCGTACGACATGGCGGTGCTCTACAACCCCGCCGACGTGAAATCCCTCTTCGAGAACTTCCCTACCTTCAAACAGGGATCCCTGAAATTCGTGGCATTCGGAAAGAGCATCGTCCCTGCCATGGAAAAGGCCGGTCTCGCCATCGAGATCAAGGCCCCCACGCCCGAAGCACCTTCGGTGGCGATGGCGATAGAGCAGTATCTCCAAAACAAATAGCGGCATGGGCGTCCGGGACGGCATAGTGTCCTCGGCGGCCCCGGCGAAGTGCGTCGGAGCGGCTTCTTTTCCGAAATCCGAGCATCTCTGCGGCAAGAAAGACATCGCCCTGCTCATGAAAGATGGGCGCTGGGGTTTTGCAGGCTGCCTCAAGTACTGCTGGCGGCCGCGAGAGGGCGCCGGGGAGGCAAGGGTGTCGCCCGGGGAGGGCGCTTCGAAGGTTGCCGGGGAGACAAGCGCCGGTGCCGCTGCAGCGCCGGTCTCGCGCCTGCTGGTCAGCGTGCCGAAGCGTCTTTTCAAACGTGCGGTGAAACGCAATCTTCTCAAGCGGCGCATCCGAGAAGCATGGCGCGTCAGGAAGATTGCCGGGATCGACCTTCTGCTGCAATACAACAGCGGTGAGCTCTGCGATTTCGCCGCCATTTCTTCGGCGGTGGAGAGCGTAATAGCCAAGATATCTTCGAGCCGGGGCTGATTCCCTTACGGCACAGGGTCGTAGCCGCTGCCCCCGCCAGGGCGGCATCGCAGTATCCTCTTGAAACTCAGCCAGAAACCTTTTAAGGGCCCATACTTGCGGAAGGCCTCCAGCGCATACTGCGAACAGGTCGGCGTGAAGCGGCAGCTGGGAGGGGTGAGCGGGGAGATGCACAGCTGATAAAAGCGTATCAGCAGTATGAAGGGAAAGACAAGTATTTTGCGAAGCAGCTGCACCTCGCAAATATACCTATTATTTTCCTGCCTTGAACGCCCTGCCGGCATTTAGCACCGCCAGCACCATCACCCCGACATCGGCGAATACGGCCAGCATCATCGAGGCGCAGCCTGCAGCGGCAAGCAGCAGTACGGCCATCTTCACTCCTATGGCGAAGACTGTGTTTTCCCTTGCGATGCGGACTGTCCTTCGGGCGATGCGCACGGCAAGCGCAATCTTGGAGGGCTTGTCATCCATGAGCACTACGTCCGCCGCTTCTATGGCGGCATCGCTGCCGAGAGCTCCCATGGCTATGCCGATATCGGCCCGTGCCAGCACGGGCGCATCGTTGATGCCGTCCCCCACGAAGGCCACGGCCCTATTGCAGGAGCGCTCCTTCATAACGGGCTCAAGATGAGAGAGTTTGCCTTCCGGGAGGAGTCCTGCATGCCATTCGTCCACGCCGGTTTCGGCAGCCACTTCCCCGGCCACTTCGGGGGCATCGCCGGTAAGCATCACCGTCCTGGAGGCTCCGAGGGTTTTGAGATCCGCCACGGCAGCGGCGGCATCGGCCTTAATCCTGTCGGAAATCACTATGTGGCCCATATATTCGCCGTCCATCGCCACATGCACTATGGTGCCGGTCTTGTGGCAGGCATGCCAGGCGGCACCGGCTTCTTCCATCATCTTGCCGTTGCCAACGCAGACCTCATGCCCGTTCACCGTCGCCTTTACGCCCTGCCCCGCCACTTCACGGATGCCGCTGATGCTGCAGTCGTCCGCCTCCTCGGGATAGGCATTGCGGAGCGACTGGGCGATGGGGTGCGTGGAGGCCCTTTCCACATGGGCGGCAAGGTGCAGGAGTTCGCGTTCGTTGATTCTTTCAGGATGCACCGCGGTGACCTCGAAGACGCCTTCCGTGAGGGTTCCGGTCTTGTCGAAGACGAAGACATCGGCCTTTGCCAGTGCTTCAAGCCAGTTGGAACCTTTTATGAGGATGCCCTTTCCCGAGGCTCCCCCGATGCCGGCGAAGAAACTTAAAGGCACGGATATGACCAGCGCGCAGGGGCAGGACACCACCAGGAAGGTAAGCGCCCGGTAGAGCCAAACGGACCATGAGGGTTCATGACCTGCAAGCATGCCGAATATGGGCGGGATCAGGGCGAGAAGGGCGGCGGCAATGACCACCACGGGGGTGTAAACCTTGGCGAAACGGCGGATGAAGGTCTCTCCGCGTCCTTTGTTTTCGGCCGCATTCTCCACAAGTTCAAGGATGCGGCTGGCGGTGGATTCACCGAAAGGACGGCTCACCCTGATGCGCAGCGGCGAGGAAAGGTTGATGCATCCGGAAACAGCCTCATCCCCTTCGGCTATGCGCCTGGGAAGGCTTTCTCCGGTGAGGGCGGAGGTATCAAGGGAGGAATCCCCCTCTATCACGACTCCGTCCAAAGGGATGCGGTCCCCGGGGCGCACGACCACCGTTTCTCCAGGAAGGACTTCTTTAGAAGCCATTTCAACCGGAGCCGCGCCGGGCGTCTTTTCCACCAGCGCCCTGTCCGGGCGGATGTCCATGAGGGCCGATATGCTGCGCCTGCTGCGGTCCTGTGCCGCATCTTCGAAGGCTTCGCCTATCTGGAAGAAGAGCATTACCGCCACCGCCTCGAGGAACTGTGGCTCCGCTCCGGGGAGGAAACCTATCGCCATCGCCCCGAGAGTGGCCACTCCCATAAGGAAATCTTCATCCAGGCCTTCGCCTTCGAAAAGAGCCTCGGCACCTTCCCGCAGCGTTTCCCAACCCACTATCAGATAGGGAATTGCATATATGGCAAGCAGCTGCCAGGTTTTAAGTTCCAGAAATTTTTCCGCACAGAATGCAGCGGCAAGCAGGATTGCCGACGCTATGATCTTTACTATTCTCGCCCTGTCTTCGTCCATGGTTTTGCTGTCTGTGAAATGGCGTTTGGGCGCCATTCCGGGTTTATCTTCAATACAAAGATATGCCGCTTAGTCCGGACGGGCGGCGGCAATACCAATAAATGATGACAGGTGGGCGGCAGGCTACTCCACGCAGAAGACGGGGCGAATGGGCAAACCGTTGTAAACGATGATGTCGCTGACGGAAGGGGCCTGTGGAGTATCCCTGTACTGAACGTAGAAAGAGTAAGCTCCGGGGCCGAGCGCGCCGTTCCTTTCAAAAGTCGATGTCCAGTAGGTGCCGTGGGTGCCCTGCTGCTTGGGAGTGCTTCCATATACTCCGCCGGCAAGCGGGAGGAAAATGGAGTTGCCGTTGGATGCCGTGTACACTTCCGCTTCCACAGAAATGGAATATTCGTATGGGACATTGCTGTTTGCCATCACCCCCTCAACGAGGAGTTCGAGCATCCTGCTGTCAGGAGATACATATTGTCCTTTCATCGCTCTCTTCAAGATATTTGCACAAGGATACAAAATTGGGAGGGAAAGTCAATCGTGGGCCGCAGTATCGTGGACAGAAAGCTCCCGGGACTCCAACCGCTATTGAGAAATCGACCTTGGGATGAAGCAGAACATTGTGGTGATTATGGAAAATAATAAAGAGTTTCATTAAATTTGCGGAAATACGTTGAGACCTATGACAACGCAAGACATATTGAAGCTCTGTGGCAAGGGAGAACAGACTCATGTTCAATTGAAAGAACGGGTGGTTGACAATTATGAAGTGGGCAAGGAACTGGTTTGTTATGCCAACGAACGTGGTGGCGGAACCATCATTGTCGGCGTGAACGACAAGACCGGCAAGATCAATGCTCTCTCGCGCCTGGAAGTACAGGAGCAGACGGGCTTGCTTTCCCAGATTGCGGAGCAGAACGTAAAACCAGCAATCTCCATAAAGACCGAAAACGTAGATGTTCCAGGTGGTCAATTGATAGTCGCGACTATTCCGGAGGGCATTAACAAACCTTACAAGGATAACAAGGGCATCATTTGGGTGAAGAATGGTGCCAACAAGCGGCGGGTTATGGACAACGCGGAGATTGCAGAGATGATGTCCGACAGCGGAACCTTCCGGCAGGACGAGGCGTTGGTCCCCGGGGCCACGGTAGCCGATTTGGATATGGACGTCATCAAGACTTACCTGACGAAAAGGTTTGAAACTTCTTATAAATCGAAGGAACTGACATACGAGCAAATTCAGGATGCCTCAGCCGATGAACTGGTTGGCATTGCAATATCCGGTATGACGGTAGAGCACCTGTTCAAGAATTTCGGGCTTATTCGGCCAAACGGTGGTATTACCTATGCTGCGATGCTTTTATTTGGCAAACATCCTTGGCGTTGGCTTCCTACGGCAACGGTCAAATGCGTGAGTTTTCTTGGCAATAGCCTTGGCGGGACAGAATTTAGGGATAAGATGAACGACATGGATGCCGACGGTGGTATTCTGGTGCAATATGAGGCCATGATGTCTTTCCTAAAGCGAAATCTCCGGAATGTTCAAGTCGAGCC
>DEFD01000019.1:12208-22181 GCA_002350615.1 Bacteroidales bacterium UBA2861 | reverse complement strand
CCCACAGCTTAGAAGGCTGTTGCTCTATCCAACTGAGCTACGGAACCTTAGCCTCCCCGTTCCGGGGAACGGGGCACAAATATAATCAATTTTTCATTACTACCATCCTTCTCATGTAGGACCAGACCCCCAATACAAGGGAAACGATGGCATGTGCCTCATGGGCAAGGGTGGCGAAGAGCAGCCCTATCTCTTCGGTGACACCGTAAAGGGTCGTCAGAGTCATCCTTATGAGATAATGGTATGCCCCTATCCCTCCGGGCACCGGAATGATGGAGGCGAAATTGCCTATGGCCGAAACGAAGAGGGCGTCGCTGAAGGAAAGCCCGGACAGCTCCGGAATAGCCTTCAGGCCGAACCAGGTCATGCCCGTAAACATCGCCCATATCGCGAGGGTGTAGAGGAGGAAGGGAAGCTTGTTCTTCATTTTCGCGAAACTCGCGAATCCCTTCAGGGCTCCCGTCACCAGGTCGGCTATCTTCCGGAAAAGTTTGACTTTGTTGCGGTAGCGGTATATCACCCAGAGGACGGCTGCCACCGCCAGCAGCAGGAGCACGATTCCCCAGACTATAAAGGACCTGTCCGTAATCGGATGCCAGACATTGTCTATGAAAAATCCTCCGAATGTACCCCACTTGAAGACAAGCGCTGCAATCAGGAGCATGAAGAGGGCGAAGAAATCCCAGGCGCGCTCCATGATCATGGTCCCGAAGACGGTTTCGAAGGGCATCTTCCCGGATGAGACCATGGCCGCGCGCACGAACTCGCCGGAACCGGGGATGGCAATGCTGGTGAGGTTGCACACATTGGAAGCATCCCACACTTTGCCGTAGCGGATATCGGGATCCAGCGGCTTTAGGAGCTGTTTCCAGCGAAGCGCCCGGAAGACAACGGCGAGGTATGCGGCGGCGAAGAAGAGTATCATCCAAGACCAGTTCGTGGACTTGAGCCCGGCCCAGAATTCGCGCCAGTCTATGCCGCGGCATGCGAAATACACCAGCACCCCCGCCAGAAGGAAGGAGAGCAGGTATTTCAGGATATTTCCGGTTTTCGAAGCCATTGGCTGCAAATTTAATTATTAAACCGATATTTTTTGCTATTTTTGTTACTATGAAATCAATCTTAGGAATCGGCAACGCCCTTACGGACATCCTGGCAATCCTGCCGGACGACACTCTTCTCGGTAAATTTCATCTTCCCCTCGGCAGCATGCAGCATGTGGACCTGGAAACAGGCGACCAGATATGGCAGGCTCTCAAGGAGATAGGGGTGAAATACGTCCCCGGAGGCTCCGCCGCCAACACCATCACCTGTACTTCCATCCTCGGGATGAAGTCCGGCTACATAGGAAAAATCGGCGACGACGAGCTGGGGAATCTCTTCAAGAGCACTATGGAGCAGTTCGGGGTGCAGACCACGATGCTCTACGACAAGAAAGGCAGCGGCCGCTGCATGGTCTTCATCACCGGAGCCAATGCCGAGCGCACGTTCGCAAGCTACATGGGAGCGGCCCTGGAGATGGGCCCGGAAGATTTGAAGCAGGAGTACTTTGAAGGCTACGACTACTTCCATATCGAAGGCTATCTTGTCCAGAATCAGGAGCTTATCGCACGTGCCGTGCAGATGGCGAAAGCCGCCGGATGCATCATCAGCATAGACATGGCCTCCTACAATGTGGTGGAGAGCAATGCCGCGTTCCTGAACAACCTCATAGAAAAATACGTTGACATAGTTTTTGCGAACGAAAGCGAGAGCCGTGCCTTCACCAAACTCGACAATCCCCGCGAAGCCCTTGCCGAAATAGCCAAGATGTGCGAAATCGCGGTGGTGAAGGTGGGAAAGAACGGCAGCTGGGCGAGAAAGGGGGACGAAGAGGTGTTCATCCCTTCCTGGCCTGCCACTCCAGTTGACGGGACGGGTGCCGGAGATACCTACGCCGCAGGTTTCCTCTATGCGCATTCGCTCGGGCTCGGGCTCAAGGAGTGCGGAGATGTCGGCAGCATAATAGCCGCGAAAGTGGTCGAGGTGGTCGGCACCAAGATTGACATCCCCCGCTGGCGCAGCGCCAAGACCCAGATTCGCAAAGTCATCAGGAAAGCTTCCAAATAATGTTCTGGATCACCCTCATACTCATTCTCCTCGGAAGCCGCAGGAAAACCGGCTTCACTCCTCTCGGAAAGGTGAAGAAGGCTGCGGTGGTCATAGACGGCGACGCCCCCGACGCCGCGGAGACGGAAAAGGACATCCGGCGCTTCTTCGATGCCAGGGGCATTGCGGTGCAGGTGTCGAAGGCCTGCAAGGGCAAGTTCATAAAGGTGAAGAGGAAAGTCGAGCTTTTCGTTTCCCTGCTTCCTGAAAACGGATGGAAAAACGAGTATGTTTCCCGCCGCAGCAGAGCCTGCTTCAAAGCCGGCAGATTCCCTACCAAAAAGGAAACCTACGATCTTGTAGTCAGCGACCCTCAGGGCAAGCATTTCCCTCAGAGGGAAGTGTGGAAGACCATATCCGGTATCATCGACAAAGTGAAATGACAATGCGCGGGACAAGGTTTTCGCCAAGGCGGCGGAACGCAGCCTTGAGATTCGCGGTGACGACGGCCCCGGATGGAGCAAGAGCTGGATAATGAGCCTTCGGCCGCCGATGCCGTTCCAGGCTCAGAGAAGGGTATTATATAACGCGACTTAAGGTTCGAAGTGGCGAAGAATACCATCTTTTTTCGTAATTTCGCCCCCGATTATTATGCTGAAAAAGTATCTTATTGTCTTTCTGATTTCGATGCTTCCGCTCGTGGAACTTCGAGGCGCCGTCCCTTATGCAGTAGGCTTCGGCCTGCCCATACTGCCATCCTGCATAATCGCAGTAATAGGGAACATGCTCCCCGTGCCTTTCATCTTCCTGTTTGCCAGGAAGATCCTCGAATGGGGAAAAGACCGCAGGGTTATCGGCGGATTCTGCCGCTGGTGCCTTGAAAAAGGGGAAAAAGGAGGACGCAAACTTGAGTCCAAGGCCGGAAGGGGCCTTTATATAGCGCTTATGCTTTTCGTGGGGATACCGGTTCCGGGTACCGGCGCATGGACCGGCACTCTGGCGGCAAGTTTCCTGAACATGGACTTCAAAAAGAGCGTCCTTTATGTCATGCTCGGAGTTCTGCTTGCAGGAGCCATCATGCTCATCGCCTCCCTTGGGGTATTCAGCGCATTTTCTTTATTTTCCTAAGACAAGAACCTTAGTATGAAGCGAATTCTTTTCTTGACGGTCATAATTGCTGCCTTTACGGCTTGCAGTACAAAAACTGCAGGGCAGCAGGAGCTTTCTCCTGCCGCCGGAGCTTTTGCGGTGTCGTCTCCGGGAGCAAAGACATATTTTTCAATGGATGAGATGCCGGATCTGGTAAAATGTCTCCCGGCGCCTCCCCAGGAAGGAACTCCTGCTTTTGACTACGATGTATCCCGCTACGAATGGGGAAAGGCTCAGCGTGCCGATTCGCTTCTTGCCGCTATGGCCGACCGCGATGCCATCTGGTCTCTGGATACCCTTTTGGCCATTTTCAGCGAACCCTTCGGGTATAAGATAAGCAAGGAGTCCACCCCTAAGATCTACGAATTCTTTTGTAATTCGGTTTCCACGATAGAGCAGATCAGAGTCCGGCCAAAGGCATATTTCCATCGCCAGAGGCCTTTCGAGCGCTTTGGTGAGCATATCCTGACGACTTGGGAAGAAGATGACTTGCGCGGCGAAGGTTCATATCCTTCCGGCCACACCATCAGGGGATGGAGCGCGGCGCTGCTGCTTGCGGAGATCAATCCTGCGGCAGCCGAAAAGCTTTATGCGCGCGGTTGGAAATACGGTGAAAGCCGAGTGATCGTCGGCGCCCATTGGCAGAGCGACGTGGATGTCAGCCGCAACGCAGCGGCCATCGCTTTCGCCAAAATCCAGACCAGCAAAGACTTTCAAAAACAAATGTGCAAAGCCCGCAAGGAATTCAACAAAATCTGCGGGCGTTAGTACCTAACTTTTCGATTATCAAATATTTCAGTCTATCTGCAGCTCCACCGGGCAGTGGTCGGAGCCGAAGATGCCGTTCAGGATGTCGGCGCCGGCAATGCGGTTCTTCAGACTGTCGGATACCAGGAAATAATCGATTCTCCAGCCTACGTTCCGTTCGCGGGCAGCCATGCGGTAACTCCACCAGGAGTATTTGGCTTCCTCCGGGTGAAGGCTTCGCCAACTGTCGGTGAAGCCGGCGGCGAGGAGCTCGCTCATCTTGCCGCGCTCTTCGTCGGAAAAGCCAGGATTGAAGTGGTTGGTGTCCGGGTTTTTGAGGTCTATTTCGTTGTGGGCCACATTCATGTCGCCGCAGATGATGACTCCCTTTTTCCGGGCAAGCCCCTGGACATAGCAGCGGAAAGCATCTTCCCACTGCATCCGGAAGTCCAGCCGTTTGAGCTCCGGCTGGGCATTCGGCACATACACGTTCACGAGGTAGAAATCTTCCATCTCAAGGGTTATGGATCGCCCTTCGGAATCGTGCTCCGGACTGCCGATGCCGTAGGAAACCGAAAGGGGACTCTGGCGTGTATAGATAACCGTTCCGCTGTAGCCTTTTTTCTCGGCATAGTTCCAGTAGGAAGTGTATCCGGGGAACTCCATATCTATCTGACCGGCCTGGAGCTTGGTCTCCTGCAGGCAGACGAAGTCGGCGTCAAAACTGATGAAAATATCGGAAAAACCTTTTCCGGCGACGGCGCGGAGGCCGTTTACATTCCAGCTGATGAATTTCATCCTATGCTCCATTCTGCACCGTCCTTGGTGTCTTTTACTGTGATACCCAGTGCTTTGAGATGGTCGCGTATGGCGTCGGAGGTGGCCCAGTCCTTGGCCGCTTTGGCTTTCGCCCTGCTGTCGAGCACCATCTCCATGAGCCCGCCTATGATCTTTCCGCCTGCGGCATCCCCGTTTTCTTCATCGCGAAGACCGAGAACTCCGAACACTATATCGTCGAAAATCTGCACCAGGGTGTCAAGGTCGCCTTTCGCAAGCTTTGTCTGTCCCGCTTTTGCGGAATTAATGATCCTGACAGCTTCGAATACCTGCGATATGGCGATCGGGGTATTGATGTCGTCGCAGAGCGCTTCGTAGATGCCGTCGAAAACTTTCTTGATTTCAGGGTTTTCCGCCGGGCAGCTTTCCGGAGCGATGCTGTCGGACAACTCTCCGTAAGGGATCGACGGTATTCTGCGGCCAGCCATTGCGTAAAGGTCCTTTGCCGCCTGCATCACTTTTTTATAAGCCTTTTCCGATGCCTGCAGGGCCTCGTTGCTGAAATCCAGGGTGCCGCGATAATGGGCCTGGAGAATGAAGAAACGCACGGTCATAGGGCTGTATGCCTGTTCCAGCTTGGGATGGTTCCCGCTGAACAGTTCCGGCAGAGTTATGAAATTGCCCAGGCTCTTTCCCATCTTCTGGCCGTTGATGGTGATCATGTTGTTGTGAACCCAGTAATGGACGCCCTGCGTGCCTCGGGAGGCATTGTTCTGGGCTATTTCGCACTCATGGTGGGGGAACAGCAGGTCCATTCCGCCGCCGTGGATGTCAAATTCGCGCCCAAGGTATTTCTCTCCCATCACCGAGCACTCGAGGTGCCAGCCGGGGAAGCCTTCTCCCCATGGCGAGGGCCAATGCATAATGTGCTCAGGCTCAGCCTTTTTCCAGAGTGCGAAATCGAACGGAGCCTTTTTGTCGCTCTGTCCGTCGAGGCTGCGCGTGCCCTCCAGGGTTTCTTCCAGGTTGCGTCCGGAGAGTATCCCGTAGTGGAAGTCGCGGTTGTATTTCTCCACGTCGAAGTAAACGCTTCCGTTGCTTTCGTAGGCGTAGCCGGCCTTGAGAATCTTCTTTATGGTTTCTATCTGCTCTATGATATGGCCGCTTGCACGCGGCTCGATGGATGGAGGAGCCACGTTGAGAAGCCTCATCGCCTCGTGATAGCGCAGGGTATAGGCCTGCACCACTTCCATGGGCTCAAGCTGTTCCAGGCGGGCCTTCTTTGCAATCTTGTCTTCTCCTTCGTCTGCATCGTGCTCCAGATGGCCTACATCCGTGATGTTGCGGACATAGCGCACCTTGTAGCCGAGATGGCGCAGAAGTTTGAAAAGCACGTCGTAGGTCACTCCCGGCCTTGCATGTCCCAGATGGGCGTCGCCGTAAACGGTGGGGCCGCAGACATACATGCCCGCCCTGCCCTCGGTCACCGGCTTGAATATCTCTTTTTTACGCGTCAGCGTGTTGGTGAGTCTGAGTTCTCGCATCGTTTTCTCTTTAAATCCCACGAAGATAACACT
Organism: Bacteroidales bacterium UBA2861; assembly: GCA_002350615.1. GTDB lineage: Bacteria > Bacteroidota > Bacteroidia > Bacteroidales > UBA932 > Cryptobacteroides. The sequence continues at coordinate 15,843 of DEFD01000019.1, read as the reverse complement.
TATAATGCAATTTTTTGCAACTGGGAGGCCACTTTGTCGATAATCCCGTCCCTGTACCAGATATCATCCGCTTCCCGGAGGCGGGTGCGGAGTTCCTCCAGCAGGGAAGGGAATTCCGGGCAGGAGCCGTGTGCTATCGGATTCATCTGGTATGGATCTGCGATGTCGTCGAAAATCGATACGCTTTTCACCCGATACTTCCTGTCTATTACTATCTCCATGGTCCATTTCTGGGTTTTTATGCCTCTGGCCTGGGGGAAAAAGCCGTGGAACAGCCCGTCTTCGCCCTTCGGCGGATTGACATTGCGTATGTAGAGCTGCGAAGCCGGCACAGGCCCTTCTCCGCTCAGGAGTTCCCGGGAAAGGTCCATCCCTTCCGCCGTCGCTGGGATTTTCTTCCCCAGACCTGCAAGGGACAGGAGAGTGGGCATGATGTCGGCGGTGCCGAGCAGGGTGCTGTCCACCTTATGGCCGAGCCGTCCCGGATACCTTATTATGAAAGGGACGTTGAAGGACTCGCTCCATATGCTGTTTTTGGGATCGTTCGTGCCCTGGCTGCACATGGTCTCGCCATGGTCGGAAGTGAAAACGACTATTGTTTTGTCCTCAAGGCCAAGGCGTTTGAGCTCATCCAGGATTCTTCCGAATTCGCGGTCCACGGCGGTCACGTTGGCAAAATAGTAACGTATGGATCCGGCCTTCGCCATGCTTGTGTCCGCATTGGCCCTGGCATATAGTTCAGCGAGACTCCTGTCTTTGTAAATGGCGAAATCTTCTTCCATGCAGTCCTCGAGGCTCCTGTACGGGCTGTGGGGCGGGTTGTATGCGACTGTCAGGAAGAACGGAGCGTTTTTCTTGCGCTCGCCGTTCTCATTGCGCAGGAATTCAATGGCTTTGTCCGTCTCGTGTTTTACGGAAAACTCGTGCGGATCGTGGCGCCTGCCTTCGGTATCCCAGTAATGAGGATTCTTGTGCCGGTCGAAGGTGCCGTAGGAATACCAGAAAGAATAACCATGACGTCTTTCCGGCGGGGTATAGGCGTCCCATTCCGGATTGCGGGAGCTCACATAATGCCCGGGATTGTCCGGATCGTTCGGGGTGGGCGCTTCTGCATGAAGTTTTCCGATATATCCGCAACTGTATCCGGCTTCGGCCAGCACGTCCGATATGCACTCCGCTTCCGGGTTCAGGGTGCTTTCCGGGCGCAGCGCCATGCAGTTGAGGGTGATTCCGCTCCGCTCCGGATACATCCCCGTAAGGAATATTCCCCGGTACGGGCTGCTCAGAGGGCAGTTGCTCACTGCACGGGACATCACCACGGACTCCCCGGCGAATTCATTCAGCCGGGGAGTATGGGTGGGATCTCCTGCCCATCCCTGGTATCCGGCATATTCCGGCAGGCGCCAGAACCCCATGGCCGCGTTACGGCACTGGTCCGGGAAAACATAGACTATGTTCGGTTTCTGCTTCTTCGCGAAGCATAGGGTTCCGGCGGTAAGGGAGGCGGCGGAAAGAGCTATGATCCTCGCTTTCATTGCAATAACATTTTTTCCAAAGATTCACGGTCCATCTTGCCGTCGATACAAATGAAGGAAAGGGCTTCCCCTTCGATGGACAGCATCACGAAACTGTTCACAGTCTTTTCCGTGCCGGCGGTATACATCCGGACGGACTCTCCATGTTCTTTGGCTTCCATCAGCAGTTCATACTCTCCTCCTTTGATAAAACTCTCGGTATCCGCCTTGATTTTGGCATTGATGCTGGAATTCTCGCTGTCCAGGATGTATAGACCTGACAGGGACTGGATAAGTGGAGCAAGGTTCACGTCCTCACCTTCCAATTTCAGGTCGGGAATTTTCCCGATCAGTCGGAACATGGCCGGAGAGATATAAACTGCACTCACGTTTTCGGCGTCCGAATACTTCTGGTAAATGCTTTTGCCGTTTTGGGCGAATGCTGCCATGCTTGCGAGCAAAAGGGTTGCAATTATGATTATCCGTTTCATTTCGAGTTGATTCTATTGATTATTTCTTGCGGTTTGGCGGCGGCGTCCGAAGCTTTTTCGGCCAGGGATAAGCCTGCGGCCATTTTATTTGAGATTGTGTTGAAAGTCTCCTCCACCTTTGCGTAGGCAAGGTAAGGGTCTGTGTATGTGTCTTTTAGGGCCGGGCTTCCATGAGGGATGGCCAGGATGGCCGCCACTGCTGCAGCGGCTGCCGCCGCGATGTAGGGGAGAGGGCTGTGTTTCCGGGCGGATCCGTCCATGACGGATTCGGCGGCAAGCCTTGACTTTATGCGGTCCTCAAGGCCTTCGGGAACATGTATGTTCTCCTTCAGGGCTGCTGCTTCCAGCTCTTCCGTTCCCATTTTTTCTATATCTTCTATCTTTTTCATACAATTGATTTTAGTTTTGCCCGTGCCCTTGCCAGCAGCACACGGCAGCTGAGGTAATCGCATCCAGCAAGTTTGGCTGTCTCTTCATAAGAAAGGCCTTCGACAGTGTGCAGGATCAGAATCTTTCGTTGCCTTTCGGGGAGGGCCTTCACGGCCTCCAGCACCTTGTTGAGCCTTTCGCGGGCATCTATCCTTTCATCAGGGCCATATTGGCTGTCTGGCTTCTCGGGCTCTGTTCCGCGCTCTTTGACGGCCTGCCTGATACGGTCGATGCAGATGTTTTTCAGGAGCCTCGTGGCGTATGCTTTCGGGTTACGGATGCCGTCCAGGCCGTCGCGCATCTTCCAAAGTTTGAGGTAGAGCTCCTGCACCGCGTCTTCAGCTTCCGCCTCGGACTCCAGGATATAGTATGCAATCCGGTAGAGGCGTTCCGCCAGGGTCAGATAATCGCTATGGAAGCGCCGTTCAGTCATTTGATACAATCTTTGCGATGCTGTCCATTGAGAAGTTGCCGAAGAGGCAGATAAGGGCGCAATCGGCGGGGGTGTAGATGACGCAGTCCCGGATAAGCTCGCTCTTCTCGTCGAGGGATCCGTAAATGCTTACGCGCTCGCCCGCATCGCTGGCTTCCATGAGCACCTCGCAGTCCGAAAGGATTCTGTTCAACTTCCTGGTAATCTGGGATTTCTGTTGTTCCGTGCAATCCTCGTAGTCGAAGATGGAAAGCTTTTTAAGGCCGCGGACCATCTGCAGCGCCTCCCGGGTATCCCGGTCTTCCGCTTCGCTGATTCGGACTAAGCTCCGGAGCGCTCCCAGCGCAATGCTGCCGATGTTGACCACCTCCACGCCTTCGCAGGAGCCGTATTCTGAAATCAGTGAAGAGATCTTTCCTTTTGGAATGACTTTTCCGCTACCTGCAGCCAGCTGGCTCATGGGGAGAGCCAAAGCAATGATTAAGATAATAAACCGTCTCATAATTTTTTTTATAAAAGACGCAGATCTGCAGGAATTGTTAACGAAATAATCAATCACAAAGAAAAACAATTTTTTGTAACCTTCACCTATTATTCAAAAAAGGCCCCGCCTTTTTGGGCGGAGCCTTTGGAGTATCAGGAGAGTGGCCTACAGATCCATGAGCTGGCTCTGTACGCTCTCGTCCTTGCGTCCCACGACGATATCCTGGTAGTCCTTGATACCGGTACCGGCAGGGATGAGGTGACCGCAGATAACGTTCTCCTTCA
>DEFD01000019.1:11767-12142 GCA_002350615.1 Bacteroidales bacterium UBA2861 | reverse complement strand
CTCCTGGAAGGAGGCGGCGGAGATGAAACTCTCGGTCTTGAGGGCCGCACGGGTAATACCCTGGAGTATCAGCTTCGCAGTTGCGGGTTCCGCCTTGCGGGTGGACATCTGCTTGAGTCCCTGGCGCTCCAGCGAGGAGTTCTCGCTCTGGAGATCGCGGGCGCTGATGTGGTCTCCCTCTTCGTAGCGCTGGCTGTCGCCAGGAGCAAGTACTACGTATTTACCGTAGATTTTGTCATTTTCGTCCATGAACTTGCTCTTGTCCACCATTTCTTCAGGCAGGAATTCGGTGTCGCCGGGATTTGTGATCTGCACCTTGCGCATCATCTGACGCACGATGATCTCGAAATGCTTGTCGTTGATCTTCACACCCTG
>DEFD01000019.1:3541-11736 GCA_002350615.1 Bacteroidales bacterium UBA2861 | reverse complement strand
TCACACCCTGCAGACGATACACGGCCTGAATTTCATTGACAATGTATTCCTGAGCCTTCACCGGGCCGAGGATGGCGAGGATGTCCGAAGGAGAAATACCGCCGTCGGAGAGGGGAGTGCCGGCCTTCACATAGTCGTTCTCCTGCACAAGGATCTGCTTGGTAAGGGGAACGAGATAGTGCTTTTCGACACCGCTCTTGTTCTTGACGGTAATTTCGCGGTTGCCCCTCTTGACCTTGCCCATGATGACCTCACCGTTGATTTCGGAGAGGATGGCGGGGTTGGAAGAGTTGCGGGCTTCGAACAGTTCGGTAACCCTGGGAAGACCGCCGGTAATATCGGAAGCCTTGCCGATGGCGCGGGGGATCTTGATGATGACGTCACCGACCTTCACCTTGGAACCGTCATCCACCGTGATGTGGGCGCCGATAGGCAGGTTGTACTGCCTGAGGGTCTCGCCCTTGGAGTCGAGGATGAGCAGGGTAGGGTTCTTGGTCTTGTCCTTGGATTCCACGATGACCTTGTCGGAGCTCATTGCGAACTCGTCGGCATTGTCCTTGCGGAAAGTGACACCTTCGATGAGGTTCTCGAATGCAACCTTTCCTGCAACCTCCACGAGCGTGGATGCATTGTAAGGATCCCATTCGCAGATCTTGTCACCCTTCTTCACCTTGTCTCCGTCTTTCTTGAAGAGGACGGATCCGTAAGGAATATCATAGTGGGAATAAGGATATCCGGTATTCTCATCCACGATGCTGAGCTCGGTCATACGGCTCACCACCACGGTCTCGCTGCCGTTCTCGGTCTCGCGCTCGATGGTGCGGAGTTCTTCGAACTGCAGTTTGCCGTCGTATTTGCTCTCGATGGATGAATCCACGACGCTACCGCCGGCCGTACCACCTACGTGGAAGGTACGCAGGGTAAGCTGAGTACCAGGTTCACCGATGGACTGTGCGGCGATGACACCGACCACTTCGCCTTTTTCAACCATTCTGGAAGTGGCGAGGTTGCGTCCGTAGCACTTCGCGCAGACACCGTGACGGCTCTCACAGGTGAGGACCGAACGGATTTCCACCTGCTCGATGGGCAGGCTGTCGATGAGCGCGGCTTCCTTCTCACGGATTTCCTCTCCTGCACGCAGGATGAGTTCGCCGGTGAGGGGATTGAAGATATCGTGCACGGAGGTACGTCCGAGAATCCTCTCTCCGAGGGTCTCGACGACTTCGTCCTTGTTCTTGATGGCCGTGGCGATGAGTCCGCGGAGCGTTCCGCAGTCTTCCTCGGTGACGATGATGTCGTGCGATACGTCAACCAGACGCCTTGTCAGGTAACCTGCATCGGCAGTCTTGAGGGCGGTATCGGCAAGACCTTTACGTGCACCGTGGGTGGAGATGAAGTACTCGAGCACCGTCATTCCTTCCTTAAGGTTGGAGATAACAGGGTTTTCGATGATCTCGCTGCCGGCCGCACCGCTCTTCTGGGGCTTTGCCATAAGGCCTCGCATACCGCAGAGCTGTTTGATCTGCTGGGTTGAACCACGGGCACCTGAATCAAGCATCATGTACACTGGGTTGAATCCCTGCTGGTCGGCGGAAATCTGCTTCTCCACTATGCCGGAGAGCTTGTTGTCTATGGCGGTCCAGAGGTCGATCACTTTGTTGTAACGCTCGTTGTTGGTGATGAATCCCATCGAGTAGTTGTTCTTGATGTCGTTCACCTGCCTGTAACCGTCTTCGATGAGCTTGTATTTTTCCTTCGGGATGATAACGTCGCCGAGGTTGAAGGAAATACCGGCCCTGAAAGCCTGGTCGTATCCGAGGTTCTTGATGTCATCGAGGAACTTGGCGGTGCGGGTGACACCCGTGCACTTGATGACTTCGGTAATGATCTTCCTCAAAGCCTTCTTGCCCAGGACCTCGTTCACGTAAGGAACTTCTTCCGGAACGAACTGGTTCACGATGATGCGGCCAGCGGTGGTTTTCACCATCTGCGTCCCCTTGGAAGCGTCCTGCTTGTCTGCGGGGATGCGGACGTTGATTTCCGCGTGCATCTCGATAGCCTTTTCGTTGTAGGCGATGATAACCTCTTCCGGTCCGTAGAAGGTCATTCCCTCACCCTTGGCGCCGGGACGGATCTTCGTGATGTAGTAGAGACCGAGCACCATGTCCTGCGAAGGCACCGTGATAGGAGCTCCGTTCGCGGGGTTCAGGATGTTCTGGCTTCCGAGCATCAGAAGCTGCGCCTCCATGATTGCGGCGTTGCCGAGAGGGAGGTGGACAGCCATCTGGTCACCGTCGAAGTCGGCGTTGAATGCCGTACATGCGAGCGGGTGCAGCTGGATGGCCTTACCTTCTATCATTCGGGGCTGGAAAGCCTGGATACCGAGCCTGTGGAGGGTAGGTGCACGGTTAAGCAGCACCGGATGTCCCTTCATTACGTTCTCGAGGATGTCCCAGATGACGGGATCCTTGCGGTCCACAATCTTCTTGGCGCTCTTTACGGTCTTCACTATGCCGCGCTCGATGAGCTTGCGGATGATGAACGGCTTGTAAAGCTCGGCTGCCATGAACTTCGGAAGACCGCACTCGTGCATGTTGAGTTCAGGTCCTACGACGATAACGGAACGTGCGGAGTAGTCCACTCGTTTACCGAGGAGGTTCTGGCGGAAGCGTCCCTGCTTGCCCTTGAGGGAGTCGGAAAGGCTCTTGAGGGCACGGTTGCTTTCGCTCTTGACCGCGCTGGATTTCTTGGAATTGTCGAAGAGGCTGTCAACGGCTTCCTGAAGCATGCGCTTCTCGTTGCGGAGAATCACTTCTGGAGCCTTGATTTCCATGAGCTTCTTCAGACGGTTGTTGCGGATAATCACTCGCCTGTAGAGGTCGTTGAGGTCCGATGTCGCAAAGCGACCGCCGTCGAGGGGAACCAGAGGACGGAGATCCGGGGGAATGACCGGGATCACCTTCATGATCATCCACTCGGGGTGGTTCACCTTCTTGCTTTCCTGGAACCATTTGACAATCTGGAGGCGCTTCAGGATTTCGGCCTTGCGCTGCTGGCTGGTTTCCTCGCGCATCCTTGCGCGGAGTTCCTTGCCGAGAGCGTCGGCGTCGATTTCCTTGAGAAGGTCGTAAATACCTTCCGCACCCATCTTGGCGATGAATTTATCGGGATCGCTGTCGCTGAGGTTCTCGTTTCCGGGAAGCTTGGCGAGCACGTCGAGATATTCATCCTCCGCAAGGAGATCCATCTTTGCAAGTTCGCTCTTGCCGGGGTTCACCACTATGTATTTCTCATAGTAGATTACGGATTCAAGCTTCTTTGCAGGGATGCCGAGAAGTGCGGAAATCTTGTTGGGAGCGCTCTTGAAATACCAGATGTGAGCCACGGGAACGGTGAGGTTGATGTGGCCCATCCTTTCGCGGCGGACCTTCTTCTCGGTAACCTCTACACCGCACCTGTCGCAGACGATTCCGCGGTAGCGGATCCTCTTGTACTTGCCGCAGTAGCACTCGTAGTCCTTGGTGGGGCCGAAAATCTTTTCGCAGAAAAGACCGTCCCTCTCAGGCTTGTAGGTACGGTAGTTGACCGTCTCAGGCTTGAGGACTTCTCCGCAGCTCCTTTCGGTGATGTCCTCGGGAGATGCCAGCGAGATGCTGATAGTCTGGAAGTTGCTGTTTACCTTTTTTTCTCTGTTATTGAAAGTAGGCATATTCTTTTCTTTTATCCGTTAACTATTCCAACGTAACCTTGAGTCCGAGACCCCTGAGTTCGTGCAGCAGCACGTTGAGGGATTCGGGAATGCCGGCTGCAGGCATCGGGTCGCCCTTTACGATGGCCTCGTATGTCTTGCTCCTGCCGGTCACGTCGTCGGACTTGACAGTAAGGATTTCCTGGAGGATGTTGGCAGCGCCGAAGGCTTCGAGTGCCCAGACCTCCATTTCACCGAACCTCTGACCGCCGAACTGGGCTTTACCGCCGAGAGGCTGCTGGGTGATGAGGGAGTAGGGACCGATGCTTCTTGCGTGCATCTTGTCATCGACCATGTGTCCGAGCTTGATCATGTAGATGACGCCGACGGTCGCGGGCTGGTCGAACCAGTCGCCGGTGCCGCCGTCGCGCAGACGGGTCTTGCCGAAACGGGGAACCCCTGCCTTGTCGGTATAGTCGCAGATTTCATCGATGCTTGCACCGTCGAAGATCGGGGTGCTGAACTTGAGCCCGAGTTTGCTGCCCGCCCAACCGAGGACGGTCTCGTAAATCTGGCCGAGGTTCATACGGGAAGGCACGCCGAGCGGGTTGAGCACGATGTCCACGGGAGTACCGTCCTCGAGGAACGGCATGTCTTCCTGACGGACGATCTTTGCCACGATACCCTTGTTGCCGTGACGGCCTGCCATCTTGTCACCGACGGTGATCTTACGCTTCTTGGCAATGTAAACCTTTGCAAGCTTCATGACTCCGTTGGGGAGTTCGTCGCCCACCTTGATCTGGTCCATCTCCCTCTTGCAGACGGCTGCCTCGGCCTTGTAGGCGATGCAGTAGTTGTTGATGAGGTCGCGGATGAGCAGGTTGGCGTCCTTGTCGGTAGTCCATTTGCCGGAATTGACGTTGTTGTAGTCGATGTTCTTGAGGATGTCAGCGGTGAACTTCTTGTCCTTGGCCACGACTTCCACGCCGTAGAGGTCGTTGATTCCGGCGCTCTTGCGGTTCTTGGTGAGTACTGTAAGCCTCTGGATGAAGTCTGCGCGGAGTTTCTCCACCTTCTTGTTGAATTCAGCCTCGCGGATTTCCAGCCTTGTCTTCTGGTCGCTGCGGCCTGCGCCCCTGCGTCCGGTCTCCTTCTGGAGCTTCGCGTAGAGGGCTGTCTTTACCACAGTGCCGCTGAGGGAAGGATTGGCCTTGAGGGAGGCATCCTTGACATCGCCTGCCTTGTCGCCGAAGATGGCCTTGAGCAGTTTCTCTTCCGGAGAAGGATCGCTCTCTCCCTTGGGAGTGATCTTACCCACCATGATGCCGCCGGGTTCGATGTGGGCGCCTACGCGCACAATACCGCTCTCGTCGAGGTCGCGGGTCGCATCTTCACTTACGTTCGGGATGTCGGAGGTGAACTCTTCCATACCGCGCTTCGTGTCGCGCACTTCGGTAACATATTCATCTACGTGCACGCTGGTGAGGATATCCCACTTGACCATTTCTTCGGAAAGCACGATGGCATCCTCATAGTTGTATCCCTTCCAGGGCATGAAGGCCACCATCAGGTTGCGTCCGAGGGCGAGCTCGCCGTTCTGGGTGGCGTAGCCTTCGGTGAGAACCTGGCCCTTCTCCACCTTGTCACCCTTGCGGACGATCGGAATGAGGTTCACGGTCGTGCTCTGGTTGGTGCGGCGGAAAATAGGCAGCTTGTATATGGTTTCCTCGGGCGAGAAGCTGACGAAGTTCTCGTCTTCGGTGCGTGCATACTTGATGCGGATTTCATTGGCGTCCACATAGGTGACTTCGCCCTTGCGCTCCGCGATGTACTGGGTACGGGAATCCAGGCAGACCCTTTCTTCCAGACCGGTGCCCACGATAGGGGACTCGGGTTTGAGAAGGGGAACGGCCTGACGCATCATGTTCGCGCCCATGAGTGCGCGGTGTGCGTCGTCGTGCTCCAGGAACGGGATAAGGGAAGCAGCCACGGAGGCCATCTGGTTAGGAGCGACGTCCATGTAGTCCACCTCTTCTTTGGTGACCACGGGGAAGTCTGCCTCCAGACGGCACTGGATGCGGTCTTCGAGAATATTGCCCTCGTCGTCCATCTTCACGTTGGCCAGCGATACGAGCTTGTCCTCTTCCTCTTCGGCGCTCATGTAATGGGTGCCGGCGGCGCTCAGGTCAACCTTTCCGCCCTTAACGTCGCGGTAAGGAGTCTCGATGAAGCCGAGGGAGTCGATGCGTGCGTAAACGCAGAGGCTGGAGATAAGACCGATGTTCGGGCCTTCAGGGGATTCGATAGGGCAGAGGCGTCCGTAATGGGTGTAGTGGACGTCACGCACCTCGAAGCCTGCCCTCTCACGGGAAAGACCTCCGGGACCGAGAGCGCTGAGACGCCTCTTGTGAGTGATTTCGGCAAGAGGGTTGGTCTGGTCCATGAACTGGCTCAGCTGGCTCGTTCCGAAGAAGGAATTGATAACGCTGCTGAGAGTCTTGGCGTTGATGAGGTCGATGGGGGAGAACTGTTCGCTGTCGCGTACGTTCATCCTTTCCCTGATGGTGCGGGCCATACGGCTAAGACCTACGCTGAACTGGTTCGCGAGCTGCTCGCCGACGGTACGTACACGCCTGTTGCTCAGGTGGTCGATATCATCGACGGTAGCCTTGGAATTGATCAGCTGGATGAGATACTTCACGATTTCCACCATGTCCTTCTGGGTGAGAACCCTTACGGAAGGATCGGTGTCGAGCCCGAGCTTGCGGTTCAGGCGATAGCGGCCTACAGTGCCGAGATCGTAGCGCTTCTCGCTGAAGAAAAGCTTGTCGATGACGTCGCGGGCCGTGCTCTCATCTGGCGGTTCGCTGTTGCGAAGCTGTTTGTAGATATAGTTTACAGCCTCGATTTCCGTGTTGGTAGGATCTTTCTGCAGGGAGTTGAAGATAATCGAGTATTCGTTGCTCGTTGCTTCGTCCTTCTGCAGCAGAATGCTTTTTACGTCGGTGTCGAGGATCGCGGCGATGGTATCGTCATCGAGCACTGCGCCCCTCTCGACGATGGGCATGGTGCGTTCGATAGGAATGACTTCTCCCGTATCCTCATCCTCGAAGTCCTCGGTCCATGTCTTGAGAACCTTGGCCGCGAGCTTGCGTCCGGCATTAGCCTTGAGGTTCTTCTTGTTGACCGTAACTTCGTCCGCAAGGTTGAAAATGTCGATGATATCCTTGTCGGATGTGTAACCAATAGCCCTGAGAAGGGTGGTCACGGGAAGCTTCTTCTTTCGGTCGATGTAGGCATACATGACATTGTTGATGTCGGTAGCGAACTCGATCCAGGAGCCCTTGAAGGGGATGATCCTCGCTGAATAGAGCTTGGTGCCGTTTGCATGCATGCTCTGATCGAAGAATACGCCCGGCGAACGATGCAGCTGGGACACTATGATACGCTCGGAACCGTTGATGATGAAAGTTCCTCCGGGAGTCATATAGGGGATGTCCCCGAGATATACGTCCTGGACTCTGGTATCGAAGTCCTCATGCTCAGCATCGGTGCAGGAAAGACGAAGCTTCGCCTTGAGAGGGACACTGTAGGTCTGCCCCCTTTCGAGACATTCCACGATTGAATACCTGGGAGGATCGATGAAGTAGTCGATGAACTCGAGCTTGTAGCTGTTGCGGGTATCTTCAATCGGGAAAATCTCCTGGAAAACCCTGAAAAGACCCTCGTTTTTCCTGTTTTCGGGGGTGGTTTCAAGCTGGAAGAAATCCTTGAAAGACTTCAACTGGACCTCCAGCAGATCCGGGTACTCCAGAATCTTTGAAGTTGCGAAATTGATACGCTTGTTTATGGTCTTTTTTGACATATTCAGCCGGTAAGGAAAAGAAAATAACTTTTATACGGAAAAAAGGTTTAGAGCCTATTAACCCTGGCTCTAAACCTGTTTTGTCCCTCAGCAGGGAGGGGTCGGATTTACTTGATCTCGACCTCTGCACCGGCCTCCTCAAGAGTAGCCTTGAGCTGCTCGGCCTCTGCTTTGGAGATTTTCTCCTTAACAGCCTTGGGAGCTCCGTCAACGAGATCCTTGGCTTCCTTAAGTCCGAGTCCGAGGGCGTCCTTGACGACCTTGATGACCTGGAGCTTAGCCTGTCCGGCGCTGGTGAGGATAACATCGAACTCAGTCTGCTCTGCAGGAGCTGCTTCAGCTGCTGCTGCGGGACCGGCTACTGCAACTGCTGCAGCTGCGGGCTCGATACCATATTCTTCCTTGAGGACCTTTGCGAGTTCCTGTACATCTTTGACAGTCAAGTTTACCAACTCTTCTGCAAGTTTCTTTACGTCTGCCATAATTGTTTGATTTTTAAATTGTTATTATTGTTTTTATTATCTTTCTTCGAGGGTCTTGACCACTCCGGCAATGGTGTTGCCTGCGCTCTGGAGAGCGCTGATGACATTGCGAGCAGGGCTCTGGAGGAGAGCGATGATATCGCCGATGAGTTCTTCCTTG
>DEFD01000019.1:0-3474 GCA_002350615.1 Bacteroidales bacterium UBA2861 | reverse complement strand
TTCTTCTGCCAGTCCTTGATGAGCTTTGCAGGAGTGTTGGGGGATTCGCTGTACATGATCGCGCTGTTTCCCTTGAGGGTATCGATAAGGCTTGCAAGTTCCTCGTTGCCGCTGTTCTTGAGAACGATGGTGAAGAGGGTGTTCTTGACAACCGTCAGTTTGATTCCCTGTCCGAAGCATTCGCGACGGAGTTTGGATGTCTGTTCAGCATTCAGCCCGGCAATATCCGTAATGTAGAAATTGGGATATTCCTTCAGGTTCGCTGAGATGCTTTCTATTACTTGGGATTTGAGTTCCTTTTTCATAATATTCAATTTTTACTCAGCACTGTTGAGGAATGCTTTAAGATCAATCTTGACACCGGGGCTCATGGTGGTGCAGATGGCTGCACTCTTCATGTAAGTACCCTTGAGGGCCTGGGGCTTCAGTTTCGCAATTGCGTTGAGCACCTCGGCGGCGTTCTGGCAGATTGCCTCAGGAGTGAATGAAACCTTGCCTATTGCGGTGTGTACAATACCGGTCTTGTCGACTTTGAAGTCGATCTTACCGCCTTTGACTTCCTTCACGGCGTTGCCAACCTCCATGGTGACGGTTCCCGTCTTGGGGTTCGGCATGAGGCCGCGGGGTCCGAGAATCTTACCGAGTGCGCCGATCTTGGGCATGACGGAAGGGGTGCAGATGATGACATCTACATCGGTCCAGCCAGCCTTGATCTTCTCTACGTACTCGTCGAGTCCTACGTAGTCTGCTCCTGCAGCCTTTGCCTCTTCCTCCTTGTCGGGGGTGCAGAGAACGAGGACGCGGACCACCTTACCCGTTCCGTTGGGGAGGGTGACGACGCCACGGATCATCTGGTTGGCCTTGCGGGGGTCAACACCGAGGTTGGCGCTAAGCTCTACGCTTGCATCGAACTTGGTATAAGTTATATCCTTCAAAAGTGCGCACGCTTCTGCAAGGGGATAAAGCTTGGTGTGGTCGTACTTGGCGAGCACTGCCTGCTGATTTTTCGTTTTCTTACTCATAGCGTGTGATTTTTAAAGGTCCTGGGGGAATTCACCGGTAACGGTGATACCCATACTTCTTGCTGTGCCTGCAACCATCTTCATTGCGCTTGCGAGCGTGAAGCAGTTGAGGTCCGGCATTTTTCCTTCTGCGATTGCTTTCACCTGGTCCCAGGTAACGGAGGCGACCTTCTTGCGGTTAGGCTCGCCGGAAGCCGTGGAAATCTTTGCGGCTTCTTTGAGCGAAACGGCTACAGGAGGCTGTTTTACCTCAAAAGTAAAGGACTTGTCAGAATAGACCGTGATGACGACAGGGAGAATCTTTCCCGCCTGGGCCTGCGTGGCTGCGTTGAAAGCCTTGCAGAAGTCCATAATGTTAAGGCCTTTGGAACCGAGGGCCGGTCCTACAGGGGGTGCAGGATTGGCAGCTCCGCCTTTGATTTGGAGCTTGATGAATCCGGTAACTTCTTTTGCCATTGTTGATTGTTATTCTTTTGTTACTTGTGTAAAGCTGAGTTCAAGAGCGGTCTTGCGGCCGAAGATGACCACGATAACCTTGACCTTGCTCCTGTCTTCCAGGATCTCTTCTACAGTGCCGTTGAATCCGCTGAACGGTCCGTCGGTAATCTTTACGGATTCTCCGATTTCGTAGTTCACGATGGTTTCGGCGGCATTGTCGACGTTTTCATCCTGGATGCCGAGTATCCTCTGTGCTTCTTCCTCACGGATCGGCACGGGAATCCTCTCGGTCTGCGAGCTTGAGATTTCTTTCTTTTCGGTAAGGAAACCGGACATGCCGGGAACATTGTTGCGGATAATGTTCTCGAGTGCCGGACTCAGGACAGCCTGGATAAGGACGTAACCAGGATAAAGCAGCCTGTCGACCGCTTTCCTTTTTCCGTTCTTGGTGACTATTTCCTTCTTAACCGGTACGAGAACCTGTCCTACCTGCTCCTGCAAACCGCTGCGTTCAATCTCTTTCTGGAGATATTCAGACGCTTTCTTTTCCTTCCCGCCTGCTGTCCGCAGAACATACCATTTCATTTCGCTCATACGATCTTACAATGTGTATATCAGGGTCATCAGTTTCTGGAAAGCAAAGTCAATTATGCTGAGCATGACCGCAAGAATGACTGTGGCCAGCATGACCAGCAGAGCGGAACTCTGCAGTTTCTGCCAAGTGGGCCAAGTCGTCTTCTTGACGAGCTCGGAGTAGCACTCTTTCAAGTAATTGATAAACTTTCTCATCTTTACATTTAATGGGCACTCCCGGAAGGAAGCAGTTGTGGAAGTGCCTTGTTAAACAATTACCAAATCGTAACCTTTGATATTGGCAGGGGAAGCAGGAATCGAACCCACATGGACGGTTTTGGAGACCGCTGAACTACCATTGTTCTATTCCCCTAAAAGTGGGGCCCCTTCAGAGAGGAGCGCCCACTCTTTCTTTCCGGTTCAGGACCCTTGATTAGTCAAGAATCTTGATAACCTGGCCGGCGCCGACGGTACGTCCACCTTCGCGGATAGCGAAACGGAGACCTTCGTTAAGAGCAACCGGAGTGATGAGGGTGACGTCGATTTCCACGTTGTCACCAGGCATAACCATCTCTACGCCTTCGGGGAGTTTGATCTCACCGGTAACGTCAAGAGTACGGATGAAGAACTGGGGACGATACTTGTTGTGGAAAGGAGTGTGACGGCCGCCTTCTTCCTTCTTGAGGACGTAGATCTGTCCGAGGAAGTGGGTGTGAGGAGTGATGGAGCCGGGCTTTGCGATAACTTCGCCGCGCTTCACTTCCTTCTTGTCGATACCACGGAGGAGCAGACCTACATTGTCACCTGCTTCGCCCTGATCGAGGAGCTTGCGGAACATTTCAACGCCGGTAACGACGGTGCTCCTCGGCTTGTCGCTGAAACCTACGATTTCAGCAGGGTCGTTCACATGAACGGTACCGCGCTCGATACGTCCGGTAACAACAGTACCACGACCGGTGATGGAGAAGATGTCCTCGATAGGCATGAGGAAAGGCTTCTCGTTCTCACGAACCGGGATAGGAATGTATTCGTCAACGGCTGCCATGAGCTCCATGACCTTGTCTTCCCACACTTTCTCTCCGTTGAGAGCACCAAGTGCGGAACCGCGGATAACGGGAGCGTTGTCACCGTCGAAGTTGTACTTGCTGAGAAGATCGCGAACCTCCATCTCTACGAGGTCGAGCATTTCGGGATCGTCAACGAGGTCAACCTTGTTGAGGAAAACCACCATCTTAGGCACGTTAACCTGACGGGCGAGCAGAACGTGCTCGTTGGTCTGAGGCATAGGGCCGTCGGTAGCGGCAACAACCAGGATAGCGCCGTCCATCTGGGCAGCACCGGTAACCATGTTCTTTACGTAGTCGGCGTGGCCCGGGCAGTCAACGTGTGCATAGTGACGGCTCTCGGTCTCGTACTCTACGTGAGCGGTGTTGATGGTGAT
>DEFD01000032.1:137748-138869 GCA_002350615.1 Bacteroidales bacterium UBA2861 | reverse complement strand
TATACGAAGTACGGGAAGTAACCGTTAAATTCAGATTTCTCGATATGAACACTGATGATTATTACCTTTCATACCTGGACACCCGCCGACAAGTCGGCGCTGATGGCGCTCTGCAATGCCGTTGACAGGACATACCTGTCGGACCGGCTGCCGTATCCATACACGGAGGCCGATGCCGATTGGTGGCTTGGGATGGTGGCGGAGAATGACGGCAAAGAGGGTGTCTGGCGGTCCATCGTCCTGGACGGGAAGATTGTCGGTAGTATTTCCGTGGAAAGGATGGCCAATGAGAATCGCTCCGTTGGGTCGATTGGCTATATGATCCTGACGCCATTCAGGTCCCAGGGTATCGGCACAGAAGCCGTGCGGCAGATCTGTGGGATTGCTTTCCGGGAGCTGGCGCTGGAGCGCATAATCGGCGAGGTGTTCCCGGAAAACCTGGCATCGGCCCGGGTGCTGGAGAAGAATGGGTTCCTGCTGGAGGAGACCAGGGCCGGGGCCGTGGTGAAGGGCGGGAAGGCGATGGATGTGAAGGTATACGCCAAGGCTTGATTTTTTGAATTAGTATCGGTCTTTGTAGAAGCCAATCTCCGTATGGTCCCCAATCTTGGGATTAACTTCGGTCTGTGCTTTCAGATTCCTGGGTAGTAGGTAAAAAAGTCGAAAAATTCACTTGACTTTTTGCGGTTTTTGCGTCTATGCCTGTGAAGTATGGATAAAACGCTTGAAATAGAACTCACAGAGATAAGGCCCAAAGTCCTGGCGACGGCACTGAAATTCTTCCGTGCATCCCGGCTGGACGGTGATCCGGAGGATGTGGTGCAGGAGGTGCTGCTGCGGCTTTGGGTGGCAAGACGTGACGGTGTGCAGATTCGCAGTGCCGAGGCTTGGGCTGTTTCTACTACCAAGAACAGTTGTATTTCACTTTGGCGCAAGAAAGGCCCCGTGAGAAGCGGGGTGTATCCGGAATGGTTGTCGGACGGTAATGACGCTTCTACGCTGATAGAACAATCGGAGGCCGAAAAGATGGCTGACAAGGCGTTGGAGCGACTTCCTGCAGGTACAAGGCGATTGCTCCGATTGAGAGCCACCGGGCTCTCCCTGGATGAGATTGCCGCCAT
>DEFD01000032.1:0-137395 GCA_002350615.1 Bacteroidales bacterium UBA2861 | reverse complement strand
GTGGCCGTAGTCCTCTTTACCGGAAGGCCGGATGTACCTCAGCCGCAACCGGCCCAGCCGGATGAAATGGCCGATCTGTTTCAGCTTCTCTCTACAGTTTCATACTTCGATCCGGCCGATGCCGACAACTACGAATTCAAACCCGTTGGGGACGGGTTTGTGATGACCGCCCATTTCCCCGATGGGCATACTGCTTCCTACATCCTTACTCCTTTGGATGGGGGCAAATCCTTTAATCTCATTTCGTTGAACCAATAACAAGGTTACTCATGAAAAAGTTGATTCTTATTTCAATCTGTCTTACTGTGGGAGCCATTACGCTTTCTGCTCAAAAGACACTATATGTCATTGACAATGTAACGGTGGAGCATTTTGACGGCTCCCAGCTCAAAGGCAAGACCGTCAGTGATTATAAGATTACCACATCGGGAACGGGGCGCAATGCCATTACTGTGCATGCCATTACCACAACACGATCCGCCTTCTCTTACTCCTTCTCCATGCCTCATTTGGACTCACTGAGAATACCGGATATGAGCGATTTCAAGTATTTTAAGGCCGATACGCTCCTTTTCCCTAATGGGATAGGTGTTTTCAAAAACACGCCCAGGAAGATAGTATATGTCATTGACGGAAAGGTGTCTGAAGATGGTAATGCTTTCCGGTCTATTTCACCGCTGAGTATTGCGAGTATTACGGTGCTGAAGGACGATTCTCCGGAAGCAAAAGCCTACGGGGAGAATGTGTCTGTTATCAAGATTGAGACAAAAAAAGAAGAAAATGGGCTGTTAGAGTCGCTGAAGAACCTTCCTGGCGTGAAAGTTGAAGCAGACGGTAGCATCACCGTAAATGGACAGCCGGTAAAGAGAATAACTATCAACGGACGTAGCTATTCCGTAAGTGCCGAATAATGAGAAAGATTATTTCTATTATATCCTTATGCCTGTGCCTGGGCTTATCCGCCCGGGCACAAGTGTTCATTATTAATGACAACGTGTTCCAAGAAAGGATGGGAACCGTAAAGACCACCGTACTGGACTCACTCACAAACGAGCCCGTGGGCTTTGCCTCCGTGTATGTGATACCCTCCAAGGACACGACCATCACAAACTTTACCCTTACTGATGCCAAAGGCGAGGCCAAACTGGAAGAGGTGCCTTACGGCAGCTATGTCTTCCACGTGGAGATGATGGGATACAAACCCTTCGTGAAGGAGCGTTATTTCCGGGAACGGGAAGTGGATATGGGAACCATCCGGCTGCAGCAGGATGAACTTTTTTTGCAGGCGGCTACGGTCACCGATGTGGGCAACCCTATTGTGGTCAAAAAGGACACGGTGGAGTTCAACGCATCATCCTTCCGTGTAGGAGCGAATGCGATGCTCAAAGACCTGTTGCAGCGTATGCCGGGTATGGAAATCACCGAGGACGGAAAAGTGAAGTTCAACGGCGAGGAAATCGACAAACTCACCGTGGGAGGCCGAACTTTCTTCTTTAACGACCAATCTACCGCCTTGAACAATCTCCCGGCATCAGTAGTAGATAAGATCCGCGTTATTGACCGGGAAAGCGAGGCAACGCGTGCATCCGGCATCCAGGATGGATCTCGAGAGAAAGTGCTGGATGTGGCCTTGAAGAAGGAATATGAGAAAGGATGGTTCGGCAACGTGGGACTGAAGGGCGGCACAACGCTGGGAAAGAAAGACGGGGCCGATGTGCTGCGGGACAACCGGGGCCTGCTATGGAACGGGAATGCTTTGGTATCGGCCTATTCCGAGAAGGACCAGTTGACCGTCATTGCCAACGGGCAGAATATCAACGATTCCAATGTGGTCGTCGTAATGATGGATGAAGATGGAGCGCAAACTTCCGCGAATCAAGGCCTTTCAACGGCAGCCCAATTGGCCGTGAACGCCAATACTTCCCGCATCAAGGATGTAGAAACTACGGTGAGTGTTAACTATAAGTACACGGATACGGATTCCGGAACCCGTGCAGACAGAACGACCTACCAGGATGACGGCAACTTGTCTTCCACCACTGAGAATAGCGGAAAATCATATGCCAGCGGGGTGACCACCAATCTTGAGTTTGAGAAAGAAAAAGGAAAGGTATGGTTCCATATCCGACCTGACTTCCGCTATAATAAATCGGACTCCTTTAACAATAGCTCCTCTGAGACTTTCCGGGAAGGCGGTTTTGTGAATAGTTCCGATAATTCATCCCATAGTTTGTCTACCAACAAAAGCGCCAGTTTTGACTCAGATGTGACTTTTCGTGAGATTGGGGGTAAGAAGAACCGAAATCTTCGCTTGGGTTTTGAAACCAATTATAGTGACAACTCCGGAGAGAGCACAGAATCTACCCTTTTGACCACGACTACTGGAAAAGATGCCCGCACAATGACTTACAACTCCACTGGATTGTCTTATGGTGTGGACGGAAGCATTCGCTATACGGAACCTATAGGCGAAAAGTGGACGCTTTCTGCCGAGGCGGAATACAGTTGGTCACGCCGGAATAATGTACGGGATGCGTTCGATACCGCGGGGAAAAATGATTACTTTTCCTCTGAAAGCCGGTCTAAGTATCTGGAACAGGAGTATGGCCTAACCGCACAGTATAAGTTTGGAGATAAAAGCTGGTTCACACTGGGAGGCCGCGCCATAGGTATTCTCAATGAAACATTCTCCAAGAGCTACGGAATTGAAGGAACTACTGGAAAGGACGAGTGGAACTGGTATTTCACGCCAACGCTACGTTTTCAGCACAACAAAGGAAATGACCGGTTTACAGTTTCGGCATCCGGGTATAGCCGCCGCCCGTCCAATACCAGGATGCTGCCGGTGCTTAATATCAGCAACCCCTCCCGCCTGAGCATGGGCAATGTGTACCTGAAACCGTATACATATACCTACTTTAGCGCTGACTGGGACCGGAACAACCGGGAAAAGTTCACTACCCTTATGGCTTACTTGTACGGACAGGTGAATTACAAGCCCATTGTCTCTGCGCTTTGGTATGATGCTGACGGCATTATGTATTCCGTCCCCGTGAATGCCATGAAACCGAGTCTGACATCCAGTCTGACGATTAATTATACTATGCCCCTGGATGCAAAGAAAGAATGGTCGCTGTCGCTTTTGGGTGTAGCAACGTATTCATACTCCATCAGCTATCAGGCAAGAACAACACTTCCCGCACTTGATAAGGATACGTTTGATTACTCGTCATTCATGGCCGATTTCTGGGGAAATGCCGACGGTGACCGCTTCTATGGTGGTCAGAGCGGCTTTAGCGAGAGCAGTACACATTCCTTCAGCCCTTATGCAGGGTTTACGGTTAAGTATAATCCTGAACACTGGTCATTCAGCGCCGGGGCCAATACACAAGGCCGAATCGCCCGTTACTCACTGAACCCCAAGGCCAACCTGAATACACTGGACACCCGGTTTATCGTCAGGGGATCTTATACCACCAAGCACGAATTCGAGTTCAATTCTGACATTGCCTATGTGTTCTATAAGGGATATCAAGCCGGCTATGGCCAGCCGGAATGGCAGTGGAATGCAGAGATCTCGAAGAATATCGGCGCTTTCAATTTAAGCGTCAAGGTCCACGACATCCTAAACCAGACACGGAACCTTACACACACCGTTACGGCCAACTACGAAGAGGATACCTATCGGCTCATTATGGGCAGATACATTCTCTTTGGCGTGAAATGGAACTTTGGCAAGATGAATGCAGCTCATAGCGCAAGGGCACAGCAAGCGGCGTTCAATATGATATTCTGACAGGGGCTTTCATAAGCGGTAAAACATATATACTGATAAGAACTGCCGTCATCTCATAGTGAGGTGGCGGCGGTTTTGAATATGCTATGGATAGTGGGCTAAAAAGGTGAAAAAAGACGGTTTTTAGCCCGTTATACGAGAAGATGGTCCCAGTTTTGGTCCCAGTTTTCTGGGCTCAAAAAACTGGGGCTTTTGCTTTTCGACTTTAGTGTCAAAAAAGGCATTAGAAGGCACTCTGAAGTAGTAGCGTGAACGGAAAAAGTGGGACCAAAAGTGGGACCAAAAAGAAAAACCCGCTGATTATCAGCGGGTTCCTGTGGTGCTGGGAAGTATTTAACTTCCTGGCCCGATGGCTGCGACCCCGTCCAGGTGGGCCGTGGCATAACGCAGCGCTTCATTGACAAGGGCAAGCCCGAAATCACGACAAAGAAGGGGATGACCTACGTGAAATATACCATTACCAGCGAATGGGCCAACTGTCTTGAGTTTGCCCGGATCATCGCGGACAAAGATATGGAGAATGCTCTTATTGCGATGTTCGAGCCCTTCTACGACTCCGGGGAGAAAGCGGCTTTCCGCTCGCACAAGTGGCACGTGGACTACTCGGTCTTCGGGGCGGTTCCCCTGCAGATTAATTGCCTGAACTCGGATCCCCGCACACTTGCGCTGGGTTTGGACTATGCCGACAACCAGTGGAGCGAACCCTCTTCGGACCCCGCCGACTGGTCCCTTACCAAAGTGCCTTATGAGAAGCAGCTCGAATGGCTCTCGCAGGGGTATTCACCTCAGACACGTCTTTGGATAGATGACATGTACATGATTACTTTCCTGCAGCTGCAGGCGTACAGGGCCACCGGGGACAGCAAATACCTGGAACGTTCAGCCAAGGAACTTGCCCTTTATCTGACAACCCTCCAGCAGGAGAACGGACTCTTCCTGCATACGACGGAAGCTCCCTACTACTGGGGACGCGGGAACGGCTGGGTTGCAGCAGGCATGGCAATGATGCTTAAAGTCCTGCCAAAGGAGAATGAGCATTACGGGACCATCGAAAAATCCTATCTGAAGATGATGTCCGCCCTGCTGGAATATCAGAGAAAGGACGGCCTTTGGGGACAGCTCGTGGATGACAAGGATTCCTGGAAAACCAGCTTCGCGCCGCCTTCCCGCTCACCGGATGCCCGGTGCAGATTTTCTGCAGGCAGAAATAATCAGCCGGGAATTACTACGTGAATTTCCACTCCGGCGGAGCGCAGCTGTACAAGATTACCCCTGAGCTGAGCTACAGCTTCAGCAACTGATTCAATAATTATAGAGATTCTATTATAGATAATCTATAATCGGTGCTATGATAACAAATCTTGTTTTGTTATCATTTATTTCGTATCTTGCGTCGGATCATAAAACGTCAGGATATGGAAACTGCATCGATACAACGCCGTCAGACGGCTTTCAGGCTCGACAGGGAGCTGCTTTATAGCATCCGCAAAAAAGCAAAAAGGATGAACAAAAGCCTCAATACCTATGTTGAGGAGGTTCTCCGCAAGTCCGTGGAGGACGAGATGGACGGCTGGCCGGTAATCGACGGTCCCATCGAGATTTCGGCGGAGGTGAAAAGCTGGAGAATGGATTCAGTAATCACTCCTGAGGAGATAGCAAAAGATGAACGTATGTCTTACATAATGGGGAAAGAAAATGACAACTATTGAAAAAACGGTGTTCCTGGACACGAACGTGTTTATTGACCAGCTTCAGCAACGTGCAGGAATGGAAGCAGCGGAGAACATAATGACTTTGGGCAAGGAGAGGAAAATTCGCATCTGCCTGTCCACCCTTACCGTTGCCAATGTTTCGTACATAATGAGGAAGACTGCCGGAAAGAAGAAAATGACGAAAGTGTTCAAAGATTGGCTTAAATATTATGTCATCCTCCCTGATAATGATATGGGTATTTATAGTGCCGTCAGAAATGATTGTCCCGATTTTGAAGATGGTCTGCAGATAGCCAGCGCCGAGGCTGAAATGTGTGACGCAATAATTACAAGCAACGTCCGCCATTTCGCCCCCTATACCGACATCCCCGTTTACACTCCGGAAGATTTCCTTGCCAAGCTCAGGCGATAAGAACCTTTACTCCGGACATTTCTATGCGGCCCCGGGAGGCGGGGGAGAGCCCTGAATCGGTGATGAGGATGTCGATATCCGACAGATTGCAGATTTTGCCGAAGCCGATTTTGCCCAGTTTCGAGGAATCTGCCAGAAGGATCTTTTCCTGGGCGCATTCCATCATCTTGCAGGTCAGTCTGGCTTCCTCCGGGAAAGCGGTGGTGATGCCGCTTTCCGGGTCGAACCCGTCGCAGCTGAAGAAGAGGTAATTCGCGTGAATGTTATCGAGCCCCATGAGGGTATAGTCATCCCGCACGGAGACGCTGTTGTGCACCAGGCGGCCGCCAAGCATGAAAATCTTGAGCCCGTTCTTGGAGTTGAGGATGCCCGCTACACGCACGGATGAGGTGACGACATTGATGTTGCTGCCATCCGGGAACGCCCTGGCCATGGACTCGATACTCGACCCGGAAGTGATAATCACCGAATTGCCTTCCTGGATCAGGGACGCAGCCAGGCGTCCTATACCATGCTTCTCTTCGGAATGCATTTTATACTTCTCGTCCACCGGCATGTCCGTCACATCCAGCTTGACCGGCATTACCGTACCGTGCCCCCTGCGGAGCTGGTGCCGGCTTTCCATAAGGCGGATATCGTTGCGGATGGTCGCGCCCGTGACATTGAATCTGGAAGCCAGGTCGCTCACCAGATAAGAGCTGCCGCGCTCCAGCAGTTTAAGAATCTTTTCCTGTCTTTCGTCCTGAGTCATGAGGCAAAGATATTTCTTTTTGTTTTCATTTCAAAATAAACAAAAAATGAAACGGGGAAACACTTGATATTCTTTATTTTTGCCAGAAACACTATAATAAGGCTGAAACTATGGACCGAAGATCTTTCTTTAAGTATACGGGAGCATTGGCAGCCGGAGTTTCTATTAACTCTCTTGCAGCATGTTCTTCCGTCAATGAGGTATCTCTTGGCGACGTTCCGTTTTCGTACGAAACAGATGTGCTCGTAATAGGAGGTGGGCCGGCCGGAGTGTGTGCCGCTATCGCCGCTGCCCGTCTTGGGGTACGGGTATTGTTGATAGAAAGCGGCGGATGCCTGGGCGGTATGGCGACACAGGGTCTGGTGGCTCCTTTTATGACATGTTTCGACTCGGCCGGAGAGACCCAGATAATTCGTGGTATATTTGGAGAAATAGTCGATCGCATGGTGGCTCTTGGCGGAGCTATTCATCCACGCGATGTCCGCGCCGGAACAGCTTTCAGTGCGTGGATTACCACTGGACACGACCATCTGACTCCTTTCGATTCGGAGATAATGAAAGTGGTGCTGGACCGGATGGTCTGCGAATCCGGAGTAAAGATTCTGTTTCATACATCCTTTGTCAAGCCTCTTGTCAAGAAAGGGAGAATGGAAGGTGCGGTGCTGCTTACCAAGAGTGGACTTGCAGCTTCAAGGGCCAAAATCGTAATTGATGCAAGCGGAAACGGAGATGTAGCCGCTGCTGCCGGAGCCCCATTTGTAAAGGGAAATGAAAATACCGGAAAAATCCAGCCTGCAACCCTGTTCTGCCATATCTGTAATGTGAATTATAAAGAAATCTGTGCGGATGTAGAAGCACATTTGCATGAGTTCAGGAAAGTTGACGGTGTGAGCTACAGGGCGCTTCATTGGAGAGTGGCCGAAGCTGAAGCGGCAGGGGAGTGGGATATCGCCCGCAAGTCCGTCAATATTTACAGAGGAGTAAGGGAAGATGAATGGGCGGTGAACAGTACTCGTATAAGCGATGTGGACGCAACTCTTTCCGAGAGCCTTACCGCTGCCGAAATCGAGGGTAGGAGACAGGTACAGGAACTTATGAATTTCTTTCATAAATATGTCCCGGGTTGCAGGAATGCCGTACTTAAATCTTCTGCATCAACCATCGGAATCCGTGAATCACGCCATATACAGGGAGAACATATACTGAGTGCTCAAGAACTTCTGGACGGTTATGTCCCGGAAGATTCCGTGTTGCTGGCATCCAATTCAGTAGATGTCCACGGAGGGGGAAGTTCTGCCAGTTCTACAAGGTATATGACTATCAGTGCGCCATGGTATGGAGTGCCGTATCGCAGCCTGGTGCCTCTAGAAATTGATAATCTGCTTGTGGCAGGCCGCTGCCTGAGTGCAACGAGCGATGCCGCCGGAGCTGTCAGAGTGATGCCTCCGGCCATGGCTACGGGGCAGGCAGCCGGTATAGCAGCCGCACTTTGCGTAACGAGAGGCGTCGCGCCGAGACGCCTTGACTATGAAGATCTGCATCAGGCACTTTTGGCACAAGATGTATTTCTGGGATAGCTAAGACATATATTATAACTCAAGTATGTTGAAACGTTTGTTCATAGTACAATTTTGTTGTCTACAAACAATAAAAGTAAAAAAGTTGCATTTTCATTGTCTATGGACAATATAATAATAAATTTCTTTTACTTTCATTTCAAAATAAATAAAAATCGTATGGCGTAGACAATTAAAAAACCTATACATTTGTATGACCGACTAATAACGTAATTAATTTCACATGCATATGAAAACCAAGCTCTTTTACGAATTGCCTGAACTACGGATGATTCCGCTGTCTTCTTCCGGGCCCCTTTGCGAGAGCATCGGGACAGAAAAAGTAGATGATCTCTACGATATTTTCGGTGATGAAAACCAAGGCGACTAACCATTTAATGCAGATTTCTATGAAAACGTTTTTTAAGACCCTTTTGGCTGCATTAACACTGGTTGCAGCCGTTTCATGCGCAAAAGAGACTCCGGCTCCCAAGGATCCGGCAGCGCAGCCCGAAGCCAATCTGGTTCCCTACACTCTGAACATAGGGACTCAGGCGGCAAAGTCCTTCATCGACAAGGACAGCACTACCATCGTATGGGAAGAAGGTGACCGGCTCGGCGTTATCGACGACGTAAATTCCACCGTTCACGAATTCACTTTCGTATCTTCCGACGGCACTTCCGCCAGCTTTGACGGCAGCCTCAATGAAGGAGCTTCCACCCTGTATGTGGTTTACCCCTATGACGAGAACTCTTCGGTGGCGGCCACCACGGTGTCGGCGTCGCTTCCTGCAGCGCAGCAGGTGAGCGCCAACCGCACGGCACGCGGAGCCCTTCTTGCCGTGGGCACCGCCCCTGTGAACCAGCGCGTGTCCCTCAAGAACGCCTTCGGCCTCGTACAGGTGACGGTCAAGCATTCGGACGTGAAAGAGATCGTGCTGGACGGCGAAGGCCTCAGCGGAGTCGTGTCCCTTGACGCGACAACCGGAGAGATAAGCGGCGTGCCCGCCTCTTCCGGCGCCATCACCCTGACGCCTCCGGCAGGGGATGAATACTTCAAGAAAGACAGCATCTACTATGCGGCGGTCCTTCCCGGAACCACCCCGGCGGGAGAGTTCAGCCTTGAGATCCGCAGGGAGATGGATGCGGACCTTGCGTCTTCGGCCACTTATACCTTCACAAAAGCCGTGACAGTGCCCCGCAACGGAGGCTTCTATTTCAATACCGACAATGCGGCCTTCTCCTGGAGCTGGCACATTACCAACAAGGCGGAACTCTTCGCCTGGAATGCGGCCTATGCTAAATGGAGCAAACTTGACAAGGTTTATATCGATGCCGACATCGACATGCAGTCTGAACTCTGGACTCCCCGTATTTTCAGGGGTGTCCTCGACGGGCAGAATCACAAGCTCTACAATTTCGTGACCGATCCCGCCAGTCCCCAGACCGGTTTTGTGTCCGACCTTGGCGGAACCGTCAAAAATCTTGTCCTGGGATCTTCCGACGGCAGCACTTACGACGGAACGAGCCTTGTGAGCCATGCTTCCGACAGCACATTCTGGTGCAACGTGGCATCGGTTGCGGCACGTCTTGGAAACAACGGAAAGATTGAGAACGTCACGAATTTCGCTACCGTCGAGGTGCTTGCCACCGCTGCACAAAAGACCCGTGTAGGCGGTATAGCAGGATTTGTTATGGGAACTGAAACTTCCGTCGTGAACTGCCGCAACTACGGCGCAATCAAGGACAACGCCACTTCTGCCAGTTCTGACAATCTTCCGATAGGAGGAATCCTTGGATCCGCCGACAATGCTGTGACCATATCGGGTTGCTACAATTACGGTGACATTACGAACAATAATGAAAAGGTGCAATGGATAGGCGGCATCATGGGAGTTACCAATGGTCCCATAGCCACCAAAAAAGACGGAGCCGTAGCTTTCAAAGCCACCATCTCCGATTGCCATAATGAAGGGAACATAACTGCGAATGCCGGCAAGGCCCTCCGCATCGGCGGCATCGTGGGCAATCTCACCGGCGGCGACCTTAGCGGATGCACCAATCTGGGGAGCATAACGAACAATGCCAATGTCGCCAACTATCTCGGGGGAGTTGTGGGATGTGTTGCCAGAATTACTTCGAATACTCTCACGGATTGTACTAACGGTGCGATATCTGACAGAACTAAAGGAAATGTTGTATATGCCGCCAAATCAGCCAGTAAAAATTCTTATATCGGAGGAATCATAGGCGCTGCCGTTGATTCTACGGGACTGATTCTTTCGGGCTGCAAAAACTATTGCAACCTTTCTACGACTCATGGATATGTGGCTAATCTGGCTGGCATCGCCGGGTGCATTGATGAAAAGAGTGGCAAAACCATGCGTATATCCGATTGTCACAACTATGGCACGGTTTCCAATACTTGTACTGAAACCGTTGGTGACAATCGTGTGGCTGGACTGGTTGCCTATTGCATAGGGACGGAAACAAATCCCGTGGTAATTGAAAACTCCACGAATGAGGCGGCCGTTACATCTTCAAAACCCGGGGCCGCTGCTTCATTTGTCGCCGGCATCGTTGCCCGTGGCGACTGCTTCATATTAGACGGAGTTGTAAACACAGCTGCTGGTACTATCGTGTCGGAGCATACCACAGGGACCCAAAATCAAAATGCTGGAGGACTTGTGGGCTATAGCACAGTTTCCGCGACAATAAAGGGGTCGTCCAATGCGGCGTCCGTTTCAGCTTCAGGCACCGGTATATGCAATGCTGGCGGACTTTTTGGTAACAGCGTTGGACTTGTTATTTCCGAGGATTCGAACGGTAATAAGCCAACGAACACTGGAGAAATCTATTCGTGCAGTACCAGTAATGAATCTTATGTAGGCGGCATTGGCGGCCAGTGCACCAGTATAACCGCAAGCAATGTTGTGAATTCAGGAAAGGTACATTCTCTTTGTGCGGCAAGCAATTCTTTTGAAATAAAGTGTGGAGGAATATTCGGGCAGATTGCCACTGATGGGACGGTAACTGCCACTGAAAACAAGGGAGAAGTCTACATCAAGGCAGGTTCCGTACAATGTAAAAGTGCAAATGCGGCAGGTCTTGTCGGCGTGGCGAACAATATAGGGGCAACATTTACTGATTGCGTGAACAGCGGCAATGTGCATTCAAATGCTGCCGTTTCCAACCAGAACCGCGTGGCCGGATTCGTTTCCTATGGCAAGAAAGTATATATCAATGGCGCTTCGGAGAACTCCGGAAAGATATACGCAGAGGGTTCAGGTCAGTCCTATATCGGAGGATTTATTTCCATTGCGGTAGAAGGCTTCGAAATTACAGGCACCTCCAGCAAAGAGGTCGTCAACAGCGGCGAAGTGTATTCCGCATCCTCAGGTAAGACCGGAGCAGGCGGATTCATTGGTTTCATCCAGCCCGGAACTGTTGAAGGTAAAGTATCCTACGCAAGAAACACTGCAGAGATATACAAAAAGTCCAAAGGCGGCCACAGCATGGTTGCGGGAATCTGCGCGCAGATACAGGCTGCAAAGGCTACGTTTGACCACTGCGTGAACGATGGCAAAATTACGTATAATTATACTACTGGCGGAACTTTACTTCAGTGGGCAGGCGGCATAATTGCAAGAAACTATTCCGGGACTTCAGCGAAGAACGTGACGGTAAAGAACTGCACCAACAACGGTGCTGTGGCTGTGACCATCAACTCGTCCCGCGACCGCAATGTGATTGCCGGCGGCATCGTCGGGGGAGCTTCAGCTTACAATACGATTAAAGACAACGTAAACAACGGAACAGTATCGCTGGTGAATACCTATGCGAATTCCTATGGCTTTGCCGGAGGTATCTGGGGCAGTGAGTACGATGTTGACAACAAGGTCACCGCTGGCACAAGCACGGTCTCGGACAATGTCAACACCGCAGCCGTCACCGTGACCCTCGCAAATGGTGCTGCCAGAATAGGCGCGGGCGGAATAGCCGGCCATATTTATGCAGTGGGCTCCACCATCACCGGAAATACAAGTAGCGCTGACGTGACGGCATCTTCAAGTGGTTCTGATATATCCGGTTCTTCCTCCAATGGAGGTTCTGGTGCCGTGATAGGTGACTCCGAAGGTGCTGTGACGGGCGTAACCTGTACCGTTTCCAAGAATATCCTTGTTGGCGGGACAGCATACTCGTCCGCGGAGAGTGCCGGTACCCTGAATTATTGGTTGTGTCCTAACAACGGCAATATCACGGCAACTTACGTAGATTAAGCAAGTAATTGTCAACCAAGATGAAAGAACTTCTCAGAATTCTTCTTTCGGGACTTCTTCTGGCGGGAGCGGTGCTTTCCTGCCAGAGGGAGGAACCCCGGGAAGAGTCGCGGGCGGAGGCGATGCGCGGCATCACTTTCACTTCCGGCACCGAAGCGGGTGCGCTGAGCAGGGTGAATCTCGGAGCCGGGCTCAAACTCTGCTGGCAGGACAGTGATTCCCTCGCCGTGTTCGACGGAAGCGGACGGAACCTGTTCATAGTGTCGGAGAATTATGGCGCGTCTGCAACTTTCGGCGGCAATGTCGCAGAAGGCTCAACCCGCTTCCATGCCATTTATCCTTATGGCGCAGCCCGCTCGGCTTCCGGCGGAGTGATTTCTGCGGAACTGCCCTCGGTGCAGACAATCGCCCCCGGCGACAGCGTCTGCCCCGCGGCCCTTCTGTGCGTGGCACGCACGGATGCATCCGCCCGCCATTTCTCCTTCCGGAATTCATATTCCCTTGTCAAGGTCGATATCGGCCTTGCCGGTGTCACTTCCGTGGTGCTGAGAGGAAAGAATCAGGAGAAACTGGCAGGCACCGGGAGCATCGATGCGGCAGGAGACTGCGTGTTCGTTCCCGGAACCGACGCTTCCACGGAGGTAACGCTCCTCCCTTCCGGAACGTCTTTCACGAAAGGCAAGTCATATTACATTGCCGTGGCTCCGGTAAACTTCATCGGCGGTTTAGAGGTAATAATGCAGCGCACGGACGGGGCCGATGCCGTAAAGGGGAGCGACAAGTCCCTGACAATCAGGCGCAACGAGGGAGTTAACCTTTCCGATGTGGCAACCACCACTACCTGGAGCCGGATCATCATGACCAAGGCTCAGCTGTTCGACTGGGTGTCCGGCTATGCCGCATGGTCCGAATACGACATTGTGAAACTTGGCGCCGACATCGATATGGAAGGCGAAGCGTGGCCTCCGCATGCTCAGAAAGGCGTTTTCGACGGGCAGGGATACAAACTCTACAACTTCCGGCCAATGCCGGCCAATGCCAATACCGGCCTTTTCTCGGATGTCACCGGAACCGTGAAGAATCTCATAATCGGGTCTTCCGACGGCAGCGGATGGGACGGCGTCAGCGTGGTGTCGCATTCGCACAATCTTACTTCCTGGTGCAATGTCGGAGCCGTTGCGGGACGCATTTTCGCCGGCGGCTCCATCGAGAATGTCATCAATTTCGCAGCCGTTGAGGTGGCTGCCGACGACGCCGGCAAGACACGTGCCGGCGGAATCGTGGGTTTTGCCGCAGGTGAAGGCGCCGCAATACGCAACTGCAAAAACTACGGCACAGTTTCCAACCTGGCTCCCACTGCAGTGGGTGGCAACGGTCCGCTCGGCGGCATCGTCGCGGCAGCGGAAGCCGCATGTACCATAGATTCCTGCACCAACTACGGCACGGTTACGAACAATAACAGCCGGGTCAACTGGGTAGGCGGCATTATGGGCGTGACCAACGGCCGCGCCGCCGTGGACCAGAGTGAGGATATCGACTACATAGTTACCATAAGCAACTGCCGTAACGAAGGCGATATCAACCTGAGCGCAGGCGGCGACCTTTCGGCGGGAGGCATAACCGGCTATCTCACAGGAGCGGACATCAGCTCCTGCACCAACACCGGAACAATCACCAGCACAGCTTCCGTGGAGCTCAAGGTGGGTGGAATAGCCGGCAAATTCTACAAGAGCAACCCCAGCACCCTCACGGACTGCGAGAACAGGGGAGCGATAAAGTTCAACCAGAGCGGAACGTCCTCCGGTTTCATCGGCGGAATCATCGGCAACTGCTCTACTACGGCAACTGCCGACCTCAGCCTTACCCGATGCAGCAATTACGCCAATCTGACGGTGTCCAGCTCTGCGGTGAGCGCGCTGGGCGGAATCGCCGGATGGCTCAAGGCCGATAATTTTACCCTGACAGTTTCCGATTGCCATAACTACGGCTCGGTGCGCAATACCAGTACGGACGGCACAGGCACCAATCTCGTAGCAGGCTTCGTCGCGTATCTTACCGGCACCGAGGGACAGTGCTTTTTCGAAAACTGCACGAATGAAGCCGAAGTCTATTCCGACAAACCTTCCGGCTCGGCAGGATATGCGGGAGGTTTTATCGGCAACGGAGCCAATTGCAATGCTTCTTTGACGGACTGCGTCAACAGCGGGAAAATCACTCTTGAAGGCGCAGGCACGGGCAGCAGCAACGTGGGCGGCATAATCGCCACCGGCACGGGAAGCATATCCCTTACCCGCTGCTCCAACTCGGGAATTATTTCAGCTGTGAACTGCGGCAAATACGCATACGTCGGCGGACTGGTCGGAAATGCTACCGGCGTCGCGGCCGATGCCTGCGGCAATGGCGGCGCAGTATTCTCTACAAGCGCGGCCCAGGATTCTTATGCCGGCGGACTGTTCGGCAATGCATCCGGATCTTCAGCGTCCAATTGCGTGAACAGCGGCCGTGTCTCGGCAAACAACGCGCAGGCGCAGGTGAAAGTGGGCGGCCTTGCAGGGCAGGCTGTGAGCGGCAGCGTCTTCCGCGGGGAAGAAGGAGTTTCCACCAATACCGGAGAGGTGATTGCGGAAGCTTGCAGCAAGGGCCACGCCAATGTCGGCGGAATAGCAGGGTACATGGAATCCGGTTCCGCAGTCTATGGCTGCACCAACGATGCACCGGTATCCATCAGCCTTACCGCGTCCAGCAGCAAGCTTCAGAGCGTCGCCGGCATCGTAGGAAGATTCAAGGGAGCGTCCGGAAATCCGAGCATAATTGACGGGTGCACCAACAAGGGCCCGGTCCGCTGCCAGGCGGTGTGCACCAACCAGCTCACCAACGGAGGAGGCATAACTGGTGATATCAACACCTGGTGCACCGTTACCAACAACGTGAACGCGGCCACCGGAACGGTGTCGGTGGTGAACAATGTCGCTGCAAGCGGCACCGTGAAGACCGCATACGCCGGAGGAATTTTCGGCGGGGACAATGAAGGTTCGCTGTCCGCGGACGGCAACAGCGAAGTGCGCGGCAATGTAAATTATGCCCGCATCTCGGCCACCGTGACCAACGGAGCTGCCTACAGCGGCACTCTGGCAGGAGGAATAGGTGCCGGAGGAATCGGAGGAATAATCTGGAGGTCAGGAACTTTCGAAGATAACTCCAACTACGGTGACGTATCCGCCTACAGCGGAGGCGCCACCATGCCGGGTGCTACTGCTTCCACACTCGGAGGCCCAGGGGCGGTGCTCGGATTCTATGCCCATACGGGCGATATCTTGCTCACGGCGAAAGTTTCCAAGGGAATAAGCGTGGGCAGCATCAGTTATGAGGGGGCTGAAACGGTGGGAAGGCTGGCATCCTGGCTCTGTCCCACAAACTCCCGCATCGAAGCCACTTATGTTGATCCCGAATAAATGAGTGCCATGATGAAAAGATACCTATATATACTTTTGAGTATCGCGGCCCTCGCGGGACTCCCGTCATGTGCGGGCGATTACGACGATTCTTCCCTCAAGAAGAAAATAGACGACCTTGAATTCCGCACTTCCGTGCTGGAAGACAGGTGCCGCCGTATCAATACCAACGTGGCAGCCCTTCAAGGACTGGTCAGCGTGTCTATGGGTTCGGACCGCATCACCGCCGTCGCTCCCATGGAAGAAGACGGCACTGTGACCGGTTATATCATCAGCTTCTGTTTCCGTGAACCTCTCACCGTTTATTGCGGTCTCGACGGGGCCGACGGAGCTGACGGGCACGACGGAGCCGACGGCCTGGACGGCCGCAACGGAACCGACGGCAAAGTGCCTCAGGTAAGCATAGTTACCGAAGGCGGCATCCAGTATTGGGCGATCGACGGCACGGTCCTCACCGATGACCAGGGGAAGAAGATTCCTCTCGTCACCACAGGCGACACCATAGTGGACGGCATAACTCCCGAACTCAAGGTGGAGGAAGGCGTATGGTACTACAATGTGGGCGACGGCTGGGTCCGTCTCGAGGCCACCATGCTCTGGGGCGACGGCAATATCTTCTCTTCTGTCAGCGAAACTTCCGGCCAGGTCGTTTTCAGCCTCCGGGACGGCGGCTCCATTACCGTTCTGAAAGCGGAAAAGCTCGAAATCAGCATCGCAGCCACCGCAAGTATCCAGGCGGGCGGCAGCGTCAGTCTGGACTGGTCGGTGAATTCAGCCACGGCAAGCGTGGAGGCTTTCCCACAGGGCGACTGGATGGCGGAAGTGATCCCCTCGTCGGGAAGCACCCCTGGCGTACAGGAGGGAAGCCTCAGGATCAGCGCTCCTGCAACCGCCGCCGGCAGTGGCAGCGTGCTCCTCTTTGCCACGGAACCATCCGGATATTCAGTTTATAAAAATGTAATAGTCACCGTGTTATGAGAAAGATAAGCATTTTACTCTACCTTGCGGCGGCTATGTTCGCAGCGGCTTGTTCCGCTTATGACGACTCGGATATCAATGCCCGTATCGACAGGACGGACAGACGTCTTGCCGAACTTGAGCAGCTTGCTCAGCAGGTGAACGCAGGCATTTCGACCGCAAGTACCATAGTGGATGCCCTTCAGAAGGGCGACCTCATCACTTCCTGCGAAGTCCTCCCGGGTGGCGACGGATATGTGATTTCTTTTGCCGAGAGCCCTTCGGTGACCGTATATCACGGGCAGGACGGAACTCCCGGAACAGATGGAGAAGATGCTGCGGACGGACAGGATGCTCCCGACGGAGTGTCCCCCGTGATTGGCATTGCCAAGGATGAAGACGGACAGTGGTGCTGGACCCTTGGGGGAGAATTCCTTGAAGGGCCGGACGGATCACGCATCTATATCAGCATTTCAGCGACCCAGGGCCGGGATGGCGTGGTCCCGACTCTCCGGGTGAAAGACGGAATGTGGCAGGTCTCCTATGACTCAGGCAGAAACTGGAGCGATCTGACGGCGGTGTCGCCGGACAAACAGGAGTCGCCCTACATCTTTACCAAGGTTGAGGAAGGCGACGAACTGGTTACTTTTACCCTTGCGGGAGGAGACAGCTTCAGCATTTTCAAACTGGGCGTTCCCAATCTGACCCTCAGCGGCTGGGAGGATGCCCTCGTGGTGCCCAACCGCAGCGTCGAAGTGGTCTACAGCATCAGTGGAGCTACATCACGTACAAGCGTGAGGGCTCTTGGGAACAATGGTTATACTGCAAGCGTGAATACTGCCTCCGTTTCGTCCGGAAGCATAACGGTAGCTGTCCCCGCCAGTTCATCCGAAGGCGACGTGCTGGTGATAGCCGACAACGGCTACGGCAGCCTGTCCATCCGCAAGATGCACTTCAACGCGGCGGGCATCACAGTGTCCGACCTCGAGGAAATTGGTGATTTCATTGATTTTGAATGGTAGGGCCATGAAAAAGTTATTCGGACTGTTTGCAGCTCTCGCGCTTGTTTGCGCCTCCTGCTCGAAATATGACGATTCTGCCCTCAAGGACCGTTTGGATGCTCTTGATGAGAGGATCGAAGTTCTGAATCAGCGTCTGCAGGCTCTCAATGAGAATGTCAGCGCCCTGGGCGTGCTGGCGCAGGCCTACGCTGCAGGTTCCTATGTGACCGGGATCACCGAAGTCCGCGATCAGGACGGCAATCTTACCGGTTATAAGGTTAGTTTTACCAATCTTGAGCCGGTGACCATCCATACAGGACAGGACGGTGCAGACGGCTACATCGGCAGTGACGGCACTCCCGGAACCGACGGCACTCCCGGACATTCTCCGGTAGTGGGAGTGGTGCAGGAAAACGGCATCTGGTACTGGACGGTGGACGGTACGGTGCTCACCGACACTTCCGGAGCGAAAATTCCCGCTTCTCCCGACCCCTCGGCCGCACAGGCTAAGGACGGCGAAACTCCTCGCATAAGCGTAGAGAACGGAAAATGGGTGGTGACTACCGGCGACAATAAAGTCATCTGGGGCGATGTCGCCGCGAGCGATGTCCTTGTAGTGGACGGTGTCTTTGCTTCTGTCGATGCTTCCGGCGATGATGCCGTGTTCACCCTTTCGGACGGCAGCGTGATAACGCTTCCGGTATATAAGGCTTTCGCCCTGACACTCAGCGCCGGCAGCGGTTTCTCGGTAAACTGGAGTGTAGGCGGCGCCAAGGCGGCGGTCCGGGTTGATGTATTTACGGACAGCGAGTGGAAGGCCAGCGTGAATGCCGAATCAGGATCAAGCGGCAGCATTGCTCTGGAAGCCCCTGTATCCATGCAGGACGCATCTTTCCTGGTCCTTGCTTCGGACGGAATCAGCGAAGCCGCTGCATCTTTCTCGATAATTGACGGTAACATTGTGCTATGAGAAATCTGAAATTCATCATATCGGCAGTCATTTTCTTGCTCTTTGCCGTCGGCAGCGCCATGTCCCAGGACTTCGCCCGCCGGACCGTCACCGGAAACATCGTGGATGAAAACGGCGAGTCCATGCCTGGCGTCGTGGTTTCCACCACAGATGGCAAGAACGGGGTTCTTAGCGATGAGAAAGGCAATTTCTCCATCCAGTTGAAAAATACCGATGCCGCAGTGAACGTGTCCACCATCGGCTACCTCACCCAGACGATTGACGTAAAAGGGAAGGACCAGATCAAGGTGGTCCTCGTTCCCGATATTCAGAATACCCTGAACGAAGTCGTGGTCATCGGTTACGGCGAAGTGAAAAAGGCGGACCTTACGGGCGCGGTCACCAATGTGAAGGTGAACGAAGTCCAGGAGGCCACAAGCCTTTCCGTAGGACAGGCCCTCCAGGGCCGTATCGCCGGGGTTGACATCATGTCCACTTCAGGAGATCCGAGCGAGAATACTTCCATCCGTATCCGGGGCACACGTTCCATCACCGCATCCAACGAACCGCTCATAATCGTGGACGGCGTGATGGACGTGGTGAAAGACCTCGCCCTGCTGAACCCGGACGACATAGAGTCCATTTCCGTGCTGAAGGATGCCAGCGCAACCGCAATCTACGGCTCCCAGGGAGCAAACGGAGTCATTATGGTAAAGACCAAAAGCGCAGTCACATCCAAGCCCCGAATCACTTTCAGCGGCGAGTTCGGCCTCTCCTCCCTCGCCAGAAGGCTGGACGTGATGGACGCCCATGAATTTTCCCGCTACCACAACGATTACCGCTATTTCAATGCAGGGCAGAATTCCGGAGCGCCCCTCTATCTGGATCCTTCCAGGCCTACCAGGAACACGGACTGGCAGAAGGAGATTACCCGGGTGGCGCCTTACCACAACTACAACCTGTCGGTGAGCGGCAAGGAAGGCAAGATCAATTACTACTTCTCCGGAGGATACGTGGACAACGAAGGCATAATCCTGGATTCCTGGGCCCGCCGCTGGTCCGGGCGCCTGAACGTGGACTATCAGTTGTTCAAGTGGCTGAAGTTCTCCTACAAGGGCAGCTATACCATGCGCCGGGACACCCCGAACAAGGCGAATATCGGCGGTACCAATTTCAGCAACGGCGCCATCTACCTGTCGCCGCTCATCGGCCCGCACGATGAGATCAACCCCCTCTACGAGAACGGAACCCGGATCGATACCCCTGTGACTTCGCTTGAAAGACGGGAGATGTATTACGACCGCCACGACGTAATCCATACGGGAGTGCTCGAAATGAAACCTCTCAAGGACCTTGTAATCCGAAGCACCAATACCTACAAGATGTACCAGCGGCACGATTACGGACTTTGGCCCAACTCCCTGTCGAGCCGTCTGGACGAGCAGGGCTCCAGGGTTTACATCAACGACAGCAACAATATGCGCATCCTGTCGGACAATACCGTAAGCTACAAGAAGAACCTCCGGGGTGGCCACAAACTGGACTTCCTGGCTGGTTTCTCCTATAATTACGTCGTGGCCAACACTTTCAGCGGCAACGCCAACGGGATAGTGTCGGACGACATCAAGTGGTACAATATCAACGCCATCGGCAGCAAAGAGAACTACACCATCAATTCTTCCTACACCAGAATCGTGAAGAAATCCTGGCTCGGGCGCGTGAACTACAACTACAACAACCGTTATTATATCACTGCTACAGGCCGTTTCGACGGCTCTTCCAACTTCGCGGCAAACCACAAATGGGGATTCTTCCCTTCGGCAGCCTTCAAATGGGCCGCCGGACGCGAGCGTTTCGTGCAGCGGGCCCGCTGGCTGGACGATCTTTCCTTCCGCGTGAGTTACGGCGTGACCGGCAACGACGCCATCTCGGCATACCGTTCGCTGGAATCCTACAACACCAATACCACCGCCTACGTTTTCGACGGCACCCAGCCGCTTGCGGCATACATTGTCCGCCTGCACAATCCGGACCTCACCTGGGAAAAGACCCGGATGCTCAACGCCGGTGTGGACATGGCATTCCTGAAGAACCGCATAAACGTCACTTTCGATGCCTACGGCTCGGTGACCACCGACCTTCTGCTCACGGTTCAGACCGCCCTCGCCACGGGGTATGCCAACCGTTTCCAGAACCTCGGCCGCACCACCAACACGGGTGTGGAGCTCTCCATCGAGACAAGGAACATCGAGAAGCGGAACTTCGGCTGGACCACGACGTTCACCGTGTCGCACAACAACCAGATGGTGAACGACATAGGCAACGAAGAGTATGTGTCCGCCATGAACAGTTCGGGCAACAACCAATATATGATGTACGGCTACAAGAAGGGCTATCCCCTGAACGCTCTCTGGGGCTTCCAGTATGCCGGCCCGTGGAAATCGACGGAAGAGATCAGCCGCAACAACTACACGCACACCTATGCTTCCGTGAATACCGCTTCGCCCGGCATCGCCAAATATGTGGACCAAAATCACGACGGTGTCATAAGCCAGGACGACCTCATCTACCTCGGACAGTCCGATCCCTGGCTCTACGGCGGCCTGCAGAACACCTTCCACTGGAAAAAGTGGAAGTTCGGGGCCTTCCTTTCCTGGTCGCTCGGCGGCAAGATCTACAATTTCTCGGAGTGTGTCATGGCGGGCGGCATTTGGGGCAACCAGTACCGCTATATGCTGAATGCCTGGCACCCCGTGCGCAATCCGGACAGCTGGTATCCGCGCGCCGGTGCGGACGACGTGTACCCGCCCAGCTCTTTCATGGTGCACGACGCATCCTACCTCCGCCTCAAGACCGTCACTATCTCCAGGACCTTTGATTTCCGTGGCAGGAATTTCTTCAAGAACATGGTGATTTCCCTTAAGGGCGACAACCTCTGGCTCTGGACCAGGTACAACGGCTTCGACCCGGATGTTTCCACCGACAGCGACAACAGCGTGCTCCGCCGCGTTGACAAGGGGGCTTATCCCAAGGCACGCAGGGTGAGCTTAAGTATCAAGTTGAACTATTGATGCAGGGAGGACTTACGATGAAGAACATTATCAAGATATTTATCGCGGCTGCAGCCGTTACCGGCGCTTTCGCCGCCTGTTCCCTCAAGGAAGAACTTCCCGGCATCAACCAGGGCAATTTCTACCGTTCCGAGTCCCAGGCAAGGGCCGTCATGAACGGGATATATATACCCCTGCAGAGTGTGTTCTCCTCTACCATGATGCTGGTCACCGAGGCTCAGACGGACCTTTGGTACAGTTCATCCACCACCCAGGACGCCCAATTGATGGTGACTCCGGCAAAGCCGGAACATGGGGCTACGGTGTGGAAATACTGCTACCGCGGCGTGGACCTCTGCAACGAGGCGATACATTGCATAGGCGATTCGCCTTATCTGGCCGATTCCGTGAAGAACGTGTTCCTTGCTGAAGCCCGGGTCATGCGCGCCTTTTACTATTACTACCTCACCTGCATGTTCAACGGCGTTCCTTATTATACCGCCCAGGTAAATACCTACGCCGTTCAGGACAGCATCCGCTACCTGCCCCGCAGGGACGCCAATGAAATCCGCCGCATCCTCTACGACGATATAAAAACCAATGCCCTCCCTTATTTTACTGAAGAGAACGGGCTGAAATGCCGCGAGTGCGAAGCTCCCTACAAACGTTCGGGCTATGCCCTCGGCCTCATGCTGATGGCGAAGATGGCCATGTGGTACGGCGACTGGGAAGGCGCCCTCGAACCGCTGAACGCCCTGGAGGAACTTTACGGCGAATTCAACGAGCAGAGATATCCGCTCAACGACATAATGTGGCGCTACAAGCATGTGCCGGAGAGTATTTTCGAGGTACAGCACGAGTATGACCTTTCCGGAGTGCAGTACACAAGCACGGTGGCGAAGTTCATGATGCCGCCCCATTCTACAGGCTATCTTTTCGACGATGTAACCCTGTATGGCTACGGCAACACCATTCCGTCCGCAGCGACGCTCCGCACCAATATCCGTTTCGCCGGTCTGCGGAGCAACGCCTCCGGGGGAGAAGCAGGCAGCACGGCCGGATCCCTCTTCGGCCCGCTTCCGCTCAAGATATCGGACCGGTATCTGACCAACAGAAGCCGCTATGCAATAGAGCTGGACCTTGCCGCCATAGCATCCCAGACCGCGAAGGGACAGCCCCTGGACCGCAGGGCCGTCATCAAGTTCGGCATGGGCAACCTGCAGACGGGCGAGACCTTCACCCGAGTGGTGGAGTACGGTTCCTGCTGGCCTGGTCCCCAGTTCTGGTGTCCCAACATCATCAACAACCTGGATTCCAACAACTACCGCCTCTTCCGCTACGCCGACGCCCTCCTTATGATGGCGGAATGCTATTGCGAGGAGCAGAACTCCCAGAAGGCCCTGGAGTATATGAACAAAATCCGCCGCCGTGCGGGGGTGCCTGAAATTACCGCATTCTCCGGCTACGAGGACCTGATGCTGCAGATCCGCAACGAGCGTGCCCGGGAGCTTGCCGGGGAGTTCCAGCGCAAGTTCGACCTTGTGCGCTGGGGAGTGTGGTTCGACCAGACCTACAGCAACACCGAGAATACAAAGATGAAGGCGAACATGCGCCGTTGTCACGAGTATTATCCCATTCCGGACGTGCAGTGCGCACTTTCCGGTTATATTCTGGACAATCCCGAGTACAGGGACAATTTCATTCAGTAGCCTATGAAGAGGAAGATATTATACGCTCTTGCTTCGGCCTGCCTTCTGCTGGCTGCGGTATCGTGCACAGAGAAATACAGGGACGAGTACAAGCATCTTCGAGTGGATCGCACCTACCTCAAGCTTGAATCCGAAGGCGGTGAGATTCCCATAATGGTCTATTATTCAGGCTCATGGAATGCCGCAATCGACGAGGACTGCAACTGGGCCAGCCTGGACCGGACTTCCGGCAAGGGCATCGGCACCATCCACTTCAATTGTGAAAAGAACAGTTTTACTGCCCGCGAGACCAATCTCACGCTGAGCAATGACAAGAAAGAAAGTATAACGATCAATATTGTGCAAAATGCAGGTATCTAGAATGAAACTTCTTCTTGCCGCGGTCCTTGCCGCTCTGGTGACGGCTCCCGTCTGCGGGGCCCAGGAAGACCTGTTCTCACGGCTGGAGTCCTGCTGCGGCGTGAGGGCGCAGGGACTGGTGACGAGGCTTCCGATTCACGACGTTCCCGTTTTTGAGATGATCGTGATAAGCGACTGTACCAGCCCCAACGTGGCATTGAACAGGAATACCGCTTACAATAAAGTGGATACGGATGTGAGCGTGCGCACCGTATATCTTCAGGCTCCCGACGGGAAACGGGGTCTGCAGATGGAGTTTGAAAAGCCGGAATACAACCGCCTGCGGATGTACGACCGGGTGAAGCTGGACCTTAACGGCTGCAAAATCCGGATGGATGCGGCGACGAGGGCCCTGTACATTACCAACGTGACTCCGCTCAACATAGTGTCCCGCCGTGCCGGCAGGCCGGAAGATGCCGTCGTGAAGTCCAGGCACATCTCGGAACTGACAGACGATGACGTGTTTACCCTCGTCCGACTGGAAGACGTGGAATTCGCTTTCAAGGAAGGCGCTATAGTGAATATCGACGAACCTTTCGGGCTGTATGTCCCTTCTATCCATCCGACCATACGCGGGAGAATGCTCTGCTATGGCGACGGCGCGGTGGTCATGCTGCGGGATATCAACGGCGATGTGCTTCCCATGGGGGTGAATACTCTCTGCGACTGGCGCAAGCAGGCGGCTCCGCGCGGAATGGGCAGCGTCACCGGAGTGATTACGGTTGAGAAAAACCGCCGTTACGGCGACGCCGCTCCACGGATGTACGTCCGCCCGCTTTTCCGTGAGGACATAAAGATATCCGACAGCCGCAAGACCAGCCCGTGGAAGACCTGGCTCGGATGGTTCCCCGGCCGTATGCCCGGCAACGACTTCGATTTTGAAAAGGCGGGTTTCGGCCCCAAAGGCATCGACGACCGTCTGTTGAACAATGTCGGGCCAAAATCTTACTTCTCCACCGATGCCGGAGAACGCCGTATCCAGAAGGCCGGCTCCTTCAACTCCCTTAAAACCGAGGACGGTTTCGAGGCCGGCGGAAGCATCAAGCTCTACGGCACGGTGCGTGACTGGTACTGGTGGAACGGCGACGGCACCGTCAAGGAAGGCCGCTCGGTTTACGTTGAAGTGAATCCGTCGAAACTAAAGGCATCCAGGCTCCAGTTTTGTTTCGAGATGGCTGGCGGCGACGGCGACATCCTCAATTCCCGCGGCATACCGATCCGCTGGAAGGTGGAATACAGCGTTGAAGACGGAGACTGGAAGCCCCTCAAGGAGGCCGACGGCGATGAAACATTCGGCCTGCGTCCTCTCCCGGCAAATACGAAAGCCGACAAAAAATACGGCAGGACCTATTACATGATGTACGATTTCAGTCTCGGCATGCAGCAGCATTGCTTCAACCTCCCCCAGGAAGTCATAGGCAAGTCCAAACTGACGGTCCGCATCTCTCCCTGCGTGGACAGGTGGTTTCATCTGAGCGGCAATGCGGCAAGGGATGCCGAGTATCCCGATGCAACGGTGAATCTCGTCAAGGAGAACAATAAGACTTACTCAACCGTCCGTTTCGGTACAATCTTCTTTGATTACAAGTAGTATGGGCAGGAAATACATTTTTTATCCCCTTGTTCTGGCGCTGCTCTTCGCGGCCTGCCGTCCGATCGACGACAGCGAAGAGGTCTCCATCGTGGAACTCGCGGCCAATGCCGGGGAATTGATAGTGAACGACGGCGGCGGAATGTCGGTGCTCGCCGTTTATTCCAGCGGCACTGCTGACGTGAAGATCAAGGGT
Source organism: Bacteroidales bacterium UBA2861 (assembly GCA_002350615.1). Lineage (GTDB taxonomy): Bacteria > Bacteroidota > Bacteroidia > Bacteroidales > UBA932 > Cryptobacteroides. Next base: position 111,584 of record DEFD01000032.1, on the reverse strand, counting down.
GAGGCTCCCGACTGGATTGAGCTCGAAGGCAGCCGCATAAAGGGTGACGGCGAAGTGAAGCTTTATCTGGATCCCAACCCCGGCTATCTGAGGATGGTCACGCTGGAAATCAGTCTCCGCGATTCGGACCGGAAAATCACCGTTCCGGTCAAGCAGAAGGGTCTTTCGCAGTATCTCAGCTGCGCCGAACCCTACAAAGTCGCCGACGGCAGGACAGACGATGTACTTGATTTCGCGCTGGACACCAACGTGCCCCTTGAGAACCTGTCCTGCAGCATAGAATATCTCGGCCTTTACAAGGACTGGATTTCCTCTTCCGACATCAGCGGGGGAGTTCTCCGCATCGGGACCGTAGCCAACGCCACCGATATCTGCCGCCGTGCAAAATGCACCGTCACCTATGTGGACGGCTGGAACCGTGAATCGAGCATGGACCTCTTCATAACCCAGTCCGACCGGGAAGGTTCCATAGGAAAAACCACGGGGGTCGCGCTCATAAAGGCGCTCGGAACTCCCGAAGGTACCGTGATTGAGGACGATTTCGTGCTGGAAGGGGTGGTGGTGAGCGACTGCGGCAGCGCCAACATGGCACTCAATCCCACCGTGGCCGCGGTAAATGTGGATACGACTTTTGCCCGCCGCGTGGCGTACATGCAGGGCGAGGACGGCAGCTGGGGCATTCGCCTTGTGTTCGACAGCGAATCCGACAATTCCCTGCATTTCGGCACCAAGGTGGCGATGAGCCTTTACGGCGCCACGGTTGTGCGGGAGTCCGACCCCGAGCGCTATACCATCTCCGGTCTTGCCGGATGGAACATCGCTTCTTCCGAAGCAGGAGCCGCCGTGCCGGATAAGCAGCGTACCATAGAAGGACTTACGGACGATGACATCTACACCTACGTGTCCCTTCAGAACACCGAATTCGCCTTCAAACGGGGCTCTTATGCCGATGTGCTCGAAAGTTACGCCCTGAAGTCGGCGGTGAACGCAAATGTCACTTCCGAGGCGAGCCAGCTGGACGGCTGGGCTTCACTGCTGATCGACGGCAGCGGCCATGGCATCTATGCGCCCGTGAACATGCTCTGTCTCTGGAGGCGGAGCGGCCATGGAGTCCCCCAGGGGACGGGCCCTACCAGGGGAATAATCGTCCACGAAGACCTCGAACGCCTTGGCGATGCCGGCCGGTACCAGATCCGTGTAATCGACGAGAGCGGTTTCGCCCAGGGAGAGGAAAGCGATCTGCAGGAATTCGCATATTGGATCAACTCCTACAGGAACCGGGATTCCTATGCGGCGGTAAACAGCCGCTATACCTATAAGAAATTGGCTACCGTCATCCCTTCCAACGACCTTCTGGACGGAGGAAAACTTGTGGCTAACGCCGAGATGGTCTCTGAAAATATCGTGATTCCGGCATCCCGTACTGCGGACCCTTACACCACGGCCAATTATTACAACGATCTCACGGCCGGAAACAGCGGCATTTCGACGCAATATGTGGGAATCGGCGACATCACCACCACTCACGACTGGTACAAGTGGTCCGAGGAAGGGGAGTTCGAAGGTTACAACGGATTCGTGTTTTCCTTCTCCACAAGCAATCTGCAGGCAAACAGTCTGGAATTCGCCTTTGATTTCGCGGGAGGATATCTGTCCGCCGCCACGGCCCGCTCCTGGCCGGCCCACTGGTGCGTGGAGTATTCCGTGGACGGAGGCGACAGCTGGACCCTGGTTCCCAACTGCGTGAACGGCAAGCCCTATGTGCACATGCGGGGCCTGCCCTGGGTGAAGGCCTTCCTGAACGGACAGTGGTATTATACGGCCGCCCAGGCAGGGATGGGCTTCAGCCAGCACAGCTTCACCCTCCCCTCCGAAGTGCTCGGGAAGGATGCGGTGCTTCTGAAGCTGCGTCCCTATGACAGGGTGATTACATCCCTGCCTCTGGTTTGGGACGACGACATTGAAAAATCGGAAATAGACTACACCACGGATGTGGATATCCGTATCCGTTTCGGATTCATTTATTTGAGATACAGGTAATGAAAAGACTTATTTTGACGGTGGCGGCATCGCTGATCCTTTCGGCCCCTTCCTTTGCATGGGGCTGGGCTCACAGGATGATCGCGTATATAGCCCAGGAACACAGCACTCCGGCCACCCGCGCCGTGTACGACCGCTATCTGGATTCCCCGCTCAACAATATTGCGCTGTGGCCGGACATTTTCCGCTGCAGGCTGTGGGCGCCGCAGGATTTCAGCGACGCTCCCGATTACACTTTCAAGAGCTGGGAACACGCGGTAAGCGTGGGGCCGGACTACTATCCTCTGCTCAAGTCCAACCGCCCTGAGGGCAACGGCGAGGGTTATGCCGCCATCCTCGGCTATATCGAGAGACTTCAAAACTATAAGGAGATGACGGATTCAGCCGTGGTCGTGGACATGACCGCGCTGGTGCATATGGTGGCCGACAACCACTGCCCGGGACATATCCTGTATTCCAAGCCTGACGGCAGCTACGACCCCATGGGCGGTGGCATTGCCGGCGGCTACGGAATCTATACCCACAGCTTCAACGGAAAAGGCAAGCATACCCTCCACAGCCTCATAGACGGCGCGGATGCCATCCACAATGAGTTTGAAAAAAACCTGGATGCCTGGAAGGACTACCTGGACGGCCGGTATTGGGACAAACGCCAGGAGATTATCGGCAGCGGCGACGTGGGCTCCTGGCTGCAGGACGCCGCGCGGCGTTCAAAGGTGATTTACGACTGGGTGCAGCCCGGCCAGCCTCTGGACGACAGCTTTTACTCCGATCCGGAGCATGAGGCCCTGTTCTCATATCTTTTCGCGGCCGCTGCCTATCGCCTTGCCGACATCATGAACCGCCTGTTCGACCCTGAATACGAGAGCTTATGAAAAAGATAAGTGTTTTGATGGCTTTTGCCGCCCTTGCGGCCATCGGGGCCCGCGCCGACAGTTTCTCCGACCTTCGCGCGAAAGCGACGCCGAACGGCGCCCTCATCGCCAAGGGCACCCGGATCGAGGGCATAGTCACCAGCGACTACCGTTCCCTCAACATGGGGCAGAACCCGCAGATTGCCTGGAACAAGACGGATACGCGCATGGCCTACTGCACCGGCTATATCCAGAATGAAGACGCCAGCGCAGGCTTCCGCCTTATTTTCAAAGACTTGTACGACAACCGCATCCCTGCCGGTTCCCGGGTCCGCCTGGACCTCTCCGGCTGCGAAGTGCAGAGGGAAGACAATCCAGAGCGATATACGATCAGCGGCATAGCCGCGGAAGCCGTGACCATCCTTGGACAGTCGGAACCCGCCGTGAAAATCCGCCATATCGGGGAACTCACTCCAGCGGACCTTTATACCTTCGTCACACTGGACGGAGTGGAATTCCTTTCCAAAGAAGGCTCCTACACAAATGTACGCGAGTTTTATGTCCAGTCCACCTATATCAACTACTTCAAGAAACCTGCGGATTCGGACTGGTTCGACGAAGCCGGCCTTTATGTCAAGGACGACATGGGCGAATCCCTTTTCCTGCCGGTGAACAGCGTCTGCGCCTGGCGCCGCCGCGGAGACCGTATGCCCTCCGGAGTGGGCCGGGTGAGCGGAATCCTGGTTTCGGAAACTCTGCGCCGCAGCGGTCTTCCCGGACCTTATCAGCTGCGTATCAGGGGAGTGGACGACGTGGATATCCCCATGGACGGCGGTTCTTCCTATGAAACAATCGCGGAATGGAACTGGGACCGCAATTATTACTATGCCCTCAAATGTGAAAATGGCTTGAAAAAATGGCTGGAGCGGCTTCGCATCGACTGCGACCGCGTGGCTCCCGATGCGGGCGAGGGCTGGCTCGGCATTACCGTTCCCGGAAAGATGGGACTCGAGAAAGATTACAACAGCCGCTGCGCACGCGACGGTCTGGTGGCGGGCGAAGGAAACCGCGAGTGTGCCGCAATCGTGTATGACACCAAGGCTCTGGACTGGTTCCAGAATGGCGCGGCGGTGCTTGTGGAGGCATCTACCAAAGGTTTCAGCGGCAAAGCCCTCAGCTTCGATTTTACCTGGCTTGCCGGTTATGGCACTGCTGAATCGTCGGCCGGTTTCCCTGCTGTATGGAATGTGGCGTATTCCATCGACGGCAAGAGCTATATCCCCGTGCAGCAGAATTTCCTGTTGCGTCCCCTTGCATGGACAGGCTCTCCCGTTTCCTATGATGCTGCGGTGGGCTATACCGAAAATACCGTGCTCCTGCCTGCATTGCTGCTTGGCCGCGACAGGATATTCATCCGCATAATGCCGGCAGGGCGTGTCGCCGCCGCCATTCATTCGGATCCTTCCGAATCCATCGCCAACGGCCGGCCCGACGCCGAATCGAAATTCGCCCTGCGCATAGGTAAAATCTCCTTAAAGGCTTTGAAATGAAATTGGTGAAAACCATATTCCTGTCTCTGCTGTCCCTGGCGCTCGTCGCCTGCGGCGGCAAGGATTCCACCGAGTCTGATCCGGATCCCCAGCCGGAAAAGGGTTTGGCCGCCGATCTTTTCGACCTGTCGGTCAGCTCCGACGCCTCCGCTTCCGACGCTTCCAAGATGCGAAGCGAAGTGGTGACCAATTCCGCATTCTCGCTATCATCGTATTATAATGCCGATTATAAGCGTTATGCCGCCTGTTTCGGAGGAACTCCCGGCAAGAGCGTAGGATGCGGTTATTACAGGGTGGATTATACTTCAAACGAGGCTTTGCGCGCCGCACTTGCCGACGGGTTCACCGCCGAGCTGCTTTTCTGCTGCGACGCCCTCCCGACGGGGACTTCCGAAGCATCGGTCTTTTCTTCCGTCGAGGGAGCCGGTTTCGGATTCGGAGTCACTTCCACATCTGCCGGCAACCATATAAAATTCGATATCTACGCATCTAAGCTGATTACCCTTGACAGCAAGATGACTCCACAGCCCGGTATTTTCTATCATCTGGTGGCTGTTTACGATGCCGGGACCGGGAAAGTGTCCCTCTATGTGGACGGAGTCCTGAAGGCGGAGGCAAGTGCAGGCGGCGATCTGGTCATGCCTTCCGCGCAGGCGAGCAGCTGGTTCTGCATTGGCGGCGACTGCTCGTCCTCCCTGAATTATGCCGAAAAGACCTGGCAGGGCGAGGTGGTGAATGCGAGGCTCTATTCTTCCGCGCTCGGGGCGGCCGACGTCACCACACTTTACCGCAAGGTGCAGCGCAGTTCCCAGACTGGAGGCCGGATTACGCTTACCGACCTTGGTTTCCTGACGGACTGCCATGTTGCCGCCGGGTGGAAATATTATATCTATGCAGACGGCTTTGCCGCCGGGGATGCCGTCAAGCTGCAGAACGCCCAGCGCAGCATAGATTGCCGCACCACTGTCGGAGCCGGATGTCTGATAGTGACTGTCCCGTCTTCACTTACCACCGGCAATTGGTCGCTGGTGCTCGACAGGGGCGGGGTGAACCGCACTCTCGGCACGGTGAAGTTCACCGTGGAAGCCGCTCCGGCCCTGCCTCGGATAACAAAGGTGTTCGCGCACCGCTGCGTTCACAACAATACCAAAGGCCCCTACGAAAACAGCCTCGAGGCTTTGAAAAAGACGCAGACCTACGGTGTCTATGGCGCGGAGTTCGATGTGTGGATAACCACGGACGGATATGTGGTGGTCCATCACGACGCCACGGTGAGCGGCAAGAATATCCAGAATAGCAGGTGGTCGGATCTCAAAAACATAAAACTGCCCACCGGGGAGCATCTGCCGCTGCTTTCGGAGTTCCTGGATCAGGGGCTCGCTTATCCAGGCGTGATCCTCAATTTCGAGATCAAGGCCCATACCGACAACGACCGCAACCGCGTCTGCGCCGATTCCGTGGCGGTTATGCTGAATGCGCGTAATATGGTTTCGCAGTGCAGGATGATGTCCTACAGCACCGTGGCGCTTGACGAGCTTCGGCGGAAGGTGCCGGCTCTTCAGCTGGACTACCTCGGGACCGACGATCCCTCCTTCCCTCAGGGCAAAGGCTACAACGGCATTTCATATAACATGAATCTGCTGAGCGCCCATCCGGACTGGGTGGCCCGTTGCCACGCGGCCGGCATGAAGGTCTGCACCTGGACGCCTTCCTCCTCGCAGGACATAATGACTTTCATAAATCTCGGGGTGGATTATATCACCGTGAACAGCGTCGATCTGGCAAAGAGCTTGACGGAACGCCCCTATGTGTCATATTAGTTTGAAGCAACAGAAAAATTAAAATATAGAGAAATGAGCAAGATTATTACGATTATCGGATCCGGGATGATGGGCTCGGCCCTGGCGTTTCCGGCGAGAGAGAATGGGAATGAAGTCCGTCTGGTGGGAACGCCTTTGGACAAGGATATAATAGATGAATGCCGAAGGAGCGGGAAACATCCGAAATTCGACTATGCCTTCCCCGAGGGGGTGAAATACTATCAGTTCGAAGAGTGGAAGGAGGCCGTCGCCGGCTGCGATTTCGTAATCGGAGGGGTGTCTTCATTCGGAGTTGACTGGTTCCTGGAAGAGGTGCTTACATATCTAGACCCGGCCATACCTGTGTTGAGCGTGACCAAGGGCCTCGTGAACCTGGAGGACGGAACATTGATTTCATACCCGGACTACTGGCAGCGCGGTCTTGCGAAGAAGGGTATCAAACGCGAGGTATGCGCCATCGGCGGTCCCTGCACCAGCTATGAACTCGTGTATCACGACCAGACCGAGGTGGCGTTCTGCGGCAAGGACAGTGCCGTGCTCAAGATGATGAAGGCGGCGATGCAGACCTCGTACTATCATGTTTCCCTGACCAACGATGTGATAGGCCTGGAGAGCGCGGTGGCCCTGAAAAACGGTTATGCGCTTGCAATCGCCATGACTATCGGCCTGGTAAACAGGCACAACGGTCCCGAAGCCGGGCTGCACTTCAATTCCCAGGCGGGTGCTTTCTACCAGGCGGTGAAGGAAATGCGCCTTCTGCTCGAGATGCAGGGTGCCAGCCGCGATTGCGAAAACATAGGCATAGGGGACCTCTATGTTACCGTATATGGCGGACGTACTCGCAAGATAGGCATACTGCTCGGGGAGGGGAAGACATATCAGGAGGCCCTGGACATTCTTGCCGGAGTGACCCTCGAAAGCCTCGTCGTTGCCCGCAGGGTTCACAAGGCAATGGTCCGGAAGGCCGAACTCGGACAGGCGGACCTTTCGCGGTTCCCCATGCTTTGCCATGCGGCCGACGTGCTGGACAACGGGAAGGACGCCGAACTTCCCTGGGAAGCGTTCACCTTTGACCAGACAAAATGATGAATATGAGAAAGTTGATTCTTGCTGCCTTGTCGGCGCTTGTGTGCGCGGCAGGCTTTGCGCAGACCAAGGTGGTGGCACATCGCGGGGCCCGTCATGATGGAGCTCCCTACCAGAATACGATTCCTGCCTTGAAATTTGCCCAGGAAGTCGGGGTGGATGCCGTAGAGTTCGACATCAACGTCAGTTCCGACGATAAAATAGTGGTGATCCACGGCCCCAAGTATCCGGGATGTGACACCAAGGTGCAGCTGCAGACTTTCAAGCAGCTGCGAAAGGCCGTCCTTCCCGGAGGCACACGCATACCTACTCTCAAAGAATGGTTCAAGCAGGCGAAGAAACATCCGGAAATCACTATCATACTGGAAGTTAAAAAACATCCTTCCAAGGAAAAGGAGACCCGTGCCGTGGAGTATTCCATGTCTCTCGCCAGAAAGATGAAAATGGGCGCGCAGCTGCAGTGGACCACCTTCAGCGAATGGGCCGCATCCGAGATCAAGCGTCTTGATCCCAATGCGAAGGTCCTGTTCCTCGTGGGAGGCAAAGACGAAGTGAAATCCGCCGCTTGGGCCAAGGAAAAGGGTTACGAACTTTCATACGACAAAAAGGTGTGGAAGGAGAATCCCGGAATCCTTGCGGACTGCAAGGCCCTCGGGGTGGAGACCACCTGCTGGATCGTGAACGACGAGCCCGGCATCGACTGGGTACTCGGGCAGGGTTTCGACTACGTCTCGACGGACTATCCGGAAAAGATCAAGCCTTACGTGGACGGTATTCAGAGTAAGAAAAAGTGAAAAACCCTATTTCATTATTCGTAAAAAAAGCTTAGATTGGGTCGGTTAATTTGGCATATTATGAATAGTGAAGAAAGAATAGCTAAGGCGCTCGAGGTATCCACAGATACCAGGGCGTTTGAAATGGGAAGGGACAATCTTTGTCTGGCACCCGCACTTTACAAACGCTTTTTCGGTGAACACAAGGCAGTTGTGGTCGCCGACCGCAATACATGGAAGGCTGCCGGAGAGAGGGTTTTCGCCCACTTTACCGATGCGGGAATCCCTACCGAAAAGTTCCTTTTCGAAGAAGACGAATTCCATGCGGACTGGGATCATATCGAGACTCTGGACAAGGTCCTGGACGAAAGCGGCGCCGTTGCGGTTTCCGTGGGCTCAGGCACTATAAACGACCTTTGCAAGCTATGTTCACATCATCATAAACAGAGTTATCTTACCATTCCTACGGCCGCTTCGGTGGACGGTTACACTTCTTTCGGAGCCTCCATCACCTATCAGAACTCCAAGCAGACTTTCGACTGCCCCGCGCCGGTGGCCGTGCTGGCCGATACCGCCGTGCTGGCGGCCGCCCCGAAGGATATGACCGCCGCCGGTTATGCCGACCTTGCCGCAAAGGTGCCTGCAGGAGGAGAGTGGATAATCGCGGACCTGGTAGGGTCCGAGCCCATTATTCCCGAGGCCTGGCATGTGCTGCAGGACGACCTCGACTCCCTGCTTTCGGACCCTGAAGGCGTTGCGGCAGGCAAGCCCGAAGCCGTGGGCGCCCTTTTCGAGGGCTTGATCCTCAGCGGTTTCGCCATGCAGGCGGCACGTTCCAGCAGGCCGGCGTCCTGCTGCGACCACCTTTTCAGCCACATCCTGGACATGACGCATCATCGCTACAAGGGAAAGTTCGTATCCCATGGTTTCCAGGTGGCCATAGGCACGCTCACGATGTGCCGCGTCTTCGAGAAATTCTATAAAGTGGACGTCGATGCCATCGACGTGGATGCCTGCGTTGCAGCCTGGCCGACCCTGGAGCAGGAGCAGGCCCGTGCGTTGGAAATCTTCAAGGATTTCCCTTCTCCGCGCCTCGGCTACGACAACATCAGCAAGAAGTACTCTTCTCCCGAAAAGGTGCGCGGGGAACTGCTGGCCCTCAAGAAGGACTGGCCGGGGCTCAAGGCTAAACTGAAAGCCCAGGTTTGGCCATATGAGAAGATGAAGGAATGTTTCAGGATCGTGGGCGCTCCCTACGAACCGGAGCATATAGGAGTCACTCCCGAATGGGTGAGTTCGGTTTTTCCGGTGGTTCAGCTCATGCGTTACCGCTATAACCTGCTGGACCTGGCAAAAAGAGGTGGATTTTATGACGAGATAGTATTATGAAGAAATCAGTTCTGATGTTATTCGCGGCCGCGCTGACCCTGGCGGCCGGCTGCTGCGGAAAAGTAAACTGCATAGGCGAATTCCCTTCCGATTTCTATGCCCACAGGGGCGGCAAGGCTGAAAATGACGAGAATACTCTGCAGGCGTTCAGGCAGTGCATTTCGGCAGGCATCAACCGTTTCGAAACCGACATCCGCATGACCGAGGACGGAAAGCTGGTGGTCTCGCACGACGCCAACCTCAAGCGCCGCACCGGCATCGACGGCATAGTCGAGCACATGAAAGGCAGGGACGTCCTTGCGACCAAGACCTTCCTTGGCAACAGAATCCCTTCGGTGGAACAGGTAATCCGCCTTTTCAGCAGGAACAGGACTTCCTATGTGGAATGGGAACTCAAGACGAGCGAAAAGGAACTTTATCCGGACGAGCGCATCCCGGAGTACTGCGAGGCGGTTTACAAGGCCGTGAGCGCAAGGCAGCCGGAAGGCGTGCATTGGGTATTCACTTCTTTCGATGAAAGGCCGATCCGGTATATCAAGGAGCATTATCCGGAGGCAAAAGTCGGTTATATCACCGCCAAGCCCGTGTGCGAGGAGACCATCGCAACGGCTCTGAGCATCGGTGCGAGCCAGCTTGACGCGAATGTAAAGGGAACTACAACGGAGGCTGTGGCCGCGGCCCATGAGGCGGGACTCGAAGTTTGCCTCTGGCCCGGAACCAAGACGGCGCACTACCTTCAGATGAAGGAACTCGGCGCCGACCGTTGCTGCACGGACATCCCCAATCTCCTCCGTCTGGAACTTTCGCAGCAGTAATTTTTAATGACTATGGATGCAGCAAGCAATAAAAAGTATGTAAGATGGGAATGGCGCACCATCATCTGCCTGATGATAGGCTATGCGCTGTTTTATTTCGTTCGCAAGAACCTCAGCATGGCGATCCCCGCCATGGAAGCGGAACTCGGGCTGAGCAAGGTGCAGCTTGGTATTTTCATGACCATCAACGGGGTCATCTATGGGGCTTCGCGATTCGTGAACGGCTATCTCGTGGACCGTTTCAGCCGCCGTAAGATAATGTCCTTGGGACTCCTGCTCTCCTGCATCGTCAACTTCGTCATCGCGTTCAGCCCGAAGATGAACGGACTGATGCATCTGCTTGACGCAGAGGGGAAAGCGACGATCGGCCTGGTGTACCTGATAGGTTCGCTTTGGCTGCTCAACGGCTATCTTCAGGGGATGGGCGTGCCGCCCTGCGTGAGCCTGCTTTCGCATTGGATACGTCCGAAGGAGCTCCCTACCAAACAGAGCATCTGGAATACTTCGCACAGCATAGGTGCCGGTCTGGTGGTGCTGCTCTGCGGTTTCCTCCTCAAAACATTCGGCTACAGCGCGTGGAACCTATGTTTCATAGTGCCGGCGTCAATAGCCCTGCTCGGCGTGCCCATTATCTTTTTCGGAATCAAGGACGATCCCACCGAGGTGGGGCTCCCTCCCGTCGAGAAGATGGACGGGGAGGCTTCCTCCGATGCTCCGGAGAAGCGCATCAGTGATGCCCTGCAGCACAAGATCATGGTCAATATGGTGTTCAAGAACCCCATTATCTGGGTGCTGGCCATCGCGAATTTCTGCATGAACGTCATCCGCGGTACCATACTGGACTGGGGCGGAACCTTCCTGATCCAGGACAAGGGGATGGATATTTCCCTTGCAGGCAGCGTTGTCGGCGGGTGTGAACTCGTGGGCGGCATACTCGGAATGATAGTGGCCGGATGGGCTACGGACAGGTTTTTCGGCCACAGGGCCCACAGGACCTGCCTCGTGTGCATGATAATGACCACGATCTGTTTCTTCTGTTTCTGGAAGAGCACGGCGACTGTTTCGATAATAATCTTCCTGATGCTCTCCGCGTTCTTCATCTACGGTCCGCAGGCCCTTTACGGAACCTGTGCCTCGATGCAGTGCACGAAGTATGCGGCCGGTACGGGGAACGGCGTCATCGGCATCCTGGGCTACCTGAGTACTTTCGTGTCGGGTATCTGGTTCGGTGCCATAGCCGGTTCGGAGCTCGGATGGAACCGTGTGTATGTGCTCACGGTGGCGTTCTGCGTGCTCGGATCGCTGGTGATAGCCCTCATTTGGCGTATTCCCGCAACGGGAAATGAAAAAGTTGAGAAGATAATCGCTGAAAATTCGTAACTTTAAGGGTTAAAATCCTTTTGATGATTAAAGAGTACGATGTTATCATAGTGGGTGGTGGTATTACGGGAGCGGCCACTGCCCGCGACTGCGCCATGCGCGGTCTGCGGACGCTCCTGGTGGAGCGTGGCGACATCTGCGATGGCGCCAGTGGCCGCAACCACGGCCTGCTTCACAGCGGCGGGCGCTATGCCGTAACCGACAGGGAAGGCGCCGAGGAGTGCATCCGAGAGAATAAGATACTGAGGCGCATCGCCTCCAACTGCGTGGAACCCTGCGGAGGCCTTTTCATAACCCTCCCCGAGGACAGCCTTGAATATCAGGAGAATTTCGTAAAATGCTGCCTTGCCGCCGGCATAGAAGCCGAAGCCATTTCCCCCAAGGAAGCCATGCGTCTGGAACCGTCGGTGAATCCACGGCTCATCGGAGCGGTTAAAGTGCCCGATGCTTCCGTGGACCCGTTCCGCCTCACGGACGCAAATATAATCGACGCCATACGCCACGGTGCGGAAATACTCAAGTTCCACACGGTCACTTCTTTCGTCAAGGAAAACGGCAGGGTAGTGGGCGTCAAGGTGCTCGGACATGGTGAAAGCACCGAAAAAGAGATCCGCGCAAGGCAAGTCATCCTCGCCGCAGGCATCTGGACGGCGCAACTCGCCGAAAACGCCGGCGTACACATAGAGATGCTGCCCAGCAAGGGCGCCCTCATAATCTTCGGCCACAGGGTGGCTGGAATGGTGATCAACCGTTGCCGCAAGCCGTCCAATGCGGACATTCTCGTGCCCGGCGACGTGGTGAGCGTGCTCGGGACCACCTCGGACAAGGTTCCCCTTGATACCATCGACGATATGCACGCCACTCCCCAGGAGGTGGACCTGTTGCTCCGTGAAGGGGTGCAGCTGGTTCCCAGCCTTGCCGCAACCCGTATCATCCGCGCCTATGCAGGCGTCCGGCCTTTGGTGATGGCCGGTGGGGAAGGTGACGGGCGCAGCGTGTCCCGAGGCATCGTGGTTCTCGACCATGAGAGCAGGGACGGAGTTCCGGGGCTCATCACTATAACCGGCGGAAAGCTCACCACAAGCCGTCTCATGGCGGAAATGGTTACGGACAAGGTCTGCGAAAAACTCGGAGTCAAGGTGGCCTGCACCACTGCGGTCAAGCCCCTGCCCGGCTCGGAAAGGCGCCATCCCAAAAACGAAGAACCTTATTTCAAGCGCGCCGCCATCGGCCGTCACGGCACCGAAGTAAGCCGGATGGACTTCGAACGCGGACGCGAAATCATCTGCGAATGCGAGCAGGTCACCAGGGCGGAAATCGCCTATGCGGTCAAGACGCTGGGCGTGCGCAATATATCGGACCTCCGCCGTCACACCCGTATCGGCATGGGTACATGCCAGGGATCCTTCTGCATCCGCAAAGTGGCCAAGGTCCTAGCGGAAGAGCTCGGGCAGCCTGAAAAGGAAGGCGAATTCATAAACGATTATCTCCAGGAACGCTGGAAGGGCATGACCCCTGTGCTTTGGGGCGACACCCTGAGGGAAGCGGAGTATATGCAAAAAATGCACGGCAATGAAGTTTGATGCGGTTATAATAGGTGGCGGCAATTCGGCCTGTGCAGCTGCCCGGGCGTGCCTGGATAAAGGTTTGAAAACATGTGTGATAGCGGACGGGCTTCGGCTCGGGGCGGATCCTACCAATCCCTACGGGGATCTTTCTTCGCTGGCGCAGGCCGGGGCGACCGTCCTTCGTGGCGACCGCGCAGTTGCCGGGATCTGGCAGGATGGCAGGATCGGTGGCCGTCTGCTTGCCGTTCGCACGGCGAATCTTGAAGACGACCCGGTGGCTGCCGGAGTTTTCGTTCTGGCAAGCGGCAAGTTCTTCAGCCGCGGGCTCCTTGCAGGCTGCGACCGCGTGTATGAGCCGGTATTCGGTGCGGATGTGGAATATATCCCCGACCGCACGAAGTGGTATTCGGCGGATTTCTTCGCCTCCCAACCCTTCCTCGATTTCGGCGTCAAGACCGCCCAAGACGGCAGGGTGCTGTTCGCAGGCGAGCCTGCGGAGAATCTCTATGCTGTCGGAAAGGTGTTGGCGAAAGATTCTGCCGCTGCGGATGTGGCGGGCGTTGTCTCCAAGGCTGAAGACTTGGACACAGTTTTTTGCGCAGGCCCGCGCGTGGCAGTAGCGAATGTCCAGCCCACTATCACTTCCGACATCGCTTCTCCCGACGTCACTTCTCCCAACGGCACCCTCGAACAGTGCCTAAAGTGCAACCTCTGCACCCTGGTCTGCCCCATGCTGGCGGTCAACGACCACTATCCGGGCCCCAAAAAGGCCGGCCCGGACGGAGAACGCTATCGCCTTAAAGATCCTGAATATTACGACTATGCGCTGAAATACTGCCTGAACTGCAAGCGCTGTGAGGTGAGCTGCCCTTCGGGCGTGAAAATCGGGGATATCATCCAGGGCGCCAGGCTCAAATATGCCGGCCATAACCTCAGGGACTGGGTGCTTGCATCCACCGACCTTGTCGGCAGCCTCGCATCGCCTTTCGCAGGCATAGTGAATCCGGTGCTGAAGGCGAAACCGGTAAAGGCCCTGATGCATGGGGTGGTGGGTGTGGACAAGCATCGCACCTTCCCTTCCTATTCTTCGCAGACCTTCGAGCGCTGGTTCAAGAAAAACAGCTCCGCAGAAGCCGGCAGCTCCCGGCCCTCTGCCGCCACGTCGGAGCCCGCTCAATCTGCCGGCTTCGACCGCTACGTCAGCTTCTTCCACGGCTGCTATGCAAACTACAACTATCCTCAGCTGGGAAAAGATTTCGTCAAGGTGGTGAACGCTGCCGGGTACGGCGTGCATCTGCTCGACAAGGAACGCTGCTGCGGTGTCGCACTCATCAGCAACAGCTTCGGCAAACAGGCCGAAAAGCAGGCCCGCACCAATCTGGAGTCCATGCGCAAGGCGATCGCGGCAGGGGAGGAAATCCTCACCGTATCGTCCACCTGCACCTTCACCATGCGTGACGAGTACCACCATGTGCTCGGGCTGGACAATACCGACGTGAGGCCGCATCTTATGCTGCTCAGCAAGTGGCTGTGCGAAAAGATATCCTCCGGCGAAGTGGCCGTTGGGGACGCGCCGGCTTCCGAAAACGCCTCCAGACTGCATTTCCGTAAGGATTTCAAGATGCGCGTCGCCTACCACACGGCCTGCCACATGCAGAAGCTCGGTTGGAGGAATTACACCCTTGAACTTCTGAAGATGATTCCGGGAGTGGAACTCGTGGAGCTCGAACCCAACTGCTGCGGCATTGCTGGAACCTTTGGATTCAAGAAAGAGAATTATGCCTGGTCCCAGGCGATAGGCGGGAAACTCTTCGACGACATCCGTTCCAGCGGTGCCGACTGCGTGATCACCGAGTGCGAAACCTGCAAATGGCAGATCGAGATGAGCACCGGAGTGCCGGTCCTGAATCCTGTTTCGCTTCTTGCACAGGCGCTTTGCTGATTCCTGAAGGAAGGGCAGGCGTTATGGTTATAAAAAAGTAGTAAGAAAATTTGAAAAAGTAGTAAGAAAAGTCTATCTTTGTGCAAAAGGTAGTAAGATAATGCCGGCAATTGATAAAGTCATTGACCTGATATCGCAGTATAGGAGGCTTGGTATCGACTCGCAGATAGATTATGGAAAGTTCTATCTGTATTCCATTATCACCCATTCCACCGCAATCGAAGGCTCCACCGTGACGGAAATTGAAAACCAGATGCTCTTTGACGAGGGCATCTCGGCGAAAGGGAAGACCATAGCGGAGCAGATGATGAACCTGGATCTGAAGCGTGCATATGAAGAAAGCATCAGTCTGGCCGGGCGCCATGCTCCTTTTGATATCGCCATGCTGAAGGGCTTGTCCCGCCTGGTGATGCGGAACACCGGATCTACATACAAGACCGCCCTCGGTGAGTTTTCTTCAGCGGAGGGAGACCTTCGTCTGGTCAATGTCAGTGCCGGGGTGGGAGGAAAGTCATACTTGAGCTACCAGAAAGTACCCGCCCGGCTTGAAGAATTCTGCCGGTGGCTGAATGCTGAGCGCTCCAAGGAGATGACTATCGCCGAGCGTTACAACCTGAGCTTCGAGGCTCACTACAGGCTGGTGACGATACACCCATGGGCCGACGGCAACGGCCGTATGGCCCGTCTGGTCATGAACCATATACAGTTCGAATTCGGGCTGCTCCCGGCAAAGGTCCTGAAGGAAGACAGGGGAGATTACATAAACGCGCTCATAGCCACGCGAGAAAATGAAGATCTGTCCTTCTTCCTGGACTTCATGGCGGGCGAGATGGTGAAGACCCTTTCCTCCGATATTGCCGCCTATCTGGAATCCACAGGCGAAGAAAGTAGTAAGATAAGCACAATAAGTTCCGAGAAAAAGGTAAAAAGTAGTAAGAAAATTCTTGATTTACTTAAGGTGTACCCCGAGTACTCCGCCACAAGGATTGCATCAGAAATAGGTATCACTGCCAAGGCAGTGGAAAAGCATCTTGCAAAATTCAAGGCAGCAGGGACCATTGTCCGGGAAGGACCGGACAATGGGGGACACTGGATCGTTGTGGAGCCGACCTTATCTTGCTGATTTTTTCCCACCTTTGCGCCGTTATGCTTTCATTTACATGCGATTACACCCAAGGAGCGCATCCGCAAATTGGTTTATTACAATAATTGTATTTACATTTTTTGTAATTACATTTTTTGTTAATAAATCTGCACTGTCGACCTTTTTAATGTAAAAACAGAGGAACAGTTCTATACGGTTTTCGCCCGGAGTATCATACAGGGCACTGCTTCAAAGTGGGAGGAGGCGGTTCAGAACGCAAAAAGATTCTTTTCCCAGCTTATACCCAAGATTTCAATAGGCGCGGATCCGGGCAATGAAGTATCCATAGACTTTGATTGGGAGGAAATCAGAAATAATCCTGATGAGATTCTCGATCTCCCGGAGCGGATAGCGCAGACGAAGGGTATCAAGGTTGTAGTTTGCATAGATGAGTTTCAGAATATCGCCGAATTTGACGATCCGCTTTTCTTCCAGAGAAAACTCCGCGCGCACTGGCAGAAACACCAAAAAGCAAGTTACTGCCTCTATGGAAGCAAAAGGCATATGATGTTGGAGGTCTTTGCAGATTCTTCCATGCCTTTTTACAAATTCGGAGACCTTTTCTTTTTGAATAAAATTGATACGGAGCACCTGATCACTTTTATTAAAGAACGTTTCGCGTCAACGGGGAAAGAAATAACCGACGACGCTTGTCGGAGAATCATCTCACTTACCGACAATCATCCGTATTATACGCAGCAACTGTCCCAGCTTTCATGGTTGAGAACTATTTCGCTGTGCGATGAGAATACTGTCGTCAAGGCCCATGCAACACTTGTCGAGCAACTTAGTCTGTTGTTTACCAATATCATGGAGACCTTCACATTTCAGCAAACATGCTATCTACATGCCGTCATTTCAGGAGAAAAGACGATTTCCAACATGGAGACACTGTATAAATATCATATCAGCAGTGCCACTTCCGCATACCGTTCACTCAAGACCTTTATCAAGAAGGATATTTTGGACAGTAACGGCAGTACGATTTCGTTCCAAGATCCTATTTTTGAATATTGGTTGAGAAACTATTACTTTGCGAAGTAGGGCGTTTGCATACTGATGCTATCTCAGGCGGAAAGTTCATCAAAAAGCATAAACTCAACTCCGCCAGCAGTATCAGCGCGGCGCTCAAGGGCCTGCTGGAAAAGGATTTCATCACTATGGACAGGAATATGTACTATGTCTATGACCAGTTCTTTGCTCTTTGGTTGAAATTCAAAGGGTTGATTTGACATTACCACCAGTGCGGTGTAGCCGTTTTTTCAATAAATTTGTTGAATTAAAAACATTAGCAATATGATACTCACCACAACACCCACAGTAGAAGGTCGTGCGATCACCGAATACAAAGGCGTAGTCTTCGGGGAAGTCATCTCCGGAGTTAATTTCATCCGCGACTTCGCTGCAAGCATTCGCAATATCGTCGGCGGGCGTTCCGGCTCCTACGAGGAGGAACTTGTGTTAGCGCGTACCCAGGCCATGAACGAGATGGCCGAAAGGGCCGCAGCGCTCGGTGCGGACGCCATCGTAGGCATCGATATCGACTATGAAGTCCTCGGAGAGGCAGGCGGCATGCTCATGGTCACCGCCTCAGGGACAGCGGTAAAACTTTCCTGACATGAAAGAATCCGCCAAAACGTTCCTGCGGGCATTCATTCCAGGCTTCCTGGCGACAGTTCTAGGTATCCTGCTGACTTTCGGAGTAGACAGTTGGAACAGCGCCCGCAAGCGGCAAAAGACCGCACAGCTGCTTGCCGGGCAGATCGTCGGGAAGATGGACCGCACTTACAAGAGCCTCATGGAGTATCAGGAACTCTACGACACCATCGACTCCACTTCGATGTGCCTCCATCTGGCCATCCTCGCCGATACGCTTGAAAGGGTCGATACCTCCGTCGCCATAACCTTCATCAACAGCGCCTTGTCCGAATATGTGCAGGCCGATGTGGACAGCGGCGTGGACGCCTACAAGGATGCCATCCTCTCCAACATTGGGAATGTGGAACTGCTGGGTCATATCGACGAATTCTATTCCTACGCAAGGCAGTATGCCGATGTGTCGGCTCAGGTCGTGAACCAGAAAAGGGTAGTATCCGACCTTGTCTATGGGTATTTCTATGGGAAATGGGAAGTGACGGTTTTCGATTACGTGCGTTACCTGCACGAACTTCCGGAATTCAATGTCTATTACTCCAGGATGCAGAATGTCCGCCTGTCCCTTCAGCAGATAGGCGCGGCGATGGATGCGGAGTTGGCGGCCTGCAAGAAAATACTGAACATTAATGTGTCTGATTGACATGTCATTCCATAAAAAGAAAAGACCGAATCCCTACAAGGAAGCCAACGAGGCATTCCTGCAGGTGAAATCACAGGAAGAGGGGATTGTGGCCTTGGACAACGGAGTCCTGTATAAAGTGCTGGAAGAAGGCCATGGAAGCAGGAGGCCTACGCCTCGCAGTATTGTGTATGTCAATTACACTGGAAGACTCATTGACGGAACTGTCTTTGATACTACCGAAGGACAGCCTCTGCCCGCGCTGTTCATGGTCGGGGATCTCATAATGGGCTGGCAGATTGTCCTCACTCGAATGCATGAAGGTGACAAATGGGAAGTCTATATTCCGGCCAAATGGGGTTATGGTTCCATGAAGATGGATGACATTCCGGCCCACAGCACGCTCATTTTTGAACTGGAACTTGTCAAGATAGAGCGCTGAAACGTGGCTGGACAGTGGGTATCCTTTGGATTTCTCATCCGGCACTTCCTCCGGCGTTCCAGCCGGCACATCGGTATCTATCAGGATAATACTTTTCGTTGTCAATTATGCAATCTGCGGTCGTCCGGAGCGCTCGTGGCGGTCTTCGGCGGGCTCGCGTTCAGGCATTTTGCCGTCCTGGAGGGCCTGCCAGGCCTTGCGGTTGTTGTAAATGTCGATGGCTGCGAAGATGGCGGCGCGCATCGAGCGGGGATCCGCCTCGTCGCGTCCGGCGAGCTCGAAAGCGGTGCCATGGTCGGGCGAAGTCCTCACTATGGGCAGTCCTGCGGTATAGTTAACGCCGTCCTCGAAGGCTATGGCCTTGAATGGAGCGAGCCCCTGGTCGTGGTACATGGCGAGGGTGGCGTCGAAACGCTCATAATGTCCCATGCCGAAGTATCCGTCGGGGGAGAAGGGCCCGAAAGCCAGGATTCCCTCTTCGGTCGCCTTCTTGATAGCGGGGATTATGACCTTCTGTTCCTCGTCGCCGAGCAGACCGCTGTCCCCGCTGTGGGGGTTGAGACTCAGCACTGCAATCTGCGGAGTCGCTACCCGGAAATCCTTCTTCAGTGACTCGTTCATCAGGCGCAGCTTGCTCAGGATCCTTTCTTCGGTAATGGCAGCAGGAACATCCTTGAGCGGAATATGCCCGGTGACCACACCCACCTTGAGGCGTTCCGATATCAGGAACATGGTGACATCCTTGACCCCGAACTCCTGCTCGAGATACTCCGTATGGCCCGGGAAACCGAAGCCTTCGGCCACTATCGCCTTTTTGTTGATGGGGCCGGTCACAAGCACGTCGATGGCGCCTTCCTTCAGGTCTTTTACGGCCCTTTCAAGGGAAGAAATCGCCGCCTGGGCCGATGCCGCGGTGGCTCCGCCCGGTTCCGCGAAGGCATTGTCCGGCAGGCAGCCCAGAATGTTGATGCGCCTGGCATGCGCCTCCCTGGCGTTGTTAATGAGATTAGTGTCCATCTGCTCGATTTCCGGGATAGTCTTGCGGTAGAATCCGAAAATCTTCGATGACCCGTAGATTACGGGTGTGAACATGTCCAGGATACGGGGGTCGCTGAGGGCTTTGATGATGACCTCGTAACCTATCCCGTTGCTGTCGCCCTGGGTTATACCTACTATAAGTTTCTTGTCTGACATAAGTATATGCTTATTTTACAATAATTTCGCTTCTTCTTCGGGAATGTAGCCCTCGTCTGCGGGAAGCGGCAGCCCGCTCGAGTACGCCGCCACCGCAAGCCGGTCGCAGCATTCGTTCTCCGGGTGTCCCGCATGCCCCTTGAGCCAGTGGAATTTCACGTTGTGCCTGTGATAAAGGGGAAGGAAACGCTCCCAGAGGTCCCGGTTTTTCTTTTTCTTGAATCCGCTTGCAACCCATTTGTCCAGCCATTTCTCTTCAACGGCCTTCACCACATATGTGGAATCGCTCCAGACTTCCACATCGGCCCTCTCCCATTTTATGGCTTCCAGCCCCATGATCACGGCCAGAAGCTCCATACGGTTGTTGGTGGTGAGGGCGAAGCCTCCGCTGAGTTCCCTGCGGAGATCCCGGTACTTGAGCACCGCTCCCCAGCCACCCGGGCCGGGATTTCCGCTTGCGGCCCCGTCCGTGTAGAGATATATGGTGCTCTCTGCTGCCATCGGAATACAAAAATAACAATTATCGGATTATCCTCTTGATTTTATTCGCTTCTTCGATGAGTTCGCGAATCCGTGCTTCGTCGCCTGCCGCCACCGCATCGCGGAACTGTTTCATCTTTTCTATATAGGTGTCGGTGACATGCAGGACATTGTCGCGGTTGAGCGACAATATCGGCACCCACATGTCCGCATTGCTCTTTGCAAGCCTCACCGTGGAAGAAAAGCCTCCGGAAGCAAGGTCGAAGATGTGCTTCTCGTCCTTCTCCTTGTCCAGGACCGTAAGCGCCAGAGCGAAGGAAGTGATGTGGGAAATGTGCGATACATAAGCCACATGGGTGTCGTGGGCCTTGCTCTGCATGTAGGATATCCTCATGTTGAGGACTCCGTAGAGCGTTTCGGCTTCCTTGAGCGCTTCCGCCGATGATTCTTCGCTGTCGCAGAAGATGCAGGCCCTCCCGTCGAAAAGACCGGGCATGGCCGCCCACGGACCGCTGTACTCTGTGCCCGCCATCGGGTGAGTGGCCACATAGTTTGCCCTGCCAGGATGTCCTTTGGCGGCCTGACACATGGCTTCCTTGACGGAACAGACGTCGATGACAAGTTTGCCGCTGCCGGCGGCGGCATCCAAGGCCTCCGGCAGAATCTTCGCAGCCGCCCCTACGGGTATGGCGAGGATGATCACATCGGCCTTCGAGAAGGCTTCCGCCTGGCCGGCGATCCTGTCCGCAAGGCCGATTTTGAGGGCCGCTTCGGCATTGAGCCGCTCGTTTTCAACGCCGATAATCTCCCCGGCATAGCCGCGGCGTCTCAGATCTACGGCCATGGAACCTCCGATGAGGCCAAGGCCTACTATGGCGATCGTTTTCATAGGACTTCCTTGATTTTTTCGAGGGCGCGTTCAAGTCTTGGCACGGGAGCGCAGAGCGAAATGCGGAGGTACTGCGAGCCTTTGCTGCCGAATACCACCCCAGGGGTGATGAAAACACCGGCCTTTTCCAGAAGGAAATCGGACACTTCCTCGGGATTTCCCTTGATTTTTCCCCAGATGAAAAGCCCCTGACTGTCAGGGTTATACTTCGCTCCAAGCGCATCCATGATGGCGCATGCGGCCTTGCGGCGCGCCTTGTATTCCGCATTGAGTCTTTCGAACCATTCCGGCCCCTGGCCCAGGGCCTGCACCGCGGCGAGCTGCAGCGGACGGAACATTCCCGAATCCATCTGGCTCTTCACCTTGAGGATTTCCGAAATGATTGCCGGCGCTCCGGCGACCATCCCGATTCGCCAGCCGGCCATGTTGTGGGCTTTGCTCAGTGAGTTCAGCTCCAGGCAGTTGCCCCGGGCCCCGGGGAAGGAAAGGATGGAGATGTGCTCGTCGGTGAGGATGAAACTGTAGGGGTTGTCGTTGCAGATGAGGATGTCGTGCTTTATGCCGAATTCTATCAGTTTCCTGTAAAGCTCAGGCGTCGCAGGGGCTCCGGTAGGCATATTCGGATAATTCACCCACATCATCTTCACACCGTCCAGGTCCAGGCTCTCCAGGACCTCGAAATCCGGCTGCCAGCCAAGATCTTCCATTAGTTCATATTCCACGATTTCCGCCTGGCAGAGCTTGGCGGCGGAAGTGTATGTGGGATAGCCGGGGTTGGGTACGAGCACCTTGTCCCCAGGGTTGAGGAAGGCGAGGGAAGTGATGAGAATCCCTTCCTTGGAGCCCGTGAGGGGCTGAATCTCCTTTACCGGGTCGAGCTCCACTCCGTACCAGCGCCTGTACCATTTGGCATAGGCCTCGCGCAGTTCCGGAATGCCGGTATAGTTCTGGTAGCCGTGCACTCCGCTTTTCCGGGCCTGGGTGCAGAGCTCATCTATCGCCTCCTGCGGAGGCATTCCGTCCGGGGAGCCTATTCCGAGGTTGATTATAGGTTCCGTCCTTCCGTCGGCGTTCATCGCCGCTATCTGCCTGTTCTTGGTGGAGAAATAATATTCTTTTACTCCTGCCGTCCTGTCTGCTGCCTTGATCATATCGCTGAATGGTATTCGCCGAGCACTCTGAACTCATCTATCAGCGGCCTGACCGCCGAAATCGCCTGGGTATAGCGCCCGTAATCTTCAAATTTAATGTCAACATAAAAGAAATACTGCCACTCCATGCCCGGAATGGGGAGGCTCTGGATCCTCGTCAGGTTCATCCCGTAGAAGGAGAGTATGGTGAGGATGTGTGCAAGCGAGCCCGGCGTATGGGGGAGGGTGAAGCATAGTGATGCTTTATCTATCTGCTCCTGAGGTACTTGCAGGCTGTCGTCAAAGATGATGAAGCGCGTGAAATTATGCGTGCTGGTCTCTATGCCAGGGGCGATGATTTCCAGCCCGAAGAGCTTCGCGGCGAGTTCCGAAGCCACGGCGCCAACCCCTTTCAGCCCCTCATGGGCGATCTGTGCGGCGCTTTTGGCGGTATCCTCCGATTCCACCAGGCGGATATGCGGATGCCTGGCGAAGAAAGCGCGTGTCTGGTGGATGGCCATATAATGCGAGCGTACCTCCCGGATGTCTTCCAGACTCTGTCCAGGAAGAGCCATCAGGTTCTGGACGATCCTGAGGAAAACCTCCCCCTTGATTGCCCTGCCATGCTTCTGAACGAGTTCGAAATTGGGGATCAACCCTCCGGAGACGGTGTTCTCGATGGCCATCACAGCGGCATCGGCGCGGCCTTCTTCCAGGGCCGTGAAAAGCCCCTCGAAGGTGTCGCACTCTACAATTTGGATGTCCTCCCCAAAGAAGAGCCTGGCCGCCTGTTCGTGAAAACATCCGCTATATCCTTGAATGGCAACGTTTTTCATCTGTACAGATCTTCTTTATAGTCGAAAAGGTCTCCGGCCGGGCACTCTGAAAGCACCGGGTGACGGCTGTCTTTTTCGCTGAGCAGCACCTTGCCGGCGGGAACGTGCCAGTCTATGCCCAGGGCAGGGTCGTCCCAGGCGATGGCTCCTTCCGACTGAGGGGCGTAGAAATTATCGCATTTGTATTGAAACACTGCAGTTTCCGACAGCACTGCGAATCCGTGGGCG
Source organism: Bacteroidales bacterium UBA2861 (assembly GCA_002350615.1). Classification (GTDB taxonomy): domain Bacteria; phylum Bacteroidota; class Bacteroidia; order Bacteroidales; family UBA932; genus Cryptobacteroides. The sequence continues at coordinate 87,749 of DEFD01000032.1, read as the reverse complement.
AATCCCCTCGGGATGAACAGCTGGCGCTTGTTCTCTCCGCTGAGTTCCACCGCCACATGCCGCCCGAAAGTCGGACTGCCCCTGCGGATATCCACCGCTACGTCCAGGACGCACCCCTGCAGGACCCGCACCAGTTTGCTCTGGGCATGCTCCCCTTTCTGGTAGTGCAGCCCCCTCACCACGCCATAGCTGCTGCGGCTCTCGTTATCCTGCACGAAATCCACAGGGCGCACCAGAGAGTCGAAATCCTTCTTATTGTAACTCTCGAAGAAATACCCTCTTGCATCTTCGAAAACGCGCGGCTCTATAATCACCACGCCGGGTATATCGGTTTCTGTAATCTTCATTTTTACTTGGATAATTTGTCCATACACTCCCGCAGGGAATCCTGCCACCAGGGGATGCTGACGCCGAATGTCTGCTTTACAAGGTTTTTGTCCAGCACGGAATAATGGGGTCGGCGGGCTTTGGCGGGGTAGTCCTCGCTGCGGCAGGGGAGGACTTGGCAGTCGTGACCGGCGAGGCGGTTGACGGCGGATGCAAGGTCGTACCAGCTGGCTGCCCCTTCATCGGTATAATGGTATATGCCGCTTTTGCCGATCTGGCCGGAATCGATTATATGCACTATCAGCGCCGCGAGGCCCCGGGCGTAGGTAGGGGTGCCGATCTGGTCTGCAACCACTTTGATCACAGGCTTTTCCGCAGTGAGCGAGAGCATGGTCTTCACAAAATTACGCCCATATTCCGAATACAGCCATGCTGTACGGAGGATGATGGACCTGCAGCCCACGGCAGCTTTTTCTCCTGCAAGCTTCGTGGCACCGTAAACGCTCAGCGGAGCTGGCTCGGCGCACTCGGGAATCGGGGAGCTTGCGCTGCCGTCGAAAACGAAATCCGTGGAAATGTGGATGAGGCTGCCTTCCCGTCTCGCCATGGTGTCGGCAAGGTTCCCCACAGCGGTGGCGTTCAGCAGTTCCGCGAGGGAGATTTCATCCTCGGCCTTTTCCACGTTGGTGTACCCGGCGCAGTTTACGATGATATCGATATTCTCGCTGTCCGCCACCAGGTCGAGGGCCTTTCTGTCCGTAATGTCAAGGCAGAGGGTCTCCAGACCGGGAATGTCGTTGACATCCGAAAAGATGAAGCGGTGAGGACTCCGCCGGCTCTCATCCCTGAGGCACATTCCCAGCTGCCCGTTGCCGCCGGTGACCAGTATATTCAGTCGTTTCGTTTCCATATCATACAAAAATAACAAATATCCTTGATTATTATTATTTTTGTGCCTATGGCGATTAAACTCGAAACAGTGCCCCTGAACGATTGGGGATTTTTCCATCTGCCGCCGCGTCCCTGTGTGATAGCGGGCCCCTGCAGCGCGGAGAGTGAAGAGCAGGTAATGGAAACGGCGGCAGGGCTCAAGGCCGTAGGAATCAATGTTTTCCGTGCGGGAATCTGGAAACCCCGCACCCATCCTGGAAGTTTCGAGGGCGTCGGCGTGCCCGGGTTGAAATGGCTGCAGAAGGTGAAGGCTGAATTAGGAATGAAGGTCTGCACCGAAGTGGCGAGCACCCGGCATGTGTTTGAATGCCTGAAATATGGCGTGGACATGGTCTGGCTGGGGGCGAGAACTACGGCAAATCCCTTCCTGGTGCAGGAGATAGCGGAGGCGCTGCGCGATACCGACCTGCCGGTCCTTGTGAAAAACCCTGTCAATCCGGATCTCGATTTGTGGATCGGCGCGCTGGAGCGCCTGAACCGCGAGGGTATCAGGAAACTCGGTGTGATCCACAGGGGAGTGACCGCTTCGCGGAAGATACAGTATCGCAACGACCCCCAGTGGGAGATGGCGGTAGAGTTCAGGGCGCGATATCCCGAAGTCCCCATATTCGCGGACCCTTCACATATCGCAGGCAAGCGCGAATACCTGCAGGAGCTTTCCCAAAGGGCGATGGACCTTGGTCTGGAAGGACTGATGATAGAGTCCCACTGCAATCCTGCCGAGGCTCTCAGCGATGCCGCTCAGCAACTTACCCCGTCCGCGCTCATCGCTCTGCTTGAGTCACTTACCGTGCGCGACGCCGCGACTGCTGACGAAGCGTTCAATGAAGAACTCAGCCGCCTGCGTGCCCAGATAGACGTCATCGACGAGAATCTGGTTTACACGCTCGCTTCCAGAATGAAGGTAAGCAAGCGGATAGGAGAACTCAAGAAGAAAGGCAATGTAGCCATAGTGCAGGCCGGCCGCTGGGACGCAGTCCTTGAGAAAGTTGCCAGCAGCGCCGCCTCCTACGGCCTTGATACAGATTTTGTCAAGCGCCTCTTCAACCTCATCCACGAAGCCTCTGTAGCTGAGCAGAATCATTAATGATGCGGCAGGGGGTAGCCCTGGACGCAGTTTTATTGCGAGGGCATTGTGCGAGGCGGTAGCGGATGTCCAGGGCTACCCCCTGCCGCTATTCGTAAATGAAGCTGAATTCGTCCAGATAGAGGGCGCTGCCCTTGCCGCCGGTGTAGAAATCGCCGTAACGGCTGGATGCCGCGACCACCACGATATATTTGGGAGTGCGGTATGAACGGTATTCAAGGGGGAGGGTGAATTCCACATATCCCTCGTCATAATCCGAAGTCTCGAAATTCACATAGGCGATGATGTTCGGATCGTTCTTCACGTCCACGAACACTTCTTCCGCCGACAGCACATGGAACTGCTGCGGCCAGTCGGTGAGGATTACCTGGATCTGCCCGATATCGTTCTTGCCTTTCAGATAGGCATGGTCGGCATCGTAATAGTCTATGGGCTTGGGCTGGTAGCAATAATAACCGTGCAGCGCCTTAGGCTTGCTGTCGAAGGGGATACCCCAGGCGAGATCGGCCCCGAGGCCTTTCAGCGAGACGAACTGTCCGGTGAAGAGGTTGCCTGCGGCGAATTTCACCACGGCATAGGTGCTTTCCAGTTTGGCCGCCTTCTTGCCCTCGCCTTCCACAGCCACGAAATCTTCCACCGGGGTGGTGATGCTGCCGAGGAAATTGGCCGTGGCCTTGTTGGCGGAATCCCATACTTTCAGGCTGTCGTGTGCATCGGCGGGGTAAGGATACCAGATCTTGCCTCCCAGATACCAGTCGTCGAAGCCCATGTTGTAGAGCTGGATTTCATGGTCCGTGCGGAATGTCTCCACCGCGCTCTCCTTTCCATCTGCAATTACACGCACCTGATATTCAGTGAGTTCCTCCAGATTGAGAATCTTTGCGTGAATGTCCGTTCCGTCCACGGTGACGCTGTCGCAGACTGTCCACTGCTCCTCTCCGGCCCTTCTCCACTGAACTTCCGGACTGCCCTTTCCGTTGAAGATGGCCTCGATATCGGCAGAATGGCACCATGGCGCCACGCCGCGTATCTCGGTTTCCACGAGAACCTTCACGGCTTCCAGGTTCCACACTTCGCTGCGGCCCTTGTAAACCACTGTGAAACTGCGCGTAAGGATGCAGTCCAGGGTCATCGGGAACACGCAGTCGCGCGTCACCTGGCGCGATGTCTGCCCGTCGTTCTCATATCCCGTGGTGCTTATCACGCGCGAGCCTTCCGGCCCGAGTTTCATGGAATTGAAGCAGACGCGGTCCAGACGCTGGTCGTCGGTCACGCGAAGCAGTATGGTATTGTTGCTTTCGTTGAAACGAGCCTCTCCAACCTGAGATTCACAATTGACGGAGCGCTCGATGCTCTGAGTGGCACGTATGGTCCATTCCCAATTCTGCCAGGTATGCATCTTCACCTTCATCGGCGAAGCGAGATCCAGGACCTCGGGCAGGGGAGTGTCCAGGAAAGTGCTGTCCGTGAGCTTGTAAGACAACAGCGGTAGCGAATCCGGCAGGGCGGTCTCCTCCAGGTCGATAGTCACCACCCGGGTCTTGTTGCTGATTTCCACACCTTTCTGTCCTTCCACCTCGATGCTGATGAAGCCTCCGGGCACCAGAGGGTAGTCCAGGTCGTTCTCGACACAAGCGGGCAGCAGCCAGATGGCAAGGGCGAATATGTGAATCAGCCTTTTCATTTATTTGCGGGGACGATGCTTGCGGTCCAGGATATAGACGTTGGTGCCGATTTCCACGGAAAGGAAATCGATGCCGAGGGAGCTGTTGGCTCCGTTCAGGCCGCTGCGCCCGACCTTGTCGTTCTTCTGGTCGATATAGCGGTAGGTGATGCCGAAAACGGCCATCTGTGCGGTCACCGCCACATTGTTCATCACGAACACGCACAGACCGGGAACGAACTTGAAACTGCCCTGATAGACGGTGTTGTAACTGCCGTGCTTGAGGCCATCTTCCAGCTTGCGGCTGCGGCTTTCCCCGTAAGTCCCTCCGAGGCGGCCTTCCAGGATCATTGCAAAGCGCTTGCTTTCGCCGATGGGCATGAAGTTGCGCAGCGTGGCATATGCCGAAATGCTGTTGGAAACATAGTCGTAATCGCCGGCGTCGAACTCCATATCGTCCGAAAGCGAAAGCGTGGCATTGTCCAGCGCGAACACGGAATGCTCATACTTGATCCTTGCACCCACGGAAGTGTTGTCCCAGAGGAAATACTCGTAGGAAGGTGCCAGATTGAATATATTCATCGCTCCCGAGAGCCCCTTGACAAGATCGGTAGGAAGGGAGAATCCCATGTCGTTCGCGCCGGTGCGGCCCACCTTATAGTTGGTGAAACCGAATCCGAATCCCGCTCCGGAGGTTCCTTTGGGGATGAAAATCGTGCTGGGCTTCGCTATCCCGCGGTCGAATGGCTGGTAGTTGTCCTGCGCTGCGGCGCAGAAGCCTATGCAGCAGAGGCTGAGTATAATTGCGATTCTTTTCATAATCCTATCTGTATCCTATTGCTTCGCGCTCGGCCTCGCTGAGGTCGGCGGGATCGTAAACGAGTTCGAATTCATCTATCAGCAGCACGCTGCCCTTGCCTCCGGTGAAATAGTCGCCGTAGCGGCTTGCCGCGCAGGCAATCTCTATGAAGGTAGGCGTGCGGTCGTCGTTGTAGTGGACCGGCAGCGTGAAGTGCACGTAGGAACTGTTGGTGGTGTTGAAGTACAGGCCGGCGCTCGCAATCACGCTCGGATCGTCCTCCTGCAGGAAGTTTCCGGTAGCGGTGTTGAGCAGGAACTGCTGGCTCCAGTTGCAAAGGAAGATGCGGATGGAACCCCAGTCCGGAGTGCCCTTGAGATGGGTCATGGGCGATTCGGCGTAGTCGATGTTCACCGGTTTGTACTTGTAGTACCCGCGCAGCGCGATGGGCCTGCCGTTGAAGCGGTAACCCCATTTGAGGGATGCTCCCGTGGTGCCTTCCACCTTGTTGAACTGTCCCAGGTAGATGTTGCCTGCGGCGAATTTGTTGATGCCGAGCATTCCTGCGGTGGTGCTTTCCATCCTTACGGCCTGGCCGCTCACCACATCGCTGGATTCCGGAGTGGTGGGAACTGTGCCGAGGCTTGCAGTTCCCGGATTCGCGGTATCCCACACGGTTGCGGCGCCGCTCGGGTTAGGCATCCATGCATCTCCGGACTTGCACCAGTTGTCGAAGTCCATATAAGGCACCGTGGGCACGTTGGCGTCGGTGGTGACGCTGATTTCGGGGAATTCCTTATCGTTGGATATGTCGGCATTGGTGACGCTGCGGAAAAGATATTTCTGTCCGGGCTCAAGTCCATAAATATCAGCGGAATAGCTGCGGCTGCTTTCGTCATAGCGGAGCCCGTCGCTGATATCTGTCCAGACGCCCGATCCTGCTGCACTGTACTGGAAACGCAGACCTTCTGGCTTGGAGGCGGTGACCCATTCTCCTTTGAGTACTGCGAACCTGGCCCAAGCATTTACGGAACTGATTTTGGATTCTACCGGAGGCACTATGCTGATTCTCCAGACAACTTCGTTGCGAAGCCCGCGGACATCCGTGAGAATGGCTTTGAACTCATAGTCTCCGAGTGCAAGACGGCCAAGCAGGCCGCCGAAGGAAACGGAGTGAACGCCTTTTGATCCGAAAGCGATTTTTTCGCAGGAGAATCCGGCGTTCACAAGGGCGCTGATACTTTGGGATGTCACAAGGTCCGTCCATTCGGGGACACCTGCCGCGGCGAGACCTTCGTCCTGGTGGCCAATGGCGAGGGAGGCGATTCCTCTCGATGCCATGAACATCATGCTGTGGTCGGTGGAATCTCCCTCCAGGGCAGTCAGCTCGTTGATATGGCTGCTTTCGGCTGATTCTGAATCGACATTATATACGGCGCTGCCGTCGATAACCACCGTAAGCAATACTGTGCCATTCTCATTTTGGGTGATATGGAAACGGTAGTGCTTGCCTCCGGTCACTCCGCCGATGCTTTCAGGGCCTTTTCTGAAGACTTTCCCGGCTTTCGTGGTCACTTCTACGCTATAGTTGAGCACGCCGCTGACATCGAACCAGGCAGTGTCGTTCTGGGTTCCGGCGTCACTTGAGAACACCAGTGGCATGCCTCCGTTGTCCACGCTGAGAGCCCAGCTGCTGAATGATGAACTGATGCTTTCGTCAAATTCGGCGGAAACCATGGTGTTGCTCATCGTGCAGTTTATATTGGCGCTTGTTTTCTGCTCCGGCTTTACCGTTACTTTGGTGCTGCCGGCCCAGACCGCCTCGCCCCATTCGGATGCAGCTCCGGGAATGGACTCCACGCTCACGGTATAAACACCTGCGGCAATTTCAAGACCTTCCGCCGGGAAATCCCTGGAATCGGCCACGGAATAACTGTGCTTGCCGTCTTCCCCGACAATGTTCACTCCGAAAGCCGGCATCACGGAACCGAAACCGCTGCGGACAATCAACTCGGGCGCCTGTGAGCCGATGCTCAGTTGCAGGGTGCCTTTGCCGACCTCCCGTGATGCTTCCCTTGTGCAGGAAAGCATTGTAAAAATCAGCGCGAGAATTGCTGCAAAGCGATATTTGAGAAAAAACTTCATGTGCTACCTGGCGTAGAAAGTAAGTGATTTTTCAAGCATCTGTCCTTTTTCGTCCGTGACTTTCAGCGTGAAGATATGTTCGGAACCCGGAGTCGGGGCAAACATCTGGATCATAGGTACAAGTTGGGAAAGCGGGAACAGAACCTCGGTCTGCCCCTTGAGGGCATCGCCGGTAGGAATCATCTCGGACAGTACGTTCACCAGGGTCTCGTTCCCTATCAAATCCATGTCGTAGGGACCGTCGTCAGCATATTTGTACTGGGTGTCGCCTGCCATCTGGGCGATAATGTCGGACAGGACATAGGAGTCCACGGTTACCACGAAGGCAGCGATCTTTTCCGGCGCGGATATTACTATGTTGATGTCCATTGTGGATTCGATGGGCGTGGGCTCGAAGCCGGGATTGGCATCCCAGAACATCTGGGGAGCGGTGGACGGGTCGTTGCCGCCCCCGCCGGGATTGTCTCCGCCATCATCCTGATGTCCGTCTACAGGAGCCTCGCCCCAGCCGGGGACAACGACATCCTCGTTCTTTTCATTTATGGAATCGTCGATGATTATGGTTATGCCGGCCTGACCGGTAACCACTGCATCAACGTTAACCAGGTGATAATCACTTTCTTCTACATCGGAAACGCTTTCTTCCGCCATGGCCTCGCCTCCGTCGATGAAACGATGCCCATAGACTTTCACCAGCAGCGGGGCGACGGTGAAGTAACCGGTCTTGCCTGCCGCGGCGGCCTCATTGTCCCATACAAGGGTGCGGCGGGCTACATCCGGATCGTCCCAGGAAGAGGCGTTCGTCATGGTGACACGGTAGTCCGACAGCTCGGAAAGGAACCTTTCACTGAGGTTTATTCCAACCTTCATGTTTGCAAGCGTGCATTTTACGGTGACCGGAGTGACGATGCCGGCGCTGATTTCGAAGATTGTTTCTCCTTTGTAAATCGGCTGGTCGAATGCGGCGGGAAGAGTGTCCCGGGAACTTGCTGCGGCATGATAGATGCCGGGGACCAGACGGAGTTCGGCGGGGATGTCCGACACACGGTCGTAGTTGCTTGTCCAGTCGTCTTCTTCACGGCTGAGCAGGAGGCGGAAGTCGCCGGTCTCGGTGATTGACGCCTTGGAGGTTCTGCATTCCACCTGCATCCGCAGGATTCCCGTGCGTGCATAGGGGTTGCTGAGCGCCTGCATTTCGTGGTGGCAGCCGCAGAAGAGTGCTGCAGCCGCGAAAGCGAGCGCCGGAATTGCCATGTATAATAATAATCGTCTCATTTTCATCTATTCACTGTAAACCAGTTCAATATTGTCCAGGCTCAGGATATTTCCTGCGTGGATCTTGTGTTCTCCGCTGAGGGTGTTCACCGTTACGCTGCGGTGGTTGTCGTCGCTTCCGTCCCTGCTGGACATGAACGAAAGTTTTATGCCGGCAGCCTTGCGGTCGGTGACGGTGTAGTTGATGGGAATTGTCACGGCGGTCCAGGAATTCACCGAGGAGGTCTGGTCGTTCTTCGTGGCTTCTCCTATCTTGTTGCCGTCGGCGTCCAGTATCTCTATATGTACATAGTAAGGCTTGGATCCGTTGCAGTTGAATTTGTGCTGGAACCGCAGGGCGCGTGGCCTGCTTCCCAGGGTTCCCCCTTCGGAAGTTTTTGCCCAGCTGTCATAAATCTCATCGTTGGCGCGTCCGATGAAAAGTTCGCCGGGATGGTAGGTTCCGTACAATATTTCGCTTGCTGCATTGTTCTCCGCAATCGTGGCCACCTGCACGCTGTTGCCGCTGTAAGCCCCGTCGGTGAATACGGCGACGGTGGGGTAGGATTTGTAATCCTGATAGGCGGCCGTGGCTCCGGTACGTATGCTTACCGGGCTGTTCACCGCCCAGAATCTCGTGCCGCCTGCCGCGTAAAGCTGCCACCAGGTGATGGTGAATTTTGTGATTACCACCACAATTTTCAAAGTGGGCACTTCGGTGGCCTGCTCCGAGAACTCTTCGAATCCGTTGTTGGGAAGCTGTTCCGCAACTTCGGTCGAGAAAGTGCTTTCGGAACTCACATTGTCCGGATTACTGCCGGCCATCACGCGGAAGCGGCAGGTGTTGCCGGGAAGGAGTCCCGTGGCATCGTTGAAATATACCCTGTTTCCGCTGATGCTCTTCTGGGCGGCCTGCTTCCAGGTCAGGCCGTCGTTGCTGTACTGCAGTGTGAAAGAAGCCCCGTCAGGGATTTCTTCCACCTCTGCTATGACCGCGCTGGGATTTGCAAGCTTCCATCCCCATATGTCGCAATCCGCAGCTTCAACCCTTGCCTCTATAGGCTTGCCGAGCAGGTCGAGGGATGCCGCCGAAATGTTGTCGTAAGCATCCTTGACGCTCAGGATGAATGTCGCCACAGATGGTGATGCCGCTGAATACTCGCTGTGCAGGCTGAGTGCAGGCATGGTGCCGCCGACGTTCACATATCCGTAGGTATTGCCTTCGTCGGCAATCCAGGATATTCCCGCCGCCTTGAGCGTGGACTCGTCCGCTGCCGAAATGTTTGTCAGGTCCACGCTTGCGGGAAGGCCGGCTGCAGATGTGAGATAGGTGTTGTTTATCTGAAGGACTGCTTCCCGAATTCCGGAAGCGGATGCAAAATTCAGACTTAGGTCTTCGGGGGCGGCTCCTGTGCCGATACTGAATCGTTTGCTGAAACTGTCGCCCTGTACTCCATGGTAGAAGATGGACGGGGGAGTATCCGCAGGAATGCTCACCAACTGGCTGACTTCAGGAGTCCTTCCCTCCGCAGATATCTGAAGATCCAGCGTCCCCTGCCTTTCGGCGCAGTCTATGTTGAAAGTAACCATGTCCCCGGGGACGTAAGTCTTGGTTTCCGTGCGGTAATACACCAGGCTGTCCTTCACCCCGCCATCCTGCATGCCGCGTCCTGCCAGCTGGGCGAAAACCTCAAGATAGGCCTTGCCTCCGGGGATGAAAGCATGCCGGGTTTCGTCTTTGAGGAATTTGACCGATTTGCGGGCAATCTCATCGTGGCGGACGATTGCGTAGTAATTGGAATAGTAGGTACGGAGGTTATCTCCGAAGTTTACTTCGAGTTCAACGTTGCCCCGCCTTGCCGTCGCGCTTATCCTGTCAGGCTCTCCACCGTTTTCGAGGAACCCGTGCACCGTGAACGTGGTATCGGCCAGGTAGTATGCCTTGTCGAAACCGGCTCCGAGAGTGTCTCCGCAGAAGGCTATCAGACGAAACTGCCCCGCGTTGACCTTGATGTTTTCGCTTTTTGCGTCTTTATACTGTTTGCTGTAGATACGCACTGCGCGGGCGTTGTAGAGTTCCACCCAGAAACTGTCCGCCTGCACCGAAGTCCCTTCTCCGGCTGATTTTGTCAGGAGGCTTATCTCGATGCCTGCTTCCGCCCCGCCTGAGACTGCCCTCCGCGGCATACCTTCCCGTGCGCACCCCCATACGAGTGCCGCGAGAGAAAGAATCATCGCTATTTCAACCAGCCTTTTTTTCATAATTTAATGGAGGCTTTTGCAAAAGCCGTTAAGTCGCAAAGATAAAAAATAAATTTTATATGCCTTTACCACTCCGGCAGTCCCGATGAATGGACGCCATTTTTTTTGTATATTTGACGGTTTTAACAAAAGTAGATGAAACTTTTCCTCATAGACGGCCACGCACTCATCTTCAAGATGTATTATGCCTTTCTGGGCAGGCCTATGATAAATACAAAAGGGGTGGACACTTCCATCCTTTTCGGTTTTACCAAATATCTGCTGGAACTCATCGCGAAAGAAGCACCTACGCATATCGCAGTGAGTTTCGACCCTCCGGGAGGAACGTTCCGAAACGAGATGTATCCCCCCTACAAGGCGAACAGGGGTGAGACTCCGCAACTTGTGCGGGATGCCCTGGAGCCGCTTACGCAGATAGTGGAAGCCCTGAACATCCCTGTCCTGATGATTCCCGGATTCGAGGCGGACGATGTCATCGGATCGATGGCAAAGCGCAGCGCAAGGGAGGGTTTCGACGTGTATATGGTGACCCCCGACAAGGATTACGGCCAGCTGATAGAGGAGCATATCTTCCAGTACAAGCCGGGAAAGGGCGGGGGAGAGAACGAAATACTGGACATTGCCGCCGTCTGTGCCAGGTATGGCATAGAGAGGCCTGAGCAGGTAATCGATATCCTGACGATATGCGGAGACGCTTCCGACAATGTGCCCGGAGTGAAGGGCGTCGGTGAAGTTGGGGCTGGAAAGCTGCTCGGCAAATACGGAAGTGTCGAGAACATTTATGCCCATCTGGATGAACTGACGCCCCGTCAGCGGGAGCTGTTCGAAACTGCGAGGGACCATATCGCCCTGAGCAAGAAGCTTGTGACCATCAAGACGGATATTCCTTTGGATGTGACTGCAGATCAGATGGTTCTGCGCGAACCGTCGCCAGAGGTGGCCGGACTTTTCGCACAGTACGAATTCACTTCCCTGAAGAGATATCTGCCGAAAGGATTGCTGAGCCGGCCGGATGTCGCTGCTTCCCGAGGGGCTGCTGCCCCGGAGGGACGTGCCGCCCGCGGCCCGGAAGCGGGGGGACCGTCCCGGAGGGATGGTGGGGTGAGTCCGAAGGACGAACTCCCTACGGGGCAGCAGCCCCTTGGAGAGCAGTATCCGAGGGTTGCCGACATTGCCTTTGAAGTTGACGGACAGTATGTCTGGGTGGCCGGACGCTCGAAAGAAAACGGCGATCTTCCGGCACGCAAGCTTGGCCTGTCGGAGGCGGCGGCCCTGCTCTCGGATCCGCAGACCGTCAAGGCAGGATTTGCCCTCAAAGCTCAGATCAAGGCCCTTGCAGCCGAAGGCATCTGCCTGGAAGGCAGGCTGTTGGATATAGAACTTATGCACTATCTGCTGAACCCGGAACGCAGCCATAAACTTGATTCCCTGGCATCCACTTATCTGGGGATAGAACTCGGGGAAGACGCTGCCGCCAAGGAAGGAAGTCTTTTCGGGGGCGACGGTGAAGTGCCGACAGACAGCGAATCGGGACCACGGGTGGAAGCGATGCTTGCACTCTCGGATATCCTCCATGCCGAGCTTGAAGCGGGCGGGATGCTCAAACTCTATGACGACATCGAAGCCCCTCTGCAGCAGGTACTTGCACGCATGGAAATGACGGGTGTAAAGATAGATGTGGCCTCTCTGCGCGACTTTTCGGAATCGCTCCGGCGACGGATGCTGGAAAAAGAAGCCGCAATCCGGGAAATCGCCGGCAATCCGGAGCTCAATGTGGCGTCTCCCAAGCAGATGGGAGAACTCATTTTCGAGAAACTTGCCCTCGACCCCAAGGCCCGCAAATCCCCCAGAGGCTCATGGCCGACCGACGAGGAGACCCTGAGTTTCCTCTACGACAGGCATCCGGTGATAGGTCTCCTGCTGGATTACAGGGGCTTGCGGAAACTCCTTTCCACCTACATCGAGCCGCTCGCCGGCTTCATCTCTCCCGTCGATGGAAGGGTGCATACGACTTTCAATCAGGCACTTACATCTACGGGAAGGCTTTCTTCCTCCAATCCTAACCTGCAGAACATCCCCATCCGCACCGAAGAAGGACGGGAAATCCGCAGGGCCTTCGTGCCGGAAAAGGCAGGCTGGGTGATGATGTCTTCCGACTATTCCCAGATCGAACTCCGGGTGATGGCGCACATGAGCTGCGACGCCCATCTCATCCAGGCTTTCCGTGACGGAGTGGACGTACATGCAGCCACGGCGTCCAAGATTTTCGGAATTCCGGTGGAAAAAGTCAGTCCCGATCAGAGGAAAATGGCCAAGACCGTTAATTTCGGCATAATGTACGGCATGTCCTCTTTCGGGCTCGCCCAGCGTCTCAAATGTTCGCGTTCCGAGGCTAAACGCCTGATAGACGATTACTTCGAGAGTTTTCCCGCTATCCGTCTCTTCATCGACAGCACCTTGGAGGCGGCAAGGGAATCCCTTTATACCGAAACCCTCTTCGGGCGCCGCAGATATATCCCGGACATCAATTCAAACAACGGCAACGTGCGCTCCGTGGCGGAACGCAACGCTGTCAACGCCCCCATCCAGGGCACTGCGGCGGACATAATCAAACTTGCCATGATAAAAGTGGACCGTAGCCTTCGGGAGGCAGGCCTTCGCAGCAAGCTGGTGCTGCAGATCCATGATGAACTTCTTCTGGAAGTGCCGGAAGATGAGATAGATACAGTAAAGAATATACTCGAGAGAGATATGCAGGGAGTGGTAAAACTGTCGGTGCCGTTAACCGTCGAATGCAATTATGGAAGAACCTGGATCGAAGCCCATTAACGAACTGGTGCGCCTTGCCATCATCGGCGACGGAACCGCGTTCGCCCGCCTCTGGGATACCCATATCGATGCCCTGAAGAAGTTTCTCAAGAGCTGGATAAAGAATATCGACGATTTTTATGTCGATGATATCTGCTCGCGCAGCTTCGAGAAAGCCTTCCGGCAGATCCGGAGCTTCGATCCTTCTAAAAGCCAGTTCTCCACATGGCTGAGGACGATTGCGAGAAACACCGCCCTGGATACCCTGGAGCGCGACAAGAACATCCGCGCCCCCTTCGTGTCGCTCAACGAGAACCTTGCGGCGGCCGAGGCCGATGCGGTTGGAGACGATTCCGACACCCCGCTCGAGTCCATAATCAAGACAGAGGATGAAGAAACCACCCTTCGCTACATCGAAGGCCTGCCGGAGCTTTACCGCCAGGTGGCTCAGCTGCGGCTTGTGGACGGTCTGCAGTACAAGGAGATAGCCGAAGAACTCGGCATGGAGCTCAATACCGTACGCACCCGCATCCGCAGGGCGAAAACCCTTATTGAACGAATGAAAAAAGAAGAGGTATGATACAGACTAAAAGATCGTTCAGGTTCTGGCAGTGGCAGACCATCGTGGTTTCCATGCTGGTATATGCCATCTATTATTTCGTGAGGAAGAATTTCTCGATAGCCATGCCCGGCCTCACGGCCGAATACGGCATATCCAATACGAGTTTCGGTGTGGTGATAGCGATAGCTTCGCTGGTGTACGGGTTCAGCCGTTTCGTGAACGGATTCATAGTCGAACGGGTGAGTACCAAGGTGTTCATGGGCATAGGATTGCTCCTCTGCGCCCTCTCCAACTTCGGTTTCGGTTTCGGCGTCGACCTGAGCTATTTGATCACCGGCGTGCATGAAGGGCCTCAGTTCGTGAACATGCTGGTGCTGGTAATGGGTGTTACGATAGTCCTGAACCAGTATTTCCAGGGCTTCGGTTACCCGCCATGCGCCAGGATGCTCCCTCAGTGGATCGCTCCAAGCGAACTTGCAACAAAGATGAGCATCTGGAACACTTCCCACAGTATCGGCGCCTTCAGCGCGGTTGTCATCTGCGGTCTCATCATGACCAATATGGGCGCTGACATGAGCGGCGACAGCAGTATTGTCACACGCATCGCCGGCAATCTCGCGGGCAGTATAAAGGGATGGGATTCCCTCGGTGAAGCCGAGCAGACTTCGCGGGTCCTTTCCTATGCAAGTCATTATGGTGCATGGAGATGGTGTTTCATCATACCTGCGATAGTGGCCATAGGCGGCGCAATACTTTGCTTCGCCGCCCTCAAGGACAATCCCCAAAGCGTGGGCCTTCCTGAAATCGCAGAGACGCATACCGGCAAGGAAGCGACTGCCGGAAAGGCCGGTGCGCACAAGGCTTTCCTCCGTCACATGGTGTTCAGGAGCAGGTGGATATGGATGTTCGCCTGTGCCAACGTCTTCGTGTATGTCCTCCGCATGGGCGTCCTGGACTGGGGCCCGAAATTTCTTACCGAGGACCGTGGCATGAACATCAACAGCGCAGCATGGTCGGTGGCTGTGTTCGAACTCACCGCCATAGTCGGCACCATCTTCGCCGGCTGGGCTACGGACCATATCTTCAAGGGCAGGGCGCACCGCATGTGCCTGTTCTCCATGGCCGGGGCAGTGGTCTTCCTTGGTCTTTTCGCCCTGGTGGACATGCCCGTGATACTGTCCACCATTGTTCTGGCACTCGCCGGATTCTGCATCTACGGACCGCAGGCGCTCATCGGCATCGGCTCTGCAAACCAGGCCACCAAAGAGGCTTCTGCCACCGCCAACGGGCTTGTGGGCATCTTCGGATATGCCGGATCCTCCCTTTCCGCCATCGGCGTAGGCCTTATCGCGGACCATTTCGGTTGGAAGGCCGTTTTCCTCACCTTTATCGCAGCGGGCATAGTGGGGACCCTCATCTTTGTTGGAATGTGGAAGGCTCCCCGCGACGGTTACGCACGTTCCCGTGAGTTTACTGAAAAATATGCTAAAGATGAATAATGAACTGAGAGATAAGCTGCTGGCCATCAAACACGTGGCCCTTGACATGGATGGGACCATCTATCTGAGCAACACCATTTTCCCGTTCACCATAGATTTCCTGTCAAAATTGGACGGGATGGGGATCAGTTATTCTTTCCTTACCAACAATCCCACCCGTTCGCTCGAGGACTATATGTCCAAACTGGAGAGGATGGGAATCCATTGCTCGCGCGAGCAGATGTACAGCACCGTGCCCGCGACAATCGACTATCTGAAAGCCCATTATCCTTCGGCCAAAAGACTCTTCTTGCTTGGAACTCCATCCATGATCAGCCAGTTCGAGGCCGCAGGATATGAAAGCACTGCCGATTCGGCGGATGATGTTCCGGATGTGCTGGTGGTGGCGTTCGACATGACCCTGGAGTATTCCCGTCTTTGCCGTGCCGCCTGGTGGGCTTCACGGAATATACCCTATATCGCCACTAATCCGGACCGCGTATGTCCTACCGACCAGCCTACCGTGCTGGTGGACTGCGGCTCCATCTGCAAGTGCATCGAGCATGCTACGGGAAGGACCCCGGACGCCGTCATAGGCAAGCCGGACCCGGCGATGCTGGCAGGAATAGAAGGCCGTTATGGGCTGCAGCCATCCCAGATAGCCATGGTGGGCGACCGCATCTACACCGATATCGAGATGGCCTGGAATGCCGGTGCCTTCGGAGTGCTGGTGCTGAGCGGCGAAACCACCCTTGAGATGGCCCGCGAGTGGCCTCATGCGCCCTCGCTGATCTGCAGGGACATAGAAGAACTTGGATGCCTTCTGGAGGAGGCCCGTGCAGGCTCCCCGGATGAGGCCTCTGCCGCCAGTCCTGCCCGCTGCCCGGAGGCGGCCCTCCGATGATCGTTTCGGCTCAGGCCTTCGCAGCGGCGGAAGCCCTCTGGCGTGAGTGGAACGCCCGCATCAACGTGATTTCCAGGAAGGACGAAGAGAATATCTACGCCCACCACATCCTTCACTCCCTCGCTATCGCCGAATACCTCCGCCTGTTCTATCCGGATGATTTCTCCCTGATGACGGACGGAGTGTGTCAGGTGTCCCAAAATTCTGGACACCTTGCACAAAATCGGCCTTTTTTGTTCCAGGTGTCCCAAAAATCGGGACACCTTGCACAGTCTGGTTTATCAGCTGACCCGCAGGAAAGCTCGGGCGCAACTATTCTGGATGTAGGGACGGGAGGCGGCTTCCCGGGGATTCCGCTGGCCATGGTGCTGCCTGCCGCGGACTTCACTCTCTGCGATTCTATCGGAAAGAAAGTGCGTGTCGCCCAGGCGGTTGCGGACGGACTTGAACTCAAAAACCTGCGCTGCGTCCAGTCCCGTGTGGAAGAGCTGCCCGGCAATTGGGACTGGGTGGTTTCCCGCGCCGTCACATCGCTCGAAAACTTCTACCCCTGGGTCCGCGGCCGCTTCAACCGCAGCATCCTATATCTTAAAGGAGGGGATATCGCATCTGAAATCGCCGCCCTGCAGAGGCGCTTCAAGATTCCGGATTCTAAAATCCGCACATGGCCCATTGCCCCCTGGATCGCTGACCTTTCCGCTGCTGCCCCTGTCGCAGAAACTGCCGCTTCGGTCTCCCTGCAGGAATACTACGCGGAGAAGTACGTGATCGAGATTGCCAGTTGATCGGCCCTCTGGCCCCATCGTCAAATAAAAAAAAACGTCAGCCCTCGAAGGACCGACGTTTGAACTATCTGAACACGGATACTCTGCTAGTACCTGTCCTCGGACGAAACGGTGAGTTTCTTGCGTCCGTGTGCGCGACGGGCTGCGAGAACCCTGCGTCCGTTGGGGGTGCTCATACGCTCACGGAATCCGTGCTTGTTGACGCGCTTGCGGTTTGAGGGTTGAAATGTCCTTTTCATATCTTAATCTTTTATATTTTCGATTTGGGAGTGCAAAGGTAGTTTTTTCAAATCGGATTTACAAATATTTCTGCAAAAAATATTAAAAAACACTATGTTTGCAATTGGCTTTATATTCAATTGCGTTTTTGTAGTTGCGATTTTTCCGCAACGCAAATTCCGCATGTCAATGATCCTGCCTGCGACCGGGGCCAACGTCACCGGACTCGGGAAAAAATCATATCTGCTTTTCCAGCCAGAGGCGGAAAAACTGATCGTAAATCTGGTAACAATCTTTGTCGCGAGTAACAAGTCCCTTGTCGATCAAAGCCGGGAGAGCGGCTTTGACAGAATTAGGGGAGACCAACCCGTGTTTTTTTATGAACTTGCCGGAGGTTAGGCCTGTAGCCCGTCCCTCCCGTGCAATGGAGATAAGAATCCTGGACTGTTTCTCCGGTAGTTGGTACAGGAGGTCTTCATAAATAGGCGAAGACATATTTATGATGTCTTGAATTGCAGTTTCAACATCGGAATATTTGCAATTGCCTCCAGCTGGAGTCCTTGCGAAGAGTTCATTCATCACCCGCTGGATGTAATATGTTACACCGTCGAATCTTCTGTAAAGATATTCAATTACATCTGTATCGATAGTTTTCCCTCTCTCAGAAAACAGACGGCGGCAGAATGCGCTGTATTTATCAAGGGGTAAACGGTTTAATGCATAAATGCTGACGCTCTGGTAAAACGGACGGGCCGGGGAAGTGAACATAGCCCCCATAAGATGCTGGCTTGATCCGGAGAATATGAATTTGGCATTGCTGCAGTACTGGATGTATGTACGGAGCAGAGCTTCAATGTTCGGGTCGCCATATCTTGTAATCTGCTGAAACTCGTCAATCGCGACAATGCAGGGTTTATCTGCGGCCTGAAGATATTTGAATATCTCGTCAAGAGTTACCGAAGGAGAATCGATGTCTCCTACACTCAGCGCCCACGTAGGAGAACCCACGCTGTCGAATGTGATTCCGGATCTGACGGAAGACAGTGCCGAGAGGAATTTTTCCCAGGCAATCCTGCCTTTCGGTTTGAGCGTTTCCAAAATTACCGATCCCATTTTTGCCACCATTTCGCTGACGGATTTCGTCGAGTAGATGTCGATGATGAAAGTATAGAACCTGGATGCTATCTCATCCTGAGCGAAACAATGCCGCAACAAGTCAGTCTTCCCGTAACGGCGGGGGGAAGTTAGTGCGATATTGTTACCGTTTGTAAGCAGACGGATAATATCTTCCGTTTCTTTTTCCCGGTCGCAGAAGAACTCGTCACTTACATAGCCGGTGGTGACAAAAGGGTTTTCCATGAAGCTAATATTTGATATTTTTTACAAAAATAAGTATTTTTCCATAAAATGGAAATCATAAAATGGAAATAACTACCCCGTTGCCTGATTGTACATGAGGAGCATGTCCATCACGCCCACATATACCCGAAAGGGGATAAAATCACCACCCCATTCCAAGGTTGTACATGATGAAGCCGTAAATGTCCGCGCGCTCCTCGAGTATCTTTGCGAGGGGTTTGCCGCCGCCGTGACCGGCTTTGGAGTCGATGCGGATGATTGCGGGTGCGGTTCCAGGCAGAGCTTCACGAACCTTGCTCCCGGCTTCGGGCTCCGCTGAAACGCAGGCCTGCAGCGTGGCGGCGAACTTGAAGGAGTGGGCGGGAACCACGCGGTCGTCGTGATCGGCGGTCGTCACCAGGGTGGCAGGATACTTCACACCCGGCTTCAGGTTATGGAGAGGCGAGTAGGCCCGCAGGTAATGGAACATCTCTGGACTGTCCTCGCTGGTGCCATAGTCCGGCGCCCAGTTCCAGCCGATGGTGAACTTGTGGTAACGGAGCATGTCCATTACACCCACCTGTGGTACAGCAACCGCATACAGATCAGGGCGTTGCGCCATGCAGGCACCCACCAGCAGACCGCCGTTGCTGCCACCGTTGATGGCAAGCTTTTCGGGGCAGGTCCAGCCCTGGGCGATCAGCCACTCGGCCGCGCCGATGAAATCGTCGAAGACATTCTGCTTGTTCATCTTCGTGCCTGCCTGATGCCACTCCTCGCCATATTCTCCGCCGCCGCGCAGGTTGACCTCCGCATAAATGCCGCCCTTCTCCAGGAAAGGAATGCGGATTGCGCTGAATGCGGGGCCGAGCGATATGTTGAAACCGCCGTAGCCATAGAGCAGGACGGGGTTGCCGCCGTCTTTTTTCAATCCTTTCTTATATGTCAGGAACATCGGGATCCTGGTGCCGTCCTTGCTCTGGAAAAAGACCTGCTCGCTGCAGAAATCGTCCAGATTGAAACCTACCTTCGGAGATCTGAAAAGAGTCGAGGAAGCATCTTCAAGATTCAGGCTGTAGATGGTCCCGGGCACGGTGTAGGAGGAGAAGGAGTAGTAGCACCAGGGCTCGCCCTTCTTTGAAACGAATCCGGCGGATCCCACTGAAGGAAGGGCTATTTCGCAGATGCGGGAGCCGTCTTTCGCATGCAGATAGGCATGTGTGCTTGCATCCTGGTTGTAGCTGAGCAGAAGTCTGTCTCCGGCGAACTGGGCGCCTTCCAGCACGAATTCCCCTTCGGGGACGAGCTCTTTCCAGTTGGAAATCTGCGGCTTCGAGGCTTCTGCCGTCATGATGCGGTATTTCGGTGCCTTCCAGTTGGTTATGATGTAGATGGTGGACCCGTCGGTATCGAAGACGCTGTATTGGAAGTCCATATCGGAAGTCATGGCGATGAAGCCTTCCGGTCCTCCGCCGGTGCCGGGCTCGCCGCCGCCTCGCAGATCTTTGATATACAGGTTGTTGCCTGCGCCTGCGCCGTCCTCGTAGAGGAACATCAGTGCCTCGTCGTCATCTATGTCCAGCTGATAGAAACGCTTCGGATAGGCCTTGTTCACATAGAAAAGCCGGTCCTCGCTCTGGGGAGTGCCGATCTTGTGATAGTACAGTTTGTGGTACTCGTTCACGTTGCTGAAGGCATGGGCTTCGTCCGGAGCGTCGTAGGCCGCGTAATAGAAGCCGTTGCCCTGCCACACGGCACCGGTGAATTTTGCCCAGACTATGTGGTCTTCAAGCAGTTGCCTGCTCTGTACATCCATTACGTATATTTCTTCCCAATCGCTGCCGCTACGGGAGATGATGTATGCCATATACTTGCAGTCGCCGGAGAAATAAGTGCCCTTGAGTGCAACGGTGCCGTCCTCGCTGAGCTTGTTGGGGTCCAGGAAAAGCTTTGGTTCGGCGGAAGGACTGTCGGCCTCGTACATCACGCTCTGGTTCTGCAGACCGTCGTTCTTGTAGAAATACCATTTTCCGTTCTTCTTTCTGGAAGGCACGCCCACTTTCTCATAATCGTTCACCTCCTTGAGCCTCTGCAGCAGTTTACCGCGGAACTTTATCCTCTTCATATAGGCGTCCGTCACGGTATTCTGCGCCTGCACCCAGGCTGCAGTCTCTTCGCTGGCATCGTCTTCGAGCCAACGGTAGGGGTCCTCCACTTTTTCTCCAAAATATTCGTCCACAGTCCCGTCCCGGCGGGTTTCCGGGTACTGCAAATCATTCGCACAAGCTCCAGTAATCATAATCACACTCAGTAAAATGGCAGTTCTTTTCATATTGTAGTTTTTTCTTGTTTCCTCTATCGGGGCATGACGGGTCCGGCCTCACTCGCTGCGAGTGTCGATCCATCTCCGGCTGCATCCGAGCCTGGTGCGGCGTCGCCGTCCAAGCCTTCCACGAGTTTGCTGGGAATGACGGAACCGCGGGCTCCAATCATCCGCCCTCCGCTTTTCAGGGCGGCTTTGCTGCGCTTGCGGGTGGCGCCAAGTTTCTCGAGCTTGCCGATTTTCTTGACCACGCTCTGCCCTGAACCGCTCAGAAGCCGGGTGGATTCCTTGTAGCTGTCGCTAGCTGCGGTGATCTTGTCTCCGAGTTTCACATACTCGGCCATCCAGTTGCCCAGCGCGCTCATAAGCTCGGATGCGGTGTCGTAAACCTCCTGTATGTTACGCTGCTGGTCGAACTGTCGCCATGCCACCAGAACCATGTTCAGAACTATCGCCAGGGACATCTGGCTGACGATAAGCACCCCTGCGTTCTTCGCCTGCTGCCAGAGCAGGGGTTCCTCTTCCTGCATCAGCCGGAAGGCGTTCTCTATGGGGATGAACATCAGGTTGTAATCGATTTTCTTGTGCCCCTCGGGGATATAGGAGGCATAGTCCTTGGACCGCAGTTCTTCAATATGCTTGTGGATACTCGCGAGGTGCTCCTTGGCCAGACGCCTGCGCTCATCCTCTCCGCTTGCCTGGTTCCAAGCCACGAAGGCGGTAAGGCTCACCTTCGAATCCACTATCACCTCGCCACCGTCGGGGTAGTGTACTATCACGTCAGGGATCATGGTGGCACCGTCCTCGCTCTTGATTTCGTGGCCGTATTCATCCAGGATCACTCCCTGTACATCAAAGTTGACGCCCTGCTCCAGACCGCTTTCGCGCAGGAGGTCCACCAGCAGCATTTCGCCGAAATCACCCTGCACCTTGCTCTGCCCGGTGATGGCATCCGCCAGCGCCCTCGCCTGGTCTCCCACGCTCTTGCTCTGGTCGGAAAGAAGTTTTATCATCTTTTCCATCGAGCCGCTGCGCTCGGCGTTCTTTTCGTCAGATTCGCGCACGCTCTTGCTGAAATTCTCGAACTTTTCCTGGATGGGCTTGAGGAGCTGCCCTACGCTCTCCGCACTGCTTTTGCGGAACTGCTCGCTGTTCTCCGCACTCAGAGCCTTGAAGGCATTCCGCATCTCCTCCAGCGCCTTCGCATTGCGCTCCGCCTCATTCTTCTCCGCCTCCTGCCTGAGCTGCCGCTCCTTTTCTGCCGCCTCCTCCCTTTGCCGCCTCTCCCGCTCAGCCGCCTCTTCCATAAGCTTCTTCTCCTTCGCCGCAGCCTCCTCCCTCAGACGCCGTTCCTGCTCCGCCGATGCCAGAAGGGCCGCTTTTTCCTGCTGCGCCGATGCCAGAAGTGCTGCCTTTTCCTGCTGCGCCGATGCCTGAAGGGCCGCTTTTTCCTGCTGCGCCGATGCCTGCAATGCCGCCTTCTCCCGCTCCGCAGCGACAACTTCCGCCTCCAGACGCGCCTGCAGCGATGCCTTCTCGCCGTTCAGCCTGATAAGTTTGACCACCAGAAAAGCTATTATCCCCGCCGCAATCGCCACGGCGCACAAAAGAATCGTTTCCATATTCCGCTAATATACGAAGCCTCCGGCAAAAATCGAAATTTTAATTGATGCGATTTTTGGAAACATCGATTAACCGAGCCGCAGCGTTCCGCAAGGACCGGGGTGGCGTGAATGGGGGAGACCTGTCAGATAGTGGACCGTCTCCCCGAAAATCGGTCTGAAATGGGGGAGACCTGTCAGATAGTGGACCGTCTCCCCGAAAATCGGCCTGAAATGGGGGAGACCTGTCAGATAGTGGACCGTCTCCCCGAAAATCGGCCTGTAATTGGGGAGACCGTACATTTTGCGGCAGGTCTCCCCAAGAGCGGCCGACCCGGGCAGCCGCAGCTCATCAGCGTCGGCCCTTGCCGTGTGCGAAATGGGCGATTTTACACACGGGCGGCCGTTGAATCAAAAATGAGTGGGGAAAAAGCGCCTCCTCAGCCAAGTCAGAGTCCCAGCAACCCCAGGACCACTATGAGCACATTGTATGTAAGTGCGAAAATGTCCGTCATCTGGAATGGAGCTCTGTCCTGACCGTGACGCTCTGGTCGTTCAGGCGCAGCCGCAGCCAGGTGCCGAGCGCCTGTTCGCGTTCCGGCTTCATGGCGGAGACTGTTTTTGCTATGATGAGCGTTCCGAGACTTGTCCCGAGGCTGTCCGTACGCACCGCCGCCCCGCGGGAGACATAAAGTTCGTCCACCTCAGGGAAAAGTCCGGAAGCCTCGCGTGCAATCTGAGTGTAAGGGATGCCTTCCAGTCCGGAAGCCTCCACCTGCTGCTGCAGGGCGCGGATGAGCGAATCTTTCTTCTCTATCTGGGCTTCCATGCGGTCGTACAGGCCCTGTACGAGCTTTTCCGACTCGTTGCCGTCGGAGGCGAGGCCGTTCTCCACCAGTTTTATACGCTCGGCGGGTATGCCGTATTTGGAGGCGGCCCCCACCAGCGCGAGCTGCGCTTCGCTGTCAAGCTCTTCCCCTGTGGTATAAATGGTTACAGCCCTGTTCCGGCCGCTGCTCACTTTGTAGTCGTAGATATATGCCCTGCCCACCACGCGGTTTTCCGTAATGAAGGCCTCCACGTCGGACGCGAAGTTGTTGTTGCGGATCATCACCACGGCGGACCAGATGCTGGGCACCATGACCAGGAGCACCACCGCGCTTATAACCCTTCTCACCCGGCGGCCCTTGACCTCGTCCTCGAACTCATGTCCCTTGAATTTCAGATACTTGGCGGCAATGTAAGTGGCCAGGGTGATGAAGATCATGTTTATCATGAAAAGCCCCATGGCCCCGAAGAAGAAGTGGGCGTTGAGCTTGGCGAGCCCGTATCCCGCGGTGCAGAGCGGCGGCATGAGGGCGGTAGCGATCGCAACCCCTGAAAGGACGGTGCCCTTTTCCTTGCGCGCCTGCTCCAGAATGCCAGCGAGCCCGCCGAAAAGGGCTATCAGGACATCGTAGATGCTGGGCGATGTGCGCGCCTCCAACTCCGTGGGATTCACGAGGTTAAGAGGGGAGAGAATAAAATAAAGGGTGGATGCCAACAGGCTTATCACCACCATTACCAGTAGGTTGCGGAGGCTGTCCCCGAGAAGCTTCGGATCGTTTATGCCAAGCCCGAGTCCCGTGCCGATGATAGGACCCATCAGCGGGGAAATGAGCATGGCGCCGATGATGACGGCGGTGGAATTCACATTCAGTCCAACGGACGCGATTACGATGGAGAAAGCGAGGATCCAGACGTTCGGACCCTTGAAATAGATGTTCTTCCTTATGCTTTCCTCCGCGGCGTCGGTATCTACCTGTTCGGAGATATTCGCGGTGAGCCTGATGTATGCAATCAGCTGTTCCCAGATTTTTCTCATAAGTGCAAATATAGCGATATTTGAAAATAAACGGGGCCCGATGCTCCGGCCTCGATCCGATAATGCCGGAAGCGGTCCGGCCTGCCTGTGCGGCGACGGACTTTCAGGACAAGAACTTCAACTGCGGATCTTATCGCGCAGATGCACATGGGAAGGGGTAGGGCCGATCTTGTCGCCCAGCTCCTTCCTTCTTCTTTCATAATACTCGTGCCTTGCCGGATTTTCAGGGAACCATCCGCGAAGCACGCGCATCTCCTGGGAAAGGATCTCGTGTATGCCCCAGAAGCAGGAGAAGGCAGCGGCGCCAAGTATGGTGGAAGGCAGGATGCCGCGAAGGAAAAGGGATGCCGCCGCGAAGCAAAGTCCCGCCGCGAACAGCACCCACCAGCTCTTCTTGCCCCAGTGGTACTCCATTTTTATGACTATCGGATGGCAGATGCCTATGATGAGAAATACGGCTGCGCCGAGAATGATTCCGTTCCAGTTCATGTCGAATGAATATTGTATGCTGCAAAGATAATTATTATATTTGTAGTCTGATGGGCCTGCACAGAATAAAAATCAAGAATCAGGAGTGCCTTGACGCGGCGGCCAGAGAGTTCCTGGATCAGACCGCGCACAGCAGGATAATTGCGCTCTACGGGAAGATGGGTGCGGGCAAAACCACATTCACCACGGCTCTCTGCCGTGTGCTGGGCGTTCGGGAAGATGCCGTCGGCTCGCCCACTTTCGCAATCGTCAATGAATATCGCATGGCGGACGGAGAGCCGCTCTACCATTTTGATTTCTACCGGATATCCTCCATCCGCGAAGCGCTGGACATCGGTTTCTACGATTATGTGGATTCCGGTGCGCTTTGCATTATGGAGTGGCCCGAAAATATCGAAGACCTCCTTCCGGAGGAAACCCTGCGCGTCAGGATCGAAGTGGAACCGGACGGAGCAAGGACCCTTGAATGGACAGATAACCAATAATTAAGATATATGAAAAGAATTATCATTACACTTGCCATGCTTTCGGCTGCAGTCTCAGCGCTGGCGGCCCCTGCAATCAAACAGGCGGACAAAGACCGTGCTGCCGACCTTGTCTCTAAAATGACATTGGATGAGAAGATCAATTTCATCTCCGGGAAAATCGACGCCTTCCACACCTATGCGGTGGAGCGTCTCGGAATCCCTTCCATCACCATGGCAGACGGCCCTCAGGGAGTGCGCAATGTGAACGGCAAGACCATTCGCAGTACGTTCTTCCCCTGCGGTGTTTCCGCCGCCGCTTCCTGGAACCGTGCCGCCGTGCGTGAAATGGGTGCCGGTATCGGATGCGCGGCTAAGGCCCACGGGGTGCAGATTATGCTTGGCCCTGGTGTAAATATTTATCGTTCAGCCCTTTGCGGACGCAATTTCGAGTATTACGGGGAGGATCCCTACCTCGCCAGCGAAACAGCTTCCAGCTATATCCAGGGTATGCAGAACGAAGGCGTTATGGCCACCATCAAGCATTTCGCCCTCAATCAGCAGGAATACGACCGCCACGGCGTGAGCTCCAATGCCGACGAGCGTACCATAAATGAAATCTACTTCCCGACATTCCGCAAGGCGGTGGAAGAGGCCGGTGTCGGCGCCGTCATGACCAGCTATAACCCCATCAACGGGGTGCATGCCGCAGAGAATCCCTGGCTTGTCAGGGAGAACCTCCGCAAATGGGGCTTTGAAGGCATCGTGATGACCGACTGGACCTCCACCTACAATACCGTCGATTTCATAAAAGGCGGCGTGGACCTGGAGATGCCCTCTGCATACGTGACCCGTCCCGAAGCCGTGAAGGCCCTTCTCGAGAACGGGGTGATCACCGAATCCGACCTCGATGAAAAATGCATGCATATCCTGCAGTCATTCAGCGCATACGGTTTCCTGGACAACAAACTTGATCCGGATCCCGCTGCCGAGGATGCGACGCTTTCTCAGAAGCGTGCATACGAAATCGCCCTCGAGGGCCCCGTGCTTCTCAAGAACGAAGATGGAATCCTCCCTCTCAAGCCCGGAAAGAAGAACCTCATCGCGGTGCTTGGCCCCAATGCTAACAATATCGTGTGCGGCGGCGGTTCCGGTTGGGTGAATCCCGAAGACGGAAAGGGCGTTACGCTTATGGACGGACTCCAGAACCTTGGCAAGAACTATCCTGTCAAATTCCTCGGTTCCCCTGATCCTGAAACACTTAAGAAGGCTTCCGTCGTAGTGCTCTCCCTTGGTTTCGACCGCGACAGCGAATCCGAAGGCCGCGACCGCAGCTATGGTCTGTACCGCACTCAGAACGACCTGGTGGAGACTGTTTCCAAATACAACAAGAACATCATCGTGGTGGCCAACTCCGGCGGCGAATTCGATATCGCCCCCTGGGCCGACAAGGTGAAAGCCATCATCCTCGACTGGTATCCCGGCCAGGAAGGCGGCAATGCGATCGCCGCGATCCTCAGCGGAAAGGTGTCCCCGTCCGGAAGGCTTCCTTTCACATTCTGGGGTTCCCTCAAGGCCAACCCTGCCCAGAAGTGGTATGGCAAGGCCGCACGTCACCCCCGCAGCGGCAGGCATCAGTATGATTTCAGCGAGTATGGCGAGGGCATTTTCCTTGGCTACCGCGGTGCTGAGCATTTCGGCGTAAAACCCCTCTATCCGTTCGGATACGGCCTCACCTACAGTACTTTCAGCTATTCCGATATCGCCGTGGTTCCTGCGGAAAACGGCTTTGACGTGAGCTTTACTCTCACCAACACCGGAAAGACAGAGGCCGCTGAAGTGGCTCAGGTTTATGTCGCTCCCCAGAACGCCCCCGTGCTCCGCCCGGTTCGCGAACTCAAAGGATACGAAAAGGTGAAACTCGCCCCCGGCAAGAGCGCGAGCGTGAAAATCCATCTCGACCGCAACGCTTTCGCCCGCTACGACGAGTCAGCCCATGACTGGACCGTAGATGCAGGCGCCTACAAGATTCAGGTTGCCGCATCTGCAGAAGACGTGAAACTCGAAAAAGAAATAAATCTCTAACTGTAAACCGTTTACAGGGATGTTCAAGATATTGGAAAAGCGGATGCTCAATCCCACCATCTGCAAGATGGTCGTTGAGGCTCCGCGCATAGCCCGGGCCGCACTTCCGGGACAGTTCCTGATTGTGCGCTCGGATGAAAAAGGGGAACGTATCCCACTCACTATCAGTGATTTTGACAGGGAAGCAGGTACGGTAACCATAGTTGTCCAGCCTATCGGTCTTTCCACAAGGAAGATGGTGGACGACTATAAGGAGGGCGACAGCTTCGCCGACCTTGCCGGCCCTCTCGGGAATCCGTCGGATTTCGTGTCCATGAGTCCGGAAGAACTTGCAGGGAAACGCTATGTGTTCATCGGCGGAGGACTCGGCACGGCTCCCGTATATCCGCAGGCCAAGTGGCTGCACGAGAGGGGCGTGGCGGTGGATGTCATCGTGGGCGCACGCAACAAAGACCTCATCATCTATGAAGATGAGTTCCGCGGCGCCTGCGACAATCTCTACATCTGCACCGACGACGGCTCCCAGGGCTTTAAAGGCGTGGGAACGGCTCAACTGGAGGCGCTTGTGGCCGAAGGGAAGAGCTATACCAACGCCGTGGCCATCGGCCCGATGATAATGATGAAGTTCGCCACCCTGAGCTGCAAGAAACTCGGCATCCCCATAATGGTGAGCATGAATACGCTGATGGTTGACGGCACCGGAATGTGCGGCGCCTGCAGGCTCAGCGTGGACGGCAAGACAAAATTCGCCTGTGTGGACGGTCCCGAATTCGACGGTACTCTCGTAGATTTCGACGAGGCCATGAGGCGCAATGCACAATATAAAGAGGAGGAGGCTCTCGCAAATGGCAAATAGGATTCCGCGTGTGCCGGTGCGTGAACAGGACCCCAAGGTCCGCGCCCGCAATTTTGAAGAAGTCTGTTACGGCTACAACCTGGAAGAGGCAATGCTCGAGGCTTCCCGCTGCCTGCATTGCAAGAATCCCCGCTGTGTGCAGGGCTGCCCCGTGAATATCCAGATACCCGATTTCATTGAAAGGGTTGCCGCCGGCGATATACCCGGCGCCGCGGCGATAATAGCCCGCGATTCTTCCCTGCCTGCCGTTTGCGGCCGAGTATGCCCGCAGGAAACGCAGTGCGAGGGACAGTGCGTGCTCGGAGTGAAGTTCGAGCCGGTTGCCATCGGCAAGTTGGAGCGCTTTGTCGCCGACAATTCCTTTGCCGACGAGGCTTGCTCCGCAGGGAGTTCGGCTTCGCCTCACCCCACCACCGGCTTGGCCGGCGGTCCCCCCGCTTCCGGGCCGCGGGCGGCACGTCCCTGCGGAGCAAACCCGTCGGCTCAGGAGAGTACAGTCAGCGACAAAGCCGGCGAACTCCCTGCGAAGCAAGCCCGTCGCGCCGTCGCCGTGATCGGCTCCGGCCCTGCCGGCCTCGCCTGCGCCAGCGACCTTGCCAAATGGGGTTACGACGTCACCATTTTCGAGGCCCTTCACAAACCAGGAGGCGTTCTGGAATACGGCATCCCCGAATTCCGTCTGCCGAAGGAAAAGGTGCTGAAAAAGGAGATAGACGAAGTCCGAGCACTCGGAGTGAAAATAGAATGCGACGTGATAGTGGGACGCACCGTCACCATCGACGGCCTTCTGGACAATGAAGGCTTCGATGCGGTGTTCGTAGGCACCGGAGCCGGACTCCCCAAGTTCATGGGCATCCCCGGAGAGAACTACAACGGTGTTTTCTCCGCCAACGAATTCCTGACACGCAGCAATCTCATGAAAGCCTATCGTGACGACTATCTCACGCCAATCCGCGCCGGAGAGCGTGTCTGCGTGGTAGGCGGAGGCAACGTCGCCATGGATGCGGCCAGGACCGCGCTGCGTCTCGGCGCCCATACCAGCATCGTTTACAGGCGCACGGAGGTGGAACTTCCCGCCCGCAAGGAGGAAGTGCATCACGCCAGGGAGGAAGGCATAGAATTCCTTATGCTCACCAATCCCGTCGAGGTACTGGGCGACGAGAAAGGCCGCGTGCGTGCCCTGAAGTGCATCCGCATGGAGCTTGGCGAGCCCGATGAAAGCGGCCGCCGCAGCCCCGTTCCCATCCCCGGGAGTGAATTCGAAGTGCCGGCCGACACTGTGATCATGGCACTCGGAACAGCTCCCAACCCCCTCATCGCACGTACTACCGCCGGTCTTGAGACAACGCGGCGCGGTGGCCTCGTCGCCGACGAGGCGGGCGCGACCACGCGCCCCGGCATCTTTGCCGGAGGCGATGCCGTCACCGGCGCCGCTACGGTAATCCTCGCGATGGGAGCCGGACGCAAAGCAGCAGCGGCAATTCACGAATACTTGAAGAACAAAAACTGATATTATGAAACACTTTTTTATCGCAACGGCGGCGCTGCTCCTTGCAGCCGGCCTTGCCTACTCTCAGGAACCCGCACCTTACCCGCAGCTCACCAATATCGGAGCAAGGACAACTTATTCCCTTGACGGTGAGTGGAATACCCTCGTAGATCTCTATGAGGAAGGCGCATATAACTATCGCGGAAAACCGAAACCGCTCAAACAGACTTTCTTTCAGGACCGTCACTTCTTCCAGGATGAGACCACCCTGGTGGAATACGACTTCGACGCAGCCCCGGTGATGAAGGTTCCCGGCGACTGGAATACCCAGCGCATGGACCTCTATCGTTACGAGGGCACCGTGTGGTACCGTAAGACCTTTGAACAGGCAAAAAAGCCCGGGAAACGCTATTTCGTGTATTTCGGAGCCGCCAACTACGCCAGCGTTGCAGGTCTTAACGGCAGCATCCTCGGCAAGCATATCGGCGGATTCACCCCGTTCAACTATGAAATCACGGACCTGCTCCGCGAAGGAGCCAATTCCCTTGTAGTCAAGGTGGACAACCGCAGGCATCCCCAGGATGTCCCCACCACTACCTATGACTGGTGGAATTACGGTGGAATCACCCGCAGCGTATGCATCGTGGAAACACCCGAGACTTTCATCCGCGACTATTGCATCCGACTGAAGAAGATGCCGGCACCCGCCAATGCCAAGGCCGAAAAGAAAGCGGCTGCGGAAATCAAGCGTTACGGCCACACGATCGAAGGCTGGATACAGCTGGACGGCCCCAAGGCGGTTCAGACCGTAACCCTGCAGATTCCCGAACTTAAGGTGAACAAGCAGGTTACCACCGATGAAAACGGCTTCGCACGCTTCGAATTCAAAGCCAAGGCGACCCTCTGGAGCCCCGAATTCCCCAAACTTTACAACCTGAGCCTCGCTACTGCGGATGATAAGATCGAGGACAGGGTCGGCTTCCGTACCATCGAAGCCCGTGGGAACGAACTCTATCTCAACGGAAAGAAGATTTTCTGCCGTGGGGTCAGCGTACATGAAGAAAAACCCTTCAACGCAGGCGGCAGGGCCAGCAGCAAAGCCGACGCCCAGACACTTCTCGGATGGGTTAAGGAAATGAACGGCAACTTCGTGCGTCTGGCACACTATCCTCACAACGAGAACATGGTGCGCGCCGCGGAAGAGATGGGAATCATGGTCTGGTCCGAGATCCCTGTTTACTGGCATATCGACTGGAACAATCCCGAAACCTACGCCAATGCCGAGAACCAGCTGATCGAGAATATCACCAGGGACCGCAACCGCGCCAACATCATAATCTGGAGCGTATCCAACGAGACGCCCCTCGTGCCCGGCAGGCTCGAATTCCTCACCAAACTGGTGAACAAGGCCCACGAACTCGACCCTACCCGTCTGGTGAGCTCCGCCATGGAGAAAACCTATATCAACGAGAATACGGTCACCTGCAACGACCCGCTCGCACAGGTGGTGGACCTCATGAGCTTCAACCAGTACATCGGCTGGTATGACGGCGACGCCGACAAGTGCGACCGCGTCAGCTGGGTGTTCGAGGTCAAGAAGCCTGTCTTCATCTCCGAGTTCGGCGGTGGAGCGCTTGCCGGACGCCACGGCGACAAGATGCAGCGTTTCACCGAGGAAAACCAGGAGTATCTCTATCAGAAGAATGTCGCAATGCTTTCCCGCATCGAAGGCCTTGCCGGCACCACTCCCTGGATTCTCAAGGACTTCCGCAGTCCCAAACGCTTCCTCACCGGCATTCAGGACGACTTCAACCGCAAGGGCCTCGTGTCCGAGAACGGGCAGAAGAAGAAAGCCTTTACGGTGATGCAGACCTGGTACGCCCAGCTTAAAGAGCAGTACGAAAAGCAGTAGGCTATGAGAAGAATCTGCACAGCGCTTCTGGCCGCTTTCATCCTCGGTTCGGGAGCCCTTCGGGCCCAGGATTCCAATACGGCGCCGGAACTCGAAACGGTTGCAGGCGACATCTTCGATTACGAAAGCTTCGCAAAGAAGGCCCATCCGCGTCTTTTCATAGACGCCGATGGGCTTAAAACTTTGAAAAAGAAAGTCACGGGAAGCGGGAGGAAAAAGAATCCGGTGCTTGCCCAGCTTCACGACGAGGTCATGAAGACGGCCGACCGCCTGCTCGAAAAGCCGGAGAATATCAGCTATACCTTCGATGCATCGAACCGAAGGATCCTTCCCATCAGCAAACGTGCCTTCCGAAGCGTTTTCCATCTTGCCTATGCATGGAAGATGACGGGCGACGAGCGCTATCTTGAGGCGGCCCGAGTCGCCATCCAGAAGTTCTGCGATTTCCCGGACTGGAACGCGAAGCACTTCCTGGATGCCGCCGAGATGTGCATGGCGGCCGCAGTGGCCTATGACTGGCTCTACGACGTGCTGAACCCGGTGGAACTTGACCGCCTGCGTGAGTGCATGGTGAACAACGCCATGACCCAGACCAAATATCACGGTTTCGCGAAACCCGGCACCATGTCCTCGCTCACAAACTGGAACCAGGTGTGCGTCTGCGGCCTTGTATGCGCTTCCATCGCCATCTGGAACGAGGAACCGGAACTCTGCCACGACCTTGTCCAGAAACTCCTTCCCACCAACAAGAGAGCCCAGACCTTCATCTATGCACCGGAAGGAGTCTATCCTGAAGGCTATATGTACTGGGATTTCGGTACGCAGTACGAAACCATGCTCCTGCAGGCTCTGAAGGCCGCTTTCGGCAGTACCTGGGGCCTGGATGAGACGCCCGGTTTCATGAACACCGGCCGATACATCCTTTACATGACAGGCGTGAACCGCCAGTCCTATTCATACTGCGACTGCGTCCGCGGATGGTGGGGCAAGCCCGGTGCCTGGTATTTTGCTGCCAAGAGCGGCGATCTGTCCCTGCTATGCAACGAGGCCTACCTCCTCAGGCAGGGCAAATATCCCGACGGCGGCGACTGCGGACGCTTCCTTCCAGTATCCCTTTGTATGGCGAAAGACCTGAATATCAATTCTCTGGATATTCCGATGCCGGAAAAGGAAGTATTCTGGGGCAACGGACTTACTCCGGTGGTACTTGTGCATACCGGCTGGAAATACGACGCTGACGACAAGTATCTCGGCTTCAAGGGCGGTCAGTCCAACGTGAGCCATTCCCAGATGGATGAAGGCTCTTTCGTGTACGATGCCTACGGCGTCCGCTGGTCCGACGATCTCGGCCGTGAAGCATACACCCATATAGAAACCCCCGTGAAGAAGGCCGGCGGCAATTTCTGGACCTATGAGCCCACTTCCATGCGCTGGGAGATTTTCCGTTACAGCAACTGGGGCCACAGCACCCTCACGGTCAACCGCAGCAATTTCGACCCTGCCGGGCGCAGCGAGATCCTGGAGGTCTATGAAAGTGATCCGAACAATCTTGGCGGCAAGGTGGACCTTACCGGTCCCCTGCATGAAGAGCTCCTTTCCGCAACCCGCAGCATCCGTCTGGTAAACAGGGAAGACCTTGTGGTTACGGACGAGTTGGAAGCCCTGCCCGACAAGCCTGCCGAGGTGATATGGAGAATGATTACCCCAACCAAGGTGGAGCCTTCGGAAGATTTCGAGATTCTCAGCAAGAACGGTGTAAGCATGAAGCTGGAGGCTCAGTGTTCCGACGGGAGTCTTCCCATAGAATACAAGGCCTGGCCTGCAACTCGTCCGGACTGGTGGACTCCCCGTACCTGGGACACCCCCAACAAGGGCTACAGCGTAGCAGGATACGTCATCACCGTTCCGGCCGGCCGGAAAGTCACGCTCACGACCACGCTCTCACGAGCCTTATAATCTAAAGGGTCTGACCGCCTATGAACTCCCGCATGATTGATGTGGGAGGGATGGCTGCTATCTCGGCGGGCTTGAGCGGCACCACCGGCTCCAGGAACTTGATCAGATACTGGGCTTTGGCGTAGGCCGGACTTGCTTCCGAAATCCCGTACAGCAGCGGCTCCGCATAGTATTTGAGCAGCGGAAGGTCGTAGAGGGTGGAAGAATTGAAAACCACCCTGGCATTGTCCTCATAAGGGAAAATGTTCCTGGTCTCGCCGCGACGCACGCTTGGCCAGCGCAGGATATTGTCCTCCGGACTGATGCCCCTGGTACGGTTGTCCCTGACGATTCTGCGGAGAAGCCTCTTGTCCGTGGTGGAGCCGTGTACCTTGTGACCGCCTTTGAGGGCGGAAAGAGCCGAAATATAGACATTGAAAAGCCTGTCCCTGTCCACTTCCGGGGTGAGTGCGGGATTCAGTGCGTGGATACCTTCCATGAAGAGGATGTCGCCCGGCTCAAGCTTCATGCGGCGGGATTCGTCGAAGATGGTTTTTCCCGCCTTGAAATCGAACTTGGGGATGATTACCTCGCGTCCGGCGAGCAGGTCGTTCAGATTGTCGTTCAGGAGTTTGATGTTCATGGCTTCGAGGGCCTCGAAATCGTATTCCCCGTTTTCGTCGCGCGGGGTATGCTCACGGTCCACGAAATAATTGTCAAGTTCGATGACCTTGGGGTTGAGGCCAAGAACACGGCACTGCTGGGCTATGCGCAGCGAGGAACTGGTCTTGCCGCTGCTGGACGGCCCGGACATCATCACGAAGCGGTGCTTTTTCCTCTGCCAGAATATCTGGTTGGCGATTTCCGCATACTTGCGCTCCTGCCTTGCTTCGCAGAGATTGATGAGGGATATGGCCGCGCCGTCATTCAACACTTCGCTGAGTTTCTCCAGACTTGTAATTCCAATGGCCGCGCACCAGTCGGCGTATTCGCGGCGTGCCGCTTCGATCTTGTTTTTCATCTCTGATAGATAATTTATTCTATATCAATATTTTGCTATGTTTCCCTATACCCTGTAGCCGGGGTGAGCCAATACTATTAACTAACTATGTTTCAATGGTTTATTTGTCAGCAGGCAATCCTTTAAATAAGGCCCGGTGACCGAACGAGGGTCCGAGGCTATCTGCTCAGGGGTGCCGGACGCCACTATCCGTCCGCCCCTCCGTCCGCCTTCCGGTCCCATGTCGATGATATAATCCACACTTTTCAGCACATCCAGGTTATGCTCTATTATTATTACCGTATTGCCCTGGTCGGCAAGCCGGCCGAGCACTCCCAGCAGGGTTTTTATATCTGCAAAATGCAGGCCTGTCGTGGGCTCGTCCAGAATATAAAGCGTACTTCCGGTACTTTTGCGGAAAAACTCCGCTGCAAGTTTCATTCGCTGGCTCTCTCCTCCGGAAAGCGTCACGGAAGACTGTCCGAGATGCACGTATCCGAGTCCGACATCCATCAGGGCCTTCAGTTTCGGGGCGATTTTCGGATTTGTCCGGAAAAACTCATAGGCTTCGCTGATCGGCATCTCCAGGACGTCGTTGATGTTTTTGCCCTTGTATCTTACTGCAAGGGTGTCTTCCTTGTAGCGCTTGCCTCCGCAAACCTCGCAGGGGACGGTGACGCTGGGAAGGAAGTTCATCTCTATCAGCTTCAGCCCTGCTCCCTTGCACTCCTCGCATCTGCCGCCGGCCACGTTGAAAGAGAAGCGCCCGGCCTTGAAGCCCCGGATCTTGGCATCGGGAGTGGCTTCGAAAAGTGCCCTTATGTCGTCGAAAACCCCTGTGAAAGTGGCGGGATTGCTGCGGGGACTGCGTCCGATGGGGGATTGGTCCACCTCTATAATCTTGTCGATATTCTCGACGCCCTTTATCTGCTTGTAGGGCAGAGGTTTGGCGGTGCTGCGATAGAATTTTGCCTTCAGGATAGGGACGAGGGTCTCGTTGATGAGGCTGCTTTTCCCGCTGCCGCTTACGCCGGCGATGCCGATGATGCAACCCAGGGGGAAGTCCACGTCAATGCCCTTGAGATTGTTGCCGCTGGCGCCGCGAAGACTGAGCGTGAGGCCGTTGCCGTGACGCCTCTCCGCCGGCACCGGAATCTCCTCCCTTCCCGCCAGATAGCGCAGCGTCTCGCTGTCGCCTTCCCGGGCCCCGTAAGCCGCCAAAGGCCCGGAGAAGATGATCCGCCCTCCTTCCGCGCCGGCCCCAGGACCGACATCCACCAGCCAGTCGGCTGCGCGCATGGTGGCTTCGTCATGCTCCACCACAATGACGGTATTCCCTTCGTCACGCAGCTCTTTCAGAGACGAAAGCAACTTCACATTGTCCCTCTGGTGCAGCCCGATTGAGGGTTCGTCCAGGATATAGATAACATTGACCAGCCGCGATCCGATCTGGGTGGCCAGCCTAATGCGCTGTCCCTCTCCGCCGGAAAGCGAAGCCGTGGCGCGGTCCAGGCTCAGGTATTCCAGACCCACATCGATCAGGAATCCAACCCTGTCCTTCAACTCCTTCAGAATGTCCCGCGCTATGGCACCGGCTTTCGCCGAGAGCTTGTCCCCGAGGGTGCCAAGCCAGGCGTGAAGCTCGGAGATTTCCATGGAATTCACTTCCGCAATGGTCTTGCCGTCTATCCGGAAACAGTTCGTCTCCTCTTTCAGGCGGCTGCCGTGACATACCGGACAAACGATATGGTCCTCGATGTCGTCCACAATGCCCGGCCAGTTCACCATCTGGCTCAGATTTCCTTCTCCGATGCGGAAAAACTCGTCTGAACCATATATCAGAAGGCTCACAACCTCATCCGGCAGCGCCGCGATGGGGTCGTATAGCGAAAAATCGTATTTGCGGGCAATGGCGCGCACAAGCTCGAAACGCTTGTTTTCACGCACTTTGCCAAGGGGCTTAAGCCCTCCTTCCGCCAGCGAAAGGCTGCGGTCCGGGATAATGGAATCGATGTTCACATCCACCACCTGGCCGAGTCCCTTGCAATGGGGACAATAGCCTTCCGGGGAGTTGAAGGAAAAGCTGTGAGGCGCAGGTTCCTGTAGCGACAGACCGCTTTCGGGATCCACCAGATGCTTGGAAAAGAAACGCAGCCCGGCCTGTCCCGAAGAACCTTTCCGGGAAGGACTGTCGGCCTCCGCATCGAGGATGGCGACCGAGCCCTTTCCCATGTTCAGGGCCACCATCACGGAATCCCGTATGCGCTTCTCGTCCCCGGCTCCCGGTTTAAGCTTGTCCACCACGAGTTCGACGAAGTGGGCCACATACCGGTCCAGGGATTCTACTTCGGAAAGATGGCGGATCTCCCCGTCAATGCGCACCTGAGCATATCCCTTGCGGCGCAGCGAGTCGAAAAGCTCGCGGTAATGGCCCTTGCGCCCTCTTACCAGGGGAGCGAGCAGCAGGCATTTTCGGCCTGCATATTCCTTGATTATAAGGTCCACTATCTGCTCGTCCGTATAGCGGACAAGTTCCTTCCCCGTGACCGGAGAGTAGGCGGTGGATGCCCTGGCGTAGAGCAGGCGGAGAAAATCCGAAATCTCGGTTATGGTGCCCACGGTACTCCTGGGGTTGTTGCCGGTGGTCTTCTGTTCTATGGCGATGATGGGGCTGAGGCCCTCGATGCTCTCCACCTCAGGCTTGTCCAGGATGCCCATGAAATGTTTGGCATAGGGAGACAGCGTATTCATGTAACGCCGCTGGCCTTCGGCATATATGGTGTCG
The DNA here is from genome assembly GCA_002350615.1 of Bacteroidales bacterium UBA2861. Classification (GTDB taxonomy): domain Bacteria; phylum Bacteroidota; class Bacteroidia; order Bacteroidales; family UBA932; genus Cryptobacteroides. The sequence continues at coordinate 50,364 of DEFD01000032.1, read as the reverse complement.
AAAGCCAGTGAACTCTTCCCGCTGCCGCTTAGGCCGGTGACTACCGTGAATTTGTCCCTGGGAATATCTACGTCGACGTCCTTGAGGTTGTGCGCCCGGGCGCCGCGGATCTTTATAAACTCATCTGCCGCCATTCTTCTTCATCATTTCCTCCACAGCCCTCTGAAGCTGAGGATCTTCCCCGCGTTCGACGGATGCCGGGTCGTTGTAAACCAGGATGTCCGGCTGGAGCTGGTGATTCTCAAGGTATCTGCCCTCGCTGATGCTGAACGAGCCTATCTGCGGGATACCGAAAACTATCATCGGGTTAACCTGCCTTTCCCACCATACGGAGGTGGCGGTTCCCGCTACCGGGGAGCCTATGATGGGCCCGATGCCGAGCGCCCTGTAAACATAGGGGAAACCGCATGCATCCGAGTAATTGTCCTCGCACACGAGCACGCAGGACGGCTTGATCCATTTGTCGTAAGGCTCAGGGGCCATGTAAACCCCGCGGGGATTGCGGTTGGTGTAAAGCTTCCCGTTGAGGAAATTGGCCAGGTCGTTGTGAAGCCAGCCTCCTCCGTTGTGCCTTGTGTCCACGATCAGGGCGTCGCATTCGCGGTATTCGCCGAGGGCTTTGGAATACACTTCACGGAAGCTGGGGGAGTTCATGCCCTTGACATGTACATAGCCGATGCGTCCGCCGGAAAGCTCACGCACCTTTTCCTCGTTGCGGCGCACCCAGCGCTTGTACCAGCCTTCGGAATCGTCCGAGGTGGTTTTCACATAGACGTCGATTTCCTTCTTTCCCTTGATTGTGAGAAGGATACGCTTGCCTGCCTTCTCGGAAAGCGCCTGATACCAGGGCTGTCCTTCGGGGATGGGCTTGCCGTTGATGGCGGTGATCACGTCGCCCTCATGCACCTCGCTGCTGGACTGCTGAAGCACGCTTTCCGGCAGGAATTCCTTGATCTTCAGTCCGGGGCCCTTGAATTCAGTGTCGAAAATCACTCCCATATGGCCGGTGGCCACCCTCTTTCCGTCATAGTAGCGGCCTCCGGTGTGCGAACCGTTGAGTTCTCCCAGCATTTCGCTGAGCAGCTCGCGGAAAGCATAATTGTCCTTGATGTAGGGGAGGAACTGCTCGTAATTGGCCTTCTGGGCCGCCCAGTCCACGCCATGCATGGCCGGATCGTAGAATTTCTCGGCGACCTGCTTCCAGCAGTGCTGGAAAATGTATTCCCGTTCCTTGTCCGGGAAATACTCGTACTCACCGTGGAATTCCACCTTTTTGCGGCTGCCGTCCAGGCTTACTTTCTCGATACCGCTCCCGCTCACCACAAAGATGCCCTTGCCGTCCGGAGCCGGAACGAAACTTCCGGAAAGATTGCGGCAGAGAACGTTCACGCTCTTTTTTGCGATATCCAGGCAGCAGAGGTCCCTGGTCTTCTCGAGAAGCTGCACGTAGAAGAGCTTCTTGCCGTCAGGGCTGAGCCAGTGGTCTCCTATCCTTCCCGAGTGGGGAGTGAGCTTTATGATGCGGTCCGCCCTGCGGCTGAGCTCGAGCTCCAGTTTGGCATCTTTCTTTTCCTTGGAGGCGGTGTCTTTCTTTGCCGATTTTTTATCGCCGGCGAGCAGCTTTTCTATTGCCTCCACATCCTTGTCGCGGCAGAATTTGGCATAGGCCTCGTCGTCGAAGAACATTATGAAGATATCGCCTTCGGCACCCCAGCTGCCATGGCTGCGGTAGCCTGCCTTGTCGCTTTCCCAAGTCATGGCCTTGCCCTCGAGGGCCCAGCGGAAGGCCATGTCGGAGTATCCGCTCTGCGTGAGGTCGGTAATGCTGCCGTCCTCCACCGAGATCAGGGCTATGTCCTCATTGTACATGCGGCCGCCGCCCTGGTAGATGGAAAGCAGGTATCTGCTGTCAGGACTCCATGCGAAGGGGGTGTCCCCGTCGGAATAGGAGTAATTCACATCGCCCTTGAGAAGAACTTTCTCCTTGCCGCCAGAGGTGCTGCGGATCACGAGTTCGGTGCGGTTCCGGAGATAGGCCACCCATTTTCCGTCAGGGCTCACGGAAGGCTGGAAGCAGGTCTGCCCCTCGGGGCTCACGCGCTCTTCCTTCGTCTTGTAGGAGAAGGTGAAGTACTTGTCTTTCTTGTCGCTGAGTACGGTCCTGTAGATTCCCCATTCCCCGTCCCTTTCCGAGGCATAGTAGAGGCTTCTGCCGTCTTCGCTGAAACTGACGCTCCGTTCCTGGCAGGGTGTATCGGTGATGCGGCGGGTGTCCTTGAGGTCCAGCGTGGTCACATATACATCGCCCCTGCATACTATTGCGATCTCCTTGCCGTCTGGGGAAACCGCTATGTCGTCGGCGCCGGAAATGGCGCTGCGGAGGATGTGCTCGCGCTCGTTGACGTCCTTGCTTACGCTGATTTCAAGCTTTTTGGGCTGCTCTCCTTCTTTCAGAGTGTACAGGTCGCCGTTCCAGCTGAAGCAGAGAGTGCCGTCAGAAGCTATGCTGAGGTATCTTACGGGCGCTCCCTTGAAGTCGGTGACGCGCTGCGGGGTGGCTCCGGAAAGGTCCGAACGCCAGATGTTGCTGTCGCCGCCCCAGCTGTCCACCTCTTCCTTGCCGGTGTTCTGTTCGCTGAGATAGTAGAAATTCTTGCCGTCGGGAGCGAAAACCGGATTGCGGTCTTCCCCGACATAGCCCGTAAGCTTGGTATATGCGCCGCCCTCGATTTTCCAGATGTCGCGTGTGACAGCGGAGGTGTGGTGCTTGCGGAATGGGTCTTCGTATCCTTTCCAATCTTCGTAAAGCATTATTCCGGAGGCATTTACGCTTGCGTTGCAGATTTCGAAAGAACTCAGGCGCACCGGAACCGGAAGTTTGTCCTTATCAGCCGAAAGGGCTTCCTGGAGACTGATGCTGTAGAGCTTGTTGTCTCCGGGGAAGACGCTGCTGCCGGGGACGTCCTCTATGTTGGCGGAGAAAAGCACATTGCCGTCAGGGGTCAGCGCAAGCGGGGTTTCGCTCCCGCCGTAGCATGTCAGGCGCCGGGGTGCTCCGCCCTCTGCCGAAATGGCCCAAAGGTCCTTGCTTCCTTCGCGCACCGAGGCGAAAACTATCCATTTTCCGTCCGCACTCCACAGCGGCTCGGTATCATGCGCCGGATTGCTGGTGAGCTGGCGGGCAAGTCCTCCCTGTGAAGGGACAAGGAAGATATCTCCCTGATATGCAAAGGCGATGCGGCTGCCGTCGGGACTGATGGCATTCTGCCTGAGCCAGCGGGCGGAAGATGCGTTTTCTGCAGATGCCACGCTTATCTGTATGGTGGACAGGAGCAGAGCCAGAGCGGTGCGAATAGCAAAAAGACTTTTCATAATGCTCAAATTGAAAATGGAGGCCTGCCAAACAGAATGGCAGAACCACCAAATTTACAAAAAAAATCCTTACTCCGGCGCAGTTTGTAGAAATGATGTCCTGAAGGATCCACTGCGGCTGCTGTCTCTAAGCTTATTTCTGCTTGGCCAGCCTTTCCTGCTGCCTTGCGCAGTCGATTATGAATCGGAAGTGATTGCGGAGGCTCTTCTCCGCACCGGTGGCATCGCCCTTCCTGATGTTTTCAAGCATTTCCCGATGCTCTTTGAGAACATCTTCGGCGGGCATTCCACAGGTGTTGTAACGCCTGTAATATTTAAGGACTTCCGGCGAGATGCTGAGAAGAAGCGAGGCTATGACGGGATTGTGCGATGCCTTTGCAATGCTCATATGGAAGGCGAAATCCTTTTCGTCCCGCTGGGCGGTGTGCATGTTGGCTTCGAAATCCTTCAGGGCCAGCTCCATTCTCACAAGGTCTTCGGGGGAGCGGCGGGATGCGCAAAGCCGGATGGCTTCCAGCTCGAGGAGCACGCGGACGTTCACGAGGGATGCGAAATCGAAGTTGTCGGTGTCCATGACGTCCCTGATCTGGTTCATGAGAACCGATGCCGGATAGTCCGCAAACACGGAGCCGCTCTGCGGAAATGTGCTTATAATGCGGTGAAATTCAAGCTTTTGCAAGGCGAGCCTGATATTGGCGCGGCTTACGCCCAGAAGATCCGCCAGACGTCTTTCGGACGGCAGTCTTTCTCCCGGAATCAGCCTTCCGTTTTCGAGCAGGGAGATGATTCCTTCAAGAACGTTGTTGATTTGTTTCAGCTGAGGTTCTGACATAGTTTATTCGGGTGCGCAAAAATACTGAGAAAACCAGTTCAACCAATTTGGCCGTCAGATTTTTTCTATCTTGAAATCGTCGAATTTCAGGATTTCGTCGCGGAGGATGGATTCAAGGCTCCTGTTTTTGCCGAAATTGCGGTAAAGTCCCCATTTTGGACGCATGCCGGTTGCACCTTCGCGCCAGAAATTGCGTGAGACGTTGCTGATCTTTACAAGCTGCTTCGAATCCCGCATCCGCGTGATAACCACGGAGTAAGAACCTTTTTCTCCGAATTTGATGGTTTCGGTCACGCTCACCCATTCGCCGAGGAAGGGGGCGAGGTCCGTTTTTGCAAGATAGTCGTTGCTTGACGATTCAGGAGCGGTGTAGATGACCTGGAACTGCTGGCTCGAGGTGCCCCTGCAGGTGAAGGTGATGAGGGGATGTCCTACATCTGCCGTGCCTTCGGCGTTGTCGATTCCCTTTATCTGGTGGATGTGGGAGAAACTCGAAGTGGTCTTCATGCCTGCGGGGAGTTTGAATTTCCAAGTGATGCGCAGCGTTTCCCCGTCCTGGGCCACCATGGATGCGGGTGATTTGCCGTCGGTCTTGATTTCGTTGCGCTGACGGTCCGTTATGTTGGCCTTGCCGCGGTCGTCATCGTTCTTGATATGCAGGTAGAAATCGAAAACGTATTTTTTCAGGTATTCGTCATAGGACTGGCGGATGTGCCTGAACGGTGCTGAAGCGTGCTCGCCGGAATTGTCCGGGGTTTCGTAATTGTATCCGCTTGCCAGGATGAGGGCGTAAGTGTCCGCATCTTTGCCGTCGGCCACCAAGGTTCCGGCTCCCGAAACGCTCCCGCTGCCGGGGGTGTTCCCGCCGGGTGTTTCGCCGCTGCCTGGATTCTCTCCACTGCCGGGATTCTCGCCTCCCTGGCCTTCTCCGCCGGTGTTTTCTCCGCCGGGGGCATCGTCTTCATCGGAAGCGTCGTCGAGATCCGCTTCGGAATCTGCGCCGTTATCCCCGCCGCCGTTGTTCCCTCCGCTCACGGGATCGGGAACCTTGTAGTGAGGGGTGCATGCAGATGCGGCGTACACGGGCAGCAAGATGCCCAGTATCAATATGATAATAATTTTATATCTTTGCATAACTAAACTGGTTGACCAATTACAAATATAAGAAAAAATCATTTACTGTCATGAAATTACATGTTCTTTTGACTGCATCTATGGCTTTTTTCGCCGCAGTCCTTTCTGCACAGTCCGTGCCGACAAACAGGTATGCAATGAAGTTGCAGCAGAATGAGGACGGAAGCTACAGTCTCCTCAAGGAGAAGAACTATCGGAAGATAGTGGACCTGGACGCGATCCCGGACCTTCTGGTACCCTATGTCCATGAGAATGACAAGCTTACGAGCAAATTATATAAGGAGACGGAAACCGAGGTATTCGTTTACAAGAAGCACGACGGCTATGAACTCAAGATAGCTGTGGACAAGGCGAAGACGGAAAGTCCAGCTCCGGTAATGTTCTACTGCCACGGAGGTGGATGGGCCAGGGGGGACTTCGAATCCGGACGCAGCCTTTCCAAGTATATGGCTCAGCAGCACGGAATCACGGGAGTGCGCATTGAATACAGCCTCGCCGGCCAGCCGGGCGTGAAGGCCGAAGTTTCACTCCAGGATGTGATTGATGCGGTTGAGTTCGTGCGCTCCAGGGCGAAGGAACTCGGGATAGATCCTTCCAGAATCGGACTGCAGGGCACCTCGGCGGGAGGCCATCTTGCCGCCTACGCGGCGATGAAAATCAAGGGCGTGAAGGTTTTCGTGGGTTACTCAGGCATTTACGACCTCAGCACTGCGGCAATCACCACCCGTACCAAGGACCCCCAGAGGATCGAGTATTTCTCCGGTCTGGACCAGGCTGTCCTGCGAAAGATTTCGCCTAAGTACCTCATTCCCAAAAAGACGGATATCGCCGCTCAGCTTTTCTGCGGCACAGCGGATATCGTGGTCGAGTGCAGCCAGAGCAAGGAATTCGCTGAAGAGCTGAAGCGTCACGGCGCCAAGGTGGATCTGCAGGTGTACGAGAACTACGACCACAACCTTTCCGCCAAGGCTTCCGACAAGATGGAAGAAATCTTCTTCAAGACTGCGGACTTCATCGCCGCGAACCTTTAGCGACGCCAAAGGCTATCCCGAATTGGTGGAGGCTATCTTCTTGAATGACAAATACTTGTTGAAAGTCGATTCCTGCTCCTCCGGGAATCGACTTTCGGTAAAATCTTGATAGCCAGCAGATTGCGCTCCACCCACAAAAACAGCCCCGGAAGTCGTACAATACTTCCGGGGCAGTTTCTTTATATGCCGCAGTCTGATTACTGCGGACCGATGAATGAGTAGTCCGAAGCGAAGGTGTAGCTCACCTTGCCGCCTGCCACTGCAGGTGCGGTGGAGAACAGAGTCGCCGCATCGGGCAGACCGTTGTCGGTGATGCCGAGTGACTGCATGAGCGCATCGGCCGAGTTGTCGGAATATGTGAAGGTGTAGCCTTCAGTCAATCCGTGGGCATAGCAGCCGCTCAGTTCTGCCACAGTTCCTTCTGTGCTGTAAACTTTGAAAAGTTTCGCCTTCGTGGTCGTGCCAAGCACGTTGGAATTGTTGGTATCCCATTCGACATTGTTTTTGAGAATGAGAGACTTGGGGCGATTGTACTTTATCAGGTTTCCGGATACCATATTGACGAACAGATTGTTCTGCACGTCTATGTCAAGGACTGTCGCGGTCGCAGCGGCACCGTCACCTGTGCAGGCAGCCTCGCTGTTGTCGCAGTTCAGAAGGTTAAGCGTGAAAGTGGCGCCAGTAGTCGCGTACATCACGTTGTTGGTGTATGTGAGTTTCTTGCAATTCTCCTTGTGGTTGCAGGAATTGATATTGAAGAAACTCAGACCGTTGACAGCCATGCCGATGACACAGTTGGTGACCACGAATTCCTTGACAATATAATCCTTTCCATCTTTGTTTGCAGCCCAGAAATTTTTCTGAAGTCCGTTGATGGAACAATGGTCGAAGACAAGATACTCTGCGTCTGCAGTTGCATTTGCCGTATTGCTGCTCATGGCAATACTGCCGCCTATATTGAGATCGAGTCCATAGACAGCGATGGATCCGGAATTGATGTTCCAGGCGTTGTTGACTGTCACCGGCACATTCTCATCTTCGTTTGCGAGCACCGCAACATTCGCGACAGCGGTCACGCTTCCGCAGGTGTAATTGGTGCCGGGTGCAAGGAAGGTAACCTTGTCCTCAGCGTTGTAAAGATAACTGCGGATATTGCCTGAGTTGTCTTTGTCAGTCTTCAACTGTGCGTCACCGAATTTGGCCTTGTTGAACACCTTGCCGCCTATTACGATATCGAAACCTGCCTGATAGTAGGTATATCTGTCCGTTGCAAAATTGCTCAGCCCTGATATGGAACCGAAGTCGCGGATTGCCTTTCGGGCCACGACGAGCCCCGTGGAGTACGACTTCGATCCGATCTTTCCGCCTTCACGGATAAGCGTTACTGAAGGCGAAGCAAAAGGACTGCTCACGGAGGACTGCCTGCTGACTACATAGTACACGGCTCCCTTTTTGAGAGGGCTGCCGTCCGCATTGCGGAGGGACACGTCGTCGTAACGGAAGTTCCTGAGTTCGGTTGCAAGATTGGAGTCACCTACGTTGGCAATCTTTCCTGACTGGTCCGCCTGAACGTCGAAAGTGTAATAGCCGGACATTTTGCGCGAAGTATTGCTGAACGTCACGCCTACCACGTCGTCATAGTCCACGCTGAACTTCAAAAGCCCGTTCACGAGTTTGAAATTGAATCCGGAAGCATTGCCCTCGCTGTCGGTCAGGTATGCTCCCGCTATGCATCCGCGGGGGTCGAAACCGTCCTCTACCGCATACTGGATCTGGGGAACTTCAACGGTAAAGCGCTCATTGTCAGCGTCGAAAGCCTTATAGGCGGAATAGGGATAAACCGCATAGAAGACGGTAGAGCCGTCGCTTACACTGCCGGTGAACTGGGTTGAGACTCCGCTGCTCTGGGCAACGAATACATGGGGAATGTCCGGGTTGACGTCGTCGAACACGGCGATGGAATCTCCTGCAGCCCACTGGACGGTCTTGCCGTCTTCACCAAGGCTTCCCTTGGAGCTTACGCCGGGTTCGGGTGCCTCATAGATGGTTGCGGAGAAAACTTTGGGAACGAGCTTTATGCCGCCCTGTTCAGGCCTTGCAATCTCGCTCTTGGTGCATGCGAAAAGGAAAGGAATCGCTGCTAGGAAAAATGCTGAAACAATCTTTTTCATAAACGGTTCCTCCTTTTAAGCATTATTTGGATCATCTTCAGGATCGCCGAAATATTCGGGGTCCAGGAAGGTCTCGATGGTGTCGCTTGCGGCGAATACGTTCAGCGCATTGAGTCGCAAAGCATCGAGGCATGGTGAAACATAATGTGATTTCATATTGCAACTTCTTGTCGTTTTGGCAAATATATACAATATTATGAGAAGAAGCAACCGCCGTTGATATCCACGCCGGTGCCGGTTATGTAGGCCGCGTCGTCGCTGGCAAGGTAGGTCACCAGGCCGGCGATGTCGGCAGGCTCGCCTTCGCGGCGCAGAGGAGCGGTCCTGTGCAGGTTTTCGCGGGCTTCAGGCTTCGTGAATGTATCGTGGAAGGTGGTGTTGATCATACCCGGGGTCACGGAATTCACGCGGATGCCGCGGGGGCCGAGCTCCTTCGCCATGGCACGGGTGTAGCAAAGCACCGCAGCCTTCGAGGTGGCGTACAGCGAAGCGCCAGGGCCGCCTCCGTCGCGGGCAGCCTGCGAAGAGAAGTTGACGATTGCGCCGCCCTTTCCCATATACTTCAGGACCTCGCGGGTGCAGAGCCATACGCTCTTCATATTCAGGTCCATGACGAAATCGTACCAGTCCTCGGTCTGCTCTTCGACCATCTTGCGGGCGACCATGCCGCCTGCAACGTTGATGAGGATGTCGATTTTGCCGCCGAATGCCTCGGCCGCCTTGGCGAAGAGGGCCTGCACTTCGTCTTCTTTGGTCACGTCAGCCTTCACAGCGATGGCCTCGCCGCCGTGCTGGCGGATAATCTCGAGAGTATCCTTGGCATTCTGCTCATTGCGCGCGTAATTCACGCAGACTTTCGCACCTTCTTCGGCCAGCCTCACGGATACGGCACGTCCGAGGTCACGGGCACCGCCTGTGACCACAGCTACTTTTCCTTCAAATCTTTTCATAATGATAACTATTTATAATTATTTGTTTTCAACAGTTTGAGCGTCATGCTCGATTTTGCCTCCGAAGAGGAACACGCAAATCAGGCTCAGCGGCACGAGGGAAGCGCCCATGATAAAGAACGGCGTCCAGTTGTCGCCCGCGGTGAGCATGGGGATGAAAAGCATGGTGAGGATGGTGCCGAGTGTGGCGGCTGCTCCTCCAAGCCCCGCGAGGGATCCGATGCTCCTGCCGGTGTACATGTCCCCGGGAAGAGTCTGTATATTATTGATAGTGAACTGATAGCCGAAAAGGATTACGGCCATCACGCTGACGGCCACCATGGGGTCCTGCACAAATGCTACGAATACCAGCGAAGGCAGCAGGATGCAAGCGCCCATGACTATGGAAGCCTTGCGCGCGAATCCTACGCTGTGTCCCTTGTGCAGCAGCCTGCTGGACATCCAGCCTCCGGCGATGGAGCCGAGAGCGGCGCCCACATAGGGGATCCACATGTGTGCGGCAAGCTGCTTGATATCCATCCCGTACTTCTGTCCGAGATAGATGGGCAGCCAGGTCACGAACATCCACCAGATGGGGTCCAGGAAAAAGCGTCCGAGAATCACCGCATAACTCTTGCGGCGGCTCAGCAGCTGGCCCCAGCTCAGGCCCTTGTCATTGGAAACCTTGCATTCGGGCTGTCCGCTGACGATGTAGTCGCGCTCGGCATCCGTCACCCAGGGATGCTCCTTGGGTCCCTTCTTGTTAACTATCAGCCAGGGAATTACCCAGAGAGGGGCGAGGATACCTATGGCCACGAAGGTAAGCTTCCAGCCGAAGGCGGAATATATCAGCGCGATGATGATCGGCGCGAGAATCGCTCCAATCGAGGCACCAGCGTTGAAGAAGCCCTGAGCCATGGCCCTTTCCTTCTGGGGGAACCACTCGGCATTGCTCTTAACAGCCCCCGGCCAGGGACCTGCCACGCCGAAACCGAGACCCGCACGCGCTCCGGCGATGCCCTTGATTCCGGTGGTGATGGAGGTGAGCATGTCGGAAATGCCCCATACCAGGGCGGAGATGGTGAATCCGCGGCGCGTACCGATCTTGTCATAAAGCTTGCCCGAGAACATCTGCGAAAGGCCGTAGGCCACCATGAAAATCATGTTGATGTCGCGGAACAGCTTTTTGCTGAGGTCGTTATACTCCGCTTCGCTGAGGCCTTCGGTGTTGATAAGCCCCAGGTCTTCCACAATCTTGGCCCACATTATACCCAGGGTATTGCGGTCCAGATAGTTGATGATGGTCACCAGGACTATGAGTCCCAGCACCCACCAGCGCATTCCTTTTACTTTCATGCCACTTACTTCTTAAGGAAATCGGCCCTGTGGGGAGAGAAAACGTCGATAAGCACGCCCTCTTCGAGGCAGACGCAGCCGTGGATTTCATCCGGAGCGACATAATATCCGTCGCCTTCCGACAGGACTTTCTTCTCATTCCCGATGGTCAGCTCGAACTTGCCGCTCGCCACGTATGTGGCCTGGCTGTGGTAATGCTCGTGAAGGGCTCCCACCGCACCCTTGTCAAAATGGACCTTCACGACCATGAGCTGTCCGTCATAACCCATAATCTGGCGCCTTACGCCTTCTCCTGCAGGCTCCCAGGGGTGCTCGCTTGCAATCTGGAAAACTTCGCTTCTTGTTTTCATCTCTTTAATATTTAATTGTCATTGAATTGTTTATCAGATTTATACATACTTTCAGCCGCTCCCCGCCTTTGAAGGAGTAGAGGAGGCTGACGCCTTCGGCATCGTCCTTTTCCAGCTCTATGCCGATGCAGCTGTGCTCCATGTCCGAGGCGGTCTCGTAAACGCGCGGATCATAATTGCCGTGGCTTTCCAGGCAGCCTGCAAAAGTGCGGCTGCGTAAGTTCTTCTCCCTCAGCAGCAGGCAGGGTTCGCTGCGCAGATTGAAATCCGGGTCGCCGGCCCCGCTCCGCAGCAACTTCACTTCGCTTGCCGGGGTGCTTAGCCCGGTGAAACTGTAGAGTCTGTTCCCGCAAAGCCAGGTGTATGACGTGCTGCCTTCCGCTCCTGCAGCCTCCGCCTCGAGCCAGAGATGGCGGTATCCCGGAGCCGTTCCGAAAGCCTTCATGGTCTCGGACGCCCGGGTGTACGGCACCGAAAGGGAGACCATATGTCCGTTATAATGAAGCGGATAGTCGTAGGTGTGGGGTTTGTCGCTCTCCGCTTTCAATACGTCGATGACGAAGGGCCCCTGCAGGAAGGGAAGCTCCGTGAGCGCCACCCAGCGGCTCATACGGATGCCGGTATAGGCGCAGGAATCGAGGGCTGCGACATACTGGAAAGCGGGGTCTTCATCGCTGTAGGCGAGAATCCTTGGAGAATGCTTGGAAGATTCCTTTATCTTGCCTCCGAAATGCGAAGTCTCATCCGCCACCAGGGTGTTGTGGGCGATGCTGGTCATCGCGTAGCTCTTGTTCTCGGGAGTGTAGTGTCCCTTGTATTTCGCCTCGATGTTGTGGAAACGGGCCGCGCCGTAATCGCTCAGGACCTCGTGCCCTGAATCGTAATAAGCTATGGTGAGCTTGTCATAGTGGCCGTGGCTGAGTCCGTGTGAAGTGGCCTTGAAGGTCAGGGTGCTGCCTCCGCGGCCGCGAAGTACCGCGAAACCTCCGTCTTTCCCTTCCGCCCCGTCCCTATAAAGGGCGCTCGAAAGCCTCAGCGGCTCTGCGAGGCCGGCGGCTATGTCACGCGCCACCTTGAATCCGGCGTCGGAAACGGAAACCGTCCCCTGATACCTCTGTACCACATCCAGCAGGAACCTGTCCTGAGGCCGGGCCGCATAGGCGATGTCCACTGCGCAGATCAGTTCCTGGGCGTCATAGCCCTTTTCCATGGCGTCGTTGATATGGAAGAATTCTCCTTCGTAGGCCATATTGAGAAGCGTCCCTACCGAGCGGGTGATGATGCCGTCGCGATAATCGAAGATGCCAAGTTCCGGCATGTTGTGGTCTATCGCCTGGGCGAAAAGTACGAAAGGCCAGATGGCGTAGCGGTGATAGTAAGCCCCTTCGGTGAAATAGCCGTCAGGGGAGAAGAGGCAGTCCAGCTGGCGGATGAAGCCGCCGCCCTCGCGGCTGCCGTACAGCGCTTGCCGGACGAGATCTTCGTCGCCCATTGCGAATCCGGCCATGCCCACGGCCGCCTGCGCCCAGGTGCCGTGATTGTGCATCTTGTTGAAGGTCTCGAAGTTGGCCCTGTTGTCCGGAGTGCCTTCCATGATGAAGCGGGCAACCGGACGCAGGAGATTCTCTTCTATGACCGAACGTGTCTCAGCCGGGATGGCGTCATACACGCAGTCATATGCCATGGCGCTGTGGACGAGCCATACGCTTTCGTTAAGAGTCTGCCAGAAAAGTTTTCCCCTGACGGGAGACAGTGTCATGGGGTGATATCCGAGTGTCGGATAGAGTTTTGCATATTCCAGGAGGATGTCGCGCACCTTGTCGGCATAAGCCCTGTTCCCGCTTATCTGCCAGGCCAGGCCCATGTAATACATGTCGTAATAGTTGCGCTTGTGAGTCTCGTGGGTATAGCCGCCGCCTCCGTCCTTGGGTACAGGGACTTCAACGGGCCGCTGCAGCGCCTCGTCCGCCTTGGCGTAGAGATCCCTGACCGCCGACTGGAAAAGGGGAGCCTTGTTCACTCCGGAACGGATCTGCCTGACCCCGGCGGGCGTGAGCGCCAGCGACGGGTGCATCTGCCCCTGCTGTTTCCCTCCGGAGCATGCGGCTGCCAGAAACAGGACCGCGAAACATATTAAAGCCGATATCCTCTTCATTAAAGATTCCTCCTGACAGGCCCGGAACCTGTGAAAGTATTGTTTTTCAGTGAGATTTTCTCCCATGGAGCCTCGTCAAGGCGAATAGTGCAGCCTCCGCGGCCGCTCCCGCTGAACTTGCAGCCGCTTATCTCCAGGACCTGCGGTCCGATGAGTCTCAGCACGCTTCCGCGCACCTTGTTGGACGCGTCGTCGAAGCGGCAGTTCCTAATATATACGTAGGGGCCTGCGGTGCTCTCGTCGCTGCCTCCGCGGTACACGTTCACGCAGGTGCCGAGGATATGCTCGAAACGGCAGTCCTCGATCAGGAGGTCGTCGCCGCTGTAGCGGCCCCTGTCATCGGTTTCGGCGGCAAAAAAGACCGCGTCGCCGCTGAGGTCCCGGAAAACGCTCCTGCGGATCTCGACCCTGTCGGCGAAGGTCCCCTTGCGGCCGCGGATTACGAAGAAAGCACCCTCCCCGCAATCGGAGAATTCGCAGTCCTCGATGCTGAGGGAGTAGGGGTCTATCATGCTTTCAGCAGTGGCTATGATGTTGTTGGCCATGCTTTTACCCGGGGTGGGAACTCCGCTGAAATGGATGCCTTTGAGGGTGAGGCTGCCGCCGTCGCAGATACGGATCATATCGTCCCTCTTGCTTCCGGCATACATCACGGTGGGCCTGGTCCCCGGAGCTGCCGCTATCACGGTAGGCTCGGTGATTACTATGCTTTTGTCGAGAACCAGCAGGCTGTCGGATATCTCGATGATTCTTGCGCTTTTGCTTCCGCTGCCGGATGAAGGGTCGAACCAGGATGCGCCCTTGCCGGCGGAGAGACTCTGGAATGACGGTTCCGCATAGCTGACGCTGTTGCTTACCCTGTTGTTCTCCCATACCGTTTCAATGGGGGGAAGAGTGCGTTCGGCGTCCTCACCGGTATTGAATTCTATGGATGCGCAGCCCTGGAAATCATTGTTCTCAACCACTGTGCGCTTTACCTGCATGTATCTGTTGGGCAGAGAGTTGGGCACTCCGTACATGAAGGCGAGGGCGGAGAAGAAACGGCTTCCTGCAAGGCCGATGAATTTGTTGCCCCTTATCACCTGGTCCTCTCCCACTACGCGCACGCCGCCGGTGTTCCGCACTCCGTGGCCCAGGAAGACATTGTCCTCGGCGACATTGCGGTCTCCGTGCCTGAGGGCAAGTACTCCCTGGCATTCATAAAAGAAGTTGCGTGCTATGACGTTCTCGCTGGACTTGATGGAAACCACTTCCACCTCGCCGTCGCAGCGTTCGAAAAGATTGTCGGCGATTATGCTGCGCGAATTCTGCATGCACTGATGCGAAGTGCCCACACGAATGGTTTCGGCGCCGTTTGAGCCATACACAGGCCTGGGACCGAACCAGTTGTGGTCTATCATATGCCTGTTGTCGTCGCAGTCCGGGTAATTGAGCATGACCACCAGCGTCACGCCCAGATTCTGCTTGCCGTAGAAGGAGCAGTGGTCCACCCTGTTGGCGCGGCCGTAAAGATTTACGTAACAATAAGATATGTCGCGCTTTGCAGGTACGCAACGGTCGAAGGCGCAGTCCGTCAGGCGGCAGCCCTGCGCAAGATCGTCGCCGCTGCGGAATTCCACGACGCTGCCCTTGTCGCGAACGCATCCCCTGAAGAGGAAACCTGACACCGTGAGCCCCTCTCCACTGATCTTGAGTTCGGACTTCCCGCTGAGGCACACTCCTCCGGGGGTCTCGGCGCGGACGACTATTGGCTTGTCGGCTGTCGCGTATGCCTTCCAGTCCAGTTTTACATCGGCATAGGCGCCGTCCTTTACAACTATGGTGTCGTCTGGAGCAGCCTTCAGGAGTGCTGCCGCCGCTTTTTCAATGCTTACGGGCCCGGAGCAGGCCATCAGGCCGCAGGCCAATACGAGTGCAGTATAAATCTTTCTTACCATCTTTTGCCGCTTTCGTTCTTGATTGCGTCCATTTGGGGACTGAAGTCGAAATCTTTGCCTTCCTTGGCGGAGAGGATCCTGTTGTTCTGATAAACCGTGCCCACGGGGGCGGTGTCCTGGCTGTCGCGCCCGCTGAAATCCTCAGTGATGGCATTCTTGCAGCCGATGAACAGATTGTCCTTGATCACCGCATCCACCACCGGGGCGTAGCCGTTCAGCTTGGCATTGCTCTCGCCGCGAACGAGGCAGAGTGCGGACTTGTATCCGGATCCGGTCATACCCAGGAAGAAGTTGCCTTCCACCAGGTGGTTCTCGCCTATGATGCGGACTCCGCCTACATTGGCTTTCCCCTTGGTGTAGAAGTAGTTGCCCCGGACGACGCAATAATTGCCGTGCCTGAGGGTAAGCGATCCCACAGAATCTACGAACAAATTTCCCTCGTAGAGGTTGCGGCAACTCTTGTTTGAGATAATCTCAGCAAGTTCGCCGTCGCATTTCTCGAAGTAATTGCCGCTCACGGTGCAGCAGGCGTCGCTGAGGGAGAAAGTGCTGGTGCCTATGCGGATTGATTCCTGTCCGTTGCGGGCCTTGCCATTTTCATCGACATGGGTGTAAGGCCTGTGGAAATAATTGTTCAGGATCCGGTGCCGGGGCACGATTCCTTCTTCCATCCACACGACGAGAAGGCATCCCATGGTGCGCTTGTCGCTGAAACTGCAATGGGAAATCTCGTTGTCGTGTCCGTAGATGGACACCCATTTGCAGTCGGTCTCGCTGTACATGCTGTCTTTGCCGTCTATGCTGCAGTCGCTTACCCGGCAGTTGGAACTTCCGGATGCGAACATGATAGGGGAATTTTTGGAATTGCTGTCGGTGGCAGTGAAAGCGAAGCCTTCCACCACAAGCCAGCTCCCGGAAAGCTTGATCTGCGAGGCACCCTTCAGGACCACCTTGCCGGGCGTTTCGGCCTTGAGGGTGATAGGCGCTTCGGCAGTGCCGTTACCTTTGAACTGAATCTTGAGCGACTGGTAATCGCCGTTCTGCCAGACAATTACATCGCCTGGTTTGGCGTTGGCGAGAGCGGTCTTCAGGCTTTCGGCGGAATTCACCGTTCCGGTTTCCCCGGATACGCCGTCGTAGCAGCCCCCGAAAAGGAAGGCTGCCACGAAAAGCGTCGCTGTTATATTCCTGACTACGTTTTTACAGAACATTTGACCAGTATAAATCGAAACTTACATAACCCTTGCGATCGGCTTTGGCCTTTCCGGTTTCGGCATCGCCGCAAGTGACGTCATGGATGACAATATAGCCAATATTTCTCACTCCCGCAAGATTGTCTCCAGGCTTGGAGCCCGCGGAAGCAGTGGCGTAATCCACATATTCCACGCAGAGTACGCTTCCTGCAGCCCAGGCTCCGCTACCTTCTGCCGCCGCAAATGCCGGAGCGGAGGCACCCGCCTTGGGAGCGGCGTAGGTAATGTCTTCCAGGCTGGCGCCGGTGAGTTTTGACTTCAGAGAGTCGGCGGTGACCACCTGGAAATAAAGAACCGGAGATCCGAAAACGGAAGGCAGTTTATTCCCTTCGGAATCGGAATGGGTCTTGAGCTGGCCGTTGGAGTTGGAAGGGCTCTGGAATGCCAGTTTGTTGCTGCTGTCCGATGTCAGGAGAGTGTATGGCTTGACGCTGTAATACTGTTCCTGGGTTCCGCTCACGATATTCTTCGAAGTTACGATATGGGTGTCCCCGAACACGAAGCTGTCGATGCCGCGCGTCTTGAACTCATCTACGGAAATCACTTTCCCTTCTTCGAAAATGAGGAAGGCCGCGTCCCTGTTTTCAGCAGGATAAGTGCCTGACGAGTTGGAACCGGAACGGATTTGCATACCCTTGGTATAGTAGAAGGGATATACGGTGATCTTGCCGCAGGACAGCTCGTTGCCTCCACCCCAGATGATGCTGAGGTCCACTTCCTTGGCAGCATTGCCAGTGATGCCTGACGGCACGGTGAATTTTGCTGCTATGTCCGTGACTTCGCCATTCACCGGCACGGAAATGCCGTCGATCTTGAAGCCTTCCACGCTTGACATGTTTTCACCGCTCACGGTAACTTCCTTGCCGAGATAGATGTGGCTGTAGCCGCTTTCAACGGTCGCGCTTGAGAATACTGGCGCCGCCGGACCTATGGGAGTGGTGTTGATCGCGAACTCCTCGCAGATGCGGATTCCCGTGCCGGGATTGCCGTAGTAGGCGTCCAGGGCCTTGCGGGCAATGGCGGGGTCTTCGGTATCCAGACCCGTGGGAATCTTGACATTGATTTCAGAGGCCGTGGCTGATACGATGAGAAGCTTTTCGCTGCCCCATACGAGGGAATCCACAAGGTCGAGATTCTCGCCTGCAAGGATGAATTCATCGCCCAGGGCCGCCTCGCCGCCCTGGCTGAAAGCCTCGAATACGGGACGGAGGAAGGTCAGGCTGTCTTCGGTTTCGATGGTGCCTTCTTCCCAGACGATGGAAACGGGATATTTGGTGTTCGCTTCGGTGGCGGGCATAGCCGGCACCGCGAGTTCGAGCGTAGTGGCACTCTGTGCGGTGAAGCTGTTTACCGCCACGTCGCCGAATTTAACCGCGCTCACCCTGTCCAAGTTGCGTCCGCTGAAGCTGAGCGCCGTACCGACGGTGCCGCTGGCTGGAGTAAAGGAGTCGTATCTGGTTTCCGTCACGGGAATCGTGACATAGTACTCCCATGTAAAGACGGGTTTGTCCGCGGATTCGCCCCAAACGCGAAGGATAACCTGCTGAGGCTCATCGTCCTGGGCGAGCTCGAGCTGAGGAATCTCGAAAACGATTTCCTTAAGGGAGACGCTCAGGATGGGGGCTTCCGCATCGCCGAAGGTCACCTTAGTCACCTTGTCCAGGTTGATGCCCTTCGCAGTCACCGCAGTGCCCACGTAGGCGCGCACCTTGCCGCTCTCGTCAGTGTCGGGGCTTAGCTTCTCCGAAGTGACGTTCACTGCCGGAATCTTTTCCGGACGGATGGCGTCGTCCTTGCAGGAAACTGCGGCCAGGAGGCTGGCGCAAATTGCGGCTGCTATATATAATCTGCTGATTTTCATATTCTACTGAAGTTTGGAATAGTCATAATCATATTTCTGCCAGTAGCAGTCCAGAACCACGCTGGAGCCGCTGTAGTTGGAGCCGTTCACGCCCCAGTCTATCTGCTTGAGGTGCAGGAGGCCGAGACGCCTTATGCCGTTGGCACGCGCGGAGGAGTCGTATCCGCAGTTGTCGTAATAGGCTACGAGGAACACCGCATCGAGTTTGTAACCGGGATCGTTCACGAGCGTGGCGGTCTGGTGGTCGCAGAATTTGTCGCTCTTGAGTCCGCCCGCAGCGGAAGAGAACTTGATTCCCGCGACTGTGCCGGCCTCGGCGTCGATAGGGAAGAGTTCTTCGTTGATATTCTCTATCTCGTCAGCCAGGACTTTGTCAATCAGAGCCTTCTCGGTGGCGTTTGCGGCATCCAGAACCCTAAAACTGAGAATCGGGGTGCCGGGACAGTTGCTGTTCGCTCCCGTGATTCTGTTGTCATCGCCGGACGCGGAACTTTTGAAGAAGTTCTTGAGCTGGCTGTTCGAGTTGGCGGGGGAGTTGAGCTGCAGCACGTTGCCGCTGACTGCCGAAATGAAGAAATAGGGTTTTACGCTGTAGTAGTCATCGTCGGAGACGACTTCCGGCTTGGGCATGTTGCCCGATCCCCACTGGGTATTGAAATACTTCATGGCAATGGGGTCGAGCCTGGTCGCCCAGTCGGCATTGGCATAGACTATGCCGTCCTCAGGAGAGAAGAAGCTGGCGTAAGTGCTGTTCTCCACGCGGCCCTGTGTCCATAAAACGACGTTCTGCCAGAATTTTACGAACGGGACGAAGACGGTGAATTCGCTTGCGAGGACCTGGCTCTCGTTGCCTTCGAAGTACCAGGCACGGAGTTCCACGGTGGTGTTGCCGTCTTTGAACTCACCTGCGGGAACGGTGAAACTGAGGCCGTCCGGGCTGTGGAACAGCGGGGCGTCAATCCCACCCACGGTGATCCTTTCCACATTTCCGAGATTCTCTCCCGTGAGGGTGATGCTGCGGCCGACGGCCGTAGTGTCGAAAACCTGGGGATTGAAAACGGGAACGGGCTTGACCACTGAGATAGTGGGCGACAGGGAAGCGTCCGTCTGCACGTCGGCGCTGCCGTCGGAATAAAGGAACGACACGGCGGCCTCGTCGCTTTCCACCCATGGAACCTTCACCGTGAGCTCACGGTCGTTGCGGGTGATGATGGTTCCTTCGTGCGGATCGTTCTGCCCGGAGGTGAACAGTACCTTCTTGACTGCGTTCAGATGCAGTCCGCCTATCAGGATTTCCTCTCCAAGGTCGGCTTTGGCAGGCATCATCGAAAGGGTGAGCTCCGGAACCACATACCTGCGGGAGAAACTCTTTTCGGATTCGCCGCGGCCCTTCACGTTCACGAGGGCTATCTTGCCGGATACCGCATCCTCGGATACGATAATCGAAAGCCTGGAATCGGACACTTTCTCGGATATCTCCACCTTGGCTTCTCCGATATAGGCTTCCACCACGTTGTGGAGATATTTGCCGGTGACGACGATCTCTTCCCCGACAGCTGCGGATTCGGGCGCGAAGGCCTCTATCAGCGGAGCGGACTCGACCATCTCGTCAATCCTCAGCTCCTCGCACGAAACTGATGCGAAAGCGGCGAGGATGCAGGAAAGTATATATATGTATGATCTTTTCATTGCTCTTGGATTTTAATAACCGGGATTCTGTGCCACATCCTTGTTGATGTTGAGTACCGCGGTGGGAACCGGGAGGAGCGTCTGCCACTTTTCTATCGGGTTCACCGTGTAGTTGTATCCGGAATAGAAGATTTCCGATGTGTAGAAGGCGTTGATGGTAGCCACCGCATTCTCCCACCTCAGCAGGTCGAACCAGCGCTGGTTCTCCATGGCGAGCTCAAGCCTGCGCTCATTGCGCACGGCGGTGCGGAAGGCGAAGCGGGTTCCGAGGGCCGCGGCGTCATAGGGATCTAGGCCGGCCCTTGTCCGGACCGCATTCAGGCATTCAAGGGCCTTGGTTCCGGGACCGTTGATCTCATTGTAGGCTTCGCTGTAAAGCAGCAGCACGTCCGCGAGGCGGATGACGGGCCAGTCGTTCTCGGCGTCCCACTCGCTGCTCATGTCCTTGTCGATGAACTTGCTGCAGTAGCGTCCGGAGGCCCCGTCGATGGTTTGACCCGTGGTGGCGTTGTAGTAGCTTTCCTGGAGTGTGACATCCTTGCGGAGATCTCCCTGCGCGTAAGCGGCGATCAGGTTGTCCGAAGGGAAATTGAAGTGCTTCGGCGAGCCCATGGCCACGTTGCCCGCATTGTTGATGGGGGCGAAAAGGGTGGTGAAAGGAGAACCGATCCCAAGGCTTCCGCTCTTGTAGCGCACTGCAAGGAGGATTTCGGAATTGCATTCCTTGGCCTTGTCGAATACGTCTGCATAGGGAATGAGAGTCGGGATCCCGCCGGTAGAGCAGGAGTCCATCACAGCTTCCAGCAGCGGAATCGCTTCGGCGTAGCCTTCGTCGCCGGGCTGCCAGCGGGTCATGTAAACCTTTGCGAGCATCGCTTCGGCGGCTTTGATGTCGGCCCTCCCGAGCTCGTCGTCGGACATCTTCGCGGGAAGTAGCTTTTCGCTGATGATCCTGCCAAGGTCTTCCTCGACAAGGTCGTAAACCTCATCCACGGTACTGCGCTGCATGTGTCTGGCCTCATCTGCGGGAATGCTCCTGGTAACCTTGAAGCAGGGACCCCAGAGGCGTACCAGATTGAAGTGCATCCAGGCCCTCAGGAACAGGGCCTCGCCTTCATACTGTGCGCGTTTTGTGCCGTTCTTCACCTTATCGATATTGGCAAGCACGCTGTTGGCACGGTAGATTACCTTGTAACTTGCGTTCCAGTATTTCTCCACCCAGTCGTTCGCGGTCTGCACCACGTTCTGGTCCAGCTGCTCCACCAGCTTGGTGTCGCCGGACGAGGACTGGTTTACCCGCATGCGGACATTGTCCGAACGGAGTTCGGTCATCGCCCATTCATAGTACATGACATCGTACAGGCCGTTGTATGCACCTATCAGAAGGTTGTTTACGGAAGCGTCGCCCTTCACGTAATCTGCGGCCACCGTTTCAGAATACGGAGTCTGGTCCAGGTTGCAGGAAACTGCGGCAAGGGCCGCTGCGAGCATTGTTGCTATATACTTTTTCATGCCGTCGTCCTCCTATTTGAATTTGACATCTACACCGAATGTAACCGTGCTGGTGAGCGGGAAACCGCCTCTCTGGTAGCCGGAAATCATCGGCGAGGAATAAAGTCCGCTGGTCATCCTGGATTCAGGGTTGATTCCCCTGTAGTCCTTGGACCAGAGATAGAACAGGTTGTTGCCTGCGATATAGAGTCTCAGACCCTTTACGAAGCTGCGGCGCAGCAGGTCCTTGCTGAAAGTGTAGCCGATGGTGGCGTTGCGCAGGCACACGTAGGATGCATCCTGAAGGGGATAGTCCGTGAGCAGGAAGTTGAAACCGGTCTTGGGACTGTAGGGCGTCCTGCCGTCGCCGTGATGCGAATCGCTGACCCAGCGGGTCTTCATGTAGGCCGCATTGTACTTGAAGGTCTCGTTGTAATAGACGTCGCCGTTGAACACGGTAACTCCCTGCACTCCCTGGATGAGGAAGGATAGATCCCAGTTCTTCCAGTTGAAAGTGTTGGTCATGCCGTAGCTGAAATCGGGGTAGGGGTTGCCGAGGGCCACGCGGTCGTCGTCGTTGAGAACTCCGTCATGGTTGGTGTCCATTATGCGCACGCCGCCGGGGACATCGCTTGCAAAGTGGGGATTGGCGTTGATTTCCTCGGTGGTGTTCCAAATGCCGTCCGTCTTGAAACCATAGTACTGGATGAGTGGATCACCGACCCTTGCAATATAGTTCTCCGACCTTTCTCCCGGAGTGATGTTCTGCCTCTCGCCGCCGATTTCAAGAAGCTTGTTGCGGGTGAGCGAGAAGTTGAGATCCGTCGTCCAGGTGAAATGGTTCCTGGTGAAGTTCACTGTATTGAGCTGTATTTCAACACCCGAGTTGCGTACCTTGCCGATATTGTTCCAGTAATGGCTGAATCCGGTGAAGGACTGGGTGGGCTGCTCGAAGAGAAGCGCGCGCGTAATGGAATAATAGGTGTCGAGCGTCAGGGAAATCCTGCCGCGCAAAAGTCCTAGGTCGAGGCCTGCGTTCACTTCGTCCGTCTGTTCCCATGTGATGTCCGGGTTGGCAAGGGTGGACGACGTGCTGGCCGCGCCGCTCACAAGGCTGCCGTTGCCCGTACCGGTGGCATAATTGGCGTTGCCGAGTACCTCGAGGGCTGAGAAATAGTTTACGTTGTTGTTGCCGGTGACGCCGTAGGAGGCGCGCAGCTTTAGGTTGTTGACCACGCTCTGCTTCTTCATCCAAGGCTCTTCGGAAACGCGCCAGCCCACGGAAACCGAAGGGAACCAGGCGTTTACGTTGTCACCGAGGAAAAGCGAGGAACGGTCCAGACGCACTGAAGCCGAAAGCAGGTACTTGTCCGCAAAGCTGTACGTGGCACGGGCGAGACCGGATTCCAGGATCTTGTCCGGATAGCGGAATGTGCCGGTGCCGGCGTTGTTGCCGTTGTTGCTGGAGGCAAGTTCGAAGATGGTGGCGGCATTCAGGGTGTGGATGTCGTCGGTGGGGAACCCGGTGGCTTCGAGCGAAACCCTCTGTACCCTTGTCTTCTCGGCGGTATAGCCTGCGAGAAGGTCGAGTTTATGCTTCCCGAAATCCAGATGCCAGTTGAGGGTGTTCTCGGTGAGAAGGTCCACGTACAGCGTGCTGCGATAGTAGGCGGCGCTGGGCGTGTCGTCCTTCGTGGCATTGGCGTTGGCGTACTGGTAGGAAGGGGAGAAACGCACGTTGAGACCGTTCGAGGACTTGAAGGTCAGGCCCTTGGCGAGGGTGATCTCGATATATGCGTTTGCGAGGCCCGCCATGGATTCGCCCCAGCGCTCGGTGTTGGCGAGTACGCACTTGGGGTTGTTGTTGGCGGAGCTGAAAGGACTCACCTTGGTGTCCCATGTGGGGTTGCCGAGGTCGTCCAGAGGGCCTGAGGGAGTGGAAATCTGGGTGAAGTGGCTTCCCCTGGCGTATCCGCTGTAGCCTCCCGTGAACTCGGTGGACCATGCATTGTGCTTCACCGGCAGGAAGGAAGGCGTACGGTAGTAATCCATGAAGTTGTTGTACGGCCTCGAGGATTTAGAATAGGTTCCGGAAAGGTTGTATCCGAATTTTACCCTTGCGCCGAGATCCATATCCATGCGGGTGCGGAACTGGAGTTTCTGTACCTCGTTCTGCAGCATGAGACCCTGGTCCTTCGTGTAAGAGGCTGATGTATAATGCTTCGCGTTCTTGGTGCCGGAAGACACGGAGAACTGGACGTTGGTGATTCCGGTGAAGTCGCGAAGGGCCTCCCTCTGCCAGTCGGTGCTGCCCAGATTCTTTTCTATCCAGGCAGCGGCGCGGTCTTGCTTGAGGGCGCTGGGGCCGCCCACCGATTCTTCGTAAAGCTGAAGCTTGTAGTATTCGGTGGCGGTGAGCAGGTCATGGAGCTGATATGCGTATTTGACTCCCTGATAGGCCTTTACCTGATACTGCGGTTTGGATGCGTCGCCGGATTTGGTGGTGATCATGATTACGCCGTTGGCGGCCCTGGAACCGTAGATTGCGGCGGAGGCCGCATCTTTCAGTATCTCTATTGAACGGATGTCGGAAGCGTTTACCATGGAAAGACCCTCGGGGACGGGGAATCCGTCCACGACCACGAGGGGAGTGCTGTCGGCGGAAATCGACCCGGTACCCCTGACCCGGATCACCGGGGTTACACCCACCTCGGAGGTGGTATTGCTTACGCTGAGACCGGCGATCTGTCCCTGCAGGGCCGTGGTTACGTCGGAGACCGGCTTGTCCAGGAGCGCTTCACCCCCGAGTTTGGAGATGGATCCGGTAAGATGGGATTTCGCCTGGGTACCGTAGCCCACCACCACGACATCGTCCAGAAGCACCGCTTCCGGGCTTAACACCGCGTTGACCCGGCCTGTCTGGCCAGGCTTGATTTCCTGGCTTTCGTACCCGAGGCTTGAAAATACAAGCACGTCGTCCGGTCCTGCCATTATGGAGTACTTGCCGTCCATGTCGGTGGTGGTGCCGGTGCTTGTGCCTTTGAGCATTACGGTCACGCCCGCCAGCGGTCCCTGGTCGTCGGATACGACTCCCGTGACGCTGCGCTGCTGTGCCGAAGCAGAATGCATGAATCCTGTCGCCAGAATAATCAGGCAGACAAGACTGCATTTCAAAATCTTTGCTATTGACATACAGTTTTAATTGGTTATCAGCGTTTTGTAAATTGGTCGTCCAAACTGGTCAACCAATTTTATAAATGCAAATATAGGAACATTCCTTATAAAAACAAATAAATTGGAAACTTTGCGCATCGTGTGAACATCCGGGCCCGGAGGCAATCCCGCCAGGACGGCCTCCCCAGAAACAGGTCAAAAATCAAGGAGACCTGTCAAATAATAGCAGGTCTCCTCAGTACGATTCGAATACTTACGTATTGCCGCCGGACTCCGTTTTTAAGCCTTGCGATCAGTAATCCTTCAGATTGAAGCGGCTGAGGATGTCCATGTGCATGTAGTGATTGCGCTTTGCCGGAGCGGAGCCGCTTATGAGACATTTGGAAAATTCCACCACCGCGTTGTGGGCCTGCCTGGGGGTGCGGCGCGTGACGAGATACTCCACAAGACCGTCCTGAACCATGGCGAGATTGCGTTCCAGGTCGTCGTAACCCACCACGCTGCGTTCCGGGTCAGGATGCCTGACAAGAAAATCGCGCATCAGGTGTACCCTGGAGTTCGCCATCACGAAATGCCTGATTTCCGGATGGGCGGCGGTGAACTCTTCCAGGATCTGCAATGTGCCCTCGGGATCCTGGGGCGGGATGAAGGTGGAAAACACCTTGCATTCAGGGCAATAATCCTTGAGATATCGCATGAAACCCTCGCGCCTGAGCTTGTTGGGGTCCGCCTGTCCGCGAGGGTCGCGCTGGATTCGTATCATCCCGATCCGGCTGACCTGCATGCGGTGCGTGAGCAGATACGCTCCCAGATAACCGGCTTCGAAAGGGTCCGCACCGCAGTAAACCGTGTAGTCCAGGTCGTCCAGTTTGCGGTCCACGAAAGCATAGGGTATCCCCGCTTTCTCAAGTTTGCCGGCAAAGGCGCGCAGGGCGTCTTCGAAAACGACGTTCATAATCACCCCTGAAACTTTGTCACCGAGGATCCTCTCACATGCATCCCGGTAGGAATCAGGATTGTCGGAATCGAAATTATACATCTTCAGCGACACTGCATGGCTGCGGATTTCAGCTACGCCGCTCTCGAAACCTTCCTGCATAGAAGCCCAGTATTCTCCGGGCCGGGCGGAAGGAATGAGGCAGGCTATCAGGAACTGTCTTTTAGATGCAAGCTGGGAGGCGATGGGGTTTGCCGAGTAATTGAGCTCCTTTATGGCTGCGAGAACCTTTTCCTCCGTTTTCTTGGACACGCCGCCCCTCTTGTAAACCACACGGTCCACGGTGCCGCGTGCCACGCCTGCAAGCCTGGCTACGTCGAATATGGTCACCGCCTTGTCGTTTCGCATATAAAAGGAGTTTTGCCGGGTGCAAGATAAGCAAAAAAGCGATATCTTCCGCTAGCTCTCGTGGATATATCCGTCGTCCTTGATATTCCAGATGCTGGCGATCAGCAGGCCTCCGGCGACAGCGATGCAGGCCATGATGAGGAAGAGGTTGTTCCAGAATGCATCTCCGAAACGGTCCGACAGCAGCCCGACTCCGGCTCCGGTGAACAGGGTGCTGAGATAGCTGAACAATCCCACGAAGCCCGCCGCCGCACTGGCCACCTTCTTTGTCACCTGATTGCCGGTGATTACCACGAAAAGAGCCTGCGGTCCGTACAGGAAAAAGCCCGCAAGGGCCAGCAGGACCAGCATAACCACCGGGGAAGTGCCGTCCGGCAGAAGGTGAATCGCGAGAAGGCAGAGCCCTGTGAGCACCATCTCTATCACGCACACCCGCTGTCCCTTGGACTTGAAGAGGTGGTCGGTGATCCAGCCCGCGCTGAGCATGCCAAGGCAGCCGGCGATCTCGAAAATGCCTATCGTCCATCCGGCAAGCTGAGGAGAAAGCTGCTGCTCGCCCTGCTGGAGGAACTTCGGCCCCCAGTCGAGCACCGCGAAACGTACTATATAAAGTGTAAGCGCGGTCACTGCCACCACCCATACCACAGGGTTGCCGAACACTTTCTTGAGAAGGAATTTGCGGTAGCCCTCTCCGGAATCGTCGCCGTCAAGTTCCGTTTTGGTATCGGGGAGTTCCGGCAGTCCTACGGAAGAAGGGGTGTCCCGGAGGGTGAGGATGATGAAGGCGATGCCTCCTGCCCCGATCGCGGCGGGAATCCAGAAGCACCAGCGCCATCCCATGGAAGCCACGATGGCTCCGCATACCACCGACACTATGGCGGCTCCGATGGAGTGGGACATGTTCCAGATGGACATCTTCGTGGCGAGTTCCTTCGGAGGTATCCAGTGCACCATCAGGCGGTTGCAGGGGGCGAATCCTGTTCCCTGGAAGAGGTTGTTGAGGATCAGCAGCACCGCCATGACCGCCACCATGGCGTTGACGAAATCGGGCCCTTCCTCCTTTCCCGTAATGAGATGGGAAAGTTCCGCGCTCCAGCCGAAGATGAAATTAAGCACCACGCAGGCGGACAGGCCTATCACCAGATGCCAGCGGGCGTTCGCCCTGTCGGCGATGAATCCGTTGAGGAATTTGGAGACTCCGTAAACGAGCCCGGCCAGCGTCAGGATGACGCCGAAACTTGTATCTGTGATTCCGTATTCCTGCCCGAGGGCCGGCATCGCGAAGGCGAAATTCTTGCGGACGAAATAAAAGACGGAGTAGCCTATCATCGAGCAGATGATAACCCTCCACTGCCAGTATTTGAAACTCTTCCCGCTTTTCATATCTCAAAAACCCCTCCTTTCGCAAACAAGGGTGATACAATCTTGTCGTAGAAGCCTCCTCGCTTGGCGAGGTCCAGCACATTGTAGCGGAAACGCATCAACTGTACCAGCGGGAACATGTCACGCAGCGCCTCTCTCGTGAGTCCGATGTCGGCGGGATCGGCCGGAGCTCCGGCGGCCTTCAGGAGACGGTGCATCTTCTCATAGCTGTAAACCTGCCCCTGGAGACGCCGCTTCAGGGAAGGCCATTCCGCCTTCAGCTTTTCCAGCTCTTTACGCACCACGGTGGCGTCAGCATATTTTTTTGTTATTTCGTTGTATCCCAGAAGGGGTACGGGAAAGTCATGGAACAGTTCGAGCGCGCGTTTCTGCTCTTCTTCAAGCGAGGGCCATGCAGCCACTGCCGCATCTACGTCGAGCCCGCCGAGGTCGAGTTTGAAAAGATTGTCGAAAACCGCGCACATCGTGAGGGTGCCGACCGCGACCTG
The DNA here is from genome assembly GCA_002350615.1 of Bacteroidales bacterium UBA2861. Classification (GTDB taxonomy): domain Bacteria; phylum Bacteroidota; class Bacteroidia; order Bacteroidales; family UBA932; genus Cryptobacteroides. The sequence continues at coordinate 22,413 of DEFD01000032.1, read as the reverse complement.
GAAACCGTGCGAGACAAGTTTCCCCTTGTAGCGGTATCCTGTCATGTCCAGGATATGGCTGAATAGATGGTCGCAGCAGGAGGCGGGCCGTGAAGACTTGGCCGCCTGCATGGCTATGCCGCTCAGGGTAAGGCCCTCGAAAATATCGGCGATGGCGTCCGGATCCCCGGCTCCGACAGCTTCGGGACGGGAAAGGAAGGAGTCGAGGTCGTCCTGCAGCACATGCCAGGCGTCATGATGGATGGGTTCCGTTCCTACGAAGTCCGAAATCATCCATTCGGCCCCGGCCGGCACCTTTGCGGCCAGGTCGGCATAGCCGGCTGCCGTCATCTCGCGGGGAGCGGAGGCAATTACGTCCATGTCGGCGATTATGGCCACCGGAGCGGGGCAGGGGAAAGTCTGTTTGGCTCCCTCATAGGTGATGGAGGCTCCGAAAGAAGAATAGCCGTCCACCGACGCAGCAGTGGGGAGACTCAGATAGGACTGACCGTGACGGGACGATGAAAGTTTGCAAAGGTCGTTTATGACGCCGGATCCTACGGATACGAGGATGGCGTCGGGATTGGAGTCCAGCAGACTGTCCGCCAGCTCCACATATTTCCACTCGGCGTGGAACTCCTCTTCCTCTATTATATATCTGTCAACCTCAAGCCCGGAATCGGCGAAGCAGCCGTACACTTTCTCGCCGAGTGCCGGCCAAGTGTGTACATCGGCCAGCAGAAGGGCCTTTTCCCCCGGGAAGAACCTCCCGAAAACCTCCGGTGCCCGCAATGAGGCACCGCTTCCCATGATAAACTCCTTCGTATCCGTAGCTATCGAAAGCGCAAAACGGATTCTCTCTTCTCTTGTCATTTTTTATTCTATTACGATATTATCAAGCGATCCTGTTGAAGTGAAACTCTCGTCAGCCGTATAGTTGCTGTTGCAAGACGACTGGGATACGAGGATTTCATTGTTCAGTACTGTTATTTCGCTGCCGTTCACCTTGGTTCCGGCACCCACCGTACATTTGCTTTCGCTGCCGAAACTGAGGACGTAGCCGTCATCCTGGAGTCCTCCGACATAAATGCCGGGAGTGTTGTAGCTGCCTCCGCCGCTGATGTTTCCGCTGAAGCGGCATCCGTTGAAGGAGGATTTGCCATTGGTCTTGCCGAGCAGCCCGCCAGTGTAAACCTTGGCGGTGGAACCGGAAGTGTTGATGTTTCCGGAGAACGACCAGTCGCGCAGGTTGGTTGCGGCGGTGTACGCGCTCACGCCTCCCACCTCGGAATAATTTCTTCCGGTGCAGTTGGCGGTGATGTCGCATTCCACCACGGAACCCGTCGCGGTCTGGTTCATATAGGCGTTGATGCCACCGATACGCATTTTTGCATGCCCGGTGTAGCTGATGTCTCCGTAGTTCTTGCAATTCGTGAATACGTGCGAGGGTGCGGAAGTGCCGGAAACTCCTCCCAGATAGTAGAAACCGCTGTTTGACGAATTCTCTATCGTAAGGGACAGCGCCCCGTTGTTGACAAGGCCCGTGTGAGTTACATTTCCGGAAGACGGCTTAGCTATGCTTCCGAAAACTCCTCCCATCCATGTCTGGTCCACGGTTCCCAGGGAGGCTGAAACATCGCCCGTGTTGCTGCATGCTGCGGACAGGCCCTGCGCGGCACCTTCGCCGATGACTCCGCCGAGAATCACCTGCTTGCCGCTGTGCGAGGCTATGCTTACCTTGCCCGAGTTGCTGCCGGAGAAGGTGGACACTGCATATCCTACAGATCCTCCCATCTGCAGTTTGGCCGCAAGATTGTCGGCCGCGGTGCTTGTGAGAGTGAGGTCGCCCTCATTGATGCATCCGGAAGCGGCGCTCTGCGCGCGCCCTACGGCCCCGCCGATAATGAGTTGTGAGGCGAGCTGCTTATAGTCGGTCACAGCACCCGCACTGGATCGGACGATGCTGAAATCGAGTTTTCCGGAATTGATTATGTTTTCCACTGGCTTTGCTGCATAACCGATAACGCCGCCCAGTCGCACATATGCACCCTTGCTTTCCGCCGCGAAGGTAGCATCGTTCGAACAGTCGCTTGCCGGAACTGCTGAATAGCCTGCTACTCCGCCGAAATTGAATGCCGTTCCGTTTACGTATGCCATCCATCCCTTAAGATTCAGTTCTCCGTGGTTGTGGCAGTCGGAGAGGGTATGGGCTTCGGCGTCCGCTGCAGGACCTATGGCTCCCACCAGACCTCCGAAACATACTTCTGCGCTGACTCCGTTGCCTTGGTTGTTTACGTTTCCGCCGGCGAATGTGCCTTTTATCATAAGCTTGCCGTAGTTGTGGCAGCCTGTCATGTCATGCATCACAAACCCGGCTACTCCTCCTACGGAAGGTCCGGTGGCACAGGCGCCCGTTTCGCTTGTGGGCACCGTTACGGTCACGTCACCCCTGTTGGTGCAGTTCAGAACTGAACCCTCGAAATAGCCGACTACGCCACCGGCCTTTACGTAGTTGCCGGTACCGCTTGTTCCTGCATTGTCTTCCATGGAACCTCCGTTCGTGCTCAGATAGCTGATGCGGCCGGTGTTGGTGCAATTCTCTATTATGCCCCTGGAGTCGGTCGCCTCCGCAATGATACGGGTGGACGTGCCGGCCGAAATGCCTCCGATATACACATTTTTACCCTTGGCATTTACGCGATATGATATGTCCCCGTTGTTGACATTGCCCGAGAGGCCCACCTTGCCATCCGAATTGATATAACCCACGATGCCTCCCAGATAGGGATTGCCGTCTGCACCGGCGGTGACGAGCGAGAACGAAGCGTTGTTGGTGCAGTCCTTTATGAGACCGTAGGATACTCCGGCTATCATGCCGATACGAGTGCCGGCCAGTGTGCTTACCTCGAGAGTAGGCACGTCGGCGTTCACTGTCACAGCTTCTATCACTCCGGATTTTTGAACGGTACCCGCGATGAATCCGAAATTATCGTTCACCACTGCCGGCAGTGTGCAGGAAGAATCGAGAATGAGATTCTTGACCGTTCCTTCTCCGGCTTCGCCTCCGGATGTGCCGAGATTGGCAAAGAGGGGCTTCCCCTGCCCCGTCCAGTTTATGAGTTTGTGCCCCTGTCCGTCCAGAATGCCCTTGAAGCCGGATGCTGAAGGAAGCTCGATGCCTGAAAGGTCTATGTCATTTTCTATGGTGACAGTCTCTCCTGCCTCGTACGAATCGATCCCTGTAAGGAAAGCCGTAAGATCCTGAGCATTGAGTATGGTCATGACTTTCGTGACGGGCTTGTACTCAAGAAGTTCCACTTTTACGTCATCAACCAGCAAACGCCTTTGGCTCCCGCTTGCACCTTCCCTGCGGGAAGATATGACCAGACGGTCATCCGGCTGCACCATGAATTCGTAGGAGAATTCCTTCCACTCGTGGTTTTCTCCGATTGTGAAATCTTCCTTTTCTTTTACGGTATAATTCTTAAGGACGGATACTCCTTGTTCCTCGGAATTGATGACAAGTACGGAGGCCGTGAGAGGGTCGTTCACTGCATCCCGGTAGGGGTGTGCCTTGAAAGACAAGCGAACGACAGCCCTGTTTTCCAGACAACTGAGGGCGGGAGTAACGATTCCTCCGGTCATATTTGAGGAGCCGAGTTTTACATATCCTGGACGGCAGAGGACCTTTCCGTCCGATTTGTCTTCCGAAATGGAAGTCCAATCCTTGAGGCGTGTGCCGGCCACGGCGCTCCGCAAAGTATTGAACAAGCCGATTTCCGTTCCCGGATATACCAGATACCATTTGTGCTCAAATCCGCCTATGGTCTGCGAGCCCTGGGGATTCTCCCCGAAAGCAGCGTGAAATGCCGGTGCGGATGAACGTTTCTCGTCGGAGTAGCCGAAACTGCGTGTCGCGACGTCTCCTCCCCATGGAAGCTCCGAGAAGTCTTCCTGGAGAATAACATCTCCTTCTGTCGCCGTAGCCGGCATGGTCTTGAAAGCGGCCGCTTTGGTGTGCACTTTCAACGGTTCCGACGCGGCGGAAGGGTTCGCAGTTGGCCAGGCTTTGATATAATAATCGCTGTCAGGCTCCAGTGAAGTGAAGATGAAACGCGGAGAATAAGGTCCTTCCAGGGTGGTAATGGTGTTTCCTCCATAAACGGTCCATAGCTCCACGGGGAAGTGCCAGCTGACGCGAAGGTCCGTGCAGGCCCCGTCATTGTATATGCCGGCACTCCAAGCCTGGCTCACGTCCGTCCATACGTCATTGAAGCCTGTGGTGCTCCATGTGACCGCGGCAGTCGTGGCAGTTGTCTCTATCAACTCCAACTCCGGTGCAGAAGCGATGGTTTCAAAATCGGCATCTTCGTCTATCGTTCCCAGATCGATAGTCGTTCCCGGGTTCAACCTCATGGAAGAACCCTTTTTTACGCTGGCTTTGCCGGCTGCGGCCGTGATATCCACCGTAAAGGCGTTGTATCCCTGCGGTACGACCGGAATACAGTATGTTCCGGGAGTGAGTTTTTCGCTTATAATTATTGCATCAGTACCTTCCTGAAGGGAAACGGAGGGGACCCCGTCCGTTGCAACGGTCACCTTGAGGGTCCCCGCCACTTTCTTTCCTTCGCTCCGGAAGACAAGGGAAAAGATATCTTTACGGCTAAGGGAGAAGCGCAAGAACGCAGTTACAGGTTTGAGGGCGACGGCGTCGTCCTTCGGAATACCTATTCCTGCGGTTCCCGTGACTGAACCGTTTTGGGGAACCACAATGGATGGTACCGCCATCTGGAGACTGCGTCCGTCGAGGCTGTAGTCTCCGCTATAAGGATATACGGCTATCCAGTTTTCTTTCGATGGAAGTTTTGGGGCCTTTCCTGAGAAAACCACACCTTCCCCTGTGCTTTCGGCAGTGAGATATCCTTTGTATTCACCGCTGAGCAAACTGAGCCTGTCTCCTTTGGAGAAACTGTGACCAGCCATGGAGACGGTGTAACTGTGCTCACAAGGAGCCCCGATTGACATGGTCTCTTCTTTGTCGCTGCAGCCGAAACAAATCGTGGCTGCCAAGCAGAAAAATACTGCCCTTTTCATATTACTCTCTGTAAGTTATCGTTCTTGTTATCGTGCGTCCGGCAACACCGTTTATACCGTAAGTTTCAGTACGTGAGATCCAGTTCCCAGCAAGATCTTTTTCGTAAGAATACTTCACGCTGCCGTGGGTGCGGATTTCGCTGTTGCTTGATATTTCACTGTCCGCTTCCACCAAACCTCCGTTACTTGAAGAAGGAAGCATGTCGGAGGAGTATTCTACGTTTATATGTATGTCCTCGCCCTCTATTGACAATATTCTGAAATCGTCCAACATCCTGTATGTCATTTCGCCGCATGGTTCGCCGGATGCATCCCGTACCGATTCCATCTTTGTATTCTTGCCATAATGATAATCGGTGGTGCTCACCAGTGCCCCCTCGTTGTAGTAGCGGCAATGCTCCTGACGGCCGCGGCGGACATCATACTGCCATTCGAATATCGCTTGGAGGTCCCATCCAAAGAGCCGGCAGTCCCGGACGACATCTCCTTTGTAATCATATAGGTAGTAGCCCTCGTAATGGCGGTCTGCACGGTAAATCGCATGTTCGGTCAAGCGCCCCCTTGAGTCGTAGTAATACACGTTTGACAGCGTTTCGGTGGGGGTGCACTGCACGAGAGAATCGAGCATGCCCCTTCTGTTGAACCACGCTGTATATGAACGTCCTCCGCCCAAATCTACTCTGGCGCAGAGCACGTCTCCCGTCAACTGATACCTTTCCAGGTCGGTGACGGATGCGTGCCTGCTGCAAGACAGGGCCAGTGCAGCCATCAGAAATATCGTCAGTTTTCCAGCCACGATCCCAGTTCTTTGTAAATCTTGTCGGCGATGAATTCCATGGCCTGGGCATTCGGATGACACCCTGAAGTCCCGTTAAAGTCGTGTTTGGGCATGTAGGTCTGGTCGTTGAAGCCGTTTACCCTCAGGAGATTGACGGTTTTGGCTCCGTAGTGCTCCGCGATGCCGAGAATGCACTGTTCCACGCCTTCCGAGAGATAATCTCCTATTATGCAGACTATTTTCACTCCAGGATACTGTTCCTGCAGCATTTTGACGAGTTTCGTGTAAGCCGACAGGAAGTCCGTGTCCGGAAGTTCGCAAGCCTGCTCGTACCCGGATGCCGCGTCCGCGGTGGAGAACACCGCTTCAAAACTGTTCGCCTCAGGGGCGGCCGCATTCTTGCACAGGTCCCCGCCAGGATAGAGCGGACAGTCATTATGAGCCCAGTCGTTGGTGCCGCCGTGAATAAGGACTATGTCCGGATTTCCAACGCCTCCTTGACGGATATACCTTTGGATGAAACAGTTATCGTACCAATGGTTGCCGCTCTTGGAAGAGTCTGTGCTGCGGGTGACGGCTGAGCCCGAATAGGACATATTGAGGTCCAGTACCGCGTCGGCGAGTTTATCATAAATAAGTCGGTACCAGTAAGTCTGGCTCACTTGCGTCACAGCACCGTCGGCGTTCGGATAATGGTAATTGTAGGCCGCCGGTATGTAACCGGCGAAACTTGAGATGGAGTCTCCTATAATGCTTACTCTCTTGGCGGAAGAAGATCTGGGGGAAGGATCTGCCTGCAGGCCGGCGGGGAGAGGGTAGCCTGAAGCGGAGGCTTCCCATCCGGTGCCAAGCGCGGCAAGCAGGGTGCCGTCGGTGAAAGAGGCCTGGCTGATGCCTGTGCAACCGGAGGAGATTCCTTCGCTGCGAGAGTATGGCGCGAAATCGCTGTCGCGGTAACATCCCACCAAAACGAGGGCATTGCCGCCGCCACCGTAAATGGAGCCGTAATGAATGAAATCAGGCGAGCTGCCGACAGCTTTATACCTGACAAGGATACGGGATATGTCAAGGCTGGACCAGCATGCCCTGACAGTTGCGGTTCCGTCCTGGTCCTTATAACCTATGAGCCCGGCTACGGCGCCGATGCATTTTGCGTTGTCGCTCCCGTTCTGGGCATTCTGAATCGACGCCTTGATTTGAGCTATTGCAGAAGCGCAGTTTTCGACGGTTACGGCATCCCTTGCCCTGATCCATCCGCAGATGCCCCCGACGAGGTTGTAATTGGCGCTGTTGGTTCCGGTTGCATAGAGAGTGCCTCCGACGAAGGCGCAGTCGGATACCGTGACCGTACTGCCCGCTTTCGTGTCGATGGTGCCTGCAATGCCTCCGATGCTGTATTGTCCCTGGACATCGGCGTAGCATATGTTGCGGGAAAGGGTAACTATGTCGCCATCCAGCGGATGGACGCCTCCGACTATACCGCCCACATTGTACTGTCGGCCGCTGACAATGGCGTCGGACGATGTTACGCAAGCTTCGATGCTGCCGTCCTGCAGGTAGCCGGCTATGCCTCCTACCCAGTAACCGAGAGCGCTCACCGCCGCGATTGAACTGCAGTTCTTTATTGAAGAGCCTCCGGCGACCACTCCGGCTACTCCTCCAACACAATGGTAGCTCGTATATGCTTCAGCTCCTTTCGGGAGCATGCACCCTTCGATTACCGTGCCCTTGGTAATAAATCCGGCTATGCCTCCTGTGTTTTTGCCCATGGCGGAAAGCTGCCCGGCAAAGCGGCAGTCATCGATTATGCTTTCTTCGGCATATCCGGCGATTCCTCCCACAAAACCGTGATTTGCTGCATCTGTGGTGATGCTTTCCCAACCATCCCATGTGAAACGGGCCGTGGACTTGATGTAACCGTTGACGCTGCAGCCCTCGATATTTGACTTGAGGGCCTTCCCTGCAATGCCTCCCAAATACATCTGGTCGGATACGAAACTGATTTCCTCCAGGGACAGGTTCTTGACCGTGGCTCCGTCCAGAACGGCGAACAGCCCGGACGGCGAGTCGATGCTGGTGTTTCTGAAAGAGAGTCCGCTGATGCTGTGACCTCCTCCATCGTATTCGCCACTGAACATAGGAACGGGCCGGAAACGGAAAGCCGCCGGCAGGACTATGTCTTCAGTCTGACGGTAGAAAGCCTCTTCGCGTTCAGCAGCCTTTGCTATCATGGTGCCTATGTCTTCCCAGCAGGAAACAATGTAGGGGTCTTGCCTGGTGCCGCTGCCTTCCTGAACATGGGCTTTGGTGCCGATCACATCGCTGTAAGCGCGGAATACAAGGATGTCGTCCTCGCTGCTTGCCATCATCGGCAGGTCTTCGATGTAGTATCCATCAAGATTAATGGATTTCGGAGCATCAAGGACAAGATTGCCGGGGGTGCTGCCCGTTGCCAGCTCCGCAGGGAAGGCCGCAGTGTAGATTTCTGCGCTTTTAATCGCTGAATTCTCGGGCACGAACGCTTCCCGCGAGACATTCCATACGTAAACTGCATTTTGCTTCCCGTTGTCAAGAAGGATGCGGTCGCCGTCTTCAAAACGGATTTTGCCCCCGTCAGGATCCGCGACGGACTTGAGCGTGAAGTTTTCAATTCTGGCCCCTATCTCGGACAGGAAAAGAGAATCGTCCGTTCCGGATTTTCCTTCTTTATTGCAAGCTGCGAACAGAAGCGGCAGCATCGCAGATATCAAATAGAATCTTTTCATGGTGTCAGTGTGCAAATCCTGTATAATCTGTCTGCAACCTGTCGCTGCAGGTATAAATGTTCTGTGTGCCGCTGCCTGGGATGGTCTGATATGCTTTTACTGTCCAGCCCTTGGCTGTGGCCGGGTCGGCCCCGGGTACGTTTGCGTACCAATAAGTACTGAGGTCCTTCGACCAGGTTACAGTGCTCTTGTTGAGCTGCGTGCGGTAGAAGGCGGACACGCACATGTCCGCAATGCTTTTCCTTATCCTCTGCATCGGATAGGTGTTGCCCTTGTATTCGATTTCAACTCTCCAGTTGCTGTCGTCATCTCCCCAGATGGCGGCTATGAAACAGTCTTTCAGAATGGATTGCCCTGCCCTGAAAGTGGATGCCCGTGTGGCATCGGAATTCTGATTCATATAACCTCCGCCGGTCCATGAGAAACGGTAGTCTTTGTCTCCCTGGACTTCACCGTAGCTTGCGTTGCCGTCATATACTCTCATCTGGGCGTCGTTGTCATCCATGTTGGTTCCTCTTGCCACCCAGTTGTGCATGCCGGCTCCCCGAATATCGTAGTAGGTGTATCCGTTGGGGGATCCGGCCGCCGACAGGTTCCCGGACCACCAGGCTCCGCAGGCGGCGCAGTGGACGTGCTCGTAAACGGGGGTTCCGCCTGCGGTAAGGTACTTGTGGTGGATATAATTGTGGGTGTAATGAGTATGTCCTATCATCAGATGGGCTTCATTGAACTCCGTGAGCGCCTGGAGCACATCGTAATAATGCCTGTCATAACTCACGCAGGCTCCGTCGGACTCCACTCCATAGCGGAAGGGAATGTGGGCCACGAAGATTATCATCTTTTCCGATTTGTTTTCTACAAGCGACAGGTCTTGCTGGAGCCATTTCCACTGCTGGTCGGTAAGTCCGCCGTCGTAGCGCCATGTCGTGGTTCTGTTTTCCTTGCAGATGACATTGTCCATCACCACGATATGCGCCTTGCCACGGTCGAAGGAATAGTCGGTGGGACCGAACTGTTCGATGTAGGATTTTGACGCTTCGTAAGGAGTCTGATAATTCGCATTATGGTCGTGGTTGCCGATGCACTGGAAAAATGGCAGGTAACGCTCTCCCACAAGAATATTCGACATGCTCTCTTTCATCGACGGCCACAGGTGAGGGCTGTCTTCGATGATGTCCCCGAGCGTGATGGCGTAAGCATTGGGATACTCTCCCTTTTTCTGATGCTCGCCCAGCGACTTTATGATGTCCGGGATGGTCTCCGTGACATAGCGGTCGTGCTTTGCAACAGTGTTGCACTGCGGGTCTCCTACTGCGATGAGAGTCCAGTTCTCTTCGACGGCAGGCAGTTTCTTCAGGGAAAAATCGTTCCTGTTCATCTGTTTACGGTCGAAATCCCCTGTGGAATAAAAAAGCGGAATCTTGGTTTTCGGGTCCAGAGGAATCTCATACTCTGCAGGAACGGAGATGTAGATATTGCGTGTATAACGGTTGGCCTGGAACTGGTAAACACCGTTTTCGTCGGTGACGGTAAAGGAGTAACCATCCGTAACCTTGATTCCGGCTATGCCCAGGCCGGTTTCTCTGTCGGACACGAAACCTACCGCATTGTTCCGGGCATCGATAGTTGTGCCTTCTATCGAAGTGTAGATTTCCTTTTGTTCCGTCTGCTCTTTTTCGTTACCATCCCCGTCGAAGTATGAAGAGGGAATCTCAGGCTTTTCGCAGGCTGCGGCCGCAAGAAAAGCAGTTAAAAGAAATATTATTTTACCATCCATTGTTCTGACCGAGATTTTTGTTTACGTTGAGCGCTGAAGTGGGGATAGGGGAAAGGTACATCTTGTCCTCCCATTCCATGCGATAGTTATATATAAGGTAGCCGTAGCTGCCTTCTGAAAGCGAGAATGTCTGGTCCGCCCCCGTATTTGCAACCGGGTAGTCGTATTCGTCGTGGCGTCCTCCCTGCTTCACGAAATAGGTGGCACCGTTGAATATTATACCATACCGGGACTCTTCCTGGGTTACGTATATTCCGCGCCAACCTTTGTGAAGGTAGCGGCGCTCGATCAGGTCTCCCAGGTTCCATCTCATCAGGTCGTCGTGCCGGGATTCGCTTTCCATTGCAAGTTCCACAGCCCTTTCCCGCATGATTTCCAGCATGGTGTTGGAAAGGGTGTGGGCGTGCTTTACGTCCACGGTGTAGTAATCGCGGAGCCATGAGTCTGCGATGTAAGCGGCTGATACGGGGTAAATGCTTGTGACTCCGGCCCTTTCACGAAGGGCGCCAATTGTCTCGCTCCAAACCGTTTCATCCATGCTGCCCAGCAATTCTGCGGCCTCGGCTTTGATAAGCAGGACCTCTGCGTAACGGATAATCGGCAGGGCGTTATAGCAAAGCGCGCCGGCCCGGAAGTTTTCGGCCTTTTCCTGGTTCCACTTTATCCAGGCATAGCCAGTAAATACCTCGTTGAATTTAGTGGGCTTGACCTCCATTGTGCCGGTGAGGGTCTGGTACATATGCCCGGGTGAATTGACAGTCTGCCACATCCTCCAATCGCGACCCTCAAACTCTTCCGTAATGGAGACATCGTCCCTTGTAACGGCATTTCCGTCAGTCTTCAGATACATGCGGACAAATTCCTTGGTGGGGGAGTACTGCTGCCCCCAAGTGGGGGAATTATACTTCCCCGTAATGTCATGGGATACTGCCAGATCTTCACTGTATTCCCTCCCCCATATGACTTCTTCCGCGTTTACCTTGTTCTGGATGAAGAGATCGGAATAAGCTGTCTTGGGATCCCCCCGATGCAGGGAAAACTCTTCGCTTGCAATTATTTCATCAGCCGCCTCCAGGGCTCTCCTTATAAGATCATCGGAAGTTTCATAAGAATTGTTCCAGAATTTTCCGGTGGAAGGGTTCGTGTCGTGATATTTGCGGTAAGTGCCTTCGTAAAGGCAGGCACGGGCCATGAAAGCCAGTGCGACGAAGCGGTTTATGTTCGTTCTGGACAACTCGATTGTCCCAAGACAGTTGGAAGATGCAAATTCAAGATCTTCAAGCAGTTTATGGAAGACATACTCGCGGTCGTCACGTCCGGCATAAAGGATGGGATCGTCCGGCTGCAAGTATTTGTCTATCCAGGGGACGTCCCCGAAGGACTTGATTTTCGACATGTGGGCATACGCTCTCCAGAATCGGGCCACTCCCATATAATGGTTGAAAACCTCGCTGCTCACGTGCCCCTTGGCCTTCCCCATATTGTGAATCATGTAATTGCACTGGCGGATGAAACTGAAGTTGCCTCTCGACCATCCTTCCGCCTTGTCGGGTCCCCAAATTCCGGGATGATACTTGTCGGAGGAAAGTTTCGTGGCGCAGAAATCGGTGTATGCGCTATTGCCGATAGCCACAGATTCCCCTGGTATGGCACTGTTTACCAGTCCGTTGGCATAAAGCCGGAGGTCGTTTTCTGAGGAAAGGAATACCTCTGACGAGATGCGGTTGTCCGGATTTCTGGAAAGGAAATCTTCACATCCCGTAAACAAGGCTGTCGCCAAAAGAATAATTATTGCTCTTTTCATGGTTTTCAGAATGTGATGTTTACGCCGAAAGTATAAGATTTCAGCATTGGATAGCTGAATCCGTCGCCCTGACCGTTGAGCCCTCGGGTGGTGGAGAAGTCACTGTCTCCGGAATCTATCACTTCAGGGTCGAACATGTTGGTGACTTTGTGGATAGGGGAGAAGGTAAGCAGGTTTTCCGCTGAAACATAAACTTTCAGCATGCTGATTTTCATTTTTTCGGTAAGTTTCGCCGGGAAAGTGTAGTCAAGCGTGAGGTTCTTCAGCCGCAGATATGCGGCGTTCTGGAGATAATAGTCGTTTTCCCAGGTGAGCGGGCCGACGTTGCGGTTTGCCGCATAGCCCACGCGTCTTGTCCAATATGGCTTGCTGCCGGCATTGGTTACGGTCCAGTTCTCGGTGGAATAATCCACATGGACGTAGTTGTCGCCGGTCTGATTCTTCATGAGGTAGGAATAAGGCCTGTTGTAGTGCCCCCAGAAGAAACCGGATTCATTGGCAGGATACCAATCCCGGTGACCTACGCCCTGGAAGAAGATGGAAAGCCCGATGCCCCTGTAACGGAAGTCCATGTTCAGGCCGAACTGATAGCGCGGCGTCACGTTGCCGATGCGGTACAGGTCGCCGTGGTCGGCCAGCGTGCCGGCGCCTACGTCGATTTTGCCGTCACCATTGCGGTCGATGAACTTGAGATCGCCCGCGTACGCCTGGAAATTGTCACCGTTCTTGTGGTAGGCATCTTTGGCCCAGTTCTGTGCTTCGGCGTTGGAGAGAAAATATCCGTCGGTGCGGAAGCCCCAGATTTCGCCGAGTTCCTTTCCTGTATAGTAGTCGAGAATGTCGCCTGAAGAATTATTGTAGGCGGCCACCCAGGTGCGGCTGTCCCAAAGGCTGGCTTTTACCGAATAATCGAAGGGGCTGCCAGCTATGTCCGTGCGGTCCTTCCAGGCAAGGGTGGCTTCCCAGCCATGGGTGGTCAGTGCACCATAATTGCCTTTGGGGGCAGAAGCACCATAGACCGCAGGAAGTTCGGGACCTGTGATGTAAAGGTCTTTGGTGTCCCTGACATAGATGTCGCCGGAGAATGACAGACGGCTCTTCAGCAGGTCGGCGTCAAGACCTATGTCCCAGGTGTTGACCTTTTCCCAGGTGAGTCCGTCCGGAATATTGGTCGGCAACCCGGCCACAGGCACCTTTGCGCCATTGAAAAGCACTCCGCTGCGGCTCACGCCGACCGTTTCCAGATACTGGTAGGCGCTGATGTTGGCATTGCCGAGGGCGCCGTAGTTGCCTCTCAACTTCAGGTTGTCGATGATTTTGCGGCTCCATTTCATCCAGGGTTCTTCGGATAGTCTCCATCCGAACGAACCGGAAGGGAAGAAGCCCCACCGCTGGTCGGATGGAAATTTTGAAGAACCGTCGTACCGGGCGGACAATTCAAAGATATACCTTCCGAGCAGAGTGTAATTCGCTCTTCCGAAGAAGCCCACGAGTCCGTAGGATGCGTTTCCGTCGTTGTCCGAGATTGAGATGGTCGTGAATTCGGAACCGCCGTCGTCCATGAGTTCAAAATTTGGAAGGGAATCGTACAGAAGTCCCTTTCTCGTTATATAGTAGGCCTTTCTGTGATAGTCTTCGATGTTCCATCCGGCCACCACGTTGAGGGAATGCCTGTCTCCCAGCTTAGGAGTCCAGGTGAGCACGGCGTTTCCGGTGAAAATGTCATTCTCCGTGCGCCAGATAGACTTATAGGTGTTCTCCTGCTCGGTGGACTGGAGCGTGACTCCCGGAGATGGGGAATAGGAGTTCTGCCCCATGTAGCGTTCGACACCGTTGCGGTGGGCCTTGTATGTGAAATCTGCCCGGAACTTCAATACATCCTTTATGGGCACTATGTTGATGCCTACCGTTTCGGACAGGGACATATTGTTGTTCTGCTGTCTGGTATTCCCTTTCTTGAAGGCCTCATAGCCGCACCAGGATGCGCCGTACGTGTAGCTGCCATCTGGATTGTAAACGGGGAAAATCGGGAAGCCGTAGTATTGTATCTGATTCAATATCGTCGTTGACGAGTTGACTATGGGCTGATTGTAAATATTCCTATATATATAGGTATTGGAATCGATGCTGAGCCAGGGCCTGAGCTTTGCATCGACTTTCGCCCTGAAATTGAACTTGCTGTAGTCCTCGTTGCCTATTTTGTAAATGCCATCCTGCCCGTAATATCTTCCGGTAATCCTGAAACTCAATTTTTCGCTGCCGCCGCTCAGTGACAAAGCGTGCGAGTTGGATAGGTTTACCCTCTTGTATATCTCCTTGAGCCAGTTGGTACTTGCATAATACCGGTAATTCCCGTTGGCATCATAGTCTGTATCTGCAACGTTTCCGCCAGCCCGCCAGGCCCTGAAGGCGTCCAGATAGTCGCTGCCCATGTTGTACTGGTTTATCGCTCCCGGGCTTTTGCCCGCTGATGTGGGAGTGCGTGCCACGTTCTCATAGAACTCGTAGCAGGACTCCAGCCACTCCAGACCGTCGGTAACGATGTTGTCTTCCCACATTACAGTGCGGCGGTTGATTGCCACCGATCCCTGGTAGTTTACGCTCACTTTGTCGCCGCCTGCTTTCTTCGTGGTCACCAGAATAACCCCGAAAGCGCCTCTTGCACCATAAACAGCAGCGGAAGAAGCATCTTTGAGCACCGAAATGGTCTCGATGTCGTCCGGATTCACGGCGGTGAGTGAGCCTTCTACACCGTCAATGAGAATGAGGGCGGACCCTCCCTGGCCTATCGAGTGGGAACCTTGTCCGGCTCCGCCCATGGAGGCCCTTGTCTTGTAGGAAGTGTTTCCGCCTCGTACATAGATGGCTCCTGTGTGGTTGGGCTTTCCGTCGCTTTGGATAATGTTGAGTCCTGCCACCTGCCCTTGAAGGGAACGGGCGACGTTGGCATTGGTCCGTTTCTCCAGTTCTTCCCCGGAGAAATTTTCCACCGCCCCCACGAGCTGAGTTTTCTTGAGCGTTCCGTAACCCACGACCACGGTTGCCTCGAGCGTCTCACTGTCATCTTCCATAACGACATCGATGGAGGCTCGGCCTTCCACCTTTTCTTCGACCTGTTTCATTCCGATGAGGTCGAATACGAGCACGTCGGCAGGGCCTGCTTTTATGCGATAACTGCCGTCAGGTCCCACCATGGTTCCTGTGGTGGTACCTTTGACTATAACAGAAGCGCCGACCGCCGGTTCTCCGGTGGACGCCTCCTTTACAGTACCGGTTATTTCCCTTGTTTGGGACATGGCCGCGATTGAAGAAATCATAAAAGCGGCAATAACCGTCATTATTCGTTTGAGTCTGTCAATCTTCATTGATCGGAGAGTCTATTCAACTTGCAATCCGAATAGCGGCTCTGATACATTTGAGGGACAGCGGGCACGCGCCCGAAACTCATTGGCAAATATAGGTATTCAAATTATAAAAACAAATATTATCGCAGAAAAATTTGGATAAACGGAAAGAATTGCTTAAGATTGCAGAGCAATCCGACACGGCACAACGATGGGACAGTACGCAGCACCGCTGACGCACTGTTTTTTATTTTATTAAAGGTATGAATCCAAGATACTGCCTTGCTGTAACGTTTGCACTGCTTTTTGCCGCCATATCGTGCCGGCATGAGCCTTCTTATGGAATCGATCCAGATGCGGTTCCGCCTGCGGACGTAAGCTACGACGAAACCAATTCTTCAACTGCCGCCCTTGGTTTTTACTGGGAGGTGGACGACGCCATCGCCGCAGGGGCGGTTTCTTTCACTGCGCAGATAATAAAAGACCCTGAGATAGGCGCAAGCGTTTACACCAGCACCGCCTCGCAGACTCTTCAGGCATCTGCAAAACCGAACGACGGCATAATATTCAACGGCCTTGTCGAAAATTCGAAGTATTATGCCCGTGTCCGCGCCAACTATCCTGAATCCGTCTTTTCAAAGTGGATTTATGTCAGCAACGAGGCAGGCGAAAAGGCTGTCATTAAAGTGGGGCACGGCATTGTCGATGAGAGCATACATGCCGTCACCGGAGCGTCTTCCCGTCTGGTCGATGTCTCTCCCGGCACTGCTGTTTTGGAGTGGAGCGTAACCGATTTCTCGGATGCCGCCATCGACAGGGCTGCCGTTTCTTCTCTGGAACTTTACAGCGATGCCTCCTGCACCAACCTCGTAGTTTCCTGGGACATAACCGATCCGTCCCTGTATTCCGGCCAGCCCCGTTTCATCTTCTCCGGCCTTGATCCCGCCACCTCGTACTGGTTCGTCGTGGAATGCCGCACAAAAGACGAGGAGGGGCAGGACGTCACTTTCCGAAGCGAGCCACTGGAATTTGTCACTGAGGAGGCAAAGGCTTTGGAGAAGACAAGCGGAAAGGCGCAGCCCGGCGAAACTTTCCTTTTCCAGGATTTTTCCGAGTTGATCTGGGGTGGCGATGCGGTGAATCGTGCTGTCGGTTATTCCGCAGAAAAGCGCAGTTCGGTAAACAGGCTCACCCCGGCCCGCGGATGGAATCCCGTTGGAGATTCGGAATTCGGTTACTACCTATGCACGGCCGGTACGGAGATGGGACTGTACAACAGTATTCAGAAAGCTCTGGCCGGTTCCGGGGTTTCCCTTTCCCGTTGGGCTGAACTTCGTGAGGACCAGTCTGTCGTGGGTATGGTCTGCGGACGTCCAGGCTCCGTGAAAGTAGGTGCCTCGTCAAAGGTGGGCGCTCTTGTAACCCCCACATTATCAGTGCTTTCGGGTCCCGCCACGGTTGAGCTTCGCTTCAAGGCCTCGCCATATGGTTCTTCGCAGCAGTCCCTGGATCCGCTGGGAGCCTGTGTGCGGCTGCTGGACGGTGTGACGGTCAGTTCAAATATCGTCACCTCCGCGGCGGAAAACATAGTGGTTGAAAGCTTCAATCTTCACAACGACCTGGCGTTGAGCGAGTATGTGTTTACGATTCACAACGTCACTCCCACCAGCCGTCTTGCCATAGGCGCCTACCGCGCCCCGGATGAAACCGGACAGCATCGTCTTGTTTTGGACGATATCTCCGTCAAGCTTGTTTCTTACGGGGAAACTCCCATAACCGTGGGCTCCCCCGTGGTTCAGCTTTCGGCAGGGGAAGGCCAGGTCAGGGCCGACTGGGCTGCATGCGAGGGGGCTGGCTCCTACGATATTGAATACAAAAAGAGTACGGCATCCGTCTGGATAAAGGCGGGGAGCACCACCTATACGAGTTTCATCATTCGAGGACTGGCCCAGGAAACATCCTATGATGTCCGTGTAAAAGCCCGTTATTCGCAGACCTATGCATCTCAATGGTCCGAGGTGCAGACTGTCGTTACGCCGCATGTGGACAAGAACATATCCATTTCGGCCCCTTTTGTGCAGCCTACTCAGATTGGTTTCAAGTGGTACACCGACAGCAACTATGCCTCCGACATACTCGGGCATTACAAACTGGAACTCTATCGCGGCTCCGAGCTGGTGGTGCGTCTCTCACTTGGCGCGTATGGCGTGCCCGACGGCACGGAAATGAACGTGGCGTCTTCAGATCTGCCGCAACTCTGGAATGTCTCCACCGGTCCCTGCTTCCTTTTCACCGGTCTGCAACCGTCCACTGAATACAGGCTGGAGATAACCAACAGCGACTACCAGATCAGTTCTTCCATCGAAGTTGAAACTCCTGCCTCCCATGTGGTTACAATTCCTTCCGGAAAGGCTGCTGCAGGACAGACGGTTCTCTTTGAGGACTTCTCAGAACTCCTCTGGGGCGGTCTGCCGGCACTTCCGGATTTCGGCTACGGCTATCCGGGTTACAGCAGCAGCAACCGAAGCAGCCGGACTTCCTTCCTGCCCCTTGCCGGGGAACAGCCCCTCTCAAGTTCGGCGGACAAGCTTTACCTGTGCGCCGCCGGAACCCAGTACGGCCTGCTCAACACCACGTGGAGAGCCACTGCGACAACTCGGCTCAAGGACTGGGGCGCAATATCCGAATCCTATTCAGGCGATGCCGGAGGCTCGCTCTGCGGTATGCCGGGACTCATCAAGCTCGGGGCGGCAAATGCATGGTGCCAGATATTGACGCCGGCCCTTGTCTGCCTCTCGGGTAATGCCACCATCAAGGTTTCTTTCTACATGTCTCCATATACTGACAACGGAGTCAAGATAGGGGATCCGCTGAATGCGGTGGTGAAGATTCTGGACGGGGTGTCTCTCGGCACCGAAGGCACCATGCATCAGGCATTCTCTTCCGGCACCGTGGCAGATGAAAGGACTTTTACCCTGGCCGGCCGTGTGGGACTTCAGAAATACGAATTCACATTTGCGGGCGTAAAGCCGGGGGCGAGAGTGGCAATAGGTACTTACCGTAAAGACAACAGCTATACCGGGCAGTGCCGTGCTTTCCTTGACGATGTCAAAATAGAAGTAATATCATATTAATAATAAGTTCAAGCAATGAAAACAAAAACCACTTACATTTCACCGCAGACCATTCCGGTGACTGTAGAGGCGGAAGTCATCTGCCAGAGTGAACTGAGTATCGATGGCGTCAGGGTTGACAATCTCGATACATCCAACGAGACTGATATGGGAAACGATTGGTAACAGGAGGAAGAAATTATGAAAAAGTATTTGATTTTTACCGCTGTCGCTTTGCTCGCAGCCGCTTCCTGCAACAAAGATTCTTTCCAGGAAGGACAGCCGGTTTCCACTGACGGGAAGAAGGCTGTTTCTCTCAGTATTTCGGCTCCTGCCGCAAAATCTTTTGTTTCCGACCCCGCCGTCGGCACTATTTCATGGGAAGCTGGTGATGCGGTCGGCGTGTTCACGGACCTTGACTCCACACCCATCCAATTTACGCTTTCGGGTGATCCGGGAACTACTGCCACTTTCACCGGAGAAGTGAGCGAGGGGGCAAGTTCCTTCTATGTGTTTTATCCCTATGACGCCGAAGCCACTTTCTCGGCGGGAAAAATCACCACGGTGTTGCCTTCTGTGCAGAGCGTGGGAGAAAACAACGTCGCCAAGGGCGCGATGGTCGCCGTGGGCACCGCCACCAATAACGGAGGAAACTACAGCGTTACACTTAAGAATGCCTTTTCATATATCAAGTTCAAGATTACTGGCGAAGACGTAAAAGAAATCGTCCTGTCCGGCGGTACGGACAAACTTGCCGGCACTGCCACTTTCTCGGTGTCAGATGCTTCCATGACAGGGGTCGGTACGGCCTCGTCCATTACCGCAACCAAAGCCGACGGGTACTTTACCAAGGACACTTATTATTACATTCCAGTCCTTCCGGGTGCCGTGGCTGCACTCAGTTTTTCCATGTCTTCCAATACTCATGGAACGGATTCAGGCACCGCCGGTTATGACGACTGGAAGGCCGAAAGGGTGGCAGGCTCTGCCCTGACATTTACACGCGGAACCGGTCTCAAATTCGATGCCCTGGACCAGGGGGCGAAATGGAACTGGTATTTCGACATACACGATGCCGCCTCCCTTGAGCGCTTCCGCGCCCTTGTCGCGGCGGATAAGTTCCCTGCCGAAGGAATGGCGAAGTTTACCTCAAATATCGATCTCTCCGGTGAGACCCTTGCAGCTGCCGCCGGGACCTTCAAAGGCACCCTCGACGGCCAGGGACATTCCATCACCGGCTGGACCAGTGACGGGGTTTCACTGTTCGAGGATGTTTCCGGAACAGTGAAAGACTTTACGATTGCAGCAGACTGTAATCTTCAGTTCAATCCGATTCCTTGCGCCCAGTTCGGTTTTGTTACGCTTGATGTCGTGAGCGGCGGAATCCTCGACGGAATCACCAACAATGCAAGCATAACCCAGACCGTGAGCGTCACCGATACCGCTTCGGCGGTAATCGCTCCGATTGCCGGCCGCTCATACGGCCTGGTGCAGAACTGCACAAACAACGGAAATGTTGCCATCACTGCAACGGCGGCGATCCAGAATGTCTATTTGGGAGGCATCGTGGGATATATCAATTCAGGTGACAAGCTCGCTTTAAGCAACAATGTGAACAACGGAGACATCTCCTATTCTCTCAATGCAGCAGGAAAGTATGTTTATATAGGCGGAATTACCGCCGCGACAAGTACGAGTCCAATCGCGAGTGCCACGTCGTCCAAGGGAACGATGGATCACTGTGAGAATTATGGGGATGTCACCTACTATTGCACGAACGGCGGATCCATGGCTGACAATGCGGGTACGGCCGCCAGCGGCAATGTATGCAAAGTAGGAGGAGTCACAGGATATTTTGAAGGGAACATAACCAATTGCAAGAATGAAGGTGATGTAACTGTTACCTTCCCGACCAGTGAAACAGGAGCTACTGCAACCGCACCTTCTATAGGAGGCGTGGCGGCATTTGTTCTCAGGAACATATCAGGCTGCTCCAATTATGGCCAGGTGTCATTGAAAGGAACCTTCGCGAATGTAGGCGGCGACGCGATTCCCGCCGGTGCCGGTTGTGTGAAGGAACCTTGTGTCGGTGGTCTGGTCGGCCAAGTCGGAACCGCTACCGGAGCTGAAGCATATTCCATTTCCGATTGCCACAACTACGGTGTTATGAATATTTACACCTGGATGCAGCCCGGCAATGGTACAGGCGTCAATATCGGCGGCGTTGTCGGTTACACCAAGGCAAATGTCAGCAACTGCTCAAATGAGATTGCTTCTCCCGGGAAAATGATGGTCAGCAATAAAATTGCTTACATCCGTCAGGGTGGGGTTGTAGGAAGAATAGACAATAGCTCTGCCTCAGCATATGATTTGACGAATGACAGTGCCTGCGACTTTGTTTTCCTGCGGACCGCCGGAGGCAATCAAATAAAGAGTGAATTGCATGTCGGCGGCGTTATCGGGTATAGTAACGCTCCTGCCGAAAAACTGTGCAACAAGAAGGCTATCGACGTAACTGTAACGGGGAACGGTGCCGACGACGCTCAGTTACGTTTCGGCGGCGTTATCGCAAGGTCTTCCGCGAATGTAAAGGATGCGTTGAATGAAGGAAACATCACCATTACAAAGAATGCTGTCAGCAACGGTTCCGTCATCGGCGGTGTAATAGGTTGGGGTAATACCAATTTGAATGACACTGGAGTTGCTACAATTCTTGAGAATCGTGGTAGTATTACATTGCAAGGTACTCCTACCGCAGTCCAGACACTGTATTTCGGAGGCGTAATAGGTTATCCTGACGGGGCTAAGATCAAAGGTGCTCTCAACAGCGGAAATCTTCTGGTCAACCATAACAGCGGTGAAACCAATGTGGGCGGAATTGTCGGAAAGAACACCTCGGCTGCCGCACGTTTTTACAATTGCTCGAATTCCGGAACCGTAACGGTAGAATCGAATACGGCTAAATTGAATCTTGGAGGAATCGCCGGATACAATA
The DNA here is from genome assembly GCA_002350615.1 of Bacteroidales bacterium UBA2861. Classification (GTDB taxonomy): domain Bacteria; phylum Bacteroidota; class Bacteroidia; order Bacteroidales; family UBA932; genus Cryptobacteroides. Next base: position 764 of record DEFD01000032.1, on the reverse strand, counting down.
ACAATGCTAGCTTCCTGCTGGACAACTGTGTCAACCAGGCTGCCGGAGAAATTGCCTTCTCCGGAACGGCATCGGCAGCTGTCAGAGTCGGCGGCGTGATAGGTAGCGTAGATGGAGGTCAGATGGTCTTCAATTCACCTGCCAATTATGCTGATATCACAGTTACGGGATCCACGAGTGCCGACCAGAATATCGGTGGTCTTGTAGGATATGCACCCTCTACCAAGTACAATGGATGTACGGTTGAGGCAACAATAAAATCTCCTTCCAATGCCAACGGCTTCGTAGGCGGCATAGCCGGGCGTACCAATGTGAATGGCGTTACCATGAAGGGGTGCCGTTTGAATGTCGATGTTCAGTATGCTGCAAACAATTACCACGGTCTTGTTGCAGGCAGTCATAACAGCGCCGATCAAACCGTGAATTTGGGTACAGATGAAGAACCTTTCTCAATTGTGAAGGGAAGTAAACTAGGAGCTGTGACGGTGAATTCTTACACTGATATTAGCTCCAGCGTTCTGTATGGAAGCAAGAATGCTTTCACGCTGAACTATAGTGAAACCACCCTGAAAGTAGTCGACTGATACCCGATGTCAAAATCTTTTGCGGCGACGGGGCCACGGCTCTGCCGCCGCAATTTTTTCACCTGCCGCGGTGCGCCTCCCGTCTCCGCCCTTCCTGCACCCCGCATTTCTGGTTGGAAGCACTATCCGGGCGCACCTTTCCTTTTTGCCCAATAATTCTTATCTTTCCTCTATAAATCA
>DEFD01000025.1 GCA_002350615.1 Bacteroidales bacterium UBA2861 | reverse complement strand
TATAGCTCAGTTGGTAGAGCGTCTGATTTGCATTCAGAAGGTCAGGAGTTCGAATCTCCTTATCTCCACCCGATGTAAACAATATGCAGATGCCGCACATGTTGCGGCATTTTTAATTTAAAGGACCATTCAAGCTTGCTTGAAAATGGTCATTTTTTATTAAAAAAGGCGTTAGCCTAATCTGCATATTGTTTACTGGTGGAGTCGCGGAGAAAAGGCACGGCCTTGCCGTGGCTAATCTCCTTATTTCAGGCTCCCCTGCCTCCCAGACACTCGCTTCAGCCACCAAAGTGTGCAAGGTGTCCCGAAATTAAGGACACCTTGCACGAAATCGGCCGTTTTTGTGTCAGGTGTCCGTGGAAATGGGACACCTTGCACACTTTTGCCATTTGATTTGATCGGCAGGTCTCCCCGGCATGCCCGGTTTTTTACAGGGAGAACTCGCAGCCGCAGAAAGACTGGTTGTAGAAATTCTGTTCCCGGATGATCTCTGAGCGGCGTGGCTGCAGGCCGCCTTTGCGCCAGTTCATAGACCACCAGGCTGGTGCCTGGTGGTCCGGAAGGACTTCTTCTCGGGGACACCCCGAACCCCGCGGGCCTTGCCCGTCCACCTCCGTGGCCTGGTGGTCCGGGAGGACCTCTTCTCGGGGACACCCCGAACCCCGCGGGCTTCGCCCGTCCAGCTCTGGTGCCTGGTGGTCCGGAAGGACCTCTTCTCGGGGACACCCCGAACCCCGCGCCACCGCATTACATGCGTCGCGTCCCGCGGCATCTACCTGCTCCAGGGATTTCCACCTGGAGGACGCCAGGGATGTAGTCAGAACCCCGAACCCGTTCTCAACGGCATATCGCGCGGCGCGGAGGAGGCGGTATCGGAAACAGGCCAGACAGCGCTCACCACGTTCCGGAGCGTCTTCACGTCCGGCGGCAACCTCCTTGAGCCAGTCGTCGTGATCGTAGTCGTCGTCCACGAAATCCAGGCCGAAAAGGGCACAGTACCGGATTATCTCAGCCTTGCGCTTGTCGTATTCTTCCTGAAGATAGATGTTGGAATTGCTCCAAAACACAGTAGGACGCAATCCCTGGGACACCATCGTTTCTATTATGGCACCCGAACAGGGGGCGCAGCAGCAATGCAGAAGGATGCGCGCTCCCGCTCCGCCAGGAGGCTCCAGTTTCAGCCTCACTTCGGTTCTGCTGCAGGTTTCCGCCATCTACTTGATGCTGTTTATATCCACCAGATTGTTCAGTATGGCATACACCGTGAGTCCGGCCACAGTCTTGATGCCGATCTTCCTGGTGATGTTCTTGCGGTGCGTGATGACCGTGTTGATGCTGATGTTGTGCTTGTCCGCAATCTCCTTGTTCAGGAGCCCCTGGGCCACGCTCACGAGAATCTCCTTCTCGCGGTCCGACAGCTCGTCCTTCTCCCGTTCGGCCGCCACCTCCGAATGCTGACGGATTTTGCATCCGGGGTTTTCGATCAGCCGGACCATGGGCACTAGCACATCGTCCTCGATGCGGGTATGGCATTCCAGATCGTTTTCGAGCGCGTAGATGTAATTGAGCAGCCTCACCCGGAGATTGTTGTCGCACACGGTAGGCATCGATTTGAGTACCAGGTTCTTAAGGTCGGAAATCTTCTCCTCGATATTGGAATGGTTTTCCTCGAACCTGTCGATGCTGAATCCCGGCGTCCTCTTTCCTACGAGCAGGTTCTTCACATAAGGGATAACCTGGCCTTCCTCGTATTCGAAATGCTTCTCGAGCTCCAGTTTATAGTCGGAAAAGAACTTCCATATCACCTTCTCCTGGGAAGGCGTGCAAGGCTTGATAAGTTCCTCGATGGCCGATGCGATCAGGACCAGGGCATTGTTCAGATAGTAGTCGTGACTCTGATGGATATAGCGGAGAATCCCATCCACGCTGGCTTCTTCCAGCTGTTCGGCATCGGGCTTGAAAAGCCTGTTGACATAAACATTGCAAATGAGAGAGACGGTTTCCGGATCCAGATGCTCCTTTTCGCATATCTCACGGATCGTATGTTCTCCGAATCCGCCTTCCACTCCGAGCCTGGTCAGAACCGCCAGAATGTGGTAGTTGTAGTCCACCAGCTCGGCTATTTTCATATCGCATGAAATATAGGTCATAATGCTTGGTTTGAGGCTTTTTTTACCGCTGCAAAGATAATTAAAAATACTTTTTTTCCTGCCGGTGCAGGGCGATGAAGATAAACAGCATCACGGTAAAGGCGCAAAGCGACGATCCTCCGTAACTTATGAAAGGCAAGGGGATGCCTATGACCGGCATCAGCCCGATGGTCATGCCCACATTGATGGCGAGATGCATGAACAGGCAGGAAGCCAGGCAATAGCCGTAGATGCGGGTAAAGGCTTCCCGGCTCTGCTCCGAATCCGAGAGGATGCGCGATATCAGCATGCCGTAGAGGATAAGCACCACAAGGCATCCTGCAAAGCCCCACTCTTCTCCTATGGTGCAGAAAATGAAGTCCGTACTCTGCTCCGGAACGAAGCCGAAAGTGGTCTGGGTGCCCTGCAGGAAGCCCTTCCCGAACAGGCCTCCCGAACCTATGGCGATAAGCGACTGGTGCACGTTGTAACCGACTCCCTTCGGGTCCACCTTGGTGCCCAGAAGCACCTCTATCCTGAGCCGCTGATGCTCCTGGAGTATGTGGGTGAAAGCGAATTCTGTGGAAAAGACCAGCGCTGCAAGGGCGATGATGACGGCCGCGAAAATGCGGAGGGAAAATCTTCGTTCCCTCGACATCGGGCGCGTGTGCCTCAGCAGATACCAGAGCGCGACGGCACCTGAGGCAAGCAGGAATGCAAGGGCCCACCACTGCGAAGTCTTGAGGGTGATGATGCACAATGCGGCGACCAGGGCAAGCAGGGCGAGCACCATCCCCGGCAGGCCCTCACGGTAGAGGACGAAGAGGAATCCGAGATAAACCATCATGGTGCCGGTCTCGTTCTCAGCCAGGATCACGAGCATCGGAACGCCGAGGATAAATGCCACGGCGGCAAGGTTGCGGCGTCCCGACAAGGAAAAATTCTGCCGGCTCATAACTGCGGCCAGCAGCAGCGAAGTCGTGATTTTGGATATTTCCGCCGGTTGGAAACTCACCCCTCCTACGGAAAACCAGGAATGTGAACCCTTGTGCTCCGCACCGATGAAAATAACTGCCACCAGCAGTACCAGGACGGTGAAATATGCGGGTGAGGCGAGGACCTCCCAGATGCGCGGGTTGATTATGAAAAGGATTACTGCCCCGATGGCGAGGGAGATTCCGGCCCAGAGCAGCTGGCGCCCGCTGCGCGATGCCAGATCCATGAATCCCGAGCTTTCGGTGGAATGGATGGACGCATAGATGTTCAGCAGGCCCGTGAGGACCAGCAGCAGGTAGAGAAGGATCAGCGTCCAGTCTACCGTTTTTCCGAGGCGTCTTTCAATTCCCATCTATGGCAGTGTTTATCATTCTGTTTTCCAGGTCCTTGCGTGAAACTTCCCCGCACAGGTACTTCTCCACCATCAGCGATGCCAGCGGGCAGGCCCAGCTTCCTCCCCAGCCGGCGTTCTCCACATATCCTGCAACGGCTATCCTGGGATTGTCCATCGGCGCGAAGCAGATGAAAACCGAGTGGTCTTTTCCGTGGGGATTCTCAGCCGTGCCGGTTTTGCCGCAGATGTCGAGCCCGGGGACGCATGCAAGGTTGGCCGTGCCTCCTGAGCCCCAGCCGCTGTTCACAGCTCTCCACATGCCCTTCACTACCGTACCATACTGGGTCGTGTCCACAAGGGTGTAATGCTTCTCGCGGAAGCGTGCGTCGATCTCCAGGCCTTCCGAGTCCTTGACTATATGGGGGATTTTATACCAGCCCCGGTTGGCGACGATTGCGGCCAGGTTGGCGATCTGCAGGGGAGTGGCGCCTATCTCCCCCTGGCCGATGGAAAGCGAGATTATGTTGGAAGCCTTCCAGGAGCCCTTGCCGTAGAGCCGGTCATAAAGGGCGGACGAGGGGATGGTTCCTCCGAGTTCATAGGGGACGTCGCTTCCGAGACTGTGCCCGAAACCGAAACTTTCCACGTAGTCGTGCCATTTGTCGAAGGCCTCGCCGCTGTTTGCGTAACGCTTGTTGTCCAACACGTTCTTGAGCACATAGCAGAAATATGCGTTGCAGGACATCATCACGGCTTCTTCCAGTTCCAGCGGACTGCGATGGTTGTGGCAGCCCAGTTTGTGCCCCGGGGCATAGTTGTAGCCACCATGGCAAGGATAGCTGTAAGACGGTTTCAGCACGCCTTCCTGAAGGCCGATGAGGCCGTTTACCAGCTTGAACACCGATCCTGGAGGGTAGGATGCCTGCACCGTACGGTTGAACATCGGCTTGCCAGGATCCGCCGAAAGCTCGGCGAAATGCCTGCCTATGTCCGCAAGGATCTCCACATTTATGCCGGGGCTTGACACCATTGCAAGAATCTCCCCGCTGGACGGCTCCAGGGCTATCAGGCTGCCTTTTTTGCCTTGCATCAGGGTCTGACCGTACTGCTGCAGGCGGGCGTCGATGGTGGTGGTGATGTCCCTCCCGGCCTCGGCCTGCAGGTCGAAATCCCCGTCGTGATAGGGGGCCTGCTTCCTATTGCGGGAGTCCCTGAGATATATGTGGTAGCCTTTCCGCCCGCGCAGCTCCTTCTCCCTTGCGGCTTCCAGCCCTGTCTTGCCGATGTAGTCCCCGCTCTTGTAGAAGTCCGGCTCCGCGGCGATGTCCCTGTCATTGACTTCGGAAACATATCCGAGGAGATTCCCGCCGGCATTGAAGGGATATTCCCGGATGCTTCGTACCTGCGCCCTGAACCCGGGAAAAGAATATGCGAGTTCCGCAAAGCGGTGATAATTCTGAGCTGGAATCTGCTTTATGAACTGCAGTTCCTGCCAGCCGATCCTGCTGCGGTAGCGCCGGTAATAGTTCATTCTCTCCCTTATCCAGTCCGGCTCCACGCCAAGGGCTTCGGCCAGTGCCAGGGTGTCGAAAGCCCTGACGCTGCGGGGCGTGACGAGGATGTCGTAGGCAACTTTATTCCCCACCAGCACCTCTCCGTTGCGGTCGTAGATGAGCCCGCGCGGCGGGAAAACGGCCTCATAGACAAGGGAATTGTTGCTGGCGTCCAGCTTGTAGCTCCCGTCCACTATCTGGACGTAGAACAGACGCAGCAACAGGACGGCTATCACCGTCCACAGCCCTATGAGCAGTACTTTCCAGCGTCCGTTCACTTCCATCCCGCATCCTCCACCGAGTTGATGAGCCTGGCGGCGAAGATGCCTGCGACGGTGCTGACGAGCACGGACCCGGCGACGCGTGCGACACAGAAAGCGAAGTCTCTCGCCCCGGCGGCCTCTATCCAGACGAAAATGGTAAAAAACAGCAGATTGGCGATGAATATGGCGGTGAGCACTTTGGCAAATCCCTGTTTGTGCTCGGAGATGTCCTCCTTGCGGGCGAAGAGTTCGCTGCCGAAAACGAGTTTTATTATCATCTCCCTTGCGAAAGCAAGCGCCACAAGCGGAATAATGGTGAGCCCAGGCACGCCGGTAGCGAAGAAATCCACGGCGAAAGCCATGAGGAAGGCAAGCGACATCACGCGCACTGGGCTATAGCGGATGTCCAGCGCCATTATCATGACGGGAAGCAGGGAAAGCAATATCCAGGGGCCGCTGTCCAGGAAGTTCTGGATCACTACCTGGGCTCCCGTAAGGGCGATATATGTTATGACCCTGGCGCCTTTCATCTTATACTGTCCCTATGCCTGTTTTCGACTATGCTCACATAGCGCAGTGCGGCGAAATCCGTAAACAGACGCACCTCCGCCTCTTTTACGCTGCCATCGACTTCCCGCTCCTGTCCGATGACTCCGAGGGGGATGTCGGCGGGGAAGATGCCGGACCAGCCGCTGGTGAGGACCGTATCGCCCGGATGCAGCTCCAGATGCCGCGGCAGTTCCTTGATCACCGCCGAACTGCTGCTCCTGCCGTCCCATTCCAGCGGCGCCGCCACTCCGAGACGGCCGATCCTTGCGCTTACCCGCATCTTGTTGTTCATCAGCGATATACCGTAGCTGTAATGCTCGTCCACGCTTTCGATTATGCCGACGACTCCCTTGGTGCTTATTATTCCGCTGTTGGGCAGGACGCCGTCCGCGCGCCCCTTGTTTACCACCACATAGTTGCGCTGGCTGTTGCGTGAGACTTTGACTATGGTTGCGGGAATGTAACGGAAAACGCTGTCGTCCGCGTAAAGTCCCATCCCCGAAGCCCGGTCCCCCGGAGCGAAAACCGAGTCCCGCAGCCTGGCTTCCTCAAGGGTGCGGAGCCGGATGGACAGTTCCATGTTCTCCCGGGAGAGGGAATCATTCTGCCTCCGCAGGGTGAAATAGTCCCTGGTGCTTTCCGCCCAGCCCCCGATCGCGGCCATCGAATTCTTGGACGCCCTGTCAAGCCAACTGTCCTGCGCGCTTTCCGAATTTGCCAGAAGGAGTATGGCGGCAAATTCCGCAAGGGCGAAAAATACCGTATCGACAAGCCATCTGCGGGAAGCCCGTGGCATCGTCTAACGCATGAGGAAAGGATAGTGATCCGTATCTTTGAGAGCCATGCAGGTGCCCCTGCCGACGGCGTGTAGAGGGTCTTCTGCAACATGGAAGGGGATGTTCACCTTGTCCGTAAGGCGTTTTGCGAGGCCCCTCAGAAGGGCGCCGCCGCCGGAAAGGAAAATTCCGCTGTCCACAATGTCGGAGTACAGTTCGGGAGGAGTCATTTCCAGGACGTGGAGGACAGAGGTCTCGATCTTCGCGATGCTCTTGTCCAGGCAGTGCGCTATCTCTTCATGCGTGATGGTGGCTTCCACCGGGTGCGCGGTCATGAGATTGGGGCCGCGTACAACATAGGGTTCCGGTGCGGGCTCGTCGAGGTCCGGAAGCACTGCGCCCACCGCAATCTTGATTTTCTCCGCCGTTATTTCTCCTACCTTTATGTTATGCTGCTGCCGCAGATAGTACTGGATGTCGCTCGTGAAAACGTCACCTGCGGTGCGGATGCTGTCCTGCTGCACCAGGCCGCCAAGGGAGATCACGGCAATCTCCGTGGTGCCTCCGCCTATGTCCACCACCATATTTCCCTTCGGGGCGAGGATGTCCAGACCGATGCCCAGAGCGGCCGCCATCGGTTCATACACCAGATAGACGTCCCTTCCTCCGGCATGCTCGGATGAATCGCGTACCGCCCTGATTTCCACTTCCGTCGATCCGGAAGGAATGCCCACGACCATCTTGAGGTTGGGGGTGAAGAGGCTGCGATGCTTGCTGTTGACCTGTTTGATGAAGCCGCGGATCATCATCTCCGCCGCATTGAAGTCGGCGATTACGCCGTCCCGCAGCGGCCGCACGGTGCGGATGCCGGGGTTGGTGCGGTCATGCATCAGCTTGGCTTTCTGCCCAATGGCGATGCATTTGTTATTGTTGTCGATTGCAACGATGCTCGGCTCGTCCAGCACAATCTGGTCGTGCTGGTAGATGACGGTGTTGGCAGTTCCGAGGTCGATTGCCAGCTCCTGGTTCAAAAAAGAAAACAGCATTTCGGTCCGGGAAAATATTATTCTTACAAATTTAAACTAAATTTGCGAGAGGAACAATAAGCGATGGAAAGAAAAAAATATGTAATCGTAGTAGCCGGAGGAAGGGGTGAGCGCATGGGCGCGGCCATTCCCAAACAGTTCCTTCTGCTTGGCGGCATACCCATCCTGCAGCGCAGCATAAACGCTTTTGTCGAGGCCGTTCCGGAAGCGAAAATCATAACCGTGCTGCCTTCGGACCAAATAGAGGAGTGGAAGACCCTGTGCTGCCGCTATGCCTTCGACACTGTGCCTCAAATCGTCGTTCCCGGGGGCATAACCCGTTTCCATTCAGTGAAAAACGCCCTGGCGAAAGTGCCCGACGGCGCCATCGTGGCGGTGCATGACGGGGTCCGTCCCTTCCCCGGGAAGGACTTCCTTCGCGGCCTTTTCGAGAAGATATCCAAAGGAAACCCGGTGACACCGGACGGCAGACCTGCCGGGACTCCTGCAATCAGGGCCCTTATTCCCTGCCGGGCGGTGACTGACACCATCCACAATACGGCAGGTCCGGACCCGGACCGGAGCACCCTTCTCGCAGCGCAGACTCCCCAGCTTTTCCTCTCGGAAGAGATCAAGCGGGCCTACAAAAGCGGTTACGACACTTCTTTCACCGACGATGCCAGCGTGGCGGCCGCAAACGGAATGCCGCTCAGCTTCACTGAAGGAGAGCGGCTCAATATCAAGATAACTACGCCGGAAGACCTGGCCCTGGCGGAGAAACTATTGCGCTTTTGATTTTTTGCCTTCGGCCGAACTGGTGCTTTCTTTCACCCAGACCTGGCGTTCGAACACCTCTTCGAGAGAAATCATGGTATCGGTGCTCTGGATGTAGGGCACTTCACGGAAGGAATGCATGATCACCTGCATGAGGTGGTCGTTGTCGCGGCAATATACCTTTACAAGAAGGGTATATTTTCCGGTAACGAAATGACATTCAACCACTTCGGGAATCTTCTTGAGGGCGGCAAGCACTTCCGGGCTCTTGTTGGATTCGGTTACGACAATGCTGATGTAGGCGCAGACATTCAGCCCTATGGCGCTGGGCTTGATGAGAAGCCTGCTCCCGGCTATTATGCCGTTGTCTTCCAGTTTGCGGATTCTCTGATGGATGGCCGCACCCGACACTCCGCATTCCCTGGCTATTTCCAGGTAAGGTTTACGTGCATCGTTGACAAGGAAAAACAGGATCTTCCTGTCGGTGTCATCAATTTTGAAGTTTGCCATGATTATTTCTTTTTACTGTTTTTTCCAGCTTCGATAATCGCCCTGCACTCATCGAGTCCGAGTTTTTCCGCCTTCGCCTTGCGCGGAATCTTGTAATTGGCCCCGCCGCTCTTGATATAAGGTCCGAAACGGCCGTTCATTATGGTCACATCGGCCTCCGGCCACTCCCTTATGATATTGCTCTGGGCTTTTTCACCCGCGGATTCCGTAATCAGCCGTATGCTCTCCTCAAGACTTACCGCGGAAGGGTTGACGCCTTTGGGAAGGGATATGAACTTGCCGTCGTAGCGGATGTAGGGACCGAATTTGCCTTTGTTGGCAACGATTTCCTTGCCTTCGTATTCACCCACGGTCCTGGGCAGGGAAAGCAGCTTGATGGCATCCTCCAGGCTCACGGTTTCTATGAGCTGGCCCTTCGCGAGGCTCGCATACCGCCTGTTTTCCCCTTCTCCTTTCTGGACATAGGGACCATACTGGCCATATTTCGCCACGATCGGCAGCCCGTCCGCGGGGTCGATGCCTATCTCCCTGGAAATGCGGCTGTACTGTCCGTCATGGAGTTTCTGCTCCACAGTGGCATGGAAGGGAGGGTAGGATTTGGAAAGGTATTCTGTCCAGTTGAGTTTGCCCTCGGCTATTTCGTCGAGCTTCTCTTCCACCGCTGCGGTGTGGTTGTAGTCCAGTATCTCCGGGAAGTTTTCCACGAGATAATCGCAGACTATCATGCCAGTGTCCTGCGGGAGCAGTTTGCCTTTGTCTTCCCCGACTATTTCGGTCTTCTCAGAAGATTTTATTACGCCGTTTTTCAGCGTGAGGTTGGTCACTTTCTCTTTCCTTCCCTCCTTGTTGCCCTTGATTACGTAACCGCGGCTGCCGGTGAGGGTGGAAATGATTGTGGCATAGGTAGAAGGCCTGCCGATGCCGAGTTCTTCGAGCTTCCGCACAAGGGACTGTTCGGAGTAACGCAAGGGGGCCCTGGTGTATTTGCAGTCGGCGTTCATCTCCAGGAGACTGAGCGCCGTTCCGGCGGTCAGGTTGGGGATGAGCCCGAAATCTTCCTGGGGATTCTCGTCGTCGGTTCCCTCGAGATATACCTTCAGGAAGCCGTCGAAGACAATCTGGGACGCTTCGGTATGGAACTCTTCGCTGCGGCTGCTGCATTCTATGGTCACATCCGTGTTGATGAGCTGCGCCGGGCTCATCTGCGAAGCCACCGTCCTGCGCCAGATAAGGTCGTAGAGGGCCTGCTCCTGCGCGCTGAGTTTCAGCTGCCTTTCGTTCTGTATGAATGTGGGGCGTATGGCTTCGTGGGCTTCCTGCGCTCCCTTGCTCTTGGTGGCGTAGTTGTGGGGGCGGGAATACTGGGCTCCGTAATTCTCCGTAATATAATTCTTGGCGGTTCCGATGGCCAGGGCCGAGAGGTTCGTGGAGTCCGTACGCATGTATGTGATGATACCCCTTTCGTACAGAGCCTGTGCCACCCTCATGGTCTGACTCACGGAAAAATGCAGCTTGCGTGCGGCTTCCTGCTGAAGGGTTGAGGTCGTGAAAGGTGCCGCCGGGTAGCGCACGGCGTCCTTTTGCTCGACGCTCTTTACCCGGAACGATGCCCCGGCGCAGTCTTCCAGGAATTTCCTCGCCTGGGCGATTCCCTGGAAATGAAGTTCGAGCGCGCTTTTGAAGCTGGCGTCGCCGGTGCCGAAAGATGCCGAGATCCTGTAGAATGCTTCGGGTGTGAAGGACATGATTTCCCTCTCCCTGTCCACTACTAGGCGCAGCGCCACGCTCTGAACGCGTCCTGCCGAGAGGCCGCGGTTGATCTTCTTCCAGAGTACCGGTGAAAGTTCGAAACCTATCAGCCTGTCAAGGACACGCCTTGCCTGCTGGGCGTTGACCAGGTTCATGTCGATATCCCTGGGGTTCTTGAGGGCCTTCAGGATGGCGTCCTTGGTTATTTCCTGATAGGTGATCCTCTTCGTGCGTGCAGGGTCGAGCCCGAGGGTAACTGCCAGATGCCAGGCTATCGCTTCCCCTTCACGGTCGGGGTCGGCTGCAAGATATACGGTCTCGGCTTTTGCGGCCTGTTCGCTGAGTTCTTGGACGAGTTTTTTCTTCTCTGCCGGAATCTCGTACTGGGGTGCAAAGCCATGGTCCACATCCACGCTCAGTTTCTTTTCATTGAGATCCCGGATGTGCCCTTTGCTGGAAACCACCTTGAATTCCCCCTCCTGTTTCAGGAAAGGGGTTATCTCTTTAGCCTTGGTCGGCGATTCAACTATAATCAGATTACCCTTCATATCGTCGGCTTTTTCTGTTTCGCTCTGCAAAGTAAGTTACAAAGTATTGAATTTTCAAAAATTGTAAGTGGATTTTTTTTAATTTTGTGGACTAATCGAAGATTAAAAAATGCAAGATATCACCAAGAAAAAAATAATCCGCATTTTCTGGATTCTCTTTGCGGCTCCGTTCGTACTTGTCTTCCTTCTCCTCCTCATCGTATGGATGTTCGCCAAGATTCCTTCCTTCGAGGAACTGGAGCATCCTGACAGCAAGCTCGCCACCCAGGTGATCGCTGAAGGCGGGGAGATTCTCACGACCTTCCATATAGAAAACCGTACCTATGTAAGTTTCGAGGAATTGTCTCCGAATCTTGTGGCAGCGGCAATCGCCACGGAAGACGTGCGTTTCCGCAGACATTCCGGAATCGATACCAGGGGCCTCGCCCGTGTTGCGGTGAAAACCCTCCTGCTTCATGACAGCAGCCAGGGAGGCGGTTCCACCATTACCCAGCAGCTTGCAAAAACCCTTTATCCCCGTGGAGAGCAAGGCGGCAAGCTGAGTATGGTATGGATTAAGCTGAAGGAATGGATAACTGCCGTCAAGCTTGAGCGCAGCTATACCAAGGACGAGATCATGAACATGTATCTCAACTCCATCTTCTTCGGCAGCAACGCCTACGGCATCAAGGCGGCGTCTGAAACATTCTTCGACAAAGAGCCCTCCCAGCTTACCGTCGAGGAAGCCGCGACCCTGATAGGGATGGTGAACAAGCCTACCCGCTACAACCCGGCCCTGAACCCGGACAAGAGCCTTTTGAGGCGCAACTTCGTAATAGGCAGGATGCAGAAGAACGGTTTCATAACCAAGGCGCAGTGCGATTCCATCCAGCAGATACCCATTAACCTGCATTACCATGTGATGGACCATAATGCCGGCCTCGCTCCTTACTTCAGGGATATGCTGAGGCGCGACATGAACGCCAAGAAACCGCGCAGGGCCGACTACCAGTTCGCCGAAGACTACACCGCGGATTCCCTCCGCTGGCGCGACGACGACCTCTACGGCTGGCTCAACAAAAACAAGAAGCCCACAGGGGAAAGATACAATCTTGACAAGGACGGCCTCCGCATCTACACCACCATCAATTACAAGATGCAGCAGTATGCAGAAGAGGCGGTTGCGGAGCATCTCGGCGGGCGCCTGCAGCCTGCATTCGACAAGGAGCTCCGCTGGAAACGCTATCCTCCCTTCGCTTCGGACACCGAGAAGGCCGTGAGGGACCGCCTGATGAACAATGCCCGCCGCTGGAGCGACCGCTACCGTTCGCAGATAAGGGCCGGAGTGCCCGAGGCGGATGTGCTGGCGCAGTTCGACAAGCCGGTGAAGATGCGGATATTCGCATGGAACAAGAAGGGGTATATCGACACCGTTATGACCCCCAACGACTCCATCCGCTACTACAAGGGCATACTCAGGACGGGATTCGTCGCTGTCGAGCCCGGTACGGGCCATGTGAAGGCCTATGTAGGCGGGCCGAATTACCGTTATTTCAAATATGACAACGTCCGTCAGGTAAAGCGTCAGGTGGGATCCACCATCAAGCCTTTCCTTTATACCCTTGCGATGCAGGAAGGCATGACGCCCTGCGACAAGGTGGTGAACGTGCCGCAGTCCTTCATCGCCGGAGACGGCACGGACTGGACTCCCCGTTCCACGGACAAGGATGAATGGATTGGAAAGACGGTCACGCTCAAATGGGGCCTGACCCATTCTTCCAACAACATATCGGCCTACCTTATGAAGCAGTTCGGCCCGAGGGCCATGGTGGAGATGATGCACAAGATGGGCGTCAGCAGCCATCTGGACGAAGTCTATGCGCTTTGCGTGGGCCCTGCGGACGTAGCCCTTTACGAGATGGTGAATGCATACAACACCTTCCCTTCCAAGGGGGTTTACGTATCTCCCATCTATGTCACCCGCATAGAGGACAACCAGGGCAATGTCATTTCCGAGTTCACAAATGCAAAGCGTGAAGCAATCGGGGAACGCACCGCCTATCTCATGGTGAACCTGATGCAGGGCGTGATCAACCACGGTACCGGATTCAACCTCAGGGCCCGCTACAAGTTCAAGGGTGAGATCGCCGGAAAGACGGGAACGACGAATGACAACTCTGACGGATGGTTCATCGGATATACTCCTTCCATCACCGCAGGAGTCTGGGTGGGCGGAGAAGACCGTCAGACACACTTCAACTCCATAGCGCTTGGAAGCGGTGCCAACATGGCTCTTCCCATCTGGGGCAATTTCATGAAGAAATGTCTTGAAGACGGCACCCTGGGCATCAGTGAAAGCGACCGTTTCATCGCTCCTCCGGGATTCTCGCTCAATCTTTCGTGCACCGGAGGCGATATCGAGGATACGGGTGCGGCCTCGACAGAACAGGAGAGTGAAAATTATTTCTTCGAGTAGATTATGGCAAAATACAAGACAATAGCGGTAGTGTACGGAAGCGATTCCTCCGAATGGGAGGTCGCATGCCGCAGCGGTGAGTTCACCGCTTCCCGCATCGACGGAGACAGTTATGACGTGTATGAGATCTTTGCGCGTTTCGGACGCTGGCAGCTGGTGGCCTACAAAAAGAAGGACGCCATGCGGGTGCCCCTGCCTGAAGGATCGCGTCCCGAGATCGACAAGACGGATTTTTCCGTCAATGTCCTCGGTGAGAAAGTCAAGTTCGACTATGTCTATATAATGCAGCACGGAGCTCCGGGAGAGAGCGGACAGTTCCAGGGCTATCTCGAGATGCTCGGGATCCCTTTTAGTTCCTGTTCTTCTTCGGCGTCTGCCATAGCTTTCGACAAATATGCCTGCAAAAGCTATATAAGGGATCTCGGGATCGTGAACTGCGCCCCTGATGCCTTCATCCACAAGGGCTCCGATGTCGAAGAGTTTGCGGCCAGGGTGGCCGGGAAACTCAAATTCCCCGTGTTCGTAAAGCCCACCATCGGAGGGTCAAGCTTCGGAGTGAGCATGGTGAAGGACCCTTCAGGGCTTGCTACGGCTGTGAAATATGCATTTTCCGAAGGCCCCACCGTCCTGGTGGAGCAGGGAATCGAAGGCCGTGAACTGACATGCGCAGCCTATCGCAGCGGAGGCGTTGTGCATACCCTTCCCATTATAGAGATAATCACGGAGAACGAGTATTTCGACTACGACGCGAAGTACAACGGACGCAGCCGTGAAGTCTGCCCTGCCGAAGTTTCAGCGGAAGATACGGCACTGGTGCAGGGTACAACCGCAAAAATCTACGAAAACCTGGATTGCTCCGGAGTGGTCCGCATGGATTATATCCTTGCCAAGGACGGTCTGTACTTCCTGGAAGTGAATACCATCCCTGGAATGACCAGCGCTTCTCTCGTTCCCAAGATGGTCCGCACCGCAGGAATGGATATGACCGATTTCCTGTCAGACATCATAGAGAATGGCTGAAAAGCTCCTTAAAGATTTTATAAAGGAGTCCGTGAAGGCGCTTCTGCCCCAGTATGAGGAGGCCGAGGCGCACAGCATGGTCATGATGCTTTGTCAGGAGTGCCTCGGCGTCATGTCATGGACACACGTCACCGAACCCGGTACGCTTATCCCGGATGAGGATCTGCCTTATCTGCAGGAGGCGGTGTCCCGAATGGCCGGAGGCGAGCCGATTCAATATGTGCTTGGCTATACCGAATTCCGGGGACGCATCTTCAAGACGGACCGCAGGGCGTTGATTCCCCGCATAGAGACAGAACTTCTTGTGGAAGAGGTGGTTCACTGGGTGTCGGAGCAGCAGGGGCCTGCCTCTGAAGGAGTTCGCTCCGCTCACCCCACCACCGGCAGGCCGGCGGTCCCCCCACTTCCGGGCCGTGGGCGGCACGTCCTTCAGCCACAGGCCCCTGCCGCTCCGATCCGTGTGCTGGACCTCTGCACCGGAAGCGGCTGCATTGCCTGGTCCCTTGCCTTTGAACTTCCCGGTTCACAGGTCACCGCGGCGGATCTCTCGGAGGATGCCCTCGCTCTGGCGAAAAGCCAGTTCCGGCGCCTTCCCAAAGGAGTGCTGCGGCCGAGCTTTATCCATGGAGATATCCTGGATTTCAATTCAGATTTCCCTCAATGCGATATTTTTACCGCCAATCCTCCCTATATCACCCTGCCGGAGCGCTCGCTGATGCGTGCCAATGTCCTTGACTGGGAACCGGAGATGGCGCTTTTCGCTCCGGAATCCGATCCTCTCGCTTTCCATAAGGCTCTGGCCCTCTGGGCGGAAAGGCTTCTCGTACCGGGAGGTTTCGGAATAGTGGAAATTAATGAAGACCTCGGTCCTGAATCGCTCGGGATATTCGCTTCGATGCCGGCTTTCACCCGGACACGCCTGGTAGAGGACTTTGCCGGGAAGCCGCGTTTCGTCTCTTTTGTGCGGGCGGAGTAAAAAAACAGAAATTTCGCAGCATAAATAATTTTGTTTATATGCCCCAAATGGCCCTGTGGGTACTTGTGGGGCCTGTGAATTCAGATAAGCGTTGAAAAAATAATTCAACGGCTATTTTTTGCTCACTTTGCAGTCGACCAAAAAAGTTGACGAAATGAAGCGAAATCTCAAAAGCGGAAGCGCGGCAAGGCAGGCGCTCCGAAATCTTCTCCCCCTCATTGTCCTGGCAGTCCAGCCGCTTTCCTGCACAAAAGAAGACAGCCAGCTAGGACGCGTCCCGGGACACGAATCCTCATCCCTTTTCACCCTTAAGGACGTCGCCAAGATGATGTCCTGCCTTCCCATGCAACAGAGCCATCTGGACGAAGTCCATGACGCCGTCGATGCTTCCTCCGGGAATGGTTACGACGAGGAATATATGATGAAAGACCTTCTCGAGAGCCCCGGGGCAGGAGTCGGGGACGGCGCTGCTGCCAAGGCGGCCCTGAAATCGAAATACTCTTCTCCGCTCCGCACGCTGATAGAAGACTACATATCCGCCATGCCGGCGGTGACCAGGTCCGGCGCGGCTGACGTGCAGGCCTATCTTGACGAACTCGGAGCCTCCGGCATGCAGATCTATTGGCCCTATTCCGAAGACTGGGACGGGGAAACCTACCCTCTAATAACCTTCGATCCGGGTTATGGCGCACAGTCGAACTACGGTTATCTGCTCTCTCCCGGTGAGAACGGCATGCTTGTGGTTGATTCGGTTTATGTGGATGAAAACCTTGCGAAAACCCGTCCTGTATGGGTGATAAACAACAATAACGACAGTGCTTTCGAGCCCCTCGAACTGAAAATGGACGATGATTACGGCCCTTTAGGCCAGCCTGTACGAAAAGCGGCGGCTCCAAGGAAGAATCTCTATCTGAAGAGCTTCACCATGCTTAGGAATTACGATTCCTGGTTTGCCGGCGCCTCGGAATTCTGGGTGAAGTGCGGCTCTGTGTCAGGCTTCAAGGCCTCGATAGAGGCCGATCTGGATCGTTACACGCCTTCGGTTACGGACATGGTGATAGTGGTCAAACGCAAGGATCTCGGAAAAGAGGTGCCTTTCCAGGCCATCCTTGCCACCGATTTCACCACACAGCTCGACAAGCTGGCTTTTCTCATCACGGAGGATGACGGGGGTAAATCCACAACATGGAACTGCTCTGCGGTAGTTAAAATCAGTTCCAAGTCTTACGGTTTCGAAATGTCCATCCCTTACCGTCAGAACGACGATATCGTCTGGCGCGGCCAGCTGAGCGCAAATTACTTTACTTCGGAACCGGAAGTCACCGGCCGGTTCGGAGATGTGGTCATAACTTTTGCCCTGGAATAAAGTGATAGCATTATTGTGAATATGATAGCATTTCCTTATATTTGCGGGAAATGCTGTCGCGTATGGAAAAGAAAAAGACGGTACAGATGAATGTAAGGGTAAATGATCCTTTGCTCAGGCAATTGAAGTACAACGCCAAAATCGAAAACCTCTCGTTGAACAAGTATGTGGTTTCCGTGCTTGAAAAGGCAGTGGAACCGGAATGGCCGCATATCCGGCCGGAAGATATCAAGCCCTGCCCGTGGCTGGATGAAATCCGGGCCTTGTTCCCTGCAAACGAAGGTGCTGTCGTAGCTGATGATTTTGATTGGAAAAAGGCGAAGGCCGAGTACTTGGAAAAAAAGTATTGCGCAAATGAGTCAGAGAATTAATATCTATTGTGATACTAACGTGTATATTGACATCCTTAAAGATGACAGGATAAATTCTGGCGCGAGTTTCAGGGCCATGCGTCTGATGTCTTCCAATGGAATCAGGCCATACATATCCACACAGTCAATCGTTGACGCGGCCTATATTATGTCCCACACCTATAAATATGACATAAGCAGATTTAAAGATTCTGTGAGGATGATAAATGGCAATTTCAATATAGTTAGCATAACTGCAGAGGACATAATCGCGGCTTCGGGGAGTCCAATCGAAGATTTTGAAGACGCCGCCCAAGTGTCTTGTGCCGGCAGACATGGCTGTCGCGCCATACTGTCTGCCGATGCGAATCTGAAGAAGTGTTCGCCTATCCCGGTCTTTACTCCGGAAGAATTCATTGCGAAACTGACCGGAGGCAATTAGCCGGGAAGGACGGTCATCTCGCAGGCTCTGCAGTTGAAATCGAGCTTCAGCCTGCGGCCGTTGTTGAGAAGGTAGAGGGGGCCGGAATCACGGGCGCCCTGGTGTACGGGACAGAGGCCGAGTTCGTACCTTACGCAATACTTGCTGCGCATCAGAGTGCAAGCGGAAATATCCGAAAGCCGCTCCGGAGCGGGGAGTTTGTCCGGCTGCGTCCTGTGCCCGGCTGCCATCGGCCAGGCTTTAACGGGGATGGCCTCCAGATCTTCGGCGAGAAGCCGGCGCATACTGTTCAGGGTGGATGCGCTCAGAAGCGGCAGTGCGCCGGTACTTTCCACGTTCACGACCTTGAACTTGTAGTGAAGCGCACGTTTTCCCAACTGCTCACGGATCATGGCTTCCGCCCTGTCCCTGTTCTCTGCCTTCTCAAGGTCTGTCTTGTATCGGCAGGATGTCTGCCTCCCATCTTCGCTTTCAGCACTGATGTCTACGCTGGAACCGCCTTCTATGCGCGCCGTGACGTCCACTGGAATCTCCCTTCTGCAGCTTTCCTTTTCGAGAATCTTTTCGAATGCGGTGTCGATGTTCCTGTAAAGGACCGTGCCTTCATGGATGCCGGAGACATCCTTGCAGATGATTTCATTGCCGTTGCAAACATCCGCCCGGAAGCCCACGATGGAATTCTTGCTTACGAAAGCGAAACCGTCCCCGTTGCGGAGGGTGGTTCCGTGTTTTTCCGGGCGCAGCCTTATGGCGATGCTGTATTTGTCCACACGCCTGAGCCCGATGACCGTGCCGACTTTTTCCCCCATGGATTTCGGAGCTTCCATCGAAGCCCATTTCCCTCTTTGCCCGTCGATGAACAATGAGGTGTAGCCGCGATTGAAAGTTTTGTCCGGATCCGGAGAGAAGCCTCCGCTAACCCTGCCGAAGGAAGCCCTGCGGTACTTCTCCGGCTCTTTAGCCACCATTGCGTCAAGCGCGAGGCTATACCAGCGGGTGATATTCCGGACATAGGATATGTTTTTCAGACGTCCCTCTATCTTGAAAGAGGACACTCCGGCTTCGGCGAGATCCGCCAGCCTGTCGCGGAGATTCAGGTCCCGCAGGGACAGAAGGGCCTTGTTTTTGGCAAGGGTCCTGCCACTGCCGTCCACGAGGTCGTACAGCGAACGGCAGGCCTGGATGCATTCCCCGCGGTCGGCGCTTCTCCCGTCAAGGTATTCGCTGAGCCTGCATTCTCCGCTGTAGCACACGCACAAGGCTCCATGTACGAAAAACTCTATCTCGCAGTCCACGGCGGAGCGTATCTTCCGTATCTGTTCAAGACTGAGTTCCCTTTCAAGGACGATGCGGCTGCAGCCGGCCTCGGCATAACGCCGCGCGCTCCCGGCATCCCGTATGGCGCACTGGGTGGATGCATGCAGGGGCACGGTGATATCGTCCCAAGCGCAGATACGTATGTCCCTGATTATGAATGCGTCCACACCGGCGGCCTGGGCGTCGAGCATGAAGCGGTGCACCTGGGGAAGTTCCTCGTCGCGGAGCAGTATGTTCACGGTTACGAAAATCCTCGCTCCGAATTTGTGGGCGTGGTCGCAAAGCAGGGCTATGTCTTCCAGACTGTTGCCGGCTGCCTTGCGGGCTCCGAACGACGGCCCGGCTATATATACGGCATCGGCACCGCAGTCTATAGCAGCGATGCCGATTTCCGCATTCCTGGCCGGAGCCAGAAGTTCGAGTTCAGTCATTACTTGAGGCTCTTCAGGAGTTCCTGTGCCTGTAAGCCGAATTTAGGATCGGTCACAGCCTTCTGGTAGTATTCCTTGGCCTTCGTGTTGTTGCCCTGCTTCTGGTAGATGGCTCCTACGGTGAAGGCTATCTGCCCTGCGTTGCTGGCATTGGGGGCGAGCTCAAGATACTTGTCGAAATATTCGATGGCCTCGCTGTTCTTGCCCTGGATCTGGCTTGCCTGGGCGGCAATCTGATATGCCTTGGGGTTCTCGTAGTATTTGTTTCCTTCAAGGGCATCTTCCACAGCCTCTGCATATTTCTTGGCCTTGAGGGCTGCCGCAGCATCCTTTAGATAGAGGGTGCTGAGCTGCTTGGACGCCATTTTCTCCTGGCCGTTTTCGATGGCTGCCTTGAAAGCCTCGATGGCCGCGGGCTTGTCACCTGCGGAGTTGAGGGCGGAACCAAGACGGAGGTATGCCATGCCGTTGGTAGGATTCTCGGCTACAACCTGCCTGTAAGCCTCTGCGGCGCTGCCGAAGTCCTTGGCCTGAAGCAGAGAATTGCCTTTCTGCATGAGAACCTGGGGAATCAGGCTCTTTGCCGATTCGGCGGTCTCCTCGTCAGAATATTTCTTGGCTATGTCTATGGTTTTCTTGAGCTCGGCCACAGCATTGTCATAATCTGCTTCGTTCACGAAGTCCTTCGCAATGGAGAACTGAACTGCGGGGATATGCTCGGAACATTTGGATGCGATTTCCTTTGCCTGCTCGTTGTCACCGAGAGCGGTAGCAAGCTCCAGCGCCTGCTGGAAGCTGGCGAGAGCCCCTGCTTTGTCACCCATTGAAAGGGCCGTGGCTCCATTGTTGTAAGTGTCGGTAACAGTGTTGAGGTCCTGCGCGCCTGCTACAGCCGCTCCGAAGAGGACCGCCATAAGAGATAGTGTCAGTTTTTTCATCACCAGTTCTTTTAAGAGTACTAACTTATAACTTGGCAAAAATAGCAATTTTTATTGTAATTTTGCATTTATCCTATTTTAGAGATGCGCCGGGTCTTAACATATTTACTATTGTCACTGCTTTCGTTTTCCTGGGTCGAGGCTTTTGCGCAGGGACTTCCATCCCTCAAAAAAGCTCCCGAAATCACCACGGGAAAGCTGCCCGACGGCATTTCGTATTATCTCGTCAGCAACTCTTCTTCCAAAGGTTATGCCAATTTCGCTTTGGTGCAGCGTGGAACCTGCGATTTGTACTCTGCGTCACGCAATCTTTCCGGTCTTCCTCATTTCGGCGGAAGGGCTCCATATAAGTTCTTGGCCTCCAAAGGCATAGGCTACGGCGAAAAGGGCTATGTGTCCTGTATCGGCGGAGGCACGGTGTACAGTTTCGAGAATGTGCCCACTTTCGATTCCGAAGCGCTCGATTCCACCCTCCTGCTTATTTTCGACCTGGCCGCGAGCTATGAATCCGAACAGGCCGTCATAATCAGCGGGGAATACAATCTTTCCGTAATCAAGGACCGTCTTCATACACTTTCGCTGACTGTTTCCGCGAGAACGGCCCTGCAGCAGCAGGAAAGCTACAGCTGGAAGCCTTTTGAAGGCCCTCTGTTCGATTGTTCCGCAAACGGCACCGCCGATGTGGTGAGCCTGAGCTTTGATTTCGCGGCGCCGCGCACCCCGAAAAAATTCATGAATACGCCTCAGCCGCTGGTCACCGGGATGTTCGCGAGCGAAATGGGGTATCTGCTGTGCAAAAGGGTGCAGGCGGCCTTTCTCAGGGACGGGATCCCCCTCGCCGACGTGGGTTACACTCATCTGGACAGTTCCATGTCCGACGGCGATGAGCATCACAGCCTGAATATCGTGACCGACCGCGCCAATATGGTGCGCGCCGCCGCCAAGGTGGCCGAAATCCTTTCTTCGCTGGACGTGCACGGGGCGACCGCGGAGGAATTCCTCGATGCAAAGGACCGTATGCTCACCGAAGCGGCCGTGCATGCATCGAGGAGCGACCTGACGAATGCGCAATATGTCCAGAAATGCGTTTCGTCCTTCCTTTTCGGATCCAATCTTGCAAATTATTCGGCTGTCAGCGACTTTTTTACCGGACGGAAGATCTCGGCGGAACGCGAGCTTTCGCTTTTCAACGACTTCGCTTCAGCCCTGCTGGATTACCGCCAGGCCCTTACCATAAAGCTTCGGACTCCTGACGGCAAAGCCCCCACGGACAGCGTCCGGGCCGCCTTCGACTATACTTGGAAGGCGGTGGCAGGACTCCCTGTAGGGGAGAGCCCTTATCACATGCACTATGCCGACACCCTCACCCTGCTGCGTCCCCGCGGGCACAAGGTGAAACTCACTGGAAGCGTGAAGGAGCCGGTTACAGGGGGCAGCGTCTGGAGCTTCTCCAACGGAATGAAGGTAATCTTCAAGAACGCCGGCAACAAGGGCGAGTTCCATTATGCCTTCATGATGAAGGGCGGCTATGCCGATGTCCCCGGCCTTTCGTATGGCGAAAGCGCCTTCGTGGAAGACATGATGAGCCTTTACAATATAGGCGGCATGAACTATATGGATTTCCGCAACATGCTGGAAGCCAACGGCGTGATCCTGGATACCAAGGTCTCCCTTTCCGATATGCGCATCGTGGGACATGCTCCCAACAGCAAGATACATCTGCTTTTCAAGGCGCTCGTGTCCCTCATGCGGGACCGCAGCGTGAATCCGGACGCCCTTGCCTACTATCGTGCCGGTGAAACCCTCCGCCAGCAGCTCGAGAGGCTCTCCAACAGTGGAGTGGTCGCCGTGATGGACAGCATAATGTGCCCGGACTACTATTATCCCGAGACCAAGAACGTTAACTACCTCCGGGACGACCTGCAGGAACGGGTGGAGAAATATGTGGCGAGGCAGTTTTCCAAAGCTGATGACGGAGTGCTGATGATAGTGGGGCGCTTTGACGCCCAGGATCTCCAGAAAATCCTCACGCGCTATCTTGGAGCCTTCATGACCGGTGACGGCTATGCAGTGCGGCCCAAGGTGAAATTCCCCCAGCGCTCAGGCACTTCCACCTATTTTGTAGATGCTTCCGGAGCGGGCGTCGGCGACAGCCTCGTGAGCGTGAACGTTTCCCTGGCTGCGCTGAAACCTTTCACCATGGATTCCTACATCGCTTTCAGGGCGGCGGTGGCTGCCATCCGCAAGGAAGTCGTGGCCGCAATGGCCGATGTGGGCATGAAGGTGGATGTCAGGCCTTCCATGATGCTTTATCCCGAAAACCGGATGGGCGTCTATATCAGCTGCAGTTCCTGTCCGCCTTCCGGCCTGCCGGAGGGAGTCGGGCCCTGCGATCCCTACAACGCGCTGGGTGCAATCCGGGCCGCCCTTGCGAAAGTGGCTTCGAGGAGTATCAGCTCTACCGATCTTGCAGGATACAAGCAAATGGTGTCCAATGAGATAGTTACGGAAAACAAGATGCCGGAAAACATGATCCAGTCCGTCCTGGTGCGCAATTCGGAAGGAAAAGACTTCGTCTCCAATTACAAGGAGCACATTTCCTATGTGACGGCCCAGGATGTCATGGAGATAATCAAGGCTCTCTGTCTTGGAAGCAGGGTTGAATACGTCATAAAGTAGCCTGTGCACGGAAGATTCGGAAGCATAATAGAAATCGGCAACGTCCTTGTGAGCGAGGATGTCGTGAGCGAATTCTTCGCCTGCGACTATCCCGTCTGCAAAGGAGCCTGCTGCATTGTGGGGGATAGCGGAGCGCCGCTTGAGGAGGGGGAGACGGAAACTCTCGAACGGGATTACCCGAAGTATTCTTCGCTGATGTCGCAGGAAGGACGCGATGCCGTCGCCGCGAAAGGATTCTTTGAAGTTGACAGGGACAACGACCTGGTTACACCCCTGATACCCGGCTCGGAAGCCTGCGCTTTCTGCCATAGGGAAGGGGAGTCCCTCCTGTGCGCCGTGGAAATGGCGTCCTGCCGAAAACCTGTTTCCTGCTCGCTGTATCCAATCCGCGTGACACGTCTCACCGGAGGCGGGCTTGCGCTGAATCTCCACCGCTGGGGCATCTGCGCACCAGCCTTTGCAAAAGGAAAGCGCGAAGGAATCCGGGCCTATCAGTTCCTGAAACGCCCCCTTACGGAAAATTTCGGGGAGGATTTTTATGAAGCCCTGTGCGCGGCGGCTGAACATTTGCTTTAATTTTCCATCTTTGCAGAACATGGCTTGGATGACGACGATACGATACGGGCTGCGCTCCATTTTGAGGGCGGGATTCGCCGCCCTGATGCTGGCAGCGCCCCTTTCCTGCACGATAAACAGGGATTACGATTTCAAGAAAGGGGTCGATACCAATGTGATCCTTGCCAAAAACCTGGTCGTACCCATCGGCAATGCAGGCAGTATCGATGCGGATAAGATCGTCATGGTTTTCGGATACGGCGCAGTGTCCTACGATGTGGACGGGAATATCGAGCTCGATTTCACATCGGGAGAAGAGATTTCATTTCAATTCGACATAGACGGACTGAATGTGAATCTGAATCAGGAATTGAGCAAGACGTTCTCTTTTTTGCTGGAAATGGATGTCGCCAACAGCTCGCCTTTCTCGTACGGCGTGTCGGTGGCTTTGCTGGATTCTCTGGACAACGTGGTGGAGGCTTACCATCCCATCGTTTCCGGGATCCTTCCGGCCGGATCTCCCGAGGTGCCAGTCATTTCTCCCCTTTCCATAGATGTCTCTGCCGACAGACTTTCCCCTTTCGACTGTATCCGATTCACGCTCACGCTGTATCCCGAGAGCCTTGCCGGCCAGAAATACACCCTGAGCGAAGATGACCAGCTGGTTTTCAACAACCTGCGCATTTCCCTTCCGGAAGGTGTGCCGGTGGATATGGCCTGGCTGAAGAAAGTGATGCCGTATCTTCGTATAATAGGTTTCCTCCTTAAAAAAAGCTGATTTGCCATGAGGAAACTGTTTTATGCAATAATCCTGCTCACGCTTTCCCTCTGCTGCCATGTGGCAGGGGCGCAGAATTTCCGTGGAGGCTATTTCCTGGATTACTATCCCTATGCCTATAAACTGAATCCTGCGTTCGGCTACGACAGCGATTTTCTGGCCCCGCTTTTCGGGCAGAGCGTCACATCGGTGAAGAGTCCCCTTTCCCTGAAAGATTTCATCTACCCGTCGGCAGACGGGAAAAAACTGGTCACGGGACTGCACTCCGACGTGGATGCAAACACCTTCCTTTCTGCTTTCAACAGGAAACAGAATTCCATCATCCTCGAGGAAGATTATACCCTTTTCGCCTACGGATTCAAGTATGGCGGGTCTTATCATGTTTTCGACGTCTCTTTCCGTTCGGGCGTTGCGGTAAATGCGCCCTACGACGTCTTCGAATTCATGAAAGTGGGAACCGAGCGGCGTACCAGTTTCGATTTCAGCGACATGTTCGCGAAGACCCATACCTGGCTGGAAGCCTCTTACGGACGTACTTTCGAGATATCGGACCGCC
The DNA here is from genome assembly GCA_002350615.1 of Bacteroidales bacterium UBA2861. Taxonomy (GTDB): domain Bacteria; phylum Bacteroidota; class Bacteroidia; order Bacteroidales; family UBA932; genus Cryptobacteroides. Next base: position 170,823 of record DEFD01000025.1, on the reverse strand, counting down.
TTACCCTGGGCGCCCGGCAGAAAATCATCGCGGGACTGTCCTACGGCTCCCTTCATCTGAGGGAAATGCATCTCAATCTCGCCTCCGATCATTGGAAGATAGAGTCGGACAGCGATATGGAAATCGCCGGGAAGGCCCTCGACTACAAACTGTCAAAGGATGTTGAAGGCAAGACTCTCAACGAGATAGATGTTTTCAATACCGGCATAAAACCTGCCGGGCTGCTCGGACTCAACGGCGTGGGAATGGCTTTCGATGCCGGTCTGGAATGGAAAGCCACGAAGGAACTGACCCTTTCCGCTTCCATCCTCGACTTTGGCGGCATCAAGTGGTTTGACTCCATGTATGCGAAGACCAAAAAGGTATATTATACCTATGATCCTACCGGCAGCATCGACGACAAAAAAGGGAATCCGACTTCCGGGTTGAGTGCGATACTGAAGTTCCGGCCCCGGGGCAAGAAGAAGAATTCCTTCGATCCGTTGACTGTGAGCTTCAACTTCGGGGCGAAGTACCGTCTGCCCTTCTACGACAGGATGAGCGTGGGCATTCTCGGGGTTTACAAGGTGGACAATATTTTCAACTGGTGGGAACTGAGGCCGTCCCTGAATGCGACACCGCTGGACTGGCTCTCCCTGTCGGTCAGCACCGGCCTGAGCCGTTACGGCACTTCCTACGGTGCCGTGGCTTCCGTGAGGACCAAATATCTGCAGTTCTTCGCAGGCACGGATTCCTATGTCCGGGAGTTCTCTCCGCAGTTCATCCCGCTTACCAAGCTGAACCATAATGTGGTTGCGGGTATCGTCGTCCCGCTTGAAAGCCGCGGCCGGGACAATCTCATGTTCCGTCTCTGGCGCTGGTCCCTGAAACCCAGTCCGAAGCTTGATGAAGAGTGGATATTGCAGCCGGTCAAGGGATGGTCCTTCAGCAATGGTTACGAACTTGCACGAACCGGTGCCGAGCTCAATGCCGAACTCAGTGTGCGTAACGACAACGGCTACGGCAAGGCGAATATGGAGCTGAGCCTGGAAGACAGGGCGGCTCATACACTTAAAACAGGTATCGGATACGGGCCTTTCTCCCTGAGCGTCTCGCGCGAGGTAGGCAAGGGAACCTCCAATTCTTCTTCATTCGACTTTTCCTATCTGACCTCATATTACGGCATAGACGTCCGCCACAGGAAATACAGCAGCCTGGCCAAAGCCGTGGTGTCCCTGGAATTGGATACGCTTGGCAAAGTTCCCGGAATTCCCCTGAAATCCGGCGAGACCGTGGATATGTACGACCTGATTATCGACGGATATTACGCGTTCAACCGCAAGCATTTCTGCTATTCGGCCGCTTATGACGGAAAGATGATCCAGCGGCGCACCGCCGGATCCTGGATGGCTACGGCCCAGTATATGCAGGGTCGTCTGGATCTGGACAACCGGGACAACCTGCTCATGGAAATCACCCGCGGACTCGGACAGTTCTCCACCACCCAGTTCTCCCTCGGAGGAGGTTATTCCGTGAACCTGGTACAGTATCACAAGGATCCGCGTTCCGCCGCCGATCTCCAAGGACTGAGGAATATAACCTTCAACCTCACCGTCATGCCCCTGCTTACCGTCTTCAGCAGGTCCGTGTCCGGAGAGTATCTCCAGACCAAACCGAATGAATACTCCGGCAAAATTTCAAAAGAGTACTCCCTCGTAGGTTATCTGCAGCCTAATATTATAATGAAGGCAGGATTCAGTGTCGGCCTGGGGCATTTCATCGCGAATCTGTGGGCTGATTACAATACCTTCCGTTACAGCGGCAGCGAGCGGTCTTTCCCATCGGCCGACAACGGCACCACCAGGATGCGTCAGGATGGCAGTTTCTACAATTTCCGGCTTTGTTTCGGCCTGCGGTACAGGCTTTGATGTATCTTTGTCGCCATGTCCGTTGAGATAGAAAGGAAATATCTGGTAAGCAGCGACGCATACAAAAGCGAAGCGAAGGGGTGTATCAATATGGTGCAGGGATACCTTTGTCCCGGCTCGGGCAAGACGGTTCGGGTGCGGATGGAGACCTTCCCGGCGGCCCCGGGCGCAGAATCTCCGGATGCTGCTCCTGCCGGCCGCGCCTGGCTTACCATCAAAGGCCCTTCGGCCGATGGCGGGCTCTCCCGTTTCGAATGGGAGAAGGAAATAAGTCCGCAGGACGCCCGGCAGCTGCTTGGCCTTGCTGAGGATTCCATCATCGACAAGACCCGCTGGCTGGTTCCGTCAGAGGACGGTATCCATACTTGGGAAGTGGATGAATTCCACGGAGACAACGCCGGCCTGGTGGTCGCTGAAGTGGAACTCCGCTCGGCTGACGAGGCTGTTCCAGCCCCCTCCTGGCTCGGTCCCGAGGTCACGGGCGATAAACGCTACTACAACGCCCGCCTCACCCGCCATCCTTTCAAGGATTGGTGAGAATCTCCTTCCCGAACGATTTTGCCATCAATTCGTATTTTCTTGCTACGATTTGTTAATCCGCCAACTAAATTTGCGATTGAGATATATCGCATAATATGAACACTAAACATTTCCTGGCGGCATTGCTGATCGCAGCATTTGCAGCCTGTGCACCGGATTCTCCGAAAGAAAAGGAAGGAGACCCCGAGGATCCTGAAATCCCGGAGAATCCTGAAATTCCCGAGAATCCTGAAGAGCCCCAGAAACTCCAGTTGGATACGCTGAAGATTGGCGACTTCTATGATGAAGGTATAGTTTACGCCGTGGACGAAGATTTCGTACACCTTGTTTCCATGGATGAAGTCACCTGCTCCTGGGCTCAGGAGAGCGTCAGTACGATAAAAGTCGGGACAGAAGCAAATTCTGCAGACGGTTACGAAAACACTGTGATGTTCAAGGAGAGAGCGGATATGGACAAGTTTGAGGCCGCTGCCTGGTGCATCTACAAGGGCGACGACTGGTATCTGCCTTCCAGGACGGAGCTGTCTCAGGTGACTAACGGCCTCAAACTCAACAACACTACTACGGTTGACAGCCTGAATCAGGTGATTATTGCCAATGGCGGCGATGCTTTCAAGGCGTCTTCATATTATTGGAGCAGTTGTGAGCACGCTACGGACGCCACTAAAGCGTGGTCGGTTCGACTTGCCGACAAAGGCCACAGTTCGTTCGTCAAGAAAGGCAGCAGGCCGGTGCGGGCAGTGCGCAGGTTGAGCCTTAAGGAGGCGCCTGCGGCGGACGATGGCGATGATCCGGTGAGCGGAGAGCCCGGAGACTATGAGGTCTTCCTTCTTATCGGCCAGTCGAATATGGCGGGGCGTGGTGCCCTTATAGAGGGAGACGACCAGCCCTTCGACGAAAAAGTCTTTCTTCTCAATGCGATAGGCATTCCGGAACCTGCCAGCAATCCCCTGAACAGGTATTCTACGATCAAAAAGGACATCGCCCAGGGCATCAACCCCGGCTTCTCCTTTTCCAAAAAGATTGCGCAGCATACGGGTAAAAAGGTGCTCCTGGTGGTAAACGCCCGAGGCGGCACCGCCCTTTACGAGTGGAAGCCGGGCTCTTCAACCGGATACTATGCGAGCGCTGTTTCCCGTGCGAAGAAGGCGCAGAAGTATGGGAAAATTGTCGCGATCCTCTGGCATCAGGGAGAATCCAACAGCGGTAACCCCGACGGTTATTTGACGGGGCTCAAAACCATTGTCGACGCCCTTCGTTCGGATCTTAAGATTCCTGATGCACCGTTCATTGCCGGCGAGATTGCCGAATGGCATTCGAATGCCTCAAAGTTCAACCCCGTGATCCAGCAGATATCTACGGTAATCTCCAATTCCGACTGGGTGTCCAGCAAGGATTGCGGCTGGCTTAAAGACGAATCTGACCCGCATTTTTCCAGAGACGGGCAGATACTGCTCGGGAACAGATATGCTGACAAGGTCATATCATATTGTTATACTGAACAATAAATCACATTCATAAATGCGAACATTTAGAATTACTGCGATTCTTTCTTTAGCGCTGGCAGCCCTGTTGTCTTGCGGGAAGAACGATGAAGGGCATCTTCCTACCTGGGATGACGCCTTTCCTCCGGCAAGCAAGGATGATACCCTGAGCTACGACCGTCAGGTGGAGCAGGCTCCGGATGATTATGTCTATCCGGAAGCGGGACCCGCCGAGGTTTACACTCCTTCTTTTAAAGCGCGTATGTATCGGCCGGTATCCGTAAAATACAATACCGGGAGCTGCAGCCCTTCTAACCCGGGGGTGATCACCAACTGGTCCGTCGCCAAGGCCCGGATAGTCCATTATATGGAAGGCTATGAGACGGAAACCAAGACAGATGAGAAGTATCAAAGCCTCACGAATAAATGGGGAAGCACGCTCACTATGCCCAAGCAGGAGGTAACAGGCCGTTTCTATGTGAAAAAGATCGGAGGGCGCTGGTGGATAGTGGATCCCGATGGTTATGTCCACTATATGCGGGGCGTGACATCTTTCCGCCAGGGCTCTTCCACAAGGAACAAGGCGGCATTCGCCACGCGTTTCGGAAACGATGTGAACACTTGGATCAGCGTTTCACGGGAAGAACTTGCAAAGACCGGAATTCATGCTACCGGTGCTTTCTGCACAGGCACTTATCAACCTATTTTGGATTATGACAATGCAAATCCCGACAAGCCTATCTCCATCTGTCCCTCATTCGCTTTCCTGAGCAAGTTCCGCAGCGTCAAAGGCCGCGAATGGCCGGGAGGAAATGCCGATTATGAGGCTGGAATCGTCCTTTGGGACGACTGGCCGGCCTGGTGCAAGGAGTATGTGAAGGGACCGGATTTCGATCCGTACAGGATGAATAAATATGTGTTCGGGTTCTTCTCGGACAATGAAATACAGTTCAATGCCACCCTGCTGAAACTCTTCCTCGGCATCGCGGACAACAATGATGTCGCAAAGAAGGGCGCGATTGCTTTCATGGAGTCCAAGGGCCTTACGCCGGAAGCTTCCAAGGTGACCACAGCGCTCGGAGAAGAATTCGCCGGAGAACTCGCTGAGCGATACTACAAGGGAGTGCGCGATGCGGTGAATGCCCACGCAAGGGGGCTGATGTATGTCGGAAGCCGTCTTCACGGTGCTCCGAAATATATCAGGCAGGTGGTTCAGGCTGCAGGCCGTCACTGCGATATAGTTTCCATAAATTATTACTCCAGATGGTCTCCTGAAGTCGATACCAGAATCCTGGATTGGGCCGAATGGTCCCAGAATGCACCGTTCATGGTGACCGAATTCTACACAAAGGGAATTGAGGATTCGGATCTTCCCAACACCTCTGGGGCCGGATTCTGCGTGCCCACCCAGGCGGACAGGGCTTACGCCTATCAGCATTTTGCGCTCGGCCTGCTAGAGGCACGCAACTGCGTCGGCTGGACCTGGTTTAAGTATCAGGACGACGATGGCAATGACAATAACGGACAGCCCTCAAATAAAGGCCTGTACGACAATAACTACAATATGTTCCCGATACTTGGGAAGTTTATGCGCGAGGTGAACTACAACGCCTACGACCTGATCAATTATTTTGACGGAAAATTCTAACAGCGATCACAATATGCGAAAAAGCTTCCTATCAAATACCATGGCGATAGCCGCGGCTGCGGTGCTTGCTGCCTGCGGCTGCTCGCAGCGAAGTGACAGGGAAATCTGGGTGGATGAGCTCGACCGCATCGCCAGGCCCCTTCTGGAAAACCTTGCGGCGGGTACACTGAAGCAGAATATGCCCGTCGAATCCAACGCAAAGGATATGGCTTCGAGGCACGCGGTGACGCATCTCGAAGGGCTTGGAAGGGTGATGGTCGGAATAGCTCCGTGGCTTGAACTCGGCCCGGACGACAGCCCTGAAGGAAAACTGCGCGAGGAATTCATCAGCCTTTCTGTAAAGGCGATAGCCAATGCTGTTGATCCGGATTCTCCGGATTACCTCAACTTCAACAAGGGCCGCCAGCCTCTCGTGGATGCCGCTTTCCTGGCCCATGGCCTTCTCCGTGCCCCCAAGCAGCTTTGGGGCAATCTGGACGACATCACAAGGCGTCGCCTCGTGGACGAACTCAAATCGTCCCGGATCATAAGACCGAGCGAAAGCAACTGGCTGCTGTTTTCCGCCATGGTGGAAGCCGCCCTGCTCGAATTCACGGGCGAATGGGACAAAGCTCCCGTGGACTATGCCCTGCAGCGGTTCAAGGAATGGTATAAGGGGGATGGCTGGTACGGCGACGGCCCGGCCTTTCATTTCGACTATTACAACAGTTTCGTAATCCATCCCATGCTCATGCAGGTCCTGGAGGTAATGGACCGTCACGGGATTCCTGCAGAATTGGACGGCAAGCCTTTCCTTAAGATTGAGGCGCAGCGTTATGCCCGCTATGCCGCAATTCAGGAGAGACTCATCTCTCCCGAGGGCACATATCCTGTCGTGGGACGTTCCCTCTGTTATCGTTTCGGCGCTTTCCAAGCGCTGGAAGATGTCTGTCTGAGGCATCTGCTGCCGGAAGATATAGACCCCGCGCAGGTGCGCAGCGGCATCACCGCCGTGATCCGGAGGCAGATGGCCGCCCCCGGCACTTTCGACGACAGCGGCTGGCTTCGTCCGGGATTCTGCGGACATCAGACCGACATCGGCGAAAGATACATCTCCACGGGAAGTCTTTATCTGGTATGCGCGGGCTTCGTGGCCCTCGGACTGCCGGAGGATGATCCCTTCTGGAGCAGACCCTCCGCTTCCTGGACTTCAAAGAAAGGCTGGGAAGGAATCAATCTGAAAGCAGATCATGCAATTAAACTATAGGAATATGAATCATTCCATATTGAGAATAATAGCAGTTGCAGCCGCTCTCCTGACAACATTACCCTCCTTCTCCCAAAGCCATACGGTCCGGGGTAAGGTGACGGAGATGACGGAGCAGGGGCCAGTGCCGGTGATTGGCGCCGGAGTGCTCATAAAAGGCACCCTTAAAGGCGGGACTTCCACCGATATCAACGGAAATTACGAGATAAGCGTCCCGGATGCAAATACGGTCCTGGTATTCTCCAGCATAGGATACAAAGATGAAGAAATGGCGGTTGGAGGCAGGACCCAACTTGACGTGGTGATGTCCCAGGACGAGAATCTCCTGGAAGAAGTGGTGGTGGTCGGCTACGGAGTGCAGCGCCGCAGCGACGTCTCCGGCTCGGTGACATCCATCAAGGCGGAAGAGCTTGCCGCCAGTCCGGCTACGAACGTTACCGAAATGATGCGTGGAAGGGCTTCCGGCGTGCAGGTTACCATCGGCTCGGGTGCCCCCGGATCGTCGTCCTCCATACTTATCCGAGGCAAACGTTCGCTGTCGGACGGCTCCAACGACCCTCTTTATGTGGTTGACGGCGTGGTTGCCACCGCGGCGGAATTCAATGCCATAGCTCCGGACGACGTGGAGAACCTCGAAATTCTCAAGGACGCGGCATCGCAGGCGATTTACGGAGCCCGTGCCGCAAACGGCGTCATCATCATAACCACCAAGCGCGGCAACAAGGACAAGGCGAACATTACCTTCTCCTCCTCCCTCAGTTCCCAGCATCTATGGAGGAATTTCGAGTTTTACAGTGCCTCGGAGTATTATGAACTGCGCAAGCAGGCGATGGCGAACCAGATGGGATTCGACAATCCTGAGATGATCAGGCAACTCACACCTGAGCAGGTTCTGGCGGACGAAATGATGTATGCCGCCTATCAAGCAGGCAGATCCACGGACTGGGAAGACCTGATGTTCTCTCCGGCCCTCATCCAGAAATACGACCTCAGCGTACGCGGAGGCACTGAGAAGATGAAGGTTGCGGCATCGGCCGGCTGGCTGGATCACAAGGGAATGGTGAACATCGGCTCCCATTTTACACGCGGGAACGTCCGTCTCAATATGGACTACGACGCCCGCAAATGGCTCTCGCTGAGTTTCAGCACTTCCTTCATCAAGTCGGACAACCTTTCCGCCCCGTCTTCCTTCAACAGTTACATTGTGATGTCGCCTCTGGGCATGCCTTACGACGAGGACGGAAACCTTAACCAGTATGTGAATTCGGAGAAGCAGAAGAACCCGCTCTACGACGCGAAATATTACAAGAGCCGCACGGCTACCGACATCGCCCGTCTCAACGGCACCATCGACATCCATCCGCTGAAAGGCCTCTCCTACAAGTTGATGTTCGGCTACTACAACCGTTATCAGGAGCAAAGCAGTTACCGCAAGAAGGAATATACAGGAGGCGGTGCCGCGGGAAGCATTACCGGATCCAAGCTCTTCCGATACACCCTCGAACACGTGCTGTCCTACCAGGTTCCTTTCAAAAACAAGGATTTCAGCTTGAATCTCACCGCAGTGCACAGTTATGAGCATCAGCCAAGCTCCAGCGTCGGATTCGGTGCGGACAACGTGCCTGTGGACAAGTACTGGTGGGATATGATCCAGGACGGTGAGAATACGAGTATGACCCATTCATTCTCGGAATACTACGTGCTTTCCTATCTTGTGAGAGCCCAGTTCTCCTATAAGGAAAAGTATCTTGCGAATATCGCCTGCCGGCGCGATGGTTCAAGCCGCTTCGGCCCTGAAAGCAAGTGGGGCAACTTCCCTTCGGTTTCGGCTGCCTGGCGAATCAACAAGGAACCGTGGGCTGCCGGAATAAGGCAGATATCGAATCTCAAACTGCGTGCTTCCTACGGCCTGGTGGGTAATATGAACGGAATCGGCAACTATGAGACCCTGGGCACCACCGGAGACCGCGAATACGAGTTTGGAAACGTCTATTATCATGGCTATCTGCCTCAGGAATCCCTTGCCAATCCTTATCTTCAGTGGGAGTCAACCTCTTCCGCGAACTTCGGCCTGGATTTCGGATTCTTCAAAAACAGGCTCAACGGAACAATAGAGTTCTACAATACCAAGACCAACCATCTGCTCTTCTCCCGCAAGATCAACAGCGCTCTCGGCTACACCTCGATGACGGACAATATAGCCAAGACACGCACCTACGGCTGGGATATCAACATCGACGGCTCGATCATCCGCAAAAAGCATCTGGAATGGACAGCCGGAATCGTGTTCTCGGACTTCAACAACAAGATACTCCGCCTTTCCGGCACGCTGGACGAGAATGGCAAACCGGTGGATGACGTGGCGAACAAATGGTTCATAGGCCACCCGATCAATGTCTATTACGACTATAAGACGGAGGGCATCTATCAGTACAGCGATTTCAATCTGGACATCTACAGCACCACCGGCAAATGGGTGCTTAAGGACCCTGTCGATCGTACGGATGTGGTCGCCCCGGGCAAGGTGAAGGTGAAAGACAGGAACAATGACGGCAAGATAGACGAAAAGGACCGCTATATTATTCCGCGCGATCCCAAGTTCGTCTGTTCCTTCAACACCGGACTCCGTTTCTGGAACTTCGATTTCTATATGGACTGGTATGCCGTGTATGGAGCCATGAAGAGCAATGCATATCTGTATGACGCCAACAGCGGCGGTTCCCTGCAGGGTAAGAACAACGGTATCAAGGTCAAGTACTGGACTCCGACCCGCCCTACCAACCAGTTCCCCCGCCCGATGTACGATCAGAGCGTGGCCTACCAATCTTCCCTGGCTCTCCAGGATGCATCCTACCTGCGCCTGAGGACGCTCTCGGTTGGATACAACTTCGGGCGCAGGGTCCTCGACAAGGTGAAGGTGAAATCGGCGAAGATCACTCTCAGCGCCACCAACCTTCTCACTTTCACCAAGTTCCTTTCCTACAGTCCTGAGACTTCACCGGGAACTTATCCCGAGCCCCGGCAGTACAATGCAACATTCACCATCACATTCTAAACAGGCAGAAGTATGAAGACAATTCTCAAATTATCAGTAATGGCAATTGGGGCGGCGCTTCTTTCCGCCTGCTCGGGTGAGCTGCTCGATACGGAATCACGTACCGCTCCCACGGCGGACTTCCTGTACACTTCGCCGGAAGGCCTCCAGAAGGCGATAGTGGGACTATACGACAAGGACCGTGAAATCGTCACCTCCTCCGTGGATAACGAAGGTGCGGAGATGTATTCGGTGATCATGCTGGACTACTGCACGGACCTCATGCTCTTCCGTTCCGGTACCGCCGCGACATTCGCGCGCCTGAACAATTTCAAGACTTCCACCAATCTCTTCAACAGTTACTGGAAACTCTACTACTCCATAATAGGCAAGGCGAATGAGATAATAGCCGGTGCAAGGGGACAGGGACTGGACAATGAAAAGGTGGCGCAAATCTACGGAGAAGCCTGCTGCTTCAGGGCAAGGGCCTATTTCATGCTTTTCCAGCGATATGAAAGGCTCTACCTCAATGTGGAGCCGACCAGCATCGACAATGCTTTCGGCCGCACTTTCAGGGCTGCTGGCCGCGATGAGATATTTACCCAGATCAAGAGCGACCTGTCCGAAGCCATCAAATATCTTGACTGGAAACTTCCCAGCAACGGCACGATGGTAGAATACGGCCGTCTCACCCAGGGCGTGGCCAGGCATATCAGGGCCCAGGTGGCAATGTGGGAAGAAGACTGGTCCGAGGCTGCGGCGCAGGTAGATACTATTTTCGCCAACGGCACGCACCGTATGGCAGCAAGCGCCGCCGCGGTGTTCAACAACGCGGAATACACCGACCCCGAAGTGCTTTACGCTTTCCAGTTCTCGGACAAACCCGGAGGAGGCAACAGCGTGAGCGGCGGCGTAACATCCGGGCACCGTCTGTCGCTTATAGTCACTGCGGGCTACAAGGGGATTTCCGGATTCATCGAATCCAATGAATACGGAGGATACGGCTGGGGCCGTGTCTATCCCAACTCATACCTGCTGAGCCTGTACGACAAGAGCAAGGACCGCCGTTACACGGAACTGTTTCAGCACGAATGGTACTACAATGACCCGCAAAGCGCCAAATACGGCCAGTTGTTCGTCCCCACTGCCACCCAGTACATCTCGAACGCCCATCCCTGCTCTGTGAAGCATATGGACAAGTGGACGCATCAGGACAATCCGGCCCTACGTTCGTCTTTCAAAGATGTGATGGTTTACCGCCTTGCGGAAACGGCCCTTATCGGCTGCGAGGCCTACTTCCATAAAGAAGGCGGCAATAGCGCAAAGGCGCTGGAATACTATAACAAGACCTGGCAGAGGGCGGGAAACAATCGCTTCAACGGGCCTCTGACCCTAGATATCATACTCGATGAAACGGCCCGGGAATGCCATTTCGAAGGCGTTCGCTGGAATCAGCTCAAGCGCCTCGGACTTCTTGGCGAGAGGGTCCGCGCCCACGCAGGAGATACTGTGGCAGACGATCCCAAACTGCCGTCCGACTATGCGGAAGCAAGGGCCAACTTCTCTGACAGCAGGGACTGGAGATGGCCCATCCCTCAAACACAGTTGGATCTTATGCCCGGTTTCGGGCAGAATGCAGGATGGTGATGAGACGCTTGTCCACATATCCGCTGCTGCTTCTGCTGCTCTGGCTGTGCTGCCTGCAAGGCAACGCGCAGGGCAGGTTCTCCGTCAGCGATGAAACTGCCGGAAAATGCATGAAGTATGTCGGCTACAACCAGGGCTATCTCGTCCCGGGAGGCAATACCCTTGCCTGGTGGGAGTATTCAGATGTGAATGCGGCCAGGATTTGGGCGGATATGCGCGGCTATGTAAAGCAGTCCTGGTTCCCTTCGGAGAACATGCCCTCCGACAGCCTTCAATTCGCGGCCGCAAAGGCGGCTTTCCGTTCCGCACCGCTCGACAACATGCCTCTGGCCAAGATGGATTCTGTCGCAGGCAATTTCAAACAGTCCACCAATTCCATGGTCCTGACTTACGCTCTGGACGAAATGAAGCGGCTCGGCATCGACGTGGTGATACAGAGCAGTATCGACAAAAAATGGTCCGACTGCAGTTGGCGGCATCGCTGGGAACTCTGGCGCGCGTTCTATTCCCAGGCATTCTGGTGCGCAAGATACGGAGGCGTGCAGATGTTTGCACTTTGCAACGAACCCGATCACAGGAACGCCGGGCCTATGTCGCTTGATGCCTGGGTTGTCCTGTCCAAAATCGCATCGGATGCCGCTACCTGCGCTCTGCTTGATGTAAATGCCATTTACGGCACATCCTACAAATGCCGTTTCGTGGGTCCGGTGCTTGCCGGAAATAACAAGAAGTGGTGGGCGCGGGCGGCGGCGGAGCAGACGGACGGGGGATATATCGACATCCTGTCCGGCCACTGTTACAACCATACCGCGGATAAATACAAAGGCAGGCTTACTGCAATAAACGAAATCATCCGCAAGAATCATCCGGAGCACAAGACCCTTCCCATAGTATATACGGAGGCGGGGCGCTGGATGAATGCATCCCTAATTGACAAGGAAGAGACGATGGACAGCCCTTCGCTGTTCTCCGAATGGGGAGGCATCTATGCCGTCAATACCAGGGAAGGCTGCTACGGCATTTGGGCCTTCAAATTCGGCAATACGATAAGCGACATCTACAAGCGCGGAATCAAATCCGGCCATCACCACATGTGGAAGGGGAAGCGCTTTGCGGAAGATGCATTCGAAAACCTTGCGCTCGGGGCGACGGTCGAGGCAAGTTCCGGCAGCGGAACCGATGCTGTAACCGACGGCGACAAGTCCAGCGCCTGGACCAGCCCTGACAGTTGTGCCAAGTGGGTGGAAGTCAGATTTTCCGAGCCCCGCAGCCTGGGAGGACTTGCTATCTACAGCGGCAGCGAAGGGGGAGAGTTCACCGCGCCGGACCGCATCCGCAAATTCAGCACCGAAGTGCTCACGGCCGATGGCTGGAAACTCGTCAGCAAAGAAGACAACAACAAGTATGCGCAGGTCTTCTACACCATCGAGCCTGCCGTGGAAGCGCTTGCAATCCGCCTGAGCATCAATGACGGCAAGGCATCCAAACTGAGGGAGATCAAGGCCTTCGGCCCGAATACCCTGAGCAAGGCAGAGACCTGTTACGACGTAGGCGGAGCCCATCGTACCGCAGAGGTAGTGCGTCTGTTTGCAAAGGGATTCAAGGATGAGCGCCCGCTGCTGAAGATCAGTCCTGCCGTAAATGACAAGGATATATATTTTATTGCATCGCGCGATGACAAGACGGGCAACCGCTACCTCTGGCTGGTGAACAGGGGCGATTCCGACCGGGAAATCAGCATCGACCTTTCCGGCATCGGAGTGGGCAAAGGCGACATCCTTGTGCTCGAAACCGTCGGCCCTGCAAGTTACGGCGAAGCCTCGTTGGTCAAGGCCGCCGGACGCAGGCAGAAGTTCAATCTTGGACGCACCAGCGTGGTCCTTGTAACGATCGCGCCGCGCGGCCCGGTGAAAGAACTCAGGGCGAAAGCCTGCGTCAGTGTTCAGAAATCCGGCATTCCGGCATCTCCAAGGGTGGAGATGAACGCCCGAATCCCGGAAAAGAACGCAGTCTGTTATATGAGTTTCGACCTTTCGGGCGTGGATGTATCCAAGAACAAAGGGCGTATCGTACTCGGCTTCCACGGAGCATCCAATACTGAGGCCCCCTTCCGTTTTCATGTCTATGGCTACGGCGATCCCATGGATCCTTCCGGCCTCAAGTGGCATGGAGCTCCGCACCTGGATGCGGTCGAACCTCGCGTGCTGGATGCCGGAAACGGCGTTTTCATAGCAGGGGAGGCCGCTATGACCTCGACAGCGGGATGGCACTGGCTGGACGTGACAGACGCGGTCAGGAAATACTCGGGGAAGGCGGTGACCTTTTTGCTTGCAAGGGAACTGAGAGAACCGGGCGACGACTGTGACAACGGACATTTCGCCATCATAGACGACACCCCGATACTTAAAATCTGGTAACAAAAACAAATGAATATGATAAAGAAACATTTGGCTTTTCTGGCAATTGCGTCATTGCTGTTCTCTTCCTGTGAAGATAACAGCCTGCGCGGCGAAAATGCCGACTACGTGGCTCCGGAGCTTGAACTCAGTTCCGCTGAAGTCGTACTCGGACCCGGTGCCGGCAGCGAGGGCACGGTTACCGTGACCACCGATCAGGACAAGATCGACGCCTATGCGGATTATTCCTGCCGCAACTGGCTGAGCGTGTCCATTTCAGGCAATTCAGTTACGGTGACTGCACTTTCTGCCAATCCTGACATCGTCGCCCGCGAGGGTAATGTCCATATAATTGTCGGAGAGAAAGGGGTTACAGCGGAAGCGGATGTCAGCGTGGTGCAGGAAATGACAGACACTCCCACCCTTTCCCTTTCTGCATCCGAGGTATCCATCGGCAATGCTGTGGGAAGCACGGCGAGTGTGGATGTCGTCACTAACCAGAGTCCTCTTGCAGCAACGGTGGAAACCGCCGCCAGGGGGTGGTTGTCTGCCGAAATAGAAGGGAATTCCGTAGTCGTAACCGCCATCGGAGCAAATACCGACAGTCTAGAAAGGACGGCCACGGTGAGCGTCAGCGCAGGCTCGCTGGTAGAAACCCTTACGGTGACTCAGGCACCAGCAGACGACCCGCTTCCAGGACCTCTGGCAGCGACGATTTTCCCTACCGACGACAGTTACACCCAGACTGCCAAGAATACCACGCCGAAGGGCTCGGAACCGACTTTGCGTATCCGCTATTCCTCGGCGGGAGACTGGCGCTTCGACGGCTATTTCAAGTTCGATATATCTGTCCTGGCTTCAACAAATATCAATAAGGCATTCCTCTTCCTGACAATATCTTCGGAGATTAGCGGCGACATAAAACTGAGCTTCTATAACTCCACCACCGAATGGCAGGAATCCACACTCGTTTCCACGAACAGGCCTACGCTTGATGCGGATCCATGCTGCACCGTTAATCTCGGTACCGCTACGACCGTCATCAAAGCGGATGTGACCGGCTTGCTCAACCAGGCAAAGGAGCAGGGCAAGGGTGTCGTGAGCATCGTGGCACGAGTGCCCAATACGGAATCCAACACCATTAATATATACGTCCATTCGAAAGAAGCGGAGGATGTGGCGGTGAGACCTCATATCGATATTTATTAATACCCTCTTATGAAAAGAATCTGTATTTCCTTAGTCTTCCTGCTTGCTGGCTTCCTGCTTGCCGCAGAGCCGGTATTGAAGCCGGTGGCATTCTATCTCAAGAACCTGCCGGGGCCCAGGATCGGAGCCTTGAGCGACGCCCAGATCAAAGCGGACCTGGAGCAGAAAGGCTTCATCTTCATCGAGGTGGACTGCTCTTCCTTCCCGACAACCTCTCCGGAGTTGGAAGATGCACTCTGCAACTTCCACAAGAACTCTCCTTCCGTGTATGCGGAATACGAGAACGATGAGCAGGCCGCGGATTCCAGATCTGTTTTCTATGTTCCTGAAGGTTATACCGTTACCAAGGATATCCCGGTGTGGAATATCGTTGACCACGGTGCGGAGGGTTCCGTGCAGAGAGTTATGGATACCTGGAACAAGGAAATCGTCGATATTTTCGGGGTGGAGCCCGTGACTTCCGCGGACCAGATGTACAACCAGGATGGCTCTCCCATCGACTGGTGGCTGCGCATCGATATAATCCATCCCAGCGGAAGCATCGCCGAAAAAGTTCCCACTCTCCTGAATTTTTCCAGCAATTCTCCGAGGTTCTACCCCTTCTCTCCGCTTCAGAGCGGGGACCAGATACTGTGGCGGTCCATGTTCCCGTTCGGATTTATGGCAAGCGGTTACGCATTTGTGAATGTGGACCATTGCTACAATCCCCTGGCACGCGGCGAGACATGGAAGTATTTCGACCGCTATACCCTGGAGGACTGGAACGGACTGGCCGCGGTGACTGCATATGTGCGATACCTTAAAAGTCATCTGGAAGACTATAACCTCAACGGCAAGATAGGCGTGATGGGGATTTCCAAGGCATCCTACAGCGCCGTGCGAATCGCCGACCCGGACAACGCAAACGGTTCCGAACATTCCCTGTTCAACAATACCCCCAACACGAAGCCCCAGCCCTGGCCCGGCGTGGACAGCAAAGTGGACGTGGCTTATGCGGCTGCAGGAAACGGTACCCGCAGGATCCCCAAGTACTACAATTCCGCCTGCGTGCCTATCATTACTTCCGCCGGCAAGACGGACCAGTATGGCCAGTGGGATGCTTATCCGGAAGTGGTGTCGCACCTCAATACCGTGGACAACGTCCATCTGGACCTGTGGATGGAAGAACTTGGGCACACCTATCCCGGAAAAGGTATCGACTACGCTACGGGAGAAAGGCGCTATGTGCTCTTCAAACGTTTCTTCGACCATTATCTGAAGCCTGATGCCGCGACTGCCGCGGATGTGTTCTACATCTTGCCGAAAGAAGGAGCGACCACTGTGGACGTAATGGGTGTCAGCAGATATCTTCCTGCCGACAACTATCTTCCTGCAGCAATGCTTGGGATTTCCAAGACCGCTCCGATAACAGTCCGTTTCCTTGATAAATTCGACCTGTCAGAGATAAGCGCCAAGATCAAGGTTGTGGAAAGCGAAGGCGGTGCAGAAGTCGAGGGCGAATGGACTGCATCCATGAAGGGAACCTCCTTTTCCTTCACTCCCACGGCCCCGCTGACAAAAGATGCATCTTATGAAATAATGGTGCCGGTGAGCCTCACAAGTATCGACGGGCATCACCCTTCGGCGGAAGTCGTCAGAACTTTTGTGGTGAAGCAGGATGCGTCCGGAGGCAATGCCCCTGGCAAACTTTCCGCGAAAATTAGCCCCAGCGACGACACATACTCCGCTGTGGCGAAAAACACCGCGCCCAAGGGCGAAATGACGACCCTGCGCATGCGTTATTCGACTTATGGTGACTGGCGCTTCGATTCCTATCTCAAATTCGATATTTCCGGAATTGATACGGTAGGGCTGAATTCAGCCAAGGTTTTCCTTGCCCTTTCCGCTGCCATATCAGGCAACATCAAGGTCAATTTCTACACAACGGAAGGAGAGTGGAGTGAGAGTACTCTGGTGTCGGCAAACAAGCCCACCTTTGCCAGCGCACCTTTCGACGCTCCCGTTGCTACCCCGGAAACATCTTGGATGGAAGTGAATGTGAGTACTGTCCTTAGGCAGGCCATTGAAGCAGGGAAGACATCCCTCAGTATCGCAGGCCGCGTGCCGGATTCTGAAGATTCAGCCATCAACCTTTATGTTTATTCCAAGGAGGCCGAAAACGAGGAACTCCGGCCTTACCTTGCCATTTACAAGGATGTGTACGAAGGCCCGACCACTATCAAGACCGCCCGCAGTCAAACAGCGGGTTCTCCCGTGAAGCTTGAAATAGCGGTGGCTTACGAGACGGAATCCGTCAGTTGGTATGTAGACGGACAGCCTTGCGGCGACACAATCACGCCGGCAGCCGGCCTTCACAGAGTAAAGGCGGTGGTGGACGGCGGTGCCGAACGCGGAAAAGAGATAATTGTCAAATATATAAACGTGGAATAATATGAAAAAGTATCTGATTTTCATATTCATGGCTATCGCCCTCGCTGCGACGGCCTCCTGCGGAAAAGAGAAGAAAGATCCCGGGAAGGAACCAGTCCCGACGGACGGTATTGACGCTGAAAAAGTCGCCGCGTTCATCCTTCTTCAAAATGAAGGGGTATATGACGGCGAACTCACTCCGCTTCTGCTCTTCAATCCGCTTCAGCACGAACTTGTTTATAACGTGAAGACCTCCCGCTTCATCATTCGGAACGACGCCCTCGAACCTCTGCTCACCGTGGATCTTGAAGCCGATGGTGAAGATGTCTATGCCGTCGAGGTGAATGGCGGTGCTGCCGTTACCAGCAGCAGCCGGATGAAACTTGTCAAGTCTCAGGGCGACACTGCCTGGCTATGGGACCTTGACAACAATCTTGGAATTATAATCCTTAAAGACAATTGATATGAAAAGCAATCCAACTGTAACAGCCTTGCGGGAGTACATTTCCCCTGAATTGTCCTGGAGGCAATTCGACTGCAAAACCGTCCTGGCCGCTTCAGATGAACCATCGGCCATGGAAGGAGAAATTGATAATCTTACAATCGTAGAAGAAACCTGGTAATGAGTATGAAAAAGTATTTTGCAATCGCAATGGCAGTGCTGGTGGCTCTGTCTTGCACAAAAGAAACCGTCTCCAAGAACAATGACGGCACTGACCCCCAGGTTGGCGGACTCCGTATTACGGTCAGCACTGCGGAAGCAATTTCCCGCGTGTCCGCAGGCACTGAAGCCGAAGGCAAACTTCCCGTCCTTTGGCAGGCCGGCGACCAGATTGCCGTTATTCAGGACAAGGGAAGTGCATCCCAGAAAGTTTCTATTTTCCAGCTTGTGGGTGCCGGCGGCACTGTCAGCGCTGAGTTCGAGTATGTGAGCGGAGATGCATCTCTCAATCTTATCAAGGATATCGTATATCCCGCAACCGCCATCGACGGTTCCATTCCGCAGGCCCAGTCCTATGTGGAAGGATCGTTCGATCCCGCCGCTGCACTGATGACTTTCCACAGCGATGCAGGTGTGGCACCGACTGCAGGCTTCACCCTTTCGCACGCAGCTTCTTATATATGCCTGCAACTCAGCGGCAAAAGCGGCCAGTCCGTGACATCCATTGCTGCAAAGGCAGGTGGCGCAAGTTATACCCTCACTTGTTCATCCCCGGTCGCTCTTGGTGAAACAGCGGTGCCTTTTTACATCGTCGTTCCTGCCGCAAGCTGTGACGCTGAATTCCTGGTGACACTTTCCGGTGGCGGCAGCGTCAAGAAAGTAAGTATCGGCAAGGAGTTCCAGACCGGAAGTTTGCACCGCTTCCCAGAGTCCAAGGTTATCGACAGGGGAGACTTGTTTGAAGGAGGAATCGTGTTTTATACCGATTATTCTGCCAATTACCTCTATACGATGTCGCTGGACGAAACAACCGTGGCATTCAGTACCGAGAATGTTTCAATCGGCACAGCGGCAAACCCGTCGGAAGGGCTTGAAAACTTTGCCCTTATAATTGCGATGTCCAACTATCCTGATGCCTATCCTGCAGCAAAATGGTGTGCGGATAAAGGCCCCGGCTGGTATCTGCCGGGCAGGGCTGAACTTGTGAAAATCTGGAACAATCTGTTCTCGGCAGTAGCCGTATCCGGTGTTACCAGTATCGGATCCGAAAGGGCACAGGCTCTGCTGGAGTATTTCGGGGGCACCCAGATGGCCCTTAATACATATTATCAGAGTTGTTGCGAGAATGCCGCCGACAAAGTGCATCAAGTGAAAATGGACGCTAAGAAAACGGTCTATCAGCAGAAGAAGTCTGCCGAAAGGGCGGTGCGTGCAGTCAAGAAAGTGACTATCTAATATGCTTAAAACCTGGAGATGGTTCGGACACGGCGATCCGGGAACCCTTCCGATGCTTCGCCAGATAGGTGTGGAGGTCATTGTTACCGCTCTTCACGACATTCCCAACGGACAGGTTTGGCCGCTGGAGCGCATCGAGGCCCTTAAAAAGGAAATCGAATCCTACGGGATGCGCTGGTCGGTGGCTGAAAGCCTTCCGGTAAGCGAGGCGATCAAGTACGCCGGTCCGGAACGGGACGCCCTCATAGAGAACTATCGAATCAGCCTTGCCAATATGGGCAAAGCCGGTGTCCGGACCATCTGCTATAATTTCATGCCGGTCATCGACTGGATCCGCACGGATCTGGAGTATCCCTGCCCGGACGGGGCGACCACCCTGTTTTTCGACAAGGTGAAATTCGCCTATTTCGACATATTTATCATAGGCAGGGAAGGCGCCAGGGAACGCTGGGACGCAGAGACCCTTGCAAAGGTTGACGCCCTTGCGGCAAAAATCAGCCAGGACGAGATAGACAAGCTCGTCTATACGATAATCGTAAAGACCCAGGGTTTTATAAACGGCAACGTGAAGGAAGGCGATATCGACCCGGTAGGCATCTTCCGCAAGCTCCTCGGGCAGTACGACGGTATATCCAAGAGTGGTCTCCGCGCGAACCTGAAGTATTTCCTGGAGGCCATAATGCCTGTCTGCGACGAGTATGGGATAGATATGTGCATCCACCCGGATGATCCCCCCATGCAGGTGCTTGGTCTCCCGAGGATAGTGACTGACGCCGACGATATCCGCTGGCTCCTGAATGCTGTCCCCGACCCGCACAACGCGCTCACTTTCTGCGCAGGATCCCTTTCCAGCGGAGCGCACAACGACTGTGTGGCGATGGCACGGGAGTTTGCTTCCCGCACCCGCTTCGTGCATCTCCGCAGCTGCGAGGTGTTCCCGGACGGCAATTTCACCGAGGCGCCGCATACGGCGGGCAGGGCGAATCTTGTGGAACTTGTGCGTATATTTGAAAGGCGGAATCCATCCCTTCCGATGCGCGTAGACCACGGACGTATGATGCTGGGCGATGAAAGCAAAGGATATAACCCCGGTTACGGCTTCCACGGCAGGATGCTGGCCCTTGGCCAGGTGGAAGGCATGATGGCCGCGGTCAGAGATGAAATAAAACAAGGATTGATATGAATGAAATGTACAGTATCGCAGGCAAGGTCGCTGTAATCAGCGGCGCCGGCGGAGTGCTCGGTGGCAGTGTCGCCACGAGTTTCGTGAAAGAAGGTTGCAATGTGGTGGCGCTGGATATTCGGCAGGAGCAGTTGGACCGCCGGGTGGAAGAACTCCGCAAGGTGGCCGCCAAGGGAGTTGAGGTAGTGGGTCTAATCTGCAATGTGCTCGATATGGATTCCCTTCGGAAGATGCGCGACGACGCGGTTGCCAAATTCGGCAAGATAGACATCCTCATCAACATCGCAGGAGGCAATATGCCAGGCGCCACCCTCCGTCCGGACCAGACCATCTGGGAAATGGATATAGAATGCTGGCAGAAGGTTACCAACCTCAATATGAACGGCACCGTCTATCCTTCCATAGTGGTTGGAGAGCAGATGGCAAAGCAGGGCTTCGGCTGTATGGTGAACATTTCATCTATGGCGGCGTTGCAGAGCATGACCAACGTGCCCGGGTACAGCGCGGCCAAGAGCGCGGTGACCAATTTCACCCAGTGGATGGCGATGGAAATGGCCCTTAAGTTCGGCGACAAGATCCGCGTGAACTCCGTAGCTCCAGGTTTTTTCATCGGCGACCAGAACCGCGCGGTGCTGCTGAATCCCGACGGAAGCCTTACAGAACGTTCCCATAAGGTTCTGGCCAACACTCCGATGAAGCGTTTCGGCGACATCAACGAACTCAACGGCTGCATCCAGTTCCTATGTTCGGATGCCGCTTCCTTCATTACCGGGGCCAATATCCCGATAGACGGAGGTTTCTCCACATTCAGCGGAGTTTAGCCCATGAGATGGCCGCGTCATATAGTTGCCTGCGCCGCGTTCTTCCTGATTGCGTGCGCATTGCGTGCCTCAGTTCCAAGTCTGCCCAGGATAACTGCCTATTCTGCCTGGCAGGACGAATTCGATATGCTGTGGATAGGCACGCAGGACGGCCTTTTTCTATATGACGGAGCCCATACGGAGGTTTTCCGCCCGGAGGAGGGAAATCCCGCAAGCATATACAATAACAACATCAAGGATGTCTGCGGCGACGGCAATGGGAATATCTATGTCATCAGCAAATTTGCCCTATGCCACTACGACCGTCGAAGTGAACGCTTCACCACTCTCCGCCGTACCGGAGTGCAGGCATTCTGCTATGGAGGCGGGGCCCTCTGGGTGGCATCGGCCGATACCCTTTTCTGCCTGGAAGGCAGGGCCCTTGTGCCCAAATACGATTTCTCGACGGTCCCGGGCAACATCAATACCATCCTGTACACTTCGGACGGATTCATTTACGCAGGCACCCGTACCGGACTTTATATCGTGGATCCTTACGG
Organism: Bacteroidales bacterium UBA2861; assembly: GCA_002350615.1. GTDB lineage: Bacteria > Bacteroidota > Bacteroidia > Bacteroidales > UBA932 > Cryptobacteroides. Next base: position 148,863 of record DEFD01000025.1, on the reverse strand, counting down.
CAAGATGGCGACTTTGGACCACGAACCGGATGTTCTGGGACTTTATGAAGATTCCAAAAAGAACATCTGGGTATGCACCAGGCGCCACGGACTCCGAGTCTTCGGGCCCGACGGCCGGAGACAGGAGCTCGGACATGGCGATGGCCTGAGTTCCGACTATGTGCGAAGCGTCTGCGAAGACGCCTACGGCAATTATTGGATCGGGACATTGGACGGGCTGGACATCTATGATCCTACGAGAGGAGTGATATCCTTTTCCGGGAATCCTGAGTTGAATCATATATCCGTCCATAAGATAATCCGGGACCGTCAGAATTCTATGTGGATCTGCACGCGTGGCGGCGTGTTCATGTACAACAGGGAGAACGCGATTTTTACCCCGCACCCTGAATTTTTCGCAAAGGAAGGCACCAATCTCATTTCCGATTTTGCCGAAATAGGCCGCTGGCAGTATTTCTCTTCGGTGGAAAACGGCCTTCTGCGCCGCGACGGGGAAAGCGGAGAGGTGTCGCCGCTCCCTCCCTCCATAAAACTGTCTTCCTCCTATGTGGAGTGCATCTGCAAGGACAATGGCAGTGACGATCTCTGGGTGGGCACCCGTTTCGGCGGCGTGAACCGCGTGAACCTTGCAACCGGCAAAGTGGACGTGTATCTGCCGGGTATCAGCATCTACAGGATAGGTCAATACAAGAACTACATTGCGCTCGGGACCCAGAAAGGGGCGGTGCTGCTGGACAAGGAGAGCGGCATGATAAGCAATCTCAGCTCTTCCACCAATATAGCGGGACAATTCTCCACCGACCTTTCGGTCGATGATTCCGGCAATTGCTGGGTGGCGGTTTCGGAGGGCCTGCTGCGGCATAATATAGACAGCGGCGAAGAAAAGGAATACTTCTTCAAGGACAAGGGCGTGTTGGGGACAAACCGGATCCAGACGAGTTTCTGCGACAGCAAGGGACGCCGCTGGTTCGGCACCACCGGCAGCGGACTTTTGCTTTATGACGAGGAGAACGACGGTTTTCATGCCTACACCACCAACAATTCCCAGATATCCAACGACTACATCTGGGCGATCAACGAATCCTGGCTGGGATATATTCTTATTACCAACAACGACGGCCTTTCGAAGTTCGACCCCGAGAATCAGGTCTTCTACAATTATTCTTCCGGAACCGGATTCCCGCAGATGTCGTTTTTGGTCAGAGGCATTTTCGTGAGCCGCTCCGGAGAAATCTTCGTTTCCGGATACAGGGGACTGGTTTCTTTCCGCGAACAGCAGGTGCCGTCATACAGGGCGCCGGGTAAACTGTTCTTCTCCTCCATCGAGGCCGGAGGCCGGAAGCTTCGCGCCGGTGATGCCGCCGGGGTGCTTCAGGAGTCGCTGATGTATCAGGACAAAGTGGTGCTGCACGGAATGGGGAAGGAACTGGCCATCACGGTTTCCGTTCCGGATTATCTCAAGGACAACTGGATGGAATACCGTCTGCTGGGTCGCGACAGCGCCTGGGCGCGGATGAAGACGGATGACAAGATAGTCCTGGACAATCTTGCTCCAAGGAAATATACCCTATCAGCCAGATGCGTGGATCCTTCCAGCGGAGAGGAATCGGCCTCGGATACCCTTGCCATCGTCGTCCGAGCGCCATGGTATCTGTCCCTGGCCGCAAAAGCGCTGTATCTGCTGCTGGTCATACTTGCTGCTGCAGGCATCTTCGCCCTATTCCGCCGCGGGCCCCGCGAGGGTTCGGTACCCGCTCATCCGGAACCGGAGAATGCGTTTATGAAGAAAGCGGCGGAAGTGGTGCGCAAGCACCTTACAGACAGCTCTTTCGGAGTGGAAGAATTTGCCTCGGAGATGGCTCTCGGCCGTACTCGCCTGTTCCAGAAACTCGAAGCGGAATGCGGACGTACTCCTGGCAAATTCATCAACGAGATCCGTCTTGAATATGCGAAGGAACTGCTTGAGTCCGAAGAGAATTACTCGATAAGCGAAGTGTCCTATATGGCCGGCTTCAGTACCCCAAGCTATTTCATCAAATGTTTCAAAGCCGCCTACGGGCTCACCCCCTCCGCATTTAAGGCGCAATGATGTAAACGCCCGCCTCACCCGACATCCTTTCAAGGATTGGTGATTGTTTCTGCAATCCAGCCAGCGAAACTTTATTGAATCCATAATTTTTTATTAACTTTGCAACGGCTGTAAATTTTACGGCTGTAAAAAAGTTGTGTATTATGAGATTTTACGATAGGGAAGACCAACTTCGGTCATTGAAGGAAATGCGGGAACTGTCATATAATGATTATTCCCGGATGACAGTGGTAACCGGGCGCCGGCGCATCGGCAAAACGACGCTTGTCAAGACTGCATATTCGGACGAGCCATATGTTTACCTCTTCGTAGGGAAAAAGAGTGAATCGGTCCTCTGTGGAGAATTCTGCCAGGAATTCAAGGAGAAAACAGGAGCTTACGTCCCGCCTATGGATTCGTTCCGTGATGTTTTCCGGTTTTTTATGGAGGAAGGGACGAGGCGGAAATTCACAGTTTTTTTCGATGAGTTTCAGAATTTTTTGGAAGTGAATCCCGCCATATACGGTGATATCCAGAATTGGTGGGACCGTCTTCAGAAAGAAAGCCACGTGAATATGGTTGTCAGCGGGTCTGTCTATTCACTGATGGAGAAACTCTACAAAAACAGGAAGGAGCCTCTTTACGGGAGGCAGGATGCTATGATCAAGTTGAACGCATTCCCGATTGCGGTCTTGAAAAAGATAATGGAAGACAACGCTCCCGCTTATTCGAAAGATGACATTCTCGCCCTGTATACATACACGGGCGGTATCCCCAAATATGTGGAATACTTTATAGACCTGAAAGCAACGACTCCCAAGTCAATGATTGGAAGGATTTGCCGTGACGATTCCCCTCTTCTGGAGGAAGGTCGCAAACTGCTTGCACAGGAATTTGGAAAGAAGTATGGTACATATTTCTCGATAATGCAGGCCATTGCCCTGGGGTTCAATACCCAGGCTGATATAGAAGATTATCTTGGAGGCAAGAGCATCGGAGGGCAGTTATCGAAACTGGAGTCCACTTACGAACTTATAAGGAAAGTCCGTCCAATCTGGGCCAAACCAAAGACTCAGACGGTCCGCTACGAAATCAGTGACATTTTCCTTCGTTTCTGGTTCCGTTATATAGAGAAGAACCAGCGCCTAGTCGAGATCGGTAATTATGCGGCTCTCGGAAAAATTCTCGAACAAGACTACCATACTTATTCCGGTACGGTCCTTGAACGTTATTTCCGGACAAAACTTATCGAGAGTATGGAATACCGCGATATCGGAGGATGGTGGGACACTAAAGGTTATATTGACAAACATGGCAATCACCAGCAATGCGAGTTGGATATAGTCGCTCCGCGTTTAGATGGGGATGTGGTGGAAATCTATGAGGTTAAGAGAAACTGCGAAAAGTTTGATTCCGGGGCTTTTGCTGAGAAACTTGCTTACGCCAGGACAAAAGAAAACCATTTCAAGCGGAGTAGAATCGTAACAGGCGTATTATCCCTGGAAGATATTTAGGTGAAGCATTTCCGGGTTTATTCTCAAATGAAATAATCAAAGACGAGATTGTGCAATAGAATGACGAGGGCGGTTGCCGGCTTTGGCGTCCGCTTCTCTATTTTTGCTGAATAAAACCAATAATATGAATCTCGTAAAGGAATACTTGAAGCCGGATTGCACAGTTTCTGCAATCCAGCTGCCCTTCGTGCTCTGTCAAAGCGGTGTGGAAGGGACTACCGCCGGTGACGGTTCGAACACCGGTGCAAGTTGGCAGGATGAGGGGTCGGACTCCCTCGTATGGTAACACTAAAAAGCAAAAAGAAATGAAAAACAGAATCTTACTCCTTCTTGTTGCAGTGTGTTGCGCCGTGTCCTGCTCCAAGGAAGCAAACCATGCCGGCAGCAATATCATTGCCGGAAATGACCAGGAACTGACCTGCACTATTTCTCCACGGCCGAAGACTACATTGGGAACTGTAGATAACGGCGTGTATCCGGTGGTCTGGAAAAACGGTGATGCAATTAAACTGTACTCCGAGAGCGAAAGCACGGGTCAGACTTACACTACATCCCTGTCAGAAAACTCAGCTGTGGCAGTATTCACCCCGGACGGCGAGGGTACTCCGTTATCGGAAAAAAGATATGCGGTTTATCCCGCGCAGAGGGGTCTTGCCCTTTCCGAGGGAAAACTGAGCGTGGATTTCAGCGCCCTGCGTGATCAGGTCGTCCATACCTCGGTGGGAAACAACGCCGAAAACGTGGCCAATGCTCCTCTCTATGCAGTTGCCGAAGAGGGAGAGACGAATCTTGTCTTCACAAACCTCTGCGGAAGCATATCGGTGAAATTGAATGATTATCAGGGATTCGGCGACAAGGTGCATTCGGTGCGGCTCGTTACGGACAAGCCGGTCAGCGGAACCGGCCTGGTCGATGAGGAGGGCAACATAGTCCTCAGCCCCGACGGCGAGGAATCATATTCCGCCACTGTAGTATCCCATACGGCAGGAGGCCAGTCCATAACCAAGACTCCGGCTACCGTGAATGCATCCACCGCATTCCTCTTCATCCTGCCGGCGGGCACCTACAACACCCTGGAATTCACTTTCACTATGGAAGACGGGCGCGTGTTCTCCATGTCGAGCGCGCGTCAGGTTACCGTAGAACCCGGTCTTAATAAAGGGTATCCGGTACTTCAGCTGACAACCTACTATGGTTCGGCAAACTGCCTGATGCTGGAACCCCGGCAGTCCGGCAGCCTTGACATAGCACCATATTATACTTTCAACCCTGATTACACCTACGAAAACAGGAGGGTGGTCGCAAGCGACGGCAGCCTGTGGCTCCCTGAAGGGTTCAGCTGCGAAGTTCTTTGGGAGCTAGCCGAGAAGGCGGATGCATCCGTCGCCGGTTCGGTCCTGGCCTCCTGCAGCATCGAAGGCACGAATCTCAATGTGAAGGCGGCATCTTCCGAAGGCAACGCCCTTGTTGCTGTCAAAGATGCCTCCGGCACTGTCCTCTGGAGTTTCCATATCTGGGTGACGGACACCCCGGCCGACCTTGCCTATACGGCAGTCAACGGCGGCATACTTCAGGACCGTGACCTGGGCGCCACAAATACAAACAAATGCGATGTCTCCACGAATCTGGACTGCATCGGCCTGCATTATCAGTGGGGCCGCAAGGACCCCTTTGCGATATCCAGGGCCGCGCTCCCTGCCGGAGCGAAAAGCGGGAGTGCCGAGTTCAATGCCGGCGGTTTCGCCCAGACTTCAACTTTCTGCACCTCGACTACCGTCAGCGACGCCAACGGCAATATTGCCTGGAGCATAAAGAACCCGACCGTCCGTATCAAGGGCAGCGGCACTCCTTACCGCTGGTACAAAGGGGCCCAGGGCACCAACACCGGAGAAGAACTTGCTTTCTGGGGCTGCAAGGTCAAGATGACATGGGAGAATATATCCCAGGCCCTTTCGGAGCCAAACGGCGTGAAAACGGTTTACGATCCCTGTCCTGCCGGCTACAAGGTTACGGAGGGTAAGTATATGAACTTCGTAAAAGACCAGAATGCGTTTTTGGTCTCTCCCGGTTACAACGTGAAGTATGATGGCACCAACACCAATTACTGGGCACCGGGAGGAATTTGGGAGCACAATTCCGACAATCTTCGGTTCAGAGGATTCCGTGTGGCCACCTGGACGGCAACGGGCAATCTCAATTATCCGATTTGCCTCTATGCGTTCAGCAGCGGTATTTATACTATGACGCACGTGAACCGCGGCCGGGCGTCGGCCTGTCCTGTCCGTTGCCGCAAAGAAGACAGCAAAACAGATACATCAACTGATTTGGAGGATCCTGAGGATGAATAAGATGATAACTGCGGCAGCGCTTGCCGCACTTTGTGCCGCATGTTCGGCGGCAGTGCCTGAAAACATCGAAGAAAGCGGAAAAGAGATTGCGGTGAGTTTTACCGCAGCTTTGCCCGGCAGCAAGGTCTCCTTCGATTCCGAAGGCAAGTCCCAGTGGAATTCGGGCGATGCCATAAACATATTCTGGGCCGGGCAGAACAAGGAATTCACCACTAAAGACAACGGCGGCACAGCCACTTTTACCGGCGTGCTCGACCAGGGCGGATCCAGCTCGGATTACTGGGGACTGTATCCTTATCGCGCAGACGCTTCTTTCGGCGACGGGACCGTGACCACGGTTCTGCCTTCCCTCCAGAAGGCGGTAGCCGGGGATTATTCGGACAATATCAAGATTGCCTGCTCTCCTACCACGGACCTTCTTTTCCAAAATGTCTGCGGGGCTCTCAAATTCAGGGTTGAGCGCCGTGATATCCGCAAGGTTACCATACAGTCTGCCTCCGGCACGCCCCTGGCTGGGAAAATCAGCATCGGCCTTCAGGGCGGGACGCCTGTTGTGTCTTCGGTAAGCGAGGCTTCGGACAAGATAGAATTCGAGCCGACGTCCGGTACTCTCATCTCCGGCGAGTGGTACTATATCGCCGTCCTCCCCGGGACTGCCGACGATTTCACGATAAGTTTCCGGACCGTTGACAAGACAGGGACCTGCAGCCTCTCATCTTACAATTTCAAACGCAACAAGAACAAGGTGCTGGACTGCCCGGACCGCAGTGCCTCCTGGGCGGACAGCCCTCTCTATATCTGGGAGGCCGACGATGTGCTCAATGCCAGCATTGCCGCCGGGACAATCCCGGGAGCTGTCCTGAGCGTGATCAAAGGAAACGAAACCGTCTATTCGAAAGCCTATGGCAACAAGTCCGTCACCCCGACCGTGGTCCCTATGACGGAGGACGTGGTCTTCGATATGGCTTCGGTTACCAAGTCCGTGAGCACCTCGATATCGATGATGCAGCTTGTGGAGAAGGGACTGGTGGACCTCAAGGCCACGATCGGGACCTATCTTACCGAGTTCGATCCTGCCGAGGACATCACGGTTGAGAATCTCCTTACCCACAGCAGCGGATTCCCCAATTACCAGGGCTATATCAAGGCGGCGGATTATGCGGGCAGGCCGGACCTCCTGGTGGCCTATATCGCCGATTCCCATCCCCGCCTCAGCAAAACCTACCGTTACAGCTGCCTTAATTTCTTCCTCTGCCAGCAGATTATAGAAAGGATTACAGGCCAGAGACTGTGCGATTATGCCAAGGAGCACATCTTCCAGCCGCTCGGGATGGAAGACACGATGTATCTTCCTGCCGATGAAGAAATTCCCGAGGCCTATAAGGCGAGGATAGCCCCTCAGCTCTCCGGTGCTTCCATCCGCATAGGCAAGTGCATCGACGATGTAGCCTGGACGGTATGCAGGGGCAATGCAGGAAATGCGGGACTTTTCACCACTGCCGCGGATATGTCCATTCTTACAAAGGTGCTTCTGGCCGGCGGACAGCTGAATGGTGTGCAGATACTTGAGCCGGAGACGGTCAGGCTGATGTCCACTCCCGTGGCATTCGGGCGAACCCTCGGCTGGGACAATTCCAGCACGGCTTCCGGAGTGAAGGGCAACAGGCTTTCGGATGACCTGATCTGCCACACCGGATATTGCGGAACATTCGTCCTGGTAGATTTCGGCAACGACCTCGCCATAGTCCTTTTCGCGAACCGCTGCCACCCTTCGGATACCGGCTATGCCGCGCTCAAGACCGACAGGGCCAAAGTCTCGAATGCGGTTGCCGCCGCTTTGCTGAAATAATTATATTTGCCTTGTGAGGCGCATAATTACACTTATCCTCGCGATGGCGTGCATCTCTTCGGAATTGCACGCCTCGATTCCTTTGGAATTCCATCGCATAAGCGCCTCTTCCCACGGTCTTTCCTACGATGGGACATCCTCGCTCTTCTGCGACTCTTCAGGTAATATATGGATGGGGACCTGCAACGGCCTCAATCTATGGGACGGCAGGAAGATACGGGCGTTCTCCAAGGATGAGATAGGCACGGACAACGATTATATATCTTCCATAGCGGAAGATGCCTCCGGGAATATCTGGGTAGGGACGAATACGGGAGTGTTCATTTACAACAGGGCGCAGGACCGTTTCATTCCGTTGTCGGCTTTGGCACCGGCATCCTCCGGTCTTCCTTCGAACCGAATATACTCCCTTTGCCGTGACTCCCTCGGGACTATGTGGATGAGTTCCCGTGACGAAGGCCTGTTTTCCTGGGATGGAAACGCACTTCGCAACTGGAGGGAACTTCGTTATATATACCAGATCGTGAATATCGGGGACAGGCTTTACCTGCCTTCCTTCGCCGGAAAACTATATTGCAAATCCGGAGACGAATGGACGCAGATGTTCCCGGGAATCACGGTGCGCAGCGTCTGCCCCGCTGATAATGGGAAACTGTATCTTGTAACGCCCGAGGGGGTACTTTTGGCGGATCTCTCCACTGGAAACACCGAAGTGGCGCTGGAGCAGGGGAATATCAGCAAGGTGATCCTTGCACCCGATGGAAAGGGACTCTGGGCAGCTGCCTCAGACGGACTGATTCTTTTCGGCAGTCCTTCTCCTGACGGGGCGGTCTCTTATTCAAGGAACAATCCTCTGGACCGCTTTTCCATCCCTCCAGGTGCGATAAAGGATGTCGTCATCGATTCCCGGGGGATTCTGTATGCCGCGACGGAAAGGGACGGTATCGCGTGGTGCAGGACTGGTGACGGACCTTTTGTCAACATCAGGATGACTACATCCGGCAAAAGCCTCGAGGGCTCTTGCATAAGCTCTTTTGCGGAATGGAAAGACGGCAGATGTTTCATTTCCTCCGAGCGGGACGGACTGTTCGTCTTCGACCGCGGCAGCGGGCTCCTGAAAGAATGGACCTTGCCTCCGGACGTTTCCCGCAGGCTGCTTTCCCTTGCCGTTGCCGATGACGGAATCTGGTGTGCAAGTTCTTCAGGTATGATCCTTCTGGATCCCGAATCGGCCCGATGCAGGATATGGAACAAGGGCACTGTCTTCAATTCGGTATCGGTGACCGTGGACGGAACTGTCTATGCAGGAAGCTCGAGGCTTTACAGATATCATCCGGAAAAAGGATTCAAGCCGGTCAATATGCCGGAATGGAAGAACTCGATCGGCTGGATTGACGAGGACCTTAACGGAAATATCTGGATGGCGAGTTATTCCCAGGGCGTGCTCCGCTATGACCCTTATGCGGACAGCCTTTCAGGGATATGGAACCCATACAACGGAACTCCCATCCCAAGCCTTGTGGCATCTGTCTTATGCGACGATGCCGGGGATGTGTGGTCGATAGGCTTTACCGCGGGAATAGCCAGGAAAAGCGGCAGTGAAGACTCGTTCGAGGGAATATCTGTGAAAAACAGTCCGCTCAGGACGAATGTCTTTTATATAGCCGTACAAGATTCCCGGGGCTATCTGTGGCTGGGCTCCGATTCCGGAATCTACCGCCTGGACCCTTCTGCCCGCACCTTAAGGCTTTACAATGAACCTGACGGTCTTGCCTGGCCCTGCTTCCGCAAGGCAGGAGCCGTCATGTGCGACGGGACCATATTCTTCGGTACTGCGGACGGCTTTACCTACTTCAACCCTGTCCTGCTGGATACCGAAGGCGTACCCTTAATGCAGAAAAACGGAAGAGGCCTCCGGCGTATGATTCTGGCGTTCGCTCTCATTCTCTTCGGCTTGGCAGTTTCCGTCGTCGGGCTTGTTCTTTTCCGCAGGAAAAAATTCGCGGCAACTGCCGACGACCTGTTCGCATCCGAGCTTGAAGAATTCGTTTCAGCGCATCTTGCCGAGCCGGAATTCGGCATTTCCGATATGGAAAACCACTTCCACTGCTCGCGCAGCACCATCACCCGCAAGATAAAGAAGGTCATAGGCCAGACTCCTGTAGATTATCTCCGGAACCGACGTCTGGATGCGGCTGCAAGCCTGCTCCGGGAGAGTGATGTCCTGGTCAAAGAAGTGGGATATGCCGTCGGCTTCAGCAGCCCGGCGTACTTCACCCGTTCTTTCAAAGCCCGTTTCGGAATCACCCCTCAGATGTGGCGCAGCTCCGCAAGGAAATAATTGCGAGATTTTGCGTACATTTGTAGTATGAAAAAGACTGTTCTTGTTTCCGGCGGAGCCGGATTTATAGGAAGCCATGTGACAGTGGAACTGGCACAGGCGGGTTACAATGTGGTGATAGCGGACAATTTCAGCAATTGCGACCGTACCAACTACAATGGAGTGTGCGAGATTTTGGGAGAGAAACTTCCTCTCGTGGAGATGGATTTCTGCGATGCGGCGGCGGTGGAACGGTTGTTCAGCGAGTATAAGATCGACGCCTGCATCCACTTTGCGGCCTACAAGGCGGTGGGTGAGTCGGTGGCCGACCCCCTCAAGTATTACGGCAACAATCTCAAATCTTTTCTGAACATCCTCGAGCAGGCGCGCAAACGCGGACTCAATGTGCTGTTCAGCTCATCCGCAACCGTTTACGGAGAGCCGGAGAAGCTGCCCGTCACGGAGCAGAGCCCGCGCCAGGAGGCCACATCGCCTTACGGCAACACCAAGCAGATGTGCGAAGATTTCCTTCGTGACTGCGTGGCCGCATACGATGGAGTAAAGGGCATTGCGCTTCGGTATTTCAACCCTATCGGCGCGCATCCGAGCGCGCTCATCGGCGAACTGCCCCGAGGCGTACCCAACAACCTGGTTCCCTTCATCACCCAGACTGCCATTGGCAAACGCGAGTGCCTCAGCATCTTCGGAAACGACTATCCCACTCCCGACGGCACCTGCCAGAGGGATTATATCGACATAGTGGACCTTGCAAAAGCCCATGTCTGCGCAGTGGCGCGCATGCTTGACGGGAAGATGAAGAAACCCTACGAAATCTTCAACATAGGCACAGGCCGCCCCGTGAGCGTGATGGAACTCGTGACTGCCTTCGAGAAAGTCAACAATCTGAAGCTCAATTACAAGTTCGCGCCCCGCAGGGCCGGTGACGTCACCGCCATCTGGGCGGATCCCACCCTCGCCAACGAGGAACTCGGCTGGAAAGCGGAGCGAAGCGTTGAGGACACCCTTGCAGCCGCCTGGGCCTGGGAGAAGAAGCTTGCCGGGAAGTAGTCCCGGAGGCATCGGCTTATGAAAATCGGGCTTATATCCGACACCCACGGTGTCTTTTCACCGGAATTCCGCGGTTTTCTGGATCCGGTAGATGAAATCTGGCATGCCGGTGACTGGGGCGGAGACCTGGATTTCCCCGGGACCATCAGCGCTTTCAAGCCCGTGGTCGGCGTCTGCGGCAATTGCGACAGTCGCGCGCTCCTGCAGGATTATCCCCTGTATCAGAGTTTCGAGCGTGGCGGGCTCAAGGTGCTGATGACCCATATCGGCGGTTATCCGGGGCATTACAGTCCCGAGGCCAGGGCCCTGCTGCTGGATATCCATCCGGACCTTTTCGTCTGCGGGCACTCTCATATACTGAAGGTGCAGTGGGACGATAAATATAAAATGATGACAATGAATCCGGGTGCCGCTGGATTGCAAGGTTGGCATGTGGTGCGTACGGCGCTCCGCTTCGATATAGAAGGCGGCGCGATAAAGAACCTGGAAGTTTTTAATCTGCCCAGAAAATGAAACAGAAAACTGTCTGGTACTGCACTTCCTGCGGGAACGAAAGCAGCAAGTGGATGGGGCGCTGCCCCGCCTGTGGCGAATGGAATACCATGGTGGAAGCCCCTGTGGAGCAGAAATCCGCTTCGTCCAGGGACTCACGCTCCGCTTCTTACGGAGCCGAAGAACGCCGCAAACCCGTCCGTCTCGCGGAGATCGAGAACGGGGCGGAATCCCGCGTGAGCCTCGGGCTCGGCGAAGTGGACCGCTTGCTTGGAGGCGGTATCGTCCCGGGCAGCCTGGTGCTGGTGGGAGGGGAGCCCGGAATAGGCAAATCCACCCTTTCCCTGCAGATTCCACTCCGCTCGGGGCTCAAGACCCTCTATGTCACGGGAGAAGAAAGCGCGCGGCAGGTGAAGATGCGCGCTGAAAGGCTGTCCCGCGGCATCGGGAAGCAAGAAGGGGTTGGCGCCGACCCGGCTGGCGGAACTTCCGGACAGCAGGTCGATATCTTCTGTGAAACCTGCATTGACAATATCGTGGAGCAGGCGGCGGCAAATCCTCCGCAGCTGATGATAGTGGATTCGGTGCAGACCATGTACACCTCCACTATCGAATCCACGCCGGGCAGCGTGTCCCAGATAAAGGAAGTGGCGGCCATGCTGCTGCGCTTCGCCAAGCAGACTGGAGTGCCTGTGCTGCTGATAGGCCACATCACCAAGGACGGTTATATAGCCGGCCCCAAGATCCTGGAGCATATAGTGGATGTGGTACTTCAGTTCGAAGGGGAGAACCGCGGCTCCTACAGGATACTGCGAAGCATCAAGAACAGATTCGGCAGCACTTCCGATATCGCGGTGTTCGAAATGACGGGGGAAGGCCTCAAAGAGGTCAGGAACCCTTCCGAGATGCTCATACCCATGCATGAGAGCGGACTGAGCGGGGCGGCGATATGCGTCACCCTGGACGGCACGCGCCCGCTTCTTTTCGAAGTGCAGGCCCTGGTGTCATCTGCCGTTTACGGCACCGCCCAACGCTCCGCTACCGGCTTCGACACCCGCAGGCTGAACATGCTTCTCGCCGTGCTGGAAAAGAGGGCGGGCTTCCATCTGAGTGCAAAGGACGTGTTCCTGAACATGGCCGGCGGGCTTAAGGTTTCCGACCCCGCTGCGGATCTGGCCGTAAGCTGCGCGGTGCTCAGCAGCAACTTCGATTTCCCACTTCCCCTGGACTGCTGTTTTGCGGCCGAAGTGGGCCTCAGCGGCGAAATCCGTCCCGTTACGCAGACTGACAGGCGTATAGCCGAGGCTGCCCGCCTTGGTTTCAAGAAGATATTCGTTAGCAGTTACAGTTCCTACGACGCCAAATCGGCTAAGGGTATCCAGGTGATGAAGGTTTCCGACATTCCCGCCCTGGTGAAGGCCTTGTTCAAGGCTTCCTGATACTCATCCGAACACCACATCCAGTACCATCATCAGGGCGAATCCGGCGGCGAAGCCTATGGTTCCGAGGTTGGAGTGTTCTCCTTCGGCGGTTTCCGGAATGAGCTCTTCTATGACCACATACATCATGGCACCGGCTGCAAAGGAAAGGAACCATGGCATCAGGGGAGTGAGGATGGATGCGAGAAGGATCATGGCAATGGCTCCCAATGGCTCGACGGCCCCGCTCATGGCTCCCACCAGAAATGCCTGCAAGCGGGTTCTCCCGGAATTCTTCAGCGGCATCGAGATAATGGCCCCCTCCGGGAAATTCTGGATGGCTATGCCTATGGCGAGGGCGCTTGCTCCAGCCACCGACATCACATCGGCTCCTGAAAGCGCTCCTGCGAAAGCGACTCCTACCGCCATGCCTTCAGGAATGTTGTGAAGCGTTACCGCCAACGCGAGTTTTGCGGTGCGGGAGATTCCGCTGCGCGGCCCTTCGGGCTTGTCGTCCAGGTGGATATGAGGGGTGATCCTGTCCAGCAGGAGAAGGAACAGCATGCCGATGAGGAATCCTCCAGCCGCCGGCAACGCTCCCGCCATTTTCCCGGCAAAGCCCGACGCTGCCGTGCCACTGCCTGCCGCCATCTCCAGTGCCGGTATCAGCAGCGACCAGACGGCTGCCGCCACCATCACGCCGGAGGCGAATCCAAGCAGTCCTTTCTGCACCCGCTTGGACAGATTGTCTTTCAGCAGAAATACGCAGGCGGCCCCGAGGACCGTGCCGGCGAAAGGAACAAGAAGTGCTATGAGGAGCGAAGTGTTCATAAAACTTACTTAATCATGCATGATTGCAGGAAAGCGTCGATGCTGCCCAGCAGTTCATCTGTCCAGAATGCGGCACCGCCATGCTTCTGACCTTCCAGGATGACGCTTTCTACTCTCGCGCCACATTCTTTCAGGCGCTTTTCAAGCCATAGGCTCTGCTCCAGCGGGACGACTTTGTCGGCTGTCCCGTGGACAATGAATACGGGCACCACATAAGGATGTACATGGTATAGAGGGCTTGCCTTTAGGGCCACCCCGCGTTTTTCGTGCAGCGGATCGCCGAGAAGAAGGCCGTGGTCTTTTGCCGGGTCGTCATAACTGTCCTGGATGCGGAATTCATGGACGAGTTCGCTTGGGCCGTAGTAATCCACGACCGCGTTCACTTTGCAGGAAGTCGGCTCTGCAGGCATCCTGTTGCCACTGCCGCTTGCCGTGCTGTTGCCTTCGAAGCTGTTGGCAGGGCCTTGCAATGCCGTTGCGCTGCTGCAGGAGCAGCTGTCCAGCAGGGCTGAGTCCTGGGTAAATGCCTGCAGCAACACCGTATGTCCGCCGGACGAGGAGCCCCAGGCGAAAAAGTTTCGGCTGTCAAGACCAAGCTCGGTCGCATGCTCCCTCAGATAGCGGGTGGCAGTCTTTGCATCGACAACCTGGGCCGGGAAAAGTGCCACGTTGCAGGGCCGGTATTCCACGCTGGCTGCAGCATATCCCATTTTCGCCATTTTGATCACTGCGTGAAGCGACCTTTCCATCCGCTGTTTCTTCCATGCCGACCCCGGTACAAACACTATGCAGGGGAGAGGCCTTTCGGCAATTACCGGCCTTGCGAGATAAAGGTGCAGGGGATAATTGCTGTGGCTTGCGTACTGAATCGTGTCGATGCGTACGGCCGGATCCGCCTGGGCATGTAATGCGGATGCGGCGGCGAGCAAAAAGCTGATTATTATGATGAATCGCCTCATGTCAATTTGCCAGTCTGAAATTCTTGCTTGCCCATTCCGCCATGCCGGGCGCGGTCTCGGCTTGCACCGCCCCGTCGCCGTGTGAAAAATCGGCCTTTTTGCACACCGACTGACTGTTTTCCCCGTCGCCGTGTGAAAAACCGGCCTTTTTGCACACCGGGGGAGCGTAAATCAGGTATCCCTCCAGGTCGGGCCTCGATTCGATGAAATCGCGCGCCGCCTCGAAGCCGATGACCATGCAGTATGTGGCATAAGCATCTGCGGCGGCTGCGGTCGGTGCCACTATCGTCGCGCTCAGCAAAATGCCGCCCCCGCCATCGGCGCGATGCCTGCCATTCCCGCAAGCCTGTTCTCCGTCGGGAGCTTTGACTGCAGGGCCGGTGCCTACAGGGTACCCGGTGCGGGGGTCGATGGTATGGGAGTATTTCTGTCCGTTGCGGACATAATATTTGCGATAATTCCCCGAAGTGACGATTCCCTGTCCGCCTGCAAGGGGTGTCCTGCCATTGCCGCCGTCAAGATGTTCCTGGGCGGGACCTTCGGCGCCGCCATTCCGGCCAGAACCGCTTTCCCAGATGCCGTCCATATCGGCCCCGGGGCGGTTATTGCCATCCACGGGCCTGTCCACTCCTACCCGCCAGGTTTTCCCGGAAGGATTCTGCCCGCGGCACCATATCTCTCCGATATCCACCAGCATGTCATATACCCCCAGACTGTCCAGATACGCGGCAACCATGTCGCAGCTGTAGCCCTGCGCCACTGCGTTGAAATTCAGTTGGGGCAGCACCAGGATATCTGCATGGGCGACAGCATGGTCCGTGCCGTCATCCTTGAGACCCTGCTTCTCCAGCCAGGGCCCCCACAAAAGCCCGTCCCTCACCGCATCTTCCATTCTGGGCTTCAGCCTTTTCATGCCGCTGAATCTCAAGGCATGCTGAACTGCGCCGTCATCCGGGAGCTCGCCGTTTTTGAATCCGAAACCCCAGATGTCATACAGGGGCCCTGCTGCACAGTCCAGCGCCCCGTCGGTTTCGAGCCACAACCTGTATGCGTAATCGTACAATTCCATGAGCATTGCGCTCGGACGTATCGTGTCCCCGGCGTTCAGCCTGCTCAGCTGAGAGGCCTTGTTGTAGCCGGAAAGGGTGGTATCGATCTCCTCGAGAATCGCCTCAATATGGCTTTGGATCTCTTTCGGCTTCACCCTGCGGCATTTGCCGTCGCTTCCCTTGACTCGCCCTATGCCTTTCAGATTCGCCTTTACGCTCCATGTCCCGCCCTGGGCATACCCGCCGAACTGGACATAATCCCCTCCCGGCGTGCATCCAAGTAAGAACAGTCCTGCGATAAGTAGGATGAGCGTGGATCGTATCTTTTTGGTTTTCAGCATTTTATTAAATATTGATGCGCCAAAAAGGAGCATCGATTTTTGGGATTATGTTGATATACAGGTAGTTACATTTTACGGGGTTTTGCGCATGGGGGAGGCGGTGAGGTAAACGGCGGTGGCGGCGACTACTGCGGCGGTTTCGGTGCGCAGCCTGGAGCTGCCAAGGTGCACGGGAATGAACCCGGCAGCCAGCGCAGCGCGTACTTCGGCTGGAGAAAAGTCGCCCTCCGGGCCGATGAGGACGGCAATTTCCGGCTTACTGTCGGCGGCCTCATCAGAGCCCGGTGCGGGAGAACCAGCCCCGCTGCCTCCATCCAGCGGCATACCGGAACCAGCCCCGCTGCCGCCATTCTTCGGAATCCGGGAATCCGATCCCTCCCGGCTGCTGGCTGCCAGAAAGTGCTCCCGCAGAAGCTCGGCCAGCCCTGCCCTGGGCTGCACTTCGTCGGAACAGTAGGCTATATACTTAAGGCATCTTCCGGAGTCTTCCGACTCGAAGGAGCGGATGAAATCCAGAACGCTGCAAGGCTCGGCAACTACGGGGAAGGCGGCTTTCAGACTTTGTTTCGCAGCGCTCAACACAAGACGCCCGAGCCTTTCCGTTTTCAGGACCCTGCGCTCCGAACGCTCTCCGATCACAGGGACAATGCAATCTACGCCTATCTCGCAAATCTTTTCCACCATCCACTCGTAGCGGTCCGGATTTTTGGTGGGACAGACTGCCATCGTCAGACGGTAAGGATGGGAATGCCAGCCCGGTTCTGCAGAATCGATCCTGGCGCTGACCAGCGGCTGGAGATTCTTTCGGGATGATTTGCCGCGGCCTTCCTCTGCCGGCCCCGTTTCTCCAGTACTTTCTATGGTACAGCGGTACATCGTGCCCCTGCCGTCCACCACGCAGATGCTGTCGCCTTCGCGGTGTCTCAGGACACGGGCGCAGTGAGAGGATTCTTCCGAATTGAGAAGGATCCTCCCCGCCGCTATATCGTCTGCATAGAAAATTTCCATATCTGTCAGTTTATCTGCGTATGATCTCCACTTCTCCGCGGAGTCCCAGTTTGATAATCTGCGAGGGCTTCCCGCTGGCAAAACTGTCAAAAGACAGGCTGTGGCCGGCACCGTCGCCGAAATTGACCGGAACGACGAAGTCCACAGCGGAGGCGATTTCCTCCGAAATATCCCCGAAGCAGGCGGGTGCCGGTTCGCCGGAGATGTTTGCGGAAGTGCTCACCAGGGGACGCCTTAACTTCCTTGCGACCTGCCTGCAGAATTCCGCCCCGCACAGCACCGGCTCGGAGTGCCTGCCCGAACGTCCGGCGCCGTCGTCTGGCAGACGGCCGCCCTGCCGGGGTGAAACGCCGTCACCGTCTTCCCGTTGCGGCACCAGCGGAATCCTGATCCCAACGCTGCCGTCCTCCGCTACCGCCGAAGGCGCGATGCCCTGGGCTCCGGGGTACACGATGGTCATCGGAGAGTCGTTCACCTCCACCAGGTCTATCGCAATGGAAGGAATCTGCTTCACATATCTGCAGATCATATCCATATCCGCCGCAAGCAGCACGAGAGATTTCGCCTCGCTGCGGCGCTTGATTTCAAATATGCGCTTCACCGCTTTTTCATTGGTGGCATCGCACCCCAGACCCCACACGGAATCCGTCGGGTAGAGTATGACCCCGCCGCCTTTCAGCACTTCCAGTGCCTTTGCAATTATTTCATCGAACTTCATATACCCGTTCTTTTTCAGTCCCTGTCGAACAGGGTGCCCTGCTTCTTCCAGAAAACGATCAGCAGCCAGCCGGCTATTGCGCCGCCCAGATGCGCGAAATGAGCCACCCCGTCCATGGTGCCGAATATGCCGGAGAGCATTTCTATGACTACGAAGATGGCTACCAGCCACTTGGCCTTCAGTACGACGGGAGGGAAAATGAGCATCATCCTGGATTCCGGGAAGAGCATGGCGTAGGCCACCAGCACTCCGTAGATTGCTCCGGAAGCACCGACCGTCGGAATATTGATTCCTCCTGTAAGCGTGCTTACGCCGATGTGGGCAGCGGCTGCCGCCAGACCGCATACAAGATAGAAAATCAGGAACTTACGCGATCCTATAATCCTTTCCACTATCACCCCGAAGATAACCAGGGTGTACATGTTCATGAAGATATGCCAGAAGCCTCCGTGCATGAACATATAGGTGAGCGGCTGCCACCAGCGGAAATATTCCGAAGCCGGATGGAAAAGCGCGAATTTACGCAACAGATAATCCGAATTCAGCTGCATCTCGCCAATCCAGCATCCGACAAACACGATAACGTTGATTATCAGCAGATTCTTTATTACTGTAGGCAGTCCCTGCCTTTGATCCTGATAGTACATCTGTCAAAATTTTTTCTCCAGTTCCGAAACCGGAATTATACTGATGATTTTCTTGCCGCCGGAAGTCACTTCGGCGTTTCCGCCGGCGAAGAGCATGTCCAGAAGTTTCAAGGCCTCCGCCGCATTGCGCGGCGCCTCCGCGTTGAGCGAGCCGAGGGTGGCGAATTTCGAAGCGAGGGAAGTGTTCACCACCTCGGGGACGCCGGAATTGTCATCGCTCAGGATAAGGACAAGGTCCTGCACCATCTGCTCAACTTTCCCGCTCTCGCAGGAATAGCCTTCCGGAACCCCGTTTACTACTACCGTATCGTTCCCGAAGGGAGTGATGTCGAATCCCAGCCCGGCAAGACGCTCGGCATTGGCGTCGAAAAGGCCTCGTGCGGCCACTCCGACCTGAACCTGTACGGGGTAGAGCGCGGTCTGGGTGACATGGGCGTTGCTTGCCAGCTGCTTGAGGGTGCGCTCGTAAAGGATTCGTTCCCAGGCCCTTCTGATGTTCACCAGCATAAGGCCGGAAGCGGCTGTGCTTACGATGAATTTGCCCTGGACCACGAGTGCCCTTGCGTTTGCGGCGCTGTTCTCTTCGAAAAGCCGTCCGTATTCCTGGCTCCTGTCCACTGCGCCGACGGTGTCGAAAGCGCTGCTCCCCGTGCGCCCTGCAGCCGGAGCGGGCGCCGAACTCGGGAAACCGTCGGCATCCAGCCCTATCTGATCCGGATAAGTCGCCCGGAAAGGATCGTAACTGTCGTCTATAAGCGGAGAAGGATTCTTTGCGGCTCCGTGGAATTCCTCGAAACTCCGCCCCAGTTGAGGCAGGGGAACGGCTCCTTCGGTATCGAAGTCGATGCCGTCTCCGAAAGCATTTTTCCCCAGGGTTTCCTTGATGCACGCATAAAGTATCTGGAAGATGACGTTGTCTTCCTCGAATTTCACTTCCGTTTTCGTAGGATGGATATTAACATCCACGCTGTGCGGATCAGTCTCCAGCCAGATGAAATAAGAAGGTGTGGTGCCTTCGGAAATCATGCCCTCGTAGGCCTTCATCACAGCCTTGTGCAGGTAGGGACTCCGGAAATACCTTCCGTTCACAAAGAAAAACTGGTTGCCCAGGGTCTTTTTGGCGGCGTCGGGTTTTGCCACGAATCCGCTGACCTTCACTATGCTGGTCTGCACGTCTATGTCCACGATCTCCCCGGCGACATTCTGTCCGAGCAGGTCCATCACCCTGAATTTCAGGCTCTTGGCCTTGCGCAGTACAAAGAGGTCCCTCTCTCCGTGCCTGAGGGTGAATGCGGTTTCCGGTCTTGTGAGCGCTATTCTGGTGAATTCTTCAACTATATGCTTCAGCTCCACGGCGTCGGATTTCATGAATTTCCGCCGTGCCGGAGTATTGTAAAAAAGATTGCGCACCGCAAAGTTGCTGCCGGCTGCGGCGGCCACGCTGGCACTCTTTATCTTTCCGAAATCGGAAATGCTGACCTGCGTGCCGGTTTCGTCCTGCGCGCGCCTTGTCTTGAGCGTGATTTCCGCTACCGCGGCGATGCTTGCGAGCGCCTCGCCCCTGAAGCCGTAGGTGCCTATCGCTTCGAGGTCCTCGGCGGAAGCTATCTTGCTGGTTGCGTGCCTCTCGAAGCAGAGCAGGGCGTCCGACGCGCTCATTCCGCTGCCGTTGTCTATCACCTGGATGAGGGTGCGGCCGGCGTCGGCGACAATCACGTCCACCTGCGTCGCACCGGCGTCTATCGCGTTTTCCATCAGCTCCTTCACCACGCTGGCAGGACGCTGAACCACCTCGCCGGCGGCTATCATGTTGGCAATCTGTGCCGGAAGTACCTGAAGTTTGCCCATATCCTACAGAAGAGTGAAGAACTTCGCGATGAAAATGAGGACTATGGCCACCAGCAGCAGGGTTATGATGCCGATGATGGTATGCACCCTGCGGTCCACCTGCCTGGTGCGCTGGTAGTTGCCGCCCCTGAAAGAGCCTTTCAGGTAGCTGCCCGGCACATAGCCGCCTTTGGCATCGGCCTGCTTCCGGTCCTCTTCTTTCCTGAGGCTGCCGTCCACGGCGCCGAACATCCGCTTGCGCTCGTCTTCTTCCTTATTGTAATAGATCGGTTTGTAGTCGAACACTTTGTGCTCTCCGGAGCCGAAAAAGTTAAACATTCCCATAATCTACAAATTTAGCAAATATTATTATATTTGAGGTATGACAGATTTTCTTGAACTCGCAGGCAGGCGCTACACCTGCCGTAAATATTCCCCCAAGGCATTGGAACAGGGACTGTTGGACAAACTGCTGGAAGCCGGACGCCTGGCCCCTTCGGCCAAGAACCGCCAGCCCTGGCATGTCTGGGTGCTGCGGTCAGAGGAGGCGCTCTCCAAGGTACGCAGGCTCACGGGCAGCACTTACGGCGCCCCTCTGGTGCTGGCAGTGGGATTCGACCCTTCGCAGGGGTGGGTACGTGAAAGCGACGGCAAGAACAAGGCGGAGATGGATTCCATAATCATGGCCACGCACATCATGCTTGAAGCGGAAGATCTCGGGCTTGGATGCACTTGGATAGGGAGTTACGAACCCAGTGAACTGTATGAGGCTTTCCCGGAAATGGCTGGCTGCGAGGTCCAGGTGCTGCTTGCACTGGGCTACAGGGCGGAAGACGCCCATCCCGGCCCCTGGCACCCGCTCAGGAAGCCTTTGGAAGATATCGTCACGGAACTTTGATCCGCCGGGCAGGTGAGGCCTACCTCTCCAGAAGCGCCACCGCCCAAACCTCACAACCCTCGCCGCGGCCTACGAAACCAAGTCTTTCGGTGGTCGTGGCTTTGATGTTCAGCGCGTCCGTCCCGAGAATGGGGGAGAGGACGGCTTTCATCGCGTCTATGTGCGGGCGCAGTTTCGGCGCCTGCAGGGCGATCGTAATGTCGGCGTTGGCTACCTTCCAGCCTTCGGCGGATATCTTGCGGATGGTCTCGGCGAGCAGTCTCTTGCTGTCTATACCCTTGAAGGCGGGGTCGGAATCAGGGAAGTGCAGTCCGATGTCTCCGAGACCGGCTGCCCCGAGAATGGCGTCGCACAGTGCGTGAATCGCCACATCTCCGTCCGAGTGGGCTACAAAACCGCGCGCGTACTCGATGCGTATGCCGCCGAGCCACATTGGCAACCCGTCCTGCAGGGTGTGCACATCGTATCCATGTCCTATTCTGAATTCCATAAAGCTTCCACCGGGTTTATGGCCGGCAAGTGTCAAAGATAGTAATTTTTAAAAAATCTGCCTCAAGTGCTTGGATTTTTGCAAAAGAGTTGTACCTTTGCAGTCCGCTTCGCGGCTTAGCCACTTGCGGATTGAAATATTGAGATGTGGTGTAATGGTAGCACTACAGATTCTGGCTCTGTCAGTGAGGGTTCGAATCCTTCCATCTCAACCATTTTCGGCGAGGTAGCTCAGCTGGTTAGAGCGTCGGATTCATAATCCGGAGGTCGTGGGATCGTGACCCACTCTCGCTACCAAACGCCAAAACATTAAAAACACCATATATCGTCCGACGCTTTACATAGCGGCGGTTTTTTTATTTAAATATATAACTTTGCCTGTGAGATAAATCCGATTTGTGGTCGAATTATGTCCTTGGCTGTAAACAGAGGTTTGAAACGGCTGCTTCTCGCGCTGCTGCTTTGTAGCGGCGGGCTGAATCTTTCCGCCAGGGACTATGCCGCGCCGGCCGATACCAGCAACACCCGTTTCCGGCCTTCTTCCCTGATTGCGCCGCTCACCCTTACCGGGATCGGCGCCCTCGGACTGACTCCATGGTGGGAAAAGAATATCAATATTCCTGTAAACGACTGGGTGCACGGCATCCGTGGACCCCACGAAACCGTGGTTGACGACGTCCTTCAGTACCTGCCCCTGCTTGCCAGCGTGGGGCTGAGCCTTCATAAGGACTATCATGAAGGCTGGCAGGACAGGATAGTGCTGGCAGCTACGGCCTTCGGTCTGGAAGTGCTGATAATCAACGGAATAAAGTACAGTGTTTGCGAAACCAGGCCGGACGGAAGCGCCGACGATTCTTTCCCTTCCGGGCATACGGCCACCGCATTTGCAGGAGCGGAACTCATACGTATGGAATATGGCGGATGGATAGGGGCTGCGGCTTATACGGCTGCTGCGGCCACGGCAGTGCTGCGGGTTTACAATGGGGAACACTGGTGCAACGACGTGCTGGCAGGCGCCGGACTCGGCATCCTTTGCGCCAAAGCGGCTTTCTGGCTTCTTCCCCTGGAGCGGCGGGCCCTTGGCAAAGTGTCTTTCCTGCCATATTTTGCGACCGACCCGAAAAGCGGAGCAACCCCCGCGCTGGCGCTGCTCGTGAATTTTTAGGCGGAATCAGACTGCTTTCCTACAGCAGCAGGGCGGTGATGTGATAGCCTATCCAGGCGACGATCCAGGCGACCAGCATGGTGTAGGCGCAAATGCCTGCGGCCCAGCTCCATCTGCCCGTCTCATTCTTGATCGCCACGAAAGTGGCAATGCAGGGGAAATACAGCAGGATAAAAATCATGAAGGCCACGGCTGCGGGCAGGGGAATGCTGTCCTTCAGGGCCGATTGGAGGGCGGTGCCGCCGTCCTGCTCCGACGCCTGGCTGTCCCCGGAATACATGACTCCGAGGCTGCTCACCACCAACTCCTTGGCCGCAACGCCGGAGAGAAGGCCCACATCCATCTTCCAGTTGAATCCGAGAGGATCCAGCACGGGGGCAACGGCTTTCCCTATATGTCCGAGGTAGGAATGCTCCTGCTGATATGCTTCTGTGTAGTATTCTTCGGTCATTCCGGGTTTGTCGTTCCTGGGGTAGTAGCCCAGCGCCCAGATTATTATCGACGCCACGAGGATGGTGCTTGCCATTTTCTGCAGGTACTGCCTGCCCTTCTCCCAGGTATGGCGCCCTATCGCCTTCGCCGTAGGCACCCTGTAGGGAGGAAGCTCCATCACGAAGGGAAGGTCGTCATCCTTGATCACCCGCTTCATCACCATGGCCGACAGGATGGCTAGGACTACACCCAGAAAATAGATCCCCAGCAGTGCCAGTGCCGCGTTGCCAGGGAAGAATGCGCCTGCGAGAAGGACGAATATGGGCAGACGCCCCGCGCAAGACATAAAGGGTATGAGCGCGATTGTGATGAGCCTGCTTTTCCTGCTTTCAATGGTGCGGGTGGCCATTATTGCGGGCACGTTGCATCCGAATCCCATCACCATGGGGATGAAACTCTTGCCATGCAGGCCGATGCGGTGCATGAGCTTGTCCACTATGAACGCTGCTCTGGCCATATAGCCCGAATCCTCCATCAGGGAGATGAAAAAGTAGAGGATCAGGATGTTGGGGAGGAACACGAGTACGCTTCCCACTCCGGCGATGATGCCGTCCACCACCAGGTCCTTGAGCCATCCTTCATGCATGAGCGAAGCGACTCTGTCCCCGAACCAGCCCACAAGGGAGTCTATCCATTCCATAGGATAGTTCCCGAGGGTGAATGTGGCGTAGAACACAAGGTAAAGGAAGACCATGAAAATGGGGAAAGCCGCCCATTTGTTGGTCACCACGGCGTCTATCCTGTCGGTGAGGCTGCGTTTTGTCCTGTCCGCCTTTTTACGGGAATATGTCTCGGCGAGAGCCCCCTGGATGAAGGCGTATTTGGCATCCACGATGGCGGATTCGGGATTATCTCCCAGCAGTCCTCCCAGCCGCTTCTCCTCTTCGCCGCGTGCGGCGGCAATCTCCCCGCTGCAGTTGAGCGTCCCGACAATGCCCTCCACATCCTTGTCGTTTTCCAGATATTTTATTGCAAGCCAGCGCGTCGAGAATCGGCTTCGGATATCCGGATCCCTCCTCTTGATGATGGTCTGGAGCCTTCCGATGCTCTGCTCAAGCTCGGCTCCATGATTTATATGGATATGCCGCAGCAGGCTTTTGTCCTCCTGCTCATAAACCCTGATTATGGTGTCGAAAAGCGAGTCGATTCCCTGTCCGCTCCTGCTCACGGTAGGACAGACGGGCATCCCCAGGAGATGGGAAAGCTGCCGGATGTCAAGGCTGTCGCCCCTTGCTTCGAGTTCGTCATACATGTTCAGGGCCATGACCACCCGGAGGTTCATGTCTATGAGCTGGGATGTGAGGTAGAGATTCCTCTCGAGATTCGAGGCGTCAACCACGTTCAGCACGATGTCAGGAGTGGTTTCCAGCAGATTCTTGCGCACATAAAGCTCTTCCGGGCTATATGCCGAGAGGGAATATGTGCCGGGAAGGTCCACGAGAACGAAGTTGTAGCCGGCGTGGCTGAAACGTCCTTCCTTGGCGTCCACTGTCACCCCGCTGTAGTTGCCCACATGCTCATGGCTGCCAGAGGCGATGTTGAAAAGGGAAGTCTTGCCGCAGTTGGGATTGCCGACAAGGGCCACCCTTATTTCGTGTTGCCGTTCGTTTGCGAGTTCCGCCATCTCCCGGTCCAGGAGGGCCTGTTCTTCATCGTCGCTGGCATCCAGGATTTCCGCCGCATGCTGGGTGGCTATATGCTCCTTGACTTCATTTTCGCCCAGGACCTCTATGCGCTCCGCCTCTTCCCGCCTGAGAGACACCCTGTATCCGAGCACTTCATATTCGATAGGGTCCTTCAATGGGGCGTTGAGGATGACCCTCACCTTCTTGCCGCGTATGAATCCCATCTCGATCAGGCGTTTACGAAAACTCCCGTGCCCCGCAACCCTTACTATCGCCGCGCTCTCTCCTGTTTTCAGCTCCGATAATTTCATCTCTCCGGTATAAACAAAGAGGCTGACAAACGCCAGCCCCGTTCAACAACTAAAAGTATGCGATTGTTTTTATGGCTTACGGATGCAAAGTTACAATACAGGCGGGAGCCTGTCAATAGCCATTTATGGTGATTTTATTTCAGCCAGAGTTCGGGGTTGCGGGGCGTCTTGCCCTCCCAGAGTTCGAAATGCAGCTGGGTCTCGCCGGAAATCGTGTCCACCCGGCCTATCACCTGCCCGGTTTTTACCTTGTCCCCGGCCTTCACCGCAACCGACGCGAGCTTGCAGTAGAATGTGAAATATCCTCCGTGCTGTACGAGCACGCACTGGTTGTATCCAGGCATCACTATCACATTCTTCACGGTGCCGTCGAATACCACCTTGGCGGCAGTGTTTTTGGCAACTGCGATGTTCACACCGTTGTTGAATGGCAGTTTTACATTGGTGTAAACGGGGTGGTAATGTTCGCCGAAAGTATCCACCACCGGACCGTCAGCAGGCCAGGGAAGCTTTCCCTTGTTCGCCGAAAACTCTGCGTCGAGTTTGGCGTCCACGGCTGTCTTAGGTTTGGAAGAGGAAGATTTGACCAGTTTCTGCATCTGCTCGTTGAGTGCTTCCACCTCCTTGCGCTTCGCTGCAAGCTGCTTCTGGTATTTGGCCTTGTCCTTTTTCAACTGGGCCACCAGGTTGGCGCTGGCATCTTCGTCTTTCTTCAGCTGGTCAAGCTCCTCGAGACGCTTCGCCCTCAGGGCCGAAGCGTTCGCCCTCAGCCTCTCCACTTCCTTTTTCTCCCTGGAAATGGATTCCTTGGTGTCCTGTATGCGCAGGGCCTGCTCGTTCATCTGGGATGCGAGGGATTTGAGATATCCGTATCTGCGCATGGCCTGGCCCATGTTGCTGCTGGCCAGGATGTACATGTACCAGAGTTTTGCGTCACGGTTCCTGTAGGCGGTACGCACCAGCCTGGCATAATAGAATGTAAGGGTGTCCAGGTGGGTCTGCAGGGTTGAAATCTGCCCGTTCTGGGACTTTATCTGCTCGTCCAGCCTGGCGATTTCCCTGTCGCTTTCGGCCACCAGCTGCTTGCGCGACGAGATTTTCTTCCTGGTCAGCTTGAGCGATGTGAGGGCGCTGCTGCTCTTGGAAGAATTCTCTTTGAGCTGCCTGTCAAGTATGGCGATTTCCCTTTCGAGCCTTGCCTTCCTGTTCTTCTGGGATGCAGTCTGGGAAAATCCGGCCTGCAGGCTCAGAAAAACAAGCAGGAGTATGAAGACGGTCCTTTTCATTTTTTCTTGCTTTCAGCCAGATTGCGATAGTACTTTGCCGTTTCCGTGTCCCCGAGCGCCTCGAGAACTTCGGCGTAATGTTCCAGGATGACGGGCTGGTCCTTGCCTCCGTAGAGCATAGCATGCTTGAAATGGGGCTTGGCCTTCTCGTATTGTTTGAGCAGATACAGGATCCACCCGTAAGTGTCCAGATATGTGGCGTTGTCGGGGGCCTTCTCTATGGTGATGCGGCTCATCTGCTCCGCCTTTTTCAGTTTTTTCTTCTCAAGGCTCAGATAATAGGCGTAATTGTTGAGTACGGGCAGATATTCCGGATCTATCTTGAGTGCCTTGTCATAGGCCTTGTACGCCTTCTTGGCCGAACCTATGCTGTGGTAGCAGTCTCCGAGGGTGGACCATGCCGGTAGCACCTTAGGATTGTTATCGCCCCCTATCCTTATTATATTGTTGCATTCATCCACCACATCGGCAAGCCTGCCGTCTTCGAAAAGCATCTGCAGACGGATGTAGTGGGCGTCGAGATCTTCCGGATATGCTTTCAGAAGCCTGTCGAACAGTTCCTTGCCCTCTTCCTTCCTGCCTGTGCCGTAATACCAGCCGCCGGCGAGTTTCAGGATGCTGCTGTCGGATGGATGCGCCTGCGTACAGGCGTTCACCAGGCTGTCCAGCTGGGCATACCAGACGCGATAGAAACGGGCGTCTATATTGTGCAGGATCCTGTCCACATACTGGGCTTTGGCCGAAGGATTCAAGGTGGAATCCCGCATGGCCTCCGTCATTCCGGCGAAATATGCCGGCATGTTGCCGCGCATCCTGTAAACTTCGGTTTTCCCGAGCAGCGCCGGAGTGTAACCGGGAGTGTGCATGAGGGCCTTCTCGTAGTTCTCGAGTGCGAGGCTGTCCTTGTACTGGGAAAGATAATTGTCCGCGAGCAGCGTCAGGGTGTAGGCGTTGCTGTATTCGGAAGGATGCTTCTTCAACAGCTCGAGATAGCGCCTGGAAGCCTCGGCTTCATTCCCGGAATTGGCGTAGAAACCTGCGAGAAAGTCTTTGTACCAGATATTTGCGGTGTCCGACGCTTCCGCGAGCAGAAGATTTTTCTCCGCATCTGCATTTTTTCCTTCGGCGGCCTGGCAGATTGCAAGATAATATCTGACCGCATCGTCCAGAGGCCAGCGCCTTGCGGCTGATTCGAGTATCTGCCTCGCCTTTTCGATATTTCCGAGCTGCAGTTGCGACACCGCTTCCAGCACTATGCCCTCTTTCGCTTTTTCAAGCCGAGCCTGCTGGATTTTCCGGATGTCCGTCTGAGTCTGCTGATCCTGTCCGCCCGGCATGCCGGAATTGTCCGCCTCTGCCCGGAATCCTCCGGCAAAGAGGAAGAGGGCAGCGAGAATCGCTGTTATATGCAAGCTTCCTGTAGGCATCGCAAGATGCAAATATACGCAACTATATCGCGATTTTTAATAATTTTGTAACAGAAATATTTTTTCGAGATGCAACTTTTTGCCAAGAAGAAGCATCTTAATACTCGGGAAAAGCAAGCGCAGGATGTTTTCGGCCCTGAGTCCCTGAGGAAGTGTTCCGAAGGCGACAGCAAGGCGCAGAAGGCACTGTACGATGCTCTTTCGGCCAAAATGTTCGCGGTCTGCCTGCGATATATGGGCAACCGCAACGAGGCCGAGGACATCTTTCAGGAAGGATTCGTGAGCTTGTTTACCAAATTGGACAGCTACTCGGGGGATGGCTCCTTCGAAGGCTGGGCAAGAAAGATCTTTGTAAATACGGCATTGATGTCGCTTCGCAAGAAGGATGTGCTTCGCCAGAGCGAAGATGTGGAAGCTGCCCGGAGCATGGTTTCCGACGCCGCCACCCCTGTCCAGAAGATGTCCTACAACGAGTTGAACCGGATGATAGCGGAACTCCCGCCAGGTTTCAGGACAGTTTTCAACATGTATGTGGTGGAAGGCTATTCCCATAAGGAGATAGCGGAAGCGCTCGGCATATCGGAGACGACTTCGCGCTCGCAGCTTCAGAGAGCGCGGACAATGCTGCAGAACAAGATCAAAGAAAAGTATTGAGATGCAAAAACAGAACAACACAGATTTCGACCTTCAGGTAAAGGCGATGTGTGAAGCGGCTCAGGAACCGGCGCCCTCCGGAGCCTGGGGAGCCATTTCATCGCGCCTTGCAGCTGCCGGAGCCGTCGCTCCCGCTGCCGCAACCCCCGCACGCCGTGTTTGGGGCTGGGCCGCCGCGTCGCTGGCACTGGCCGCGAGTGTCGTGCTTGCCCTTGTGTTGTTCCCGCTTGCAGATAAGCATGCCGCTTCTTCGCCGGAGCGTTACCTGTCGCAGGTCGTTGAAGCCCCTGCCGTTTCTGAGAGCACTCCCGAGGTTTCCGAAAGCGCCCCTGCTTCCAAAGGCGCGCCGTCAGCCGCTTATACCGCTCCTTCGGCGATGAAGGCAGCTCCCGCTGTTTCGGGCAGGTATTCCGCCTCTTCCGAAAGCGCAGCATCTGTCGCTGTAGCTTCGGGCACTTCCGCTGCAACCAAGGAGGCACCTGCCGCAATCAAAGAGACCCCTGCTGCTGTGCAGGAGGCACCTGCCACTGCGCATGAGGCTCCCTCTGAATCGAAGGAAGTTGCTGCCGCAACTGCCCCTGCCGCAACTGAAGCGGCTCCCGCTGAAACGAAAGATGCCCCCGCTGCAACTAAGCTTGCTCCCGCTGAAACCGATCCTTTCGCCGCGATGGCTGCGGAAGACGCCCGCAAATCAAGGCAGCGTCGCACCGCTACCTTATATGCAGGCGGATCCCTCGCGAGCAACAACGCCTCCGAGGGCACGGTGGCATACGCCGCCAGCGGACTGCATACCGGAAAGGGAATCAGCGAAACCAGCAAATCCACCTACGGGCTGCCCCTCAGCATCGGAGCCGGGATCCGTATCGGCCTCACCGACCGGCTTTCCATCTCCACCGGCCTCGACTATTCCCTGCTTACCCGCAGTTTCTCGGCCAATTATACCGACGGTGCCGGCACCATCGCGGCGGATGTCCGCCATACCTTGCAATATATTGGAGTGCCGCTCAATCTGCACTGCCGCATTCTGGACATCGAAGGACTGCGCCTGTATGCTTTCGCGGGAGGTGAGGCTGAATATGGCTTCTCGAACAAATACACCGTGCATGCCCCGGACCGCGATATCCGGGTGAAAGGAGATACGGGAGGCCTGCAGTATTCCGCTGCCGTCGGACTTGGGGTGGAGTTCCGTCTTTCCGACCGTCTCGGCATTTACCTCGATCCTTCGGCCCGTTATTACTTCGACTGCAGGCAGCCGAAGAGCATCCGCACGGAGAAGCCTTTCCTCCTTGTATTCGACGCCGGATTGCGCTTCAATCTTTAGTCCCGGAATATAAAAAACAGAAAAATCTAAATTGTACCCACCTTTTGACCACAAAAGGCTGGCGGTTTTTTCATTGATTTGCGCAAAAAAAGTGCGAAATGAAAAAATTGCTGAAAATTGCCATGGCCGGTTTACTGCTGCTTCCGGCCCATTCCTGTGAAAAAGTCGATGTTGTCGGAGTAAGCCCGGAAGAACCGCCGCTTCCACTTCCGATGCCGGATACCGCTCTTTATATCTCTGCCGTCAAAGTGCCGCCGGATTATGACTGGCGCCGGGACAGCGCGGCAGGGGGAGCCGGATGTGAACTCATCCTGTATCGCAATATGAAGCCTGTTGCCGTCTATCCCACGGGTGCGGATGCCTGCATAAGCACGGATCCGGACACCCACCATATCATTGACGGGCGCCTGTACACGGAGTTCGCAACGGACTCGCAGACCATAATCAAAAGGGACGGAGAAGAAGTCCTGCGTTATCCGGGCAGGGAATTCCTCGTCGGCCTGCTGCCATCGGGCAACAGCATATATACTCTGGGGCGTCTCAGAGGCGGCGGAGGCTACATGCTCCGTAAAAACGGAACCCTAATCCTGGAGATGGAGGACTGCTGCGTTTTCGGCAGTTTCAATGCTTCTTCCTACGGAACTACGGGGGCCCTCTACATAGACGGAGGCCACAGCTATTTCTGCTATAGGGAGCCTGACGGCAGATGTTTCAAGGTGAGGGACGGAGTACCATACCCGGTCAAAGTCCCGTCTTCGGCCTCTGAAGTTTATGATGTCAAGGTGCATGACGGGAAGGAATATCTCTTCTACGGCGCCGGTCTCGGTACGTCTCACGTCAAGACTCCGTCAAAGACGATAGGGCTGGGAAACTATAGCTGGGTGGCCGCAGGGATGTGTTTCGACCAGGGAGATATCTGCATAATGGGCTTCCGGATTCCCCATAAAATACTTAATGTTGTCTTCGGCGGTGAGCCGGAAAGCGTATGCCAGATTCTCGGAGGGGAAGTGAAGAAATTCAGTTCCGGAGCGGATTTCATCTATTGCCGGGAAAAGGAAATCTATGCGGTCTGTTCCCGTGCCGGAGGCCTCATAGTGGACGACGGGGACGGGCCGCTGCTGGATATCCCGCTGGCCTATTGTTTCTCCAGGGACTGCGCTGTCATTACCGATGCCGGTCTGTGCATGGGCGTTACACCGCGGGGAGGAGGCCGTCCCTATGTGATTCTGGAAGGTGAAGATTACCCCCTGGATATTAACGGCTTCATCAGTTCCCTTGGTTTCTGCATAAAATACTGAGGCAATGCTTGTCAACATAACAGGAGCGAAAAGCGTCGGTATCGACGCCGTGGCGGTTACTGTCGAGGTCAGCATCGACAGGGGGATAGGCGTGCATCTTGTGGGCCTTGCCGACGCTGCGGTGAAAGAGAGCCTGCTGAGAACGGTTACGGCCCTGCAGTCCAGGGGATTCCATGTTCCGGGCAAGAAAATAGTCATAAATCTGGCACCCGCGGATATGCGGAAAAACGGGAGCGGGTACGACCTCCCGATAGCGCTTGGCATAATAGCCGCGTCGGACCAGCGGCAGATGCCCGGGCTCGGCAAATATATCATAATGGGAGAACTCGGGCTGGATGCGTCCGTGAGGGATGTACCGGGAGCCCTTCCGGTTGCCGAACTGGCCATAAAGAGCGGCTTTGAGGGCTGCATCCTTCCGCTCAATTCGGCCAGGGAAGCCGCCGAGTTCAGGGGACTCCGGATTTTCGGCGTGAAGAGTCTGGACGAAGTGCTGCTCATACTTGAAGAAAGCGAAGACTGCAGCGATTACCTTGTCTGGAACCGTATGGACCTGTTTCAGGAGGATCTCCCATCCGGAGAAGAGCCTGTCGGGAATTATGTCGATTTCGCATGCATAGCAGGTCAGGAGGGTGCCAAACGCGGTGCGGAGATAGCTGCCGCAGGCGGGCACAATCTCATAATGATAGGGGCTCCGGGATCGGGCAAGACCTCGCTTGCAAAGGCGATTGCGGGAATCCTGCCGCCCATGACAGCGGAAGAATCCCTTGTCACGAGCAAGCTCTATTCGATAGTGGGGAAGCGCGGCGCGGGAGGCGGTCTCATGCGGAGCCGTCCTTTCCGGGCTCCCCATTACAGCGCGTCCATGGTTTCTCTCATAGGCGGCGGGAGCGGGGACAATATCCTTCCCGGGGAAGTGAGCCTGGCACACAACGGGGTGCTTTTTCTCGACGAGCTCGCGCAGATGCCGAAATCCACCCTTGAAGCGCTCCGAAACCCCATAGAAGACCGCAGGGTGGTGATATCCAGGCTAAAATCCAAGATAGAATATCCCTGCTCCTTCATGCTGGTGGCGGCTTCCAATCCCTGCCCCTGCGGGTACTATGGCGAAGGAGAAAGGTGCAGCTGCAGCGAAGGCAGGGTCAGGAACTATCTTGCCAGGCTGTCAGGCCCCATAATGGACCGCATAGACCTTCAGGTCTGGATGCATCCCGTGGCCACGAGTTCCCTCATAAAAAAGGCTTCCGGGGAACCGAGTTCGGCGATAGCGGCCAGGGTGAAACTGGCAAGGGAGATCCAGAAAAGGCGTTTCGATGGCGAAGGCATCTTTACCAATGCGGAGATGTCGCCCGGCCAGACTGAAAGGTTCTGCTCTCTTTCTGATGAGTGCAATGATATGATACAGAGGATAATAGACAATATGGGGCTCTCGGCGAGGGCATATAGCAGGATAATCAGGCTTGCAAGGACGATAGCCGACATGGAAGCCGCAAGGATGGCGCTTGACACCCCGGACGCAGTCATGCGGGACAGGGCTCCTGATGCAGGACCCATCCTCCCGGCCCATATCGCGGAAGCGGCGGCGTACAGATTCCTGGACCGCAGGGATTTCGGACTTTGAAAAGATTCATGGCAAATTATTTGTGTTATATTATTAAATAACATATCTTTGTTATCAATAATATATAACACATGGAAAGAAAACCTAAAAAGGTGCAGACGGCATTCAGATTCGACGACAGGCTCTACGGGCGCTTGAAAGAAGCGGCCAGACAGGCAGATACCAGTGTCAATGAGTACGTTACCTTGATTTTATCCAAAGCGACGGCAGATATCCGAACAGCCGAGGAACTCGAGGAAGCCAGAAAAAAAACGATGGCTTTTGCAGATTCCATATTCGGAAAATGGCAGGGAAGCGAAAGTCCCGAAGAAATAATGGAAAATATAAGGGGCGGACGGATTGAAAATGAGATTGAGGCTTTATGACAGACACTAAATATCTTTTGGATACCAGCGTCCTGGTGGACTATATCAGGGGAATAGGGGAAAAACTGCCAAAGTTGTTGCTTGATGCGGGCATTTCCAATTTTGCGATAGCCGACCTGACTCTGTATGAATTGTATTGCGGAGCGTACCAAAGTGACCGGCGGCAGGATAACATTGGCATTGTCAGGAAGATAGAAGAGAGCTTGACAATACTGCCTTCGTCTGCTGCCTATGAGGAAGCCGCGCGTCAGCGGGCGGCATTGAGACAGCAGGGAAACCCGATAGAAGAAATCGACCTTCTGATTGCATGCACTGCAGTATTTTTCGACAGAATACTCATTACGGGCAACGTGAAGCATATGTCACGGGTGGCCGGACTAAAATATGAAAGCTGTAAGCAATAAAAACAGATATAGATGAAAAGAACCATCCTGACTCTTTTGACGGCGACCTTTTTCGCTGTACTTACCCTGGGCGCGCAGGACAATTCCCGCAAACAGGAGAAGGATACCCTGTATTTCAAGGCCTCCCAGATGCCGGATGCGGTTGTGTTCCTGCCGGCACCTCCTTCGGACAGTTCCCTCCTGATGAAGTACGACATCAGCCGGTATGAATGGGGCAAAACACTCCGGGACACCCCTCGCGGGGAGCTGGCGAAGCTTCATGCGACGACGAAGATCCCCGAAATGTGCCGTCTTTTCAGCGAATCCTTCGGTTTGGAGATTTCCAAGGAAAAGACTCCTGCCATATACCGACTGATAAAGAAAAGCATAAAGACCATCCGGCTTGGAGCCACCGGCCCGAAACAGGCCTATATGCGCAAGCGTCCCTTTGTGGTTTATGGAGAAAAGACCATAACTCCCAAATGGGATAAAGATCTTGCAGGAACCGGATCCTATCCTTCCGGCCATTCCATTCGCGGATGGGGTATGGCTCTGTTGCTCAGCGAGATAAATCCAGCGGCCCAAAACGCGCTTCTGTCCTATGGCTTCGAATGGGGAGAGAGCAGGGTGATAGGCGGTTACCACTGGCAGAGCGATGTGGATGCCTCCCGTGTGCTGGCCTCGGCCTGCTATGCCCGTCTCCATACGAGTGCGGACTTCCTCAAGGACATGCAGGCCGCACGTGAGGAATTCCAGCGGCTTTCGGCCGAACAGGGGAAATAATCAGAGGGGGACGGCTTCCCCGCCGTGTATTATCACGGGTTCTATCGACTCCGGGTCGAATTCTTCCTCGGCTTCGTTGAAAGGCTCCAGGAAGGGGTTGTCGCTGCGTTCCGCGGCAATGCTCGTGGGACGGCCGTGACCGGGATAGACGGCGGTTTCTCCCGGCAGCAGGATGAGTTTCTCCATTATGGAGCGTATCAGCATGTCATAGTCGCCGTACTCCAGGTCCGTGCGCCCTATGGTGCCGGCGAACAACGTGTCTCCGCTGAAGAGGACCCCGTCCTTCTCTTCGTAGTAGCAGACCCCTCCCTGGGTGTGCCCGGGAGTGGCGATCACCCTGAACTTCAGCCTGCCTTCCGCAAAAACCAGCATCTGCCCGTCGGAAACAGGGGTGCGCTCGAATTCGGGCTGGAAATTTCGGATGTTTTCCTCCGCCACATATTTCCTGTCAAGCTGCAGGGTGGACTGCTCGTCCGGGTGCAGGAATACCGGAATCCCGTATTTGTCCTGCAGGATCTTCGTGGCCAGGATATGGTCGAAATGTGCATGGGTGAGCAGGATCGCCTCCGGCTTCAGGCCTTCTGCGTCCAGATAGGAATACAACCCGTCGATTTCATCGTCCAGGAATCCCGGGTCCACAATCACCGCGCCGGCCCCTTCGGAAGCCACGTAGCAGTTTTCAGAAAGATAATTGCAATTGAAACGCTTTATTTCCATAATCAGGCAGGGCAAATATATGAATTATTTTACTTAAATTTGTGTTCTTACCAAAACCACTTGAGATGCACATCGGTGTAGCCGGAAACATAGGAAGCGGAAAGACGACCCTCACGACGATGCTTGCCGCCCATTACGGATGGAAGCCTCAGTTCGAGTCCGTCACCTACAACCCTTATCTGGAAGATTATTACAAGGACATCCCCCGCTGGAGCTACAACCTTGAAACTTATTTCCTCGCCCAGCGCTTCAAAGACCTTATCGAGATATCCAGGAGCGATGAGACCATAATCCAGGACAGGACCCTCATGGAAGGCGTCCACATCTTCGTGGCCAACAACTACGAGATGGGCAACCTGAGCGAACGGGACTACGCCACCTACATGCAGCTCTACGGCATCATGATGAGCATGGTGCGTCCGCCGGAGCTACTTATCTACCTGAAATCCAGCATAGAACACCTGGTGGCCAATATCCAGAAAAGGGGCCGCGACTATGAGCAGGGCATGAGTATCGAATACCTCAGCGGACTGAACCGCCACTACGAAGAATGGATATCTTCCTACGAGGGGAGGCTTCTCACCATCGAGACCGACGGACTGGACTTCAAGAACAATCCTTCAGACTTCGAAATGATTACGGACAAGATAGATGCCGAACTCTTCGGACTCTTCAAATAAAATGATTACATTTGTAAGATTTAATATATAGGATTATGCACATTGCAATAGCAGGAAATATCGGTTGCGGAAAGACGACGCTTACCAAGATGCTTGCCGCCCACTACGGTTGGATACCCAAGTTCGAATCCGTGGATTTCAACCCCTATCTCGCTGACTTCTATGAAGATATGGAACGCTGGTCGTTCAATCTGCAGATATATTTTCTGAATAAGCGTTTCAAGGATGTGGTGGATATTTCCAAGACCGACGATGTAGTCATCCAGGACCGCACCATCTACGAAGACGCTCGCATTTTCGCCCCCAATCTCCACGATATGGGGCTGATGAGTTCCAGGGACTTCGAAAATTATTCCGACCTCTTCGATCTCATGATGTCCCTCGTCGGATACCCGGACCTGCTGATCTATATCCGTTCCAGCATTCCCAACCTCATCTCGCAGATACAGAAACGTGGCCGCGAATATGAAAAAAGCATCAGGATCGACTACCTCACCGGCCTGAACGAAAAATACGAAGCGTTCATCAAGGATTACCCTGCCAACCTTCTGATAGTTGACGGAGACACCGTCAAGTTCGGCAACAAGCCGGAAGATTTCGAGAAGGTGACGGATATGATAGACGCCAAACTTTACGGACTATTCAAATAACCAAAAAAACGGCGCTGCCGCAGATAAGAACATGGAAAAAAACAGACCCACCATCATCGACTTTGTCGAGAAATACACGAAAAAATATGCCGACAACACCTTCCTCCGGGAGAAAGTGAACGGCACATGGACCGAGACCTCTTTCAAGAAGACCCGTGACGAAGGCCGCATACTTGCCGCCGGATTCATGGCTCTCGGCCTTCAGAAAGGGGAGAAGGTGTCCCTTCTTTCTGAAGGAAGGAACCTCTGGATCATGACCGAGCTCGGCATCCTCTATGCAGGAGGAGTCGATGTCCCCCTTTCATACAAGCTCGAATCCGACTACGACCTCAATTTCCGCATCAACCACTCCGACAGCGTCTATGTGGTGGCTTCCGAGGTGGAACTCCACAAGATCCGCCGCGTCATCGGCACCTGCCCGTGCGTGCGCAAAGTCATAGTGCTGGACGATATTCCCCTTCAGGAAGGCGAAATGTACATTGGCGAGCTGCGTGAAATGGGTCTCAAGTTCATGAAAGACAATGCCGGGGAACTCGAGCGGCGCATCGCTTCCGTAGGTCCCGACGACTATGCCAACATAAGCTACACTTCCGGCACCACCGCCGATCCCAAGGGCATCCTTCTCACCCACCGCAACTACACTGCCAACGTGGAGCAGGGCTCTTCGGTCATCAACGTGCACGAAGGGGCTGTGATGCTCATCATCCTGCCTCTGGACCACTGCTTCGCCCATGTGGCCGGATTCTACACCATGATGATGTACGGCGGCAGCATAGCCACCGTCCCGGTGGGGAAAACCCAGCTTGCCACCCTCAAGAACATACCTGGAGCCATCAAGGACGTGCGTCCACACATCATGCTCAGCGTGCCCGCCCTTAGCCGCAACTTCAAGAAGGCCATCGAAAACGGCATCCGCGCCAAGGGCGAAAAGGTGGAAAAACTCTTCAATTTCGCGGTCAGGCTTGCAATCTCATACAACCGTGAGTATTACAATGCCGGCAAGCCCTGGATCAGCCAGTTCTGGAAGAAGCCCCTCATCAAGTTCTTCGACAAGAAGATATTCAAACCTGCCCGCGAAGCCGCTTTCGGCGACAGGATGATGTTCTTCGTAGGCGGAGGCGCCCTCCTGGACATCGAGCTGCAGCGCTGGTTCTGCGCAATCGGCGTCCCCGTCTATCAGGGTTACGGACTTTCCGAAGCTACGCCCATTATCTGCGCCAACTCCACCGGCCATGCCATTTTCGGCAGTTCGGGCCGCACTGTGGAACCAATGGACATCAAGATCTGCGACGAGGAACACAACGAAGTTCCCGACGGAGTCACCGGCGAGATCGTCATCCGCGGCGAGAATGTCATGGCGGGCTACTGGAAAAATCCCGAAGCTACCGCAGAGACAGTCCGCGACGGCTGGCTCTACACGGGCGACCGCGGCTATCTCTATCCGGCCGACAGGCGTTACCTCTATGTCACCGGCCGTTTCAAGAGCCTGCTGATCAGCGCCGACGGCGAGAAATATTCTCCGGAAGGCTATGAAGACAGCCTCACCGACGGCAGCAAGTTCATCGACCAGGTGATTATCCACAATAATCAGAATCCTTATACTATCGTGCTCGTGGTGCCCGCCAAGGACGCCCTCAGGCGCGAACTCAAGGCGAAGCGTCCGGACCTCGATCCCGAAAGCCGCGAGGGCAAGGAGGCCATGCTCCAGATGATCCAGGCGGACTGCGACGCATACCGCAAGGGCGGCTCCCACGAAGGAATGTTCCCGGAGAAATGGCTGCCTTCCGCAATCGCCGTGCTCCCCGAGCCTTTCACCGAGCAGAACGGCCTGGTTAACAGCACCTCCAAGATCGTCCGCGGCAAAGTCGAGAAGTACTTTGCGGACCGCATCGACTACGCCTACACTCCCGAAGGTCGCCAGCTCTTCAACGAGAAGAATATCGAATCAATCTAACACTTAATTAATATGGCAAACAAAAAACTAAATTACGCAGCAATCGTAATGATGTTCTTCCTCTTCTTTATGATTGCTTTCGTGACGAACCTGTGCTCCCCTATGGCCACGATCGTCAAAAATCAGTTTGGCGCATCCGAGTTCGCCGCACAGGTCGGCAACTATGCTAATTTCATCGCCTACTTGCTGATGGGTATCCCCGCAGGTATGCTGGTAGCCAGGTTCGGATACAAGAAGACCGCCCTCGGAGCAATCCTCGTAGGTCTCACCGGCCTCGCATTCGAGTTCCTCAGCGGACAGGTTGAAAGTTATGTAGTATATCTTATTGGTGCTTTCATCAGCGGTCTCTGTATGTGTATGCTCAACACCGTCGTCAACCCTATGCTCAACATCCTCGGCGGCGGAGGGAAGAAAGGCAACCAGTTCATCCAGATCGGCGGTGCTTTCAACTCTGCGGCTGCAGTTATCGTATACATCCTTATGGGCGCCCTCGTAGGTGCCGTGAAGGAGACCACCGGTATCTCTGACGCGACTCCCGCCCTGCTGATCGCAGCGGTCATATTCATCCTTGCCTTCGTGGTCCTTCTGTTCACCAAGATCGACGAACCGGAGCAGGCTCCCGTTCAGCTCAGTCTCGTCACCGGAGCGCTCAAGCATCGTCATTTCGCCCTTGGTGCCCTGGCCATCTTCCTTTATATGAGCGTTGAAGTCGGCACTCCGACCTATATGGTTTCCTATCTCCAAAGCGACGCGGTCGGCCTCACCATGGAAGTTGCAACCCTCATCGCAGCCGTTTACTGGCTTATGATGTTCATCGGCCGTACCATCGGCGGCGTCATCGGCGGAAAGGTCTCCAGTCGCACCATGGTCTCGACGGTAGCAGCCGTAGCCTGCGTGCTGATCGCAATCGGAATGTTCGCACCCGCGTCCATCCAGGTCAAGGTTCCCGGCATCGACTGGGCGAACCTCAAGGTCAGCTGGGTACCCGTACCTGCCGGTATGCTTGCATTCCTGCTCGTTGGTCTCTGCACCTCTGTTATGTGGGGAGGTATTTTCAATATGGCTGTCGAAGGACTCGGCAAGTACACTGCCGTTGCTTCCGGAATCTTTATGACCATGGTATTCGGCTGTGCCGTAATGGTGGCCATCCAGGCCTGGCTGTATGACATCATCGGCCTGTACAGCTATATCGTTCCTCTCGCCTGCGCCGCATACATCCTTTTCTATGCTCTTGTGGGCAGCAAGGTGAAAAAAGTTGCGGAGGAATAAGCGATGGCCAAGGATTTTGTAGTAGGAATAGACATCGGCGGGCAGAGCACCAAGCTCGGCGTGGTCGATGCGCGCGGTGAAGTGCTCGCCCAGAGCGTAATCAAAGCCAATCCCAGCGACGATGCGAAGGTGATAATAGATGAGCTCGCCGCCGGAGTCAAGTCTTTGATAACGTCTGCAGGCAAGGAGGATCAGATCCGTGGAATCGGCGTGGGCGCCCCCAACGGCAACTATTACACAGGTTCCATCGCCTTCGCACCCAATCTTCCATGGGCTGCAAACGGGGAAGTCCCCTTCGCGAAGATGCTTTCAGAGTCCTGCGGCGGCATTCCCGTGGCTCTCACCAACGATGCCAATGCGGCAGCGGTGGGCGAGATGACCTACGGTGTGGCCAAGGGCATGAAGCATTTCATAATGATCACCCTCGGCACCGGAGTCGGGAGCGGCATCGTGATTGACGGCAAGGTGCTTTACGGGTCCGACGGTTTCGCCGGCGAACTCGGTCACACGGCAGCCGTGCGGCATAACGGACGCGCCTGCAATTGCGGCAAGTCCGGCTGCCTGGAGGCCTACTGCTCCGCGATAGGAGTGGCACGCACCGCCCGCGAGTGGCTGGAAGCGTCCGATGAGCCCTCCCAGCTGAGGCTTTTGGATAATATCACTTCCAAGGACGTGTACGAGGCCGCTAAAGAAGGCGATGCCCTTGCAAAACGGGTGTTTGAATTCACCGGACGTCTCCTCGGGGAGAGTCTCGCCGATTTCGTGGCATTCTCCGCTCCTGAGGCGATAGTCCTCTTCGGCGGGCTCGCCCGTGCAAAGGAATTCCTTTATGAACCTACTCTAAAGGCAATGAACGACAATGTCCTGCCCCTTTGGAAGAACAAGGTGAGGATACTTTTCTCCCAGCTCAAGGAGTCCGATGCCGCCATACTTGGCGCATCCGCCCTTGCATGGGAACTTTAAGACAACATTTTAACTTTTATAAATTATGAAGACAAACAAGTTTTTTGCTGCTTTCCTTATCGGAATTGTAGCGTTTGCCTGCACCCCCAAGGCCGGAGAGCAGGCAGAAACCGCTGAAGCTGCCGAACCGGCTGCCGAGGCTGTAGAAGAAATCCCCGCAAAGAAGATCACCAAGTCCATGATCGACTCCGTTGCATACCTCGTAGGTATCAACTTCGGTTCCTTCATCAAAGGTTACGATTTCGGTGAACTGCCTTACGGAAAGGTCAAGCAGGGCATGAACGACTTCATCAAGGCAAAGGGCAACCCCCGCGACGAAGAATTCGCAAAACAGTTCAAGATCAGCCCCGAGGAGATGAACACTCTCTTCAACGAATATCTTGAGCTCCGCCGCAATGAGAAGCTCGCCGCCAACAAGGCCGCCGAGGAGAAATTCCTTGCCAAGAACGGTCAGAAGGAAGGCGTGCAGACCACCGAAAGCGGCCTGCAGTACAAGATTATCGAGCCCGGTACCGACAAGAAGGCTACCAGCCCCAAGGATACCGTGTGGGTGCTCTATAAGGGAACCACTCTCGACGGTGAGGTCTTCGACGAGGCAAAAGACGAGCCCGTGCGTTTCATTCTCAACCGTGTCATCCCTGCCTGGACCGAAGGCATGCAGCTCGTAGGTGAAGGCGGAGAGGTTGAACTCTACTGCCCTGCAGCCCTCGCATACGGCGAGCGCGGCAACCAGGGTATCGAGCCCAACGCCACCCTTATCTTCAACGTGAAGATCGACAAGGTCGGCAACTTCGTGGAGAAAGAAGAGGCAGCGAAGTAAATATATCCTTGACAACGAGTAAGACAGCCGGATCCCTGTGGACCCGGCTGCTTTCGTTTTTGCTTTTATCAAGCCTTGTTCCTATTTTTGTAGATATCTGATTATTATTAGTAGCCAAATCAAAACCAATTGCAGATGAAACCGATTCGCAGCCTGACATTGCTCGCAGCCATTTTTGCCGGGGGATTATTCCTGGGCGCAATGGCGTCTGAAGAAGACCTGGTATTCGACAACGGCAGCTGGTACCTCGCTAAGGCCGAGGGAAACAGGATAGCCGTGATAAAGGCTTCTGACCCTTCGCGGCTCGACGTTACCGATCCGGTTGAGATGAATCGCAACTATGTGTACAACGCCGTGTGCGACATGAGCGTTGAGGCCGTCTTCGGCAAGGGTGTCGCGGTCGACAGCATAAGTTCGCCACTGCTTTGCCGTTTTACCGAGGAGGACTTCCCCGGCAATGCAGGATGGTACCTGTACTTCGTGCTCGAAACTAAGCTTGGCAGCCGGATAGTCGTAATGAAATCGGCCAGCGGACTCGTTGAGGGCCATTATGTTTATCCACTCAACGGCATTCCCATACAGAGCCAGCCGATGCTGGGTGCAGACGGCAGTTTTCTCGCCTCTCAGGCCTCGCAGCCCGGCATCGTGCGGGCGCATGACGGGGTGTATCTGCGTTGGAAAGGCTCCGAAGGACTGAATCTTTCCCGCCTGGCACTGCCCTGGCGGCTGGCATCGGACCCGGTGAAAATCAGCGGCAGCCCCCTTGCGCCCCGCAATTATTCTTCCAAGGGCAAGGGCAGCACCCTCTTCCGCACCGGCACTCCGGATCCATGTCTCATCTACGACAACGGCTATTTTTATCTGACTATGACCATGACCCCGCCTGCGAGCGCTTATCTTGCCATCATAAAGGACAAGAGGCTCGATGGGCTCACGGAGAAGAACCATCCCACACTCGATAATATTATCTACGATCCCAACAGCGATCCCATGGTGCAGGAAGTATTCGGTGAAGGTGCGAAGATTGCCGCGGTATGGTCGCCGGAGATTCATTATTTCTCCGAGGACGAGTTTCCCGGCAACAGCGGGTGGTATATATATTTTGCTCTCCGGCAGATTCTTCGCAAGAACGGCAAGGTGACGGGCTCGGTCATGAAAACCGCTACGCTGAAATCTGCGAGCGGCACCCTCGACGGCCCATGGGTGCACCCCGTCACGGGCGAGAAGAACCATGCCCAGCCCCTGCTCAATAACGAAGGCGAAGTTATCCGGCGCTCTCTTGGTCCCAGCGTGTTGAGGGTCCCTTCCGGGCAGTACCAGGGTATTTATCTTATGTGGGTGCTTATGGCCGGAAAAACCAATTATCCGGACAGCGTCTTCCGCCAGAGGATACTTATTTCGCACTTCTCGAAGCCATGGCATATGGAGGGCACTCCCGGCACAGTGACCACTCCCACCCAGGAATGGGAAATGCGCGGTTCCGACAAGAAGCACCCGCGTGTGGTCGAGGGGCCTACCGCATTCTACGGCGACCGCGGCGGGGTTTTCCTCAGCTATAGCGCCAGCCCATTTTTCTCGGACTACGGCCTCGGGCAGCTCACCCTCAAACGCAACGGTACGGAATATGCCAACCCGCTGCTGGAAGAATCCTGGATCAAGTACGATCGCAACCCTGTGTTCTGCTCGATAGGGCATCCGGAGATGGCGGGAGCCGGGCACGGATTCTTCCTGCGCGACGCGGCTGGGAAGCGTTTTTTCTGCTATCATGCTTACCCTATCCTTCCTGACGGCAGCAGGTCGAAGAAGCGCAATGCCTACATCGAGCCCTATTGGATCGATGAAGATGCCACCTCGCCAACGGCCCCGGATGGGGTAATACGGATGGGCCTTATGGGCGACGGAGCCCCCGG
Organism: Bacteroidales bacterium UBA2861; assembly: GCA_002350615.1. GTDB lineage: Bacteria > Bacteroidota > Bacteroidia > Bacteroidales > UBA932 > Cryptobacteroides. Next base: position 105,328 of record DEFD01000025.1, on the reverse strand, counting down.
CCCGATAAACTCGGACATACACTTTGCTACCTCAGCAAAGCGGGCAAGATAGAGAACAGGGAGTACGGAGCAGTCTCAGAGCTCGCTCTCATCGACGATTTCTTCGGCCTCGTCATCGTCGTCGTCTTCATCGTCCTCGTCGGAATCTTCGCTGTCGTCGAAGTCTTCATCATCGTCTTCATCATCGTCGGACGAATCCTCTCCGGGCAGTTTGCGCTTGTCGTCGGGGAGGTCCTCGAAGGCGACGTATCCGTTTTCGAACTCAATGGGAAGCGGACCCTTGCTCTCTATGCACTCCGGCGAAGAAACATTCACAGGGCTTTCCCCCTCAAGGGTGATGATTACGCTTTTCTTTGAAATTACGTCGTAGAAATATTCAAAGCAGACAATTCCGTCCTTCACGGTCTGGGCCACGCTCACCTCATCTACGGCCTTGTTGCCAGGAAGGGGAGTGAGTGCGAAGCGTCCCGCCACGGCGCCCGTTTCGTCGAATGCCTTGAAAAGAATGGGCTGATCCTGGGGAAATTCCAGGTCCCTATGCAGCTGTTTATGAAAGATATACAGCGAGTTGCTTCCGTTGACAAGGTAAACGCGGAAGAATCCTTTTATGCCCTTAAGGGTGACTCTGAACTTGTACGACATAAAAATAATTCCTAAATCGGATACGAATATAAGCGAAATTTACTAAATTTGGTTATGCTTGATGCGGATAAATATTTAAGCATCGCTTCGGCTTGTGAAGGCTTGTATAAAGACAAGGGCAGCCGTTTTATCGCCTATGCATTCCCGATTTCTTCGGAAGATGAAGCCAAAGTCCTGATAGACAATATCCGCCGCGATCATCATGGGGCCAGGCATCATTGCTGGGCATACCGTATCGCAAGCATAGAAGAGCCCTCCGCGCCGGCAGGAGAAGTCCTCGCTGCGGGGCCGCGGCTTTCAAAAGAAGGCATCTGGCGACTGAGCGATGACGGCGAACCTTCCGGAACAGCCGGCAGACAGATTCTCGGACAGATAGATTCGGCCGGCCTGCGGGATATCCTCATTGTGGTCGTACGATACTTCGGAGGTATCCTCCTTGGCGTCCCGGGACTCATCGCTGCCTACCGTGGAGCGGCGGCGGATGCCATAGGGAAAGCCGATATCGTTCAAAAAACCGCCTCCAGGGATTGGACGGTCGTTTGCGGGTACGAAGATTTGCCAAAAGTCGAAAATGAGCTGAAAAACATTGGCATTCAACCGGAAAAACGCGATTTTTCGCAGGATTGCAGATTCTTCCTCCGCGTAGCTTTGGGAAAAGAATCTTTGTTTAAGGAAAAATTTTATAACTTTATAAAATGAAACACATCTTCAATGCAGGGCCCTGCGTTCTGCCGCAGCAGGCCATCGACAATGCAATAGAGGCATTGCGCGATTTCAAGGGAACGGGAGTTTCCCTCATCAGCATTTCTCACCGTACCAAAGAGTGGGAGGAAACCATGGACGAGACCCGCGCCCTCTGGAAAGAACTCCTCGGTATTCCCGACGATTACGAGACCGTATTCCTCGGAGGCGGCGCAAGTCTGCAGTTCCTGTATGTCGCCATGAACTTCCTGGAGAAGAAAGCCGCTTACCTGGACACCGGAGTATGGGCCCACAAAGCACTCAAAGAGGCTGCAGGACTTGGCAACGCCTATGCGCTGGCTTCCTCCGCCGACAAGAACTATAGCTATATCCCCAAGGATTATGAGATTCCTGAGGATCTGGACTATTTCCATATTACCACCAACAACACCATTTACGGAACCGAGATTAAGCATGATATCGACTGCCCCGTGCCCCTCATCGCCGACATGTCTTCCGACATTCTCAGCCGCAGGGTGGATGTGAGCAAATATGCGCTCATTTACGGCGGCGCCCAGAAGAACGCCGGCACTGCGGGCGTGGCCTTCGCCATCATCCGCAAGGACGCCCTCGGTAAGGTATCCCGCTATCTGCCTACTATGCTGGACTATCGCACGCATATCGACAAGGGCTCCATGTTCAACACGCCTCCGGTATTTGCCGTTTATATCATGAACGAGACCCTCAAGTGGCTCAAGGGTATAGGCGGAGTGGATGCCATGCACGAAATCGATGAGCGCAAGGCCGCCGCTCTTTATGCCGAAATCGACCGTAACGCCCTGTTCAAAGGCACGGCTGCGGTGGAGGACCGCTCCATCATGAATGTTCCTTTCGTGATGGCGGAAGGCTATGAAGAGCTCGCCCCCAAGTTCCTCGAATTCGCAAAAGAATGCGACCTTGTGGGCCTCAAAGGCCATCGCAGCGTCGGAGGCTTCCGCGCATCCCTCTATAATGCCTGCACCGAAGAAGACGTTGCCGCCCTCATCAAGGCCATGCAGGAATTCGAAAAGGAGAATAAATAATGAATTAAAGAAATGAAGGCCCCAGGTCTTATTCGGATGGCATGCCTGTGCTCCCTGCGGCTTCCGCCAAGGGGGCACCTTCGATTTTAATAGCGTACAACAGCCAGTCTGGGAGGTGTTACCTTTGCCACAAACGAGAATTCAAAATACAGGCAAGGTATGAGTATTCATATGTATCCCCCCTATGAAGAAGTGATTGCGAAATACGGAAAATCCGAATAACACCATATTATAATGAACACGTTAAAGATTACAGTTATCGCTGTCGCCGCACATGCATTGTGCGCATGCTCGCCAAAGGTCGTAACGAATATCCTTGTGCAAAGGGATCCCCTGCCTGCCGATGCGCAGGTGGCGCTTCTCGGAGAGCCTGACCCCGCCCCTGCGGATGGGGAAAAACTTGGCGAGGTGAGGGTTGGAGACAGCGGTTTTACAACCCTCAAGCATGCAACTTATGAAATTGTAAGCGATATCGCCAAGGACAAGGCGAAGGATGCCGGCGGCAACCTGGTAAAAATAACAGAACACAAAGCTCCGGACTTCGTGAGTTCCATACATAGGATAAAGGCCGATATATACAATGTTCCTGATATTTATAATTATCTCCCGCACAGTGTTGTTGATACCTCTTATGTATCAGTGTCTCCGGAACAGCCTTCTGTAAAGGAAACAGAAAAGACCTCCGTCCGTGGCGCTCATAGTTATGCAGCTGTTCATTCCAGTTCTGCTGTAACAAAGGAAGAATCTCTTGATAAGATTACACGTCGGCCGGGCTATAGAATAGGTGTTTACGGAGGATATGGTTATCGGCTTGCCAAGGTGCAAAGCGGATTGGACAATGTGCTGACCAATTATTTGAAAAAGCTTAAGAATGGTTTCAATTTAGGGGGAGACTTCACTTATTTCTTTCCCTCACAACCCACGGGTTTCAGTCAGGGAATCGGGGCCAAATTCAATTTTTTCAAGGCCAAGAATTCTCTATACGGAACATTTCAATACGATGACGGGTCTTCGGCCGAAGGGATTGTAAGCGATGATATCTTCATTCTCTACTCGGGTGTAATGTATGCAATGCGTTTTATTTCGGAAGACAGACGCAATATATTCTGGCTGAATTATGGACTGGGCCTTGCCAATTACATCGATAAAGGTATTACACCAAAACAAAATATAACTACTTCCGGATCCGGACTCAGCTATAACCTTGATCTCGGCTATGATTTTCAGGTGGTGAACAATCTTTATTTTGGAATGGCCGCTTCCCTATATACGGGAGCGCTGGCTGCACTTACGTACAAGGACAATACTTCAGGCGAGAAAAAAACGGTCGCGCTTGGCAGCAAACAGCGGGAAAGTCTTGCACAAATTTCGCTTGCTGCAGGTTTGAAATTTCATTTTTAAATGACTATCTTCGTACAAAAGATATAATAAGGAATAAATAATGAAAGTACTGATTGCAACCCAGAAGCCCTTCGCCAAAGTGGCGGTGGACGGAATCAAGGAAATTCTCGAAGGAGCCGGACATGAAGTGGCCCTGTTGGAGAAGTATGAAGGGCAGGCGGACCTGCTGAAGGCTGTAGCCGATGCCCAGGCCCTCATCATCCGTTCGGACAAAGTTACGCCCGAAGTGCTTGCCGCGGCCCCTCAGCTCAAAATCGTCGTGCGCGCCGGAGCAGGCGTGGACAATGTTGACCTGGAAGCGGCGACGAAACACGGAGTGGTGGTGATGAACACCCCCGGGCAGAACTCCAATGCGGTGGCGGAGCTTGCAGTCGCCATGATGATTTATATGTCCCGCGGCCAGTTCACTCCGGCGACCGGTACTGAAATCCAGGGTAAAACCCTTGGAATACAGGCATTTGGAAATGTGGGACGCCTGGTCGGCAAAAAGGCGGAGGCCCTCGGCATGAAGGTCAAGGCCATAGATCCTTTCCTTCCCGCCGAAAAGATAATCGAAGGCGGCGCCGAGCCAGTGGAAAGCGTGGAAGCCCTTTACAGCGGCAGCGATTTCGTAAGCGTGCACATCCCCGCAACCCCGCAGACGGTCGGTTCAATAGGGTATGATCTCATAAGCAGCATGCCCAAGGGCGCGACCCTGGTGAACACGGCCCGCAAGGAAGTCATCGACGAGGCAGGCCTTGAAAAGGCTCTCGAAGAGCGTCAGGACCTCAAGTACATCACGGACGTGGCCCCCGACAACTACGCCGCCCTGAAGGAAAAGTTCGGCGTGCGCATCTTCGCCACTCCCAAGAAAATGGGTGCCCAGACGGCGGAGGCGAATATCAATGCCGGACTTGCCGCGGCACGCCAGATAGTGGACTTTTTCGCGACGGGCAACACCCGTTTCCAGGTTAACAAGTAACGGTATCATGGTAAAAGTAAAACCCTTTGCGGCCTTGCGGCCCCCGAAAGAAATAGTCACCCAGGTGGCGGCTCCTCCCTACGATGTTCTCAATTCGCAGGAGGCCAAAGCGATGGCCGGTGAAAAGTCCCTGCTTCATATCACCAAGCCGGAAATCGACTTCGATCCCATAGCGGACGAACACTCCCGGCAGGTTTACGACAGGGCCGTGCTGAATTTCCGCGAGTGGCGGGAAAAAGGCTGGCTAAAACGGGATCCGAAGCCCTGCTACTATGTCTATTCCCAGACCATGGACGGAAGGACCCAGTACGGGCTGGTGCTGTGCGCCCATGCGCAGGACTATGCCGACGGGATAATCAAAAAGCATGAACTTACCCGCCGTGACAAGGAAGACGACCGCATGATCCATGTGCGCATCCAGAATGCCAACATAGAGCCGGTATTCTTCGCTTATAAGGACAATGCCGGACTTGATGCTATAGTCGGCAGGACGGTATCTTCCGCTCCGCTTTACGATTTTACCGACGAAAATGGTTTCGTGCACCGCTTCTGGGTGATTGACGCCCAGTCGGACATAGATGAGATTACGCGCATTTTCACGAGCGAAGTCCCGGCCTTCTACGTGGCCGACGGCCATCATCGCACCGCCGCCGCGGCACGTGTGTGCGAAGAAAAGCGGGCAAACAACCCCAATCACGACGGAAGCGAGGAATACAACTGGTTCATGGCGGTATGCTTCCCCTCGAGCCAGCTAAAGATAATCGACTACAACCGTGTGGTGAAAGACCTCAACGGCTTGAGCAAAGAGGAGTTCCTCAAAGCGCTTGAAAAAAATTTCACGGTAGAAGAAAAGGGCCCCGGCATCTACAGCCCCGCCGCGCTTCACAATTTCGGCATGTATCTGGACGGCAGCTGGTACAGCCTTACGGCGAAACCCGGCAGATATGACGACAGCGACCCTATCGGCGTGCTGGACGTCACCGTCCTTTCCGAGCTTGTCCTGGACAAGATCCTGGGAATCAAAGACCTGCGTACCGACAAGAGGATAGATTTCGTCGGTGGAATCCGCGGACTTGGAGAACTCAGCCGCAGGGTGGACAGCGGAGAGATGAAGATCGCTTTCGCCCTTTATCCCGTGAGCATGAAGCAGCTGGAGGACATAGCCGACAGCGGCAAGATAATGCCTCCCAAGACCACCTGGTTCGAGCCTAAACTGCGCTCGGGCCTTGCGATACACACACTGGACTGATAACACTAAAGGACAAGGAAATGACAGATTATTCGGAGCAGATATCGAGGACTCTCAAGGAGTTTTTCGGTTACGACAACTTCAAGGGCGGCCAGGAGGACGTCATCAGCCATCTGCTGGGAGGCGGTGACGCCTTCGTGCTCATGCCTACCGGCGGGGGCAAATCCCTCTGCTATCAGTTGCCTGCTCTGATCAAAGAGGGTACCGCCATAGTGATCTCTCCGCTCATCGCGCTGATGAAAAACCAGGTCGATGTGCTCAGAGGTTTCGTGAGCGGTAACGAAAGCATCGCGCATTTCCTGAATTCTTCGCTCAGCCGGCAGCAGATAGACGATGTACGCGCGGATCTCGTCGCAGGCAAGACGAAAATCCTGTATGTCGCTCCGGAATCCCTCACAAAAGAGGAGAACGTGGCCATCCTCAAGGAGATAAAAGTGTCTTTCTATGCCATTGATGAGGCGCACTGCATTTCCGAGTGGGGACATGATTTCCGGCCGGAATACAGGCGCATCCGCAGTTTTATCGACACTATCGGCAGGGCTCCGATAATTGCGCTCACTGCAACGGCCACGCCGAAGGTCCAGAGCGATATCCTCAAGAATCTGGGCATTCAGGATGCCGCGGTTTTCAAGTCCTCCTTCAATCGCCCCAACCTTTATTACGAGGTGAGACCCAAGGACGATCCGGAGAAGGATATCGTAAAGTTCATAAAGTCCAATCCCGGCAAGTCCGGAATAATCTACTGCCTCAGCCGCAAGAAGGTCGAGGAGATGGCAGAATTCCTCTGCATCAATAATATAAAGGCTCTTCCTTACCATGCCGGACTGGATGCTAAGGTGCGTGCCGACAACCAGGACGCCTTCCTTATGGAGGAAGTGGACGTCATAGTGGCCACCATAGCCTTCGGCATGGGAATCGACAAGCCGGACGTGCGTTTCGTCATCCATTACGACATCCCGAAGAGCATCGAGAGCTATTATCAGGAGACGGGACGCGCCGGGCGTGACGGTGAAGAGGGTATCTGCATTGCCTATTATAATTATAAGGATGTGCAGAAGCTGGAGAAATTTATGCAGGGCAAGCCCATTTCCGAACAGGAAATCACCAGGCAGCTGCTTTCCGAGGTGGTGGCTTACGCCGAATCCGGACAGTGCCGGAGAAAGCTGCTGCTCAACTACTTCGGTGAGGATTATCCCAAGGACAATTGCGGCGCATGTGACAACTGCCTGCATCCGAAGCGGAGTTTCGACGGCCGTAAGCAGATGCAGCTGGTCCTGAAGCTCATCCTGAGCCTTCCGGAGCATTTCAAGATCGAACATCTTGCCTGCATCCTCGCGGGTGTCGAGAATTCCATGGTGAAGTCCTACAAACACGATGAACTGGACCTTTTCGGTGCCGGCGAAGACCATGACGAGAAGTACTGGTGCGCCGTCATCCATCAGGGCCTGGTGCATCATCTGCTTGGGAAAGAGATTGAATCATACGGACTAATCTATGCAACTCCCGAAGGGGAAGCTTTCGCGAAATCTCCCACGCAGCTGATGCTCGTGGAGGATGTAAAGTTCAAGGCGGCGGACAAGAACGACGATGAAGACGAAGAGGACGCCATGGCCGCGGCGGCCCTCAAGGGAGGGGGAGGCGGCGACCCGGTGCTTCTCTCAGCCCTCAAAGACCTTCGCAAGGACCTGTCACGCAGGTTGAAACTGCAGCCCTGGATCCTTTTCGGCGATCCTGCGCTCGAGGATATGTCCATCCTTTATCCGGAAACCATCGAAGAGCTTCAGCGCTGCCAGGGAGTAGGGGAGGGCAAGGCCCGCAAATACGGCGAAGAATTCATCAAGCTCATAAAGAAGTATGTCGAGGAGAACGAGATTGAGAGGCCTGACGATTTTGTGGTGAAGACGCCTCCGAGCAAATCTTCCAATAAGCAGTTCATCATCACCAGCATAGACCGTCAGCTGGATCTGGAGGACATCGCTTCCATGCGCGACCTGGACATGGACGAACTGCTCAGCGAGATAGAGGCCATCGTTTCTACCGGATTCAAACTGAACCTTAATTATTATATAAAGGAGACCATAGACGAGGAAATCGTGGAGGAGATCTACGATTACTTCCGCAACGAAGCCTCTTCGGATTCCCTGGAAGATGCCATAAAGGCATTGAGCGGCGACTGCGAAGAGATGGAGATCCGCCTTGTCAGGATACAGTTCCTCTGTGAAATAGCGCTATGATACCCCAGGAGACAGTCGATCTCATACTCGATACCGCGAAAATAGAAGAGGTTGTCGGTGATTACGTGACGCTTAAGCGCCGCGGTGCGAGCTATGTGGCCTGCTGTCCCTTCCATAATGAGAAGACACCGTCCTTTTATGTGACCCCGTCTAAAGGCATCTACAAATGCTTCGGGTGCGGAAAGGCCGGAACGGCGGTGGGATTCGTAATGGAGCAGGAGCATTGCGACTATCCGGAGGCGCTGCGCTATCTCGCCAGGAAATACAATATCGAAATACGCGAAGAGCAGGAGGCGCCGGAAGTGGTGGAGGCCAGGCAGCGGAAAGAGAGCCTGCTTCTTGCAAGCGAGTATGCCGCCAAGTTCTTCGTGGACCAGCTTTCCTCTCCGGAAGGCCGTGCCGTGGGATATGCCTACTACAAGAGCCGCGGCCTTGAGGATTCTACCATCCGCGATTTTTCCCTCGGATGGGCGCCTTCCGGCAGCACCACATTCATGCAGGCTGCGGAAAAGGCAGGATATAAGGAAGAATATCTTCTGGAGGCAGGTCTGCTGGCGCAGAAAGAAGACGGTTCCCTCGTAGATAAATTCCGGGAAAGGGTAATGTTCCCGATTTATTCGGTGAGCGGACGGATCATCGCTTTCAGCGGACGTACCCTCAGGGCGGACAATCCGGCCAAGTACGTGAATTCTCCGGACACCCCGCTTTATACCAAGAGCGAGGTCCTCTACGGCCTGTATCAGGCGAAAAGCGAAATCGGCCGCCAGGACAAATGCATAGTGGTGGAGGGGAATCTGGATATGGTCATGATGCACCAGCTCGGCATTACCAACGTGGTGGCCCCCTGCGGAACCTCCTTCACCACGCAGCAGATGCATCTTATCCATAAGTTCACCGAGAACCTCACCGTGATGTTCGACGGGGATTCCGCCGGCATCCACGCCGCCCTCAAGGTTATGGACGACGTGCTTCGGGAAGGCTTGAACATGAAAGTCGTACTGCTTCCGGACGGGGACGACCCGGATTCCTTCTCCCGCAAGCATACTCTCCAGGAGGTGAAGGATTTCATCGCGGAGAACGAAAAAGACTGCATAGAATTCAAGACCGACTGGCTCCTTGCCGAAGCCGGGGGCGATCCCTTGAAAAAGGCGGGAGTGATAAGCGCCGTGGCGGATACGATCGCGGCCATTCCCGATGCCATCAAACGCAGTACCTATTCGGAGATTTTCTCCCAGAGGATGGGGGTTTCCAAGGAGGAGATAGTGCAGGCGAGGGTGCGGACCACCCGTGCCAAGAACATGGAAGAGGAGCAGAAGCGTCAGGCGCGCGAAGCGGGGCAGCCTCTTGCAGGAGGCAGGGTGAAAGTGGATCGTACGGAAAAGGAAAAGCCCTATCTTATTGAGGATAAGATACTTGCTCCCATAGAAGCGGAGATTCTGGGCTTCATGCTGAAGGACGGCGACAAGACCGTTCTGGATGAAGACCGCAGCATCCCGCTTCCGGATTATATCGCTGAAATCATAGAAATTACCGGCAAGCCCTTTGCCAATTCGGTTTACCGCAGGCTATATGATTCCTACATGGAGCTTTACGATTCGCTGATGCCGGAATTCGATCCCGAGGAAGATCCGAAAACGAGGGAGGAGGCGCAGCAGGAAATCATACGCAGGCTCCTCAATTCTCCGGATACGCAATTGAACCTCGCCGCGCAGGACCTTGCATTCGACAGATACAAAATTACTTACAAGAAACTTTCAGGTTCCATGAGGGCGACCGACGACTGGCTCCGGAATGCCGTTCCCAAGTCCCTGTTCACGCTCGTGGAGCGCCGATACAACAGCGAAATAGATGCATGCCGCCGCAAGATGGCTCAGGCTCCGGCGGAGGAACAGCTGCAGTTGATGGAGGAACTCAAAAACCTCCTCGACCAGCGCAACAGAATAAGAAACAATATTAAGGAAAAGACCAGATAAATGGAGAAGAATTTCAAAAGGACTCTCGTCACATGTGCCCTGCCGTATGCCAACGGCCCCGTGCACATAGGACATCTTGCAGGAGTTTATGTGCCTGCGGACATATATGTGCGGTATCTGCGCCTTCGCGGACGCGAGGTGCTCTATGTCTGCGGCAGCGACGAGCATGGCGTGCCCATCACCATCAAGGCGAGGCAGCAGGGCTGCAGCCCCCAGGACATAGTGGACAGATACCATAATATAATAAACGACAGTTTCAAGGCGCTTGGGATCAATTTCGACATATACGGCCGTACGAGTTCCAAGGTGCATGAAAAGAATGCGGCGGCGTTTTTCCGCAAACTTTACGACGAAGGCAAGTTCGTCACCAGGGAGAGCGAGCAGTTCTACGATCCCGAAGCGAAAACCTTCCTTGCGGACCGCTACATCGTGGGAACCTGCCCCAAATGCGGCCATGAAGGTGCGTACGGCGACCAGTGCGAGCATTGTGGCAGCACCTTGAGCCCGGAAGAACTGATAAATCCGAAGAGCAAACTCAGCGGAGCGGAGCCTGTCAAGAAGAAGACCACCCACTGGTATCTTCCCCTGCAGGATTATGAGCAGTGGCTCCGGGAGTGGATATTGGAAGGCCACAAGGAATGGCGGAGCAATGTGTACGGTCAGGTGAAATCCTGGCTGGACGGCGGGCTTCAGCCCCGTGCGGTCACCCGAGACCTTGACTGGGGCGTCCCCGTGCCTGTTGAAGGAGCCGAGGGAAAAGTCCTCTATGTATGGTTCGACGCTCCAATCGGATACATTTCCAATACCATGGAGCTCCTGCCGGACAGCTGGGAGAAGTGGTGGAAATCCCCCGATACCAGGCTTGTGCATTTCATCGGGAAAGACAACATCGTTTTCCACTGCATCGTCTTCCCTGCCATGCTCAAGGCTTACGGAGACGGATTCATCCTCCCGGACAATGTCCCGGCCAATGAATTCCTGAACCTGGAAGGGGACAAGATATCCACTTCACGCGGCTGGGCCGTGTGGGCTCATGAATATGTGCAGGATTTCCCCGGCAAAGAAGATGTGCTGCGTTACGTTCTCACCGCCAATGCGCCGGAAACGAAGGACAACGATTTCTCCTGGAAAGAGTTCCAGACCCGCAACAATTCCGAGCTTGTGGCCATATTCGGCAATTTCGTCAACCGTGCGATCGTGCTGACCCATAAGTATTTCAGCGGTCTTGTACCTCCCGTTGGAGAGCTGCAGGACGTTGACAGGCAGACCCTTGGGGAGATCCCTGCGCTTAAGGAAAGCCTCGAAAAGAATATAGAAGGATTCCGTTTCCGCGAAGCTCTCAAGGATGCCATGTCCATCGCCCGGCTGGGCAACAAATACATCTCCGATTCCGAGCCTTGGAAGATTGCCAAGACGGACCTTGCCCGCACCGGCACCATACTGAATGTCTGCCTGCAGATATGCGCCGACCTGGCGATAGCCTTCGAACCTTTTACGCCGTTCGCCTGCACCCGTCTGAAAGGCATGCTGAATCTTGACGGGGCGGAGTGGGATAGTCTCGGCTCTCAGGATATTCTGGAGGAGGGACACCGCCTTGCGGAGCCGGAACTCCTTTTCGAAAAGATTGACGATGCCGCCATCCAGAAGCAGCTGGACCGCCTGGACGCGATCCGTGCGCAGAAAGAGGCCGAGGCAAAGGCAGAAGCCGCCAGGAAAGTCGCTCCCGCCAAAGAGGAGTGCAGCTTCGAGGATTTTGAAAAGATGGATATCCGCACGGCCACCGTTCTGGAAGCTGAACGCGTGCCAAAGACCGACAAACTTCTCAAGCTCACCATCGATACCGGTCTGGACAAGCGGGTCATAGTGTCCGGCATAGCCGAGTATTACAGCCCTGAGGAAATGGTCGGCAAACAGATATGCATTCTGGCGAATCTCAAACCGCGTGTCATCCGGGGCATCGAGTCCAAGGGAATGATACTCATGGCCAAGCAGGGAGACGGTTCCATGCGCTTCATCACACCGCAGGAATGCGTTGTGAACGGTGCTCAGATAGGATAGGAACCGATTTTATACAGCCCTGAAGCTTTCAGGGTCACGGAAGCCGCGCAGAAAGTCCGCGGCTTTCATTCTTTTCTTTCCGGCCAGCTGCAGCTCGCTGATTTCAAGCCAGCCGTCGGCACATGCTACGAGAAGGCATTTGCCGTCTGAACGGATTGTCCCTGGAACCGCCGCAGAGGCCTTGCCCTCTGAGAACTGTGCCACCCCCGGCACCATAAGGGGGAGGGGCCCAAGCTCGCTTGGGAGGGGTCGCGAAGCGACGTTATCAGAGGGCAAGGCCTCTGCGGCGGGCTTCGCGAAGAATACTTTCAGTTCCATCGGGGCAGCGTCTTCCCGTACCAGGGTGGTCCAGGCGGCGGGATAAGGACTCAGTCCGCGGATGAGATTGTAGATTTCCCGTGCGGGCCGGTTCCAGTCTATGCGGGTATTCTCCTTGGTAAGTTTCGGCGCGGGATGCAGAACCTCGGAACCCTGGATGAAAGAGCGTTGCACGCGTGTCTCCACATTGTGCTGGATGAGGCCTTCGGTGGTTTCCACCACCAGTTTCGCTCCCATTTCCATGAGCCGGTCGTGAACGTCGCCGGCAGTATCTTCCGGACCTATCAGACAGTCGGTGCGGAGGATGATTCCTCCGGTGTCGATGTCTTTGTCTATCATAAATGTGGTTACGCCGGTATGCCGCTCGCCGTTGATGACTGCCCAGTTGATAGGGGCGGCTCCACGGTATTGCGGCAGAAGGGCGGCGTGCAGGTTGAAGGTGCCCAGACGGGGCATGGACCACACTTCCTGCGGCAGCATCCTGAAAGCCACCACCACGAAGAGGTCCGCCTTCCATGCCGCAAGCGCGGAAAGGAACTCGGGATCCTTGAGTTTCAGCGGCTGCAGAACCGGTATTTCGTGCTCCACCGCATATTTCTTGACCGCACTCTCATGCATCAGCTGCCCGCGGCCGGACGGCTTGTCCGCCACCGTCACAACTCCCACCACTTTATAACCGGCCTGCATCAGGGCGTCCAGGGAAGCCACGGCGAATTCGGGCGTGCCCATGAATACTATCCTTGTGGGATGGAACCATCTGGCGACCTTGCTCTTGGCCTTCCTCCACCAGCTCGCAAGGGCGTCGTTGCCCTCCAGCAGCGTGGAATCGTGCACGGCCTTCCATGAGAGGAAGGCGCCTATCGGACCGAGCACCAGGGCGGAAATGAACGCCCCGATGGGAGCGGCTACGGCGCCGTCCCTCGCCAGCTTCGTGCCTGAAATATCAACTACCCAGTAAAGGACGAAGAACAATACCGAGATAATCGCGCTGGTGCCCAGCCCGCCTTTGCGTATCAGCGCACCGAGAGGCGCGCCTATGAAAAACAGCAGCAGACAGGCCAGTGCCTGGGCGAACTTCTTGAGATATTCGATATTTATGCGCCTGAGGAAGAAATTGTACTCGTACACGTCATTGTCCTTCATTCTCAGGTCGGCGGCCATGTCACGGGCCTTTCCGATGGCTTTCTCGTGCGCCTTGATCTCCTTTTTGATATCTTTCCATTTCATGAAGGAGGCATCCTTGAAAAGTACGGGCTCCTCCTCCCTGGAATATCTTATGGAGGTGTCGACCTGGGCCCTGAGGGAGATGGAAGAACTGTGCGTCATCTGACTGTAGTGACGCTGGTGGGCTTCGATGGAAAGCTCGTTCAGGGAATCCCTTTCGTGTGCAAGCTGCCGGGTATTCATGCTCTTCACCTGGTCTCCGAAACGGCTGGAATCCGACTTCTGGAAAGCGTAATTGCTCAGGGGTATGATAAGTTCCTGGCGGGAGAAATCGATGTGCTGCAGCTCGAGGGTGGTGTCCCTGTATTTCTTGGTGTTGGTTTCCTGATAGTTGGACCCGTTGAAAAGGGTGAACGTGAGGTAGTCCTTGTTCCGGCTCATCTTCATGAGTGCGGAATCGGCAAGGGTCAGGGAAGTGTTGCCTTTGTTGGAGCTGTGGTCGTAAACCATCACGCCGTGCATCATGCCGCTCTCATCATCCTGGCTGTTCACGCGCAGGATGTAGCCGTCGATGCCGTCGTAGAAGGTTCCGGCCGGGATTTTTATTTCGTTCTTGGTGCGTCCGATATCGTCGCGGAGCGTATAAATCTCATTGAAAGCCTTGGGTACCAGATTGTTGCCGACGAAATACGCGCCGATGCTTATCAGCACGGATAAAACTGTCAGCGGAATAAGGACCCTTGTCAGGGAGATGCCGGCGGCCTTGATGGCCATCAGCTCGTTATGTTCTCCCATCTGACCCAGGGTCATCATGGACGCCAGCAGCGTAGCAAGCGGCAGGGCGAGCGGCATAATGGTGCAGCCGCCCCACATCATGAATTCCAGAACTATCTTGAGACCAAGACCTTTACCGACAAGTTCATCGATGTACAGCCACAGGAACTGCATCATCAGAATAAATATAACGACCACCAGGATCGCGAAGAACGGTCCGATGAAGCCTTTGATTATGAACTTGTCGAGCTTTTTCAAATCTTTGCGAGCATTGTTTCGAACGCTTCGTCGAGTCCTTCAAGATTCTTGCCGCCGGCCATTGCGAGCCCGGGCTGTCCGCCGCCACCGCCCTGGATGAACCTTGCGGCTTCGCGGATATCGGCTCCGGCATTCTTTCCGCCAGCGACGAGGTCGGCGGAATACATGAGCAGGAGCTGGGGTTTGCCGGATGTCTCGAAAGCGGCCACGATTGCGAGGTTCTGCGCTTCCTTCTGCAGCATAGTAGCTGCGTCGCGAAGCAGGCTGAGATCGCGGTTCTCCTTGATTTTCACCACGTTGTGTCCGTTGATGATTTCGCTTCTTTCGAGCAGGGCCTGCTTGAAGGCCTGGGCTTTCTCCTTGGCGACTTCCTGCAGCTGCTTGCGGTAGCTGTCGTTCTCGTCGATCATCTTGCGTATGGCCTCGGTAAGCTCAGGGGCGTTGCCGAACATGGTGCGGGCGGTCTTTACGAGCTCCTGAAGCCCGAGGACCATCTTCTCCGCTTCTTCGCCGGTGACGGCTTCGATACGCCTGATGCCTGCGGCGATGGCGCTTTCGGAAGTTATCTTGAACAGGCCGATGTTGCCGGTCGCGCTGGTGTGGCAGCCTCCGCAGAGTTCGACGCTGGGGCCGAATTTGACTACGCGGACGCTGTCGCCGTATTTTTCTCCGAAGAGGGCGATCGCTCCCATTTCATTGGCTTCCACCATGCTGCAGTCGCGCTTTTCCTCAAGCCTGTAATTCTCCCGGATGAGGGCGTTGACCTTCATCTCCACCTCACGCAGCTGCTCGTCGGAGAGTTTCTCGAAATGAGAGAAGTCGAAGCGGAAGTATTTGTCGCACACGAAGGAGCCTTTCTGCTCGACATGCGTGCCGAGGGTTTCGCGAAGCACCTCGTCCAGGAGATGGGTGCAGCTGTGGTTGGCCGCGATCTTGCGCCTGCGGGCGGCATCGACGCGGAGCGTGAATGCGCCTTCGCAGTCAGCGGGAATCCTCTCTGCGATATGTATGGTGAGGGTGTTCTCCTTTACGGTGTTGAGGATTTTGATGGTTTCGCCGGATGCGGATACTATCTCTCCGGTGTCGCCGACTTCGCCGCCCATCTCTCCGTAGAAGGGAGTGCGGTCGAAAACGAGCTGGAGCATCTCCTTGTTTTTCTGGACCACCTTGCGGCTCTTCAGGAGCAGCGCGCCTTCCACTTCGGTGGTGTCGTATCCAAGGAACTGAACGTCTTCGCCTTCATGATATACCGTCCAGTCGCCGAATTCATTGGCGGTGGCGCCGCGGGCACGTTCCTTCTGCTTGCCGAGCTCCACCTGGAAGCCTTCGAGGTCCACTTTGTAGCCCTTTTCCCCGGCGATGAGTTCGGTGAGGTCGATGGGGAAGCCGTAGGTGTCGTAGAGTACGAATGCGTCCACTCCGGGGATCACTTTGC
This sequence comes from Bacteroidales bacterium UBA2861, assembly GCA_002350615.1. GTDB lineage: Bacteria > Bacteroidota > Bacteroidia > Bacteroidales > UBA932 > Cryptobacteroides. Next base: position 89,098 of record DEFD01000025.1, on the reverse strand, counting down.
CGGCGGCGTTCTTGGCCATGTATTCGTCCAGCAGCTTTATGCCGCGGTCCAGGGTGCGGAGGAAGGCGAGTTCCTCTTCGCGGATGACGCTCTCCACAAGCTTCTGCTGTGCCTTGAGTTCGGGATAGGCTTCGCCCATGTCCTCGATGAGCTGGGGAACGAGGCGGCAGAGGAACGGCTCGTTGAATCCGAGGAAGGTGTAGCCGTAACGCACTGCGCGGCGCAGGATCCTGCGGATTACATAGCCTGCCTTGACATTGCCCGGAAGCTGTCCGTCGGCAATGCTGAACGCTATCGCGCGGATGTGGTCGGCGCAGACCCGCATGGCCACGTCGGCGTCTTTGTCCTCGCCGTATTTGTGTCCGCTGAGTTCGCCGATCTTGGCGAGCATGCCGGAGAATACGTCGCTGTCGTAATTGCTGTTCTTGCCCTGGAGCACGGCGCAGAGGCGCTCGAAGCCCATTCCGGTGTCGATGTTCTTGGCGGGAAGCGGCTCGAGATGTCCGTCCGCCTTGCGCTCATACTGCATGAACACGAGGTTCCATATCTCGATGACATGGGGGTCGCTCTGGTTCACCAGGGCCGCTCCGGGCACTCCGGAAGCCTTTTCCTGCTCGCTGCGGATGTCGATGTGGATTTCGGAGCAGGGGCCGCAGGGGCCGGTGTCTCCCATCTCCCAGAAATTGTCGTGCTTGTTGCCCAGGAGGATATGGTCCTCGGGCAGGTATTTGCGCCATGCTGCGCGGGCTTCTTCGTCAAGTGAAGTGCCGTCTTCCTCGCTGCCTTCGAAAACCGTGGCATAGAGGAGATTCTTGTCTATTCCGTAAACTCCGGTGAGGAGTTCCCATGCCCAGTCGATGGCTTCGGTCTTGAAATAGTCCCCGAAACTCCAGTTGCCGAGCATTTCGAACATGGTGTGATGGTAGGTGTCATGTCCGACTTCTTCCAGGTCGTTGTGCTTGCCGCTCACGCGGAGGCATTTCTGGCTGTCGGCAGCCCTCTTCATCTTCGGGGTCACGTTGCCGAGGAAAATATCTTTGAACTGGTTCATTCCCGCGTTGGTGAACATCAGCGTAGGGTCGTTCTTCACAACCATCGGCGCGGAAGGCACGACGGTATGTCCCTTGGACGCGAAAAAGTCCAGGAACTTCTGCCTAATCTCTTTTGAGGTCATCATAAATAAAAATATATAGCCTGCAAAGATACTGATTTTTTGCATAGTTTGAAAGTGCCCGGACCAACTTCAGCTGAGTGTGCATAATTGTTTAAAACTTACTATCTTTGCATGCTGGAACTAAAGTTGGTGCCAATCGTCGGGAAGAGATGCAGCGATATCGTTTCAATCCCATAACGCTTATGTACGAGGTCTATGAAGGGCCCCGTTATATGCGCTATGTAAATACTGTCCTGGCGGTTGCGGCAGTGATAGGGCTGGCCCTGCTGTATTTCTGGCTTTACACTTCGGTGCTCGGCTGGGACCTCCCGAAAACGGCCCTGCTGAAAAAGGAGCATGCAAGGTGGCAGTCCAGGCTGGCGGTGGTGAACAGGCAGCTGGACCTCTATCAGGAGGCCCTCGAAGGCATAGAGGAGAGGGACGACGACGTGTACCGTTCCATTTTCGGACTAAACGCCATTCCCCAGGAAGTGAAGAACGCCGGTTTCGGCGGCCTCAACCGTTACGAATATCTGGACCGTCTGGGGGCCGATCCTTCCCTGAAGCAGACCCTCAAGCGCATCGACATGCTTACGAAACGCACTTACGTGCAGAGCATGGCCCTCGATGAAGTCTATGCAATCTCCCGCAATTCGGGGGACATGAAATCCCATATCCCGTCGGTGCCTCCCATCTTACCGGACCGCAGCCAGTTCCGTGTCTCCAGCACTTTCGGAGGGCGCACGCACCCTGTTTACGGGGTGATTCGCTTCCATGAAGGGATGGACTTCGCCTCGCATGTCGGATATCCGGTTTACGCCACCGGGGACGGAGTCGTGGAACTCGCCAAATTCCAGTTCACCGGCTACGGCAACGAAATCGTGATAGACCATGGTTTCGGCTACAAAACCCGTTATGCGCACCTCAGCGGGATAGACGTCGCATCAGGCATGACGGTACGCAGGGGCGACAGGATCGGTTCCATCGGGAACACCGGAATCAGCACCGGGCCGCATCTGCATTACGAAGTCATCTACAAGAAAAACAGGATCAACCCGTACCATTTCATGGATCTTGACATGTCCGAGGATGAGTACAAAGCGATGATCGAGAAAAGGCGGGCGGAAGCCACTCCGCGCCGCCGTTCCACAAACGAGCTTTTGCAGGGGAGGAACTGATAATGGCGAAAAAACCGATATTCACCTTCGACAAAGGGGGAGTGAGCGTAAAAAAGGAGCGTTTCTCCCTTTGGAAGCCCATCTGGACATTCATCAAGGTGGTGCTCGCCTCGATGTCCCTGTTCATAGTGCTCTATCTCGTCGTTTCCGTGGTCATCAGCACCGATACTGAAAGACGGCTGCGCCGTGAGATCCGCATGTACGAAAAGACGCTGCCGCAGCTCAGGCCCCGCGCCCAGCTGCTCGGCGACGTGATTACCGGACTCCAGAAAAAGGACAGCGACATTTACGGGGAGGTGTTCCATACGGATGCCCCCAGCGTCGATCCCATGAGCAGCCTGGACATTTTCTTCGGCGCCGACACCATCCCTGACGACAAGGTCGTGGTTTACACCAAACGCAAGATAGCTTCCCTTACCGCCGTTGCGGACGGCGTAGATAAAAGTTTCTTCGGTATATATCCGGACATCGCCTCGGCAAAGGCCCTGCCGCCCATGTCCATGCCGGTGAAAGGCATCTCCTATACGCAGATAGGGGCCTCGGTGGGGAGGAAGATCAATCCGCTCATCAAGGCCGAAGTGCAGCATCACGGCCTGGATATCATAGTGCCTCAGGGCACTCCCGTGTATGCCACCGGGGACGGTGTGGTGTCCAAGGTGGTGAACTCCTTCAAAGGTGACGGCAAGTGCGTCACCATCAGCCACGAAGGTGGCTATACCACTCGCTATCTGCATCTTTCAGACATTAAGGTGAAAGAGGGTCAGAAGCTGGCGAAGGGCCAGCAGATAGGTGCCAGCGGCATGAGCGGAAACGCTTTCGCGCCGCATCTTCACTACGAAGTGAAAAAGGACGGGGAGGAACGCAACCCCATCAACTATTTCTTCGCGGACGTGGACGCCGACGAGTATTCCAATATGCTCTTCATGTCCATAAATACAAGGCAATCAATGGATTGATATATGGAAAAATTGTTCTACAGCATCAGCGAAGCCGCCGAAATCCTGGGAGAGAACATTTCTCTGGTTCGGTATTGGTCCAACACCTTCGACAAGGTGCTCCGGCCTTCCCGCACGGGGAAAGGGAACAGGCAGTTCACGGCCTCCGACATTGAAACCCTGAAACAGATCCACGTGCTTGTGAAGGGGGAGGGGCTGTCTCTGGAAGGAGCTCAGAAACAACTTCTTGAGAACCGCCGGAAGGTCAGCAGCAAGGTCAAGGCGCTCGATTCCCTCAAGGAGATCAGGGCCCAGCTTATGGAAATTCGCGACAGCTTATGAAAGTCCGGGACATAATCGCCGTCCTGGATGAATTCGCTCCGGAGGAAATCCAGGAGAAATGGGACAACAGCGGTCTGCAGATCAGTTCTCCGGACCAGGAAGTGCACGGTGTGCTGATAGCGCTCGACTGCACTGTCTCCCTTGTCCGTGAGGCTCTGAGCCGGGGTTGCGACATGCTTGTGACACATCATCCCCTCATTTTCGGGGGCCTGCACTCCATCCGGCCGGAAGACCCGGTTGGCGCGGCAGTGATTGAGGCGGTGAAAGGCGGCGTGGCGGTTTACTCCGCCCATACCAACGCCGACAAGGTGCCTGACGGGGTGAGCGGGGCCATGGCAAAAAGGCTCGGACTCACGAATCTGCGCATCCTTCACGAGGACGCCCCGGGGGTTGGCCTCGGAGTCGTGGGGGATCTTCCTTTACCCCTTCCGTCCGAAGAGGCTCTCGAACTGGTGAAGCGGGCTTTCGGCCTGCCGGTGCTGCGGCATTCCCGTCCCGTGGAAGGCCCCGTGAGCACGGTAGCCCTTTGCGGAGGAAGCGGCTCTTCCCTCATCGAAGACGCCATCGCCGCAGGGGCGCAGATGTATGTCTGCGGCGACATTTCCTACCATCATTTCTTCGCCCCGCAGGGGATTATGCTTGCGGATGCGGGACATTTCGAGACGGAAGTTGACATAGTGGAAATTTTCTATGGCATATTACGGAAAAAATTTCCTACCTTTGCACTCCTTATATCACAAGATATAAAGACCGCCAATCCGGTCCGTTACAAATTGTAAATCACACAAAAAGATATGGCTACGACAAAAACTACAAAGGCTAAGAAAGTCGCGACTCCCATTGACGAGCGCGAAACCTTCGTTTCCCTGCAGAAGACGTTTGCAGATTCCGACATCAGCGTCGAGGAGAAACTCGGCATCCTCTACAACCTCCAGCAGGCCGACAACGACATCGACAGTCTGGTCCAGCTTCGCGGAGAACTTCCCGCGGAGGTGGAAAAGCTCGAATCCGAGATTGCAGGCTTCAAAGCAAAGGTACAGCGCCTTCAGGAGGCGATTTCCCTCGAGAAGACCATCATCGAGGAGAACAAGCAGCAGATAGTGGAGACCGATGCTGAGATCGAAAAGTACCGTTCCCAGCTGGAAGGCATCTCCAACAGCCGCGAGTACGATTCCATCAACAAGGAAATCGAAAATACCGGATATCTCCGCCAGATCGCCATCAAGCACATCGACGAGGCGAACGGCCGCATCCGCGAGCACGAGGCGTCCATCGAGGCCCTGCAGGACAGGCTCTCCATCCTGGACGAAGACCTCAAGGCGAAGCAGCAGGAACTCGAGGAAATCGTTTCCAGCACTTCCGACGAGGAGAAGGCGCTTGCCGAAAGGCGCGAGAGCTTCGCATCCAAACTCGACGAACGCACCATCAGCGCCTACGAGCGCATCCGCGCAAGCGTACACAACCACCTGGCAGTCGTGCCCGTTTACCATGAGGATTCCTGCGGCGGTTGCTTCAACACCATTACTCCCCAGAGGCTCGTGGACATCGCTTCCGGCAAGAAGCTTGTCATCTGCGAGCATTGCGGACGCATAATCGTGAACAAGGACTAAGGCCATGCCCGGAAACCAGACAGATAAGCGAAGCCGTACGCGTACCAGACAGACCGAGGTGGACAACATCGGCCTTGAGATGGGCAACAAGCCGCCCCAGGCGCCGGAAGCCGAGGAGGCTATCCTCGGTGCCCTTCTTCTGGATTCCGACAATGCCGAAAACATAATCGAGGAACTCGACGCGTCCTGTTTTTACGATCCCCGCAACCGCATGATCTTCGAGGCGGTGCGCGAACTCGTGGTCCGGGACCATTCCCCGGCGGATATAGTCACCGTAACAGGTAAACTCAAGGCTTCCGGCAACCTGGAAGCCGTGGGCGGGGCCGTGGTGCTTGCCGGACTCACGGAGAACGTGGGTTCCGCGGCGCACAGCGAGTACTACATCAAGATCCTGCGTCAGAAAAAGATCCAGAGGGACCTTATCTCCGCATCCTACAACATCCTCAAGGACGCCTTCGACGACAGCATCAAGGTCGATGACCTGGTGGACGGGGCGCAGTCCAAGGTGTTCGAGGCCATCCAGAGCAATGTGCGAAAGGAGGTCCAGAGCATAGCGGACATAATGATGGAGGTGCGTGAGGACGTGGGCAAACGCCAGGAAACCACAGGTTACAGCGGAGTGCCCTCCGGTTATCCCAGCATCGACCGCATCACCCTTGGATGGCAGCCTTCCAACCTTATCATCCTGGCGGCCCGTCCGTCCATCGGTAAAACTGCTTTTGCGCTGAATCTTGCCCGCAATGCCGCTGTGGACCACCATAAGCCGGTGGCCATCTTCTCCCTCGAAATGTCCTGTCTGGAACTCGCAAAGCGTCTGGTCACTACAGAGACCGGCCTTGCGGCGGACAAGATCAAGGGAGCCATAAAGATGGAGGATTATGAGTGGCAGCAGATGGAGTACAAATGCAGGGACCTGGAAAAAGCCCCTCTCTACATCGACGACACGCCGAGCCTTCCCATCATGGAATTTCGTACGAAGGCGAAGAGCCTGCGCGCCAACAAGGGGGTGGAACTCATAGTCGTGGACTATCTCCAGCTCATGCAGGGCCCTCCCGAACTTCGCGGTATGCGTGAACAGGAAGTTGCGGCGATATCCCGTATGCTCAAGGCAACCGCCAAGGAACTCGAGATCCCCATCATCGCCCTTTCCCAGCTTTCACGAAACGCTGTCCAGAGGACGGGCGGAGCTGGCAAGCCCCAGCTCAGCGACCTCAGGGAATCCGGGTCCATCGAGCAGGATGCCGACATGGTCATCTTCATACACAGGCCCGAGGCTCTCGGCCTGAGTGATGATCCAGGCGACAGGGAGAAGACCCAGATTATCATAGCCAAGCACCGTAACGGCGAGGTGGCGGAAATCGACATGCTCTTCAAGAGCGAACGGGTGAAATTCGTGGAACCCGGGGATGCCCTTCCCATGGGCGGCCGCACCACGGTGGATTCGGCCATGAACGCCCCCGACCCCGATCCTTTCGGCGGACCTTCCATGAATGCTAATTTCTCAGAATTCGAGCAGTGATGGCAAAGGACTCCGTCTCCCATGTAGGAAAAATCGTGGAAATCTCCCCGGAAACCATTACCGTGGAGATTGTTTCGTCTTCCGCCTGTGCCAGCTGCCACTCGGCGGCGTTCTGCGGCCTGGGGGAGGCTGTTAAAAAAGCGGTTCAGGTGCCCTTCAGCTACGGCAACTGGTCGGTAGGACAGGAGGTTGACGTAATCCTGCGCAAAAGCATGGGATTCAAGGCCGTCTGGCTGGCTTACCTGCTGCCTCTCGCAGTGCTTCTCGCGGTGCTTCTGGGAACTTATTCCGTACTTGGCGAACTTTATGCCGGTCTGCTGGGCATAGCCGCGGCCGGTGTTTACTATTTTGTCCTCTGGCTTTTCAGGGACAGACTTTCTAACGAATATTCTTTTTATATCAAAGAGAGATGAGCTCAACTATTATCTGGACCGTTGCGATCCTTGCGGGGCTCGGCTTTCTTCTCGCCCTCATCCTTTATCTTGTGGCCGAAAGGTTCAAGGTTGAGGAAGATCCGCGTATCGACGAGGTGGAGAAGGTGATGCCGGGCGCCAACTGCGGTGGCTGCGGTTTTGCCGGCTGTCGTGCTTTTGCCGATGCGGCCGTGAAGGCTCCCAACCTCGACAATAATTATTGTCCGGTGGGAGGAAACGAAGTGATGAAGAAAGTTGCCGCCATTCTCGGCTTCAAGGTCGAGGAGAAGGCTCCGCAGGTTGCGGTGCTCCGATGCAACGGCAGCTGTGCGGTACGTCCCCGCATCAACGAGTACGACGGAGTGAAGAGCTGCAAGGTCAAGGCTGCGCTTTACAGCGGCGATACCGGATGTTCGTTCGGTTGCCTCGGCTGTGGAGACTGCGTGGAGGCCTGCCAGTTCGGAGCCCTTTCAATGGATCCCGAGACCGGCCTGCCGGTTGTGGACGAAAGCAAGTGTACGGCTTGCGGTGCCTGTGTGAAGGCCTGCCCCAAGACACTTATCGAACTCAGGGCTAAAGGTCCGCGCGGCATGCGCGAGTATGTGGCCTGCCGCAATATGGACAAGGGACCGGCTGCGAAGAAGGCCTGCGCCAATGCCTGCATCGGCTGCGGCATCTGCGTGAAGACCTGTACCCACGACGCCATCACTCTGGAGAACAATATCGCATATATCGATTTCAGCAAGTGCAAGCTTTGCCGCGAGTGCGAGGCAATGTGTCCCACCGGGGCCATCCACGGGGTGAATTTCCCCAAGCCGCTGGACACTGCCGCTGTTAAAGAGCGGATTGCGAAGAGGAAGGCAGCTTCTGCTCCTTCTGCCGGTCCCTCCGGGACCCTTCCCGCAAGCGGGCCCCTCCCCCTACAGCCGGGGGCGGCTATGGCGTCAGGAGCAGAACAGCCTTCCTCTCCTTCAAATGTGACTTCAAGTAATAGTAACAGCAGCAATGAGTAAGATAACATTCAAGATAGGCGGCGTCCACCCCAATGACGCCAAACTTGCCCGCGACCGCGCGATAGAGGTCCTTCCTCTTCCGCAGACCGTGTATGTGTCCATGGCCCAGCACCTTGGCGCACCGGCAAAGCCCATCGTGGCGGTAGGAGACAAGGTGAAAACCGGTCAGCTCATAGCGGAAGCCGGCGGATTCATCTCCGCAGTCGTCCATTCTCCCGTTTCCGGAACGGTGAAATCCATAGCTCCCCGCGCGGATATAGCCGGTAAGCCTGTCACCCATGTGGAAATCAGCGTGGAAGGTGACGAGTGGGCGGAAGGAATCGACCTTTCGGACACTCTCGTAACCGAAATCCCGGAAGACCGCGTCGCGATTCTCAAGAAAATCCAGGACTGCGGCGTAGTGGGACTTGGAGGCGCTACCTTCCCCACCCATGTCAAACTCAATCCCGCACCAGGCAGCAAAGCTGAATGCCTCATTCTCAACGGAGCGGAATGTGAACCTTATCTGACCAGCGACTACCGCATCCTTCTGGAAAAGACGAAGGAAATCATAGTCGGAGCGGCCATCATGCAGAAGGTCCTCGGCGGATGCCATACTGTCATCGGCATCGAGGAAAACAAGCCTGAAGCCATCGAAGCCGTCCGCAAGGCCCTTACGGAACTCCCTTATAATAATATAGAGGTACAGTCCCTCAAGAAGAAGTATCCGCAGGGCGGAGAAAAGCAGCTCATTGCGGCGGTAATGGGCCGCGAGGTAGGAAGCGGTGCCCTGCCTATCAGCGTGGGCGCCGTGGTGCAGAACGTCGCCACTTCGCTTGCAGTTTACGAAGCTGTGCAGAAGAACAAGCCTCTGATTACCAATACGCTCACCGTCACGGGAGACTGCCTGCCGCTTGAAAGGCAGCACAACTATCTCTTCCGCATCGGCGTTCCTCTGAGTTTCATAGCGGAATATGCCGGCGGTATCCCCGAAGGCGCCGCGAAGCTGATCAGCGGCGGACCCATGATGGGAAAGGCCATCTCCAATCTGGATGCAGCCACCGTCAAGGGCTCCTCTTCGATACTCTATCTTTCCGAGGCAAGCACCAGGCGCGGGACCGAAAGCGCCTGCATCCGCTGCGGACGCTGCGCCCAGGCCTGCCCTATGGGGCTCGAACCCTTCCTTCTCAACCGTCTCTACAAGGCGGGCGACAATGAAGCTCTGGAAGCGAATGCCGCTCAGGACTGCATAGAGTGTGGATGCTGCCTTTACAGCTGCCCCGCAAATATCCCTCTGCTGGACAATATCCGCATGGCGAAGGGTACAGTCATGGGAATCCTCCGCGCACGTGCGGCTGCCGCCAAGGCCGCTGCCGAAGCAGCAAAGTCTAACGAAAACAAGAATTAGCGATATGGATAAATATATTATTTCTCCCAATCCCCACGTCCATGCGCCCGTCAGCACGAAGAAGCTGATGCTGGACGTGATTATCGCACTCTGTCCCGCGGTCATCGTATCCTTCCTCTATTACGGTTGGAGCGAAATAATCATAATGGCGGTCAGTATCGCGAGCTGTCTCTGCCTGGAGTGGACCATCACCAAGTTCCTGATGAAAAGCTCCTCCACCATCGGGGATCTTTCCGCCGTAGTGACCGGCATCCTGCTTGCAATGAACCTGCCTCCGACCACACCCTGGTGGATCGTGGTGATAGGAGCCGCGGTGGCGATAGCCGTTGCGAAGATGAGCTTCGGCGGTCTCGGACAGAATATTTTCAATCCTGCCATCACAGGGCGTGTATTCCTGCTGCTGAGCTTCCCCGCCGCGATGACTGACTGGACTGTTCCGGCCGGTTTCATCGCCAACAACGCGGATGCCTTCACCGGAGCCACCCTGCTCGGACAGGTGAACATTCTCGGTCCCGCCGCTGCGGACAAACTTGTGTCCCTCGGAACTCTCTTCCACAATATCGGTGGTTCCGCCGGTGAGATTTCCGCGCTTGCGCTGCTGGCCGGCTGGGTGTATCTGATTGTCCGCGGAGTCATCAAGCCCTGGATAACCCTGAGCATCTTCGCCACTGTGGCGATAATCGCCGGGATCTTCCATCTTGCCGATCCCGAGGCGTATACAGGCCCCCTCTTCAATCTTCTCACCGGCGGTGTCATACTCGGAGCCTGCTTCATGGCAACTGATTATGTCACTTCGCCCATGAGCACTGCCGGCGGTATCGTGTTCGGCTTCGGCATCGGTTTCATCGTGATGATGATACGTTACTTCGGTTCCTATCCGGAGGGTATGTCATTCGCGATCCTTATCATGAATATGGCGGTTCCGCTCATCGACAGGGCGTTCCACCAGCGTAAATTCGGGAGGAAGTAGTCATGGCGGCAAAAAGTAATCTCAGAAACATGGTTCTCTGCCTCTTTGCGGTCTGCCTCGTCTGCGCGGCGGTGCTTGGAGGCGTGTATGTCCTTACCGAAGAACCTATCAAGGCTGCGGCAGAGGCCGAGGCCCGCGCGGCTATAGCCAAGGTACTTCCCGAAGGCGGGGAGATTTCGGAAGAGCTTTCCAGCGACGCCGAAGGAATCCTTGCTTATTACGTGCAGAACAACGGCGATGCGGTTTCCGCTTATGCTGTGAAGAGCGTCACAGGCGGTTTCGGCGGGCCCCCTTCGATCATGGTGGGCGTGCTGCCGGACGGAAGCGTATTCAACACATCCGTGCTTTCCCACAGCGAGACTCCCGGTCTTGGCGCGAAGTGCACCGAGGACAAGTTCCTTTCCCAGTGGAAAGGCTACAAGGGCACTTTCACTGTGGGAAAGGACGGCGACGTGGATGCCATCACGGCTTCCACGATTACATCACGTGCTTACGCAAAGGCTGTGAAACAGGCCGTGGACATGGTGCTTTCCCTTGGCGGGGAGCAGCATTCCGACGCGGTCAGTGGTGCATCTCTTAACAAAAAGGAGGAATAATCATGGCAAACAAACTTTCCCTTATAACCAAAGGCTTTTTCAAGGAGAATCCTACCTTCGTCCTGGTTCTCGGCATGTGTCCTACGCTTGCCACCACCACCTCGGCGATGAACGGACTTGAAATGGGCCTTGCCACAATGTTTGTGCTGATCCTCAGCAACATAGTCATTTCCCTGATTGCTCCGGTGGTGCCGGACAAGGTGCATATCCCGGTGTATATCGTGGTAATCGCCACCTTCGTCACCCTGCTTGAACTTCTCATGAAGGCCTATACGCCCGATGTTTACAAGACTCTCGGTCTGTTCATTCCCCTCATCGTGGTGAACTGCATAATCCTCGGCCGCGCCGAGGCCTTCGCGAGCAAGAACGGAGTCCTGGATTCCGCCCTCGACGGAATCGGCATCGGCCTTGGCTTCACCATGTCTCTTACCGTGATAGGCATAGTGCGTGAGATCCTTGGCAGCGGTGCCGTGTTCGGATGGAAATTCATGCCGGGTGACGGCGCCCTTGCGTTCGTAATGGCTCCCGGAGCCTTCCTGGTGCTCGGTTACCTGCTGGTATTGTTCAACAAGATTGCAAAGAAGAACTAAGGTACTATGGAATATTTTCTCATCATAATATCCGCGATATTCGTCAATAATATCGTACTTGCGCAGTTCCTCGGAATCTGCCCGTTCATGGGTGTTTCCAGCAAGCTTTCCACCGCTTCGGGAATGTCCATGGCCGTGTGCTTCGTGATCACGCTGGCAACAGTCGTGACTTATCTGCTGAATCAGTATCTGCTTGTTCCACTGAATCTTACCTTCCTGCAGACGATTTCTTTCATCCTCGTCATCGCAGCTTTGGTGCAGATGGTGGAAATAGTGCTCAAGAAGTTTTCCCCTTCGCTTTATCAGGCTCTGGGAATTTTCCTCCCGCTCATCACCACCAACTGCGCCGTGCTCGGCGTCGCCATCAATGTGGTGAGCAAGGAATTCGCCTTCGGAGGCAGCGCCCACATGCTCAATCTGGCGGAATCAACGGTATATGCATTCGCGACTTCCCTGGGTTACGGCCTTGCCATGGTGCTCTTTGCGGGCATCCGTGAGCATCTCGCGGGCAGCAATGTTCCCAAGCCTTTCAAGGGCCTTCCCATCGCCTTCATTACCGTAGGTATCATGGCAATGGCCTTCCTTGGTTTCTCCGGTATCGTGTAGATACAGGAAACTGAATAAAGAGAGTGGCGGCAAAATTACTTTTGTTGCCACTTTTTTATTATATTGCATGCAGAACGAGTTATGATTGTATGGATGAGTTCGACGACATAAGTCTTCTGGAACTTCAATCGCTTATCCGAGATGGAGTTGAGGATGCCGTGCCGGGGAAATTGTGGGTCCGTGCGGAGATAGCTTCCATACAGTTGAAGAACCATTGCTATCTCGAACTCTGCCAAAGCGAGTCCGGCCGCATCGTCGCAAAGGCGAGGGCTGTTATATGGAAAGGCGTCTATGCCCTGCTCAGGGCCGCCTTCAAGGATGCCACCGGAGGGGAACTTGCAGTAGGAATGCAGATTCTCGCCCGCGTTCAGCCCAACTACAGCGAAATTTACGGACTGTCCCTGGTAATCGACGATATCGAACCCCAATTTACCCTCGGAGCGGCCGAGCTGGAAAAGCGCAAGACCATAGAACTGCTTGAGAAGGAGGGCCTGATGGACAGGCAGAAGCGGCTTGAACCTTCAGAGCTGCCTTATTCCCTTGCGGTGATTTCCGCCTCCGATGCGGCCGGGTTCGGAGATTTCTGCGCCCATCTGGATGAAAACGAAGGAGGCTTCCGTTTCAAGGTGACCCTTTTCCCCGCCCTGATGCAGGGGGAGGGCGCTCCGGCAAGCATAGTCGATGCACTTGAGCAGGTGGAGACCGGGGGAGATTACGATGCCGTGCTGATCCTCCGCGGCGGCGGAGCCCGTCTGGACCTTGCCTGTTTCGACGATTACGGCCTTGCCGTCGCGATAGCGAATTGCGGAATCCCGGTCTATACCGCTATCGGGCACGAGCGCGACCACAGTGTCGCCGACATGGTGGCATACGAGGCCGTGAAAACTCCCACGGCCCTTGCCGATGAGTTCATAGCCTGCCTGGAAGCGGAAGACGAGCGCATCGGCAGCTATGGCAGCAGGTTGCGCCTTGCGATAGCGGCCAAACTGTCCGCGATGGAGAATGCCGTGTCGCTGCTGGAGCACCGGATCAAGGCGGCGGATCCCCGCAACATCCTTTCACGGGGCTATTCCCTGGTGACCGATGAAAAGGGCGTGGTGCTGAATTCCGCAACGAAACTTGCTTCAGGCAGCCGTGTGCGCATACTTTTCGCCGACGGCTCCGTGGAGGCCGAAATACTTTGAAACCATTATGCCTATGATACCGGATTTTGATTATAAAAAGGCGCTGGAAGAACTTGAGGGAATTGCCGTCAAGGTAGAAGATCCTGCGACGGGAATAGACGACATCGATAAACTCATCGCCCGTGCTGACCTGCTTGTGGCTTCGTGCCGGGAATATCTGCGCAGCGCCAGGGAAAAAACCTCTTCAATCGAATGAGTATGCGGAAAATATACGAAAGCGATCCCTGGCTGGAGCCCTGGAAGGAAGCCATTGAAGCCCGCCATGCCCATATCCTGTCCGACAGACGGAAACTTGCCGGCGGTGCGGTGAAGGATTCTGCGAACAACCATCTTTATTATGGTCTTCACAAGGAAAGTGACTTCTGGGTGTTCCGTGAGTGGGCGCCGAATGCAAGCAGGATATTCCTCATAGGTGATTTCAATAATTGGAAGCGCTCTCCTGCATGGGAACTGAAACCTGTGGGACAGGGGAACTGGGAACTCCGGGTTCCGCAGTTCTTCATGCGTCACGGTGAATTGTATAAACTTTTCGTGGAGTGGACCGGAGGCGGAGCCGAGCGGCTGCCCGCCTATGTCACGCGCGTCGTGCAGGATCCCGTCACGAAGGTTTTCAGCGCCCAGGTCTGGGACCCTGCCGTACCCTATGTCTGGAAACACCCCCGCCCTGAGTTTTCCGAAGTGGATGCTGGGGAAGGAAAGGGTGCCGGTGGGAGTCTTGGCTTGAAGGGACGTGCCGCCCGCGGCCCGGAAGCGGGGGGACCGCCTGCGCAAGCAGGTGGTGGGGTGAGCCCGAAGGGCGAACTCCCTGCAAGGCAAGTCTCCCGACCGGTAACCCCCTTCATCTACGAGTGCCATATAGGGATGGCTACGGAACAGGAGAAGGTCGGGACTTTCGAGGAATTCCGCCGCGACGTGCTGCCGAGGGTGAAACGGCTCGGCTACAATGTGCTGCAGATAATGGCCCTTCAGGAGCACCCTTATTACGGCTCCTTCGGATATCAGGTTAGCAATTTCTTCGCGCTGAGTTCACGATTCGGCACTCCGGAAGAATTCAAGGCCCTCGTGGATGAAGCCCATGGTATGGGGATAGCGGTTATCATGGACATCGTCCATTCCCATTCCGTCGCCAACGAGGCTGAAGGCCTGGGCCGTTTCGACGGCAGGGACGACCTGTATTTCTACAAGGGACAGGCCGGATGGCATCCCGCTTGGGGCTCCCGCTGCTTCGACTACGGCAAGGACGAGGTGAAATACTTCCTGCTGAGCAACTGCAAGTTCTGGATGGAAGAATACCATATCGACGGCTTCCGTTTCGACGGCGTCACCAGCATGCTCTACTGGGACCACGGCCTGGGTACGGATTTCGGGGATTACAGCCTCTATTTCGGCCCCGGCGTGGACGAGAACGCGGTGAGCTATCTCGCCCTCGCTAATATGCTCATACATGAAATCAACCCCGATGCCATCACCATCGCCGAAGACGTCAGCGGCATGGCGGGTCTTGCGGCTCCCTTCGAGGCCGGAGGAGTAGGCTTCGACTATCGCATGGCGATGGGCATCGCCGATCACTGGATAAAATGGATAAAGGAGAAATCCGACGAGCAGTGGAGCCCGGGTGAAATGTGGTTTGAACTCACCCGGAAGCGTGACGATGAGAAAACCGTGAGTTACGCCGAATGTCACGACCAGGCTCTCGTGGGAGACAAGACGCTGATATTCCGCCTCATAGACAAGGAGATGTACTGGGGAATGTCCCTGGATTCGCAGAACCTTCTGGTGGACAGGGGCATCGCCCTGCACAAGATGATCCGCCTGGTGACTGCGGCTACAGCCGGCGGAGGCTACCTGACCTTCATGGGCAATGAATTCGGCCATCCTGAATGGATAGACTTCCCTCGCGAAGGGAACGGCTGGAGCTACAAATACGCCCGCAGGCAGTGGTCCCTTGCGGACAATCCGAAACTCCGCTATGCCGGTCTGCAGGAATTCGACGCCGCGATGATAAAACTTCTTAAAAACAAGGGTATCCTCAGCGAAGCGCCCAGTGCGCTGCGCTGCGACGAAGAGAAAAAAATACTCGTTTTCCTACGGAAAAATTGTATCTTTGCATTTAACTTCAATCCGGCAGAATCTTATGAGAATTATGCCTTTACTGCTCCGGAAGGAGAGTATGTATCGGTCCTCGATTCTGACCAGCCCTGCTTTGGTGGCTTTGCGCGCCTGCAGCGGGAGGAAATCCATGCCACGCAGAACCACGAACTGAGCCTGTACCTTCCTGCAAGGTGCGCTCTGGTGCTGGAACGGAAAGAAAAAGACATTTAAGTAAAACGTCATGGCATTATTGAAATTCAACAAGGCTGAACTCGTGAACCTCTCCTATTCGCTTAAGAGAGAAATCATCTTTGCAGGCAAAACAGGAGCCTATGCAAACACGACGATAGTGGCATGCAATACCCGCAGGTATCACGGGCTGCTGTCCGTCACTCTGGACCGCTTCGGCGGCGACAAATTCCTGCTCCTTTCTTCCGTGGACGAGACTTTCGTGGTGAACGGAAAGCAGTTCCATCTCGGCATCCATAATTACGGGAATGTCTATGAGCCGCGGGGACACAAATATGTGGTTGATTTCGATTCGGATCCCGCCCCCGCCATCACCTACAAGGTGGGCGAAATCCTATTCCGCAAATCACTTCTTCTGGTGCCGGACAAGGACCAGGCACTCATAAAGTACGAGCTGCTGAGCGCTCCTTCCGAGGTGGAACTCCAGCTCACGCCCTTCCTTGCCTTCCGCAATATCCATTCGCTCACGAGCAAAAACGACGAAGCGGATACCTCATACCGTCCCGTCTCCGGAGGTGCAGCCTTCCGCATGTACCCTGCCTTCCCTTCGCTGGTGCTGCAGACATCTTCCAAATCGGTCTATACGCACCGGCCCACCTGGTACTACGGAATCACCTATTCCGACGAATACCGCAGAGGCTACGACTGCCGCGAGGACCTTTTCGTTCCCGGCTTCTTCTCCCTGACCATGAAACCCGGACAGAGCCTGGTGCTGTCTGCATCCCTCAGCGAAGAAAATCCCCGCAGCCTCGGAAAACTTTTCAGGGAGACCCTCGCCAAGACTCCACGCATCTCCACTTACAGGGATCAGCTCCTGCTCTGGGCCAATCTCTTCATCAACGCCCATAACGGCCGCAAGAGAATCACCGCAGGTTTCTCCTGGATGTACACCGGCCTGCTGCGCGAGACGCTTATCGCCCTTCCCGGCCTCACCCTTTATGCCGGAGGCAACAAGGCCGATTTCGAGGAAATACTGGACAACCTCATGGCGGACGAGCAGGAACGCCTGATGCGCAGGACCACGCAGGTGGAAGCCCCGCTGTATCTTGCAAGCGTCCTGCAGGCCTATATCGAATCCGGAGCCGACCCCGGGGCAGTATGGAAGAAGTACGGCAACGTGGTGCGCGGAATCATCGAAAGCTATCGCCCCGGAGTGCGCAGGGAAGTGGCTATGCATCCCAACGGCCTTCTGTGGGCCCAGGCGGAGGGGATCGCCCTCAGCTGGATGAATGCATACATAAACGGCAATCCTGTCACGGAGCGCGCAGGGTATCAGGTGGAAACCAACGCTTTCTGGTACAACAGCATCTGCTTCGCCATAGAAATGGAATCCAAATACGGCGGAGGCAGCGCCTTCGTTAAGGAATGGAGCGAGATCCGCGACCTCATAAAAGCGAACTACCAGAAGACTTTCTGGAATGCGGAGCGCGGCATGCTGGCGGATTATGTGGACGGTGCGGGCCAGAACCTGCAGATGCGTCCCAACCAGCTTCTTGCAATCTGGGTGAAATATTCCCCGGTAGAAGAAGAGCTGCATCCCGTGATCTTCCGTTCCGTGGCTTCCGAACTTGAAACCGCCCGCGGTATCCGCACCCTAAGCCCCCGTGACCCGGCTTACAAGGGTGTTTACGAGGGCTCGCAGGTGGAACGCGACCTTGCCTACCACCAGGGATGCACCCGTCCCTGGCTCCTGCAGTTCTATGTGGACCTCGGCTTCCGCCTGAACGGTCCCGGCTTCTGGAAAAAAGCGGAGTGGCTCTGCGAAGGCATCTATCAGGACCTGAGCAAGCATGGCGTAGGCGCGTTCAGCGAACTCTATGACGGCGATCCTCCGCAGGAGCCGCATGGCGCCATAGCCTCTGCGCTCAGCACTGCCGCGCTCCTGTCGGTGAACCATATAATGGACAAATACAAGGAGGAGGGAAAATGAGAGTTCTGATGTTCGGCTGGGAATTTCCCCCGCATATCGCAGGTGGCCTCGGCACGGCCTGCGAAGGAATAGTCAAGGGACTTGCCGCAAACGGAGTGGAAAGCATTTTCGTGATGCCTTCGGCTTCCGGCGACGAGGACCAGAGCTCCACCCGCATCATTAACGCAAGCGATGTGGCCGTGGAAAATGTAGCCGGCAGTCTGGATGAGTTTCTGGACAGGGTGAAATTCGTGCATATCGGCTCGAACCTCATCCCTTATGCCGACCCTGAAGCCTTTACCGAACTTGTAGAAGACGAAAGGAAAAGGCAGATAGAGGACTTCCGCGTCAGCTATGGCCAGAAGTACAAGTTCTCCGGAAAGTACGGCTCCAACCTCCTTGAAGAGGTGGCCCGTTATGCCATGGTAGGCGGCACGATAGCCCAGCAGCACAAAGACGAATTCGACATCATCCATGCGCACGACTGGCTTACATATCTGGCCGGCATCGCCGCGAAGGAACTGTCCGGCAAGCCGCTGGTGGTACATGTGCATGCGACTTCCTTTGACAGGGGCACCGACGACATGGTGGACTCCCGTGTTTACGCCATAGAGAAACGTGGAATGGAGTATGCCGACAGGGTGGTGACCGTAAGCGATCTCACCAGGGGCATAGTCATCAACAAATACGGCATCGATCCGGCAAAGGTCGTGACGGTCCACAATGCGGTGGACTTCAGCGGCCGGGACAATCTCCAGGTGGAAAAAGCCATCAAGGACAAGGTGGTGACCTTCCTCGGCAGGATAACCTTCCAGAAGGGACCGGAATATTTCATAGAAGCCGCCGCCAAGGTTCTCAAGCGCACCAAGGGAGTGCGCTTCGTGATGGCGGGAAGCGGCGATCTGATGAACCGCGCCATCCGCATGGTGGCGAAGCTCGGCATTTCGGACCGTTTCCATTTCACCGGATTCCTCCGCGGACAGGAGGTGCAGAAGATGTTCGCCCTGTCCGATGTCTATATCATGCCCTCCGTGTCCGAACCCTTCGGAATCAGCCCCCTCGAGGCCATGCGCACCGGGGTGCCCTCCATCATCAGCCATCAGAGCGGAGCCGCCGAAGTGCTGAAATATGCCCTCAAGGTGGATTTCTGGGATGTCGATGCCATGGCGGACGACATTTACGCCCTGCTGAATTATCCGGCGCTCGCGCATTTCAGCGAGACCCACGGTTACCGCGAAGTCAACGAGCTCAAGTGGAACAATGCAGCCGCTAAGCTCAAGAAAGTTTATGAATCAATTCTAAACAAATAGATTATGGAAAAGAACATCTGTCTGTACTTTCAGGTACATCAACCCGACAGGCTACGTCTTTACCGCTTCTTCGACATAGCTAAGGATTCCCATTACTATGACGATTTCAGCAACCGCACGATTCTCAAGAGGGTAGCAGCGAAATGCTATCTTCCCATGAACGAGTTGCTGCTGCGTGCCATCAAGGCCGGCAAAGGTAAATTCAGGCTGGCCTTTTCCATAACCGGATCGGCGCTCAGCCAGTTCGAGCGCTATGCCCCCGAGGTCCTCGACAGTTTCAAGGCCCTGGCGGCTACGGGATGCGTGGAGTTCCTCTGTGAAACCTACAATCACAGTCTGAGTTCGCTGCGCAGCGAACCCGAATTCCGCCATCAGGTGCTCAAGCACAAGGAGGCGGTTGTCAAGTATTTCGGGGTGGAACCTACCGCTTTCCGCAATACGGAGCTCATCTATTCCGACAGCATCGGGCAGCAGGTTTACGACATGGGCTTCAAAACCATGCTCACTGAAGGCGCCCGTCACATCCTGGGATGGCGCAGCCCCAATTTCATCTACTGCAACGACAGGCAGGAAGGCCTCAAGCTGCTCCTGCGCAACTACGGTTTCAGCGACGACATAGCCTTCCGCTTCTCCAACCGTGGCTGGGAAGGCTGGCCGCTCACCGCAGACAAGTTCCTGGACCAGATACAGGCCGCGGAAGGCGAAATAGTGAACCTTTTCATGGATTACGAGACCTTCGGTGAGCATCAGGCCGCCGACAGTGGCATATTCGAGTTCATGGAAGCTTTCGCCGCAATGGGCGTGAAACGCAAAGGCGTCAAATTCGTAACCCCTTCGGAAGCTGCCTCCAAACTCAAGGCGGTGTCTTCCCTGGAGGTTCCCGAGCCCATTTCATGGGCGGATGAAGAACGCGACGTCACCGCCTGGCTCGGCAACGAATTGCAGCAGGATTCATTCAACAAGCTTTACAATCTTGTGGAGAAGCTTTCCATCCTCGACAATTCGGAACTCTGGGCCGATTTCGGGAAACTCCAGGAAAGCGACCACTTCTACTATATGTGCACCAAGTTCTTCTCGGACGGCGACGTGCACAAATACTTCAACCCCTACGCTACGCCCTATGAGGCCTTTATCAACTATATGAATGTTTTGAGCGATTTTATCATAAGAGTAAACGACGAATATGCAACAAGGAATTGAGATTGGACATCCGTCCTGGGCAAGCGTGCGCGTGACGCGTCACTTGCCCGGAGAACTTGAAGGGTTGGAGACCCTGTGTAAAAACCTTTGGTGGTGCTGGAACGACAGGGCGAAGTCCCTATTCAGATATGTAGATCCCGAGCTGTGGCACGATTCAAGGCACAACCCCATGGTCATACTGGACCAGGTGAGCCTCAAGAGATACAAACAGCTTGCACGGGATTCCCAGTTCCTGGACAAACTCCATGCGGTGCTGGACGAATTCAACGGCTACATGGCGGAAAAAGCCCGCAGGGGCTGCCCTTCCATAGCCTATTTCTGCATGGAATACGGACTTGACGCATCCCTGCAGATCTATTCCGGCGGCCTCGGCATCCTTGCAGGCGACTACCTCAAGGAAAGCAGCGACATGAACGTGAACATGGTCGCAGTCGGCCTCCTCTACCGTTATGGCTATTTCACCCAGAAAATCACCCCCCAGGGCAATCAGGTCGCCGAATACAACGCGCAGGACTTCATGAAGATCCCCGCTGAGCCCGTGCTTGACGCCAACGGACAGTGGCTTAAGGTTTCCATGCAGATGCCCGGACGCGAGATGTTCGCCCGCATCTGGAAAGTGGGCGTGGGCCGCACGGACCTCTATCTCCTGGACACCGACTTCGACGACAATCTCCCCGAAGACCGTCAGGTTACCCATCAGCTCTATGGCGGCGACTGGGAAAACCGTCTTAAACAGGAAATCCTTCTCGGCATCGGAGGCATCCGCGCCCTGCGCGCACTGGGCCTCAATCCGCAGATCTACCATTGCAACGAAGGTCACGCCGCTTTCATCGGCCTGGAAAGGCTCCGCGAATATATGGGCGAGCAGAAGATGGACTACAGCGAAGCCATCGAACTTGTGCGCGCAAGCGGCCTCTTCACCACCCATACGCCCGTGCCTGCCGGACATGACGCTTTCGACGAAGGCATGCTCTACAAGTATCTGGGGCACTATCCCGCCCGATTCGGCATCAGCTGGGAAACCCTGCTTTCCATGGGAAAGGTGCATGTGGAAGACAAGAACGAGCGTTTCAGCATGAGCGTGCTGGCGGCCAACTGCTCCCAGAACGTGAACGGAGTATCCATGCTTCACGGCAAAGTCTCCCAGGAGATCTTCGCGAACATGTATCCCGGATATCTGCCGGAAGAGCTTCATATCAGCTATGTGACCAACGGAGTGCATTATCCTACCTGGGCCGCCAAGGAGTGGCAGTGGGTGCATGCCAAGGTTTTCGGACCGGATTTCTGGACGCATCATTACGACAAACGCTGCTTCGAAGGCATCTATAATGTCAGCGACGAGGAAGTGTGGAATACCCGCAAGACCCTCAAGCACGAATTCATCCGCCAGATGGGCGACCGTCTCACAAATCCCGAGACCACCAGCCACTACTCTCCGAGCCAGGTTGTCGAAATCAAGGAGAATTTCCGCGAGGATGTGCTTACGATAGGTTTCGCTCGCCGCTTCGCCACCTACAAGCGCGCGACCTTGCTCTTCTCGGATCTGGACCGTCTGGATGCCATCGTGAACGATCCCAAGCATCCCGTCCAGTTCGTATTCGCCGGCAAGGCCCATCCTGCCGACGGCATGGGACAGGACCTGATCAAGCAGATCATCGAGATATCCAAGCAGCCGCGCTTCATAGGCAAGATAGTATTCATCCCCGGCTACGACATTTCGCTTGCAAAGCGCATGGTGCAGGGGGTGGACGTTTGGCTCAACAATCCTACGCGTCCTCTCGAAGCCTCCGGAACTTCCGGCGAAAAGGCCGCGATGAACGGCGTCATGCATTTCAGCGTGCTGGACGGCTGGTGGGTCGAGGGTTACAAGGAAGACGCCGGCTGGGCCCTGCCTCTCAAGAAGACCTATGACGACGACCATTACCAGAACGAGCTCGACGCCGCCACCATCTACGCGATCATAGAAAACGACATCGCTCCGGCCTACTACGACATTGACCCGCACACCGGGCGCAGCGCGAAATGGATTTCCTATATCAAGAACACCATTGCCAAAGTGGCCTGCGACTTCACCACCAACCGCATGATGGAAGACTACTGCGTGCGCTACTATCAGCCCCAGTACGACCGTTACAACATGCTCATCGCAAACGGCGGCGAGAAGGCGCGCGAGATAGCGGCATGGAAAAAACGTCTCCTTGAGGCATGGCCGCATATCGCGGTCAAGTCCTACACCGCCCCGGCTGCTTCCTACGTCCTCAGCCAGAACAATCCGCTCGAGAGCGAAGTGGTGCTGGATCTTGCGGGGCTCAGCCCGGAAGACATAGGCGTGGAGATGATTTTCGCCGTTACCGACAAGAAGAACCGCGACCATATCCAGGAGGTCCAGCCATATACGCTTGCCGGATTCCAAGACGGAGTGGCCACTTTCAAGGCCTCCATACTTCCGGACCGTACGGGTATGTACAAGATAGGTGTAAGATATTATCCTAAAAACGATCTTCTGCCTCACCGACAGGACTTCCCTCTGGTTAAATGGCTGTAGTGGCGACAGGCTTTTTCGACGGTGTGCACATCGGGCACCGCCTTGTTCTCGACACCCTCGTGGAAACCGCGAGGGTGCGGGGAGAACAAAGCGTGGTGATTACCTTCTGGCCGCATCCGCGTATTGTCCTTCAGGACGATGCGCTCGGGTTGAGGCTTCTTAACACATCGGAAGAAAAAGTCGCCCTGCTGCGCAGCCTCGGGGTGGACAGGGTCGAAGTGCTGCCCTTTACTAAGGAATTCAGCATGATGGGAGCGGAAGAGTACATGAGGGATTATGTGAAAGGGCGTTTCGGGGGTACGGCCATGCTGCTCGGTTACGACAACCGCATCGGCCACGAGTCGCTGAGCCCTTCCCAGACTCAGGAAATCGCTTCCAGGATAGGCCTTGAGGTCATCCGTACCGACAAAGTATCCTCCGTGGGCATAGCGGTGAGTTCGACAAAGATCCGTGCCGCCCTTGCCAGCGGCGACGTGGCCCTGGCGTCCCGCTTCCTCTGTTACGACTATTCAATATCAGGAGAGGTCGTGCACGGCAAGAAACTTGGCCGCACCATAGGTTTTCCCACGGCCAACATCTCGCCCGATCCTCTGAAACTCATTCCTGCGGAAGGGGTGTATTCCTCCCGGGTGCGGCTTGGCCGCCGCTTGTTCCACGGAATGACAAATATCGCCTATGACGGTGGTATAGAGACGCATATCTTCGATTTCGACGAGGATATCTACGGACATACGATCAGCGTGGAATTCGTCTCACGCATACGCGGTGAAAAGAATTTTTCATCGTTGGAAGAACTTAAAAACCAGCTGCGGGAAGATGAAATGAAAATCAAACTTATATTTGACCATGAAAATAACTAAAAAACTATTCGAGACGGCTCTTCTTATCCTGGCCGTCATCAGCCTGGCGGGACATTGCAGCTTGTCGCCACAGTGCTGCCCGACGACGCCACGCACAAGGGCGTGACGTGGAAGTCGAACCATACAGGCGTTGCAACTGTCAGCGACAAAGGCCTAGTCACCGCAAAGGGTCTCGGCCAATGCTGAAATCACCGTTACCACGGAAGACGGCGGCTATACCTCGAGCGCAAGTATCAGGGTGACCCAGCCCTATACTTCCATAACCATCACATCTCCAAGTTCGTCCGATTATTCAACATATTCATCAGGTGTTTATGTGCTTGCGGCCGGCAATAGTTATTGGATAAGGACGAGTACCTCGCCTTCTGCCGCGGACGACGAACTGGTTTATTCCACCGATGCTTCTTCCTCCTACCTTACGGTCTCGTCCAGCGGGCAGATTCAGGCGAAGAGCTATTCTTCTTCAACCTATACAATTACCGTGAAGTCAAAGAACGGGTCGGCGTCGGCCTCAGTAAAAGTACGGGTCTTCGACAAGGTAACAGGTATAACTCTCTCTCAGAGAAAATCGGATTATATCGGTTCAGGAGCCACCCAGAAATATTATGTGGACGTGACCCCCAGCACTGCTTATGCCGGTACCGTTTCCCTCAAGAGCGTGAGCAACAGCAAACTCACTGCAAACATCTCCACTGCTTCCGGACAACATAATGGCCAGCTCACCGTAAAGCTCGCTTCGCT
Source organism: Bacteroidales bacterium UBA2861 (assembly GCA_002350615.1). Classification (GTDB taxonomy): domain Bacteria; phylum Bacteroidota; class Bacteroidia; order Bacteroidales; family UBA932; genus Cryptobacteroides. Next base: position 64,697 of record DEFD01000025.1, on the reverse strand, counting down.
GTCCGATTCGGAGGTGTGCGGCAACGGTTCCACCTATGCTTCCGACGTCTATATTGAAGCCGGGCCTCTGGGAAGCAGGTTTACCAAGTATTTTACCTTCAAATTCTCCAAGTACGACCCTTACCAGGTGAAACTTGGCGATATTATATACTGCGGCAGTGCAACTCCTGCCATTAAAGATGGAGGCTATCGAGGTCTCGGCATTTATGAAACTTCCGCTGTGACCACAAACGGATTTGACCTGGCGGTGATAGCGTGGCTTGGAAACAATCATCTGAGCGAGGACCCCACCATCAAGAGTGGGAGTAATAAGAATAAATTGACCGGAATAACCCAGTATATCAACAGTGCAAGTGAAAGGAATACTGTCTCGGCTGTTCACGGCATAGGGGTTCCGGTGAATACCCTCGGTCTATACCGAAAGGTCAGCGTAAGCGGAGCCAGCGGGGGGTCAAACTGGGCCACGAGCACCATGGGTGAGAAATGGCAGAAAAAAGCGGACAAAGTAGGCGCCATGACCGGTCACGATGCATCTTTGGTCTCGACGAATGTGTACACCAACTACATGAAGCATTGCGCATGGCATAATACTGAAGTCTTGCTTGAGGAAAGCAGTACCGGCAATACGGACTATGATATAGAAGCCGTTATTTATTGTGCCAACAATGCTAATCATAGGCACTATAAGTTCTATTACGGGAATAGTTCGTCTTCAGGCAATATCAATGCGTATCGCTACGTGTACTATACCCCGTCAAACGTCAGTCCCTGGCTGCTGCCTACGGTTGGCGACCTTCGTAGCATCTTCGAAAATGCGGAGCAGATTACTGCTATTACCAATACGGTAAAACTGTACAATTCCAGCGCAAGCCTGTCCACGATAAGAGGATACTGGTCGAGCAATGAGTGCCAGGAGGGAACTTACGCCCATGCGGTCGCTCTGAATACCAGCGGCAGTTCGGTTACCGGATCTTCCGAGCTTTCTTACGAGACGAAGACCGAAGAAAGGGGAGTGCTTCCCATCGTTTACTTCTGATTCGGACCGCTTTTTAAAAATATTTTTCTATATTTGTAGAAGACAATAACAAAGGGTTCTGCCAATAACGGCAGAACTCCTTTTTGATAACTCAAGACTATGGCAAATGTGCATTATATGAGCCAGGAAGGGCTCGACAAACTTAAGAAAGAACTCTCTGAGGCAATAGCCCAGAGGCCGGTGATATCGGCAGCAATCGCCGAAGCGCGCGAGAAAGGAGATCTATCCGAAAATGCAGAATACGAATCCGCCCGTGAGGCGCAGGGCCTTCTTGAACTCAAAATCGCCCAGCTTCAGGATAAAGTAGCCAATGCAAAGGTAGTTGCGGCATCGCAGCTGAGTACCGACAAAGTGCAGATGCTCAATAAGGTCAAGGTGGAGAACATCGCCGCCAAGGCGGTTATGGAATTCACCATCGTGGGTGAATCCGAAGCCGATTTCAGCAAAGGCCTTCTCGCCGCCACCACCCCCATCGCCCGTGCCCTCATCGGCCACGGCAAAGGGGAGATCGTGGAAGCGAAGGTGCCTTCAGGCGTCATGAAATTCAAGATCCTGGACATTTCCATCTAGTTTATGGCAACGATTTTTACACGCATCGCGAAAGGGGAGATTCCTTCCTATAAAGTCGCCGAGAACGAGGACTACTATGCCTTCCTTGACATAAGTCCGCTCGCTCCTGGGCACACCCTCGTGATTCCCAAACATATCGAGGACGACTACATCTTCAACCTTCCGGAAGATGTTTACGCAGGCCTGTGGGCCTTTGCCCGCAAAGTGGCCGTGGCCATCAAGGCGGCAGTGCCCTGCAAGAGGGTCGGCGTTGCCGTGCTTGGCATGGAAGTGCCTCATACCCACATTCATCTGGTCCCCCTGCAGACAGAGGCTGACCTTGATTTCCGCAAGAAGAAGCCCGAGGTGAGCGATGAACAGAAGGCAGCCATCGCCGCCGCAATCCTTGCCGAATATGAAAAATTATAGTCTCAAAGCAGGTCTTGTCGTGCTTGCCGCCCTTGCAGTCGCGGCATGCGGGCAGGGCGTTCGTATAGACGGCACCATAGCCGATGCGCCTCAAACGCAGATCCTGGTGCGTCAGCTCAATTCCAAAGCCCCGATGGATACCATCACCACCGGGCCTCAGGGACAGCTTTCCTACAAGATTGAAGTGGCGGAAGGCCAGCCGGAATTCATCTACCTGTATAAAGGAGATAAAAAACTTGCCTCTTTCCTCGTGGAAAAAGGGGAGAAAGTCCGCTTTACTGCAGATACCCTTGGCAATTACAGCGTCGAGGGTTCAGAAGGCTCCCGTCTCCTTTTTGAGGTGGAAAGGGATTTTGCGGCTGTGAACCGCAGCCTTCAGGGACTTCTGGATGCGGGAGCGCCTGCCAAAGACCTGACCAAGGCTTATATAGACTACTATCACAACGCTGCCAAATTCGCGCTCGTCAATTGCAAGTCCCTTGCTGTCGTTCCCTTGCTCCATGGGAACCTCGGAGGCAGTCTGCCGGTATTCAGCCAGTCCACTGACGCCCTTCTTTTCCGCGCGGTGTGCGACTCCCTCAAAACAGTCTATCCTGCCTCCAAATATGTCAAGGCCCTTGAAAAGGAAACCCGCGAAAGGGAAAACATGCTCGAGCTTCGCAACCGCATGAACGAAGCGACTCAGAGCGATTTCCCGGAGCTTTCCCTGCCCGGCATGGACGGCAAACCAGTCAGCCTGAACGGGCTCTTCGCGGCCGGTGCCGCCTCCGTAGCCAAGGGTGACATGCCCTCCGCCGCCCCAGCCAAAGCCGTCCTGGTCCATTTCTGGGACGCTTCAGTCGCCGCACAGAAGATGTTCAACCTGGATGTGCTCAAACCTCTTTACGAAAAATGGCACTCCCGCGGTTTCGAGATCTATTCGGTCTGTCTTACTCCGGACAAGGTCCTCTGGGCTTCCGTAGTCAAGAATCAGGAACTTCCCTGGGTGAATGTCAATGACGGCCGTGGCGCGCGGTCCCTTTCGGCTTCCCTTTACAATATCGTGGAACTCCCTTCATCCGTTCTCGTAGCACCTGGCACTGTCAGCCGCATCAGCGGCACCGCCGGTCTCGAAAAGGAACTTGCAAGATTGCTCAGATGACAACTTTTATTAACCAGTAATACCAAATGCGTATGAAAAAACTTACCCTTACCCTGATCGCCCTGGCAGCAGCTGTCACGGCTTTCGCACAGTTCCCCTCAGGTCTCAGCATCGGAGCCGGCTATGGAAGCACCACAAAAAACATGAAGGTGAAGGAAATGAAAATAGATGAAAAGTCGAAGATGAATTCGTTCTTTGCCGGAGCGGAATACAATTTCGCTATCGGCACCAGCGGTCTTGGCGTTGCCCCCGGAATCTATTTCCAGTACAGCAAGGGTGATTTTTTAGGTGAGATGTTGGGAGGTGCCGATGATATAGATTGGAAAGAATCCAGCATCCTTGTTCCCGTAAAGATTAACTATGCTATTCCTGTCGCCGACATTCTCAAGATTGTCCCTTATCTTGGCCCCACCCTCGAATACAACATTTCTTCCAAGGCATCTAAAGATGGTGAGACTGAAGATCTTTACGATATCGAAGATGGTGCAAAATACAAACACCTTCAGCTCTATATCGGTGGCGGCGTTGCCTTTGACATTGCCGACATCGTGCGTGTGAGCGTAGGTTACGACTATGGCCTGCTCAACAGGTTTAAGGTGGATATGTTCGACGATAATGACGTCGACTATCACTTCAAAGAGACTGGCCGCCTGAGCGTTGGCGTCGCCTATCTGTTCTAGTCTTTTATGACATTCCCGCAGCCCTTTGTCGCTGCGTCAAGCGCCCGGATCCCTCCGGGCGCTTTTGCTTCACTGCTTCTTTTGCCCGTTTTCGCGTCCCCGCTACCTTTTTTCCCGGTGCCTGGCCTTTTGTGCTCCTTGCCGTTTTCTCGCCCCATCCAATCTGCCGTTTTTGTTATGGCGCTGATAATGAGGCCGTTGTGCAAAGTCGATGCTCCATTTTGGAGCATCGACTTTCGGGAACTATCAGTATATCAGTTAGTTAACTTTTACGCTTGATGTAGGGTAACCTTAGATATTTGAGAATCTGCTCCGGTACGGCCCCGGTTTCCCGCTGAATTATAGGCAGTAGCCCGAATCTGGCATCGTCCTGCATCAAAAACAAGTCGTGGATATCGCTAAGATGCATTTTTTTCATTAGCAGTTTTGTGATTTGGGCATAACAGGCATCCGACCGGCCGACGGTGACTTCGTTGAGGTCATGTTCACTGCCGGTATTGCTATGCATCGCAGCAATCATATTCTCGTATCCATCGAAAAAACGCTCGGCTCCTTTGTGGTCGATGATGTCGTAAACGGCGATGATCCTGTCTGTCAACTGCAACTTTTCCTTATTGTCCAAAGGCCGGAACAGCCGCTGCAACATTTTATAATTCAAGGACTTGCCGTCCCGGTGTCTGGTTTCCACCACCTTCAGGGCATTACGTAGATGAGGGGAAGCGCTTCGGATGACTATCGGCTCGGAGAAGGGGTGGTCGCTTATGCTGTAGGGAAGAAAGCCCCATCTGTACTCCTCCGCATTTTGGCACAGTTGCCTTTCCACTCCGTTGTTTCCCACATAGATAAGGTTCGTTCTGGCAATCTTCGGTCCGTATTTCGCCGCACTCCCAAATGACTTGTAGAACAGCTGCCCTATCCTATGACAGTACCTGTTGTTCTCTTTTGCATACTTTTGAGTTACTACGGAAATGAAGACCGGCAATTTGCGTGAATCATCTACCTCTAAAGATATATGGAAATGGTCGGGCATCAAAGACACGGCCAGTATCTTTATTCCATATTGTTCCGCGAAAGTGCAGAGTATCGTAAAAAAAGCAAGATAATCGCTGACTGAATAGAACAGGATGAAACCATTGTGACTGCGTTGGTAGCAGTGAATCAGGATGCCTCTCGGCGTTTTTCTTTTCTTCATAATTAAAAGCGATTAAGCCTGCACACTCTGTGCAAGCGGTTTATCTCTCTCAATCTTGAAGATTATTTCGGCAAGCCTGCTGAATAGTGTCAGGATTCCATTGCCAAAAAGAAGGGGCACAAACAATCAGCGCAGTGCGGAAATTTCCTTCCGCATGCAATATATTAAAAATAATTGATTCAGGATACAAAAATCGCATACAACTCTAGTCACCCGGTGATGAAGAGCTCACAATATGACAATAAGTGTTTTTGATAACTGCTTGACTATGTGGAGTTTATTAAAAGTCGATGCTCCGTTTTGCCGCATCGACTTTGCATAAGGTGCTAATAATCAGGGAGATGGCTAAAACGCCGGGATTTAGGATTCCTTGGCGAAGAACTTCCAGTGGAAGAGAAGGAGCCAGAAGGCTCCGACGGTGACGCAGCTGTCTGCAAAATTGAAGACGGGGGAGAAGAAGATCACCTTCTCGCCGCTGCGGATAATGGGGAAGTAGAACATATCCACCACCTTGCCGAACATAAACGGGGCGTAGTCCCAGATGAGGCCGTAGAAGAGGCAGTCGATGATATTGCCGAATGCGCCCGCGGTTATGAGCGTAAGGCCCAGCAGTACCCCGTTTGGCACCGGAGCCTGCGAAATGGGATTCCCGTCAGGTGCCGGTGACTGATTTTTGGGAGCAGGCTCGGGCACAGCGGATGTCAGGGAAGACCCTGTGGCGCCCCTCTTTACGAGACTGGCAATCCACCAGATGAGCGCTCCGCAGAGGACGATGCGGAAAAGGCTCAGAAGGAATTTGCCGACGGTCCCCCCGAATTTCATCCCGAAGGCCATGCCTTCATTTTCAACGAAACAGAGGCGGAACCACTCGCCGATTACGGGAATCTGTTCTCCCAGGTACATATTCGTTTTGACCAGGTACTTGATTACCTGGTCAATAATCACAAGCAGGATACCGAGCAGTATCAGCTGCTTTCCTTTTGAAATCTTCATCTGTTTAGTTCTTGCCCTGCTTTGCAAGCATCTCCTTCGCCTCCACGGTGAGAGTGGCATGGGGAACCAGACGCAGGCGCTCCTTTGGGATAAGCTTGCCTGTTACGCGGCAAATGCCGTAGGTCTTGTTCTCGATGCGGACGAGTGCCGCTTCCAGGTTCTTTATGAACTTGTACTGACGCTGGGCGAGCTGGCTCGCCTCCTCTTTGGTAAGCTGGTTTGCACCATCGTCCTCGACTGTCTTAAAAGAAGGCGACGTATCTTCTATATCGTTGTTGCCGCCATGCATAACAACCTGACGAAGGGTGTTGTACTCGGCTTTTGCCTGTTCCAGCATACCCACGATGATGGTCTTGAATTCTGCAAGTTCCTCATCGGAATAACGAGTTTTGATTTCCTCTGCCATAGTGGTTGATTTATTTTTTGGTTACTAATATACAAATTTTTCCTTCACCCCACTCAACTTCGGAGCCTTTGCTTGAGTCTTTCTCGAGAACGAGAGATTCAGCAAGGGTCTGGGATGCGATGTAGTCCTTCCAATCCTGCAGGGAAGACTCGATTTCCTCCGCCGCTTCGCCGCTGGCGCCGATGACTACGTCCACCCTGTCCGTCACCTCCAGGCCGCAGTCTTTGCGCAGGTTCTGGATGCGGTTAATTAGTTCGCGGGCCGTTCCTTCCTTGCGAAGGGCGGGGGTGACCTCGATATCGAGAGCCAGGGTGAGCTGGCCTTCGGTTGCGACGAGCCAGCCCGGCATGTCTTCGGACGAGATCTCGTAATCCTCAGGGCAGAGGACCACCTCTCCGGAAGGACAGGCCAGATTGTACTGCCCGGCTGCCTGGATTGCAGATATCTCCGCCTGGCCCAGGGAAGCGAACGCTGCGGCGATTTCCTTCATCTGCGCGCCGTACTTCTTTCCGAGGGTGCGGAAATTGGGCTTGATTTTCTTGGTGATGATGCCGGTGGTGTCGGAAATGAATTCCGCTTCCTTGACATTCACCTCGTTGAGTATGATGTTCTTTACGAGTTCCAGCTGTCCGCGTACATCTTCGGAAATGACGGGGATGATGAGTTTGGAAAGCGGCTGGCGAACCTTGATGTTCACCTTGCGGCGGAGCGCCAGCACAAGCGATGTGGCCTTCTGGGCGAGAGCCATCCTCTCTTCGAGATCCTTGTCTATCAGGCTTTCATCGGCCTTGGGCATATCCTCGAAATGCACGCTCTCGGAGCCGGGAACGAGGTCGAGCCAGAGTTCATCGGCGTAGAAAGGCGCGATAGGGGCCATGAGCAGGGCGACTGTCCTTAGAGCTCCGTAAAGCGTCTGGTAAGCCGCGATTTTGTCCTCGGTGAGGCCGCCGCCCCAGAAACGCTTGCGGTTAAGGCGGACATACCAGTTGGAAAGATGGTCGCAGACAAAGTCCTGGATAAGCCGTCCGGCCAGGGTGACGTCATAGTCTTCGTAGGCCGCACGGACTTCCTTGATGAGACTGTTGGTCTTGGAGATTATCCACCTGTCCGTTTCCGTCAGGCTGGAGCCGGGAGCCGCTGACGAAGTTTTTTGCGAGGACCCGTGCGTGGCGGTAGCGGATGTCAGCAGCTCCCCGGATCCAGCCTGATAACCATCCACATTGGCATAAAGCGCAAAGAATGAATAGGTATTGTAGAGCGTGCCGAAGAACTTGCGCCTCACTTCGTCCACTCCCGCTTCGTCGAAACGGAGGTTGTCCCAGGGCTGGGCGTTGGTGAGCATGTACCAACGGAGGGCATCCGCACCGAACTTGTCCAGTTCGTCGAAAGGATCCACCGCATTTCCGAGACGCTTGCTCATCTTGTTGCCGTCCTTGTCCAGCACCAGACCGTTGGAGATCACGCGTTTGAATGCCGGAGAACCGCTTACCATGGTGTGGATCGCATGCAGGGTGTAGAACCATCCGCGAGTCTGGTCCACGCCCTCGGCGATGAAGTCGGCGGTGGCACCGAAATCGGCGCTGTCCTTGCCCCGCAGCCCGGTCTGGGCATAGGGCATGCTGCCGGAATCGAACCATACGTCGATAAGATCGCTCTCGCGAACCATCTTCCTGCCGCTTTCGCTAACGAGGAAGATGTTGTCCACATATGGACGATGGAGGTCGATGCGGTCGTAGTTCTCCTTGCTCATGTCCGCGGGGTCGAAGCCCTTTTCCTTCAGGGGATTGGAGCTCATGATGCCCGCCGCGACAGCCTTCTCCACTTCGGCGTAGAGTTCGGCCGCGCTGCCGATGCAGATCTCTTCCTTGCCGTCTTCCGTGCGCCATATCGGCAGGGGAGTGCCCCAGAAACGGCTTCGGCTGAGGTTCCAGTCCTGGATATTCTCAAGCCACTGGCCGAAACGCCCGGTGCCGGTGTGCTCCGGTTTCCAGCGGATTTCCTTGTTCAGGGCGACCATGCTGTCCTTGACCGCGGTGGTCTTGATGAACCATGAATCCAGGGGATAATAGATGACGGGGCAGTCCGTACGCCAGCTGTGCGGGTAGCTGTGCACATGCTTCAGCATGCGGAAGAGGCGTCCGTCCGCCTTCATCATCACGCAAAGGTCTATGTCGAGGGTGGGAGCGTCCTTTGCGAGAGGCTCCTGCCCGTGCATCTTGCGGAAATAATCCTCGATGGCATTCTTTACATATCGGCCGGCGAAAGCCGCATAGGAAGCGTCCACATTGGATGCACGGTAGCCTTCGTCGAGATCTTCCAGCCTCACGAAGCGGCCCTGCTCGTCCACCTGGGCCATGGGCTCGCCGTTTTTATCTGTCGGCATGATGCCGGGAACACCCGCAGCCGTGGCCACGCGCTTGTCATCGGCACCGAAAGTCGGTGCGATATGTACGATTCCCGTACCGTCGGAAGTGGTGACGTAATCGCCGGGGATGACCCGGAAGGCGCCGTCCTCCAGCGGCTTGAACCAGGGAATGAGCTGCCTGTAGCGGATGCCGCAGAGATCCGAACCCTTGAAGATGCCGTCCAGGACGCGGAAAGGCACGACCTTGTCTCCCTTGGCGTATTCCATGGGGAGTTCGGCACCCTTGGCATTGAACCAGGCGCCCACCAGGTCTTTTGCCAGTACGTAAACGGCCTTTTCTCCTGTGTACTGGTTGAAAGAAAGGACGCGGACATATTCGATGCCGGGTCCTACGCACAGCGCCGTATTGCTGGGAAGGGTCCAGGGCGTGGTGGTCCAGGCGAGGATATACACCGGGAGATCGGCCTCAGGCCCGGCGAACAGCTTCTCCGATGCGGCGTCGCGAATGACTTCGAACTGCACCGTGGCGGTGGTATCGCTCACGTCCCGATAGCATCCGGGCTGGTTCAGTTCGTGGGAGCTGAGTCCGGTGCCGTCCGTGGGACTGTAGGGCTGGATGGTGTAGCCCTTGTACAGCAGTCCTTTGTCATATATCTTCTTGAGCAGCCACCAGAGCGTCTCTATATAGCGGTTGTCATAGGTGATATAGGGGTCCTTCATGTCCACCCAGTAACCTATGCGGTCGGTCATGGCTTCCCACTCGGCGGTGTATTTCATCACTTCTTCGCGGCAAGTGCGGTTGTATTCTTCCACACTGATGCGGCTGCCGATGTCGGCCTTGGTGATGCCGAGTTTCTTCTCCACGCCGAGTTCGACGGGGAGTCCGTGGGTGTCCCAGCCCGCCCTGCGGCGGACTTTGAATCCCGACTGAGATTTGTAACGGCAGATGGCATCCTTAATGCTGCGGGCCATCACATGGTGGATGCCCGGTTTGCCGTTGGCCGAGGGCGGTCCTTCGAAGAATATGAATTCGGGAGCGCCTTCACGTATCGCGAGGCTGCGCTCGAACGCAGACATCTTTTTCCATCTTTCCAGCACCCTGTTGCCGGTGGCTACCAAATCAAGTCCTTTATACTCTTTGAATGTCATCTTTTTTCGCTAAATTTGTAAGATGCAAATTTAATCATTTCCGCGCGTTTTAACAATAGAAAGGCATGGGAACTCTGGACATTATCCTCCTCGTTTGTTTTATTCCGGCCATTGTTACCGGAATCCGTAAAGGCTTTGTGGAACAGGCAGTTAACCTGGTTGCAATTTTTCTTTCAGCCTGGGCCGCCTTCAAGTTTTCATCCCTTCTCGCGGATTGGATGGCAGGATTCCTCACCCTTGACGAAAAGATGCTGAGGATCGTCGCATTCATCGTCATAGTGATAGTCGTGGCAATCGTACTCGTAAATGCGGGACGTCTTCTCAGCAAGACGCTCGGTCAGCTTTCACTTGGCTGGGCCGACCATTTGCTCGGGCTGGCCTTCTCTCTGCTCAAAACGCTGCTGGTCCTTGGGATGGCAATCATCGCTTTGGAAGGACTGAACGCGGAATGGCATATTTTCAATCCCGATTCGGTGGAGGATTCCGTAGTCTATTGTTTTGTGCGGGACCTTACAGGGAAAATACTCCCTTTTATTAAAGACCTGATTTCCAATGTCTAAGATACTTCTTATCGAGACGTCCACCTCTCTCTGCTCCGTTGCTCTGGCATCATTCGGGGCGGATGACAGTGGAAAGATAATTGCAGAACGCCGCAGCGGCGAACCCCGGCAGCATGCGTCCCTCACAGCTGTTTTCATTGATGAAGTGCTGCGGGAGGCCGGCATTGCGGCAAAAGAACTGTCAGCCGTGGCCCTGAGTGCGGGGCCGGGTTCATATACCGGCCTGCGGGTGGGATCCTCCACAGCCAAGGGAATCTGCTTCGGCGCGGGAGTCCCGCTGATATCCGTAGGAACCCTTGACGTGCTGGCATGGCAGGGACTGGCTTTGCTGCCGGCCGGCTGCAGCCGGATTATACCTATGATAGATGCCAGGAGAATGGAGGTTTATGCGGCCTGTTATGAATTGAGGAATGGCGTTCCTGTCAGGCTGACCGAAGTGGCGCCCATAGTGATAGATGATAATTCTTTCGCGGATTTCTTTGCACAGGGCCCGGTCTGCCTTATAGGCGACGGGGCGGGAAAATGCGACTTCCTTCCTGCTGCCGGGAATATACAATGCTGCCCGGAAGCTTCCGCAATGCTGCAACCAGCTCTTGCCGCCTTCCGGGCAGAAAAGTTCGAGGACATCGCCTACTTCGAGCCTTTTTATCTCAAAGATTTCGTGGCGACTGTCGGGAAAAAGTTGTTCTGATTTCCTTAGAAATGCAGGGGAAGAATGTAGCTGGCGCCGATATAGAAGCCGTTGCTGTGGATCTTTATATCCTCGTCGCGCGCATCTTTGCCGGCAAAGTTGTTAAGCCCGAGCCGGTAACCTGCGTCGATGCGGATCTGCTCGAAGAGCTGTACTCCGATTCCTAACGCAGCCCTCACTTCGAAATGACCGAGAATTTTGCGTTCTTCATTAACCGACCTCGTTTCCCCTTCAGACTTGGATTTTGCATCAAAAATGTAACGGAATTCCGGGCCGGCGTATGCGAGCAGTTTGACTGCAGGGCTGAATTCGTGCTTGATGTTGCAAAGGATGGGAAGGGTGAGGGCGGTAGCATCGATCGTTCCTTCGGTACCCATTGTCAATTTACGCGATTCTTTTGCGAAATTGAGCCCCGCTTCTACTCCGAAGCCGAAGGGCAGGTCGTAATTGTAGGATGCTCCGAGCTGGAAACCTTTGAGGGTTATGCACTGGCCTATCTCTATGTCAGAGGAAAGTCCGCTCAAACGAATGTCATCCTGCAGGTACCCGGCATTCACGAATATCTGTGCGTTCGCAGCAAAACAGAAAACTGCGGCTGCAGCTATGCTTAATATAATCTTTTTCATGGTCGTTACGGGTTAGAAATTCAACACATAAGTTACTCCGAGACGGAATCCTGTGGAGTTGATCCTCCTTGCAATCTCTTTCTTTAAATCTTCGGATACGAAGTTCAGGAGTCCTGTGCCGTATGATGCACAAAAACGAAGTCCGGCAACCTCGATACCGATTCCCCCACTGAGGGTAATGTCGAATTTGTTGTCGAGGGCGGGTAATTCATCATCACTGAAAAGGTCGATATTTTCTCCGTTGTCCTCCCACTTGACGGACAGGGCATAGCGTGCGCCGGGCCCCGCAAAACCGATAACGGCAAACAGGTCACTGATTTGGTGTCTGAATTCGAAATTGAGTGGAATCTCTATGAATTGGGTTTTAAGCTCACCGCCCAGGAAGAAATCACCTTTGGCGGAATTGAAGTTGATTCCGGGAACGAAACTGAGGTCGCCAATCAGCGGAAGGGCATAACTCGCCCCGGCATAGAAACCCTGGGTACGCGTGTACATTCCCATACCTCCTCCGGTGCCTTTTATTGCGACATCCCAAGTGTCGTTGGTGTAACCGGCATTGATGCCGATCTGAGCGTTGGCGGCAAAGATGCTTGATGCCGACAATGCAAGTAACAGTAATAATTTTTTCATATACGATTGATTTTGGTTTTATGGTAAAAACCTTCGCCCTGCCGGATAAGCGGCAAAGCGAAGGCTTATGAAATCAATATTAGAACAGGTATGCTACACCGAAGTGAAGGCCGTTGTTCTTGATCTTGAAGTCATCTTTTTCATCTCCAGTGTTGCGGTTGAGCAGACCGAGGTCGTAGCCGACGCTTACACGTACGATGTCAGCGATGTCGAATGCTACGCCGCCGCCCACGAAGAGCTGAAGCCTGGAATAGTCTTCATCATAATGGTTTATAGAGTCATCACCGTGCTTGGTCTTTGAACTTAAACCAAACTGAAGGGTAGGTCCTGCAAAGGGAGTAATCTTGAGGATGTCAGCCACAGGAATAGCGTAGTTGAACATAACAGGAATACCAATGTTGGCTTCACTAAACTTCACTCCATCCTCTTTTTTGCTATAAAGATCGAAGTAAATACCGGGAGCAACCCCGAGACCGAAATCGGCTATAGCGATGTTGTAGTCAGCGTTTACATAGCCACCTCCGAGAGTTTCGGTGTGGGTCCTTGAGCCAGCCTTAGTTTTCCAATCGCTACTAACATAACCTGCACCTACGCTGAGTCCGGAAGGGAACTGTGCGAAAGCCGTGGCAGCTGCTGCCAGGGCAATCATTGTTACAAATAACTTTTTCATTTGAGTATAATTAAATACAATCTTTCAAAATAAACTGTCTTTATTCAGATGCAGGAGCGGCCGCTTCCGCTGCAGGGGCGGCTTCGGCTGCTTCAGCAGGCTCTGCTGCAGGTTCTGCTGTTTCTACCACCTGCTCCTTAGGCTGCTGCTGGGGGAGATAGGGGATGTTGATCACATGCTTCCAGTTGAGGCAGAAGAGAACTCCGCAGGCAACAACAAGGCAGAGGATACTGTACCATATCGCTTTGCGGCGGCGAACCTTCCTGGCTTCCTCGGGATCCACGGCTTTGAGGAGAGGATACTTCACGAGGCTGGTGAGGGTTGCACCGAACTTGATGTTGATGTAGGATGCAGCGTTCACTGCCCAGCCGTTGGCGTTCAGCAGGGCGCCGAGGTCGCGCTTGCGCAGACGCAGCCATGCCAGGATCATGGAAGGGCCGGAAATCACCAGCATGATGCCCGCGATGATGAGCAGAAGCTGCCAGAACTTGATGGCTGCGACACCCTTGGCGATGGCGACAAGCATCTGGCCCAACATGCCGAGGGCCATGCCGATTGCTGCGAAGATACCTGCGAACTTGGCGATGTCGAAAGTGCTGACGGCCGCCTTGGGATCCTTGTCCTTGCCGGCGTTGTCGGCCGCGGCGGTCATGTCGCTGAAGCCCTTGGCATCCTTCTCGGCGGCGTTCTTCTTGAATTTGTCGCCGATCCACTTGCCGAACTTGCGGTAGGGAGCCCAGAATGCCTGACGGATGCTGATGGGATTGTCTATGATCTTGGTGACTACGGCGTCGTACACGAGTCCGTCGCGGTCGTAGAAGATGGCGTTCTTGCCCGGGCGCAGCCCGTCGATGTCACCGTCGGTCAGGACAGCCGCGATGCTCAGTTTCTTGCCTGTGGGCTTGTTGAGGCAGTCGCAGTAGATGATGTACATGCCGCTGAGGCTGGACATGTCCCCGTGCTTGCCCATGTCGGCGACGCGCACGCAGAGGTCGCACCTTCGCTGTTCGATGAACAGACGGCCAGCCTGCCATACGCTGTTGAGGGCGGTTCCGTCTTCATAGAAGTCCTGGAACACAACATAGTTCTTTATGAAGGTGTAGAAATAGCGGTAGAAGTGCAGGAGCTTGTCAACTTCCTCGATGCTGAGTGCTTCAGCTTCGAGGGCCTTGTCCTGGGCGACGAGATCCAGCAGTGCAGCCTTCTTGTCTTCCTTGAGGATGGCTTTCACTGCATCCAGCCCGAGTCCTTCGACAGCTGCTCCGGCCTTTGCTCCGAGCCATGCGCAGTAGGGACCGAACTTGGCGAGCACCTCTGCCCATTCGGCTTCGGTGAGGCTCTCCTTGCCGGCGAGGACAAGCGTCTTGAGGGTGGCGATTGCGCCCTGCCATGCGGGGTTGATGCTGTTGTCGAGTTTCAGGATTCCCTCGGCGTTGGGGCGGGAGAGGGGATAGGAGGCGATGAGATCGGCGCTGCCGGCAAGGTCTCCCTCGCTTGCCGCCTTGATCTTCTCCACGTCAACGTCCACGGCGCCTGCAGCATCGGCGTCGAAGCCGATGAGTTTGCAGCGCATGAAGAAGTCGGCGATCTTGGCCTTGACGGCCTCTACCGCCGCGAGAGCCGCTGCGGTGTCGTCTCCGAAGGGGAAGGCGTCCTTGCCGGCGGATTCTTTCCAGGCCACGAAGTCTGCTGCCGCTGCGTAGAAGGCTTCGATCTGCTCTGCGCTTACGCCCTGTACGCCGCTGCGGTCGGCTGAGCCGCCGCTGATCTCGCTGATCGTCTTGATGAGGGCTGCGAGTGCCGCATCGTCCCCTGCGGAAGCTTCGGTGATGACGCCGTCTCCGTTGAAGGCGGTGCCTGCGAAGATCTTGGTATTGTCGGCAGTATCGTCAAGGCTGATGCTGTCTTTCTCGAGTCCGAGGTTGCTGAGGATCTGCTTCGCGCTCTTTGCGAGCTTCGCCCCTGCCTCGCTGTCGCTGAATGCCGAAAGCGGAAGGCTGCTTTCTCCCTTGAGGAGGTCGTCGGGATTGCGGAGGACGTCGGTGAGCCACTGGGACGCAGCTATTACTTCATCCACCAGGATGCGCCCGTCTCCGTTGGAATCCAGCAGTTTAAGGGTTTTGTCGTTGAATTCCAGACCGTCTGTGGGGCAGCTCAGCACCGTCCACTTCTTGCGGTCCAGCTCTGCGAGATGTGCGATATCCTCGCCGCTCTCGATCTTGACTCTTACGGAGCCTCCCACGGAGGCGTACTTCCAATTGTAGCTTTCTTTGGACATATTGTATTAATTAAATGATTATTCTTCTTTGTCCGCCCCGAGAAGATCCATGTATCCGGGGATGGCGTGGCGGACCACCTTGCCAAGGTCGCGTTTGTCGGTGACGAGGGTGAGCACCTTGTTGTCGGGTGTCACTGCCACATAGGCCTCGTCGAATTTAGCGAGAGCCCCTTCGCTGCTCTTTGCGCGGCCGGCCAGCTTGTAATGATATGCTATTATGCTGTCTTTCTGGGCGGCGAACTTCTTTTCCAGTTCCTCGATGCCGTCGTAATGCTTCTGGGCCTTGGCGATAACCTGCACCTTGGCAGATGCGGCGCTGTACTGGGCATTGCGCTGGTACTTTTCGTAAAGTTCGTTTTCCCTCTTGATTTTCACACGGAAAAGGTCCTTGCAGCGGCTCAGCTCGGTGCCGAGGGCGGAAGAATCGATGAGTTCGAAGTGGTCTATGCGCACATCTTCGGGCAATCCTTTGACGCTTTCCGCGATTTTTGCCTTGACGGCGTCGGTAAGGGGATCAGGCTCGTTTCCCCCGCAGGATGCGAGGCAAAGGGCAGTTGCCGCGAGTGCGGCGAAAAATGCATTTTTAGTCATATTAGACACAAATATAATAAAAGCCTTGGAATTAACAAGATTCCAAGGCGATGAGTTTTTATTGCAAACTGCGCCGTCCGGGGGCGAGGGCGACTATGAGACCGACCAGCGAAACCCCTGCCGCAGTGGCGATTACATCCGGCAGCAGGAGTACTACGGGGTAGGCTTTCGCGAGGAAATTCCCCGGCATCTTCACAATGCCGAAATGTTGCTGGACAAGTGCCAGAACCACGCCCAGGATGAGCCCTGCGGCCATGCCCAGCAGTGAAATCATCCAGCCTTCGAGCACGAAAATGCGGCGTATCAGCGACGGCGTCGCGCCAAGTGCCTGAAGAGTGCCGATATCCTCCTTCTTCTCAATGATGAGCATGGAGAGCGAAGCGAAGACATTGAGGGCGATGATGATGACTACAAAAATGAGTATCAGGAAGATAGCCGCCTTTTCGTAGCGCATCATCTTATACAGGCCTATGTGCTGCTGATACCTGTCCTGCAGCATGAAGTCCTTGCCCAGGCTGCGGCGAAGATCCCTTGCAAATGCCTTCTGCTGCCTCTGTGAAAGGCCTTCGGCATACCAGATGTCCACTGCCGACACCTCCTTTTCGTATCCGAGGAGGGAGCGCATGCTTTCCAGCGGGACTATCAGAAGGGAGGCGTCCATTTCGGCGTTGAGGGTCACGAGGCAGGAGGGGAGGAGCCTTTCATGCCGCAGCGACGAGGCCGGATTCCCAGGAGATATGCGCCCTTCGCGTTCGGGGTAGTAGAGTTCGAGGCCTGTCATCCACCGGGGGTCGATTCCCATCTTGCGGGCAAGTTCCCCTCCGACGGCCGCATAGCGCAGGTCTCCCTTGTGCAGGAACCATTCTCCCTTGATGCAATGGCGGCGCATGTTGCTTTCCTCTTCGTAGATGACGTCCACCCCGCTGGCCCTGGCAAGACCCTGCATGTCTCCGTATTTCAGGAAAACGTCGTCCTGCAGCATGCTGCTGATGGTTCCGGCCCTGCCGTCGTTGTAAAGCTTTTCGAAAGCCTCGCCTTCGGGCAGGAAGACCTTTCCCTCCGCAGGGACTATGCGAAGGTCCGGGTCCACATCGTTCAGATTGGACTTTATTATGCCGTCAAAGCCGTTGTAAACGGAAAGGATGAGGATGAGTGCCGCGGTGCCTATGGCCATTCCCGCCGCGCTTATCGCCGATATTATGTTGATTACATTGTGCGATTTGCGTGCGAACAGATAGCGCAGGGCTATGTACGGCGCCGGTTTCACTTTTTGAGCAATTCCTCTATGTGTTCCGCGTAGTCGATGGAAGTGTCCAGCCAGAAGACTATCTCGGGCACGATGCGAAGCTGCTTTCCGATCTTGTGTCCGAGTTCGCCCCGGTACATTTTCACGTCGCTTTCCAGCCTGGACATCACGTCGTGCTGCTTATCGGAAGGAAAGACGCTCACATAGACCTTGGCGAGCGAGAGGTCCGGGCTCACGCGCACTTCGCTCACGGTGACCATGGCGCCGCCGAACGCGGCCATGCCCTTGCTCCGGATAATCTCGGCGAGATCCTTCTGTATTTCGCGGGCAACCTTCAGCTGCCTCGTGCTGTATGCCGCCTCCATTACTTTACCTTTATAATAAAATAGTCCTTCTTTCCTTTCTGGGCGAGGATGTACTTGCCGTCGATGATATGCTCGGTGCCGATGTTTCCGGCCCAGTCGGTGAACTTGTCCTTGTTGATGCTGAACCCGTTACCCTGGATCATCTTGCGGGCCTCTCCCTTGGAAGGGAACACGGCCGTTTTCACCGCAAGCAGGTCGAGCGCCCCGCAGGGGAGGTCTTCCTTGCTGATTTCAAAGGTGGGAACACCTTCGAATACCTCCAGGAAGGTCTTTTCGTCAAGTTTGCGCAGGTCTTCGCCGCTGCTCTTGCCGAAGAGCATCTGCGAGGCTGCGAGCGCCTTTTCGTATTCCTCCTCGCCGTGCACCATCACCGTGACCTCTTTTGCAAGAAGCTTCTGGAGGCTTCTGCGTCCGGGATCCTGGACATGCTCCGCTATGGCGGCCTCGATGGTCTCGCGGTCCAGCATGGTGAATATCTTGATATAGCGCTGTGCGTCCTCGTCGCTCACGTTGAGCCAGAACTGGTAGAACTGGTAAGGCGTGGTGCGGGAAGCATCCAGCCAGATGTTCCCTTTCTCGGTCTTGCCGAATTTGCCGCCGTCCGCCTTGGTGATGAGCGGGCAGGTGAGTCCGTGGGCCTCCTTGCCGAGCACCCTGCGGATGAGCTCGGTGCCGGTGGTGATGTTGCCCCACTGGTCCGCCCCGCCGAGCTGCAGATGCACGTCCTTGTGTTCGTAGAGATAGAGGAAGTCGTAGCCCTGAAGCAGCTGGTAGGTGAATTCCGTGAAGCTCATGCCTTCGGAGGAATCGCGGCTGAGACGCTTTTTTACGGAGTCCTTGCTCATCATGTAGTTGACGGTGATGAGCTTGCCGATGTCACGGGTGAAGTTGATGAAAGTATAGTCCTTCATCCAGTCGTAGTTGTTCACCAGTTCCGCTTTGTTGGGCGCGTCCGAATTGAAGTCCAGGAACTTGCCGAGCTGCTCTTTGATGCATGCCACGTTGTGGGCGAGGGTCTCTTCGTCCAGAAGGTTGCGTTCCGCGCTTTTCATGGAAGGGTCGCCTATCATGCCGGTAGCTCCGCCCACGAGTGCGTAGGGCTTGTTGCCGCAGGCCTGGAAATGCTTGAGTATCATTATGCTGACAAGGTGTCCGATATGCAGGGAATCCCCGGTGGGGTCGATTCCTACGTATGCCGACATCTGTCCTTTCTTGAGCGCTTCTTCGGTTCCCGGGGTGATGTCATGGATCATCCCGCGCCATTTCAGTTCTTCTACAAAATTCTTCATCTCTTTATTTTTGTAATAACCTGCAAATTTGGGCAATTATTGCTAAATTTGCAACTCAAAACAAGTCTGAATATGAGAAAGTACATTGTAGCAGGGAACTGGAAGATGAATACCACCGTTCCCGAAGGTGTCGAACTGGCAAAGGCCGTAGCGGCAAAGGCAGGTGAAGTTCCTGCAAACGTGGAACTCGTCGTGGCTCCTCCCTTTACGCATCTTGTGAGTGTGGCAGAGGCCCTCAAGGGCTCCAAGGTCGCGCTCAGCGCACAGAACTGCGCCGACCATGAGAAAGGTGCATACACCGGAGAAATCGCCGCGAACATGCTGGTTTCCGCAGGTTGCAGCTATACCATCCTCGGCCATTCCGAGCGTCGCCAGTATTACGGCGAGACCGATGAGAAGCTAGTGGAAAAAGTGAAACTCGCCCTTGCGAACGGTCTCAAGGTCATCCTTTGCGTGGGAGAGAATCTTGACGAGCGCGAAGCCGGCAAGCATTTTGACGTCGTGGCCGGCCAGACCAAGGCGGTCCTCTACAATTTCACCGCGGAGGATATGAAGAACATCGTGATAGCCTATGAACCCGTGTGGGCTATCGGCACCGGCAAGACCGCAAGCGCTGAGCAGGCTGAGGAAATCCACGCATGCATCCGCAAGGTCCTTGCCGACAAATTCGGTGCACAGGTTGCGGAAGACACGACCATCCTCTACGGTGGCAGCTGCAAGCCTTCCAACGCCAAGGAACTCTTCGCCCAGCCCGACATCGACGGCGGCCTCATCGGCGGCGCGGCGCTCAAGGCTGACGATTTCATCGCAATCGCCCTTTCGTTCTGATCCGTAAGTAACTGATTGAATTTACTTTAAATGATTTCCCTCCCCCTTGCAACAAGGAGGAGGGAAATCATTTAATATGCTGTGGTTCAGCGACTTGTCTGTCAGGCTACAGTCCCACATTATGATCCGGAGTCTTGTAGTCCGGAACGATTTCGAGATTGAATTCCGCATCCACCGTGAAGATGTTGCCGATGAGGTTCGTGCGGTAATTGCGCTCGAAGGGAACGTTGCTCACGCTGATGGTGTTGAGGATGGCGTCGCTGCCTTCCCTGTAAACATCGAAAACGACGGTGTGGTTCGCCCTTTCGCCGGCAAGCACATAGTTCATCGCAATGTACTTGTGAGTGGTGGCGTAGCTCCCGAAAGGAGTGTCGTAATCCGCAACCGGTGCAACCAGGAAATTGGCGGTGACATCGCCCGATGCAGCTCCGCTGAGGAGGTCGAGGCTGTTGTGCGCGTTTTCGATATGCATGGCGGATTTCGTGAACCTTACTCCCACTGCCTGGGCCGCCGCGATGTCTTCGTTGGTGGAAAGCACATTGATCTGGGCGAAAGGCCTGTGAAGCTCGATGTCGGCATCGATCGCAGCGCTCACCTTGCCGGTCTCATATGCGGCATAGAAGGCGTCTCGGGTCTCGTCATTGGCTGCTGTGCCATAGGTTACGGTGACCTTATGGGTGTCCAGATCCACCGCGTAATGGGTGTTGCCGGGAACCTGAGCCCAGAAGACGAGCTTGTAGTACTGGCCCTTTACGAGTTTGGTCTTGAACTGGGCCTTGAGCTGTTCATTGAATACTATGGCTTTGTCCCCGGTGGTGCCTGCGGGCACGGAAACGTCGCCGAGGAACTTGTATGCGCTTGCATCCGCATAAGCGCCGTCGGCGACATTATAGACGCCCACCACCAGTTCTTTGGCGGATTTGCCGTCACTGAATGCCTTGGAGGGCATGGGGAGCCCCTTGAAACTGAATACGGCATCTACGAAGTCTGCTTCGGGAGCCTTGTTCTCCTTGGAGCATGCCGTTGCGATGGCGGCTGCGGCCGCGATAATGAGAGCGTACTTTTTCATTACTGTAAGTTTTTATCGTGATCGGGAGTATTGTATATCGGGTCGATGATGATGTTGAACTGTCCTTCGATGGAGAAGATGTCGCCGATGATGTTCGTACGGTAGTTGCGCTGGATGGGGACGTTGGCGATTTCGTGGTCGATCGCGAAGTCGATGCCGTTCTGCTTGCCTGCCACGTCGAGCCTCACCTCGTTCACCATCTCTTTGTCAGTGGAGGCCAGCACATAGGTCATGGCGATGTAATGGACCGGGGTGTCAGTCGCGCCGCTCACGGTCAGGGTGTCGCCCTGCCAGTCGTTCAGCATGAACTGCGCATCCACGCTGCCGCTGGTGGTTCCGTCCAGAAGGTGCAGGGTGTCGGCTACGCTGCTGAGCTTGATGGCGCTCTTGAGGGTGCCGGATGTGAAATCCACCTTGGAGGCCACTGCAGCCGCATAGTCGGACTGCACTGAACCGAAGTTTATCTGGGCGAAGGGCCTGTAGAGGGTGATGTTCTTGGTGAACGCTCCTGTGACCTTGTAGTTGTTCTCCCTTGCGTAGAACGCATCCAGGGAATCCTTGTTGCACAGGAGGCTGTTGTAGTCGATGCCTAAGGTCTTCTTGTCGGCGGAGAAGGCGTATGTGCCTTTCTTCTGGGCGAAGAACACGAAGTTGTACACTACGTTGCGCACGAGTTTCACCTTCACGTTGTAGTGGAGGTTGTCGGCGCCCTGAGTGACGACAGGCTCGGCAGTGTCTATCCATTCGCCGTTCTCGTCGTAGATGAACACGTCCAGGGTATCGACGCTGGCTGCTTCGCTCACTCCGTCCACTTTGGAGAGAGCCTTGCCCGTAAGCGCCACGTTGAAACTCAGTTCCGTGCTGTTCCCGGAGACACCTGAGCCTTCTTTTGCGCAGCCTGCGAACATAATGAAGGCTGCCGCGAGAATGTAAACGATTCTTTTCATCATCTTTTGTTTTTCGTTTTATCTGGACCCTCCGGTCCGGTCAGGGACCGAAGGGCAAAAGTGTTAAAAACTATTCGGACAGGTCGATTTCCACGCCGTCGATAGTCAGTTTAGCGGGCTTTTTGCTGTCGGTAAGGATAGCTTTGGTGATGGCGTTGCCTTCACTGTCCTTGCAACCGGTGAATGTGTATTCAATGGTGTCGCTGCCGCAACCTACCATGTATCCTGCTGCTGTATCGAATGTGCAGTTGATGAAAGTGGTACTGTTGTAGGGACGAATGAATGCATAGCTGTTCCGACCGAAGCTGCAATCTTCAAAGAGTGCGGTGTGTCCTTCACCTACGTTGTAAGAAGACCAGCCGTTGAGGATGCAGCGGCGGATGATGATATTGCCATAGTTGGTGTCGTTGAGGGTGCTGATGCAATAGACAGGGCCGGTAAGGTCGCTGTCCTCGATGATCATCGTGCCTTTGGACTCGAGCTGGATGCCCCTGAAGTTTCTGTTTGACAGACCGCTGACTTTCTTGATGGTGATCACGGTCTCGTCGGTACCGCCTCCGAGGAAGATGCCGTAGGACTTCGATGTCTCGGACTCGAGGCTGACATTCTCGATGGTGATGGTTCCGTTGACGGTGAGCATCCTGTCACCGTTGCTGCTATCCCTGTGGAGGGTTACGTTCTTGATTTCGATATCGTTGCCCTGGATGGCCTTGGCGCCGATATTGAGGACGACTTCGTTCTCGCCTCCGTCGATGCTGACTCCTGAAGGAACGCTTGCGCCGAGGTCATAGGTTCCGTCTTCGAGTACGACTGCGGCTTTGGTTTCACCTTCGCTTACGATAGCAGCGAGAACCGCATCAAGACCTCCTTCATTGCCGGCAATCGTGTAGGTGGGAACGCCTTCGATGATGTCTTTGGACACGCCGGCAGCGATGACGCTTTGAAGCGTTACGTTGTCTTCGGTGTTGTTTTCGAGGGTGTTGCCGGTACCGTCACGGCCTACGATAGCTGCGAAAGTGGTCTGTGCAGCGTCCTTGTAAGCGTGTTCGTTGCTCTGGTAGATGCCGCTGTCCTTTACAGTGTTTCCGGTAACTGTGGCTTTCCTGGCATAACCGGCAATGCCTGCGAGGTCGCGGTATGCGGTGATGCTGACGTTCTCCACGGTGTTTCCGGTAACTGCGGGACCATATGCGAAGCCGATGATGCCGCCGACCTTGTCACCGTTGTCATAGCTGCCGCTCACGAGTTCAGGGACGGAGATGATGCTTCCGTTCTTCACGGTGCACCCCTCGATTCCGACTGCATACGCGCCCATTTCGATCCAGGCCACGATGCCGCCTGCAAAGTGATTCGAATGAATGTCTACTCCGTCAATGACGAGGTTCTTGACGAAGCCCCTGTTCATGCAGCCGAAGAGACCTGCGGTCTTTACGTGATTCACCTTGAGGTTGGAGATGACGTGATTCATTCCGTCGAAGTTGCCTTTGAAGTTTTCAACGTAGCTGGCGAGTCCGATAGGGGTCCAGGGCTCGTTTGCAAGGTCGAGATCGCACTCGAGATTGACGTTGAAGTCGGTATAGGTACGTCCGCCGTTCACTGCGTCACGGAAAGCCTTGAAACTCTCAAGGCTGTTGATATAGAATGCTGCTTCGTCCTTTGCGGTACCGGAGATGGTCTCGACATTGCCGTAGATCTTGGTGATACCGGCATTGACGGTGAGGTTGGTAACGGTAGCGCCTTCCTCGATGATGAGGGTGGTGTTCGCCGTTGCAAAGGTTCCGTTGGTGATGTGGCTGCCGGAGAGGATGGTTACGGTGCTCTCGGTGAGCTCTGCGGTAAGACCTGCAAGATTTGCTGCATAGATGTTCACCTTGCCCGGCTTGTCGCCGCTGGCTGCATATTCAACCTTGATGGTCTCTGCGGTTGCGAAATTCAGGTAGAGATCCACGTCTTCGCTGGTTGCGGGAAGAACCACGGTCGTTGCGGTGGGATCGTCCTTTGCGTTCTCAGGAGCGGTCATTATGGAAACGTTGGTGGCACCGCCTGCAAATGCGGCGTTGGCTCCGGTGATGGTCATGTCGAGATCCATGAGATAATCGGGAGTCTCGAAGTTCTGGTCCACGCGAATGTTGAAGTTGCCGGTAACGGAGAAGATGTTGCCGAGGATATTGGTGCGGAAGTTGCGCTGAACGGGAACGTTCGCAACTTCGCGGTCCAGATGGATTGCAGTGCCGTTCTGCTCGGTGTCGATGCTGAGACCTACGGTGCTGAGCAATTCCTTGTCGGTAGATGCAAGGATGTAAGCCATAGCCACATAGTCATAGTCCTCGCCGTCCACGCTGAGTTTCTGGCTGGTGATGTGGGGAGTGGCGGTCATGGTGACGGAAGCCGCGCCGCTCACTTCGCCGCTGAGAAGGTCGATCTTGTTGGGAACCTCCACGATGTAAGCGGTGACAAGAGTGGAATCGGTCTTGATCTCGGAAGCCTGGGCGGCTGCGAAATCTCCGTCGATGGCACCTACGTTAAGCTGGGCGAAAGGACGGGTGAGCACTACGTCTTCGTTGAAAGCGTTCACGACGGTGTAGTCGTTGATGGCCTTGTAGAAAGCGTCGCTGTTCTCGTCGTTCATCATGTCAGCAGGGGTGAGGGTGATGCTTCCGTCCTCTGCAATGCTGTACTGGCCGGGTTTCTGGGCCCAGAATACGAAGTTGTAGGTAACTCCCTTGACGAGAGCTACGGTTACGGTAGCTGTCCTTCCGCTGACTGCAACGGTCTGGTCGAGCTGGCTGAGATGTTTGCCGTTCTGGTCGTACACACGGAACAGCAGTTCGGTAGCGCCGAGTCCGTCGCTCACCGCCTTGGATGCGGCTGAGCCGGGGAGGGCGACCCTGAAGGTGGATTCCAGTCTGGAACCTTCATCGATGCCGGACTCTTTTGCGCAGGCAGCTGCGAAGATCACGAGCGCTGCCGCTGAGAGAATCTGAAATACTTTTTTCATAAAACAATAGATTGATTAGTTATTTATTTGTTTTCTGGGACCCTCCGGTCCGGTCGGGGACCGGAGGGCAAAAAGTGGTTCGTTATACTCTTCTAATGAACGATTGTGTTGTCATCGAATGTATAATCGAAGGTGCTGGTGTCGGTGTCGATTTCGGTGGCATAGTTGTTCTGGTCGCCGGCTGCGCAGTTCGTGAAGCTGCAATTCTTTATAGAGATTGCAGTTGCTGCGTTTACGGTGCCGATAGCGATACCGGGTTTCTTCGAAATATCGTGGAAAGTGCAACCTTCGAAAGTCACGCTTTCAACATCGGAACCATAAGCTTCGTGAATCTTTACGCCCCTGAATCCGGTGAAGTCGCAATTCGTGAAAGTGGTCTTGCCTGCGGAAATCCACACGAGATACATATTCTCAGGCTTGGGGTTCCAGTCTGCAACTTCAGTATCAGATTCGAAAGTGCAATTGATAAATGTGAACACACTCTCTCCACCGCTTTCGTTGCTGTCGAGAGTAATAGAACTCTTTATCTTGCAGTTCTCAAACGTCACTTTACCTGCATATTCAAGATAACCGAATTCCCAGGCAGTTTCTGCATACGACTTTGAATGGTCAATGATTGTAATATTCCTGAAGACAATCGTTGCGTCTTCATTAACGGCACGAATGTCTCCCACTCCGGCTCCTTCTGCGACGAATACACCGGTACCGCCGCCGTCAATGACCACTTCCTTTGTCGTGGCGTTTGCCTCGGGAAGAATGGGGGTGGAGCCATGTGCGCCACCAGTTGTCCAGGTGATCTCGGAACCGGTAACGTCGATGCTTACGCTTTCTTTCTGGTCGGAGTTGATGTCATTAGCAATGGATTCAAGATTAACTTCTTCTCCTTCGGCAACTACGTATTCGGTGGATGTCTCTGTGCTGTTCTTTGCAATGCTTCTCGTAAAGATAGAGGTGAGCTCGACATTTTCGAAACTGTTGTCGCTTACAGTATTGCTTCCACCATCGCGACCGATAATCTCTGCATAAGTGGTCTGAGGTGCATCCTTGTAAGCATTCTCATTGTTCTGGCGGACAATGCAGTTCTTCGCGCTATTACCTGTTACTGTCGCTTTGCATGCATATCCTGCAATAGCTGCAAGATCGCGGTATGCGGTAAGGCTTACATTCTCTACAGTGTTGTTGGTGATGGTAGGAGCGTGTGCATAGCCGATGATGCCGCCGATCTTGTCGCCGTTGTCATAACTGTTGTTCACAAGTTCAGGGAGGGATAGAATAGTACCGTTCTTTGCAGTGCAGTTATCAATTGTTACCTTGCTTCCTTCTGCCCAGGCAACTATACCTCCTGCATAGTGGTTTGAAGACAGTTCGAATCCGTCTACTACCAGGTTCTTGATTGTACATGAACTTACACAACCGAAGAGACCGGCGGTCTTGACATGATCCACCTTGAGGTTGGAGATGACGTGATTCTGGCCGTCGAAATTACCCTTGAAATTGACGTAATAGTTGTTGAGCCCGATAGGGGTCCAAGGCTCGTTTGCAAGATCGAGGTCGCATTCGAGTTTGACATTGAAGCCTCTATAAACCTCCCCTGTTGCGTTCTTGACATCATCGTTTACTTTGTCACGGAATGCCTTGAAACTATCGAGGCTGTTGATATAGAAAGCCGCGTCATCCTTTGCAGTTCCGGAGATGGTCTCCACGGTACCGTAAATCTTGGTCGAGCCGGCATTCACGATGAGGTTGGTCACGGTTGCGCCTTCCTCGATGATGAGGGTGCTGGAAGCGGTGGCAAAGGTTCCGGTGGCGATGTTGCTGCCCTTGGTGATGGTCACGGTGCTGTGCTCGAGGTTGGCTACGAGTTCGCTTGCACGGAGGAGGAGGTTGACCTTTGCGGGATATGCGGAAGCTCCGTCAGGATATTTCACCGTGATGGTTCCGGTGGTGGCGCAGAGTACGTCGATGGTAATCTCACCTGCGTCGTCGGGAAGTACGAGAGTGTTCTCTCCGCCCTGTGCGGCGATTGCTATGTAACCGGGGTTGCCGGCAGCCATAGTGGTGTTGGCACGTGCGAAAGTCATCTCGAGGTCCACATTCTGCTCAGGAGTGATGAAGCCCTCGTCGATATTCACATTGAATGTGTAGGAAGAAGAGAAGAGGGGACCGAGCAGGTTGGTGCGGTAGTTGCGCTGCAGGGGGACGTTCGTAACCTCGCGGACGATGTTGACATCGGCGCCATAAACGGAATTCACCGATTTGAGGCTGAGGGTGATGTCTGCGGTCTGCTTCTGGTCGACGAGCAGGTATGCGGCTGCAATCCAGTCGTAGTCGCTGCCGTCAGCGCTGATGGTGCCGCTGAGTTTGGCGTTGAGGGGAAGTTCGATTTCCTGCTCGCCGTCAACGCTTCCGTCCAGGATGTTGAGGGTGGTGAAAGCGTTCTTCACCTTGAAGCCGGTGGTCATGTCAGCAAGGCTGATATTGGAGGCTTCGGCCACTGCGAGGTCGCTCACTGCGGCATTGATCTGTGCGAAGGGACGCACGAGGGTGACGTCGCCGTTGAAAGAGTCGTCGATGGTCATCTCGAACGCCTTGTAGAATGCGTCGGCAAACTCGTTGTTGGAGCCGGCTTTGGCGTAATCGACCGTAAGGGTCTTTGCCGCAAGGTCGATGTTGTAATAGGAATCCGCGACTGCTTTCTGGCTCTGGGCGAAGAAGAAGAAATTGTAGGTCATCTGCTTCACGAGGCTCACTGTGACGGTCCAGCCACCGGCTGTAGCTGCCACCTGTGCGCCTTCGCTGAGGCTCTGCAGGTAGTTGCCGCCTTCATCGTACACCGCGAAGGTGAGATCTGTGGCGGAAAGTCCGTCGTTCATGGCTTTCGTCACGGCGAAAGGTGCTTTCACACTGAATACCGTGGCCTGGGTGTCCAGAGCCGCCTCCCTGCTCTCTTTTGCGCAGGAAGCGGCGAAAATGCCAAGGATTGCAGTTGCAATAAAGTAAAGATACTTTTTCATGATAGGTTTATTTATAAATATATATTGTATTCATCCTCATATTCAGGGTTTATGGTCACGCCGGACGAGATGCCGTTTGTGAGGAACTTGCCCTTTATTGTAGTCTGATGCCCGCGCAGCAGGGGAACTTCCACGTTGTGCACGGTGCTTATGTATTCCCAGTTCTCGTCGTAAATGGACAGGGACACTATCACCTTGGATTCCTTGCCGTTCACGAAGACATAGTCGAAGCCGAGGTCCACGTCACCGTCCTCCCTGAGGCTCATGACGGTGTCGAAGCTGATACCCAGTTTCGAATCCACAGGCCTGTCGGTGAAGAGGTTGTATGCACTCGGCAGATACTGCGGGTACATGAATCTTACTTTGAATTTGTTGAGGTCGATATCCGGGGCATCGTTGCTGCGCACCGGGGGAAGCTTCCGCAGGGCGAGCTGCTGCTTCCAGTAGGTGATGAACTGGTTCTTGTCGGTGGCGATGAAATTGTAGCGGGCGAGAGGCCTGGACATCTCGATCTCCGTCGAGGTGGACGCTCCGTTGTAATTGTATTTGGCAAGCCGGAGGTCCTTGCTGCCGCGGAAGGCGTCCCTGTACTGCTGGGCTCCTTCGTAAAGCGACGTGAGAGAGACTTCCGCGAAGTCGTCGGCACTGTAGAACAGCTCGTTCCCGCTGCCTTTCTCCACATAGTCGGTCCAGGCGACGACGCGGTAGTTGGCCGGAGCGACGCTCAGCGTTATTTCATGGTCCGGATTGTCTGAATACTCCTCGTTATATATAAAGGAGTACGCGGGCGTGCGCGAATAGCTTTCGCCGGTGTAGGGATAGAGTCTCACTATATGGCGGATCTCATAGTCCCGGTCCTGCGCCATGCCGTTCCTCGTGGTGAGCGTAACCGTCTTCCACTGCTCTATGGGCATCTCATAGCTGAACCTTATGGTAACGGCCACGTCGGCGCTTCCGTGCGGAAGCTCATGCACGTCGCATCCTGCAAAGAGGAACGCCGCGCCGAGAACGATGCCTATGTACCTTAACCACTTCATTTCCTTGCCTTCCCTATGAGATATGTTATGGAGACGCTTGCCTGGTCGGGGCCGATCCAAAGCCATCGGCCTTCCTCCACGAAGCTTCCGTTCTTTACGTTATAGTATTTGTCCCAGTGCAGGGGCAGTACGCCGGCGCCGAGGGTGAATTCCATTCCCCAGCGGCTGTTTTCCTTGCGGCCGAGCTTGATCTTGTATCCTGCATCCAGACCTCCTCCCAGCGCGGGCGACCCGCGTTTGTGGTCCTGATAGCGGTAGTCCCCGTCGGTGGCTACGTTGTACCAGCCGAAACTCGCATGTGCGCCTACGAAAAAGCCCCGCATATTATCCTTGAACCAATAACGAAGCTCCGGCTGTACGCCGAGCACACGGAATTTGGTTTCCCTGGAGAACCAGTCCAGGGCCGAGTAGTAGAACGGCAGGGATGCGGACCAGTGGTCTGCGAACTGCCACTCCACGGCGATGTTGGGAATGAGTATGGGATAAAACAGGGTATTCGTCTTGAGATAGAGTCCGAAAGGCGTCTTCGGCTCAGGCTCTTCTTCCTGCAGGGGCTCGGTCCGCGGTGCGGGCTCTATCACGGGCTCTGCATTCTCCACTTTCTGCTCGGGGGCCTTCGCCGCTTCAAGAGGCGGTTCCGGTTCGGGCTGGGGCTCCGGTTCGGGATCCGGTACCATCACTTCCACCTGAACTTTCTGGGTGTACTCCACCACCATCATGGTACGGCGCATCTCGGGGAAGAACTTCCTGTTCAGATATTTCCAGGTTGGAGTTCCGTACATCTCGTTGATCTTGGCGGGCCTGGTATTGAGAATTTCCATCACCTCTGCCTTGTCGGGGACGGATTCGTCCGCGGCGACAAGTTTGCGAAGCAGGTCCCAGTCCGGAATATGCGAGCGGAAAGTGACATCCCGCTTGCGGAAGTCCAGATTGGAGTCGATGTATTCCTTGATGCTGGTCTGCCTTCTGCGGGCGATCTTGTTGTTTATGCTCTCCGATCCCTCCGGTGAAGTACTGGATGTGATATAACTCTGGACATCGACGACAGTGGTGTCCGAAAGCAGGCCGTTTGCACGGTTGATGAAGGTGTCAAGACTTGCTCCGTTTCCACGGAATGCCGGATCGAACTCGGATTTACCTACGGGAAAATAGACCTGGACCGAGTCGATTTTCACAATGAGGGTGTCTTTCAGGACCACTGCGGCGGAGCCTGAAAAACCGGCGGAAAAAATGAGGAAAAAGGCTATGAGAAAAGCCTTGGAAATGCCTCTGTTACAGCGTGATGGTTCCCCTGTGCGGGCCCTGGAAGCCCGGTTTTTGCCATGGGGGGGGGGTGCTATAACTACGTGCATGATGGCGCAAAGATAGCAAATGAAATGCTATTTTCCAAGCCTTGAATTGGTCTAAATTGGTCCAAAATCAGTCCAGTACTCTTAGGACGATTCCAATCCGCGAGGAAGAAGACCAGAGCCAGAACCTGTCGTTTTCGCAGCGTATCACCTCAAATCCGATGTCTTTTTTCCGGTCCACATTGTTGCTTGTGGTCCAGCTGACATCCCCGCTGAGCCGCTGCCCTTTTTCGGCAGGGATGCCGGAAAGCCGGACACGTACGAAGTCGGACATGTTGTCCGTGCACAGACGGAATTCGCATCTCTCCCTGTTGAAGGAACTCTGGCAGTTCAATGCATTGTATTTGAAAACTTTCCTGCCCTTTACGCTGAGGCCGATGCCCTCGCTTTCGGAGAAACTGTCACGTAGGTCGGCTTCCCGGTTGCATGCAGTCAGGACCGCGATATGGCAGAACAGTATGAGAAGGAATCTTTTCATCTTGTCTGCACCTCCTTTTCGATTATGTCCACACTGCCGTCCGCCCAGTAAACCATGGCCTTGAGCGTTCCGCTCCTGCTGATCGTGAACATCCCTTCGGAATCGTGACTTGCCTCGCCGCCGTTGAAATACCATTCGATGCGGACTGCATCGGGGGCGTTGAACACGGTGAGCGGAATCCTTGTTCCGCGGGCGAAATGCCCGGATTTGTCCCTCCCGTCACGGGGAAGGAAGATGAAAGGAAAACTCCCGTCCCTGTAGGAGAGCGTGCTGAAAGTCCCTTCGATGGAAAACACTCCCGAATCCTTGTAATATGCCTTTACAGTGTAGCTGTAGTCAGTTTTCGGAGAGAGCCCCCGGAGAATGCAGGCATATATGTTTTCATCGGAGCGGGAAGGATAAAAGATGCGCGGGCTGTCCCATCCTCCGCAGCTGAGTTCCACCAGGCAGCTGTCCACCTGACCTGCACGGCTGTCCGTACTCCAGGCAAGGATGGCTTCGGTCTGGAATACCCGCAGCCAGTTTTGGCTCAGCGGACGGGATACCGTGAATCTGGCGTTTCCATCGACATCGAAACTTATATTGCTAATATTAAGCGGGTAGGCCGGTCCGTCGGAGGTGTAGAAAGCTCCGGCCACAGTAGTGGCGGATGCATCTGCCGGAACAATCGAGCAGCATTGGTGTTCGGGATTGCAGTTCACTTGATTGTTGCGCCAGCGCTGGTATGCGGTAAGCTCCACCTTGTAGTAGCTGGAATAGCCTGCCGGCCTGGAACTGCGGTCGATATGGGTCAGGAGCAGCCCGCTGCCGCCGATATGGGCGTCCCTTCCGGTCGCCTGCCGGTTCTCCAGGAGCCAGACCTCTTTTGCCGAACTTCCCTCTATGAGGCCGTAGCGGCCGTTCCTGCCTATCGGCTCCATGGTGTAGATGCCGGAACTGTCGATTCTGACGCTTTCTCCCGTAGAGAGACACCATCTTTCCGCAGCGCAGAGATTCGGAGGGGTGTGTCCGCCGTCATTCTCATTGCCTTTGTCCATCAGGGAAAGGCTGCCCCACATGCCTCTGGCGAGTCCTCCGCTCAGTTCTCCGTCCGTATCGTAAAAGTCCTTAAGGCCGAGTACGTGCCCGAATTCATGGCAGAAGGTGCCTATGCCCGCCGTTTTTCCGTCGGCGCCGAGTTCATTCACTATGGCGTAGTCCGTGATGCGCCTGCCGTTCATGTAGAAATACATGTTGCGGTCCGCAAGGGAAGAGTACTGGGGCCAGAACATGTCCGGGTCTCCGCTGTCGGATTCGCTCATGCCCGGGACCACGAAGATAAGACCTCCCGCCTTCGAGAAATCAAGGGACGCGCCGGCAATCTGGCAGGCTTCCTTGACGCCTGTGTACAGGAGGGCGTCGGTCCTGTCAGTGTCGTTGGCGCCGTAGTATCTGAAACTGCCTGACAGTGTGACGGTTGGCCCCCGTTCCAGGCTGAAGGCGGCCTTGCCGGAGAACTGCTCCTGCCAATAATCCACAGACGCTTTCAAAAGCGAGTCCAGAAGGGTGGGGGCGCTGGTGAAACGGAGGTCCTGAAACTGCACGGGAATCACAGTCGCCTTTACGTCATTGGCGGCCGATGCCCCGGGAATGCGGCACACGAGGGCGCACAGCAGGGCGGTTATGAAGACGGATCTCTTCATAAGGTTCAGGTTCGTATCGCAAAAATACGAAGCTTTTCCTTATTTAGCAATCTTCCATGGGATAAAATAGGAAAGGGCCGCCAGCCTCACGGCCCTCGACCCTTAGACGTGTACTAAAACCTAAACCTACATCAAAGATGCAGGCACAGGGCGAAACGTTGCATGGATTTTGAAAAAATTATTTCGATTCTGCGGAATTGGCCGCGGAAGGCTTCGTGTTGAGCGTGTTCATGGCGCGGTCAATCCCCGCGAAAGCCCAGTCGGAGATGCCGGAGATCACCTTCTTGCCAAGATCGGGCATGGCCTTGAGTTCCTCTTCGGAAAGGCGTCCGAGCACATAGTCAATCTGCCTGCCTTCTGAAAATTCATGGCCTACGCCCATCCTGATGCGGGCGAAGTCCGCATTGCCTATGCATTCGATGATATTTTTGAGCCCGTTGTGTCCTCCGTCGCTGCCCCTTGCCCTGAGACGCAGGGTGCCGAAGGGGAGGTTGATGTCGTCGCAGATCACCATCAGCCGTTCCTGGGGGACGGGAAGTTTGGACAGCCAGTAGCGGATTGCATTTCCGCTGAGGTTCATGTAGGTGGAAGGTTTCAGAAGGTAGAAATGCCTGCCACGGGTCTGCAGGACGGCAAGGTCCCCGTAGCGCTGCGTCTCAAAAGAGATATTGGATGCCTGAGCCCAGGCATCCAATACCATAAATCCCATATTGTGCCTGGTGAGCTCGTATTCCGGGCCTATATTGCCCAGACCTGCGACAAGGTAACTCTCCCCGGCCATGTCGGAATGATTTTACTCTGCGCTTTCAGCTGCGGCGCCGGAATCCATGTTGCGGGTTGCGCGCACGGTGCAGATGACAGCGTCCTTGTCGGTGAGGATGGAAATGCCTTCCAGTTTCACGTCAGCCGCCTTGATCTTCTTGTCGATGTCGAGCTTGGAGATGTCGATGGTGATGTCATCGGGAAGTTTGTCCATGAGGGCGCTGATGCGCAGGGCCCTGAGGTTCTGCACGAATTTACCACCCTTCTGCACACCTACTGCGTGGCCCGAGATTACGAGCGGAACGCTGATTGCCACAGGTTTCTTGGCGTCAACTGCGAGGAAATCCACATGCAGGCAGTTGTCCTTTACAGGATGCCACTGGAGTTCGTGAAGGACTGCAGGGTAGGTCTTGCCGTCGAGGACGAGATCCACGATGTAGGCCTTGGGGGTGTCGGTAACGCCCTTGAGCTCTTTTGCGTCAACTGTGAAAAGGATGTTCTGGAGTCCTGCTCCGTAGAGATTGCAGGGGACGAGACCCTGTTTGCGGAAAGCTTTGATTACGGCCTTGTTTCCGACCTGGCGGATCTGGCCTTTGAGTTCAAAATGCTGCATTTCGTTTAATTTAAAATGTGTTACTCAATTCGGGGCTGGCCCGAATCCCATTGCACCAAAGCCCTTACGGGTTTTCAAATGCGGGCGCAAATATAGAAAAAAATTATTCTTCAACCAAATTCACCTCTTTGTTCCAGGAATTTTCCCGGTAGGCGTTGATGAGTACGGTGTCCGCCTTGGTTGGAAGGAACATGGACAGGCCGCAGAATGTCCGGATATCTATATTGTCCATGATCCTGGCGGTGGCCGCCTTGTAGCTGATGCATTTGTCCAGGGCGTCGCAAAGCAGGGCGTCGTCTTCGGGAGAAATACCGCTTTTGACAAATACGTCCCGCAGGTCGTAGAACCATTTCCTTCCGTTCTGACTGAAGACCTGTATGGCGGACGTGTCAGCCTCCGACAGTTCGGTTTTATATTTGCCAACCAGTGTCTTGCAGACATTTTTCAGATTCTCCAGGCCGGCCGTCCGTACGTTGGCTATGGTGGCGGAACGGTAGCTGCTGTGATTGGAGTAATGGTCGAAATACGAGCGGCAGATGTTTTCAGCCACCTCGCCCCTGCGGAAGACGATGTCCGACATGGACTTGTAATTGAATCCGTCGGCAAGCACCTCGGCTGCCGATATGCAGAGCTCGTCTGCGCAGTTCCTCAGCTCCCAGGCAACCTCTACGCAGCCCATGAAGCATGCGTCCAGCACTATGAAGTCCCAGCCTGTCCCTATGGCCTTTGCAAGGCTCGGTACGGACATTTCATAAACCTCGGCGCTTACGTTGTATTCTCCGTGATATTCGGCTCCGAAGGTCTTGGTAAGGGGACCGGAAAAGGCGGGGAAACGTTTTACGGAGTTCCAGGGAATCTTGTTCGCGACTCCGCTGCCCAACTCGTGGTAATGCATCCACCTGTCCTGTTCCTCGGTGTAAACATATCCTGCCGGGAGCCAGCCGGAACCGTGGGAGGAGAGTATGAGGCCGTAGCGTTCCGCCTTGTAGTGGCTGCGCACATAATCGAGCACTTCTTTCATCACTTCCGGATCCACTGCCTTCCGCCCCGCCTCTATGGTGAGGACGGTATCCCTTCGCACTTTGCCGTCGAAGGTGGAATAGCGTATCAGATGGGAGGGATTCTCCTTTTTCCATGATAATGCGCCGTCGCTGAAATTCGTGAAGGAAAGGATCACCTGGTCCGAACCCGGGGCGGGAAGTTTGTTCCTTGCCACGGTATTCAGGTTCCCCTGAATGTAGGAGTTGAGATTGTTGAAGGCCACCCCGTATATCAGGAGCACCGTGGACGGGGCGGTCAGGCTTTCGAAACGGTCCAGTTCGTTCGGATAATAAATATTCGTCTGGCAGGCGGGAACCATGGCCGTCAGCATCAGGGCGATTACTATCCGTGCAAACTTTCGCATCGCGCAAAGATAAGGTTTTTATTTATATATTTGTGTATGCTCAAGCAGTATGCATACTACCTCCGGATGGAGCGGCAGCTCTCCGCCAATACGGTATCGGCCTATCTTCACGATGTGGGCGAGCTCTGCGATGCCTTCGGAGGCGATGCTTCACGCCTTACGGCCGATGAAATCAGGGATTACGTCGCTTCCCGAGCGGATTCCTTGTCGCGCCGGAGCCAGTCCCGGCTGATCAGTTCGCTGCGTTCCTACTACGGATGGCTGGTGCTGGAAGGGGAGCGTCAGGACAATCCCTGCGACAGGCTGGACTATCCCAAGCTCGGGCGCTATCTGCCGGCCGTCCTTTCAGTTGAGGAGGTGGATGCAATAATGGGCAGCGTGGATACATCTTCCTGGAAGGGAGTCCGTGACAGGGCGATACTGGAGATGCTCTACGGCTGCGGCCTCCGGGTGAGCGAACTCTGCAATCTCCCGGTTTCGGGGGTATATGACGGCGACGGTTTCGTGCGGGTGATCGGCAAAGGCGACAAGGAAAGGCTGGTGCCCATGGGCGAAGTGGCCGTGGAGTGGTACCGCAACTGGATGGCGGCGAGGCAGGAACTCCTCGGCGGCGGCGCGGACGACAGCTTTGTCTTCCTGAACCGCTTCGGAAAGCCCCTGAGCAGGATTTCTGTTTTCAACATGATAAAGAAGCAGGCGCTTCTGGCGGGCGTGGACAAGGAAATATCCCCGCACACCTTCCGGCATTCCTTCGCCACCCATCTCATAGAAAACGGCGCGGACCTTCGTGTCGTCCAGGAAATGCTCGGCCATGAGAGCATACTCACGACCGAGATTTACACGCACATCGACGCCCGCACCTGGATGGGCAATATAATAAAACATCACCCGCGGGGGTGATGTTCTATCGATTAGAGCTCTTTAATCAGGATGTTTTTGAAGTGGACTTCGTTACCGTGGTCCTGCAGCAGGATGTGACCGGTTTCGTGGTTGCCGAAGTTGTCCCAGTTCTTGTACTTGCTGTAGGCTACCAGAGCGTTCCATTCCTGGGTATTGCGCTCATATTCAACAACCTTGACGCCGTTGAGGTAATGCTCCACGTGGTTTCCTTCCACGATGACCCATGCGGTGTTCCACTGTTTCTCGTAGAACCATGCATCCTGCTTCTCGGCACGGATGAGGTCGTAGAGGGATGCCAGCGTACGGTTGCCTTCCACGCCCTTGGTGGCGTCGGGATGACGCTTGTCGTCAAGGATCTGGAATTCGCATCCAATCGCCGAACCCTGGCTGTTGTAGAGGTCGGGACGTACGAAGTACTTGATGCCGCTGTTGGCGCCCGGAGTGATCTTGAAATCTACGCTGAGCCAGAAATTCTTGTACTGGTCCACGGTGATGATGTCTCCGCCGTTGCGGGCCTCGGCACCGTCGCTGCTCTCGACCACGAGTTCACCGTTTTCGATGTGCCAGCCATGCTCGGGGAAGGCGTCGCCCTTTGCGCTGCGCCAGCCCTCGGTGGTCTTGCCGTCCCAGAGGAGCTTCCATCCTTCCGCCTTCTGGCGTTCGCTCAGGGTGTTGGAAATCCAGTTGTACTGATAGACGTGGCCGTCGGTCTTGAGCATGTGCTTTCCGGGATTCTCAGTGCAGATGCGGATGTTGCGCCAGCTTGCGTGCTGGCCTATCATCTTTTCGTTGCTGTATGCGGCGTGGGACTGCAGGGCGATGATACCGCTTGCGTCATAGTCGTCAATGACATCGGAGCAGAGAACTCCGTTCACGAAGGTGCGGAGATGGTTGCCCACGGCTTCGATACGGCCCTTGTTCCATTCGCCGAGCCTGTTGGCGGCGCGGCCTTCGGGATTCCAGGTAAGCTTGTACAGCCATCCGCGGCGGCGCTCGTCATAGATGCCTCCGGTCCAGCTGCGTCCAGCGTTGCCGCAGTGCTCGAACTGGTATCCGTAAACGCGGGATGTGCTGTCCAGATGCCCGCGGAACTGGACGCCGGAATTGAATCCTTCTTCCATCTTGAATTCGAACTCAAGGATGAAATCGCCGTATTCTTTATCGGCCGCAAGGAAGGAATTGACATTTCCTGCGATTCCGGTGGTGACGATGCATCCGTCTTCAACCGTGAAGGGGGCTTCTCCGGTCACCTGATGCCATCCGCTCAGGTCCTTGCCGTTGAAAAGGGGTTCCCACTTGGCGCCGCATGCGGCAAGCAGGAATATTGCGGGTAGTAAAAAAATCTTTTTCATGATCATATAATATTAGACGGTGTAATAATCTTCCCAGCCCTTGCGCGGAGGAATGCCCGTGAGGAGGGCGTTGGCGAAGGGGTTGTCTATGATTTCCTTGCTGGTCCTGTCGAACTTGAAGCTGGTGTTGAGCCTCTGGGCGATTACGCCGAGATTCTGCACCTGGGCGAGCTCGCCTGCGATTTCGAAGGGGGAGTGGGCCTGTGCCTTGCCCATGCAGGCCTCGAGGAAGTTGGTGTGATGACTCCATTTCTTGCGGATGGGCGAATCGGCGGGAACCGGATCCGGAATCCTGTGCTCCGCTTCCATCTGCTTCTGCAGATCCGCGGGAACTATGCTGAGGGGAGAGGAGTGGGAAGCTCCCTTGAGGATGAAGTCGCGGGCGTAGATCTCTTTTCCGGGGTTTACCTTGACTTTCTTAAGTTCGCCTCCGTTCACGGTGGGAACGTCGCCAACCTGGCTCACGCCATAACCTTCGGGAAGTTCTGGCAGGTTGTTGATACCGTCGTACCAGGTGAGGGTGCAGGCAGGCATGGAACCCCTGCGGGGGAACTTGAACTCGATGGTGGAAGCCATCGGGAAGAAATAGTCGTTATGACCTTCGGCGTGCGTCATGCTCACCTCGTCGGGAAGTCCGAGCTTGAGGAATTCATGGCAGGTGTCGAAGATATGTGCGCCCCAGTCGCCGAGGGCTCCCATTCCGAAGTCGTACCAGCAGCGCCAGTTGCCTTCATCCAGCCAGTGGCTGTAATCGTGGAACATGGTCTGGCTCTGCCATACATCCCAGTCCATCGTGGCGGGGATGGGCTCCGCATCGGGGAATTTGCTGATATTCGGGTCCAGGACATGCCAGCGGCGGTCGTTGTTCATGTGGGCCACGATCTTGGTGACGTCCTTGATGATGCCGGCCTTCATCCAGTCCTGGAACTGGTAATACTGTTCGCCGGAGTGTCCCTGGTTGCCCATCTGGGTTACGACCGAGGAGTACTTGCGCGCCGCCTGCATGAGAAGTTCGTTTTCGTGGAATGTGCGGCAGAGGGGCTTCTCGCAATATACATGGATGCCTTCCTTGATGGCCCTCATGCAGATGGGGAAGTGGGAGAAATCCGGGGTGGATACGAAGACTGCCTCTATCTGGGAGTGCATCTCGTCGAACATCCGGCGGAAATCCTTGTACTGTTTCGCTTCCGGGAACATGGCCATGGCTTCCTGGGTGTGGGGGGCGCCAAGGTTGACGTCGCAGATGGCGATTACGTTGGCAAGCCCCGTGGCCTGCACCATTTTGGCATTCTCGAGTCCGCGGTGGCCTATTCCGATGAGAGCCACGTCCACTTTCCCGTTGGCACCTACGATACGTTTGGCGCTGGCTGCTCCGGCGGCTGCCTTGCCGGACGGCTTACATGCGTCCAGGGCGACGGCTGCCGCTGCAACGCCGGCTACTTTCAAAAAGTTTCTACGGTCTATCATATGGTTATTTTATTGGTATTAGCTTTTGTTTCAGTCTTCTTCGGCGATTGCCTTGTTGTAGCAGTCCCGGCAGAGGGGTTCGTAAATGTCCTTCTCGCCCAGCACCACCAGCTTCTTGCTCTTGCTGAGGCGGTGTGAGTGGTTGGCGAGGTTGCCGCACTTTACGCATATCGCGTGCACTTTCTGAACGTCTTCCGCTACTGCGAGAAGAGCCGGAATCGGCCCGAAGGGCTTGCCCTTGTAGTCGGTGTCCAGTCCGGCCACGATTACCCGGATGCCCCTGTTGGCCAGCTGCTGGCAGATGTCCACGAGGTTGTCGGCGAAGAACTGGGCCTCGTCCACTCCCACCACTTCAACCTCGGAGGAAACGTTCAGCATTTCCTCGGCCTTGGCTATGGGTTTGGATTCGATCTTATGGAAATCGTGGGAGACGACTTCAGCCTCTGAATAGCGTGTATCGACTGCCGGTTTGAAGATTTCGATTTTCTGATTTGCGAACTGTGCCCTGCGCAGGCGGCGGATCAGTTCTTCAGTCTTTCCGGAAAACATGGAGCCGCAAATGACCTCGATACATCCGGATTTTTTGTGGTTTTCTGAAAACATTTAGTATTTTTGTAAATGGTGTTTCACGGGCGACTGTGTTCGTACACAGTCAGGTGCAGACACAAATATACATTTTTTTTGTTTTATGGAGAACAATCTAAACGAAATATTGGCGCAGCTCCGTTCCGAGCTCGACTCCATTTCCGCGCATCTTTCGCAGCTACAGGGAATTGTGGCTGATCTGGAAGCGGGCGTCGCCGCTGCGGCAGCTGGCCCGGCTCTTGGGGAGAGCGTTGAAGAATCGCTTTCACCGGAGCTCGAAACCCCTTCCGTTCCTGTTGCGGAGGCTATGTCACCGGACACTGAAGCTCCCGTAGCAAGCGAGCCGGAAGCCCCGGAGTTTGAACCGGAGGTGCCGGAGCTGGTTGAGATAGGGGTGGAGGACCTGCCCTCCGGTATTATCGAAGAGCCCGTCGTGGAGCCGGCCTTCGAGCCAGAGCCCGCACCGGCGCCCGTTGAGCCCGCACCGGTTCCGGAAGTGGCCGCGGACCCTGTCCCGGAGCCTCCATTCGAGCCGGAGCCGGTTCCCGCTCCCGCTCCGGCACCCGCAGCTCCGGCCGCAAAGCCTTCCGCCCCTGCGGCCTCCTACCGCTGGGCCACGGATATGCCGGGCTCCCCGGTCAAAAACGTCATCAGCGCCGTTTCACTGAACGACCGCGTCCTCTTCATAAACACCCTTTTCGGCGAAGACCCGCTGCGTTTCCAGCATGCGATAGCCGTTTTCAATGGCCTGCCGTCTTTTGCGGACGCTGTTGAATACGTGCAGTCCACCTATCCCTACTGGGATCTTTCTTCCGAAGTCGTTTACCGTCTCATGATGGCGGTGCGCAGGCGTTTCAACGGCTGATGGCAGGACGTCTCTACATAGTTCCCACCCCCGTAGGCAACCTGGAAGACATTACTTTCAGGGCTGTCGAGGTGCTGAAAAACGCCGACCTCATACTTGCTGAAGATACACGCACCAGTTCCGTCCTGCTCAAGCATTACGGCATCTCCGCGCCCCTTCAGTCCCATCATAAGTTCAACGAACATGCTACTGTCCGGCGCATCAAGGATTTGATTCTTGACGGTA
Organism: Bacteroidales bacterium UBA2861; assembly: GCA_002350615.1. GTDB lineage: Bacteria > Bacteroidota > Bacteroidia > Bacteroidales > UBA932 > Cryptobacteroides. Next base: position 24,235 of record DEFD01000025.1, on the reverse strand, counting down.
AGACCGTGGCGCTTGTATCGGATGCCGGCACTCCCGGGATTTCGGATCCGGGGTTCCTGCTTGCCCGCACCTGTGCGGCTGAGGGAATCGAAGTCCAGACACTTCCCGGCGCAACGGCCTGCATCCCTGCTCTCGTGTCCTCCGGACTGCCTTGCGACCGCTTCTGTTTCGAGGGTTTCCTCCCGCAGAAGAAGGGGCGCAGCACCGCACTGCAGGCGCTTGCCACGGAGCAGAGGACTATGGTATTTTACGAATCGCCATACCGTTTGGTGAAAACCCTGGAACAGTTTCAGGAAGTTTTCGGACCCTCCAGGCAGTGCAGCGTGGCAAGGGAGATCTCGAAACTCCATGAGGAGCATGTGCGCGGCAGCCTTGCCGAAGTGCTGGAACATTTCAGACAGACCGAGCCGAAAGGCGAGATAGTCATAATAGTGGCCGGAGTTCCGCAGGCCTCCAAAGCGGAGCATCACAACAAGTACAAGATTGAGAGAGAGATGAGTGGAGAAGAAACAAAAGAAAGATGAGGGCGAAGGGACTTCGTCCGTATTCAAAGTAGGAGCGATTTCGCTCGCATTCCTTGTCATAGGGTATCAGGCCGCAGTGTTCGTAAACCATGCTGCCCGTTCGCGCATTGTGGCCAACCGGGATATGCCGGATACCGTCTATGTTGTCGATGAGGCGCTTGCCGCCCGGCTCCTGACACCGGATTCCGGGAATAATGTCCGCCGGAACGCGGCTCACAGCCCCGGGGCAAAAGCGGTTTATGCATCGGCGCCGCCTGCAAAAGAAGGGGAGAGCCGTCCCAAGGCGGCAAAGCATGCCCGCAGGCAGGTCGAATCCTTCCGCTTCAATCCCAATACCGTGAGCCTGGACGAGCTGGTGCGTCTGGGTTTCAGCGAAAAGCAGGCGCAGAGCATCGTGAACTACCGGGAGAAAGGAGGACGCTTCCGACGGAAATCGGATTTTGCAAAGTCGTATGTGGTTGCCGATTCGGTTTTCAAACGTCTTGAACCATACATCGTTATCCCGAAACTGGACATCAATGCAGCGGATTCGGCCGCATTTGATGAACTGCCGGGCATAGGGGGATATTTCGCGAGCAAAATGGTGGAATACCGGAGACGCCTGGGTGGCTATAGCTGCACGCAGCAGCTAATGGAGATCTATCATTTCGACGAGGAAAAGTACTCCCGGCTTGCCGATCTGATCGTCTGCACCCCCGCTCCGGCCTTCCCTCTCTAGAGCGCTCCTGCAGACAGTCTCCGCCTGCATCCGCACATCCGCAGCTGGCAGACCGCCCGGGCGATCGTTCTCTACCGAGAGCACAATCCCCGCGAGGCCTGGACGGTAGAGGGCCTTCTCAAAGCCGGGATCCTTACAGAAGAACAAGCGGCAAAGCTTTCGCTCTGCCGCCTTGAATGATCATTGATATTTACCGCTCTGCTCCTTGATGAGTTCGTCCAGCACGCCGGGATCGAAGTAGTTGATCTTCATGGCCGCCTTCACTTCGGAAAGGGTTTGGGAAGCCACCTTGCGCGCCGCCTCGGTGCCCTCGCGGAGTACCTCATATACATAGGGGATGTCCTGTTCGAAGCGGTGACGGCGTTCGCGGATGGGGGTGAGGGTGTCTTCCAGGACTTCGTAGAGGAAATTCTTCACCATCACGTCCCCGAGCCCTCCGGCGCGGTACTGAGCCTTGACCTCGTCCAGGCTGTGGAACTCGAAGGACACCTTCTTGCCCGTGAAGCAGGAAGCGAACTTGTCGAAATGCTCAGGTTTGCAGAAGGCGTCGAGATATGTGAACACCGTATTGCCTTCGACTTTCCCCGGATCGCTCACCTGCAGGTGCCCCGGATCCGTGTACATGCCGCGGACTTTCTGCCGCACGGTTTCGGAATCGTCGGAAAGGTAGATGCAGTTGCCGAGGCTCTTGCTCATCTTTGCCTTGCCGTCGGTCCCGGGGAGACGCATGCAGGACGCATTGTCCGGCAGGAGGATTTCCGGCTCCACCAGCACTGGGGAGTAGGTGGAATTGAACTTCCGCACGATTTCACGCGTCTGCTCTATCATCGGCTCCTGGTCTTCTCCTACCGGCACCACCGTGGCCTTGAAAGCGGTTATGTCCGCCGCCTGGCTGATGGGATAGCAGAAGAAACCGACAGGGATGCCGGCCTTGTTGTCCGCAGCGCTGTCGTCATTGAAGCCGCGCATCTGAATCTCCGCTTTTACGGTAGGGTTGCGCTGCAGCCTCTGGACCGTGACCAGATTGTTGTAGAAGAAGGTGAGCTCGGTTAGCTCGCTGATCTGCGACTGGATGAAAAGGTGGCTTTTCTTGGGGTCGAGGCCGGCCGAAAGGTAATCCAGTGCCACCTCTATTATATTCTGCCTCACCTTTTCGGGGTTGTCGGCATTGTCGGTGAGCGCCTGGGCGTCGGCGATCATTATGAAAATGTCGTCGAACTCACCGCTTTCCTGAAGTTCCACCCTGCGTCTCAGCGAGCCTACATAGTGTCCGATATGGAGCCGCCCCGTAGGGCGGTCTCCGGTGAGGATAATCTTCTTGCCTGCCATCTGCTTAGTCTTTCACAGCCTTGAGGGCTTCGCGTATCTTGATTTCAATCTCCTCCGCCAATTCGGCATTGTCCCTGAGCAGCTGTTTCACCGCTTCACGGCCCTGGGCGAGTTTCTCGCCGTTGTAGCTGAACCAGGAACCGGACTTCTGGATGATGCCGTAGTCCACGCCGAGGTCCACGAGTTCTCCGGAGTGCGAAATGCCTTCTCCGAACACAATGTCGAATTCCGCCTTTTTGAAAGGAGGGGCCATCTTGTTCTTTACGACTTTCACGCGGGTGCGGTTGCCGAGAGCGTCTTCACCTTCCTTGATCTGGGTGGTGCGGCGCACGTCGATGCGCACGGATGCGTAGAATTTCAGGGCGTTGCCGCCGGTGGTGGTTTCGGGATTTCCGAACATGATGCCGATCTTCTCCCTTAGCTGGTTGATGAAGATGCAGCAGGTGTTCGTCTTCGCGATGTTGGCCGTGAGTTTGCGGAGCGCCTGGCTCATGAGCCTGGCCTGGAGGCCTACCTTGTTGTCGCCCATTTCGCCTTCGATTTCCGCTTTGGGGGTGAGGGCGGCGACGGAGTCGATTACGACGATGTCCACGGCGCCGCTGCGGATGAGGTTGTCGGCGATTTCAAGCGCCTGCTCCCCGTTGTCCGGCTGCGAAATCAGCAGGGTCTCGAGGTTTACCCCGAGAGCCTTCGCGTAGCTGCGGTCGAATGCGTGCTCCGCATCGATCATGGCGGCGATGCCGCCGGCCTTCTGGGCCTGCGCGATGGCGTGGATGGCGAGGGTGGTCTTTCCGCTGCTTTCCGGTCCGTAAATTTCAACAATGCGTCCGCGAGGGTAGCCTCCTATGCCGAGGGCGTGGTCCAGGGATACGCTCCCGCTGGGGATGACCTGTGCGTCGCTCCATTCTGGCTGATCTCCCAACTTCATAATCGTGCCTTTGCCATAATCTTTCTCAATCTTGTCGATCGTGGCCTGCAATGCCTTGAGCTTTGCGGCATTGATGTCAGCGCCTTTTACTTCTGCTTCTTTAGCCATAATGTTGAATTTTTAAAATTAATAATGCGGGCTTTCGCCCAAAGCATACAAATGTAGTGAAAATTTCATTAAATTTGCCATATGGGTTTGGCTTTGATAGGACTGACACTCGAAGATCTGCGGAGGGAGGCCGGCGACTGCGGTCTCAAGCCCTTTGTGGCCAATCAGCTGGCGGACTGGCTGTATGCCAAGAAGGTGACTTCCTTCGACGGAATGCTGAATATCTCCAAGGCGGCCAGGGAAACCCTTTCTTCCCGCTGTCAAATAGGGAGGACCGCCCCGGCGGAAGAATTCCGGAGTTCGGACGGCACGAAAAAATATATTTTCGAGGTGCAGACCTCCATCGGACCTTCCATCGTGCAGGATTCGGCCGTCGAGGCCGTGGTCATCCCGGACGGGGACCGCAATACTCTCTGCGTGTCCTCCCAGGCAGGCTGCCGCATGGGCTGCAAATTCTGCATGACCGGGCGGGGAGGCTTCCATGGCCAGCTCAGCACTGCCCAGATAATGAACCAGTTCCTTTCCATAAAGGAATCCGATGCCCTTACCAATGCGGTATTCATGGGCATGGGCGAGCCTTTCGACAATTACGATTCGGTGTCCAAGGCCATAGAGATCCTAACGGCTCCCTGGGGTTTCGGCTGGAGTCCCAAGCGCATAACCGTATCCAGCATCGGGGTACTTCCCATCCTCAGGAAATATCTGGATTCTCAGAAATGCCATCTGGCGATAAGCCTTCACAACCCATTCCCGGAAGAGCGCGCGGAACTGATGCCTGTTGAAAAGGCCTACCCTATAAAGGAAGTCGTGGAGCTTATAAGGCAGTACGACTGGAGCGGACAGCGCCGGGTCAGCTTCGAATACACCATGTTCTCCGGCTGGAACGACGACAAGCGTCATGCTGACGCCCTCATCCGCCTTCTGAAAGGGCTGGAATGCAGGGTGAACCTGATCCGTTTCCACAAGATTCCCGATTTCCCCTACGGAACGTCCTCACAGACTGTGATGGAGGCTTTCCGGGACAGGCTGGAAAGCAACGGAATCACCTGTACCATAAGGGCTTCCAGGGGAGAAGACATAATGGCGGCATGCGGACTCCTTGCCGGCAAAGTCATGACACGGCTATGATCAGGATACTTCGCATATTGATTCCCCTGCTCCTGCTTGCAGCATATCCGCTGCAGGCCGCGCCCGTCAAGGAGAACGCGAAGATAAGGGCGACCAGTCTGGATCCCGATACGGACGAGGCGGTTTTCGCCCTGATGCGGGCGCGATGCGACAGCATCCGGCGTGTGGCGCACAGGCCTACCGTCGCCCTGGTGCTCAGCGGCGGGGGAGCGAAAGGGGCCGCCCACATAGGTGTGCTGCGTTATCTTGAGGAACAGAAAATCCCGATAGACATGGTCCTTGGAACCAGCATCGGAGGACTGGTGGGCTCTCTGTATGCGCTCGGCTATCCCGCGGCCCAGCTGGATTCCATCATGAGGAACATCGACTGGACCACGGCGCTCACGGACAATGTGGATCAGAAATATGTGCCTTTCAACGCAAAGCGCCGCCGGCACACCTATGCCCTGAGCATACCTTTCCATTACAGGAAAAAGGATTTCATTGAGAAAATCGGGGACGGTGTAAGGTATTCTGCCAGCAAGTCGGATGTCCGGCTGAGCGCATCTCCGGACGATGACCTTAGTGCGAGGCATACCTCCGGCCTCGGCCTTCTGGGACTCCCATCAGGACTGGCGTACGGACTCAATGTAAATAATATAATATCTTCCCTTACAGTGGGTTATCAGGATTCTACATCTTTCCTGAAACTCCCGCTGCCCTATGTCTGCGTGGCCTCCGACCTGGTGTCCTGCAAGGCGAAATACTGGACCTCGGGCCCTCTGAACACCGCCATGCGTTCCACCATGAGCATCCCCGTGCTTTTCGAGCCAGTCCGCTACCAGGATATGATCCTGATAGACGGCGGCACCCGCAACAACTACCCCACGGACTACGCCAGGGCCATGGGTGCGGACATAGTCATAGGGGTGGTGCTGGCCGATGAAAACTACCGCTACGAGCAGATCAACAATATGCTCGACATGGTGTGGCAGGCCATAGACATGATGGGCCGGGAAACCTACGAGAGCAATGCGGAGAACGTGGACGTGGACATCCGTCCGGACCTCAAGGGCTACGGAATGCTCAGCTTCGACAAGGATGCCATAGATACGCTCATAAGGCACGGATACGAGGCGGCGCAGAAATGCTCGAAGCAGATAGCCAGGTTAAAGCGCTATATGCATGGCGATGTCACCAAGTACTATGCACCGAGGGCAGTCGATCTCAGCAGGACCAAGGTGAGGATAGATTCCATCGAGTTCTCTGGAGCGGACGAGCAGGATTACAGGCTGCTCCGCAAATACATTGCGATGGAACCCGGCCAGAGCGTGGGGAGGGAAGAGATAGACGCCGCCGTGCAGACGCTGTTTTCGAAAGACGCCTTCGAGGCGGTGACATACAATCTCTACGACAATGGCGAAGGCGGCTACCGACTCCGCTTCAACTGCGCCAACAGCCCTGTGCACCGCCTTTCCATCGGTGGGAGGGCCGATTCCGAGGAATATGTGGCGGCGCTCCTGAACGTGGGACTCAACGTAAACAAGCTCCGCGGACCCAAGTATGATTTCACCGCCAAGATAGGTCAGAACTGGTATGGAAACGCTCGCGTGGTGCTGGACCTTCCCTATGTGCCAACCGTAAACATCAGCGCCAAGGCGGGATACAGCAATGCGGAAGTACTTCATGGGTCTCATATCTACGAAGCCGGTTACTGGAACCATAACGCCCAGATCTATCTTTCCGGAATGAGGCTCAAGGATTTTGACCTTCATGCGGGTATTAAGGATTCCTACTATGCGCTGGATTCATGGCTGACAAACAGCGGAGTCGCTGTTCCGAAGGATAAGATGTCCCTGTTCACCAAGAATTATCTCGGGGCCTCCCTCGGGGTCCGGGCCTACACCCTTGACGACTGGTACTATCCCCACAGGGGAATCAACGTAGGCATAAGCTACGACTATATCTTCTCCCCGCAGGAATCCCATTTCTTCAAATTCGACTTCCGCGCCGTGGTGCCTGTCTTCCGCTGGCTGGACATAATCCCTTCGGTTTACACGAGGAATCTTTTCAATTTTGACAATGCGGACAATTTCTTCCTTCGCAACTATGTGGGAGGCTCGATAGCGGGAAGGTATGTGGACGGTCAGATGCCTTTCATCGGCTTCCACAGATGCACGCCCCTCAAGAACCATGCTCTGGTGCTGAACCTGGATTTCCGGGCGAACATTTTCAAGAATACCTATCTTTCCCTTCAAGGAGGATATATAAAGGAAGGCGCGGCGCTCGACCCGGAATTCGAGGCGGAAGCCCTGCGTCCTACATATTATGGAGCGGCCCTGGAGCTGGGGTACGATTCGGTGGTGGGTCCGGTCAAGGCCAATGTCCACTGGTCGGACTTCATCGGCCTGGGCGCCTATGTGAGCGTCGGATTCGATTTCTGATATATGGACGAAGCACTCAAGAAAAAGTTATCCCGGCTGGAAGCGCAGTGCGTAAAGCGTGAGTACTGCGTGCGCGACATCATGGCGAAGGCCCTGAAGGCGGTGGAAGGGAATCAGGCCGAGGCCGATGAACTGGTGGCCTCGCTGCGCGCCGATAAATTCGTGGACGATGCGCGTTATGCCGCGGCGTTTGCACGTGAGAAATCCTTCCTTACCGGATGGGGCCCCGTGAAAATTCGTTTCGCGCTTCGTGCCAAGGGCCTGTCCGAGACCGACATAGCTTCCGGCCTTGCGGAAATAGACAGTTCGCGGGCGGAGGACCGGCTGGAGCGTCTGACGGCCGCGAAATGGAAGAGTCTCCAGGATGATCCGCAAGGGAAACTTAAACTTATAAAATTCGCTCTTTCAAGAGGATATGACTACGATGCAGTTCAAGCTGCGATTTCAAAACTGGATATTTAAAACTTTGAATATGAAAAAGATAGTACTCATTGCACTTTCCGCGCTCGCAATGGTTTCCTGCGCGGCCTCCTACGATTCCGCACGCATGATGCAGGGCGGTCTCAAACTCACCCAGGCCCTCACCATCTCCAATGCGGACATTCAGAGCAGCGTTACCGCCTCCGTGGCCCAGCTGGATGCACAGAACACCGTGCTTACTTCCGGCACATACGTCACCCGCCTTGCCAAGATCACCAATGGCCTGACCGAGGTGAACGGCATTCCTCTCAAGTTCAAGGTTTACAAGACCAATGAAGTGAACGCCTTCGCATGTGCGGACGGCAACGTGCGCGTCTATACCGGCCTCATGGACATCATGACCGACGAGGAAGTGCTCAGCGTAATCGGCCACGAAGTGGGCCATGTAGCCCTCGAGCATTCTCTCAATGCCTACAAGCATGCGCTGATGACCTCGGCCGCCCGCGATGCCATCGCCGCGCAGGGGACCGTCGCCAATCTTGCGGACAGCATCCTGGGCGAACTCGGCGAAAGCATGGTTCAGGCCAAATACTCCCGCAAGCAGGAGACTGCCGCCGACGATTTCGGATATGAGTTCATGAAGGGTGCTGGCCGCAACCCCTGGCATATGGCGCTCGCCTTCGAAAAGCTCCAGTCCGCATCCGGCAGCGACGCTACCGCCGCCCAGGTCGCCCAGATGTTCTCCTCCCATCCCGACACCGCTTCCCGCATAGAGCGTGTCAGCAAGAAGGCTACCAAAGACGGCTACACCCGTCCGTAAGAGTGTTCCATGCCTAAAAAGGAACGCATAAAGAAGATGTTCGACGACATCGCACCGGAGTACGATGCCTTCAACCATCTTTGCTCACTTGGCATAGACAGGATCTGGCGGCGGCGCGCCCTCGGGGAACTGCCGTCGCCGGATTCCGTAAAAGGCGCTGCGGCTGAAAATGCCCCTTACCGTGTGCTGGACGTGGCCTGCGGGACAGGGGATTTTAGCATGGCGATAGCGAAACATCTGCAGAAAAAACTGACAGACTTCGAGGTCGTCGGGGCGGATATATCGGAAGGAATGCTCGAGGTGATGCGGGACAAAGTCCGGAAGGCCGGACTGTCGCACTGCGTGAGAGCAGTGGCCGGGGACTGTGCGGAACTTGACTTCCCGGATGCAAGTTTCGATGCGGTTACGGTGGCTTTCGGGGTGCGCAATTTCGAGGACCGTCCCAAATGTCTGAAGGAGATTCTCAGAGTGCTCAAACCCGGGGGACGTTTCATCATGCTCGAACTCGGAGTCCCTTCCTGGTGGCCGGCATCCTGGTTATACAATATCTATTTTAAGGGGATACTCCCCATTATCGGCGGCTGGATGACAGGCAACAAATCCGCCTATAAGTATCTGACCGCTTCGGTCCTGGGATTCCCTAAAAAGAAGGAATGGCTTGAAGTCCTTGACAGTGAGGGCTTTTTACATTGCAGCCACAAGGCCCTTACTTTCGGTATCTGCCGGCTTTATGTGGCGCAGAAAGGCTCTTGAGACTCTCCTGCGATGCCGCCTCATGCGAGTATCTTGCTAGCTAATAGAGGAAGGCACAGAAACCGAATCCTGCGAGCAGGGAAAAGGCGAAAGTGCTCAGCACCAGAAGGGGGAGGGCTGCGTCAAGTGCGCGGCCTTCCCTCGTCCATACGAGGAAAAGGTGACGGCAGTACAGTGGGAGCGTGAGGAAGAAAAGGAAATGCCTCCAGTCCGGAATGCGGAGCAGGCAGAAAGCCGTCATGCAGGCCCATCCGAGACATATCAGGATGGTCTGATAGATGCGCGCCTTGTGGACGCCGAGCATCAGCGCTACCGTGCGCCTCGTGGCTGCGTCGCTGGCCATGTCCCTGATATTGTTCACATTGAGTACGGCTACGCTGAAGAATCCTATGGTCGAAGCAGGCAGCAGGAGTTTCCATCCCAGCAGGGTGTGGGCGCACACGAAATACGAGCCAAGCACGCTAACGAGGCCGAAAAACAGGAAGACGTAGATGTCTCCCAGACCACGGTAACCGTAGGGGTTGCGCCCAAGTGTATATCGTATCGCAGCGGCTATTGCAGCCGCTCCGAGAAGCAGCAGGCAGATGCTTTCTATGCATAAAAACGTGCCGAAGGACACCCGTATCATGGCCGCGCCGAATGCGCATGCGGCAATGGCGGCCCCGATTATCAGGCGCTTCATCTCAGCTACCGTCAGGAATTCCTCCTTTCCGTCTTTATCAGCCTTGGAACCGGCCGCCGGCCCCATGCCGTAGGTCGGGCCCGGCCGCTCTTCGGTGTCCGTACCGTGAAGGGCGTCGCCAAGCTCGTTGCTGAGATTGGACAGGATCTGGAGGCATACGGTGGTAAGGCATATCAGCACTACCACCTGCCACTGGACGCGGAATTCCGCTATTGCGAGAAGCGACCCGAGAAGCACGCCCGCCAGGGACAGCGGCAGGGTGCGCAGACGCATCGAGGCTATCTTATACTTCAGCTTTGACATCTTTGACAATGAATATGGAGAACTCGTACAGAAGGTAAAGGGGTGCGAATACCACCATGAGTGTGAAAGGGTCGCCTGTCGGCGTGATGATGGCGGCAAGCACCAGCAGTACCACCACGGCGTGCCTGCGATACTTTTTGAGGAAGGCCTTGGTAAGCACCCCCAGTTGCGACAGCAGCCAGGCGAGGATGGGCATCTCGAATACCAGACCCATCACGAAGATCATCATCAGGAATATCCCCATGTAGGAGTTGAGGGATATCTGGTTGGTGATTTCCTGCGACACCTGGTATTGGGTGAGGAACTTGAAGATGATGGGGAAAACTATGACATATCCCACTGCGCATCCCATGTAAAACAGCAGGGTACCGCCGGTAAAAGCCCCTTTGACGCCCTTGATTTCCTCAGGGTAGAGGGCCGGCTTGACAAAAACCCATATCTGGTACATCAGGTAGGGGAAAGTAAGCACCAGGGCTATCCAGAGCGAAGTGGAGATGTGGGTAAGGAACTGGGATGCGACATTGATGTTGATGATGTTCACGTCGCTGCCTTCGCCATACATGAAGGCGAACCACTTGTACACGAAGAAATCCGCGTGTGCGGGCCCAAGGATCCAGGAATCAAAAACATGGGGCAGGGCGATGAAACACCCTACCACAGCTATGAAAAGGACTATTATAACTCGAAGAAGGCACCACCGGAGAGCTTCCAAATGGTCCCAGAAGGACATTTCCTCCATTACTTCTGGTCCTTGTCGTATTCTTCGCTGGCTTTGTTGATCTCGTCCTCGACTTCACTCATGCCCTTTTTGAAGCTCTTGACGCCCTTGCCGAGGCCGTTCATGAGCTCAGGAATTTTCTTTCCGCCGAAAAGGAGAAGCACTACGAGGGCGATGATGACAACTTCCCAAAGGCCGAAGTTCTGAAACAGTAAAAGAGATTTCATATTCCGAATTCTTAAGTTTCGACAAATATAGTAAAACTAATCAAGTTTAAGCACTGCCATGAAGGCGGACTGGGGCACCTGCACCTTGCCTATCTGGCGCATGCGCTTCTTGCCTTCCTTCTGTTTCTCGAGGAGCTTGCGCTTTCTTGTGACGTCGCCTCCGTAGCACTTCGCGGTGACGTCCTTGCGCACCTGTTTCACGGTTTCACGGGCGATTATCTTGCCGCCGATCGCAGCCTGGATGGGGATGTCGAACTGCTGGCGGGGGATCAGGTCCTTGAGTTTCACGCACATCTTGCGGCCGAAGTCGTATGCGTTGTCGGCGTGGATCAGTGTGGAAAGGGCGTCGGCCGGCTCTCCGTTCAGCAGGATGTCGAGTTTCACGAGCTTGGCGGGACGGTATCCCGTGATATGATAGTCGAAGGATGCGTAGCCCTTCGAAATGCTCTTGAGCTTGTCGTAAAAGTCGAATACTATTTCGGACAGGGGCATGTCGTAGTTGAGTTCCACGCGGTCCGCAGTGATATAATGCTGGCTGACGAGCGTGCCGCGCTTGTCCAGGCAGAGCTTCATCACAGGACCGAAAAACTCCGATTTCGAGATGATCTGCGCGCGGATGAAGGGCTCCTCTATGCGTTCGATGCTGGTAGGCGAGGGGAGACCGGAGGGATTGTGCACGTCGATTACTTCCCCCTGCATCGTATAGACCTTGTACGAAACGTTCGGCACCGTGGTCACCACGTCCATGTCGAATTCCCGGAACAGGCGTTCCTGCACTATCTCCAGATGCAGCAGCCCGAGGAAACCGCAGCGGAAACCGCTGCCGAGCGCGAGCGAGCTTTCCGGTTCGTAAACGAAGGAAGCGTCGTTCAGCTGGAACTTTTCGAGAACCGCCCTGAGTTCCTCGAATTTGTCCGCCTGCACCGGGTACATGCCGGCGAAAACCATCGGCTTCACTTCCTCGAATCCTGCAATCGCCTCGCTGCAAGGGTTTTCCGCATCCGTTATGGTATCGCCCACCTTCACTTCCGCCGCGCTCTTGATGCCGGAAATGATATATCCCACGTCGCCGCAGCCTATCTCCTTGGTAGGCTGGAGCTTGAGTTTCAGGATACCCACTTCGTCGGCTTCGTACTCCATTCCGGTGGCGAAGAATTTGACCTTCTGCCCGGAGCGGATGCTGCCGTTCTTGACCTTGAAGTAGGCGATCACCCCGCGGAAGGGGTTGAAAACGGAATCGAATATGAGGGCCTGCAGCGGTGCGTCGGGGTCCCCCTGCGGCGCCGGAATCTTCTCCACTATGGCATCCAGGATGGGAGCCACCCCCTCGCCCGTGCGGGCGGAGATGCGGAAGATATCCTCAGGCTTGCAGCCGATGAGGTCGATTATCTGGTCCGCCACCACGTCCGGCTGAGCGGAATCCATATCTATCTTGTTGAGGACCGGAATGATCTCCAGATTGTGGTCAATGGCATGATAGAGGTTCGCAATGGTCTGCGCCTGGACTCCCTGGGAGGCGTCCACCACCAGCAGGGCTCCCTCGCAGGAAGCGATGCTGCGGCTGACCTCGTAGCTGAAGTCCACGTGGCCCGGAGTGTCGATGAGATTCAGCACATAGCCCTTGTACTGCATTTGTATAGCATGGCTCTTGATGGTGATTCCCTTTTCGCGTTCAAGGTCCATGTCATCCAGCACCTGGGCCTCCATGTCCCGCTCGCTCAGGGTCTGGGTGAGTTCCAGCAGACGGTCCGCCAGGGTGCTTTTCCCGTGGTCGATATGCGCTATTATGCAGAAATTGCGTATGTTCTTCATTTCCATAGGGTGCAAAGATAAAAAATTTGCGCCACTATGTATAGGCCTTGAGGATAGAATCAAGTTCCGCCAGAGACGGGATCTTCCTAAAAAAGCATCTTGATGTCAAGACTGAAGAAATCCTCCAGTGGAAGGCCCTCCGGACCGACAATGAATGCGGACGTTATGTGCTCGGCGTAAAGTTGCTTGAATTTTTCGAAGCCGGAGGTATCATCGGCGCTGCTACTTTTGACTTCGATTGCCACAAGTGCCTGTCCCTTTTTCAGGACGTAATCGCACTCTTTTTTATGCTCGTCCCGCCAGTATAGAAGTTCAAATCCGTCCAACTGCGAACGGTTGGCCAGATGAGCGCCAACAGCGGATTCCACCTGGCGCCCCCACTCAGTGGGATTGGTTTCGGCCTCCTCAAAGGTAAACTGACCATAGCGATTGCGAAAGGCGCTATTGTAAACTTGCATCTTAGGAACCGAGTTTTTCTCCTTGATGACAGATGGCGCATATTTCTGCAAAGGCTTCACCGTCATAGTCTGATCCAGGACATTCAAGTAATTCTTGATGGTTGGCACTGTCCCGCTGTTCACCGTTCCCTGCATTTTGGTGAGCGAGAGTTCCCTGGCCGATTCAATACATGCAAGCTCAAAGACCTGTCGCAGAAGGGCTGGATTGCGGATTTCCTCTATCTCCAAAATGTCGCGGGTCAGAATCGGGGTTATGATGGTATCCTCCATCAGGCTGCGCCAGCGGTCCTCATCGTGAATGTCAGGCGCCAGACCTGGGAAACCGCCGAAATAGATGTACTGTTGCATCGTGAAGCCGAAAGCTTCCCTCATTTCATTCCACTCCCAGTATCCCATCTTTATGGGCTCGAATCGGCCTTCAAGGGATTCATTCAGTCCCTTCTGAAGGAGAACGCGTGACGACCCCAGGAGAATGACTTTCAGATTGCGTTTCTTACGGGTATCCTCGTCCCATTCTTTCTTTACTTGCTCGCTCCAGCCGTCAATCTTCTGCACCTCGTCGATAATAAGGATGCGTTCTTTGTCACCGTGGAGATCCATCTTCATCCTGGCTTCCTGCCAGTGGTTGGGAATCCAGGTGGTGTCAAAGCGGTTTACCCCGTCTGCCGCGAAGTAATCGTAGGGGGTGTCAATGCCGTCGCAGAACTGATACACGACGGTTGATTTACCAACCTGGCGGGGCCCCATGATGATTTGCATCCGTCTGCGAGGCTCAGCCATCCGGCTCTTCAATATGGTTAAGTGCTGTCTTTCGTAAGTCATCTTTCAAAAATCTGTTTTACAAATTTATGAAATATATTTTACAAAATTGCAAAACTATTTCGAAATAGCTCGTTATTAATACTTTCACTCAATACCCGCATTATTCACAGATTCATCAGGGATCTTGATACCATCCTTGAAAATGGAGATTCCGCCGTCCTTTGCCGACGGATGCCAGTTGCCGACGATATGGAGTTCCTCGACGCGGCTCCGAACTAAATAGTTTTCACTTATTTTAAAAGCGAAAAAACCATTTAGAAGAAAAACTGCTATTTTTGCGAAATATGAAAACGATACAAGAACTTTCAGACATCGCTTCCCAGGTCCGCCGGGACATCGTGCGCATGGTGACCGCGGCCAAATCCGGACATCCGGGAGGCTCACTTAGCAGTACTGACATACTTACTGCTCTCTTTTTCAATGAGATGAAACAGGATCCCAAGACCTGGAGGCGCGACGCCAAGGGACAGGACGCATTCATCCTTTCGGCAGGTCACCTCGCACCCGTATATTACGCGGTCCTCGCCCGTGCAGGCTATTTCGACCCCGCCCTTATGGCTGGGCTCCGCAAATTCGGCAGCAAGCTCCAGGGACATCCCGCAGCAGGCTATATCGACGGCGTGTTCCAGCCCTCCGGCTCCCTCGGACAGGGACTTTCCGCAGCAGCCGGCATCGCGCTCGGGAAAAAGCTTGACGCAGAGGACGACACCCGCGCTTTCGCGCTTCTCGGAGACGGAGAAAGCGAGGAAGGACAGATCTGGGAGGCTGCCATGTTCGCAGTCCATCACAAGCTGGACAATCTCGTGGCCATGACGGACTGGAACGGAATGCAGATCGACGGCCCCATCGAGACCGTGACCGGAATAGGCGAGCTCAATGAAAAATGGCTCTCCTTCGGATGGGACGTGATAGTGGCGGACGGACACGACTTCGAGAGCATTCTCGGAGCCTTCGAACTGGCCCGCAAGCGCAACGGAAAGCCCAAGATGATACTCTTCCGTACCGAAATGGGACACGGAGTGGATTTCATGGCAGGTTCTCACTCGTGGCATGGCAAGGCCCCGAGCGCAGAGCAGTGTGAAGCAGCCCTTGCCCAACTTAAAGAAACCCTGGGAGACTATTAGTATGAAAAAGTATATCGATACAGGCAAAAAGGACACCCGCAGCGGCTTCGGCGCCGGACTGGTGGAAGCCGGACGTGCCGACAAGAACGTTGTCGCGCTTGCGGCGGACCTCAAGGGCTCCCTCAAGATGGACGCTTTCGCGGCTGAATTCCCCGACCGTTTCATAGAGTGCGGCATCGCGGAAGCAAATATGGTTGGCGTAGCGGCCGGCCTCGCACTTACCGGCAAGGTGCCTTTCGCCGGTTCCTTCGCGGAATTCATAACGGGACGTGTTTACGACCAGGTGCGTCAGGAAGTGGCCTACGGGCATACTAACGTCAAACTCGCATCTTCCCACGCCGGAATCACCCTTGGTGAAGACGGTGCCACTCACCAGACCATGGAAGACCTCGCCCTCATGCGCGCCCTTCCCGGTATGACGGTGCTCGTGCCCTGCGACTATAACCAGACCGTGCAGGCGACCAAGGCGGCAGCCAAATTCGACGGGCCTGTGTACCTTCGTTTCGGCCGCCCCAGCGTGCCCAACTTCACGGATCCCGCCGAGCCTTTCGAAATAGGCAAGGTATATGAACTCAATCCCGGCAGCGACGTAACCCTCATCGCCACCGGACATCTTGTCTGGGAAGCTCTCCAGGCAGCCGAGGCCCTCGAGGCCGAAGGCATCAGCGCAGCGGTGCTGAACGTGGCTACGATTAAGCCTCTGGATGAAGCCGCAATACTCGCATCCGTGGCGAAGACAGGCGCAGTGGTCGTCGCTGAAGAGCATAACGCTTTCGGCGGACTCGGGGAAGCGGTTGCAAGCTGCCTCGCGGCGTCGAAGCCGGCTCCGATAGAGTTCATCAACGGCGGAGACCGTTTCGGACAGAGCGGCACGCCCGCTGAACTCATGGCCTACTACGGCCTGGATGCGGCGCACATCGCCGAAGCTGCCAGAAAGGCAGTAGCCAGGAAATAAAGCCTTTACGGACGGTCTGCAGCCGGGTGCACTGCCATGCGGGACAAGGACTTCAATTCTTTGGTGGAACAGTACAGCGAGCAGCTATACTGGCATATCCGCGGGATTGTAGGCAGTCATGAGGATGCGGACGACCTCCTTCAGGAAACATTTGTGAAAGTATGGCGGGCCCTTCCCGATTTCAGGGGAGAGTCCGCCGTCTCCACCTGGCTGTGGCGGATCGCGACCAACGAGGCCCTTGGCTTCCTGAGAAAAAAGAAGGTGCGTGCGGCTTTGCAGTTCCAAAGTCTCGATGCCTTGGCGGAAAGGACCATAGACAACGACCCTTGGTTCAACGGTGACGAAGCGGAACGCAAGCTGGCAAAGGCGATAGCCAAGCTGCCGGACAAGCAGAAGGCGGTGTTCTGCATGCGCTACTACGAGGACCTTCCCTACGAGGAGATTGCAGCGGTCACAGGCACATCGGTAGGGGCCCTGAAGGCATCTTACCATATCGCCCAGGAAAAAATAAGAGAAGAATTAAACCATTCATAACTAATCGCGTCTAATCTTACGGAAATGAAGAAAACGATGACATATTCAACTCCGGAGGGGTACTTCGAGGGTCTCAGGAAGAGGCTTTCGGATATCCCGGAGCAGCATCCGCGCAGGAGTCTTGTGCAGAAGGCAACCCCTTATCTCGCGCTTGCTGCAAGCTTCGCGATAATCGTGGCCGTCGGTTCTGCGATACTTCGCAAGACCAGCGTCCCGCGTGCATCCGAGCAGGAAATAATCGAATATCTCATCAATTCCGACATGACACTCGCACAGATTTACGATTATTTACCTTAATTTATTGTAGTTATGAAAAGGTTTTTAACTCTTTTGGCAGTAGCTGCACTCACAGTGAGTGCGATGGCTCAGACCCCCCAGAGAGGGCAGGGACACGGCCCCCAGCATCATGGACAGCAGCGGGAAAAGATGGAAGCCGAGAGGATAGCTTATATTACGTCCAAGCTTGAACTTACCAGCGAAGAGGCCCAGGCTTTCTGGCCTGTTTACAACAAGGCCCAGGCCGAGCAGAAGGAAGCCGGCAAGGCGGTAAACGAGAAATTCAAGGATCTCCGACTTGCAATTGATGAAGACAAGAGCGATGCCGAAATCGACAAACTCCTGAAAGATTATGCCAAGGCCCGTCAGGCCAAGAAAGATGTGATGGCAAGCTATTCCGAGCAGTTCGTAAAAGTCCTCGGCGCCAAGAAAACCGCAAAACTCTATCTCGCTGAAGAAGGTTTCCGCAGACAGCAGATAGGCCGCTTGGGAGGCTCCGGACACCCGCAGGGACAGGGACAGCCCCGTCAGGGCGGTCAGCGTCCCCAGAGACAGAACTGATTTTTTAAGAAACAGCATGAACGAAGGGGCTGGCATTTTGCCGGCCCCTTCGTTTTAGCATCCCTGCCGTTTTGCTTACACACAGGATGCCGCGGAGTGGTTTAGGTGTGGCATTATTCTATCTCTCAGGGACTTCCGGCAGCATCTGCTTTTTACGCGTAAGAACGGCCTGCAACAGATACAGGGCAGCGATTCCCAAACCTACGAAATAGGGCGAAGTTCCTGCGGCAGAAGCGATAGGTGACACAATCAGCGGTGACAGGAATTGCCCCAGATAAAGAGCCGCGGACAATAGCGGCATCACCGTTGTGGCGGCTTCCTTTCCGGCTTTTACGGAGCCGATGGTATTGAGATAAGGAACTCCGATACCATTGGCGATGCCGATAAGGGCAGAACCAAGGAGCAGCCATACCAGTCCGCTTCCGGCAGCAAGACATAGATACCCAGCCATGAATCCCAGCGGCGCGGCATACTTCATCTGCGCTGCAAAACGCTTCATCAAGAAACCGAAGCAGAGACCAACCAAAAATGCGACTACGTCCAGTCCGACCATCGTCAGCGTTACGCCCATCTCGGAAAGTGTTCCGGAAGCCGTCAGGGCGAAATTGGTAGGATAGATGAAGAAGAGAATCATCACCAGGAACATACCCACCACAGATGGATGGAAGCGCCTCAGTAGCGAAAGGGATACGCCGCCGCGCCCGGAAAGGCGCTCATTCGGCAGGAACAAAGCGACCAGGATAACGGCGATGAGTCCCAACAGATACACCAGGAAGGCATAGTTCCAGCTGATTCCGGCCAATACCCCGGCAAGAAAAGTGGCCACCACACCTCCCATCTGGTTCATGGCGGCCGAAAGGCCCATCAGACCGGCCTGCTCCTCCGGAGGAAAATAGTACGCGAGGAGCCCGGTGGATAGCGGCATGATCATCCCAACGCTCACGCCCATCAGGGCACGTAGAACCAGCAACAGCCATATATTGTCCACAAAGAACGCTCCGGCACCGGAGAGCACGTATAAGGCAAGCCCTGTCAGCGCCAGCGTGCGCGTCCTCATCAAACGGCATAGCCAGGAAAATACCAGGTTCGTAAGAATGATAAAAAGGGCCGGGAGGCTCACGATGAGCTGAATCAGAAGCGGACTCTGCCCGGAAAAATGCTCACTAATTACGCCCAATGCGGGTGCAATTGCGGCCCCCGCCATGACGGTTAGAAGACTGATGGAGAGGATGGTATACGATAGTCTCCTTTTCATAATAAACGCACTTTAAATCTAAATGGAGACTCACAGCTCTACCAAGCTTTGCAAAGGAATTTTGCGGGTGCAAAGGTACAATTTATTTTCGGAATCCAGCGACGATTGACAACTGGTGAATTATAAAATATCTCTGAATCGTTCGAAGAATGCCTTGAGCCTGGAGAGGACAGTTTCCTTCTTGGTGGCCCGGTCTTTACTGAAGCGGGACATGGGCGGGAGGATAGCTGCCACATCCGTCCCATTCTCGCGGATGGCTCCATCCCGAAAGGATGCTTCGACAAACCTGCGGGTCTCCTCCGGCTTGAGCCGCTCCTCGGTAATGATGTTTTCCAACTCCTGCTCCTTCTGACGCTGGACATATTCATGCCAGACCACATCCACATCGGTGACTTCCGGAGTAAGGGAGTCGATGAAGTTCTCGATGAGGTCTTTCTTGTTGCGGAGCTCAATGCTGGAGTCGATGGCCTTGGTGATAGACAGGCGGATCTCAGCGTTGCCGGAGTGCTCATCGTGATATTTCGCTACCAGGAGCATGATGTAGTCGATGTTCACCTCAACCTGCTTCACCAGCTCAATCTCAAAGACGACATCCTCCGTAATATCCTCCTTGTCGTGCTTCTCGCGGTTACGGAACTTATTGTACACATCGATGTACATGCTCTGGTAATCCTGCATGTCCCTTTCGCTGATGAGCACCTTGTCTTTGAAATCATCAAAGCACTGCAGCAGGTTTACGGCCTTGAGCAGATTGCCGAAGAGTTTTGCAAACAGTTTCTGCTTCTCTTCAAGAACGATGGGCTGGCCAACAGGGAACTCCCTGAGCAGTTCATCCACAAGTTCGGAATATCCAAGATGGTGTTTGCCGTTCTCGTCATCGAAGCCTTCATAGTAATCCTCGAAATTCCTAAGCACCACAATACCACCGGCCTTCTCGTCTCCAAAGAGGGCAAGGCTCTCGTTGGTGTTCTCCTCCAGATTCCTGAAGCAGACGATGTTGCCGAAAGTCTTGACCGAGTTGAGTTTGCGGTTGGTGCGGGAGAACGCCTGCAGCAGACCATGCATGCGCAGGTTCTTATCCACCCAGAGGGTGTTCAGCGTCTTGGCATCGAATCCGGTGAGGAACATGTTCACCACAATCAGCAGATCCACCTCACGGTTTTTCATCCGCATCGAGAGGTCTTTGTAATAGTTCTGGAACTTCTCTGATGAGGTGTCGAAGCTGGTATGGAACATCTCGTTGTAGTTCTTGATGGCCCTTTCCAGACAGTCGCGGGAGGTGGCATCCAGCCCGGTGGTATCGTCCGAGTTCTCCTCCGTCATGAATCCTTCCTGCTCCAGCTCGGCCTCGTTCTGGCCGTAACTGTAGATGAGTGCAATCTTGAGCTTTTTGTCTTCCGGAAGCGACTCCATCTGCTTCATGAACTCGTTGTAGTAGAGAATCGAAGCCGGGATGCTCGAAGTGGCGAGGATGGAATTGAATCCGCCAACCCGCTTATCCTTCAGCTTGTAGAAGGAGTTCCTCTTTGTCTTCTGATCGAAATGCTCCAGAATATATTTGGTGACATTGGTGATGTTCTCCGGAGACATAAATGCCTTGTCGGTATCGATGCCCCACACCTGGTCTTCCCGGACGCCCTCTTTCTCCTTCATCGTCTTGATGTAGTCGATGCGGAAGGGCAGCACATTCTGGTCATTGATGGCGTTGACGATGGTGTAGCTGTGGAGCCTGTCGCCAAAGGCCTGTTCCGTAGTCTTGAGATGCGGCAGGCCATTGCTGCTGGAATTCTGCGGGAAAATAGGAGTCCCGGTGAATCCGAACATGTGATAACGCTTGAACGCCTTGGTGATGGCCTCGTGCATCTCATTGAACTGAGAACGATGGCACTCATCGAAAATCAGCACCACATGCGCTTCGAATACCGGATGCTTCTTGTTCTTGGCGATGAAGCGGCTGAGCTTCTGTATGGTGGTGATGATGATTCTGCAGTTCGGATCCTCCAGCTGGCGTTGCAGGATGGCGGTGTTGGCGTTGGAGTTGGCCGCACCTTTTTCAAAGCGGTCGTACTCCTTCATGGTCTGGTAGTCCAGGTCCTTGCGGTCGACGACAAAGACCACTTTATCGATGAAGTCGAGCTGCGTGGCCAGCCGAGCCGTCTTGAAGGAAGTCAGCGTCTTGCCGCTTCCGGTAGTGTGCCAGATATATCCTCCGGCCGCTATGGTGCCGAGTTTCTTCTTATCGTAGGTGGCAATCAGAATGCGCTGGAGGATCTTCTCCGTAGCGGCAATCTGGTACGGGCGCATAACCAGCAACTCCTTCTCGGCTGTAAATACGCAGAATCGCGTCAGGACATTAAGCAGGGAGTGCTTGGCGAAGAAGGTGGCAGTAAAGTCCACCAGATCATAGATGGGATTGTTCTTCTCATCTGCCCAGAAAGAAGTGAACTCGAAACTGCCGGATGTCTTCTGGGAGTTCTTTGAGCGGAGTTCCTGCGTTTTCCGGACATGGGCATTTCGGGTGGTATTGGAGTAGTAATTGGTGAATGTGCCGTTGCTGATGACAAAGAGCTGGGCATATTCGAAGAGCCCGGAGCCAGCCCAGAAGGAATCCCGCTGGTAGCGGTTGATCTGGTTGAAGGCTTCCTTGAGATCCACACCCCTGCGCTTGAGCTCCACATGAACGAGGGGCAGGCCGTTTACGAGAATGGTGACATCATATCTGTTGGGCCGGGAACCGTCTTCCACCATATATTGATTGATGACCTGCAGGGAATTCCGGTGAATGTCATCCTTGTCGATGAGCTTGATATTGCGGAATGTGTTGCTGCCATCCGGCTGGCTGACGGTGGCCACCTTGACGAAATCGTTCTGGATGGTGTTTGTCTTTTCCAGAATACCATCGTTCTGGTTGGCCAGATGAACGCGGAAAAATGCCTCCCAATCCGGATCGGAGAACTTGTGGTCATTGAGCTTCTCCAGCTGCTTGCGGAGGTTGGCGATGAGGGCCTTCTCGTCATTGATGGGGAGATATTCATAGCCTTGCTCCTGGAGCTGCTTGATGAAAGCGTCCTCCAGCATGGCCTCACTCTGGTAGTTCCGTTCCCGTTTCAGGTCGGGGACGAACTCGGCCACCAGCGTGCTTTCCGGATTCTGGGATATGATGTTCAGTTTTGTCATTGAAGTGATTGCTTATGACAAAGATAATCCTTATTTTTGGGAAAAGAAATGAGTTATGGAGATTCCGAGGGGTAACAACCGGGAAGACATCAAAGCCCGGAGACAAATCATCAAAGATTTCTACGCCGGTTGGATTGCGAAGCATCCGGACAAAAAGGTATGGAACAAGTCGCTGAATGCGTATATTCATGTAAAGAACGACTCTATTAACGAGACACTTGGTCATGCGCCCCGTTCGGCTGAAGCAACAGAGGCGCAGACTCATCTGACAGAAATACTTTCCGAGGCTGTCTATGTCGAGTCACGTCCACCAAAATTCGGAGACAAGAACCAGAAAAAGTTTTCCAAGATGCTTTTGCTCCGATGGAATAATTGTCGGGTATTGGTCGGAAAGAGAAAAACTACCGGCGACTTTGTTCAATACTACATAAGTGGCGGCGAGCGCAAAAAATAAAAGCCGTCAGGTAACGGCTTTTCAATGAGGCTCGGACCAAGTAACTTGGGAGGGTTGTCATCCCTTCAAACGAATTCCCCTTCGACGAATCCTGATGCAAAGGTAATTAGATTTTATGAATCTGCAAACGCTTTACTAAAAAAATCAGCAGGCTTTGCGGGGAAAGGTGAGCAGTTTGTCGCGGTAATACTCGTATTGTTGCTGCCGGGCCTTGATTTCTGCGGGGAGGCCTTCGGTGAGGCTATTATTTAAGGCTTCAAACTTATCGAGAATAGCCACTATCCTATCTTGTTCGGCTCTTGAAGGGAGAGGTATAGTAATCTTGGAAACTTGATCGGGGGATATTTCAATCACTTTTGTACCATGCGCGAACTTCCGTTTTTGCTGAAGGAAATTATCCGTTTGTGTACAATATGCAATATATTTTACGTTTTGGTCATGTGAGAATATCGCCGCATGACCGCTGATGCCTATTTCTTCAGAGCCCAGCCATGCTACAGACTTGCAAACATCCTCGACATTTTCACTTGTCAAGGTCATAACTAAATCGCCTTGTTTGGCCTTATTGCATCTATTCCACATTTCTTCAGGAATCCGAGTTAGTGTTTGGTTGGCAAATGTACCATACCTGGTATATATCTGTCCGTAATGAATACATCCTTTTCCCTTCTCGACAAAGTCCGTCTTCTGAATAATACCGCCTCGAACAAATGTGCCTATTTGTCCAAGAGAAATCCAGTTCACTTCTTCATCTTGCCCCCCCCCGATTTATATTGTTGAAACTCAGCAAGTTATCTCGATAATATTCGTATTGCTTCTGCCGAGCTGTAAGCTCCGCTGTAAGCTCCGCTGTAAGCTCCGCTGTAAGCTCCGAAAAATTGTCGAGTACCTCGACAATTTTTCTTTGAGCTTCCAGAGGTGGAACGGGAATCTCAAATCCCTCAATACTGGAGATATGAACATGAGGAACGCCTCCTCCTTTCTTCGTTGAATAAATGCGCTCCTGCATATTCGTCAAACAGTAATACAAGTATTTTGTGTCCAGACATTCTTTTCCTTTAATAGAGAATGCATCGCATACAAATATTTTTGTATTCCAGTATTGAACATATCCGGCTCCAGCTCCACTGCCTGCGACCGTAATGGTCTCACCCTCACGGTTGAAACTGTTGCAGTAAAAAGCGGGCTCGCGACCTCCGGATATTACAGGATAAGGCCCTTCAATTGCGTTTTTCTGTGTCAGAGAAGTTCCTCGTTTCATCTCGCTCACTTCTCCTAAGGGGCGATAATCCACTCCATCGGGACAGAGACGATGAATAAAATTCTGAAAATCACTCATAGCGCAAGATCCTTTATAATCTCATCAATAGCAACCCTAAGTTTGTTCTCCCTCTTCACAATATTCTCAATCTCCAAGTTCAGAGCTGCGATGTCAATGGTCTCTTTTTCATCAGCCTTTTCAACATACGATGACACTGAAAGGTTGTATTCGTTATTGGCAATCGCAGTATTGTCAATGAGTTTAGTGAAGTGGTCTTCATCAAACTTACCCACAAATGCATCATGGATACGCTTGATATTATCATCCGAGAGTTTATTCTTATTGCCCTCATGGATGAATTCCTGTGATGCATCAATGAAATAGGTTTTGGCTTCGCTCTTGTTCTTTTTGAGGACGATTATGCAAACGGCAATGGTCACTCTGTCCACTGCCACCCAAAACTGA
>DEFD01000015.1:27564-29092 GCA_002350615.1 Bacteroidales bacterium UBA2861 | reverse complement strand
CTGATTTATAGAGGAAAGATAGCGTTTTTCTGCCTCATTTTACATTTATCTGCATCAAATTTGAAGAAATGATGCAGAAAACAGTGTGATGAGGCAGGTTCGATAGGTTGAAACTACTTCTCCGGAACGGGAACCTCCAAGAAGATCACCTTCGGAGCACGAAACAAGGCCAAACTAAGCGCTGCTCAGTTGGCCTTGGTAACTGACAAGGAATGGGTGTTGGGGTGAGTTATTCCGCTTTTTTCTGAGAGAATAACCATTGGAGCCTTTCGGCTGAGCAAGCATTGTCGCAGGCTCGGCCATGTGTCATTCCTTCGAATTCCTCAAATAGTACATTTCCTCCGGCATTTTTGATTTGCCGGGCGAAACTCTTGAGCGCTTCATAACTGCGCTCTTCCGTCCCGGCCGTAATATATAGAGGAAGATAGGTGTACAGTGACGGTGTGGCAAATTGTGCCTGCCCGGACGAGACGATGCCAGCGGTGAAAAGCTTCGGGTACTCCTTGAGCATTCTCCATGCGCCCATAGCCCCCATCGATGTGCCGCAGATATAGACTCGGCTCTCATCGACATCCTTCTCCTTCATGAAGTAATCAAGTAGTTCCTTAGCCTTTACATAATAGCCGGCAGCGCTTCCTCTGCTGTCCCATTCATGATCGGTCGGGCACTGCGGCACAAGGAAATACGCGGGGATTTTATTATCCTTGATGTATTTCTCAATATTGCCTGCAGACACCTGCGTCATCTGCTTTTTGTTGTCCGTTCCGCTGCCGCTGTTGCTGTGCAGGTAGATAATGAGTGCGGGCTTCAAATCTGACCCGATGAGGTTTTCAATTACCTGATAAGGGATGTCCGGAACGACAGATGTCTGTTCTTCCTTCTGCGGATCTGAAGATGACTTGTCCAGATGCTTCGTAGCGCTGCATCCGGTAAGAAAGCCGAGGAGGAGTGCGATGAAAATTTTCATAAACCTGTGGATTGGGATTGTGCAAATATAAGTATTTCAAGCGAAACGGCCATCCGGGAAGGACGGCCATTATGCATTTCGTGGCGGGAGAAAGCCCCGGTATGTTCGGATTCCGCAAATTATAGTTAATCAAAAAGGAGAATATTAACTACGACCGCTGGAACTCCAGCCAGACCATCATCGACCTGCAGAACGAGGGCATGGAGTGTAATCCTTTCGGACAGGGCTACGGCTCAATGGGTGCGCCCACAAAGGAGTTCGAGAAGCTGGTGCTCACCGAAGTGAGCGCTGAGGTTATTCGGGGAGACTTTTCCCAGAAAATCTGAATGTATTTCCTTCGTGTTCAGATCCATTAAGTTTCCAGCTGCGGTTGCACTTTGGATGCCGACCTTCCCGGTGGTCGGAGCAGTGATAGTGAATGACATCTTTGCTCCCATCCGGCCAGTTTAACACAATATCCTCATCCATGTCTGCGGCTCCATCTATCTCTCCAAAAACAAGACGATAGACCGTTTTTCCATTAATATCGTACTGTGGGACGGCGAGCAGACCTTCCATAAT
>DEFD01000015.1:27097-27523 GCA_002350615.1 Bacteroidales bacterium UBA2861 | reverse complement strand
ACCGTATACGTTTCTCCTTTGAAGGTCAACGTCATGCCGGGCATTTCCGGGGAGATAATGGAGTTATTATCTGCATCAACGGCTTCGATATAGATATTGACAGGAGCCCAATCGACTATCCAGTCACCACCGAGAATCTTCTCACATCCAGTAAGAAGAATGGCAGCCGAAGCTGCGAACGAGAGCAGAATCTTTCTCATTGTCAATCTTTTTTCTTGCATTAAAACTCCAAGAAGAGCCAAATCTTGCACTATAGATGCGACTTTCTAAGAGTTAGTTGCACGAAATCATCAAAAACGCCCACCTTCGTTGCGCCTTCGGTGAATACGATGGTGTACATATCAGTTCTCGCCAATCATCCTGCCGAGAAAGTCCTCGGTGCTCTCGTCCTCGTTCATCCGGGACACCTTGCCAGCCTCGTAATCG
>DEFD01000015.1:0-26965 GCA_002350615.1 Bacteroidales bacterium UBA2861 | reverse complement strand
TGGTTGGCTCTGAATTCTCTACTGCTTACTACGACCATAATACTGCTATTTACTCCGCAAATATATGCTTTTTCAAAACAAGTACCAAATTGGTACACATTTTTCTCAAATTTAACGCCCACCGAGGTGAGCGAAAAATTTCGATTTATCCAACTGCCAAGTCCGAAACCGGGAGGTTCGTCATAAACTACTCGTGATATTTGATTTTAAAATACTCCAGCAGCTTCTTGTAGTGGTCCTGGGCCGTCAGGCACGTATCCATAAGGTAGCCATCGGCATGCCCCCATTCACGAAGGCCGCGATAGTAGAAGAGTTTGAGTTCCTCTGTGATGATAAATGGTACGATGTCATTGGCAAGGCACTCTTTGAACATAACAAGTCTGCCTACACGCCCGTTTCCGTCTTGGAACGGGTGGATGGACTCAAACTTCTGGTGCAGGTCCACAATGTCCCTAAGCGTCTTGACTTTCTTCGTATTATAGTGCACAAGAAGTTCCTTCATCCGCTGGTGTACCTCTTCTGGAGAGCATGTAGCATTTCCTCCTACTTCGTTTGGAAGTTTCTTGTAGTCACCGACATTGAACCATGCTTTTCTACTGTCAGAGGTACCGGATTTAAGAAGGCGATGAAGTTCCTTGACAAAAGATTCGGAAATCCGCTCTTCGGCCATGTCGATAATCATGTCAATGCAGCGGAAGTGATTGGTGGTCTCGATGATATCGTCAACATTGAGGCTTTCATCCGTAATGCCGATGGTGTTGGTTTCAAAGATATACCGCGTCTGCTCGTGGGTGAGGCGGCTTCCTTCTATATGGTTGGAATTATAAGTAAGGTCGATTTGCGTCCGGTGGTATATGCCTCCGCTGACCTTTCCCTCCTTCTCCTCCCTAAGCCTTTTGAGAAGGGGGCTCGCTTTTATTTTTCCTTTCTTTGGGAGAGGACATTCGACGGGAATACTCCACGTCTTTCCAACGAGAACAGCACCTCCCATCTTCCCCGCAGCGCACCAAGATCGTACGGTACGCTCTGAAAGATTGTGCGACTCGGCATATTGCGTTACAGATATGAGTTCCATCTTATCGGCAAAAATGAGTTAAATCGGATACAAATATAGCAATTCTTGCCGTTATCGGCAAGAATTGCTGAATATCGGCGCCTGCAGACTCGGCGCCGTCGAAGAAATCGTCCCTGTCATGACTTGAACCACACGCCAAAGGCGCTCTGCTCCGTAAGGGCATAGCCGGGCTTCTTTTCAAGACCCAACAGGTTTCTCCCAAAACTTCCAGTGCCTATGAGCACGATCCAGCATTTTCGCATAAACTTCAAAGCTTTCCCATGAAAACGAAAAAGTCAGCGGTTCCTTTTGAAGTTTATTCCATGTTGCTTCAGTATATTCATCTAAATATTTTGATTCGTAATATGCATCCACGAAGGGCAGAATCGTTTCCGAAAAATCTTCCCTCAACAACTTACAATCACAATACTTTATAAAGAAATCAGTGCCGGTGATTTTCCTATCGACAAGTAGCCGGACAGCCTCCGGCTCTTCATCCAAGTGAACTTTACCACAATACCCTTTCATGGTAGCCCAAGTAAGGAACACCGACAGATGATTGCATGCACGTTCCCAGATGATATCTGTATCTTCTTGAGTCAAATCGTCGGGTGTTTTTCCGGTTTCTTTGCAATAATAATTCATTGCAGTATCGTATTGCCATTCGGCCTTGTCCAACTCGAATGGTTGACTTCTCTTATTACACTGAGATGCTCCGGAAAGAGCGACGATTGCTGCCACGACTACGGCAATTACTATAGATGAAAGGATTATTATGCTCATACAAATTCGAACTTACTATTAACAACAAGGCCCATTTCCAAACGGGCATTGACTTAATTGTGGATTGTGACATTCAAGTTCCGATTATCGGACGCAAGTTACGCATTATCTGAAGAATCGTCAACACATCTGGAAATATTGATAACGACCACTTGAGGTCAGTCACACCCTTACCCTTGCAGCAATTCTGCTTGCAGTGAGCTGCTCATCCCCAAGATGGCAATGATGACAGGATGGAACTTTGAGGTCTTCGTCTTCGACTTCGAACTCAGCGACGCCGAGATGGCAAAGATGGCCTCCCTCAACAAGGAGAAGCGTTACTTCAACATGAGCTACCAGCAGATCAAAGACTGGATGGAAAACTACGAAATTTGGGACTAAACCTGGCCCATACGATACTCTGACGGCGTTTTGCCGATGGTACGTTTGAGATAGCGCGTAAGCATAGGCGGCGCAGGGAAATGCATCCGGTCCGTGATCTCGGTAAGGGTCAGGGCCGGATCATTCAATAACAGCAGTATCTCATGGACTGCATAATACTCTATCCAGTAAAGGGCGCTCTTTCCGGTGATTTTCTGGCAGATGGCCGAAAGATATTTGGGCGTAACACAAAGCTCTGAGGCATACCAGGCTACTTCCCTATACTCCCGGCAGTTATGTTGAACGAGCGTCAGGAAACGCATGAAGAGACTTGCTGAATTCTCATCGGTGTCAGCCTTTTCAATTTCACGGGAATAAATGTCCCACATATCCATGAGAAGCAGTTGGAAGACACGGCCCACCAGCTCGTCGTGGAAGATTACCCGCCCGGAGTGGATACGGCGCCAGAACTGGGCGAAATCAGCCTCTATGATGTCCCACTCGTCGGTCTCCAGATGGAAGACGGGGTGGGTTTTGATATAGACATAGCCCTTGGTCGCCCAGACCTGCTCCGGGTTATAAAGATTGAGGAAAGGATTGGAAATCAGGAGGAAATCGGCATCGAAATCGGCCGAATAGCTCACGTTGGAGATGAGCGTCGTCATCTGCCAGATCACGAGATCGCCGGAACTTGCCGTGAAGGGCCTGCCCATTGCCTCGAAGTGCATCTCCCCGCTTCGGCAAAGTATGTGGCAATGATAATTTTCCTTATAGGCGTCCGGGTATTTACCGTCACCCAGGGTATTGAATATCAAAAAATCTTCCATACCAACGAAGGTACGGAAGATTCATCGCTTATCAAAATTTCTGGGGCTATTGCTTGGGGCATGGCTCAGCGCCACCCACATCCTGACGGTTACGACCGCACTTGCGTGCCTTTATGGACAATCGTCAGCTGAAAAAGCTTCTAACCAAAGGAAAACTCGCGTAAAATCGCTATATTTGGTTGTTTAATGTTTAGAGCAGAAAGGCTCCCACGTTGACCTCAGCACCAAATACTGTCAGAGTGACGACCAGGAACTCACGAAATAGCAATCAACTATGGAAAAGAAGCTCACCATACGCAACAGCACCGCCGAATTCCTCATATTCCAAGCCCAGGACAAATCCCAGGGTGTGGAAGTGGTCTATCACAACGAAACCATCTGGGCCACCCAGAAGGCTATGTCTATCCTGTTTGACTGTTCTACAGACAACATAGGCCTTCATCTCAAGAACATCTTTGCATCCGGAGAATTAAAGAAAGAATCAGTTACCGAGAAAATCTCGGCAACTGCCTCCGACGGCAAGAACTACCAGACGCAGTTCTATAATCTCGACGCCATTATCAGTGTCGGATACCGCGTAAATAGCATCCGAGCCACCCAGTTCCGCCAGTGGTGCACCTATGTCCTTCGTCAATTTGCCATTCGTGGCTATGTAATTGACAAAAAGCGAATGGAGAACGGTTCCTTCCTGGGAGAGGACTATTTTGAGCACCTGTTGGCCGAAATCAGGGAAATCCGTCTCAGTGAGCGCCGCGCGTACCAAAAGATTACCGACATCTACGCCACAGCCATCGACTACAACAAAGACGCACCTACAACTCGGCTCTTCTACAAACGCATCCAGAACAAGATCCATTTTGCCGTCCACGGCCACACGGCTGCGGAACTGATTGTGGAGAGGGCTAGTGCAGAAAAGGAACATATGGGCCTTACCTCTTGGGAGAACGCCCCCTCTGGCAAGATTGTCAAAACCGATGTAAGCATTGCCAAGAATTACCTCAAGGAATCCGAGCTGGATGATATGGGGCACCTTGTCAACGCCCTCTTGGATCTTGCAGAGCGCATGGCTAACCGCCACATCCCGATGACAATGGAAGACTGGGCAAACCGTGTGGACATCTTCCTGAATGCTAGCGGAGACCCCATCCTTGATACTGCCGGCCACGTCTCCGCAGACTACGCCAAAGAATTCGCCGAAACCGAATTCGAGAAATACCGCGTCATCCAGGACCGCCTCTTCCAGTCCGACTTTGACAGGCTCATGGACAGAGATGATTTGCCGGAACTGCCGTGAAGGGCCGCGATTTGCTCTTTGTCGGTCATTCAGTTGTACCATTTTAAAAATTCTTCGATCTGCTTACCGGCGGTTTTCACCTTTGAACCTTGGATGGAGAGGCCCTTCTTTACCGTTGCGGCAGGAATGGCCGCCCTGAGGTCACGAAGCCCGCTGCCGAAACCGCTCCCCTCGTGGGTAGTGAACGGAATCACGGTCTTACCGGTCCAGTCGTGAGCCTCCAGGAATGTTGCCACGCACATGGGGTATGTTCCCCACCAGCAGGGCCAGCCGAGGTAGATGGTGTCATATTTTGAGATGTCGATATCGGCTTTCAGCGCAGGGCGTGCCTTGGCATTCAGTTCCTCCTTGGCTTCCCGCGTACATTCATGGTAGTCGGCTGCGTACTGTTTGACGGTTTCCAATTCGAAGATATCGGCTCCGGTGAGCTTCTGAATCTGCTTTGCAATGACGGCGGTATTGCCCACCTTCAGGTCCACGATGCCGTCGGAGGTATAATTCTGCCCAGTGCGGGAATAATAAACCACGAGTGTCTGGGCCGATGCGGACAGGGCCGCAAGGGCAAGGATTGTCGAAAAGATGACGCGTTTCATAGTACTATCTGGCTTGTTCAAGGATGAGTTTCACTTCACGGTCGCAATGGGAGGCGGCGGCTCCATGGATGGCTACTCCGGCTGTGAGATTGGCATCAGGAACCGTCATCTTGATCTGACGGATGCTGCCGCCGAGGCCGCTACCCTCATGGGAGCAGAACGGAACGATCTTCTTTCCGGTGAAGTCGTAGCTCTCCAGGAAAGTGAATATGGCCATGGGCGGAAGGCCCCACCAATTGGGATAGCCCAGGATGATGGTATCGTACTGATCCATATTCTCCACTTTGGCCGTAAGTTCGGGACGGGCCTTGGCACGAAGCTCCTCCTTGGCTTCGTCAATGCAGACCATATAGTCCGGAGAGTACTTCTTTACGGTGTCTATCTGGAAAACATCGGCATCGGGGAGCTGCGCCTTGATCTTCTCTACGATAACTTCGTTATTGCCCTTTGCGAGGTTGCGGATGCTTCCGTCAACATAATTCTGCCCGCGGCGGGAATAGAATGCGATAAGTGTCTTTGCCATAGCTGTTATCAATTAACAGATGCAAAGATCGGTGTTTTCGCCAAATGTCCCGTTATCGATTTTTCTCAGGAAATTATCGAAATTCCTGAAATTGAAACAACCGGATTTCCGGGCAAGGGTCAATTCTGCTTGCCGGGCCTGAGAATCATGAAGACCACGGCGCCGACACAGACGGCGATGCCGATTCCCATTTTCAGCGTCATCGGCTCTCCGAAGAGGAGTGTCCCTATCAGGATCGCCGTCAACGGTTCAAAGACACCGAGGATGGAAGTCTTTGTAGGGCCGATATAGCGGGAGGACACCGCCAGGGTGAGCAGGGAGATCATAGTCGGGACTATTGCAAGGCCTACGAGATTGCCCCAGTCGGCGACGGTGTTGATACCTTCCGTGATGCTTCCGCCCTGAAAGGCCCGGATAATCGCAAAAAGGGCAGCCCCTGTCAGCAGTGCATAAAGGGTAAGAGTATGCTCGGAGACATTCCTGATGCGTCTGCTCCGGTTCACGATGACAAGGTAGAATGCGTAACTCAGGGCCGAAGCGACGGCCAGGATGATGCCTGGAAGCCGGATGGAGGCCCCCGGTGTCGGGCTGGACAGCAGCAGGATGCCCCCGAAAGTGGCGATGATGGAGAGCCAGGTCTGCCAGCTGGGATAGTACCTCAGGAAGACCATGATGAGGGCGACAAATACCGGATAAAGATATACCAGAGTAGTGGCCAGCCCCGACGGGATGAATCCGTAGGAGAAGAACAGGAAGATGCTACTGCATGCAAACAGGACGCCCAGGAATGCGAGAAGGGCGATTTCGTTTCCTTTGACCAGGAGCCTCTCCCGTTTCGCAAGCATCCACACGGCCAGGATGGCCGCTGATATGCCATAGCGGAAAAACAGCATGACAAGCACCGGGACGCCACTCTCCAGCAGGGGCTTGGCAAACAGCGGATTGGTCCCGTAGGAGACCCCTGCGATGAAACCGGCCAGATACCCTGCCAGCCGCCTTTTCCTTATGTCGATACCTTCTGCCAAAACCTGCGCCCGCATTATCGGGGCGCAAAGTTTAATAATCAACTGCTACTACCTGAGATTTGTGGTGAAAAACTGCTCAAGCCTGTCGTAAGGAATCACGCCGGCGACATCGTCGTAAAGGTCCACATGGGAGGCACCCGGGATGATAAGGAGCTCTTTGTTGCCTTCTTTTGCACTTTCCCCGACCACATGTTTTCCGGTCATGCGCTCGAAGGCATACTCGCTGAAATAGCGGCTGTGAGCCTTCTCTCCGTGGATCAGAAGGACAGGAGCCTCAATCTCTCCGGCCCAGGCCAGAAGGGGCTGGTTCAGGAAACTCTGGCAACCGATAACATTCCAGCCGTCGTTGGAGTTGCCGCTGCGCTTGTGATAGCCGCGGGGAGTCTTGTAATAAGCATGGTAGTCCTTGACGAACCAGGGCGCATCCTCAGGAAGAGGATCGACTACGCCACCCGCACGCTCATAAGTTCCTGACGCATAATCCTTAGTGCGCTGGGCGGCCAGGGCGCGACGCTTCTCCTGACGCTGCGCGGGAGTATCTTCGCTGGCGAAATAGCCTTCGACGTTCACCTTGCTCATATCATACATGGTAGAGGCAACCGTAGCCTTGATGCGGGGATCAAGCGCTGCCGCATTGACAGCCATGCCGCCAAAGCCGCAAATGCCGATGATGCCGATGCGCTCCGGATCCGCCAGCCCGCATGTGGAAAGGTAGTCCACCGCCGCAAGGAAATCCTCGGTATTGATGTCAGGAGAGGCCATCCTGCGGGGTTCGCCTCCGGATTCACCGGTAAAAGAGGGGTCGAAGGCGATGGTAAGGAATCCGCGCTCCGCCATATGCTGGGCATAAAGGCCGCTGGACTGCTCCTTCACCGCACCGAAGGGACCGCTCACCGCAATCGCGGGAAGCTTTCCCTCTTTATTCTTGGGCACATACATATCCGCCGCCAGCTCGATGCCATAACGGTTATGGAAGGTGACCTTGCTGTGGTTTACAAGTTCGGATTTGGGGAATGTCTTGTCCCACTCCTCGGTAAGTTTCAGTGTACTCATATTCTCGTTTGTGTTTGATTTACAGGCAAGCAGCATCATGGCTGCCATGGTAAGGGTAATAAAAGGCTTCATATCGCTGCGATTTACTTCTGCAAAGATAATACATCCGGGGAAATCCTGATCGACTGCCCCTGGGTAAAGGAGCGATATTCCATCGGCGTCATACCGGTATGGCGGCGGAACAGGGTATAGAAGTAATCTTCATTGTCATAACCGGCTTCGAAGGCGATCCGGCTTGATGGAAGATCAGTGTTGGTCAGCGCTTCCTTGACCTTGTTCAAGCGGACCATCTGGATATATTTTGCCGGAGAGAACCCCGTATAGTCCTTAAATACCTTCCGGAAATTATTGTATCCCATACAGATCTGGGAGGCCACTTCCTCAGGATAAATGGTTCTGTATTGCTCCGCGATGATGATTTTAGCCCTGTTTATCTGCTGGGCCGATTCCGTGAACTCAGCGTTCCTTGCGTAGAAACGGGCCAGACTCAGAAGATGCGCCACGATGCTCCCGAGCCTTTGCTGGAAGCAGGATTTCTGTCCGTCCGCCACTTGGATCGCCTCAAGATACAAACGGGCCACATCATCGTGCAGCCCTATATGCCATATCGGACGCTCCCGCATAAAAAAGCCGCCATCCATCCAGGCATCCATGATGCTCCCGCGGAATCCAATCCAGTATTCCTTCCAGCCTGTACCCGGATCCGGAGAATATGTGTGCCACTCTCCGGGGAACAAAAGGAAGACAGATCCCTTGGAAAGGGCTGCCGTCTGCGGATGCGACGCGCTTGCGAAACTCCCCTGCCCGCGTGTAATGTACAGAAGCTGATATTCATCCAGTACCCTGCCCCGTTCCGGAGCGAAGAGGTAGCGCGAGGGATGATTCCCCGGAGGATAAGCCGCTCCGGGCTGGACATCCTGATAGCCGACCGCGTTGACGGCCAGTCCCCATCGGTAGTCGCTTTCGCTGATAGCCAGGTACTTCAAATGCAAAGAATCGGTCATGGAAGCCAATTTAATGCTATTTTATCAAAAATCAAAGTTCCGATTTCAAAAACCTAATTATACATTATTACAAACCAGCTTATATTTGTTTCAATAAACGAAGTTTCCTCAATGTCAAAAACATTCCTGGCTTTCGACTGCGGCGCGACCTCAGGGCGTGCGGTCCTGGCCACGTTCTCCGGCGGTTCCTTCACAATGAAGGAAGTGTACCGTTTTCCCAGCGGCATAATCGAACTCGGCGGCAAGTATTATTGGGACATCCTCGCCATATATGACCACTTCTGCAAGTGCCTCGGGCAGCTTGGCCGCGAAGGCGTGCGGATTGATTCCATAGGTATCGACACCTGGGGCGTGGATTTCGGATTCGTGGCCGACGACGGTTCCCTGCTGGGCAGCCCGCGCGCATACCGCGACCCTTATACCGACGGCATTCCGGAAGAGTTGTTCAAAAGCGTCCCGCGTGAGGAACTGTACGGCGCCACAGGCATACAGATCATGAATTTCAACTCCATCTTCCAGCTGTATGCCCAGCAAAAGGAAGGCTTCGCCCCGCTCCGGCATGCGGACAAGATCCTGTTCATCCCCGATCTGCTTTCCTATATGCTTACTGGAAACAAAGTCTGCGAATACACCATCGCCTCCACTTCCGGGATGATGGACCAGACCTCCCGGCAGTTCGACAAGGCGCTGCTGGACAGGCTGGGGATCCGGACCGATATCCTCCTGCCCGTCACCCAGCCAGGGGCCATCGTCGGGAATCTCCGCAAGGAGATAGCCGAAGCCTGCGGCATTCCTCAGGTGCCGGTGGTCGCAGTAGCGGGACATGACACGGCTTCCGCCATCGCCGCCGTCCCGGCCGAAAACGACAAGTTCGCCTATCTGTCGAGCGGCACCTGGAGCCTGATGGGAATCGAGATCCCTGCACCCGTAATCAACGCTGAATCAACCCGCCTGAACTTCACCAACGAGGGCGGTATCGAAGGGACCACCCGCTTTCTGAAGAACATCACCGGCATGTGGCTCATAGAGCAGTGCCGGAATGCCTGGAAGGCGGAAGGGAAAGACTACAGCTACCCTGAATTGGTGGCTATGGCCCAATCCGAGGCCTCGTTCCCCGGCCGCATCAACCCTGACGATCCCCGTTTCGCCAACCCTGGCAACATGGTGGAGGAAATACTCCGCTCCGCTCATGACGACAAAGCAGTCATTCTGAACGAAGTGAAGAATCTCAGCGACGCCCAGGCGGTTTCCTGCATCTACCATTCCCTTGCAGAGCGTTACAAGGAAGTCCTCGGCATGCTCCAGGGCTTCGCTCCCTTCAAAATAGACAGACTGCATATCATCGGAGGCGGCAGCGCCAACGACTTGCTGAATCAATGGACCGCCGATGCATGCGGCATCCCAGTCATTGCCGGCCCCACCGAAGCTACTGCCGTGGGCAATGTCATGATACAGGCGAAAGCGGCAGGCCTGGTAAAGGACCGTTGGGAGATGAGAAGTCTCATCGCCGAATCCTTCAAAGTAAAAACCTTTATGCCAAATAATTAATACTCAACAATATGAAAGAAGCACAGATTCTGAAATCCTATGAAATCGCCCGCGAGCGCTATGCCGCTCTGGGCGTGGATACCGACAAAGCCATCGCCACCCTCGAGAACACCCCGATTTCCCTCCACTGCTGGCAGACCGACGACGTCATAGGCTTTGAACGCAACCAGGCCCTTTCCGGCGGCATCCAGACCACGGGCAACTATCCCGGACGTGCCCGCAACATCGATGAGGTGCGGGCCGATATCATTTTCGCCAAGAGCCTCATCGCCGGCAACCACCGCCTCAACCTCCATGAAATCTACGGAGACTTCGGCGGGCAGTTCGTGGACCGTGACCAGGTGGAAGTAAAGCACTTCCAGAGCTGGATAGAATGGGCAAGGCAAAACAATCTCAAGCTGGATTTCAACTCCACTTCCTTCTCCCATCCGAAGAGCGGGGACCTTTCGCTCGCCAACCCGGATCCCGCCATCCGCGAATTCTGGATCGAGCATACCAAGCGCTGCCGCCGCATCGCCGATGCGATGGGCAAAGCCCAGGGAGATCCCTGTATCATGAACATCTGGGTCCACGACGGTTCGAAGGACCAGACAGTGGAGCGCAAGCGCTATCGCGAGATATTCGCCGAGTCCCTGGATGAGATCCTGAAGGAAGAACTGCCTGGCATGAAGACCTGCCTCGAAGCCAAACTCTTCGGCATAGGCCTGGAAAGCTACACCGTAGGTTCCCACGATTTCGTGGCTGGCTACTGCGCCACGCGCAAGCTCATGTACACCCTCGACACCGGCCACTATGAAATGACCGAGAACGTGGCCGACATGGTTGCCTCGCTCCTGCTGTTCGTGCCGGAACTGATGCTCCATGTCTCCCGCCCCATCCGCTGGGACTCCGACCACGTAACCATCATGAACGACCAGACTCTGGACCTGTTCAAGGAGATTGTCCGCGCAGACGCGCTTAATCGTTCCCATATCGGGCTGGACTACTTTGACGCTGCCATCAACCGGATCGGAGCCTATGTGATCGGCACCAGAGCTACTCAGAAATGTGTTCTGAGCGCCCTTCTCGAGCCGCTCGACAAGCTTCGCGAGTACGAGGACGCCGGCAAAGGCTTCCAGCGCCTGGCCCTCCTCGAAGAAGCCAAGACACTCCCCTTCGGCGCCGTGTTCGATTACTTCAATTACAAGAACGGCGTTCCCGTGGGCGAGTCCTTCATCGGCTGCATCGAAGAATATGAAAAGGACGTAACATCCAAAAGATAGTTCCTTATGAATCTGATTATCGGTTTACTGATCATAGCTGTGGGGGCTTTCTGCCAGTCCTCCAGCTATGTTCCCATAAATAAGATAAAGTCCTGGAGCTGGGAGAGTTACTGGATCGTCCAGGGCGTTTTTGCCTGGCTCCTGTTTCCGCTGTTCGGAGCGCTGCTGTCCCTGGACGGGACCGGCGGGAGTTTCAGCGACCTGCTCGGCCTTATGCAGGACGATCCCAAATCCACCTGGCTCACCATACTTTTCGGAGCCCTCTGGGGTGTAGGAGGCCTGACATTCGGACTTTCGATGCGTTTCCTCGGCGTAGCACTGGGACAGAGCATTGCGCTCGGCACCTGTTCGGGTCTTGGTGCCATCCTCGGTCCCGTTTTCACCGGGCATGCAGCCGACCTTAGTTCTTCCGTGATCATCGGCGTAGTCGTGACGCTAATCGGCATCGGCATCATCGGCGTAGCCGGAGCCATGAAGGCAAAGGCACTTCCGGAAGAAGAGAAAAAGAAGGCCGTAAAAGACTTCAATTTCGGGAAGGGAATATTCGTGGCCGTACTTGCCGGATTCATGAGCGCCTGTTTCAACATTGGCCTCAGCTTTGGGCAGCATCTCTTCCTGGAGGGCACGAAGCCCATATTCCAGACCCTTCCGGCCACGATGCTCGTAACCTTCGGAGGCTTCATCACCAACGCCTGTTACTGCCTGTATCAGAACAGCAGGAATAAAAGCTGGGGAGACTACCGCCAGAAGTCCCTGTGGGGGAACAACCTCGTATTCTGCTGCCTCGCCGGCCTGCTGTGGTACAGCCAGTTCTTCGGCCTCAGTCTCGGGAAGGGTTTCCTGACGGAGTACCCTGTCCTCATAACCTTCAGCTGGTGCATCCTGATGAGCCTGAACGTGGTGTTCAGCAATGTCTGGGGCATCCTCCTCAAAGAATGGAAGGGCGTTTCCCGTAAGACGGTCACAGTCCTTGTCGCCGGAATCATCGTATTGATAATCAGCACTTTCTTACCGCAAATCATATGAGCATACTGGATAACAGAGCGGCCTTGAAGGCCGAAATCGACAAAGTTGCCGAAGTGGCGGGATATCTCTGGATGAAGGGATGGGCCGAGCGCAACGGCGGCAATATCACCATCAATATCACTGAATTTGTGGATGACGGGATGAAATCCCTTCCCGCCATCAGCGGAATGATGCCTTTAGGCAAGGTCCTGCCGCATCTCAAGGGGTGCTGGTTCTACTGCAAGGGCACTCAGAAGCGCATGCGGGACCTGAGCCGCAATCCCATGGAAAACGGTTCCATCATCCGTATCCTCGACGATTGCAGCCACTACGAGATAGTAGCCGACTGTCCGGTTGCCCCGACTTCGGAACTGCCGTCCCATCTCGCAGTACATGATTATCTCCTGGCAAAGGGATCCCCGTACCGGGCGTCGCTCCACACTCATCCCATAGAACTGGTAGCCCTTACCCACAACAGGGACTGGATGGAAAAAGACCGGGCCACCCGCATGCTATGGTCCATGATTCCGGAAACGAAGGCGTTCTGCCCGAGGGGCCTTGGCATGGTTCCTTACATGCTTCCTTCAAGCCAGGAACTTGCAGATGCCACCATAAAGGCCATAGATGAGGACTACGATGTGGTGATGTGGGAGAAGCACGGCGTATTCGCCGTCGATACCGACATCATGAGCGCCTTCGACCAGGTTGACGTCCTCAACAAAAGCGCCCAGATATACATTGCCGCCCGGAATATGGGATTCATTCCGGACGGCATGACAGATGCTCAGATGACGGAACTCTCAAACGCTTTCGGATTGCCGAAATGAGAGGCCGCATCTCTGTTATCAGAAACGATACCTTACTCCAAAAGCGAAACCGTAAGGAATAAATCCTCCGTCCATGAAATACCATGCCGGACGCCAGTCAAAAGAAAGGCTCAGCGGGACGGACGGGAAGGTGTAGTCTCCCCCGATCTGGGCCGCAACGCCCAGATTTAAGCCCGTGTGCTTTTCATTGAAGGCACCGACTCCCAGACTGACTCCGGGGCCTCCGTAGAAGACCCAGTCGCCGTCGATATCGGCGATCTTGAAATCGTACACTCCGGTCGTGTAGATGCCGTAGGCAGGGAAAAGGCCCGCATCGATTTCCAGGAAATTACCGTTCATCCCCACTTCGTGCTGATACGAGGCTTCGAAATTATAACCGAACCTGGCGCCGATCGCCCTGGGCTGAGAGAATGCAGCAAAGCAGATCGCTGCCAATAAAACAATTACGCTGAGGGTCCTTTTCATACTGCGGGCAAATTTTTATTTCCAATAAAAGTCGTTGGTTTCGTCCATAGGGATATCCTGGTTGTAGATGCGCTCCTTGTCGGGGAAGCCGAGCAGGAGGCTGCGGCGCAGCAACTGGGGATCCGTAAAATACTGGAAGTTCCTGTCGCCGTACTGGATGGCGCAATATCCGCGGGAACGGTCGTCCGTTTCGGCATTCGAAGTATATTGCTGTTCATGCAGCCTGAGGAACTTGTTCAAAGGAGTCGCTATCTTCTCAGCCAGCCAGGTGGCTCCCATACGGTGGGTTTCCCAATATTCATGACCTTCGCCGTAAAGCTCGTAGGTCTTATCCCAGAAGATATCAGTCAGCAGGGAATCGACAGGATCCGCCGCAGCGTCGAAGCGGTTGTTCTCCCACTTGGGGAAATTGGCGTCGGGCTGTCCAGGATCGACGGAATGACGGGCACGGGCGTGCACGCTCTCCACTCTCGCCATGGCCTTGTTCCAATAGGGATCGCCCTTGGACTGGCACAGATTGCCGGCCGCTTCCGCGGAAATATAATAAAGCTCCGCAAGGCGCATCAGATAGAAATCGGCGCTGCCGGCATTCGCATCATAATCCGGGGAAAGATATTTTTTGAAATACGGTTGGTTCGTCCTGTTCACTCCGAGCACCGAGCCCTCCGTATTGGGATAGAGAGCAACGCTTTCCAGTACCCCTTCATACTGCCTCATATAGGAATAATAGATGAAGGTGGCGTCGAAGCGGGGATCCTCGCAGCGGATGAATATATTCTTGTTATGCGCCATCGCTCCCTTTGTTCCGCCGTTGTCGCCGCACCAGCGCTGGAAGACGTAACGGGTAGGACGGAAGCGTCCGTAATTGGAATTCTGGGAGGTGAAGTTCTGCGTTCCATAAGGATACTGCGGCAGGCTTCGGATAGCGGTATAATTACCGGCAGACACCTGATTATTATTGGTAATCACGAAGATACGTTCAGCGGAGAGGTAATCCGAGGGATCGGTCCAGCTGAAGAGTTTCCTGTAATCCGGTTCCAGGCTGTAGGGGCCTTCTTCGATAACCTTGTCCGCACATTCAAGCGCCTTTGCGAAAGCCGTATCGGCCGCGGCAGCCAGATCGGATGCATCGTCCAGGCCAAGCGCGGCGGAGAAATCGGGCTGACGCACGCCATACTTCGCCTCGCGTTTGTCGGGATCCCAGAAATTGTCGTCCGGGTGGCTCAGGAGCGAGCCCATGGTGAGATAGACGTTTGAGAGGAGCGCCGTGGCGGCCCACTTGCAGGGGCGTCCTGCGGCGTGACCGGAAATCTGTCCCACCTCGTCATATTCACGCATGATGGATTCTGCATCCTGAAGGTCCTTCACTATCTGGGCATAGACTTCCCAGAACGCGGTGCGCGGATGATTGGCTTCGGTCAGGTTATCCGAGGTTTTGAGAAGAAGGGGCACATCGC
The DNA here is from genome assembly GCA_002350615.1 of Bacteroidales bacterium UBA2861. GTDB lineage: Bacteria > Bacteroidota > Bacteroidia > Bacteroidales > UBA932 > Cryptobacteroides. The sequence goes on along the minus strand of DEFD01000015.1, from coordinate 11,885 downwards.
CGTACATGCGTACGAGATAGAAGTAGGCAAGAGCTCTGTAGAACTTGCATTCGCCCTCCACCTGGGCCTTGAACGCCTCGTCCACCGGACTGTCAGGCAGGGCCTGCAGCATCTTGTTGGCCCTTCGTATGGCCACATAAAAGCCGTTGTACTGGCCTATATTATAGTTGTGCAGGCTATACTGGGTGAAGTTCAGCGCGCATACCCATTTTTCGTTGGCATCCTGGAAAGGCGTTGTGGTGGCATAGCCCCAATGCACGAGGCCGGAGCAGTCCATCAGGAATTCCTGCATATTGCCGGTAATCATGGCATCGCCGGTAAAGCCGCGCATTATACCGTATATCCCGGCTTCGAGCGAAGCTTCGGATTCATACACCACGGGGCCGTAAAGGTCCGTCTTGGGGTTGGGGTCCAGGAAGTTGCAGGCTGCCGTCATTCCGGCGACAATCGCTGTGGTAAACAATCTGACAAATATCTTTTTCATATCCCGTCCTCCATCAGAAAGTAAATTTAACATCGAATTTCATTGCTCGGGCGCCAGGATAGGATCCCATGTCAGCACCCATCCTGTAGATGGACTGGTAGCTGTTGACATCGGGGTCATATCCAGAATAACGGCTCCAGAACCAGGGGTTGGATACCGTGGCGGCAAGAGCGATACCCTTGACGAAGCCCTTGCCCTTGAGAGGCAGGTTGTAGCCGAGGGTTATGTTCGCGATACGCAGATAGCTGCCGTCCTCGACGAAGAGGTCGGACGCATAGTAGTAGTCCGTGCTGGCAAGGGCGTTGAGAGCGGGATACCTGGTGTTGGTGTTCTCCGGGGTCCACGCCTTGTAGAATGCGTCACGTGTGATGTTGTTGGACGTCGACCATACCCTTGTGTTGAGCATCTCGTTGACATTGTAGATGTCGTTTCCGTAAGAACCGACGAAGTTCAGGTTGAGATTCCATCTCCGGTACTGGAAATTGACATGGAAGCCGTAGGTGAAATCGGGGTTGGGATCGCCTATCTTCACCCTGTCGAGCTCGGAAATGAATCCGTCGCCGTTGACATCTATCCAATTGATGGAGCCGGGTTTGCTGGGTTCACCAGCTTCGCCGTAAGGGATTCCGGTGCTGCCTTCCTGCACGATGCCGTCGGTAATCAGACCGTAGAAGATGCCTATCGGCTGCCCCTCCACAAAAAGGTTTATAGGACAGTTGCAAAGGCCGGAGAAGCCGATGTCGCTGCCGTAGAAATACCTGCGGTACTTAAGGTCGTTCGGAGAGATGTACAGGTCACCGCCCTCGGCACCGTTTCCTATCTCGATGACCTTGTTGCGGTTGAAGGAAATATTGCCTCCCAGGCTCATCTCGAAGTGACGGGACTTTATGGGAGTCGCTTCTGCCGTGAATTCAAGTCCGCGGTTGCGGATGGATCCGAGGTTGACCCACATGCTGCTGATACCGTTGGCGTAGGCGATGCGCTTGCTCTGGAGCAGGTCATATGTGTTCTTGTCGTAAGCTTCGGCGGTGAAAGTGAAGCGGCCTTTCCACATTCCGAGGTCGAGTCCGAGGTTCACCTGCTCCGTGGTTTCCCACTTCAGGTCCGGATTCGGGATATTGCTGGGATACAGGGCCCTGTAGTACTGGCCGAGATTGGTCTCGCCATGGTCCGCCCATGCATTGATACCGTATGTCTGGAGACTCTGGTAATTGGATATGGCCTGGCTTCCCACGCGGCCCCATCCGAGACGGAGCTTGAGCATGGAAATGCTCTTTACGTCGAACCATTCCTCCTGGTTCACCCTCCATGCGAAAGCGAAGGAAGGGAACTGCGCCCACTTGTTATGGCCGCTGAACTTGCTGGAACCGTCAATACGATAGGTTGCCGTGAGGATGTAACGGTCCGAATAGTTGTAAACGGCACGGGCGAGATAGGAAAGCGTGGTGCTTCCGTTGATGCCGTAGATAAAGCTTGCGTTGGGAGCGGAATTCAAAGCCTTGTTCTGCGCTTTGTACTGGATGATATTCCATCCCTGCACGGTCTGCGTTGTGGTTTCATTGGATGTCGTGGTGAAACCGAGCGTTCCGTTGATACGGTGTTTCTTTATCTTCTTGTTGATTGTGAAGACGTTGTTGGTATTCCACCACAGACGGTCCATATGGCCCATTGCGCCGATGGAACCTTCCGTCGTGGAGTTGATGCGGCTGCCCTTCCACTTCTCCTGTTCGGTCGCGCGGTAGTCCGCACCCACAGTGGTACGGAACGACAGCCAGGGAGTGAACTTGATGTCCAGATAGATGCTGGGGTTCACGCGGATTTCTTCCTTGCGGTCGTTGAAGTCCGTAAACCAGCGGTCAGGACCGGAAAGATAGGTGGTGCCGCCGTCATACATGTCGTCGAGGTCGATGTCCGGAGCTTCAGTATCGTGATACTTCCAGGGGCGGGTGACGATCATGCTTCGCATAAGCGATCCGGCTGCGTTGAGACGTCCGGTAGTAGCTCCCTGGGTGAGGTGTGAATCCAGATAGGACACGCCCGTACGGGTACCGATCTTGAAGGTCGGCGAAAGGGTTTTGTCCAGATTGAGCCTCAGGGTATAGTTCTGGAATCCTGTCGTGCGCACGATACCTTCCGTATCGTTGTAGCTGAAGGAGAACATGTAAGAAGTGTTCTTGGGACGGCCGGAAATGGATACGTAATAACGCTGGCTCACCGCCGTGCGCATCACATAGTCCTGCCAGTCCATGGGGATGACCTTGAGGCCGGTGCGTTCCTGGGGATTCTCGAACACCTGGGTCCAGTATGAGGAGCTCTTGGAGACATTCTTGGCTTCCATGTAGTCGAAAAATTCATCGAAGCTAAGCATGGGCATCTTCTTGTATGCCCAGCCCACATCGACGCCTACATTCGCCCTGACGACCGGGCGGTCACGGGTCGCACCCTTGGTGGTGATGATAACGACGCCGTTCGCTCCCTGCGAGCCGTAGATGGCCGTTGCGGAAGCGTCCTTGAGGATCTCGATGCTGGCTATATCGTTGGGGTTGATACCCATAAGGCCGTTGGAAGTCTCTATGGATGCACCGGAGTTGTCGGAGCCCTGGGTGATGAGGTCCATGCTCACACCTGTGGAAACTATGACACCGTCAACCACATACAGAGGATCGCTGGAGCCGTTGAAGGTATTCAGACCGCGGATGCGGACGGAAACTCCGGCATCAGGAGCGGCGGAACTCGAAACCACCTGGACACCTGCTGCGCGGCCCTGGAGGAGCTTGTCAAAAGATGCTGCCTGACCGGCTTCGGTCTCGTCGAGCTTTACGGAAACGACGGAACCTGTGAGGTCGCTTCGGCGCATGGAACCATAACCCACGACCACCGCCTCGTCGAGCTGCTGGGCATCATCCTGAAGCACGAAGTCGACGACGGAGCGGTTCACAAGATCCACGGTCTGAGTCCTGTAGCTGAGGCAGGACACGGTAAGCTGGGGATTCTGCCCGGGTTTCACGGGGAAACGCAGGGAATACTGTCCGTTCTCATCGGTTACGGATGCATAGGAATTGCTTCCTTCCAGAATTACGACGGCGCCGATAACAGGCACCCCTTTGGCGTCCTTGACTGTACCGCGGACATTCACCTGTGTCTGGGCATAAACGGACGCGAAAGGAAGGAAGATGCAAATCAAAACTGCACGGAATATCTTTGATATAATGTTCTTCATCGCCTTGCCGTATTAGAATTTAGCACTTAATGTAAGAATGATGGACCTCGACATGGGGTAGGAACCGTAGTCGATACCGTTGCTCAATACGGAACTGCCGAAGCTGTTCACGTCCGGATTCCATCCGCTGTATCCGCTCACGGTGAGAAGGTTCCTGGCCGTAAGCGTTGCGGCCGCCGACTTGAAGAACCTGATTCCCAACTGTTTGAGAGGAATCTCATAAGTGGCCGAGAGAGAATTGAGACGGAAGAAATCGGCACGCTCGACATAGTCCGAAGACACATCGCACTTGCCGTCCTCAAGCATCCTGTTCAGGTTTGCCACATAGAAATCTCCGGCCCCGTCGAACTGTGCGTTGAAGCTGAAACGCTGCCAGCGGAAATCGGCTCCAAAACCGTAGAAGTATTTGGGAAGGGTGTTCCCGAGCATGACGCGGTCCACTTCGGTAACCTGTCCGTCCAGGGTAATGTCCTGATAGCCGGAAGGACCGTCTTTGTAGCCGAAGATCTCGCCCACCTGACGGCCGAGGATGTTGACGTTGGCGAAGGCGCCCCCGCCGATGAAAAGACCCCTCATGTCGGAGGCATGGATGGAAGTCACCTGGTTCACGTTATAGCTGGCGTTGGCGTTCAGCACAAGACCTATCTTCTTCTTCCTGATGGGTTCATAGCTGAAGTCGAATTCGAAGCCGCGGTTGGCCACTTCGTCGCTGCGGGAGAACACGTCGCTTCTGGACCACCAGTTCCACAGCCTCATGCCTGAACGGCCGAAGCAGAACATGGTGAACTCGTCCTTGGTCGTCTTGTCGTAGTATTTGGCGTCGATTTTCAGCTTGTCCTTGAGCAGGGCGAGTGAAAGCCCGACATTGTATTCGGTGCTGTAGAGACGGTAGAGTCCGTCGTAGAAAGCCTCGGCGCCTGAAGCCACATGGGGATAATCCCCGCGGAGATAGTCTCCGGTGAGTTCATACGGCACATAGTCTTCCCATCCTGCCGAACCGTAACCGGCAGTGAGCCTGATGCCTGAAAGGATTTCCCCGTCGATAGGCAGGATCTTTCCCAGATCCACCCAGAGATTGGCAGCCGGATAGATGACCGGATTCCAGTCGTCATACTTCTTGGTAATGTCGGCCCGCACGAGAGCGTCGATTCCTGCTATGTCCTTATAATCGTACTGCGCGCGGAAGAAGACTCCTGAATGCAGGTAATTCCTTGCGAATTTGCGGGGTTCGGCTTTGCTGCCTGAAAGGGAGAGGCCCTGGGCGCGACGGCTGAGATTGAAGAAATCGGTGCCGTTCATGGTGTTGAACTTGTTCACGTTCCCCACCAGTTCCGCACCGAGTTTCAGATCCACGTGGTTCGCTTCGCCGAAGAAACGGTTGAAATCGAGCACGCTGCTGCCATTGTAGGAAAAGAGCATGGAGGACATGGAGCTCGCCGCTCCGCTTCTTTCTTTTCCGAAGGATGTCTCGGGGCCGAGCCATACGAGACGGTTGTTGCCCTCGAAATCCGCACCCACGGTAGTCTTGAGAGAGAGGCTCTTCGTGAAATTGATGGTCACGAACATGGAGTTCACCGCCCTGTAGTCGATGACATCGTCGTCATATCCGTCCATCCATCCCTTCAGGGTGTCGTAACTGAAAACTCCGGGCTTCCTTGCGAGCACAAGCGTGGAAGGCTGTCCGAGATAGCTCGTACTCGAAGTGTTGCTGAACTTGCCCACGCTGAGGTTCGAATTGAGTCCGAACCAGATTACGGGATTGGCCTGGGTGGTAAGTCCCACGGAAAGGCCCCCGACACTGTTGCCGTTGTTGGCCGCCACACCGTCGACGTCCCTGAAGAATCCCGAGATGTTATAGGCGGTCTGGTTGTCGGTTCCGCTGATTGACAGGGAGTGGCTGTGGCTGATGCCGGGGCTGAAGAGCTCGGAGCTCTCCGAAGGAATCGAAACGCCCACGTTCGAATGCCAGACGTAGTTGGCACCCTCTTCCTTGTTTTTCTTCGTGGTGATGATTATGGCCCCGTTGGCCCCGTTGTTGCCGTAAATGGCTGTGGCTGAGACATCTTTTATGACTTCTATGCTCTCTATGTCATAAGGAGAGAGGAAAGCCATATTGTTAAGCGGCACTGCATAGACCGTCTCGGGATACTGCCAGAAAGGATCTAGGTTCTGGGTAAGGGAGTTGTTCATTATCACCCCGTCGATGATCCAGAGCGGCCGGCTGCCGCTTCTTATGGTATTGAAGCCCCTTATCACCGTATTGAGGGCGCTGTTCACGCCCCCGTCGGTCGCCGAGACACGCACGCCGGAAATGCGTCCGAGAAGGAGCGACGCGGGATTGTCGGTCATCGCCGCCTGGGCATCCGTAATATTGTCGATAGTCTGCGCCGCTGCAGGGAGTCCCACGGCAAGCGAAAGCATCGTAGCTAAAATATACTTTTTCATACTCTGCTGTGCCTCCTACTCAACTGGTTCATAAATGAGAATCAGGTCCTTGAGCCCCGAAGAAGTGGTAGGCGAGGCCTCAAAACTGATACGGTACGAAGTATTGGGCTCGGTGTCCGTGAGCTCGAAGGTGTGATTGTCCATGAGCTCGGCGGTAACCTTCTTTGTAGAACCGCCTCCGCTCTTCCACATCTCCCCTCCGGGGACGATGTCGGTTGGACGGGTCCCGGGGTTGAGCCTGTTCAGGTCATGCTCGCGGATTGCCACGGAGATCGAAAGGAGCCAGGTAGGTTCGTAAATGACCTTTACGAGCTTCATGCCCTTGATTGCCGGGGTGGCTATGTAGTCATATCTCGTCGAGCCGATCTGGAAGCCCTGTTTGACAGTGTTGATCCAGATGCCTCCGGTCAGGGTTCCGCTGGAATTGGACGTAATGCGGCACAGTACCTGGAATTCGTAGAATCCGACCTTTGTATAGAAGGATGTCAGCACCGGATGGTCGGGGTCGGTAGTTACATAGGGATACTTGGCAGGATCGCTGACACAACTGGAATAGGAAGGGCCGAACGACCCCTGCGTTGGATAGGCGAAGGGCCATTTGAACCTGTATGCCTTGTTGGTGCCGTCGTAGGTGGCATCTTCGGCCTGGCTTACGAAATCCATGAAATCCAGATGGATACAGCCCTGCTGGCTGATGGGGAACACCTCGTCCTCGCCACCTTCGGGATGAATCGTTATCGTTCCAGTCTTGAACACTCCGGGATCGCCTCCGGCCTGGAAAGTCAGGGTCATCATGCCGCCGGAAGTGGGACCGCCGCTGGAAGGACTTATGCCCGCCATCTTGAAATTGCCGTCCACCTCCGCAGTCCAGGGAACATTGACCGAGAAGGGGAAGGTGTACGAATCCACTTCGATAGGCATTTCAATGGGATCCATCTTGAATTTCGCATAGGGCGAGGCCTTCATCTGGCTGATGCTTACGATGCGGTCCTCACAGTCCTTTGCACTGAGCTTGATCTGCACCTCCCTGGGATTCTCCATATCCGTATTCTCCCCCAGCATCACCTTCACGTCCTCGTTGTCGCTGCCTTCCATTGCAGAGAAGGACACGAACGAGGCGTCGGATGAATTCAGAAGGGATATCTGCCAATCCGTATTGCAGCGCACTTTGAGGACGGTGGTATCCAGCATCGCCACCAGTTCCGAACGTGTTACGGCCGCGTCCAGACGGTACTGTGCCCCCTGCTGGACAAGCGGAACCATGAGCGAACCGTCCGGAGTGGTAATCATCAGCGTGGCGCGTCTGGGCTCCTGGCTGAAATTGCGTTCGCATTCAAGAACGACGGGAATCCTTCTTTCATTTTCCGCCAGGTTAAGGAACTCTTCGGTACGAAGGGACACCCAATCTGCATTCTGCCCCACGATCGTTGCACTCCAACTCCTGTTCGAAATAACGGTGACTGTGTCAAGGACGAGCGAATCATATTGTGCATCAGGATTCGACAGAGGTGCCTCCGGAAGGATCGACAGCGTTTCGCTGTCAACTTCCAGAATCAATCCATCAGTACGAAATTCGCGTTCCAAACACCCTGTAGCAAGGCCTGTCAGAGCGATAAGCCATATTGCCGAGCGTTTCAGACTGACTTTCATTTATATCTTCGGTTATTGGTTTAAATATGTTTTTCTTACGGATTTCAGGCGCGTTTGCCGCCGAACTGTTTTTCAATTATCTCCGCGGTTTCCGCCACTTTCTTCTCCAGAAGTTCATCCGAGACGGCCTCGCAGATAAAGCGGAGGTAGGGTTCGGTGTTGGAAGGGCGGATATTGAACCACCAGTCAGGGAATTCGAGCCTGTAGCCGTCGAAGTCCATGACGACATCGGGCTTTTCGCTCTGCTCGAAATGTTTTTTCACCGCTTCCATGGCTCCAGCCTTGTCTTCCACACGGAAATTGATCTCGCCGGAGTTCTTGTAGCGTGTAAGTTCGTCTATCTGGCTGCTGAAAGTCTTCCCCTGCTTTTTGAGGGCGGAGACGATGCGGAGCACGATGATGCTCGCCAGCATGCCGCTGTCCGAATAGAAGAAATCCTTGAAGTAATAGTGTCCTGCGAGTTCTCCACCCCAGAGACCGTCGATTTCACGGAGCTTCGGAGCTGCGAAAGCACGCCCGACCCTCCATGTATGAAGGTCCGCGCCATATTGCTGCAGATACTCGCCTACGGCCTTTGAGGAGCGTATCTCCTGAAGGACACGGGGGTTCTTTTCTCCCCTTTCCCCGCAGAAATAGAGGGCCATCATGGCGATGATGAGGTCGGGTGCCACGAAACGGCTCCTGTCATCTACGAACATAACCCTGTCCGCATCGCCGTCATAAATCACTCCGAGATCGGCCCCGATACGGGCAACCTCTTTTTTCAAAGGTTCCACATTCTTGGGAATCAGAGGGTTGGGTTCATGATTGGGGAAGCGTCCGTCGAGGGTATCGAAAAGGAAAGTTGCATCCTCGTCCTTGTAAACCTCTTTGGCGAAGAGGTTTGCCATTCCGTTGGAGAGGTCGAAAGCGATCTTAAGATTGCTGAAATCCGCCTTGAACTTCTTCAGGAAAGCGATGTAATCCGCCTTGATGTCGATTTGCTTTACGCTGCCTTTCTTTGCTGCGGGAGGGGTCGGCCTGCCTTCTTCTATCCACTGTTTAATCTGCCCGAGACCGGTATCGAGGCCTACGGGAAGCGCGTTCTCGCGGGAGACCTTCATGCCGTTGTACTCAGCGGGATTATGCGACGCCGTGATCTGCACGGAGGCCTTGTAGCCATAGTTGGCGGTGCCGAAATAGACAAGAGGAGTACTACTGAGGCCGATGTCATCGACATCCGCACCTGCATCCGTAATACCTTTAATTAAATAGTCATGAATTTCGGGCGACGAGACCCTGCAGTCGCGTCCGACCAGTACCTTGTCGGCGCCGAGAAGTTCCGGCAGGAAATACCCTACCTTGTATGCATCTTCCTTGTTGAAATCCACATTGTAGATTCCCCTGATATCGTAAGCGTGAAATGCTCCCATGATAAATGATAGTTTTAGCATACAAATATAATAATTTCTTGGCTTCATTATTATTTCTATCTTTGCCAGATGAAAACCACATTTAATGACGCATTTGCCAGTTTCATGGGTCGCATTTTTACGGCCGCGGCAAGTATAATGCTATCAATACTTTGCATTATTTCATGCTCGAAAGACGGAAATGGCTCCTCCTCTTCGGGGAATGCTCCCGACGTGCCTTCCGGCCTTGAAATCCGCTCTCAGGGGACCAACTCGGCGACGATATCATGGACCGCCGTGCCGGGGGCGGACAAATACGACTGGCAGATGCAGCAGGACGGTGCCGACTTCAAATCCGGCAGCGTAAACAAAAGCTGGGTGCTGGTCGACGGCCTCTCCAAAGGGCATCTGTACTCGTTCTCGCTGCGCGCCTGCAAGGGCAAGGCGGCATCCGCCTACAGCGAGGCACTGGAAATCGATTTCGGTCCGGCGCCGGACCCGTCTTCTTCCATATGCACCGATTCCCCCATCGTCCTGGAGCTGGATGCAGTGCCGCAGCTCGGATCCAAGGGCTATATCCGCATATTCAACAGTTCCGACAAACAGGTGGACGCCATCAATCTGGCCGATATCTCGTCCCTGACGCTTCGTGAAGACGGGCAGATGGTTCCGTCCTCCGCGATCGGCGCGAATAGCGTATTCAATACCGCAATGGATGCAATCCCCTGCGGAAGTCGCTGGAGGATTGTACATTACACTCCTTTGAGAGTTTCAGGGAAAAGCTTGGCGATTGTTCATCACAGCGGAGTGCTGGATTTTGCTTCTGAATACTACCTTACGATGGATGCCGGGGTAATCGAAGGACATCCGGGTATTGCGAAGGGAGATTTTTCCTTCTCTACCAAGGCAGAACCGGGTTCTAAAACCGCGCTGAAAGTGTCTCCGGACGGATCCGCCGATTTCTGCACCGTGCAGGGAGCCATATCATACGCCGGGTCGCTCGGCAAAGACACCCCGGTGAGCATAACGCTTGCAGAAGGCAGCTATCCGGAAATGCTGTACATTCGCGACAAGAACAATCTCAGCATAAAGGGAGCCGGGAAGGACAAGAGCGTCATCATATACGGAAACAGTGAGAAATGGCAGGGCGGAACCGGAGGCGGCGCATCATCCAAACCGGCAGTCGGAAACGCAGTCGGAACAAGCGGCGGAAGGTCGCTGGCCCTTGTGGAGAATTGTAACGCTCTCATTCTGGAAGACTTAGCTTTGAACAACAGTTTCGGCGATCCGGACGGACAGGCGGAAGCACTGTACTTCAACAGCGGGAACGGGACTCACCGCCTTACGATAGAGAATTGCGCGCTCTGGTCTTTCCAGGATACTTTTGAGTGCAAAGGGCAGGTATGGGTGCATAATTCGCTCATCGCGGGCCATTGCGATTACATCTGGGGCTCGCCAAAGGCATGTCTTCTGGAAAACTGCGAAATCCGTTCCCGCAATGCCGGGAAGGCAGGATTCATCGTTCAGGCCAGGATAACTCCCGGCGACAAGGGATTCGTCTTCCTTGGATGCAATCTTACGGCTGAGCCCGGAGTAAGCGACGGATGCATGTATCTTGCACGGTCAGGTGGAGATACAAATGTCTATGACAATGTCACTTACATAAATTGCAGCATGTCGTCGGCAATAGCTCCAGGCGGTTGGTACACGAATCCACTTCCTACTCCGCAGGTTCCGAACGCAACTGCGGGTTGGAAAGAATATGGCAGCAAGGACTTCGCCGGGAACGCGCTCAGCGGCCATAACGGCAGTGGGCTCTACCTCAATGCCGACCAGGCGGCCGACTTCTCCAGCAAATCCGCCGTCCTTGGCTGGTGAACGGTCTGTTTTCGCCGTAATCCCAACAATCCAAGAGCGCCCGTGTGTAAAACGGGCGTTTTTTCACACGGGATGATGGGAGCGTCTGTTGGGGGAGATGCTCTGACATCCGCTACCGCCACGCACATGCCCCACGCAAAAAACTGCGTCAGAGCCTCTCCCTCCACAGGCTCACTTCTCGGCACCTTCCTCCACGCTGGAGGGACCATCTCACTCAGCGAACATTTGCAGACGACTGGTTGAGACCAGGGAGACCTGCCGAAAGATGGAGAGTCTCCCCAATTTCAGGGCAGTTTTCGGGGAGACCTGCCGACAGTTGGACCGTCTCCCCAATGAAAGCGCCAGCCCCGAGAAAATAGCACCGAGCGACGCCTCGTTTCATTGACCGCAGGAGAACGATCCGGCTGAGTGCCAGCGGGGTTCGGGGTGTCCCCGAGACAAAGCCGGCAGGCGCCAAGCCGGAGGCCGGGGTACATTAGGGGCGGGCCCCTAATCACGCGACCGAAGGGGAGCAGCCGACGTTCCAGCACCCTGGCAACGCCGCCACGAAGCCGCCCCGGGGTTCGGGGTGCCCCCGAGACAAAGCCGGTAGGCGCCAAGCCGGAGGCCGGGGTACATTAGGGGCAGGCCCCTAATCACGCGACCGAAGGGGAGCAGCCGACGTTCCAGCACCTTGCAGATGCTGCCCAGAGCTACCGGCGGGGTTCGGGGTGTCCCCGAGACAAAGCCGGTAGGCGCCGTTTTTCGACAAAAAAAAAAGCCCGGTCGTCATCTCTGACGATCGGGCTTCGAAAAACGGCGGCTACCTACTCTCCCA
>DEFD01000003.1:18614-32329 GCA_002350615.1 Bacteroidales bacterium UBA2861 | reverse complement strand
AGGATTTTTATGTAAGTTTGCAGATATTGCAATGGAAACAGTAAAATGGAGATAGAGAAGCAAATAGATGCCGCAATAAGGCGGATGTTCAGCGAAATAGAGTTTACGGCGGAGCCTGCAGGGCTGTATGACCCCCTGCGCTATATGATCGAGATTGGCGGCAAGCGAATCAGGCCGCGTCTCTGTCTGCTGGCGTATGCGGCGCTGGCTGATAGGGGGGAGCATTCCCTTGCCGGCCGAACCGTTGCCCCCGCTCCCTGCGACCTTGCCCCTGTGCTGGATGCCGCATGCGCCCTGGAAGTCTTCCACACCTTCACCTTGCTCCACGACGACATCATGGACCGCAGCCCGCTCAGGCGTGGCCAGCAGACCGTCTGGAAAAAATGGAACGAGGACACCGCAATCCTCTCCGGAGATGTCATGCTGATAGATGCCTACAAGCGCATAGCGAAGGTCCCGGCCGCCAATCTCGACGATTGCCTTGCACTTTTCTCCGAGACTGCCGCCCAGGTGTGCGAAGGACAGCAATTCGATATGGAGTTCGAAAGCCTTGAAGAGGTGTCCATGGCCGAATATGAAAAAATGATCGGACTTAAGACCGCGGTGCTTCTCGCATGTTCCGCCAAGATGGGTGCGATCATCGCCGGAGCTGATTCCAATGCCTGTGACGCCCTTTACCGTTATGGATATCTCCTCGGCCTGGCCTTCCAGGTGGCAGATGATTATCTGGATGCCTTCGGCGATGAAAAGGTCTTTGGCAAGCCGATAGGAGGCGATATCCTGAACTGCAAGAAAAGCTGGCTTACGGTGCGTGCCTGCGAAAAGGCTGCGGCGAAACAATCTTTTCTGAATGCCTTCTCCGCAGTTGCTGAAACCGGGGAGCAGAAAGTTCTGAAGATTGCGACCGTCAAACAAATGTACCGGGAACTCGGAGTGGATGACGACGCCCGTGCCGAAGTTCGCCGTTACTCATCCCTTGCCATCGAAGCCCTTGCTGCCGCCGGCCTCTCACCGGAGGGTAAGAACTCCCTCGTTTCCTTTGCGGACAGCCTTGTCTCGAGGGCAAAATAAAGTTTGGACGGATGGAAGCAGTGGTAATAAAGAATGCAGGCAGTCATTATCTGCTGAGCGAACTGCCCGGGTGGAAGCCTTTCCCAGCGGTGTTGAGGGGAAAGGTGCGGCTGAAGGGCAGCACCGCGACCAACCCGGTGGCGGTAGGGGACCGTGTACGCTTCGAGACTGGCGTTGGAACGGAAGCGCGCAATTCGACAGCATCCGGGTATTTTAGCCAAAACCCTGCCTACGGCGACTCCGGTCTGAATCCGGCAGTCATCACCGAAATCCTGCCCCGCAGGAATTATTTCATCCGCAAATCCACGAACCTGAGCCGGGAAGCGCACATAATCGCGGCGAATCTGGATCAGGCGGTGATTGCCGTGAGCCTGTTCTTTCCGGAGATCAAGCTGCCTTTCCTGGACAGGATGCTCGTCACCTGCGAGGTTTACGGTGTGAAACCCATCATCGTGCTGAACAAGGTGGACCTTTATCGCGAGGATGCTCCGGAATATGTGTCCGATTTCAAGCATATCTATGAAGCGGCCGGTTACAGGGTCATCGAGACTTCCTGCAAAACCGGGGAGGGGATAGATGAACTCAGGGATGCCTGCAAAGGCCGACTGTCGCTCTTCTCCGGCGAGTCCGGGGTGGGGAAGTCCTCCCTCATCAAAGCGATCGATCCTTCCCTGGACCCCAAAATCGGCAAGATATCCACTGCACATCTGCAGGGAAAGCATACGACTTCCCTGTATGAGATGTATCCTCTGGGGCTGCGGCTGCCGGGAGAGGGGACACCGGAAGAGGGCGCACCCTTTGCATCGGGATATCTGATAGACAGTCCTGGCCTCCGCGGCTTCGGACTTGTGGACCTCGAACCGGAAGAAATCGCCCTCTATTTCCCTGAGATGCTGCGGATCTCCAAAAACTGCCGCTTCTCGCCATGCACCCATACGCACGAACCGGGGTGCGCGGTCAAGGATGCGCTGGAACGGGGAGAACTCAGTGCGGAACGTTATAATTCCTATCTCGGGATGCTTGAGGAGGACGGCAAATTCAGGAAATGAAAGCACTTGACAGGGAAATACTTAGGCTGGCTATTCCCAGCATCCTTGCCAATATCACGGTGCCGTTCGTGGGGATGGTCGATATTGCCGTGGCGGGGCACCTGCATTCGGCGGCGAATTCGGGTGCGGCGGCTTTCATCGGAGGAATATCCGTGGGGGCACTGCTGCTAAATGTCATTTACTGGAATTTCTTTTTCCTCAGAGCTGGTACCGGCGGACTGACCGCTCAGGCCTTCGGACGGAGGAAAGCCGCTGCCACCACGCGCGGGCGCTCGCAGAACTCTGCGGCCGGGGCACTCCACCACGGCACTGCGTCCGGGTCATCCGCTGCCCCCGCGCCGCCCCAAAGGATGCTCGGCGAGTGCGGTTCCCTGCTGGTGCATGGCGTAGCCCTTGCATTGGGTTTCGCAGTGCTGCTGCTCCTCTTTCAATGGCCGCTTTCCCGCCTCGCCATGCTTTTCGCTGACCGGACTCCCGGCGTGGCCGAACTTGCGGTCAGATACTTTTTCGTTCGCGTGTGGGCGGCCCCTGCCACTCTGAGCCTCATGGCCATAAAAGGCTGGTTCATCGGCATGCAGGACACTGTAAGCAGCATGTTCACCGACCTGGTGGTCAATCTTGTAAATATCGCCGGCAGCATTGTTCTCACGCTTGGACTTGGCGGCTGGCAGGGCATCGGTTTCGACGGTATCGCCCTCGGCACCGTGATCGCCCAGTACAGCGGCCTTGCCTTCGCCCTTGCCGTCCTCGCCATAAAATACCGCGCCGAGTTCACCCCTGTGGCAACGGGGCACGAAGGCAAACTCCTCACCGCCGCCGGTTTCCGACCATTCCTGAACCTGAATACCGACCTCTTCATCCGTTCGCTCTGCTTTACCGGAATCTATATGGGATTCACGGTAATTGCGGCCCGGTACGGCGAAGTGCTTCTGGCCTGTTCCAATATAATGATGACCCTGCTGATGCTGTTCTCATACTTTACGGACGGCTTCGCATATGCCGGAGAGGCCCTCGTGGGGCGTTTCATAGGCGAACGGGACAGCCTGATGGTACGAAAGAGCGTCGCCGGCACCTTCAAATGGAGTTTCGCGGTGGCGGGAGTATGGATGCTCATCTACTGGCTTGCCAGGCAACCGCTTCTCCGGATTATGACGGACGATCCCGCCGTGCTGGACGCCTGCACACAGTTCCTTCCCTGGCTCGTGGCGATGCCTCTGCTTGGCTGCGCCGCATTTGCATGGGACGGGATCTATGTTGGAGCCACGGCCTCAAGGCCGATACGGGATGCCATGCTCCTCGCCCTGATTTCCTTCCTCGGGGTATGGTTCCTGGGACAGCCGCTGCTTTCGGCCGCAGGAATAGTTCCGGTGCAGGCCGCCGCTGAGGGGACTCGGCTTGCCGCAGCGCTCGCTCCGGCAATACATCTGCTCCTGGCGGCATATTTCGCCCATCTTGCAGCCAGGACGGCCTATCTCACAGTAGTTTATTACCGCCGCCTGAGATGAGAAAGTTCGCTGTCCTGCTCCTTTGCATTTTACCTTCTCTCTTCTGTTCTGCCGCAGAGAAGGACAGCCTCTCCTTTTTCCGGAGATGGGATGCCCGCCGTTACGCCAAACTGCTTCGCAGCGACCTGGACAGCAACTATGTAGGTATTCCGCATCAGCGCTGGACGCTTAAGACGGCGTCCAATTTCGGATGGAATACCATGCAGCTTGGAATGGTTTCCAAGGAAGGCGAAGGGTATGACGCCCGCTTGAGTTCCGCCTTCGACATAGGACAGGGCTTTTATGCCTCCTGGCGGGGGATTACCCTGGGCGCTTCCGTGAAACCAGCATGGTTCATTCCCAAACTGAGGAACAAGGACCAGAAATACAATATCTCGGTGTATGGCAACAGGATGGGCATGGCTGCGACCATACGCTCCACTACCACCCTCAAAGGGCAATATATGAGCCTTCCGGACTCGACCGTCACAAAAATCCCCCTTGGGAACGCCTATGACTTCTCGGCCGACTTCGACGCGTATTATGTCTTCAACAGCCGCCGTTTTTCCATGCCTGCGGCCTTCACCCAGTCCAAAATCCAGAAAAGGAGCGCCGGCAGCGTGCTGGCAAGCGTTTCCATCCGTAACGGAATCAGCTGGATAGGCGCTATGGAAGAACTTGGAAACGAAGAATTCAGGCTGCTCACCAACATGCTCTCTTTCGGTGCCGGCTACGGGCATAACTCTGTCACTTCCCGCAACTGGCTCTTCCATACCTCCCTCGTTACCAATGTTACGGTGCTGCAATACAACAGGATACTTAAAGGGGATGACAGAAAGAGGATAAAAAACAGTTTCCCCGACAATGTGAGCATATTCCAGTTCTCCGCGCTCCATTGGAAAGGGAATTTCTTCTTCGGTGCGAATTTCACGGCGCGGGCGGCCATATACGGCAACAGGGAAAGGATAGAATTCATCAATGCGAATATGGATTTACACTTTCTCGTAGGGATACGCCTCTGAACAATTTAACTTATCTTTGTATCCGCTATGGACAGGAAGGAACTTGAAATAATGGCTCCTGCCGGGAACTTCGAGTCCCTGCTGGCAGCCATTCAGGGAGGCGCCGACAGTGTTTATTTCGGAGTCGGGAACCTTAACATGCGTTCGCACTCCGCGAACAATTTCGCCCCGGAAGACCTTGCGGAAATCGTAAGGATCTGCCGGAAGGCAAAGGTGAAAACCTATCTGACCCTCAATATAGTCCTTTATCCGGAAGATATGGCCCCGATGCGCGAAGCGCTCGATGCCGCGAAGGCCGCCGGCGTGGATGCCATCATCGCATCGGATATGGCGGCGATCTCATATTGCCGGCAGATCGGCCTGGAAGTCCATATATCCACCCAGCTGAATGTCTCCAATGTCGAGGCGCTCCGGTTTTATTCCCAGTTCGCCGACGTGGTGGTGCTTGCCAGGGAACTGAATCTGCATCAGGTCCGGAAGATAGCGGATGCCATCCGGGACGAGGATATCAAGGGGCCTTCGGGAAAGCAGGTCCGGATAGAAATGTTCGCCCACGGGGCCCTCTGCATGGCGGTTTCCGGGAAGTGCTACCTGAGTCTTCACGCTTACGGGGAGTCCGCAAACAGGGGCGCCTGTTACCAGGTCTGCCGCCGGGGCTATGAAGTTACGGACCTGGATACCGGGTATCAGCTGCATATAGACAATAAATATATAATGTCGCCCAAGGACCTGTGTACGATAGAGTTCATGGACAAGATCGTGAATGCCGGCGTGAAGGTGTTCAAGATAGAGGGACGCGCCCGCAGCGCCGAGTATGTGCGCATATGCGCGGAATGCTATCGCAAGGCTGCGGATGCCGTCTGCGACGGAAGCTTCAGCGAAGAACTGGCCGCCGGCCTGAAGGAAAGGCTTGCCATGGTGTTCAACCGCGGTTTCTGGGACGGATACTATCAGGGTGCGAGGCTGGGTGAGTGGAGCGATATTTACGGCTCCCACGCTACCAGGAAGAAGGTTTATGCCGGTAAGGTTACCAACTGGTTCGACCGCATAGGTGTGGCTGAGATACTCCTGGAAAATGCCGGGATCAAAACGGGCGACAGCCTTCTGGCGACCGGCGCCACCACCGGTGCGGTGGAATTCCGGGCCGACGATATCCGTGTGAACTTCGAACCGGTCCCCGAAGCCATGAAAGGCCAGCGCTGCTCGGTGCGGGTCGATGCCGGGGCCGGGAACGAGGCGGTGACGGATGCCGGGGCCGGCCCCTCTCAGGCGCGTCTGCACCGTGGCGACAAAGTTTACCTTTGGCAAGAGACTTGCAAAGAAGAAAGGACAGTATGAAAAAAACGATAATCATCCTCTCGGCCCTTCTTGCGGCCGTTCCGGTTTTTGCGCAGTCAAGGGCGTTCAAGCTGGGAAAATATATTGAAATCCAGGCGGCGGTCCTCAAGGAACTCAACCGCAGCTATGTGGATACACTGCCCATGGACAGGCTGGAAAAGAAGGCGGTGGAAGCCATGCTGGCCGAACTCGACCCCTACACCGTGTATGTGCCCCAGGAGGACAATGCGGATTTCGAGATGATGATCAATAAGGTTTACGGCGGTATCGGAGCTATAATCTACAAGCCGGACAAAGAGGGCAATGTCATCATAAACGAGCCCTATGCCGGCTCTCCCGCGGTCAAGGCCGGGATTCGCTGCGCCGATGAAATCCTTTCGATAGACGGCGTGAGCACGCACGGGCTGACCGCATCCGAGTGCAGCGCGAAAATGCGCGGGGAACCCGGGAGCAAGGTCCTCTTCGAAATAAAGAAAGCCCGCAGCGGAGAGCTGACGAAAGTCGAAGTGACGCGCGAGCGCATCCATATCCCCGACATCGACTATTACGGGATGCTCAACGAGAAAGACGGATACATCCTTATAAGCGGTTTCACGGAAGGGCTCGCCGCGGAGGTGCGCAAGGATTTCAGCGAGCTTAAGTCCCAGGGAATGAAGCGTCTGGTAATCGATCTGCGAGGCAACGGTGGCGGCATAATGCAGGAGGCCATAGGCATAGTGGGACTCTTCGTGCCCAAGGGTTCCGTGGTGGTGACTTCCAGGGGCAACGAGGCCATGGGAGAGCAGGTTTACAGGACGACTTCCGAACCGGAGGACCTGAACATCCCCATTATAGTGATGGTGGACGGCGGCAGCGCTTCTTCCAGCGAAATAGTGGCAGGCGCCCTGCAGGACCTGGACCGCGCTACCATCATGGGCACCCGAACCTTCGGCAAGGGCCTTGTGCAGAGCATCCGTCCACTCCCTTACAACGGGCAGCTTAAAATCACCACCGCCAAGTATTATACCCCTTCGGGACGATGCGTCCAGGCGATCGACTATTCGCATCGCAACGAGGACGGGAGCGTAGGGCATATTCCCGACTCCCTTACCCACGAGTTCAAGACCCTCAAGGGGCGCAGCGTGAGAGACGGCGGCGGAATCAAACCCGATGTGGAGATCAAGGGCAAGGAGTACAGCCGCCTGAGTTATTCGCTTGTACTGAACGGAATTACCGAGCAGTACGCAATAGAATTCGTACGCAAGCACGAGACAATAGCTCAGCCGAAGGATTTTCATCTTTCCGATGCCGATTTCGAGGATTTCATAGCCTTCGCGAAAGGCAGGGAATTCGACTATCGCAGCAGTGCCAGGGCCATTTTCGACCAGATGCGGGCAGCGCTCAAAAAAGACGGGATAGAGGATAGCATGAGCACTGAGCTGGATGCTTTGAAGAAGGCCCTCGATATGGATAAGGAGACTTTCCTGCGGCTTAAGAAAGACGAGATCGTGCCTTTCCTCGAGCAGGAGATAGTGGTGCGTTATTATTTCGTGGCCGGTGGGGCGGAACTGAATCTGAGATACGATGACGCGCTCCGTACCGCGCTGGTTTCCAAAATGATAGACTAAATTTTCCTCCGAGAGCCATGAAGCTGATCTTTGCAAGCGGAAATGCCGGGAAGTTGCACGAGGCCGGGGAGATACTGGCGTCGTTCGATGTCCTGTCGCCCTTGCAGGCGGGCCTTGGCCCTGAGGCGCTCGAGGTAGAAGAAAACGGAAGCAGTTTCGAGGAGAATTCCCGCATCAAGGCGGAGCATCTCTGGAATCTGCTTGGAAACGGATCCGCCTCAGACAATGGTTTTGCCGTGTTTGCCGACGACAGCGGGTTGGAGGTGGATGCGCTGGGCGGTGCCCCCGGAATCTACACTGCGCGGTATTCCGCTACCGGCGGCACCGATAGAAACTCAGCGAATATCGCCAAACTTCTTTCGGAGCTGCAGCGCACGGGCGCGATGACTCTTGAACAGCGGCGGGCACGCTTCGTCTGCGCGGTCACCCTCATCCTGCCGGACGGCGTACACTGCTTCCGAGGCACCTGCGAAGGACACATCGCCCTTGAACCGGTCGGCAACGGCGGCTTCGGTTACGACCCCGTATTCGTCGCTGATGCGTTCCCCGGGCGCACCCTGGCCCAGCTTCCTGACGAGGACAAAAATTCAATTTCACATCGGGGCGAAGCCCTTGGAAAAATGGCGGCATGGCTCAGGCAACACAATTTGTAGTTCTGAATACAACCAAACTGGGGGACAAGTCCATCGTGGTGCATGCCCTCAGCCGGGACCTCGGCCGCAGGAGTTTCATCGCTTCGGCAGGCAGGGGAGCCGCACTTTTCCAGCCCATGAACATCCTTGATGCGGAGGTTCTGGAAAACCGTAAATCGGAGCTCTGGCGGATCAGGGGAGTGGCTCCGGCATATCCTCTCGGCGGAATAAGGGGGAATATCCATAAAAACAGCGTCACCCTTTTCCTGGGCGAGCTGCTCTTTCGGAGCATAAAGGAAGGTGCCTATGAGGAAGGGCTCTACGATTGGTGCGTATCGCGCATCCTGACTTTGGATTCCATGCCGGGGAACTTTGCGAATTTCCATCTGCTCTTCCTTCTCGAACTTGCTTCCGCGCTTGGTTTTTCGCCGTCGGTGGAGGATATACTGCCTTTCGCGGAAGAAAACGCGTCGAAGATACCGCTTCTGCTGCAGGCGCCGGTAGAAGAATTCATGCTTGTGCCGCTGAACGGACGGGAAAGAAGCGAGATAGCGGATTCTTTACTGCGCTATCTCTCCTATCATCTTGAATACCCGCTGAATATCAAGTCGTTGCGGGTCCTTTCCGAACTTTATCGCTGATTCCTCAGATTATCAGTTTCACGCGGAAACCGCGGACGGTGGGCTCTTCGACGATGTCCTGAACCCTTGCGCGGATGTCGTCAAGATCGGCTCCGGCGACCGGGGACTCATTGAGCCCCTCCACCATAAAGTCAAGCGCTGTCACTCCCGTCAGTTCCGTGTGAGTGAGCCGCAGGGTGAGCGGTCTGAACGCGGCCATCTGATTGGAGAGCATGTCATGCGCAAGGTCGCAGGCGGTTTGAGCCTTTCCGGCGATATTGTACTTTATGCAGAAACGGGTGAACTCGGTGCGCATGGTAAGAAAGTCGAAATCGTCCCCGCCAACCTCGAACTTAATCATCTGGATGCGGTTCACAAAAGCCTTGGTAGCGCTTCTGACCGGATGCTCGAAAATCTGTTCCGGAGTCCCGTCTTCGTAGATTATCCCCTCGTTCATGAAGAAAATGCGGGTGCTCACGTCACGGGCGAAGCGCATCTCATGGGTCACGATGAGCATGGTGAGCCCCTCTTTCGCCAGCTGGCGGATTACGCTCAGCACCTCTCCAACCATGGTGGGGTCCAGGGCGGATGTGGGCTCGTCGAAAAGGATCACCTCCGGGTGCATGGCAAGGGCGCGTGCGATGGCTACGCGCTGCTTCTGCCCGCCGGAGAGGGAGGACGGCATGTCGTTCGCTTTCTGGGCCATACCGACTTTCTTCAAAAGGGCGAAGGCCTCTTCTTCTGCCGCCTGCTCGCTGAGCCCGAGAAGCCGTACCGGAGCATAGGTCACGTTCTGCAGCACCGTCATGTGCTCGAAAAGATTGAAACTCTGGAACACCATCCCCATCTTCATGCGCAGGGCGTCGAGCCGGTATCCTTTCGCCATGATGTTCTTGCCCTCGAACAGGATTTCACCTCCGGTCGGCGGCTCGAGCATGTTGATTGCTCTCAGCAGGGTGCTTTTGCCTGTGCCGGAAGGACCGATGATGCTTATGACCTCGCCCGGATTGATATCGCAGTTCACGTCTTTGAGAACGGTGAGGGTGCTCCCGTCCGGATTGCGGAAAGTCTTGCTCAGGTGTCTTATGCTTATCAACATAATTACTTCTTCTTAAGGAGGAGGTTCAACGTAAGCCTGATTATCCAGGCAAGAGCGAAATATAATATTGTCACGAGCAGGAGCGGAATGAGTGCGTCATAGGTACGGCTTCGGATTAGGTCGCTTGCCTGGGTGAGATCCTGAATAGCGATGTAACCTACTATGGAGCTGTTCTTTAGGATGGCGACGCATTCCGAGGTGTATAGCGGAAGACCTTTTTTCAAGGCCTGCGGGAAGATGATTCCGTTGAAAGTCCGCAGGGGAGTGAAGCCGAGGCTGAGGCCCGCTTCCATCTGCCCGCGGGGCACCGAAGAAATGGAGGTGTCGAATATGGTTCCCGACGACGATGCGAAATACAGGGCGAAGGTGAGTACCGCTACATATGAAGCGTTGATTCCCGTATTCGCGAAAATGATATAAAACATGATGAGCAGGAATACCAGCACCGGAATGCCCTGGAAAAATGCCCCGTAGATACTTGCGAACGAACGCATCCATTTCCTGCGGCCGCGCCGGAGGGCGCATATCCCGGCTCCCAGCACCGTCCCCAGCAAAATTGCGAGGATGGTGATCTTGAGGGTTTCCAGCAGGCCGTGCGCTATGAGTTTCCAGCGTTCTTCGGTGACGAGGTTCATCCTGAAGCGCTCAGCCATCGAAACCCTGGAACGGGGCTGGGTGTCACGCACGAAATATCCGGGACGGCACTGGAAGTGCGGAATTGCGAAGTCCACGTTTTTCCTTCGTTCGTCTGTGGCGAAAACGCAGCCGCACATTATGTCCGCCTTTCCTGTCTGCAGGGCTATCATGGCCGAAGACATGTTCATCAATTTTATTTCGCAGGGACGTCCGAGCGAGTATGCAAAGCGCTGTGCGATATCGGGATCAACCCCTTTCCATTGTCCTCCTTCGCCAAGGAAGCAGACCGGCTCCATGTTCAGGGAGACAACCACTTTCAGCGGCTCGGGATTCCGCGTCTCCGCCGCTGCAGGGTATTCCGGGGCGGGAGTGCCGTTCATCCAGTGGCTTATTATGGCGTCGAGTGTCCCGTCTTCTTTCATGGCGCTCAGGAAAGCGTTGATGGAGTTGCGTGTGGCGTCATCTCCCTTGCGGAGTACGAAGCAGACGTCGAACGCCTCCTCGCCGCGCCAGGCCTTTTTCAGCCCAAGCTGGCGGAGACGGCTTTCCGTAAGGAGCACCTCGTCGATCACCGCCACGTCGGCGAAGCCCTGCTTCACCGCCTCTATCGCGTCAGAATCGGTGTTGCAGCCGAAAATGTTCACGCCTTCCATCTGCGAGAACTTCCTTTCGTAGTAATTTCCGGAGCGGCAGCTAAGGGTTTTGCCGATAAGATCCTGTTCGGAATTGATTTCAATGGTCCGGCCCTTTCCGGAGGAGCAGGAACCAAGTCCGAGCGTCAAGATGGCGACGAGGACAACTGCCAGAGTGTTAGTAATTTTCATTCGTCTCCTGCTTTCACCGGTGAATGTGTGATGTAAAAAGTGATTCCGGCGCGACTCGAACGCGCGACCCACAGCTTAGAAGGCTGTTGCTCTATCCAACTGAGCTACGGGACCAGTCCCGGCCGGATTCCGGCCGCAAAAGTTTGCAAATATACTAATTTTTCTTGGATGCATTGCCATTCTTCAGAATGACGATGCGCATTATGTAAGACCAGACTCCGAGAACAATCACCAGCACTGCATGCAATTCGTGGCAGAGCGTGGCGAACAGGAGCCCTATTTCTTCGGTAGTGCCATAGAGGCCCATCAGCGAGACCTTGAGCAGATAATGATATGCGCCTATCCCGCCCGGAACCGGCACGAGGGAAGCCACGTTGCCCAGCGATGCCACGAAAAGTCCGTCGGCAAGCAGGGCTCCCGAAAGCTGGGGGATGGATTTCAGCACGAAGTAACTCATCAGCATGTACATCACCCAGATCATAACCGAATAGACAAGAAAGAGTATTTTGTTCTTGATAAGGGCGAAAGTCCTGAATCCTATCAGGAAACCCTCCAGCATGTCATTGAGCTTGCCGAAGAACCTGCTGCGGTCCCGCAGTTTGCGCACCAGCACTATCGCGATTACGGCCAGAGCCAGTATTGCGCCCAGCCCCCAGAGGATGATCGCATGCGATTGCAGAGGGTGCCATATATTGTCGACGAAGAATCCCCCGAAACGGCCCCAGGCGAAAACCAGCGAAATGACGAACATCAGCACGATTGCAAGGATGTCCCAGGCCCGTTCCATGATAACAGTGCCGAACACCGTCTCGTAAGGGAGTTTCGCCGTCGTGAGGAGAGCGGTGCGGATAAGGTCTCCGGAGCCGGGAAGAGCGATGCTCGCCATGCCGCCGATGTTGTTCGCGTCCCATACCCGGCCATAGTGAATGCTGTTGTCGAGAGGATGCACGAGTTGGGTCCATCGCAGTGCGCGGAACACCAGAGCCAGATATCCCGCGATGCAGAAGAGTACTATCCATCCCCATCGGGTCGCCTTCAGGCCGATGAAGAATTCCTGCCAGTCTATTCCCCTGAAAGCGAGGTAGACAAGAAGAGCCGCCAGCCCGAAAGACAAGAGATACTTGAGGATATTGAGGATGTTTTTCTTCACAGAATGCAAAGTTACTACTTTATCCCGATATTTTTCCTTATTTTTGTTAGTCAATAGGAATAATTATGAAGTCGATTTTAGGCATAGGCAACGCTCTCACCGATATTCTGGCTATCCTGCCGGACGACAGTCTCCTCAAAGAATACCATCTCCCCCTCGGCAGCATGCAGCATGTCGACATGGAAACCGGAGACCGTATCTGGAACGCGCTCAAGGAGATAGGCGTAAAATACGTGCCCGGCGGATCCGCGGCCAATACCATTACCTGCACTTCCATATTCGGAATGCCGTCCGGATATATAGGCAAGATAGGCGACGACGAACTCGGTCAGCTTTTCAAAAGCACTATGGAGCAGTTCGGCGTGCGCACCACCATGCTGCACAGCGACAAATCTTCCGGACGCTGCATGGTGTTCATCACCGGAGCGAATGCGGAGCGCACCTTTGCCGACTACATGGGCGCTGCGCTCGAGATGGGCCCGGAAGACCTGAAACCGGAATACTTCGAAGGCTATGATTACTTTCACATCGAAGGGTATCTGGTTCAGAACCAGGACCTTATTGCAAAAGCCGTACAGATGGCCAAGGAGGCCGGATGCATCATTTCCATCGACATGGCGTCCTACAATGTGGTGGAGAGCAACAACGCCTTCCTGCACAATCTGATCGACAGGTATGTCGACATAGTTTTCGCCAATGAGACCGAGGCGCGCGCATTCACAAAGCTGGAGGGCGCAGAAGAAGCGCTGCGCGAACTTGCCGGGCACTGCGAGATTGCGGTGGTCAAGGTCGGCAAGGACGGCAGCTGGCTGAAGAAGGGCGAAGAAGAGTATTATATTCCCGCATGGCCCGCAACCCCCGTGGATGCCACAGGCGCCGGAGACACCTATGCCGCAGGATTCCTCTATGCCCACTCCCTGGGAATGCCGCTCAAGGAATGCGGAGAGATAGGGTCCATCATCGCCGCGAAGGTGGTGGAAGTGGTGGGCACCAAGATAGATGTCCCCCGCTGGAGGGATGCCAAGGCGGAGATTCGGAAACTGATAGACAAGGTTAATGGCTAATCTCCTGATAAATACAGCCTTGCGCTGGCTGGAAAGCAAGGTTCCCACCTCGCTGATGCGCTTTTCCGACATCTCGCAGGTCACCGTCCTGCTGGATGCCGGGGCTGAGGACGCCGCCG
>DEFD01000003.1:18040-18563 GCA_002350615.1 Bacteroidales bacterium UBA2861 | reverse complement strand
TTTCTTCGCAGGCAGGGGAATCCAGCTGGTGCTGGTAAAGGTGCTGCCCGGGAGGCGCATCAAGGCGCACAAGGAGACCCAGGTCCTTCTCTCTCTGGTTCCGGATGCCGGATGGCGTCTGGAATATGCCGTCCGCCGCAGCAGGGCCCAGTTCAAGATAGGCCGCGTCCAGTTGCCGGGAGAGCCCTTCGACCTCGTTGTATCAGACCCCGCCGGCACATCTTTCCCCCAGACCGAAGTGTTCGAAAGGATGATGGATCTGGCAGAATCTCTCAAATAATCTGACGATGCTCAAAAAATACATTATAGTATTCCTGATTTCGATGGTTCCGCTGATTGAACTCCGCGGGGCGATTCCTTATGCCGTAGGCTTTGAACTTCCGCTGCTGCCATCACTTATCCTGGCAGTGATCGGAAACATGATTCCCGTGCCTTTCATCTTCCTTTTCGCCCGCAAGGTGCTGGAGTGGGGCAAAGACAAGAAATACATAGGCGGATTTTTCCGCTGGTGCCTGGAGAAAGG
>DEFD01000003.1:7184-17925 GCA_002350615.1 Bacteroidales bacterium UBA2861 | reverse complement strand
TTCCTGAACATGGACTTCAAGAAAAGCGTGCTTTACGTAATGCTGGGCGTGCTTCTCGCCGGCTTCATCATGCTGATCGCTTCCCTGGGAGTCTTCGGAGCCATTTCGCTTGCTAAATAGAATCCGCGAAATCCGTATCTACATAGTTGAACAAACTGCCGCAGACGTTGGCCGAGAATTTCATGGCCACCGGCACCAGCATCTCCCAATCCTCCCTTCGCAGAGCTTTCACGTCCTGCCTGGAGAAAGCGTTCCTCACCAGGCCGTAGATGATGCCTGCGTTGAAATTGTCCCCTGCGCCAATGGTGGACACAACTTTCTCTATGGGGGCCGTAGGAAAGGCGGCGTGAACTCCCGGCGAGAACACTTCGGCATCTTCCCCTCCGCGCGTGCAGATAAAGTTCGGGCACAGGGGCGCGATGAACTCTTTGTACACCCCGGCCGCATCGCTGCTGCCATACAGATACTCTATATCCTCGGAAGAGCCACGGACTATGTCCGCAAGGGCGATATTGGCCTCGAAAAGGGCCCTCTCCGCCGGGTGGTTCTTCCTGAAATTGATGTCGTAGTATACGATTGCGCCGGCATCCTTCGCACGGCTGACGAATTCCCTGGTCTGCCTTCCGGTCACGGGGCTGACTGCGAAGAAGGAACCGAAGATGACGATATCCCCCTCGGCGACGGGAGTTTCGGGCGTGCGGAACGGAGGCAGGTCCTTGTCGCGGTAGAACTCGTAATGGGCGTTGTTCGCGGCATCGAGCATCGCAAGGGAAACCGTACTCTGGCCCTTTGCGCGCCGGATGCCTTCTATCCCCACCCCGTTCTTTTCCATGAAGTCCGCAACCAAGTCCGCAACGGCATCGTCCCCAACCTGCGACTCCATCAGCAGGCGGATTTCCGGTGACAGCCGGCTCGCAGTGCGCCCCAGCGAAATCATCGAATTGAAAACCGAACCACCGGGCACCGCCGCCTGCGGCTGTCCCTCACGGAAAACGATGTCCAGCACCGTCTCGCCTATGCCTATGATTTTGCGTGTCATAGGTACAAATGTAGTTATTTATCTCCAAATCAGATCCACTGATTGGAGTTCTTCGGCAAACGCCTTTAAATTATTGCGAAAACGCTCAACCGTGGCTTTTCCAGGTTTTGAGGTTCCATTCATATAATGACTGAGTTGACNNTGATTCCGGAAATCCGTTCCAAACCGGCAAGGCTCAAGGCATATGCATAATACTGCAGGAAAGACGGTATGTCGTAATGATAATCGAATTCAAGATCCTCATAGTGCTGTCCTTCTTCTTCCATCAGTTCAACAATGTCCTTGTATGCATCAAGAAAATCCAATTTGGCTTCTTCCACGGTCCTGCCGGTTCCATTCAGTCCGAAAGGGACTTCCGGCGCTTCCATTACAGCCGAATACACATAATCTCCTTCGTTAACCCGCCCTATGACAACATTTACCTTTTTCATAACGATATTCCAGATTGTAATACAATATCCTTCAACGTTTTAATATACACTTCAGCGGCATCGTGCCTTGCTATGGGGAATCTTCTTCCAGTCTTGGAACTGTACCATATCTCGTGATTTGCTCCTTGCCGGACAAGAACACATCCCTGCTTTTTCAACAATCTGCGAAGCTCACTGTATTTCATTGCAAAAATATTAAAACTAATACTAAAATCCAAATTACAATTCCCCGAAATTTCGTCTGTCCAGGAAACGGTATCCCGCAGCTTCGGAGATGTGGACCGGAAGGATGTCGCGCTGTCCGGAAAGGTCCGCAAGGGTGCGGGAGATACGTACTATGCGCGAGTAGGCCCTGGCGGACAGGCCCAACCTTTCTATTATGTTCTCCAACAGAGTCTTGCAATCATCCGAGAGCGGGCAGTATTTCTCCATCTGGGCATTGCTCATCTCCGCATTGGTATTGATGCCTTCTGCGCGGAAGCGTTCCGCCTGCACCTGCCTGGCCGCAGCCACCCTGGCCGCCACGGCCGCGCTGCTCTCGGCTTTCGGCCTGTCGATCAGGCGCCTCGTATCGACGGGATTGACCCAAACATGAAGATCGATGCGGTCGAGCAGGGGGCCGGACAGACGGCTGAGATATCCTACACGCTGCCCTACCGTACAGGTGCAGCGGTCACCGTCGCCATAGTAGCCGCAGGGGCAGGGATTGGTAGCGGCCACCAGCATGAAGGAGGCAGGATATTCCACCTTCCCGCGAAGGCGCGAAACGACGACCTTCCTGTCTTCCATAGGCCCACGGAGGGCCTCCACCACACTCTTGGGCATCTGCGCGAACTCGTCGGCAAAAAGTACCCCGTTGTGAGCCAGGGAGATTTCCCCGGGCACTATGTTTCCTCCGTTGCCTCCCCCGATGAAGGCAGCGAGGGATGCGCTGTAGTGGGGAGCACGGAACGGCCTGCGACGTATCAGGCCGGCGGAGTGCGACACCAGCCCGGACACCGAGTATATCTTGCTGGTAACCAGCGACTCCTGCAGAGACATTGGAGGCAGGATTCCGGTTATGGCCTTGGCGATGGAACTTTTCCCTCCGCCCGGGGGACCGATGAGAATCAGGTTGTGCCCGCCGCTGACCGCCACTTCGGCCGCCCGCTTGGCCGCCTCCTGCCCGATTATTTCCGAAAAATCCATATATCCCGCCGGAGTTTCCGACGATATTTCCCTGTCTGTATAGATTTCCCTGTTCCAGATGAGCAGGTCCTCACGCTCCTCTCCCTCCAGGATCGAGAGCACCTGGGAGAGATTGTCCACCCCGTAAATCTCCGCCTGCCTCAATTCCACCGCCTCCATGGCAGACTGAGCCGGGAGGATGCAGCCGCTAAGCCCCATTCCCACGGCCATCTCGGCATAAGGCAAGGCCCCCGGGACAGGGCGGACCGAACCGTCCAGGCCCAGTTCGCCCATTATCAGGTAGCGTCCGAGCCGCGGCAGATCTCTCTGTGCGGAGGCGGCTATAATGCCCAGGGCTATGGGCAGGTCGTAGCCGCTGCCGTTCTTGTGCAGGTCGGCAGGCGCGAGGTTGATGATTATCTTCTTTCCGGGAATATGGAAGTCCATGGACTGAAGGGCCGTCACCGTGCGGAGCAGGCTCTCCTTTACGGCTGCATCCGCCAGCCCCACGAGATGAATTCCTATACCTCTGTCGATTTTGACCTCGACGACAACCGGGACGGCATCGATCCCTATGCATTTGGCACCAATAATATTTATCAACATAACTCTATTATTACTATCTTTGCCGGCGATGCAGCATTGTATTGTCATAAAAAACCTTTCCGATATCGACCGCGCCGCGCAGGAATTCCTTTCCATCGTGGGCAGCGGCCGCATAATCGCATTCTATGCTCCGATGGGAGCCGGTAAAACCACTTTCACCACGGCCATCTGCCGGGCAATGGGCGTTGACGGAGACGCAGTTTCTTCGCCGACCTTCGCCATTGTCAATGAATACCGGACCTCCGCAGGCGAATCCGTTTTCCACTTCGATTTCTACCGTATCACCAAAATTGCCGAAGCCCTGGACATAGGATTCTACGACTATATCGACAGCGGATGTACCTGCATGCTCGAATGGCCGGAGAATATCGAAGAGATTATTCCGGAAGAGGCTCTCCGCGTGCGGATCGAGGTGCAGCCGGACGAGAGCCGCACCGTGACCTGGGAAGACTGACCTCCACCTCGATGGCAGTCAGATAACCGTTCATCCGGAACTCCGTCTTCTTTCCGCCGCTCCATACGAAAGGGTTTGCATCCTTTTCCTTTGGATTCACCAGCGCGAATGGCTCATCTCCCGCAAACGCCAGGGCGGATGTGCTCAGCAGGAATGTGGAATCCCTCGAATATATCACATTTCCGGGCGGCTTGATTATGCGGAAGTTTCCTCCGTCATATCCCAGCGCGAAGAATTCACTGGCGCCGCTGTAGATCAGATTTCCTGCTCCGAAGAGCAATACGCTCCGGCCATGCGGGCCAAGGGCAGTGCACAGGGTCCGGTCCTCCGATTCCGCGCACGCCCACACCCCGTCGGCGCGGGCAAGCAGTTCCGCATTCAGCCACTTGGCAGTGGAGGGAAGAGCCTGCGACCCGGAAGGGCCCGTGACCACCATGGATGTCGTATAGTCCGAAATGTAATATACCTCCCCGCCAAGCAGTCGCAGGTCCCGCACCCTGGAAGCGCTGGAGACAGTGCCTACATTCTTCATGTTCCCGTCGACGACGCAGTAGCACGATGCTGCATTCCGGAAAGAAAAGCAGACGGCGCCTTCATTTTCGTACAGAGCCCCTCCCCTGCCATACAAAGGATGCGAGAAATCACCGAAAATCTCTCCCGAATCCCGCTTGAGAAGCGGCTCTCCGTCTCTTCGGAAGCAGAAACCGCCGCCGTCGAGATTGCGGCCGAGCGTGTAGATTCTCCCTTCCTTCACGAGGAGCCCCTTGAGTTGTTCTCGCTGGCCATAGCGGAGCACCACCTTGCCGTCACAGCATATCGTAGTGCCTTCTTCAGATGTTTTTTCGGTGTACAGATGGCCTCCGGCCAGATGATGGGAGTCAGGCGAAGTGCCGATATCGGCCCCCGGTCCGGCTTCGGAGGAGAACTGCAGTTCATTGTCCTTCCACAACTGCACGGTGCAGCCGACTGCTCCGAAAGACGGATCCTTGCGCCAGTCATAAGATTCCGGCACGACTACGGCCACGACATATACGCTGGTGTCGGACAACTGTTTCCCCTCAAGGACCGAAGACGTGTCCCTTCCACGGTGGCCGTGGCTTGAGAGCGCCTCCGCCCTGTATACCCTGTTGAGCGTGTATTTTTCGCAAGACGGCAGAACGAGCAGTCCTGCGAGCAAGAATGGCAAACCCTTCATGATCCTGTTCGTTTGCCGCAAATCTATATATAAAAATAAATCCCCCGGGGGTACGTCCGGGGGTAAAAACTAAAATAAATGTTTGCCTCTATCCAAAAGGCTGATCTGCAGGACTAAAGGTCGAATCTCACTCCGGCACGCAGCACCATCTGGAAAGGCTTGTCGGTGCGCAGGTTCTTGGGCTGGTCGCAGTTGAAATAGTACTTGACTGATGGTTCTGCGAAGATGCCCACCCGACGACTGACATTGAACTCGAAACCGAGGCCTGCCCCGACCGACCACTGAAGGCCGTTCACCTTGTCGCCTACGACGACGTCGGTGCCCAGCAGCCGGTACTTGTTGGAGACAGCCTTCTCCGCCTCCGTACCTACGACGGAATAAAGAGCGATGTCATTCTTGTCAACGAGTTTAACGAAGAAGTCGATAGGGATGCCTATATACTGAAGGGTATGGTTGAAGTCTCCGTTCTGAACGGAAAGCCCTTCAACATAGCGGCCCTCGAAACTGCGCGTAAGCAGGGAATAATCGATCCCGGTCCCGACTGACAGCACATCGTTCAGATGCACCCTCAGACCTATTCCGGCAATGACGGGAACTCCGAATGAAGACTTGCTTGTCTCGGTGATTCCGCTCTGCTGATACGCCCCGGGGGCGGCCATCGCAAGCTTGCCTGCGCCGGCATTGTTGCCGGTGGATCCGCCTTTTACCAGCAGGGAAACGCCTCTGCGGGCGGATGATGCCCTGCGCGAGTCCTCGTATGCCATCCGGGCGAAAGGATCGGAGGCTTCGGCCTCCGGTTTTTCAGGGGTCGTGGTCATTTCGGCCGCCTGCTGAACACGTGTAGCCGTTTTTTCAGGGGTCGTGGTCATTTCGGCTGCCTGTTGAACACGTGTAGCCGGTTTTTCAGGGGTCG
The DNA here is from genome assembly GCA_002350615.1 of Bacteroidales bacterium UBA2861. Classification (GTDB taxonomy): domain Bacteria; phylum Bacteroidota; class Bacteroidia; order Bacteroidales; family UBA932; genus Cryptobacteroides. The sequence goes on along the minus strand of DEFD01000003.1, from coordinate 12,120 downwards.
TGGTCAATTCGACCGCCTGCTGAACACGTGTAGCGGGTTTTTCCGCCGGCACGGCGGTCTTTTCCGGGAGAATCGGTTCGCGGACCATGTCTGATTCCGGAATCGGGGCGCCGATACCATCGGTGAGACTTTCTGCAACCAGGCCGGAGCCGGAGTTTATGTCAATCAGGTTGGAATTGTTGTCGGATGTTCCGGTGAAGAAGATGCCAAGGGCGACGGCGGCAGCGGCGGCAAGGGCGGCACCGGCCCAGTACCACGCGCGGCGGACCGGACGGGAGGCAGCGGCGCCCAAGCGGGTTGCACCCGCGCCTGCGGCAGCGCCCTGAAGCGCATCGAGCCTGGAAGAAATGGCTTCCCAGGCCCCTGCAGGTGCAGGTTCCTGAGCTTCTTCCATAATCGACCGTATCTGAAGGTCGAGTTCTTCGTCAAACTCTTTACGCATCTTAAAATCTTTCTTTGATCTTGTTCTGCAGCAAGGCCCGCGCACGCTGCAACTGCGAACGCGAAGTGGTTTCCGAAATCTCCAGGGCCTCTGCAATTTCCTTGTGGGAGAAACCCTCGACAACATACATGTTGAACACCGTGCGGAACCCCGGCGGCAGCGCCGCTATCATCTTGCAAAGTTCCTGGTATCCTATATTCTGGATGGGGGTAGGGTCGCCGCTGCTGACGTTCCACGCGGCTTCCACATCCTCACTCTGCTTGAGCACGTCTTTCTTCCGTAAACTCATCAATGCCGTATTGACAAAGATCTTGCGGGCCCAGCCTTCGAAAGATCCCTCTCCCGAATAGCTGTCCAGCTTGGTGAACAATGTCACGAAACCATCCTGAAGGATGTCGGCAGCCGAATCTCTGTCCCCCATGTAACGCATACAAACTGCGAACATCTTGGAAGACAAGGAATCGTAAACCGCCTTCTGTGCAAGCCTGTCTCCGTTTTTGCATCTTTCGATGACATCCGGATCCACGCCGTTGCCCACTTTGCCGGTTTCCCGTTCTCGATTTTTAAGATGCGACTTGTTTCCAAAAAGTTGCATCCTCAAAAAATGTATACGCAAAAATAACCAAATAACTCCAAAAAAGCACTATTTTTGTACATATAGATTGGTATGAAGAAATTGATTCTCATAGTTGCCGCGTTGCTGGCCCTGCTTCCGGACAGGGCAGGAGCCCAGTCCGCACAAAGCAACAGCATAATGGAAACCATGTTCACGGGTGCTGTCGCAAAAATGCAGACAGGCGACATTGAAACCGCAGTAAAGCACTTTGAATATCTCGACAAGCACTACCCCGGCAACGATGCCGTCAACTACTGGCTCGGCCAGTGCTATGCCATGCTCGGCCGCCTGGACGATGCGGAAAAATGCCTGCAGACGGCAGTGAAGGCCGATTCCACCAACGTATGGTATCAGGACATGCTCGCAAACATCTACATGAGCAAGGGAGAGGGGGGAAAATCCTCCGAAATCTTCCTTAAACTGATGGAGAAGAACCCCGGAAAATACACCAACGCCTACACCCTGACGCTTCTGGGCAACAAGAACATGATGGAATACAAGGATTCCCTGGCGCTGGACAATTTCGAAAAGGCCCTGCTTTATTCTCCGGACTATGTGCCGGCAATCCTCGGCAAGAGCGAAGTGTACCGTATGCAGGGAAACATCCCGGCATTCTTCGCATCGCTTGACGAGATGGCTTCCAACCCCACCCTGAACCCGTCAGCCAAGTGCGACTATGTCAACCAGATACTCCAGCACATCGACTACAACTTCTTCCGCTCCTGGGGAGCCCAGCTGGATTCGCTGGTAAGCCGCTGCGCCCAGGTGCATCCCTCCGACAGCAGCGCCCTGCGCCTTGCCGGCAGCTGGTTCTACGGCACCGAGCGCAAAGAGAAGGGCCGCGCATACTTCGACCGCTTCGTGGAAGCCTATCCCGAGAATCTCGACGCGCAGTACCTCAAACTGCAGGTGCTGATGGACGAAGGCGCCACCGCCCGTGAGCTCATCGACCAGTGCGAAGTGATCATCCGCACCGGAGGAGAGAAGAATCCCCGCGTGATGCCCGCCCTCGCCACCATAGGCGACACCTACCATAAACTCGGGCAGGAGAAGAACGCCTTCAAGGCATACGACCGTGCGCTCAAGGCGGATCCGGAATACCTCCCGGTACTCAACAACTACGCCTACTACCTGAGCCTGCAGAAGAAAAAGCTGAAAAAGGCGGCCGCGATGAGCAAGAAGACGGTGGAGAAAGCACCCGACAACGCAACCTACCTCGACACCTACGGGTGGATACTCTATCTGCAGGGCAAGGCGCAGCAGGCCAAGCCCTATTTCAAGCACGCGATGCTTTACGGCGGACGCGACAGCAAAGTGATACTCGAGCACTACGCCACCGTGCTTGAAGCGCTCGGGGAGAACGACCTCGCAAAATCCTTCCGCATGCTGGCGGAGCAAAAAAAGGAAGAAGAATGAGAAGATTCGCGGCATTCGCACTTGCAGCCATCCTGCTCTGCACACAGGCAGCGGGCCAGAACAGCTCCCAGAAAAAAGCTAAGCTGGAAAGGGAGATAGCCATACTCGACCAGCAGCTGAAGGAAAATGCCAGCAAAGTCAAAAGCGCCAATACCGCCCTCAAGCTCACCCGGAAGAAAATCAGCGCCAGGAAGGGCCTGCTCGCCGAGAGCGACGCCCAGATATCCACTCTCGACAAGCGCATAAACGAGAAAAGCGGCAAGATAGACAGTCTGGAAGCCCGATACGCCCTTCTCTCCGGCAACTACGACAAACTGGTGCGTACGGCCTACAAGAACCGCGACTCCCGAATCTGGTACATGTACCTGCTCTCCAGCGACGGACTCACCCAGGGGCTGCGCCGATACGGATACCTCAAAAGCATGGCTGCCAGCCTGAATGCCCAGGCTTTGGAAATCAAGGACACACGGGCCAGGCTGGAAGAAGAGAAAGCGGGGCTGGTCAAACTCCGGGAGGAGGCTTCCGTGCTGCGCAATACAAGGGTGGTGGAGCTGAAGCAACTTGAAAAAGACGAGAACAGTTCCAGACAACTCGTTGCCAGCCTCGGCAAGGACAAGGCCAGGTACCAGAAGGAACTTGCAGCAAAGAAAAGGCAGGTGCAGGCCCTCAACGCCGAGCTCAACAAGATGGTGAAAAAGTCGGGCGGCAAGCCCAAGACCGAGGTGGATGCCAAACTCGACAAGGAGTTCGCCGCCAACAGGGGCAAGCTCCCCTGGCCTGCCGACGGCCCCGTGGTGGACTCATTCGGCAAGCACTATCATCCCGTCTATAAGAATGTGGAGCTGCCTTTCAACAACGGCGTGAACATAGCCCTCGGCAAGGACAGCGCGGTGAAGGCGGTATTCGACGGCACGGTGAGCAACGTGGTGGTGATCCCCGGCTACAACCAGTGCATACTGGTGCAGCACGGCGGTTATTTCACCTTCTACTGCAAACTCGCCAGCGTCAATGTAAAGGCCGGCGACAAGGTCAAGACCGGGCAGGTCCTCGGCCGCGTGGACACCATCGCCGGCGAAACCCAGCTCCACTTCGAGCTTTGGGAAGGCAAAACCCCGAGGAATCCGGAGCTGTGGCTTAAATAAGCATCTGACAGATCATCTTCCCTATCCAGGCGACTATCCAGGCGACGACGATGGTGTAGGCGCAGATGCCCCACGCCCAGGACCAGCGGCCGGTTTCGTTCTTGATGGCGACGAAAGTGGCGATGCAGGGGAAGTAAAGCAGCACGAAGATCATGAAGGCGACGGCCGCGGGCAAGGGAACGTTGTTCTTGAGGGCGCTCTGAAGGGCGGTGTCGTTTTCGTCCACAGCATCTCCCTCTTCACCTGCGTACATAACGCCCAATGAACTCACTACCAACTCCTTGGCGGCGACGCCGGTAAGCAGGCCCACGTCCATGCGCCAGTCGAATCCGAGAGGATCCAGCACAGGCGCGACCGCCTTGCCTATATGCCCGAGGAAGCTCTGTTCCTGCTGCTCGGAGCGCGGCAGACCTTCGTTCTTGGGGTAGTATCCTAGAGCCCAGATCACGATGGAGGCGACGAGGATGGTGGTAGCCATCTTCTGCAGATACTGCTTGCCCTTCTCCCAAGTATGCCGTCCGATCGCCTTTGCGGTGGGGATGCGGTAGGGAGGAAGTTCCATCACGAAGGGCAGGTCGTCATCTTTTATCACCCTCTTGAGCACCAGGGCCGAGAGAATGGCGAGCACCACGCCCAGCAGGTAGATGCACATCAGCGCGAGCGCCGGAGTCTTGGGGAAGAAGGCCCCCACCAGCAACACGAATATGGGCAGTCGCCCCGCACACGACATGAAAGGCACGAGCGCGATGGTAATCAGTCGGCTCTTGCGGCTCTCGATGGTGCGGGTGGCCATTATGGCCGGCACATTGCAGCCGAAGCCCATCACCATGGGAATGAAGCTCTTGCCGTGCAGGCCCAGATGGTGCATCAGTTTGTCTACGATGAAGGCCGTGCGGGCCATATAGCCGGAATCCTCCATTATGGAGATGAAGAAATACAAAATGAGGATGTTGGGGAGGAACACGAGTACACTCCCCACACCCGCAATTATGCCGTCCACCAGAAGGTCCTTCAGCCAGCCGTCCACCATCACGGAAGCAACCAGGTCTCCGAACTTGCCCACCAGCCAGTCTATCCAGTTCATGGGATACTCTCCAAGGGTGAAGGTTGCTGTGAAGATGAGATATAATATGGCTATGAAGATGGGGAACGCCAGCCACTTGTTGGTGACGACGGCATCTATCTTGTCCGTTATCGTAAGTTTGGGCGCGGTTTCCGCCCTGGTATAGGTTTCCGTAAGGGCTCCCTGGATGAAGGCGTACTTGGCGTCCACGATTGCGGACTCGGAGTTGCTCCCGAGTATGCGTTCGATGCGCTTCT
>DEFD01000003.1:0-7063 GCA_002350615.1 Bacteroidales bacterium UBA2861 | reverse complement strand
TTGATGGCCAGATAGCGGGTGGAGTAGCGGGCACGAAGGTCGGCGTCGCGCTGGAGTATCAGTTTGATGCGATCGATGCTCTGCTCCAGTTCGGCTCCGTGGTTGATGTGGATGTGGCGGGCGAGCTTCGGGGAATGCTGCTCGTACATCGCGATTACGGTGTCGAAGAGTTCGGGGATTCCCTTGCCGTCGCGGCTGACTGTCGGGCAGACCGGCATGCCGAGCAGGTATCCCAGCTGCTTGATGTCGATGCTGTCGCCACGGGCCTGAAGCTCGTCGTACATGTTCAGGGCCATCACCACAGGCAGGTTCATGTCGATGAGCTGGGCGGTAAGGTAGAGGTTGCGCTCGATGTTGGAGGCGTCCACCACGTTCAGGACAATGTCCGGCGTTTTCTCGAGAAGGTTCTTGCGGACGTAGAGTTCCTCGGGGCTGTACGCCGACAGGGAATAGGTTCCTGGGAGATCAACAAGGGTGATCTTGTAGCCCTTGAACTCGAACTTGCCTTCCTTTGCGTCGACCGTGACTCCGCTGTAATTTCCTACGTGCTCATGGGAACCGGAGGCTATGTTGAAAAGGGATGTCTTTCCGCAATTGGGGTTGCCCACGAGGGCAACGCGAATGCTGTGGCCGCGTTCTTCGGCAAGTTCGGAAATCTCCCTGTCCAGAATGGCCGGGAGAGACTCTCCGGCATGTTCTGCCGCGATATGCTGTTTGGCCTCTTCTTCGCTGATGACCTCTATCTTGGAGGCTTCTTCGCGGCGGAGCGATACTTTATATCCGAGTATTTCGTATTCGATAGGGTCCTTGAGGGGGGCGTTGAGAATCACCCGTACGGATTTTCCGCGGATGAAACCCATCTCTATCAGGCGTTTTCGGAAACTCCCGTGGCCCGATACTTTTGCTATTACGGCCTTTTCGCCGGTTTTAAGTTCTGAAAGTTGCATTTTTCTACTTAACGATGCAAAGTTATGGACTTAATGCAAGTGCGTCAATCCCTAATAATTGGTATTTTATTTGCAGTAATCATGCGCGATATGGCAGAAGAAGTTAAAACCTCAACCCGCATTCAGACATCGTTTCTGAACGCCGCCGAGCATAAGGCTCTTGTATGGCTGGCAGCACGTCAGCCGAAATGGGTGACATCCAACACCCTTACCTGGATAGGAATCATTGGTTCTGTTATCATCGCAGCCGGATACATACTCTCGAACCTCAACATAAACTGGCTGTGGCTGGCATCCTTCGGCTTCATCGTAAACTGGTACGGAGATTCCCTGGACGGCAATCTCGCCCGATACAGAGGTACGCAGAGGCCCATTTACGGCTATTATCTCGACCATACCGTCGATGCAATCAACGAGATCCTGATGTTCATGAGCATAGGCATTTCTTCGTTGCTCAATATCTGGATCGCCGTCGCCGGACTCCTCCTCTACCTGCTCCTGACTCTTAACGTGAGCATGAACGCGCATCTTAAGAAGGAGTTCAAACTGACATATGCAAAGCTCGGCCCCACTGAACTGAGGCTCATCCTCATAATAGTGAACACACTGTTCATCTTCATCCGCCCCCTGCGCGAGTATTCGCAGGATGTGCGCATTTTCGGGCACGACTTCACATTCGGCGCTTTCGACTACATAGGCGCGGTAATCGTGGCGATGCTCGCCCTCGTGTACGTGGTGACCATACTGAAGGATCTTGACGAATATGCCAGGATGGATCCTCCTAAGCCCTGGAACGGCTGATGGCGCTGATTACCATAGAAGAACTCGAAAGTCTGGCTCCGGTTTTCCGGGGAAAGGTGGGAAACGCCTTTGCGCGCTGGCTGCTCAAGGCCCTTAAAATCCAGAAAATCAGCGATATATACGATACGCTCACGGTTCATTCCGGGCCGGAGTTCGCCCGTGCGGTGAACGAGGCAGCAGGCCTGAAATACACCATGAACGGACTCTCCCGGGAAGATGCCCTCGGGCATTTCCGCAACATCCTGCCGAAAGGGCCGTTCATCACCATCAGCAACCATCCTATCGGCAGCCTGGACGGCACCATCCTCATAGATTTCTTCGGGCATCTGAGGGAGGATTACAAGTATATGGTGAACGAGATTCTCTGGCGGCTGGAGCCGCTGAGGTCCAATCTGATACGCGTGACGCCCAACGGGAATATCCTGGCACCGCCCACTGCCCAGAGCATTGCGGGAGTACGGGCGGCGCGCGAGCACCTCGATGCCGGCGGCGTGCTGGGGCTTTTCCCCTCCGGGGCAGTGTCGGACCTGAAAGTCGGCATACGGCCGGAAGGAGAGCCGCGCGTCCGGGACCGCGAATGGCAGATGAGCATCATCCGCTTCATCGCGAAGGCCGGAGTTTCAGTGCTGCCGGTGCGTTTCCTGGACGGGAACTCGCGCTTCTACTATTCCCTTGGTCTGATAGACTGGAGAGTGCGCCTGCTGCGCCTTCCTTCCGAGATGCTGAACAAGGCGGGCAAGACCATACGCCTTGCCGTCGGCCCTGTAATCAGCCCCGAAAAAATAGCGGAGGCCGCAAACCTGCAGGACCTCCGCAACTTCCTTCGCGCCAGCGTCTATTCGCTAAGCAACCTTTGATTATCAGACACTTACGCAAAGTCGTCTGGTAAAATTGCACCAGACGACTTTAGCTAACTTATTGAATATCAGCGACACCTACTCCAGGCAGGAGTCCATTATCTCCTTGATGGCCGCCTTGTCGAGGTTCTGGCCGATGAAGACTATCTTCTGCATGCGGTCGCCGTAGGCGGGATCCCAGTCGCGCCTGAGGGCCTCGTCGGTTTCAAGCATCCTGCTCAACTGGTCTTTGGGCATCGCGGCGTACCAGAGGCCCGCTTCGCGCAGGCTCTTCTGTACACCGGCCTGCTCAAACAGATAACATTTGTCCGTATCCGCCGTGAAGTAGCAGAGCCCCTTGGCGCGGATAATATTGGCAGGCCAGAGGCGTCCTACCGCATAGTCGAACTTGTTCAGGTCGAGTGCCGGGCGTGCGCAGTACACATAGGTGCCTATGTTGTATTCCTCGACTTCGCCGCCATCGTGATGATGGTGGTGATGATGATGTTCATGTTCGTCGTCTTCGTCATCATCGTCGTCTTCGTCGTGATGATGACCTTCGACTTCCGCAATCCATGCGGCCGAAGTTGCCACCTTCTCGAAATCGAAACGGCCGGTATTGATCAGTTTGTCCAGGTCCACGTCGCCATAATCGCACTCGATGATCTCCACGCCGGGATTCAGGGCCTTCACAATCTGTTTCACGCGCTCGAGTTCCTCGGGCTTGACCTCCGACGCCTTGTTCAGGAGCACTATGTTGCAGAACTCTATCTGCTCGATTACCAGGCGTTCAAGATCTTCCTCGCCTATGTCTTCTTTCTTCAGGGCGTCGCCGCAGGCGAACTCGCTCTGCATGCGCAGGGCGTCCACCACGGTGACTATACAGTCCAGCTTGGGATTGACGAGCTGCTTCGGCCCCAGCTGCGGCACGGAGCAGATGGTCTGGGCGATGGGGCCCGGCTCGCAGATGCCGCTGGCTTCGATCACGATGTAGTCGAACTTGTCCATCCTGCAGAGCTCGGACAGCTGGGCCACGAGGTCCATCTTGAGCGTGCAGCAGATACAGCCGTTCTGCAGAGCGACGAGCGAATCGTCGGTGCCGCCAACTATGCCTCCCTTTTCGATCAGGGTGGCGTCGATGTTCACTTCGCCGATATCGTTCACTATCACGGCGAACTTGATCCCTTTCTTATTGGTGAGGATGCGGTTCAGCAGCGTTGTCTTGCCGCTCCCGAGGTAACCGGTGACGAGAAGGACCGGAATCTGTTTTTCTTCCAAATTTATTGTCATATTGTCAATCACTCTTCTTTTTACAAATCTACTTCATAATCCGCAAACTTTGTTCCAAGAATAGATTATATTTGTGCATGAAATCTTTACGAATCCTCTTTCTTGCGGTTCTGCTGTCATCCGCGGCATCCTGCAACCGCACAACCCCGACAGTATCCTGGACCTCGGAAATCAGCCACACGCTCTGGCGCGGAGAACGCACAGGCATCATCGCGAGCCTGAACAGCGATTCTGCAATAAGCGGACTCAGGGCTGAAGTCAGCGGGCTCGAATTCGCCGAAGCGCATTTCCTGACATACGTCACGGGAGACATCCTCACTGAACAATACAATCAGTGCGGATGGAGGAGAAACAAGAAAGAGTGGGATTCGCTGCGAGTGGCCGACCGCATCGGCGACGAGAAGACGGTCGATGTCGTTCCCGGCACGGCGCAGCCGGTCTGGGTAAGCGTAAAGGTGCCCTATGGCTGCAAGCCCGGGCATTATGATGGTGTGCTCAAACTCAGCGGACGCGGGATGAAAACCGCCAGGCTGCCCTTCAGTTTCGACGTGGCGGAACGCGACCTTCCAGGGCCGGCCGGGCACAGCTTTCATCTCGACCTCTGGCAGAATCCCTATTCCGTGGCCCGCTATCACGGCGTAGAGCCTTGGAGCGAGGAGCACTTCAAGCATCTGGAACCCGTCATGAAACTGCTTGCGGATGCAGGTCAGAAAGTTGTCACGGCCACCATCATCGACCGTCCATGGAACGGGCAGACCGAAGACGCCTTCGGCTCCATGGTCGTAAAGACCCGCAACGCCGATGGCAGCTGGACCTACGATTATTCCGTTTTCGACCGATGGGTGGAGTTCATGACCGGACTGGGCATAGACAGGCAGATCAACTGCTACACGATGATTCCCTGGAAGCTGACCTTCGACTACATCGATGCCGAATCCGGGGAGACGCGCTTTGTCACGGCTCCCGCCGACAGCCCGGAATACGCGCTGTACTGGAAGCCCTTCCTGCAGGATTTTGCAAGCCACCTGAAAGACAAGGGCTGGTTCGGCAAAACCTGCATCGCAATGGACGAGCGCCCGCTCGACGCCATGAAGGCCTGCCTCGCTGTCGTCCGCGAAGCCGTTACGGACTTCAAGGTGGCCCTTGCCGGATCCTTCCACGAAGAAATCCAGGATCAGATCCACGACCTCTGCGTCACATCGCGCGAGCCCTACCCCGACGAGATCATAGAAGCGCGCAGATCCAAGGGAATGGTCAGCACCTACTACACCTGCTGCGCGGAAAAGTATCCCAACACCTTCATCGCATCGGACACCGACGAGGGCATCTGGATAGGATGGTACGCCCTTGCCGGCAATTTTGACGGTTATCTGCGCTGGGCGTACAATTCGTGGACAAAGGATCCCGTGAACGACGCCCGCTTTGTCAGATGGCCGGCCGGAGACTGCTACATGGTCTACCCGGACGGTTGCAGCAGTGTCCGCTTCGAAAGGCTGGTGGAAGGCATTCAGGACTACGAAAAAGCCTCTCTCCTCCGCAAGGAATGGAAAGAGGCCGGAGATACCGTACGCCTGCAGGCGCTGGAGGCCGCGCTAGACCTTTTCACCATCCCCCGTCTGGGAGATGAAGGCCCCGCCCACGCCATCGCCGAGGCCCGCAAGGCGCTCGAACTCTAGTCTGCGAAAGCGTATCTGAATCCTTTCTGCCTGTCCCAGGATCCACGGGTGAAATCGGGGATCTCGACGGGGGCATTGCCGTTGGCGATGGAAATCGCTCCCAGTTCGCTCAGACAGCACCACTCTGCGAGGTCGTAGACGTCCATGTCGAGCGGAAGTCCGTTGGTAAGGCAGTACACCAGACGGTAATCCATGATGAAGTCCATTCCTCCGTGTCCGCCCACCTCCTTGGCCATGGCCTCGAGTTCAGGAGTGAGGATAGGGCTGCGATATTTCTCGGTAAGAGCCTTCATCACCTCAGGCGTTACAGGGCGATGGGAGTTCAGGTTCTCATGGTCGGGAGCCCCCTCCTGCCTGTCCGGACGCAGACTATACTGCTGGACCGGATATTTTGCGGCATATCCTTCGGTGCCGACCACCTGGTACATACGGTTGTAGGGACGCGGTGTCATCACATCGTGCTCTATCAGAATGGTGTTTCCCTTTTCGGTAGTTATCATCGTCATAGTCTCATCTCCGTTCTGGAATTCCTCGGGATCGTGCCCGCGCTCCTTCCACAGCTTCTTGCCTACAACAGAACGGGTTTCCATCGCGGTCAGGGTCTTCATACGGTCGCCGCGGTGAATGTTCATCACCTGGCATACAGGGCCCAGACCGTGCGTAGGATAGAGATCTCCCTTATGCCCGGCATTGAAATCGAGGCGCCAGGAGTGCCAGTACTCATCCCAGAACTCGTCGAGACTATGATGATAGGCCCCCTCTGTATGGATGATTTCCCCGAATAGGCCCTGCTGAGCCATATTCAAGGTGGTGAGCTCGAAGAAATCATAGACGCAGTTCTCCAGCATCATGCAATGCAGACGCTTGCTTTCCGCCATATTGACGAGGGCCCAGATTTCGTCGAGGGACGTGGCCGCAGGCACCTCTATCGCCACGTGCTTGCCATGCTCCATTGCATAGAGAGCCATGGGCGTATGAGTCTTCCAGTCCGTAGCGATGTACACTAGGTTGATGTCCGGCCTTTCGCAGAGTTGCTTCCAGGCATCCTCGCTGCCGCTGTATCCTTCCGGCTCCGGACGGGAGTGCCTCGCCGTAATCTCCTTGCACTTTGCCACATTCTCTTCCTCCACGTCGCACAGGGCCACGATTCTGGTTTGGGGCAGATAACAGAAGCGCTCCACCGCTCCCGGTCCGCGCATGCCAAGCCCGATGAAGCCGACCCGCACGGTGTCGATGGGGTCGAGGGCCAGTCCCAGGACATCCTGCTGCCCGGCAGGGCGGGCCGGAGTCTTGACTTTGATTACGTAGCCGTTGGGCGCACATGCCGCGATTGACAATGCAGCAAACAGGAAAATAACGAGTTTTTTCATTGTACTTATATTTTAATCAAAGTTGGGAATTATTTTTGACATTCCAATGTCCTGCGGCGTCGATTACGAAAAAAGCCACCGCATTAGCGATGGCTTTTGGAGTGGAGATAAAGAGATTCGAACTCTTGACCCCCTGCTTGCAA
>DEFD01000022.1 GCA_002350615.1 Bacteroidales bacterium UBA2861 | reverse complement strand
GAGAACATACCCTTCTTCATTTCGCCGCCGTACCAGGTGTTCAGGATAACCTGTTCCTTGCTGGTCACGTTGAAAGCGACGCAGGTCTCGCTGTTGAGTCCGAGTTCCTTGTAGTTCTCGACCTTTGCCTTGGCTGCGCAGTAAACCACGAAATCGGGCTCCTGGTCGAATTCCTTCTGGTTCTGGGGACGGATGAACATGTTGGTCACGAAATGTGCCTGCCATGCAACTTCCATGATGAAGCGGATCTTCATGCGGGTGTCGGTGTGGGTGCCGCAGAAACCGTCCACCACGAACAGACGCTTGCCGCTGAGCTGCTTCTTGGCAAGTTTCTTCACCGCGTTCCAGGTGCTCTGGGACATGGGGTGGTTGTCGTTCTTGTACTCATCGGAGGTCCACCACACGGTGTCCTTCGAGTTCTTGTCCATGACGATGTATTTGTCTTTGGGGGAGCGGCCGGTATAGATGCCGGTCATGACGTTGATTGCGCCGAGTTCGGTAACCTGACCTTTGTCGTAGCCTTCGAGGCCGGGCTTGGTTTCTTCATTGTAAAGGACCTCATAAGTGGGGTTGTAGAGGATTTCCTTAACTCCGGTGATGCCGTACTTGGCAAGAATTTTTTTATCCATAATTCGTTGTTTAGTTGAATATTCTTCTAACCTTTTCTAAAGGCAGCGCAAATTTAGTACAAATTTGGACTACTTTCAATAGAAATCATAACAAATTGGTAGGAATTTGTTCGCTTTATGACAATTCTCCGTCGATTACTTTCCTGAACACTTTCATCGCCTCGGCTCCGAGGCCGTTTGAAGGCGATGCGCAATAAGCCTTGAACTCCGCTGCCCCGGCATCCGGATTCTCCCGTACGAATTTAAGGACGGCGTCGAGGACGGCCCTGTCACCGTTTTTCTTTGCTCGGCATACGTCACAATGGCCGCAGGGGGCGCTGTCCTTCTGCCCGAACCATTCCAGGAGGAAAGCCGGACGGCATCTGTCCTGCTGCTGCACATATTCCGTCATCGCTTCCAGCCTCTGGGCGGCCCGTTCCTTGAGGGCCAGGTACTTCTTCTCCTGCAGGTCCACGTTTCCCGGGGCCAGGCGGTTGTGGCGCAGGATTATCACATCGCTGCGGTCGCAGGGGATATAGCGGATGACATGCTCCACCGAAAGCTGGTACAGCAGCTGCCGCAGCATGGGGACGGTGGTGCCGATGGCGTTCGCCGCATGGTCTTCGTCTATCGGGACGGCATAGGAGAACACCCCGGGGCACTTTCTCATTATGTATTCGAGCAGCGGAGCCATGAGCGGCTCCTGGAAAGCCATGCCGTAGAGGGCGTCGCGTTCCGCGGTGATGCGCACCTGAGTATTTATCTCCGTATCCGGGCAGTAGCTGATGTGTGCGGAGCGTTCCAGATATACCAGGGCGTTGTGAAGGGCGCTTCTGCTGAGTTTGAAGTGCCTGGCGAATTCTTCAGGGTTGAATTTCAAAACTCTGTTTTCCCCCTGGTCGTACGGGATGCCGTAGAAGGCGTGAAGTTTCTGGTAGATGTCGGCGATGTATTCGAGGGGAGGGAAAGACGCCGACAATGTCTGCCTGGCCCTTTTTAGGTCTCCGGAATTCCATAGAAGGATGGCGTAGGAGCGCTTCCCGTCCCTTCCCGCTCGTCCTGCCTCCTGAAAGTAAGCTTCAGGGCTCTCAGGGAGGTCCGAGTGCACGACGAAACGCACGTCTGCCTTGTCGATCCCCATGCCGAAGGCGTTGGTGCACACCATGACCCGGATGTCGCCCTTCTTCCACGCTTCCTGCCTCACGGCCCTTGTCTCGCTTCCAAGGCCGGCGTGGTAGAACGATGCCTGAATGCCCTGGGAACGCAGAATGGCAGCTGTCTCCTCGCAGCGTTTGCGGCTTCGCAGATATACGATTCCGCTGCCGGGAACTCCGTGGCAGATATCCAGCAGCTGTCCCGTCTTGTCCTCGCAGTTCCTGACGATGTAGCTGAGGTTAGGCCTCTCGAAACCGCTTTTGAGCATCAGCGGCTTGCGGAAACGAAGTTTTTCCATGATATCCTCTGCGACCTGCGGCGTGGCGGTGGCGGTGAGGGCTATTACGGGCGCATCCACGAGTTTCCGCAGTTCGCCTATCGCCAGATAGTCCGGCCGGAAATCGTATCCCCACTGCGAAATGCAGTGCGCTTCATCCACCACCAGGAAACTTATGTTGAGGAGTTCTATGTAGGATTTGAAAAGATCGGTTCCAAGGCGCTCGGGGGAGAGGTAGAGGAACTTGTAATCCCCGTAGGCCGCATTGTTGAGGGCCGTGTCCACCTGCCGCCGCGTCATGCCGGCGTGGATGGCTATGGCGCGGATCCCCCTTGCTTCGAGGTTCTGCACCTGGTCCTTCATCAGGGCGATGAGGGGAGTCACCACCAGGGCGATGCCGTCCTTCATCAGCGCGGGCACCTGGAAGCAGACGCTCTTGCCACCACCCGTTGGAAGGATCGCCAGCACGTCGTCGCCACGCACCGCCGCCTCGACAATCTCCTCCTGCATCGGCCGGAAACTGTCGTAGCCCCAATATTGCTTGAGAATTGCAAGAGCGTCCATGTCAAGATGCTCCTATCTCTGCTAAAATGTCATTCAGAATAAACTCGTCACTTTGCAACTGGAGGCCGCTATCCGGATTGGTCAAAAGGGAATATGTGTGAGAATTATAAAAGATATCCATCGCATCTGTCGGATCTGCCGCCAGCCGATTTGCAAGCATCATGATTATCCGGGCGTTTTTTCGCCATAAAACCTGATCTTTCATAGCTGATGGAATTTAGTGAACCTCAGACAGTTATCAATTATCTTCTGGTCTCTGATGCACATTTGATGAGTCGGCTTTGAAAAACGCAGTTCGCCTAATGCCTGTTCAATGGTAATCCGTCCGGAATAATAATCTTCCACGGTATCGATAACGTCATCATTTGCTACACCGCCTTCGATTATATCATATTCCAGCCACGGTTGTTGCCCTCGGCGAGATGACACCACGAAATCCAGCCAATGTTGGTCGTAATTCTCCAGCTTAAGTATCCGAACATCATTCGGCAGGGAAGCAACATCGAAGAGGAATTCAGAAACAATGGGGGAGTCTGATGCACGGATAACGCTGACACGACGAGCCCAACGCTTCGCTTGTTCGAGTATCTTCGTGAGGTAAAAGCCCGGGCCGAAATCCAGCTCCCGCCGTCCAATTGTGGTAGATGGCTTTTCAATAACAGTGTCAGAACCGTGAAAGAGTGTCATGAGAGGCCTCCTTCTTTCTTTTCCCAGTTTGACAGAGCCTGTGTCACGTTCCACACCACGCCCTCGATGCTTTCAGCGTGAAGAGTGTCGTAACAATCAAATAGAAGGCGACGGATAAGATTGTAACGTTTAAGCCTGTTATAGAGATCGGTCGACGATACACCCATCTGCCTTGCTGTGGCACCTATGGCCAACGTGGCAAACTGAATCTTTTTTGAAGCTAATGTCGTCATACACTGATCAAGGGATTGGACCCGTCAGCGCGAAGTTAATGATTTTCTTTTTATCGGCAAAAATTTGATTAGAGGAAAGACTAGACCGTCTTGGCTTAAATGAAGTGTGTAAGGTGTCCAATTTCCTGGGACACCTTACACAAAAACGGCCAATTTTGTGTAAGGTGTGTCCTTCTTTTTGGGACACCGTGCACACCATTCGGTTTTACATTAACCGTTAAGAAACAAAGACGATATTATTCAGAGTAGGTTTGATTCTGGGCGAGGTCCGATTTTAAGGGCGACACCTCGCCCGGGCTAATTGCCCCAGACCCTCTTCTGTGCCAGTTCCAGTGGGCGTGATCCCGGGCAAAAAATCAGACCTCGCCCGGAAACTGTCGTAGCCCCAATATTGCTTGAGAACTTCTTGTGCGCTCATAGCATTACAAAAATACGAATATTTATTTATCTTTGCAGCGCGAAACGGCGAAGGGTCGTTTCAAGTGTAACAGGTACCACTATAAAAACTGAAAAGAATGAAAGAAACTTACTCTAAGGCATTCGTATGCCTGGCAGCCGTATCGGTGGTCTGCCTCATCACCTCCAATCTGTTTGCGACCAAACTTTTCGCGCTTGGCGGCATCGTGCTGCCCGCCGCGGTGATCATTTTCCCCATTTCCTATATACTCAACGACTGTTTCACCGAGGTGTGGGGATTCCGGAAAGCCATGCTGGTGGTCTGGCTGGGTTTCGCGCTCAATGTCTTCGTGGCCCTTGCTGGACAGTTTGCGGTCTGGCTCCCGGCGGCATCCTTCTGGGAAGGGGGAGAGCATTTCAATTATGTCTTCCACATGGCTCCGCGAGTGGCTCTGGCATCGATCCTTGCCTTCCTCGTCGGGTCCTTCGTGAACGCCAAGGTGATGAGCAGGATGAAAGTGGCTTCTCGCGGCCGCAGATTCGGGCTTCGGGCCATCCTGTCCTCCATAGCGGGGGAACTGTCGGATTCGCTCGTATTTATGCCTATCGCATTCATCGGCACGCCTGTAAGAGTCCTTCTCAAGATGATGCTTGTGCAGGTCTCCTTCAAGGTCCTTTATGAAATTGTAATTCTGCCAGTTACGGCCATGTTCGTGAAGAAGATGAAGGCAGTGGAGGGCATCGACCATTTTGACAAATAATAATATTGTATATGAAAACACGCGATAAAGAAGGTCTGAAGTCTCTCGGAAAGAAGACCGAATATAGCCAGAACTATGCTCCCGAGGTGCTTGAAACATTTGAAAACCAGCATCCGGACAACGACTACTGGGTGCGCTTCAACTGCCCCGAATTCACCACGCTGTGTCCCATTACCGGGCAGCCGGACTTCGCAGAACTGCGGATCAGCTATATCCCGGACAAGCGGATGGTGGAGAGCAAGAGTCTGAAGCTCTATCTTTTCAGTTTCCGCAATCACGGCGACTTCCACGAGGACTGCGTGAACACGATCATGAAGGACCTCATCGCCCTGATGGATCCCAAGTATATCGAAGTGACAGGCTTCTTTACTCCTCGCGGAGGCATAAGCATCTATCCTTATGCCAATTACGGCCGTCCGGGAACGAAATACGCTGCCCTTGCAGAGCAGCGTTTCGCAGTGCATGAATAGCCTGGCCCGGTCCTTTTAGCGAAGTCTCGCAGAATAGAGGAATCTGCCCACGGCGGCTCCGGTGCGCCTGGCTCCATCTTTCATGAGGTTGAGTTTGGTACCGAAAGTGCCGCCCTTTCCGCGTACGCCTGAGGCTTTGCCGATTTCCAGGCCTTCGGCGTCATACAGATAGAGATCGCAATCGTAGTCGCCTTTAACGCTCACGGAGACGACTTTCAAGACAAGTTTGCTGCCGCCAGGATGGTTCGGGTAATTGCCGACGGCCAGATTGCCGCCCATCCCCTTGTTGGCGTAGGCATAGATGTAACCGATGATCTCCGGCTTGTCGATGTTCCAATCTTGTTCATAGCCGCTGAATGCCTCCTCGTTCATTCCCATAATGTCCGCAGAGGAGAAGTCTATATCCATCTGTACCCGGACCTCTTCCTTGAGAGATTTGAATGATCCTGATATTTTCTGGGCAAATGCGGAAAAGGAAAACAGGCTGATGAGAGCTGCTGTTATAAGTATTCTTTTTGTCATGATGCTTTGATTTGTTTTCCGCAAAGTTAGCAAAAATACGGCTTCATGCTTCTATGACCAGCCCGTCGTAGGCCGGGAAAACATTCGCCGGGAGTTGTGCCTGGAGTTCTTCGTGCCTGGGCAGAAGATGGGAGATATGGGTGATATAACTCCGTTTGGCACCGGCCTTTTCGAAGAATTCGAGCGCTTCCGGCAGCGAGAAGTGCGAATGATGCGACGTGGGTTTGACGCAGTTGACGGTGATGGCGTCCAGCCCCCTGAGCTTGCTGAATTCGGTGTCGTCGATGACCTTGAAGTCCGTTATGTACGCTATGTTCCCGAACCTGAACCCCAGGACGGACAGTTTGCGGTCCTTGTCATGCCAGCCCTGGATGGGAATGACTTCCACGGGTTTGAGATGCTCTTCCCCCTCAGGCCTTTCATAGTGGTAGCCGAACCCGCTTTCCCATTTGAGGGAGACTTCTCCTTCGTTCGAGTGTACCTGGAAAGGGGAGCGGGCGTCTATAGTATGCATATGCCATTCTGGGGCACCGGGGTAGCGTGGCCGGGCAAAGGCATAGCTGAACTCTTTGCGTAAGGATTCCTCCACGTATTTTTCGCAGTAGATGTTGACAGGCTTGCTTTCAGCCAGATTGAATCCACGGGTATCGTCCAGGCCACCTGTATGATCCTTATGGTTATGTGTAAGGAGTATGGCGTCCAGATGTCTGACGCCGGCGCGCAGCATCTGCTGCCTGAAATCCGGCCCTGCATCCACGAGAATCGTGATCCCGTCGTATTCGACAAGGGCGGATGCCCTCAGCCTTTTGTCCCTTGGATCCTGCGAAGTGCAAACGGGGCAGTCGCAGGCTATGAAAGGTACGCCGGAGGAAGTTCCGGTGCCTAAGAAAGTCAATTTTACGCTCATATCGTCTCCTCAGTTATCTTGCCGGAAAGGGCCGGGTCCCATGGCCTCGAAAGCCGGATGTAATTGCCCGTGTATCCGCTCATTGAGCCGCCTTTTTCCTTGCTTTCCCAAAGCACTTCCGCGCGTATGCCACTGTTGGCCTGCACGAATTCGCCGTGCAGCTTTTCGCAGAGCCCTTCAAGTTCGGCCACGCGCGCCTTTTTTACGGTTTCGCTCACCTGGTCGGGCATCGTTGCCGCTGGCGTACCCGGACGTTTGGAGTAGGGGAATACATGGATGAAAGCGGGCCTCACCATTTCCAAAAACTCATAAGTCCGGCGAAAAAGCTCGTCGCTTTCTCCGGGGAGCCCCACCATTACGTCTATTCCGAAGAACACTTTTTCTTTTCCCGGTTTCTCCATGATTCTCCTGATCATTTCCAGCTTTGATGCGAATTCCTCCGTGGTGTAACGGCGTCCCATGCGTTTCAGCTGGATGTCGGTGCCGGTCTGCAGGGGGATGTGGAAATGAGGCTGGAATTTGGTCCCGGAGGCGATCCAGGATACGATTTCTTCGGTAAGCAGATTGGGTTCGATGCTGGAAATGCGGTATCTTTCTATGCCTTTAACTTCATTGAGGGCTTTCAGCAGGTCGAGGAAGGTTTCTCCCGTGCTGCGCCCGAAATCGCCGGTATTCACACCGGTGAGTACTATTTCCTTGATGCCTTTGGCTGCGATTTCTTCCGCCTGTTTCACAGCCTGGCATATCGGGATGTTCCGGCTTCTGCCTCTGGCGTACGGAACCGTGCAGTATGCACAGAAATTGTTGCATCCGTCCTGAACCTTAAGGAAGGACCGTGTCCTCTCGCCGCTGCTGTATGCAGGAAATACAGTTTCTACTTTATTTAATGGCAATCCTAATGTCTCTGCAACGACAAGATGCTTCTCGGCGGCGCCGAACACGCGGGCGACGCCCTCCAGGGCGCGGATCTCCTCCGGACGCATCTGGGCATAACATCCTGTGACGATGATACTTGCCTGCGGATTGATGCGGTGCAGCTTGCGGATCTCGCTACGGGACTTCGCATTTGCCGTTTCGGTGACGGTGCATGTGTTCACCAGGTAGATATCTGCCTTTTCTCTCCAGGGCACCACCTCAAATCCTGCCTCCCTGAATCCTCTTTCGTATGTGGAAGTCTCGGCGTAATTGAGCTTGCAGCCGAGGGTTACGAATGCAATCTTCATTTCGCCAAAATCAGGAATACGCAAGGTCTCTTGCCGATAAGGGTCTGTTCTTGTTTCCACTGCCCGACGCTTTTTGTCCGGATGTAGGCTTCCGGAGATCCTATGGATGCGGCGACGCAGAGCCTGGTAGAAGGGGAGAGCTGGTTCAGGCAGTCCGAAAGCATGGCGTCGTTCCGGTACGGAGTCTCTATGAAAATCTGGGTCTGGTGCAGTTGAGCTGACATTTTCTCTATGCCTTTGAGCGCCTGCCTCCGCTCCTCCGGCTTGGCGGGCAGATAGCCTCTGAATGCGAAACTCTGGCCGTCCAGCCCGGATGCCATCAGGGCCAGCATGAGGGAGGAGGGGCCGCTGAGCGGGACGACGTCTATGCCGTGCTGCTGGCAAAGCGCCACCAGCGAAGCTCCTGGATCCGCCACAGCCGGAAGGCCGGCTTCGGAAATGAGCCCGACGTCCGACCTTGAGAAAAGGGGAAGCAGGGACTTCACTTCGGACGGATCGGTATGCTCGTTGAGCGTGTGGAACTCAAGCTCGTCTATATGGCCTTTGAGCCCTGCGGCGGACAGATATCTCCTTGCGGTGCGAAGTTCTTCCACGACAAAGACCCGCAGTCCCCGCAGGACGTCCAGAGTTCCCTGCGGAATCATTTCCTCCGGGGCAAGTTCGTTAATTGGAGAGGGTATCAGGTATAGCTTGTATTCTGTCATTTGAAGTTATTTCGAGATTTGTCTTTTTCTGATTCTCTTCAGCCCTGCGCGCGGCCCTTTCCTCACGTTTCTTCCTGCTCGAGAAGATGGAACGAAAGAATTCTCCCCATGTGCTGAATTCTTTCTGATACGTTATGCCGGCCCCGTTGCGCTGGGAGTCGTCCAGATAGCTGGAATACTCGTCCGCGGAATGCGAGAACATGTTCAGACGCAACGCGCCCGCCTTGTCGAGTTTGACGTCGATGTCAAGGTCGCCTACCATGTCGCCTTCGGTATTGCCGGTCTCCTGCCTGTTGCCCACCGAACCGTACACGACCACACGGTTGTTGAACAGTTCGGTGCTGACGGATACGTCATAGAGGTCCGTGCCCCTGTCGTTCTGCTGGTATCCGACCCCAAGGTCGACAGGAATGTCAAGCTTGTAGAGAATGTTGCTGAGCTGCCTTGACATGATTTCGCTGACATTGGAGTAGAGCATGTTGGAATTGTTGGTGACTCCGCTCTGCTCGCTCGCTATGAAGGATCCGGTGATGAGCAGGGCGAGGAACTGCTTCTGCACCTTGTCTTCGGTATTGATGGCAGCATCCACCTGGGCTTTCGTCGTTGGATCCAGGTCCGGAACGTCGATGGAGAAACGGAGTTTCGGGGAAAGGAGCTTGTCGTAGATATTGATCCCGCAGTCCACGGTTCGCCTCGTGGCAACCGAAGTGGTATCGGCCAGGAGCCTGTTGAGCGAAGTGCGGAGCGTATAGGTGGCCGACACGTCAAGTTCGCTTTCCGGCAGGTTGCCGGCGAATTTGATGCTGCTTCCGCTGTTGATGTTGAAGTCCTTGCGGACGATTCCCGGGATGGCGAAATGGTACTTTCCTCCGCTGATGTTGTAGTCTCCGCCTATGTCGAAGAGATCCTTCGAAGGACGTATGTCGGCGGTTATGGAGCCGCTGCCCCTTGCCGAAAGGACATTGTCGCCGTTGTCGTCCATCTCCACGTAAGCGGTGAACTCGGGCGTGATATGCAGCCTGCACCGCGCCATGAAGTCGCTGCGAGACGTTTTTTTCTGTTCCGCATCCTCTTCTTCCAGGGATGCGAGCATGGCCTGGTAGGGATCTATTCTCTTTTCCTCATGGCTGGTGAAGGTGAGCAGGTCGCTTTCCTGGGCGGATGCCCCGCCTCCGAGCTGTACATGGAGCTCTCCGGATTTGGCGGTGGTGAGGTCCGCTTCCACAAGCAGGGCTCCGGGAGCGCCGGCAACGGAAACGTCGCCCCTCGCGAAGACCTTGCCGTAGAAGGGGGATTCTCCCTGACGGGTGTTGATGACTTCAAGGTTATGCAGGGAAAGCCTTGCGTCCAGCCTCATGTCCCTGGTGTGGTCGAAGATGATGCCTCCTCCGATGGTGCCGCTTCCGCCCTCCTTGTCACGGATGCTGATGCCGTCGAAAGACAGACCGGAATTGTCCACGCTGAAAGGCCCGTCGAGGGTGTAGGCCACTCCGGTGTAGCCGACGACGAAGCCGGCCTGGTCTATCCTCGTGCCTACGCCGTACAGCGAAAGGCTGTCCAGAGGCCCTGTGGCGCCGATTTCCCCGCTGATGCTGCCCCTTATGTCCTTGATGAACCGCGATACGAAAGGAGCGGCCACCGCCAGGTTCATCTTGTCGAGATTGGCGCTGATGTCGAGGTTCCTGCTGTCGATATCGTAGGTTCCCTTGGCATTCAGGGCGTCATGCCCGTCGGCTATGTTGCGCACATAGACATTGGTCTTGCCGCTGGAATTGTCCCATACGGCGGCCATCTTGAGGCTTCCCGCCTGCTCGCCTGCAACGATGAGTGAATCGCAGCCTACGTTGACAAGGGCCCTTAGCTTTTCCTTTGCAGGTGATGTGACTATAGCCCTGCCGGTTATGCTGCCGTCTATATCGTATTGTCTTTCAGAGAAATAATTGACTATGCCCGGGTGAACGCCGTCGATTCCCAGCCTGAGAGTGTCCGGTTGCGTCAGGGAAATTCCGCCTTCGAGGGAAATGCTCTGACTGCCGCTGCTGATACGGAAATCCTTGAACTGCGCCTGGCCTGAACGCAGGGTGATATAGGATTCGGACATGTCCCACTGCTCTCCGCCGAACTGCATGTAGGAGGAGAGGGGATTGGCCATGAGCACGAGGGAGTCGTTTTCGTCCCTGTAGATATTGCCGGAAAGATAAATCTCTCCCATGTTGTCGGCGCCCTTGAGACTGTCGTAATGCAGGCTCAGGAAGAAGTCGTCATGCTGGCCGAAGGCGGTGAAAGCGGCATCCTTGAGGTGCAGCGGGCCCGCCTTCAGTTCTTTTCCTATGATGCTGGCGTTGAGGCTTCCTCCCAGGTTGTCGAAATTCATGCTCACGCCCTTGATGTAGTTCTTCTTGACCGCAAGGCGGGGAGAATAGAGTTCCCCACGGAGTTCTCCTCCGTTCTGTATCCCGATTTCCATCCATGTGGAATCGGCGATATAGAGCCCCGGCTTGATGAAGGCGAGCAGTTCCCTGGTGTCGTGCAGGTCGATGCTGAGGTCGTAATTGCTGTCGGAACGGCCCTGGTCTATGCTGCCGGAAGGATAGATGGAGGGAAGTTCGCGCCGGGTCGTAATGGTCTGGATGTCGGAAAGGATACCGGTAATGTTCCGGCTGCCGGCGTAACCCACATCGAGGAAATCGGATTCCAGCTGGATGCGGTTGATGTTGTCGTTGGAATGCGAACCTACGGAAATGTCTCCGATATAACGCCGCCCGTTGTCGTTCTCTACGGTAAGGTCCCTGATGTCAATGTCCCCTAGGATGTCCCCCCGGCCTATCTTCATGAAGTTCGAACTCACCGTGAAAGAAAGCTTGGAACTGCCTCCGCGGGTGTCGAGTTTGAGAGCCTGCAGGTCGGCGTAGCCGATATTCGCGTAGAACTTGTACAGGGCGTTGTTCGTTTTCGGGGAAAGATTGAAGATGCCCTGGAAGATGAAGTTGAGGTTGGGGTCCGCGCAGATGATCTTTCCGTCGAAAGAGTCGCCGGCAAATCGACCTGCGGCCGCTATGCCGGTGTAATCATAACCGAGCAGGCCGGCCTTGTCCACATAGAAAGAGTCCACGACCACGCTCGGCGTACCTCCACCGAGCACTGCATGGAAACCGGTATTGAGGGTGAACTCCCCGAGCTTGTCGCTGGAAATGATATGTCCCGCATCGAGGGCCCTGGTACTCAGGGTGCCTCCGATTTCGGCAGGGCGGCTCTTGTCTATGAGGTTCCTCAGGTCCAGGTCCGCTTCGGCCCTGCCGATTCCGGAAGAAATCCTGCCGCGCGTATGGAGACGGTTGAGGGGACCTTTGGCTCCGCCTTTGAAGGTGAATACCGTCCCGGGAGCGAACTTGCTGAAATCGGGCGCCTTTTTCCCGGTGTCCGCCAGGCCGGCGATGATGCCCGCGCCTTTCGTGGTGAAGGAGAGATCGTCCGCCCGGAGGTCGAAATAGATATTCTTGGTATCGGTGATTCCGGTCACGCGGCCGTGTATGTCCGCCTTGACGCCGGAATGCAGTTCGGTGAATTTAAGCTTGTTGGCTTTGAAATCGTTGCAGAAACCCTCCGCATCCACCGCTTTTATGTCCAGCAGGAAATCGCTCTTTGGCATGATTCCCACGGCGAAGGCTGAGACTGTCTTTGAGGAAAGACGGCCCTTGTCCAGGATGGCCTTCATCCGCACCATGTGGGTGTAATTCCTGTAGGCGGTGTCGCAGACGCTGGTCATCGAGTAATGCGATGCGCTGAATTTGGACCATGCATCTTCGAAGCGAATCCGCTCAACGGTAGCCTTTCCATGGCCGACTTTCACTTTTCCGCTGATGTGCTTGACGCTGTAACCGCATTTTTCGCTAATCCGCGCATCGTCCACAACGGCAAGGAAATAACCGTCCTTGATCCTGAGATCATGCGCCTCGAGGCTCACGCTGGCGTCCAGGTCGGCATAGTTCACTGCGCTGCTGCTCCTCATATTGAGCTTCTTTTCGTAGTTGTGCATGATGTAGCGCAGGTCCCTTATGATGACCTTGTCCGCAAGGAAAGCCTCCTGTCCCGGAGTCGGCCGAAGCGTATCGCTCCCGTCGTGGATTATGGGACGTCCGAGATTCCTGGCCTTTTCTTCTTTCTGAGCCCTCCTGTTCGCGGAGATGATCCTTGAGAAGTTGTTGCGCAGGATGGGGTCTTCCTCGTGGATGAAATGGGCGGAAGCTCCGTTGATCTCCAGCCTGGAAAGATGTACGCCGCTGCCGGTAAAAAGACTCTTGCCGGATACGCTTCCCGCGATGCTGCGGGCCGCGAAGACAGTGTCGGCGAGCCTCTGCGGACCATCGTCCAGGATGAGTACATCCTTGATTATGAAGGAATTGGGAGATTCTATAAGAAGCTCGCCAAAGCTCATGACACCCTGGATCTTTTCCTCCAGGGCATTGAGTGCCCTGTCGGCGATGCGCTCCTGTACCGAAGGCAGCTGAACGGCGGTCAGCAGCGCTGCGATCAAAAGCACGATGGCTCCGAAAATCCTTGCGGCTATGTCGGCGGTCTTCTTTATGGCGGTATCTCTTTTAAAATCGTTATACCTATATTACAGGCAATCTACAAAAATAGAAATAATTCACTAAATTTGCACCCGCCCGAGGGCTCTAATTGCGTCTTCAGGCATATGTAATGTCAGATATCATACTGGGAATAGAATCTTCTTGCGACGATACCTCGGCGGCAGTCATCAAAGACGGGTGGCTGCTTTCTAATGTAATCGCCAGCCAGGACGTGCACAAGGCATATGGGGGAGTGGTTCCCGAACTTGCCTCAAGGGCGCATGAACTTAATATCGTGCCTGTAGTGAGCGAGGCCCTTTCGCGTGCGGGAGTAAGCGCTTCGGAACTTTCCGCGACAGCCTTTACCCGCGGTCCCGGCCTTCTGGGCTCTCTTCTTGTGGGAACCTCTTTCGCAAAAGCCCTCGGTATATCCCTTGGAATACCGACTGTGATGGTGAACCATCTCCAGGGACACCTGCTCGCAGATTTCGTGAAGCAGCCCGGGAAAGAGGTGGTGCAGCCGTCCTTCCCTTATCTCTGCCTGCTGGTATCCGGCGGCAACTCGCAGATAGTCAAGGTGAATTCCCCGTTGGAATACGAGATTCTCGGGCAGACGATAGATGACGCGGTGGGCGAAGCCTTCGACAAATGCTCGAAGATGCTCGGGCTGGGTTATCCCGGCGGACCGGTAATTGACAGGCTGGCCAAGCTCGGAGATCCAGAACGTTTCAAATTCGCCAAGCCCCACATACCCGGACTCGATTACAGTTTCAGCGGCATCAAGACTTCGCTGCTGTATTTCGTACGGGATGAAATCGCGAAGGATCCGGATTTCATGGAGAAAAACAAGGAAGACATCTGCGCTTCTTTCCAGAAGACCCTGATTGACATCCTGATGGACAAACTTGTCAAGGCAGCTAAGCAGACCGGCATCCGCGAGATCACCATAGGCGGCGGGGTTTCCGCCAACAGCGGACTGCGTGCGAGAATGCTTGCAGAGGGGGAGAAGAGAGGCTGGAAGGTGTATCTGCCGGAATTCAAGTTCACGACGGACAATGCCGCCATGATAGCAATCGCCGGCTGGTATCACTACCTGGCCGGCGAACGTGCTTCCCTTGATGTCGCTCCGGTGTCCCGGATGGCGGACTTCTGATTTATCTGCTTACGCTTACTTTGAAACGCTTGTCGCTGTCAAAGAGGAGAGGGACCCTTCCGTCCATGTCCTCCACGATGAAGACCACAAGACCCTCAGACCACTCTGCACGAATGCTCTCTACGGTGGTGGTTGTGGACATTCCGCCGGAATAAGTGACGGTGCGTATGAAAGGGAGGGGAGCCCAAGTCCTTTCTTCGTCAATGTAATAGCAGGCACTGACGATGCCGTTGTCGATAGCCGAGCGGGTGAGGAAGTCCGCGTTGCATTCCACATAGAGGCAGTCGTTCGTGGCTATCCAGTCCGTGGGTTTGATGATGTATTCTTCGGTGCGGATCATGGCTCCGTCGATTTCACAGCCGGTGAGGGACAGCGCCGCAGCTATTATGCTCAGAATGATGACAACTTTTTTCATATCAAATAAAATTATGGGTTTGCAAATATAGTTATTTGCTCCGATTATTCAAGGCGTCAGCGGCCGCCTGGGCGCAGCGGATGCCGTCGATGGCTGAGGAAACTATGCCTCCCGAATATCCGGCGCCTTCTCCGCATGGGTAGATGCCCGGCATGGAGACATATTGC
The DNA here is from genome assembly GCA_002350615.1 of Bacteroidales bacterium UBA2861. GTDB lineage: Bacteria > Bacteroidota > Bacteroidia > Bacteroidales > UBA932 > Cryptobacteroides. The sequence continues at coordinate 3,444 of DEFD01000022.1, read as the reverse complement.
AGGCTCTCGCCGTCCCTCGGGATGCGGACCGGGGAAGATGTCCTGCTTTCCACCCCGAGCAACAGAGCCGCGTTGCTGTAGTAATTGCGGATTTTAACCCTTGGGAAGACCTTCCGCAGCCGCTGCGCGACGATGGGAGGAAGCAGTTCATGCAGGGGAGCGGAAATGACTCCGGGGTGATAGCTCGTTTCAGGCATTTTCTTGCTCAGCCTGCCAAGGCAGAAATCTTCCATCCTCTGCGCGGGTGCGGCCATGGGGTTCTGAGGCAGACCGGACATGAATTCCCGGAGGGATATCCCGGCCTTGTCGGCGGCTGAACGAGCCTCGTCTTTCCCGTCACGGACTGCGCAGCAGTATTCGTACATCCTGCGTTCCACACCCTGCTGGAAATCCATCAGCCTGAAAGGATTGTCGCCGGGAATGTCTTCGGGCTCAAGCTGCACGACCACCCCGGCATTGGCGAAACGTCCGTTCCTCGCAGAGTTGGACATGCCGTTCAGCACCACCGTACCGGGTTCCGTGGAAGAAGGCACCAGAATGCCTCCCGGGCACATGCAGAAGCTGAAAACGCCCCGTCCGTCCTGCTGTTCCACGAAGGAGTACTCGGCAGCCGGAATCCCGGGTTTCCACTGGCCGTGATACTGGGCCCAGTTTATTTTCTCCTGCGGATGTTCGACCCGCACTCCAAGGGCGAATCCCTTGGCTTCGAGAGCGCCGCCCTTTTCTGCGAGCATCTCGTAAATATCGCGTGCGGAATGGCCCGTGGCCAGGATTACTGCCGCACCCTTGTAAGTTTTCCCGTTCTTGCAGCGGACTTCGAAACTGCCCGGACCGCCGTCTATGCCGCAGACGCAGGACTGGAAATGGTATTCGCCTCCATGCCGGACGATGAAATTGCGGATGTTCTCCACTACCGCCGGCAGCTTGTCCGAACCGATATGTGGGTGGGCATCTATCAGGATGGATGAGGACGCCCCGAAATCCACGAGACGCTGAAGCACTTCTCCCACATCGCCGCGTTTTGATGAGCGGGTGTAGAGTTTCCCGTCGGAAAACGCCCCTGCGCCGCCTTCGCCGTAGCAATAGTTGGATTCCGGATCCACGATTCCGTCCCTTGAGAGTTTCGCCATGTCGAATTTCCTCTCATGTACGTTCTTGCCGCGTTCCAGGATAATCGGCTTGAGACCGAGGACGAGCAGCTCCAGCGCTGCGAACATTCCGGCAGGGCCTGAGCCTGCTACTATAACCGGCTCCGCGTTGGAAACATCTTTATAATCAGGTGCTTGGCGAGGCGTGTATTCGCCTTCGTCGTATGCTTCGTAGCGGTAGCGCCACAGCGGCTCCTTTCTGGAGTCGATGCTCCTTTTGCGGAGGAACCACTGACGTCCGCCCGCCCGGGCTTCAATCTCCCGGAGTTTCGGCTCGTGTCCGAGCGCTGCCGTCAATTCGAATTCTATCATATTATTCCGCTTCCGATCATTTCTCCGTCGGCCTCATACCACACCGCGAACTGTCCCGGGCTGATTCCCCTCTGTGGTTGGTCGAAGACTATGTACATACCGTCTTCCCGCCGCAGTAGAGTGGCATCCTGAAGGGGTTGCCTGTAGCGGATGCGTACCTTGTAGCAGCGATGTTCTCCCACAGCCATCTCCAGTTCGGGGCGGATCCAGTGGAGATCCCCGGCATCCATATGGAGGCAAATGCGGGAGAGACCTTTGTGGCGGTGACCTTCGCCGACATATATGCGGTTGGCCTCCGTATCGGTGGCTATCACGAAAACAGGGTCGCTGTGGCCGCCGATTCCCAGACCCTTCCTCTGTCCGATGGTATAGAATTGCGCGCCTTCATGTTTTCCGGCCACGCAACCCCAGGGATTGGGTTTGAGTCTTGTCTTTTTTACATGCTTGTGCCCGCTGCGGTAAGTTTCCGTTTCAAACTGGATTCCTGAGTAGTCGAGGGGAGTGGCGAGAGTCCTTAAATCCTCATCTCCGAGGGCTGCGGTCTTTCCGGGATCCAGCGGATGGGCGTCGTCCACCGCCGTGCATTTGTCTTCTGAAATGTAGCTGGAAATCATGGGCACCGGACCGCTGTAATCCTCGCGCATCAGGGATGCGACGATTGCTTTCTGCCTCTGATACAGGGGGTTGTCTTCGAAGAAGGCGTCAAAAACCTCTATGACTTCTCCTTCCCGGCTCTGCAGCTTCTGTTTTAGGAATGTCGGAAGATCCACCTTGCCCACAAAACAGATTCCCTGTGAGTCTTTCTTGTCCGCGGACGGCAGATCGGCTTCCTTCGCTATGGCGCGCACTTCTTTTTTCAGAAGATGCCCTATCGGGAAAATCGCCCTGGAAAGCTGTTCCTGGGTCAGCTGGCAGAGAAAGTAGCTCTGGTCCTTGCCGGGATCGCTGCCTGCAAGAATGCGGCATGTTCCGTCCGGGAGTTCTTCCTTGCGGCAGTAATGGCCGGTTGCAACCATGTCTGCGCCAAGTTCACGGGCCTTTTTGAGGAAGGCGTCGAATTTGATTTCCCGGTTGCAGAGAACATCCGGATTGGGAGTGCGGCCGCGCTCGTATTCGTCGAACATGTAGTCCACGACTCGCTTGCGGTACTCTTTGCTGAGATCCACGAAGTAGAAGGGAATTCCTATCTTTCTCGCAACCATCTCGGCTACGAACTTGTCCTCCTCCCATTCACAGCTGCCGTGAAGGGTGGCGTCCGCATCGTGCCAGTTCTGCATGAACATGGCAAACACGTCGTAACCCTGCCTCTTGAGCAGCAGGGCGGCGACACTGGAGTCCACTCCTCCGGACAGTCCTACACAAATCTTCATAATCTCTGCAAAAATACTCTTTTCCCTCGGTTCGTGCAAGCGCCCGCTTTGTTCTTCTCGCAGATTCTTTGTATATTAGCAGACCTAAATAACACGGATATGACCGATAAAGAAATAAAGATTTCCTACAAAGAGTATTCATCTCCGGACGAAATGAGCAAGGAAGACAGGGAATTGGTGCTTGCCGCGATAGATGCGATGAAAGGTTCCTACGCCCCTTATTCCCATTTCAATGTGGGTGCGGCCGTGCGCCTTTCAAACGGTACTGTCGTGAAAGGGGCCAACCAGGAAAACGCAGCCTTTCCTTCAGGTCTCTGTGCTGAACGCACCGCAATGTTCCATGCCGGGGCGAGCTACCCGGACAAAGCCATGGTGAGCATAGCCATCGCCGGCGGCGTCATGGGACGCCTTGCCAAGGCTCCGGCGACTCCCTGCGGTGCCTGCAGGCAGGTTATGGCCCAATATCAGGCCAAATCGGGCAAGCCTATGTCCGTGATCATGGCAGGCGACGGCATAATATGGAAGTTCGACAAGGTGGATGATGTACTCCCTCTAATTTTTGACAGTATTTAGCGGTTTCCGGATAAATTTGTATATTTCCTCTATAAATCCAA
>DEFD01000004.1:367-31971 GCA_002350615.1 Bacteroidales bacterium UBA2861 | reverse complement strand
ACTTTTCGGTGGCAATTTACAGTGATAATTATGCAGAATGATATAGAATACAATGCAATTGTAATATACACAATCAGCGACGAAATCAGAGACCAAATACGAGAAATGATCTCTTCAAATTTTGGTGGAATATTTGTAAATGAATCTGCATACGCTGTGCCATATGATTCAATAAAATCCATTTGTGAGACAGTTGTCGAGTTATTAAATAGTAAGCACTATAAACTCAAGAAGGATGAGTTCGTCAGATACCTTGTTTCTGCTAAAATGCTTAATATGAAATCGGATAAGATTATTCAAAGATCAATTAAGGAACCTGAAAAAAGTTGAATATGAATAAGTATTTTACCATCATAACGGCCCTCCTGCTAAGCATGTTCGTTCTGTCCTGCGAAAAAACAAACAAACATGTAGCACTAAGTGACACAAACTTATTTCTTCAGAATACTTCTGAAATGGTAGATCTTGGTCTGTCCGTCAAGTGGCGAGGCTGGAATCTCGGCGCCACAAGACCAGAAGAATTTGGCGATTATTATGCGTGGGGCGAAACGAAGCCTAAATCAAGTTTTTCTTGGTCAAACTACATTTTTTGTAATGGATCAGAAGGATCTATGACAAAATACAACTCTAGCGACAATAAAGTTGCCTTTAAGGATTACAACTATGAAGACGATGCTGCCAGAAAAAAACTAGGCGGGAGATGGCGCACGCCTACAGATGAAGAATGGACAGAACTTATCAATAAATGTATCTGGATTCCCTTAACGAGTAAAGGAGTCAATGGGATGTTAGTTACTGCTCAGAATGGCAATAGCGTTTTCTTCCCTTACACAGGGCGGTATTCGGGTTATTATATTGACCCCTCCCATGGCGGTTCTTATTGGTCATCGTCAATATCAACAGATTATCCACGATGTGCTGTTAGTGTCGCAATGCAATGGGGGATAGTGTATATGTGGGATATGAATCGAAGCGACGGGCAACCTATCCGCCCCGTTGCAGATTAACTTAGCGAGCTAAGTTAGAAAGCAATGTTTGCTTTAGTAATTTTCAGTTCGCAAGAATGCTTATTGCGTCAATGACAAGCACTTTAACAGTAATGCCTGCGGCAATTTCGCCACAGGCATTACTATTTATCACATTGATCGTCTGGTGGTCACCAAACCAGTTTGTAGGCTCCCTGCTACAGCGCTGAGATTTCTTCGGCACTGAGGCCGGTGCACTTGGCAATCGTTTCAAGTTTCGTCCTGTCTATTTATCCGGAGATACATTAATAATTGCCGTTCCGAGATAATCAACAAACCGCCCTGTTATCAAGAAGTGTATTATTCCCAGTATAATCTTACTGAGTGGGTAATCTCACCTGAGGCGATGGGCGAAACCTGTTCTCTTGCCTGTGTTTTCGTATTACAAGCCTGAAATTGTATTCGAAATTCGCATTGTTAGTGATGAAAGTATATGCATTCGCGTGATGATTACTGATGGATAATGATACTTCATTTACTTGCCCAGGCTGATTTAGGAAGATTCTAATCCACTGCTATCTTTTTCAAACAAATTATTGCTTTGTCACGAAATATTTGTACTTTTGTGTTGCCAATATCTTGTGAAGCTCTAGTAGGTGAAATACCCTCGCTTGTACAGTTCAAGATACTGGCTTTTTTCTTTTTATAAATCATCAAAAAATATAATTCAGCGCCAGAATCAGCTATGGTGATACATTTTTGAAAGCAACTTTGGTTTTGTCTTCATATACTCCTGTCCGTAAGAAGTTTATTATTCCGTCTATCACCAAACTCAGCGGCTTACAATTCAATTTCAGCCTTTCTTCGTAGTACACATATTCATCAAGTCTGACTTTATTATTGGCTCGGAACTTATTTCTGATATACCTTTTTCTGACAAGAATACGTAAATTATACTCATAGTTTGCATTATGTTCAATATAAGTTGATGCATTAGCATTATGATTTGTAATAGCCAAAGATGCAGTCAAAGAAGAGCCATCTTCTGAATAGATATCCACAACTCCGTATTTGGTAGATCCGTCAGAATCAGATATTCCCAATGCCAGCCTTAAGTCTGTCAGGAAACCTCTGACGCTTGTGACATTTTTGTATAACGCTCCAAGTTTTTTGAGGTTTTCTATTGCAATGTCAGGTTTTATCCTTACATTTGCCGCATCAGCTACACGAGAAGCACTAGTGGAGTAATCCTGCTTACATAGTTCGTGTGGCTGTTTTTCTTTTCCTGAATCACTCATCTTATTTAAAACACCCGATTTCAATCAGGAAGCAGGTGTTTCTTTAGTGTAAACTAGTATATCGTTCCCTATTCAATTCTTTCTCAAGCAGCTGAATGCGTGTCTTGAGTTCCTCTATGGATGGTAGCTGCTCTTGGATCTTCTTTATCTGGATATTGTCATACGAGGCCACGCCTATCGGCGTCCGGACACCCTTGAAGGCGTATTGCACTTCCGTTTCTGCCTTGTTGCTGCAAATCAGAAGGCCTATGGTCGGGTTCTGGGACGGGGTTTTGATTAGGTCATCGACTGCATTGACATAGAAATTGAGTTTTCCGGCAAATTCCGGCTGGAATGGCACGGCCTTGAGTTCTACCACGATGTAGCAGTTGAGCGGGATATGGAAAAAGAGCATATCAATTTTCCGTGTTTTTCCGGCGACTAGGATCTGTTTCTGGCGACCGAGATAGGCAAATCCGGAGCCCAGTTCTAGAAGGAAACGGGTGAGATGCTTTTCGAGTTCCGTCTCCAGTTCTTTTTCCTCATATCCTTTCGGTAAAGAAATGAAACCGAAGTCGTAGGTATCTTTGGTGATAGCTTGAGCGAGTTCGCGTTGAGGAGTAGGCAGTATTTCGCTGAAGTTCGTAATTGCGCCGCCGGACGTGTGATAGTAATCGGCTTTGATGCAGTTCATCAAAGCCTGACGGCTCCAACCTTCGGAGGCGCAGTGAACAATATAGAAGATAGCCTCATCGATATTCTTGCACTTGGACAGTATTTGAATGTGATGCCCCCATGGAACACACATAAACACTCCCGGCAAGTCAATGCCCTGATCTTGAGATTCTTCTGTACGCTGCAATTCTCCAACAAGTTGTTGGAGTTTTGGTATCGCCGCTGCATAAAACTGATACCACTGCTTCATATACCATAAATTTGTAGTACTGAAGCCCTTGGAGCCCGGGAACTCGGCCTGGAGGTCGAGGCTGACTTGCTCCACAATACCGGAGCCCCATCTTTCTTCAGCCTTGCGTATCACAAGGTCCTGCCCCAACTGCCAGTTAAAAAGCAGTTGTTCGGCGTTCACCTTGACAGCTGCTTTGATCTGTGCATTGCGGTACCTTGCTTTGATCTCATTCAGCCATTGAGTGTACTCCTCGTCTAACTTTACGTCGTGAATCATCACTACTTTTGAGGCGTCGTTATCCATATAGCGAGTATTAATAAGAATGGGAGGTATAATAAATCATCAAAAAATATAATTCAGCGCCAGAATCAGCTCGTTGGGAAGGAAGAACGGCTTGGATCCATTGTCCACGATGCGGCCGCAGGATGGACAGCTGTAGCGCACGTAAGTGGAGTAGCCGCCCCAGAAGCCAAGGCCCAGGTCGAGGTTGAAGTGCGGCCCGAGCATGCGGGAATATCCCGCACCCACTCCGACACCGTAGCGGTCCCCTTCCATAGCGGCGCCTCCACCGAAATAATCCGGGAACAGAGCCCCCTGTGAATCCGTACTGGCGTATTCCTGATATTGGATTTTCCCGGATATCCACCACCCTGAATAGATATGCCAGGGCCACCATCTCGCTCCGGCGCTGAACGAGCGCTGCCGGTGAAGGCGGATGTCATCCCCTTCTCCGTAACGGAAGGGATTGTACCTGAACCCTGCATTCAGGCTCCAGTGCCTGGAGATTCCGTATGCGGTTTCAGCATTGAGAGTACCGCCCATCGCATAGTCCGCTATATTGGTGGCAAGGGACAGTTCCTGTCCGGCAGCGCAGAGGCTGAAACCCAGGACTGAAAAGACGGCCGCACAGAGGCGAAAAAGAATATTAACCATGTCCGACTCAGTTATACCTGTTGAATGCCACCTGTATGGTCGTCTTAAAGTCCGGGTAGAGTTTGATCAGCTCTTCTTCCAGCTTTTCCCTGCTGTTCACTTCTTTGCCCAGGGCTTCGATGATCTTGAAACGGGTAAGCCCCCTTTCGTCCAGATAGAAGAAGACCTGCGGCGAGAACCACCAGCCGGTGCCGAAAATACTCTTGTCCGAGGGGTAGCGGTCGCTGTAGAGACGGGACTGCACATAGTAGGCCCACATTTCGCTCACCTCGGCATAACCGTGGTTCTTTTCGTTTCCCACGCCGTACACGTCGCCTGACTCAAGCCAGGAACTGACGATGAACTCCGTAACCTTCTGCCAGTAAGCCTTCCCCACTTTCTTGAAGTGGCTCGCATGTGCGCATTCGTGGATGGCCGCCGCATACAGGGATGCGTAATCGTCCTTGCCTTTCGCACCTATGGTTATGTCCGGCAGAAACTTTTTTACCAGTCTGGCATATTCTCCAAGGAACTCCCCTATGAAAGTATCGTCCACCAGCACTCCCTGCTGCAGCATCACCGCACTGCTGGCATCCAGCTTCTGGAATATCCACAGACGCAGGTTGGTAGGAGGCGCCGGCATGGACTGTCCGCCCTCCTTGCAGCTGTTGAAATAGTCGTAAACGGCATTGTTCACCACGCAGCGGCAGAAGAGATTGCGGTTGGACCGGGAAGTAACCACTCGGCTCACCCCTTCGGCCGAGTGCTTGCCCAATCCGGAGTAAGAGGCGGGATAGATGATAGTGTTCAGGCCTATCCCGAAACCTTTCTTATTCTTGAATACTATCCTGTAGCGGGGCTTGCTGCTGAAGCTCTTGGACATTTTGTAGTAGCCCTGTTCGTCGGTGTATGCCTTGGCGATGCGCACGAAGCTGTTGCACATCACCCTGACCCCTGCTACTCCTATGGGTTCGGGACCGAGTTTCTCATCCACTATACTTATCCTGCCTCGGGGAGTGCCTCCTCCCGACCCTTTTGACGCCGGCCGGCTTTTCAGATTCCCGTTGCCCGTCTGTTCGAACGCCACTGCCTCGACTGCATCCCAATCCACCAGTATGGCCTTGGAACCGGCACCGGAAGAATGTTCCGGCAGAAAGCATTCCTCCAGAATTTCATACTCTATGTCCTCCGGGAATTCAAAATCCCGTCCCACCACAGTGTACTGCCAGGTTATCTCGCCCTCGGGAACCGAAGGGTCGTGATACCAGTCGCCGTCCTTCTCGATCTCGCAGTCCAGCGGGTGGTCCATCAGGTCCAGACCCAGGGATTCGAGACGGTCCAGCTGCTCCTGGTTTTCCGGCAGAAAGCGGACGTAATAATCCGTAGTATAGACATCCACTCCCTGCACCGCCGCCTTGGAGGCATGGTAATAAGAGTGGAAGGCGTTGGCCATATTGACCACGGAAAAGGGATTGTCCCGTTTACGCCCCAGCACCATTTCTTCTCCATGCGGATACTCCCCGTCCGGGAGAGGTTCGGGATAGGTCTCGACTGCGAGACGCTCATGAGAACATGCGGCCATTGCCAGTGCCGCCGCAATAATCGAAAAGCTCTTTTTCATTTCCAAACATTTTTCTGCGGCAAAGTTGGGAGCTTATTATCCGATTACAGGAAAAGTCAACGCTTATTTACAAAAATCGCCCCCGTAGCATGCTACAGAGGCGATTTTAAGCACTAAACAAAAATTTTTATCCTGCGAAATTTCTGTTTTTTATGTTTAGAAGAATTTGATTTCCTTCCCTTCGATTGCCGACATAAGGCTGTTGCCCACCCGGCTGACTCCGAAACGGAAATACTTCTTGTCGAGCCATTTCTCCCCGAGAATTTCGAGACCGATATTGTAATATTTGATAGCATCTTCGGCAGTAGAAATGCCTCCGGCAGCCTTGAAGCCCACCATACGGCCGGTCTGCTCATAGAACTTTCGGATCTCGGTGCACATTATCCTAGCAGCCTCGGGAGTAGCATTCACCTCCACTTTTCCGGTGGATGTCTTTATGAAATCGGCGCCTGCCTCCATGGCGAGGCGTGATGCTTTTGCAATGAGCTCTTCCGTTTTAAGGAGCCCGGTTTCGAGGATCACCTTGAGAACCACCGGACGGCCGGCCTTGGCGGCGGCAGCGTCTATGGCTGCTTTCATCGCCCTGATATCGGCTGCTGCACCTTCATAGTCACCGGAGAGGAATTTGGCGAGGGAGAGGACGATATCGATTTCATCTGCACCGGCCTCTACCGCAAGTTCACACTCCCTCACTTTCACTTCCAGGAAACTCTGGGTGGAGGGGAAACAGCTTGCCACGCAGGTAACATGCAGTTCCTCGCTGGGGCGCGCGGCACGCACCACTCCGGCGAAATTGGGATATACGCATACGGATGCGGGAAGCGGATAGGAAGGATATTCCCTGGTGAGGGCGCTGACCTTCGCGACAAGCTTTTCTACCGACTGCACGGTGTCGTCCGGCTTGAGCGTAGTAAGGTCCATGAAGGAAAAACACTTCCTGAGAATTTCTTTTGTATCCATATTATCAAGCTTTTATTTGAATATTGAAACCTTCTTTGACAAGCGGGGCCACCAGCGCCGCCATTTCCTCTTCGCTGAATTTTTCAAGGCCCTGCTGGGGAGTGGGGCGGGCTATGGTATAGACCATTATCTCCCTGGGATGCAGCCTGCGCACCATATCCATCCACGGAAGCAGGACTTCCGGCGATGAAGAATCGAATTCCGGGCTCCGCAGGAACATGGTCTGCAAGATGAAATCCCCTTCAAAACGCTCCAGGTCCAGCAGCAGCCGCTCCACGTCGTAGTCCCCGACAGGCCGGTTGATACGGGCGGCCAGTTCGGAAGTGGGAGCATCCAGTTTAAGTATGGGATTATCCACCTTTCGAAGCGCCTGAAAAACCGGTTCACGGCAAACCCTGGTGGCATTGGAGAGCACCGAAACCTTGGCCTGCGGGTACCAGCGGTCCCTAAGTTGAAGGGTATCGCGGACTATCTCGGCAAAATCCGGATTGAGGGTAGGCTCGCCGTCTCCGGAGAAAGTTATTGAATCTATGGGAGTTCCGGCTTCCGAGCATTCCCTGAGCCTGGTATCCAGGGCTTCGCGGACCTCAGCTGCGGAAGGGAGGCGCCTGTCCTCAAGTCCGTCCTTATTCCAGCCGCATTCGCAATAGATGCAGTCGAAATTGCAGAGTTTCCCCTTTGTGGGAAGGAGGTTGATGCCCAGGGAAGAGCCCAGCCTTCTACTTTTTATCGGCCCGAATACGGTTTCTTCCCGCAACATGAGAAACTCTTTTAAATTGTCTTGACTTGATCCTTTCAAGGGAATCCAGACGGATGGAATCGCGCCTCAAGGAATCCAGTCGAATTGAATCCAATCTGAGAGAATCCAGCCTTAACGAATCCAGACGCAGCGAATCCCGTAGCAGGGAATCCAGCTCCAGACTGTCAAGTGGAGGTATATAGAGGCAGTTACTGTCCCGCTTCGGCCTCGGCCAGAAAACCGATGGCCTGTAAGCAGTCAGAACGGTATGTATGCGCTTGTAACGCTCAATCTCTTCGTCCTTGAGTTTCAGCTTTTTAAGCTTTTCATCCAGGATCTTTTCGGATTCGTCGAGAATCTTGGCATAGCGGGAAGGATCGTCCAGATAATAGTTCACGCTCGCATCGTAGTCCTCAAAGGTATAGCCATGCTTTTTGAAAACCGCATCATAGAAACCGGAGGTGTCCGCCGAGCGTTTTTTCGCCGGATTGTCATTCAGCCACTGGTCCGCCAGAAACATGTCGGCATATATGGCCGCAAAATCCTTTTTGGGAATAACCCTGCCATGCCTGCATGAGCCGAAGCACATCAGCACCATGCAAGCCGCCAGAAGATATCCCGCAAAACTTTTCATTATCGCAGAACTGCTCCGAATTCCTTGGTAAACACATCCAGAAGCCTCTGCATCAGGCGTTCCGTATCCTGGTCCGTAAGCGTGCGCTCCTTATCCTGGATGGTGAATGCCAGCGCATACTGCTTCTTGCCCGCCGGAATCTTGTCGCCGCGATAGACATCGAAGAGGCTGACCGCCTTGAGCAGATGTTTCGCGTTCTTGAAAGCCGCGGCGCGGAGATCCGCATATTTCACGCTCTCGTCAAGCAGCAGCGCAAGGTCCCTGCGAACTTCCGGGAAGCGGGGCATCTCGCTGAAGACGACCTTACCCCGTTTGATGAGTTCGAAAAGCACCGGCCAGTTGATTTCGCAGGCAACCACGCTCTGGCGGATGCCGAATTTGCGAGCCAGCGCCGGACTCACAGTACCGAGCACGGCAAGCTGCTTCTTGCCTCCGGGCAGGCTGTAGATATTACCCTCGGAGAAGATGTCCGCCGGAGCAGGCTCGGACCACATCTGCCAGAGATCCGCCCCATAGCGCTTAAGCAGCAGTTCAAGATAGCCTTTGAGCTGGAAGAAATCTCCCTTGGAGCTCTCTCCTTTCCAGTTCTTTTCCGGTGCTCCGCTGAGGAAAAGGCTGAAGCAGCTATGCTCCTCATAACCTTCGAGCGTTTCCCCGGGCTTGTCGGTCAGGCGCTTGTAAACGCTGCCGTATTCAAAGGTCTTTATCCTGGAAATCTGCCTGTTGAGATTGTATGCAACCACCTCGAGACCGCCGGGAATCAGCGACTGGCGCATCACGTTCAGGTCCGAACTCAGCGGGTTCACTATGTGCACGAGCGCTTCCGCGGGGAAGGTCTTGAGATCCTTGTAATAGTCCGCCTTGGTGAGGGAATTGTTCATCGTCTCGGTGAATCCGTTGGCGGCCAGGAAGTTGCTTATCTGGTTGCGGATCGCTTCCGGATCCGGTTTCGGGGAAGCGTTCACGCTCATCTTCATATGTGCGGGAAGGTCGATGTTGTTGTAGCCGTAGATGCGCAGCACCTCTTCCACCACGTCGCATTCGCGGTACACGTCAACCATATAGGAAGGTGCCTCCACAACTGCCTTGCAGCCGTCGTTGGAGAGGAAATTGTAGCCCAGGGCTTCAAGGATGCGCACGATGGTATCATGACCTATCTTCTTTCCGATGAAAGCTTCCATCCTGTCGAAATCCAGTTCTATGCGCTTGCGCTCATAGGGTTTGGGGCAGATTTCCCGGACTGGTCCTTCGATATGGCCTCCTGCGAGTTCCAGTATTAAAAGCGCGGCCCTCTTGAGGGCGTAGATAGTAACTTCCGGATCGGCGCCGCGCTCGTAGCGGAAGGAGGCGTCGGTCTGGAGCCCCTGGCTCTTGGATGTACGGCGGATGGATGCAGGATCGAAATATGCGCTCTCTACAAAGACGCTGGTGGTTTCCGCGCTGACGCCGCTTTCCTCGCCGCCGAACACGCCGGCGATGCACATGGGTCCGTCCGCATTGGCGATCACCATGTCACGCGAGCAAAGTTTGCGGTCCACGCCGTCCAGGGTCCTGAGAGTCTCCCCTTCCGCGGCACGGCGGACGATCACCTTGCCCCCGGACACCTTGTCGGCATCGAAGGTATGGAGAGGCTGCCCCAGCTCGAAGAGGATGAAGTTGGATATGTCCACTATGTTGTCGATGGGCCTCAGGCCGATGGAAAGGAGTTTTTTCTGGAGCCATTCGGGCGAAGGTCCCACCTTGACGCCGCGGATGGTGACGCCGCTGTAGCGGGGCGCTCCTTCATTGTCCAGCACCTCGACATCCAGTCCTGAAGCAGAGCCAGCCGGACAGTCGAAGGCAGAAACATCGGGCTTGTGAAGTTTGCAGGGGATGCCGTTGAGCTGCATCCAGGCATAGAGATCGCGGGCGACGCCCCAATGGGAAGCCGCATCCACGCGGTTGGCGGTTATCTCATACTCGATGACGGCCTCAGTCTTCAGGCCAAGATAGTCCTTCGCGGGGGTGCCGATCACGGCGTCCTCAGGAAGCACCATGATGCCTTCGTGGCTCGTACCGATTCCGAGTTCGTCTTCGGCGCATATCATTCCGAGGCTTTCCACGCCGCGTACCTTGCTCTTCTTTATCTTGAAATCTCCGGGCAGCACGGTGCCGATGCGGGCAAAGAGCACTTTCTGCCCCGCCGCTACATTAGGAGCGCCGCAGACGACCTGGAGCGCTTCGCCGCTGCCGTCGTCAACCTTGGTGATATGCAGATGGTCGGAATCGGGGTGCGCCTCGCACTCCAGGACCTTTGCCACCACCACGCCGGCGAGGCCTCCCGGAATTTCTTCCTGCTCCTCCACTCCGTCAACTTCTATTCCGATAGATGTCATTGCATCGGCCACCTGGACCGGTGTCAGATTGCATTCAAGATAATCCTTGAGCCAATTGTAAGAGAGTTTCATTTCTTCAAATCCTCCGGATTGAAAAGGGCCGCGACAAAGCCGTCCCTGTCAAAATATTCAATATCGTTAATTCCTTCTCCCGTGCCGATGTATTTTACCGGCACTTTAAACATATCCACAAGTCCTACCACCACGCCGCCTTTCGCAGTACCGTCCAGCTTTGTCACGGCGATGCTGCTGATCTTGGTGGCACGGGCGAATTCCTTGGCCTGCTGGAAAGCGTTCTGCCCCGTGGAGGCGTCAAGCACAAGCAGCACCTCGTCAGGTGCGCCCGGACATGCTTTTCCGCAGACATTGCGGATTTTGGTGAGCTCGTTCATCAGGTCGGCGCGGTTGTGAAGGCGCCCCGCCGTGTCGATAATTGCCACGTCGGCGCCCCTTGCAACGGCCGCCTTTACCGTATCGAAAGCCACGCTGGCCGGGTCGGAGCCCATCTCCTGACGGACGATATCCACCCCTGCGCGCTCGGCCCAGATCACGAGCTGGTTCACCGCCGCAGCACGGAAGGTGTCCGCCGCTCCGAGAATGACCTTCTTTCCTTTCGATTTATAGAGTTTGGCAAGCTTGCCGATAGTGGTGGTCTTTCCCACTCCGTTCACGCCGACCACAAGGATGACATAAGGGCGCCCCTCAGCTGCATCCTGCACGGTTTCCGGCTGCGATTCTCCCTGTTCCAGAAGTTTCGCTATCTCCTCACGCAGATAGCCCACGAGCTCGTCGAAGTTCATCATCTTGTCCTTCTGAACGCGCTCCTCGAGGGCGTCCACGATCTTGAGCGTGGTATCCACGCCCATATCGCTTTCAATCAACGCTTCTTCTATGTTGTCCAGGGTATCGTCGTCCACCCGGCTCTTACCGACGATGGCGCGCGATATCTTCTGAAAGAACGAAAATGCCATAGATCTTTATGCCTGAACCGTTGTGAATGAACTGGCTTCGTATCGCGTTAACTTTTTCAATTTACGTCGCACTTCGGCATCATTACGGGCACACTGCATAGTATAGTCCGACTGCAAACCCATAAGCAGATCCGCAGAGATTCCAAGCGCAGATTCAATAAAAATGGCCATAGCGGCAGAGAGAGGACGACGTTCATTGAGAATGTCATTCAACATCGTGTAAGGAACGGAAATACTCCGTGCGAAATCCTTTTGGGATATTCCACGCGCAATCAATTCATCCTTAATCACCTCTCCGGGATGGGTAGCGTTAAAATGCTTCTGTGCCATAGACTATTGATAATGATTTGATAACTCCAACAAGTGACATACCGTTACCACAATCTCAGCGACCAATATCTTAGTCTTGAACTCGAGACGGTATTTGTCATTGATGCGAACGGAGTCAATTCCCGCTTTGTCTCCGGATAGTTTCTCATAGTTCAACGAGTTGAAGGGGAACAAATCTTCGACCGTTTTTGCCTGTTTCAGGATGTTCACCACCTTCCTATACTTTTTCACCACGTCCGGTTGGTACCTGTGTTTCTTATCCCCGGTACCATCATTATACAAACCAGACAAATACTCCTGCTCAAAAACTATCCTCATCGTTCACTTTTCTTATTGCAAAGATATAACAATTCTTTCAATAATCCACCAAAAAAGTGGATTTAATATAAAAGATGACCAACGGTCTGTTGGGCCGCTGGTCATCATAAAGAGAAGATAAGGAAAGCCTTAGTCGCCTATTACGTAATTGGGTGTCGACCCGGTAAAGGTTCCTGAAGCCGTGTAAGGGTGATAGGACTCAGAGAAGGCAACTGCAGTTGCACTGGATCCATCCTTAAAGGATCCACTGATACCGTTATTCGCCACCACGGTAGCTGCTATAGGATTGCGGGCTATAGCACCGAAAGCTGAAGCCTTTGATGAGCTTGTGCTGTTCACAAAACTCACATTGCGCACAAAATTCCCGGAGAACTCGTTGTATGCATCATTGCTGCCGTTTGCGACTCCGCCGCACTGCGAATTGAAAGTGACAGTACAGTTCTCAATAGTTGAGGACTTTACGGTTGTGCTGCTTGCCATAGCAACGATTCCTCCTACTGCCGAACCGCCAATACTGGCTGTGTTCGTGCAATTGATGATATCCGTGTAAGCAGCATAGCCAAGAAGTCCGCCAAAATAACCCACCGAAGAGGCGTGGGCCGTTGAAGAGCTACTTGTGCAGCCTTGGACAGTCGCCCTTGTGCCATCAGCACCAAGAACGGCTCCCGCGATTCCTCCAACACATTTTCCAACAGAGCTAAGGTTTGGATAAGAGCTATTGTTGATACTATCGTTGATCTGACCGTAATTATAGCAGTTCTTGATTGTAGCTGCAAGGCCTCCGCTGTTCGTATTCTTAATGACATTTCCGACGATACCGCCGACGAATTCAATCCTCGCTGTCTGGTTAGCTGTTCCCCAATAACGGAACTGGACGACTGCATTGTTGATACAGCCTTCTATCGTTTTGTCGGCATACAGTTTGCCAACCACTCCACCGGCCGCAACGTATTTCATCAGTTTAGAATCGTCCTTGTTGGCAGAGAAATCGATGTAAACCTTACCGGCATTGGTGAGATTTGTTGCATTTGAATTGGTTGCCCCCACAACGCCTCCGAAGCAGGCATAGCCGAAACCGTAGCCGTCCTCACCGGCATTGGTTGAAACCTGGGCTGTATTATGGATGGAAGACACCTTATTAACAATTGTTCCGCCATTCACGTCGGCCAAGGCCCATCCAATAACACCACCCACTCGGGTCGCCGATCCGCTTTCGGCACTGAGCGAAGCAACCGACACTGCGCCATTGTTTATCGCTCCGATGGTAGCAGCAGTAACGCTTGAATTCACCAAACCTATTACACCGCCAATATTCATATTCTTGGAGGCAATCGTATTCTGTTGCACCGCCATATTGTTCACGCAGTTGGTGAAGGTCCCGTTAAACAGGTTGCCGATAATGCCTCCTACCTCAACGGTGCCCACCGCAGACGATACGGTCAATGTCTTTCCAGCCTTCGTTGTGCAGTTGTTTACTTTGGTTGTTGAACGTCCGAGAACACCGCCTGCAAAAAGCCGTTTATATGTACTGGTAGAATAATTCTGGATTACTTCGAAATTACCTTCAAGGTGGCAGTCTTCAGCAATGGCGCCTTCGTTATTTCCAATGACACCACCAAGGAACACATCCCATACATGATCCTTGTAAGAGACATCGCCTTTCATATAGCAATTCCTGACAGTAGCGTTCGTCTTGTTTAATCCTACCACACCGCCCACGCAGAAATACTTGTCGGCAGTCTCACATACAGGACAGTTTGCTTCAGCAGGTTCATTGAATTTGAGATTTCCGTTCATATTACAGTACTCAACCAGCCCCGTAGCCGAATATACATAGCCGACCACGCCGCCTATATACAGGCGTTCCGTAAGTTTTGTGTCTACGGCCCTTGTGTAAATAAGGTCCCCGTTCATATTGCAGTTCTGCACGGTGCCGGTAGTGCGGCCGACAATGGCACCATAGCCCAGGGTGTTGCCACCGCTACCATAGTCGATATTCCAGTCGCAATTAACAACACATCCCACCATGACACCCGGTTCAAGGGCTCTTGCGATTATTCCCCAGTTGCCTCCGGCAGACGCCGTTTTGGAGAAAGAGCAAGTTTCATCGATGACAATATCTTTCAGGGTTGCCCCGGAAGGTATAAAAAACATAGGAGTATTAACCGAAGTGATATTCTTCATCAGGTGACCGTTTCCATTCCAGGTTCCAGCGAACTTATGGTCGGCATCATCCACGGTAACGAAGGTCTTGCCGGAGAAGTCCAAATCGGCCGTAACATTCACGGTAAGTTTGTTCCCGAGTCCGTCATACTCGCCAGCCTTGAATGCAGTGGCGAAAGCGGTATAAGCATCCACGTCACCGATAACGACAGTGGCGCTGGGATCGAACACGATAGCTTCGGACGGTGCCACGACCTGTCCTTTCGCGATGGTCACGGATGAATTCACGGAAGTAGTCATCGCATGACCGTTTTCATCTATAATCGTGAGACTGATTCCGGAAGCATAGGTCCTTGCGGGGACCACCACATAAACCTCAAGCGGTTCAGATGTAGAAAGGGCGCAATCCATAGTTACCGTAACCGCTTTGTCGGCATCCGCGACCGCAGTTGCAGCCTGAAGGGCCTGTGTGGTGTAATCTATGTTGAGTGTTCCTGAAATCTGCTCTGAAGCCTTGCCCTCAAAGCGGACAGAAGCAATCTTGTGTGCATCTCCCCCGTCTTTCTGGAGCAGCTTCAACTTAATGACACCGCATAGGTTTGAAAGCGTAAGAGTACCGTTGTCGCTGAGGTAACCTGCTGCAGGGGCGGTATTTGTCGCGAAAGTGCCGTCTGCCCATTGCTGAACTGCAGGGAGTGTAACCGTAGATGCCGATGCCCAGATGGTCGCGGGATAAACGGCCTTGTAAGGATATGAAAGCACTGCGTCGAACACGAAATCCGCACTTGCCTGTTGGTCCTGTACGCCGGTGAGCTGGCGTGAAGCGGTTCCGTTTATGGTAATTTGGTCGCCTTCGGACCAATAAACCTTGCGTTTACCGGCTTCAAGGGCGCCCAGGCTGGTCCTGGTTGCTTCCAGTCCGGCTGAAACTTCTGTAATGCCTTCGGGATTGCCCGGCTCTGAAGGGGCAGCGATTTCCTGTTTACTGCACGAGAAAACAATGCCGGCGAGCATTAAGGTAAAAAAAGTCTTTTTCATAGCGTTTCCTCCTGATTTTCCCAGGTCCAGTCAACCGTATTTTCGGTGTACTCCTCAACACCTGTCTGTTCACTTTGGCAGAGAGTCCCGCCTTGCAGGGTCTGCACGGAATGGCATTCGGGAGAACGGTATTCCACCCGGGTGCCATTAGTGCTTTTTAGTTTTTTCATCATATCTTGAATAGTTATAAGTATCAGTCTTTCTTGCATCTGACAGTCATAGCCTGGGCTCTCTGGATTATTGAGCCGGCATAACCTATATTGCCTTTCCTCGCCCAGAGACGATAAACGGTCCTGGTCTGGTTGTTTCCAGTATTGTAGGGGTTAGTGCAATGGTAAAAACCACGTTCACCCACAGTATTGTCGGTATCCGACTCAGCCGTTCCGCCCCAGTGTTTCACCGTAATTCCGGCTGCCCGGCTGGATGCATAAGGGAAGAAGAGTTTCCCGTCCACAATCGCGCCCTGTGTTCCCGCCGCTTTTCCAAGAGTGCAAAGCGCTTGAATTTCGTTAAGGGTAGGAACGTGGTAACCGGGAGGGCATGGATCGAACATCGTTTTGCCGGGCTCGGCATCCGGACCGTCGGAAGTTATATTCTTGTTCCACCAGTCGTAATACTTCACGTCATCATCGAATGTGCACCAGTCCGGTATGTTATACTGTGTGCCATCGATGGTAATCTTGTATCCGCCGTAGAAATATGTCGGATTCTTCATGGAATTCTCGAGCGAGCCGTCTATGAGGCTGGCGTGGCTCACGAAAGGAGAATGGATCATTTCGGAAGTTCCGTTAGGAGTGAATTCCTGCTGAATCGGATCTTTACGGCCCCACTGGTAATAGTAGCCGTTGAAGCCGGCGGAATTGAATGCGACCTGATGCGCGCCGAGATTCATATTAAGCCATTTGCTTCCATCGGACAGTTCCACATCCGCAATGTCCGGATTGGACCAGATGTGCCAGCTCCAAAGTGTAGTACCAGCGGAATTCACCGCAGAAAGGAGTACTGTGCCGACCGGCAAAGTACCTTCGACCGTACTGAATCGCACATAACCGTTCATATAGCTGAATCCTCCGTCAACAAAGGTTTCGCCATCCGTATAATACACTTTCACGCTCGAGATATCTGTGGCCGGCGTGTTTGCCGGCAGGCCGCAGCTGGTCGTAACCCCGTTACCTTTCACATTAGCCTTGAACTTGTAGCTGCCCGGCTCGGTAATCATGTAGCAGTTGGCAGATTGAGAAGCTGAAAGATCGACGGAGTTGTCCACTGCCGTGAAATTGATGGTCTGATACTTGGACCTGTCCACAGCAACCGTATCCGGTGCAGTGTAAGTGTATTTAGCCCCTCCGCTCATGGAAAGCGAAACTTTCAGTCCGGTATATTTCCCGGGAGCCACCACCACATAAATCGGAGTGTCGAATTCAAGTCCGGAGAAAGCGCTCAATGCCACATTGCGCGGGCCCGTGCAAGTGACTACCGGCACGCCGCCCTGAGCATAGCTTACAGATATATCTCCAGCCATACTTTCGTTTGCGCTGACGCTCACGGAATAAATGTTCATGCCCGCGAAGAATTCCGTCTGAGGTACTATTTTCAGAAGGGATGCCGCATTTTTGAAGGCCAGTTCCCTGTCGGCGCCGCATTCAGCTACCATGGGAAAGACACCTGAAGCGAATCCCCCTTCAGTATAAACCTGATTCACGGGAATGCTGGAATGGAATACACCTTCGCTCCACGATGCCGATGCCGCCGGATAAACGGCATAAAAAGCCTCTCCGGAAAGGGGTTTGTCCTGGGAATAAAGTTCACTGGATGTTCCCCCGCCCTGTTTCACATAAAGGGTGGAAGATTCACTGCCGTTGCTGACCATTATCGGGTCGTCGTCATCCCAAAGGACACGTCCGGTCGCAATATCCACAGAGGTCCTGGACGCACCCGGCATATATGCTTTGAAGCCGGAGTCGTACACTTCCTCCCCTTCTGCCGGGACCTGAACCTGGACCGGTGCCTGTTCCTGACGGGAACAGCCTGTCAGCAGGATTGCCACAGTTATAGTGAAGCAGAAGCCATTAAATGATCTCATATCGAAAAATCTTATTTATTATATCTTATCGCTATATATGTGATACGGTTAGTATGTGTATCCTTTTCCGCCTCGCTCATACGTGAATCTGCGTAATCCACTCCGCTGGAACACAGATCGCTTGTCGGACGGAAGCGGATATAAACATTGTCCTTTCCCAGCATTTCCGAAGGAAGCGCAAAGTTTATGTGTTTGTCCCCCACGCTGGAAGAATAAAGTGTGTTGGACCATACAGAGACATCCGGAACGGTGTAATCCGCCAACAGATGCCAGTTTGAATCTTCTTGGTTGTCCGTGGTGGACCACTCTGCCCGCCAGTAACGGGGCGAGAAGAAGGTCTGGCTGGTATTCAGGGTCGATATTTGCATCGAAAGGCCGGATGCCGAAATACCCTTGGTGGAGAAGTTCAGAAGCCATGCATAGGTTTTTCCGGTATCGTAATCCCACCAATAGTTGGATGCGAAAGATGTGTAGCACTCGGACGGGACATGCCCTTTCCCCCTGAGTGAGGTGGTTCCATTGTAATTGAGGTTGGACGTATTCTCGCCGTCGCCATAGAAACAGAATTCGGACGGTGCATTCGGACCACACCACTGCGGCCGCTCGCCCTGGGTATCGACCAGATCCGAAAGGTCCGGACTGTAGTGTTCCTTTTCAGGGTCTATTATTATGCCGAGTCCGTTAAGGTTGCCGTAATGGAGACCGAACATGGCAGACTTGTTATTGCCGATAGGCCCGATATAATCGAAACTGCCGCCAGAGAACATATGCTGGTTGAATGCATCTTCGGTATAGTCCTTCACCTCGGAGCCGGTGTATTTCTTCTGGTATGTATGCGTAAACCAGCCATTGTTGCCATAACTTGGCCTGCAGACACCCGCATTCTTGTCCGGCACCCAGTAACGATACTCCGCCAGCAACGCTGAAAAACCATCCTCAAAATCATCCTGCATGCCGCCCCAGATGTCTTCCTTTGCCTGCGGACGGATCTGATAGTCGCCGATGCGGCCCAGCGTAGGGTCTTCGTCCATTTCGGCCGGATCTGCCGCATTGCGCCATTCAAAACGGGGGAAGCGCTCGTGAACCAGGACACCGGAAATAGAGCCGGATCCATAAGGGAGCCTGGTCCCATCGTTACGGAACTGGCACACGGTGTTTGTGAGCATATATATCCAATCACCGTTGATGTCGCGCAAAAGCCGTGGATACTTGGAAAAACGATGGGCGTTGCTTGCTATCGTATAGCCTTCATTCACCGGCATGAGAGAGCCCTTGCGGACAGGGATTTCCACCTGCTGTAGCTTAACATAAGTGAATATATCATCATCTGAGAGGTCCCTGATAGATTTCGTTTTCACCGGCACATCAGAGGCCTGGCCCTTGGCCTGTCCGACTATCATTCCTGATTTAATACCGCTGACTACAAGATATTCCGGATCAGAGTGAAGCACAGGCACTGCATGATACAGCAACACCTGCAGATGGTCATAACGGGAAACCACATTGTCATCGATCGTTTCGGTCATGAGGCAAATTCCCTGGGTGCCGTCGAAACTCTCCAGGTATATCGTTCTCTGGTCTCCGGAATAATCGATTGCGGAAGTGGTCTGCTGCTCATTCTCTCCTGCATTACGGCCGGCTTTGTCGCTTACGACAATTCCTTCTATAATGAGATACTTGTCCAGAGGCTTGCCGCTCACCACATGTTCATACTTCAATTCCTGCATCGAGACCGTGGTACCGATACGCTCAAGTGCAGTGCGCTGGATAACATTGAAAGAGAGTGTAACGGACTCACCCCACCCATCGGTAAAGCGAAGCCTGACAGTAGCGGTTCGCGGATTGTCTTCGTCCGGATTTTCTGCCGTGTTAATTGTCATCTGCCTGTGCGAAGATTCCGTATCCTCTATGCTGACGGATTTTATCCACTCCGAGGGAGATCCTGCAGGATAGGAAATAGTCGTTTGAAGCTGGTCAAATGGCACATTGGTCGTAATGACATAGCTGCTGTCGCCCCCGGCGCCCCTTGCCTGGAGAGACAGTTCATTCATCGTAATCACAGCCTCTTTCATTCCTTTCTGCCTTATAGACACAGTGTCCCTTCTGGCATCGGTATCGCTGCACAAAGCAAAACGTACCTGCCGTTTAAAAGAAGGGTTGAAGCTGCATTCCGCATGGATATATCCATTCTTTCCAGTATTGGATGGCAGATGAACATTGAGCCAGGAATTATCCTGAGTCAGCATCTCCAGATGATAGGAGCCATTTGAATAAACCGGTATATTGACGATTCCACCGTCCGGTTCAAGCGTGAATTCCTTGACAGCAGCCCCCAGTTTGACAAGCTTCACATCGGCACTTTGATCCACGGAGCAAGCCTGCAGACTCAGCGCCAGCAGGAGGGCAAGACCGAAAATGACAGTATTCTTATCCATTTCTTCCTCCGTTTAATTATAACGCACCGTTATGGTACCAATCCTTACCTGGCAATCGGCAGGCTTGACCGCAGAGGTTATCATTCCGCGCTCGATTCCAAGGGCTGCCTGCCAGGCCATCGCGCCCGTAACCGGTGCGATATCAGTAACTGTATCGGCTACCTGAAGGCGTATCACCACATTTGATTGTCCGAAGCACGCCGATGGCAGTTTCACCAGATGTTCCGTATATCCGGGGGTTGCATCCTGCGAGGTGCTCTTATTTCCGGATCCCCACCATACTACAGAACGTTTCTTCAGGACATCAACAGATGGCACTTTCTTGAAAGTCGTGCCTCCGTCAGTGGAATACAACACATTCCAGTGGGACGGGCCAGATATAGATGTTTCATTCATTGACCCATGCCCCCAGACAATGCCGAAAACGAGATTCGTCCCGTTCAGGCCGGCAGTTGAAAAACGTATGTCAAAGTACTTACCGATGCCATCCGTAAAATCCCACCACTGCTGTTTCAGGCAAATTGCCGCTCCCTGGACGAGGCCTTTCAGATTGGTGGTTCCGTTACCGTTGGGGGATGTAGCATCTTCCGGCATATAGGGATTATTGAAATCGGGCACGAACTCAGCCGCAGCATTGTACTTGTTGAAGGTTCCGTGACCGCTGTCAGGCGTAATCTTGGGAGAGAAGTCGTTCCAGGTCCATTCAGCAATGGTGTTGGAGAAGCACTCTCCATCGAGCGCTATCTCTTCCCTTGTCATTGCGCGTATCTGATATCTTCCGAGGTCGCCCCAGCGCACGGGTGCGACATCATCCGCAACGATGATGCCGCTCAGGGTTCCGGATCCCTGCGGGACGCAACTGTTCCATTCTATATCCCTGCCGGTGCGTCTCCACGGAACCGCAGCGTTGGTGAGCATATATATTACGCTTCCGGCCGGATCCGAGCAAAGCAACGGAGCGACATCCCATCGGGGAGATGCCGAGCCTGAAGGATTGGAAGGATCAGCGGAGCCGCCGAAGGCATAACCTTCCGATGCATTGGTAAACGCTCCGTCCTTGCACATTATCTCCACATTGGAAAGACGGACATATGTGAAAATATCGTTGTCTCCAAGTTGTGATATGCTTCTTACCTTGGCGGGAACCGAAAACTCATCGCCCTGTTCCAGCAAACTGACCATCGTAGCCTGTATCCCGCTGACAGTGTACCTGTCCGGATTGGTCTGGCGTGAAAGCACCGTGCCGTTAAGGTTGAGAAGGATCCGGGACCAGCGCGGCTGGATATTCTGGTCCGCAGCAGTGAATTTCAATTGGATTCCGAATACTCCGTCCTTGCTCTCCAGGTAAGCAGTCCTGTCATTCTCGCCCCTGTCAAAGGCATATTGTCCGGTCTGCGGACTTGAGCAGACATTCTTGCTGGAAGGGTCGCTTACGATGTAACCCTCTATATAGATGTTTCGGTCTATCTGCCCCGCCGGCATATCCCGGAGTTCGGAGAACGATATAACCTTATCAGCGGACTGAGTCACTTCATAGGTTTCACTTACCGTATAGCCATCGCGGGAGTAAGACACGGTTATGACGGATGAGCGCTGTCCCAAATCCATGTTTTCATCCAAAGAGAACTGAAGGCCTTCGTCCGTTACAGACATATCCCCGATCCACGATGCCGGGCAACTCAGGATCACTCCCGGCAGGGACCATATATTGTTGCCTGTCGCGGGAATCAGATAACTTGCACCGTTGGCGTAATAGGAACCTGCGTTTGTCGTAAGGGAGAAAACCGGGTCCAGGCTGCTTTGCATAACGGATATCACGGTTCGGGTTTCTGCCCCGGAAGCATCTGCCACATAAAAAATCAGGTCTGCGGCACGGTCTGCACCTTCATTTGGCGCGACTTCAAAACTGAGCGTATCTGCTGTCACAGTATATGATCCAATCCAGGCACCGGGTGAATCATCTCCCACCTGTGCGATGAACTCCTGGTTTCCGGAATCATCGTAATAAACCGCCCTCGCCTTGATTTCCTCCAGGCAGAAAGCAAGATTGGTGCGCATGGCCATCTTGTAAACGGTTCCCTGCCTGGGCAGCACTACCTTCGGCATACCCGGGGTGATATTTGGCGACTTGATTGTCCCGGCCTGAACCACCGAAACGCTTTCTTCCGAAGAATCCCCCTCAATTATAATGGATACTCCTCGAGTGATGCCGTAATTTGCGGAATAACTGAATATGAAATCACTCACCCCTTCACCGGACAGTTTGTTGAGCGATGCCCACTCGGATTCCCTGTCGAAACGGACCGTCCAACTTCCTTTTGAATACACCATAATATGGGTGGAGCCGGATTCACTTCCTAGTTCCAGCAAACGCGACGTGACTCCGAGTTCATTTACGACCTCGAAACCTTTCCTGCACGATATCAGGCACAGAAGCGCCGACAGGCAAGCCAAATATTTAAAAGCACGTATCGCTCTGTTATAAACCATATCTTCGGTATTCATTGTTATCCAGATTATATCTGGAATATGTCACTTCCTTATCGGGAATCGGATAATACTCGTGGCAGGGCCTCGCATTTTCTTTCATTGGGGTGTGGTCACTGTTGTCCTGAACCGCGTCATACCAGATACCCCAGCGGACGAGATCGAACTTGCGCTGGAACTCTCCGAACAGTTCCCTTGCCCGCTCACTGCGGATTTCATCCACAAGACGGGCCTGCGTGCGGAACACATAGTCACCAGTGCCCGCGCGCGCACGAACCTTATTGAGATATGCAATCGCCTTGTCGTTGTCGCCGAGCGCACACCAGCACTCGGACAGCATTAGCACCGCATCCGCATAGCGGAAAACCTTGTAATTGTTTCCATCCTTCGTAGTAACCATGTAAGGGCACCAGAACTTGGGCCCGGGCCAGGGCCGCGTATCCACGTCGTTGAAATTCTGTCCGTTGTACGACCACGCCATATTCACATTCTTCCGAAGGTCCCTTCCGAGTTTTGTCTGGAGGCCCTGACAGAAATATGTCGTAGGACGCATTGCCGTCCAGATCGTGCACTCGTACCCGAGTTCCGGTATGGTAACGCCGTCGAAAGTCGCTCCCGTGACCAGTCCTTCTGAATTGGTTATTTTCCGGCAGGTCGGCGTGCAGATAGCCGCGACGTTGGAAGTATAGTCCAAGCCTCCCTGCACATACATGTGCTGTATTTCAAGGATGGATTCCGGCGTGTTCTTGTTACGGAACGTGGCGTTGTATTCGAAATCATAATCCGACAACTCGCCGTAAATGCTTTCCAGATGTTCCAGCGCTTCCACCGCCACGGTGTACCAGTGTTCAGACTGGGACGCATCGTCCTTGGATGCATTCCACATTGCCATCTTGGCGACAATCATCCAGGCGGCGGAAGCTCCAAGCCTGGCGCCTGTGTTGTCCGAAGTCCTGGTCTGGGGGACGACGGAAGCCGCCTCCTGAAGATCTTCTATGCAGGCTTTCCGGGTATCTACAGCACTCATCCTCGGAAGTACTGCTATCCGGAACATGGTTTCATTATCCTTGACGTCGTCGAAATAGAACGGTACATTCCCGAAGAAACAGGTAAGCGTATAATAATAGAAAGCGCGGAGGACCTTGGCCTCACAGAGAAGCTGCTTGCGCTGATCCTCGGAAATCCCCGGAGAACTTTCTACGCCTGCTATCACGAAATTGCAGCGCTGGACACCAAGGTAGCCCTGCGTCCAGACCGTGGAGCCGAAACGCGGAAGCGCCGGGGAAACATCCAGGCGGGAGTCGAGCGTTCCGGAATAAATCTGGGCGATGTCGGTCTGGCATTCCGTGATTATCATATATGTGAATGTGTATATGGACTTGAGAGGGATATAACAGCCGTTTACCAAAGACTGGCATTCCTGGAAATTGCGGAAAGAATTATCAGGAGTGGACAGGGACGAAGTATCCTCGACAAGGGAGCAGGAACAGACACCCAGGCTCAAAACTGCAAGTATTATTATGATTGATTTTTTCATCTTAATATCTTATTTGGACGCTGAATGTAAAACTCCTGGATTTTGGATAAGCGCCTATATCGGCGCGGCGAAGAGTGGATGAAGTACCGCTGCTGGAAACATCCGGATCGAAACCGTTGTATTTCTTAAGCAGGAACAGATTATCGCAGACTGCGGTGAGAGTTATGTCCTTGAGCCAGTTGATTTTCTTCTGGAAATCGAAAGTGTAGCTTAACGACAGCGTCTTGAGCCGCAGGTATGAAGCATCGTAAATCATGAAGTCGCTCGGCAGCGAAACATCGGTGCTGCCGGCACGCGGAAGGTCAGACCAGGGGTTGCGGACCGGATGCCAGGCATTGAGCATGTACCGGTACTGGTTGGTATTTACCGAACCGGCCATGTAGAGTTCCGAGAAATTGTAGATTTTGCCTCCCAGCGAATACGAAACATAGACGCCCAGTTTGAACCCCTTCCAATAGAAGGTATTCTGCAAGCCGCCGTAAAGCCAGGGGTCAGCATTACCCTGATATACAAGGTCGTCCTGATTTAGGGTTCCGTCGTGATTGATGTCGTAATATTTTGCATAGCCCAGATTGGCGGAAGATGCGCTGGCGTATGTCTTTGTATAATTATTGACATTTATCTCATCCTGATTATGCCAGACACCGGCATACTTGAATCCCCAAAGGGAATTGAGCGGATAGCCGGAGACATACCCGTACATCATATAAGGGTTGTTTCCAGGCGAAGAATAAGCGGTCACGAAATCCTCCGAACCGATATCCTCCACCAACTGGGAATTGTGGGAAAGTGAGAACGACGTGGACCAGCTGAAGTCCTTCTTGACGATATTCTGGGTTTCCAGCGATAGTTCGACCCCCTTGTTGGATGTCACGCCGATATTGCCATACCTTGAAGAATAACCTGTCTGGGTTGCCATCTGAACCGTAAGGAGCAGGTCCGTGGTCTTGGAGTAATAACACTCTCCGGTAAGATTGATACGCCCCTTAAGGAATGACATGTCAATACCGAGATTGTACAGGGCCGTCTTTTCCCATGTAAGGTTGGGGGATGATAGACGAGAACGATAATAAGCCACCGGCTGGGATTCGTCGAAAATATAACCGGAGGTAGTGGACGACAAAGCCGCGAGAGAGCGGTACTCGGTGATTGCATCGTTTCCGGTCAAACCAGCGCTGGCCCTCAGGGACAGGTCGTTGATCCAGCCGACATCTTTCAGGAACTCCTCGTTCGATGCATTCCATCTCAAAGCACAGGACGGAAAGAACGCCCACTTATGGTTGTCCGCAAAATTGGACGCCCCGTCGAAACGGCCTGTCGCGGTTATATAATAACGGGAGTCATAGTTCCAGTCCACACGGCCGAAGAACGACATCTTGGTCTTGGCCGCAAAGGATGTGCCCGCATTGTAGGTTTCCTTGTCAATGACGGCGTTCATGTTGTTCCACATTACCGCATCGTCCATATATCCGGAGCCGGAAAGGTTGAAATTATGGTTGCCGGATTTGTATGCCGATACACCACCCAGAAGATTTAGGGAATGACGCCCGAGATTGTCGAATATGTATCCCGCCGTGGTTTCATCCGACAGGGAGAAACTGTCGTATTCTTCGCGATACGCATCGCCTCCCTGGCTCTCCCCTTTTGCCGGAAGGGTCCCGGGATAATAACGGTATGAGTGACGCTGGAATACATAATATGAAAGGGTACTCTTGATATTCAGGTTCTGCAAAGGATTCAGATCCAGTTTTAAGGAATGATTGGTAGAGTGGAATTCGCGGTAATATGTATTGAGGTCGATCAGCATCCTCGGAGTGTTGATGCGTTGTCCTCCGCCGTACAGGGGGTTCACTGAATCACCGGGCTTGATGAGGGGCGAAAGGTATTGAGCCGCATTCCACCATGAGGTTCCACCGATGGAAGCTTTGGTCATATCCTGATGCCGGAAAGTATAGGTGCCTGAATAGCCGACTTTCATCCATTTGAAAAGATCCCTGTCGATGGAGACACGGCCGGTAAAACGCTTGAGTCCGCTGTCCTGAATGATGCCCTGGGTATCGTTGTAGGAGAAAGATGCATAATATGAGGATGCGTCCGACTTACCCGAGAGGGAAAGCGCGTAATTCTGGATAACTGCCGTACGGGTTATTTCCTTGATCCAGTCCGTTCCTTTCAGGGACATGGGATCCGGATATGCCGAATCGGAAAGAGGAGACGACGCACCCACGCCCTGATGATAGGGGTCTCCCCCGAAGTAGGCGTAGTCGTTGCGGTACATGGCGAATTCCGAGGCATTCATGATATCCAGCCCGGACGGCAAAACGGCAATGCCCGCATCCGCCTTGAACGAAATGTTCGGTTTCCCTGCGGTTCCGCTGCCCTGTTTGGTGGTGATGATGATAACGCCGTTAGCGCCGCGGCTTCCGTAAATTGCAGTGGATGAAGCGTCTTTAAGGACCGATATGGAAGCGATATCGTCAGGATTGATGTCGCCGAGGTCGCTTATCGCGTCCATCACTCCGTCCACTACGATCAGCGGTTCGTTGGATGCCGTTATGGAACGGGTTCCTCGGATTCGGATCGTGGAAGTGGAGCCCGGAGCGCCGTCGGTCGACATGAAGTCGGCGCCGGCAACCCTTCCCTGAAGGGCACCGTCAATTGTAAGCGAAGGTGAATCGCGCAAATCTCCCATCTTCACATTCACGACCGCGCCGGTAAGGTCGGACTTTTTGACCGTTCCGTAACCGATTACGACGGCATCTTCAAGGACATTGCTGTCCGGGGCCATAATAACTGTGATGTCCGTATTGTCACCAACTTTAATCTGTTGGTCGGCGAAACCGATAAAACTGAAGGTGAGAACATCCGAAGCCGAGGCCTTGATGCTGAAGCGGCCGTCAAGGTCCGTGATCACGCCGGTGGAAGCATCCTTGCCTATCATTACGGACGCGCCGATAAGGGGAAGCTTTTCGTCGTCGAGCACAGTTCCCGTCACAGTCTTTTTCTGTGCGAATGCGGCCAACTGCAAGAATAGCAGGGCAAATGCAAATAGTTTTTTCATCATTCTCCGGAGGTGCCTCCCAACACCAGATCCCGTCCGCTCCGGCCATCGTTCAGGACGAAGATGTCCTCGTCCTGGGCAGGATTAGTACGATAAACATAAATATCGTCGATAAATATACGGCTGCAAACTGCAGATGCATTCCCGGACATATCCCCGGCGATAAACCTGACGGTCGTGTTCGGGCCGATGGGGTTGGATGGCGTACTGCAGATAAACACGAGGTATGCCGCATCGCGGAAAATATCCGCCGGATAAGCAGGGCTCTTCCTGTCGTAGGTGGTGAGATTGAACTTAATGGAAGTCCGGCCCTGAGAAGCATAATCCCGTATGACCCCTCCACCTGTCACTTCTACGGTAAGGGAGTTGTTGTCGACACCATCCGGATCCTCGCCCTGCGTGCGCGGATGCGGGGTTCCAACTACCGACATAGGGGTTATAGGCTCCGTGCCTGAAGATGAGCCCGGATCGGGATCATTCCCGGGATCATCAGGATTATCGTGACTGCCGGTCTCGCCTCCCTGTTCCACCGGGTCCGTGGTACCATAGAAATTGCCTATCGAAGCACCGTTCTGTACAACCGCCTTGAAAGAAAGCACAAGAAGTGAATCATATTGGAATGCACCAGTATGGGGTGTCAGCAGATCCGCCCCCACGCCCTCGCTGTTTCCAAGTTTCACATAACCTTCTTTGCTGTATACCCAAACACCCTCCTGGCCTTCGATCAGGCTGGAAGTGAATCCTTTGCCTTTCCACGAATTGGACCAGTTGTCATACTGGACGTCATTCACTGTTTCATTCGGTTTCTGAGAACCGGAAAGCCAGGAGAAGTCGCAGGAAATCCTTGGCTGAAGTCCCTGGTGCAACACGAAATAATTGCCCAGATATATTTCCGGAGCAGTCAGCATGAGTACGCCGGTACGCCGCACATACGACACTTCTTTTGAAAGGCTGTCTGCCGAGACTGTTATTTTCCACCATTTGTCCCCGACAGGGACCGGTCCCGTAATCGACGCCCACGCAGGCACATTGCCGTCCTGCCATTTTGCAGAGAATGAAACATTGCTCTTAACATACAGATCCGTACTGCCACCGCGAACCGGAAGCCATGCCGAGGCCAAAGGCTCCTTGTCCGACACTCCTGCATACACCCTGATGTATTCCTTCCTCTCCGCATTCGGATCATCTCCATGGCAGGAGACTGCGAGCATCAAGGAAAGCAAAAGACAATATGGGGTCAGTATTCTCATTATCATTTCGACATATCAAATTCCACGTAAACCGGCCTGTGGTCGGACGGATCGGAGAAATGGCTTTCGGATTCCGGATCCAGCAGCGGGTTGGATGTTACTGTGCTCCAGGTATCATTGATAGATGTCGCCAGGGTCGTAACCCGGGCGCGCATGGACTCGGAGCCATACATGATGTCAATACGCCCGCCACCTCCGGTGGATGAAATGAAACGTCCGCCGATATATGGGCTGCCTGCCCCCTCCCTTATCATATCGTAAAGGCGATGGGCATAATCTTCGGACCTGAATACACGATGTGCATACATCCACTTTTCCTTGATATCCTGATACAATTCATTATAGTCGTAGTACGGCTCGTCAATGGGAGAAATGGCATTTGTATCACCCATCAGCAGCCAATCTTCCTGATCAGGATAAGCATTGATGGTCTTTGCCATAATGCTCTGGGCCTCAATCTTCTGGAAATCCCGCCCTTCGTATGCGGCCGCACTGGCTTCAGTGTTGCGCCCCGGCCAGAATTTCTGTGGCCAGAGATGGCAGGTGACGATATTGACCGTTTTCCCGAACGCTTCCACCCGGAAATGCCCGGCGCCATGCTGGACATATTCTCCGGAACCTGAGCACTGAACGATCCTTTTCACCGTTTCAATGGGAAGACTGGATGTTATTACCTGCGGATAATTGTCGCGGTAGCCGCTGATTGCGTGATAGGAATGGCCCCATCGCGCGGCAAGGGCCGCCCACTTGGGATCAGTCAGGGCCGAAGACGCATCCGTATTGCTCCTGGAAGACCTCATGCCGGTAAAGAGTTGCCATTCGCTGTCGCTCACGGCCGTCGACGTGCCTGTCCTGTAAATGCTCTGCGATTCACAGAATACGCATACGTCCGGGGCGTACTTGTTGACGAAGGCAACGAAATTATCGAAGTTATTCCCTTGGTCGGACCACATTCCGTTCTGTATGTTGAAAAGCAGAACCCGCAGTTTCCGGCCGGGCCCTTCGTGCCTGAATGCCCTGATTTCCAGATTATCCAAGAAAAAGCCGTGCTTGATACTGTTTCCGGCATCTGCGCCCCACAGCCCGAGGGATGTTTTTTCGTTCACATTCACGATCCTCATCTCGACATGATGCCATCCGTCCGAATAGTCAGGAAGGGTGGGGGCCTTGAGGTCCCCACGGTCGAGCGTGCAATTGTTCACGAAAGAATGGTTATACGTATTGTTGCCTTCAAGTCCGTCATCGAGAAGCACCGGCTGACCATCTACCGTTACCTCAGTAACTATGCCGCTGCCACTCACCTTTGCAAGGAAAGTATCTCCCGTGCCGTACCGGAAACAGATGTCATAGGAAACCGTCAGGTCATAGATGCCATCCCTGAGCCGTGAGAACGTGGCCGGCTGGACCACTCCCCTGACTTCGTCCCCGGCACCGCAACTAACGCACCCCTGATACTCCTGACATCGATACAGGTATGCATAATCAGCGATATTCCGGCTTTGGACATAGGACTTGCTAACGCTCGGCCTTTCACCGACGGTCCATCCGCTCACCGTGGCCCAGTTCGCCTGGATAATCTGGCCTCCCGGAATGGACGCCCCAGAAACGGCCAGGTCTTCTTCATATCCACTCAAGGTTCCTGAATCATCCACGGAGACAGGAGTCCATGCACCGGCATCCGGGTTGCCGGACACATTGGCTCCCCAGACGAAATTGTCGAAATGTTCGAAAAAGTAAAGTGACGGATCCGGAGAATAATTGAAAGAGAAAGACTTCACTTCTCCCGCCTCAATCCCGAACGGGGCGATATCGAATGTCTGCCCTTTGTGCTCCATATCGGAAACGGTAAGAGTGAAGCCTTCCGAATAATCGCCTTTCGGCAGAAGAATGTAAAAATGCTTTCCGGAAGAAGTAATGCGGACACCTGTTCCGCCCGAAGTGCAATTCAGATTGATGAAATCCGGGCCGTTCTCCAGAACATATCCTTCCGGCAATGAGTAGTCTGCGATACCTCCCAGCCTTGATACCCCACCGTCGGCGCCCGCTTTTGAGTGAAGATTGACCGAAGCGACAGCGGCACTCCCCTTAATGGTTATATCCAGGGCAGAAAGTACATCCTTGAAAACGATACGGTCTCCTGTGGATTCCGAATACTCCCCGTACATTGGATAGGAATCCAGCCCCTCGACAGTGGAAGCGTAGAACTGAGAGAACGGGACAATCAGGCTCCTCAAAGGGCTATCCCCCGCGCCATCAGAGAACCAGCGTGCCGAGCCGGCCGGGCGGAAAAACATCCTGTAAACAGATGATTCGGATTCTGGGACTTCGAGCCAGGCTGTCCCGTCATCATCGATGAACGGCTGATAAGCTGCTGAATTGACATATACCTGGTCTTGCTCGGTAATTATGTGGCCCGCACCCAACAAGACGCTGCCCAGGCCTGACTTGTCGACCTCAAGCCTGAAACGGACCATTCCACCATCCGGGACAAGTGGGATTACTGTCTCCTGCCCGTCTTCACTCCCTTTTGCCAAATCCGTCTTGTCTTCCGTGCAGGAGCCGGCAAATGCCAGGGCCAATGCAAGAAGAGCCTTTAAAACCGTCCATTTTGTTTGATACGCCATATCGATTGGTTATCAGGGCATATATCAGGGCATAAATGTTTACTTTTATAGACTGCAAACATTAGTGTCCACTAAAAAAACATAAAAGTTCTTTGAAAATATTGAAAGTTAGGTAATTACAAAGGTTTTTGGAGTCAACCGATTTGAATTTATCTTTGCCAGACTATCGTAGAATGGCACATGAATAAAGGAAAATACGTGTTCTCTCAGCTTTTAGACTTCCTTGATCGGAACGATTTCAACTACCTGGCGAGGAAAAACGATGGTGACAAATACGTGAAGCAGTTCACTTGCTATAATCAGCTTGCAACGCTTATGTTTGGTCAGCTATCGGGAAGGGAAAGCCTCAGGGATGTGGTGCTTGCAACACAAGCGCACGCCTCTAAAGCGACCCACCTCGGGTTTGGTAAATTTGTAACTCGTAGCAACCTTTCCAAGGCAAACAACAATCGAGATTATCGCATCTTCGAGGAGTTCGCTTATCAGGTTGTTGCTGAGGCTCGGAAGTGCCGGGCGACCGATATCTTCAAGCTTGGAGGTAACGTATATGCCTTTGATTCAACGACTATCGAGCTTTGCCTGGAAAGATTCAAGTGGGCCATCTTCCGGAAGAACCAGCGAAAAGGAGGTATCAAAGTACATACGTTGTACGACCTTGAGACTTCTATTCCAACATTCTTCCACATAACGGAAGCAAGGGTCAACGACATGAATGCGATGGACGTTATTCCGTATGAAGAGAACTCGTTCTACATCTTCGACCGCGGTTACAACGACTTCGAAAGATTGTATCGGATCAATGTCATCGTAGCTTACTTCGTCGTCCGAGGCAAGTATCCTGAGAGGATCAGACGCATTACCTACTGGGATGAAGAGGAGCAACGAAAGTTCATTTTCTTCACTAACGCGCTGGATAT
>DEFD01000004.1:0-241 GCA_002350615.1 Bacteroidales bacterium UBA2861 | reverse complement strand
GAGGATCCAGATTTACTCTGCGATAACCGCCTATTGTATGATGGCAATCGTTCAGAAGAAGATGGGAATCGACAGGCCTATCTATGAGATGCTACAGCTCGTAAGTGTCTCATTAACAGACAAAACGACACTCGACAGACTCTTTGGGAAACCTAACTACAATATTGTCAATGAACTGGATGGTTCAAGTGAACCGACTTTGTTTTAAATGTTAAACCTATAATAATCGTCCACAACTTTT
>DEFD01000008.1:1957-4189 GCA_002350615.1 Bacteroidales bacterium UBA2861 | reverse complement strand
TGTGCCCGAGGGTCATGCACATTTGACGGCTCCGGCCTTACAATGCCGACAATCTTGCCGCAGTCATGCACTGTACAATGATATCGGAGGCCGGTAATGTCAAAGGTCTCCGTATTCTCCTCCAGGTCATCGGAATAGTCAATATTATCGAGAAACGATAAATCCATCTCCTCTTCATCCTCCCAATCCTTCTTGGAAGGCTCCGCCGCCTCCGGCTGCTCCTGCTCATCCACATCCGAACTGTTAGTCCAGTAAGGCTTCTGCCCGGCCTCTTTCATGGCCTTGTCGATGGCCGCCTTAGCCTCTTCCATCACACCCTGCACACCCTTATGGATGTCCTGCAGCGGCTCCGCCGCCTCCTTCTTGACTTCCTCAATAATGGAACCGATCATCCCAATAACCTTCTTTGCTTCGCCCTCGAACTCGGCCTTATGTCCGGTACCATCTTGGGAAAATCCCGATTTCGTCCCGGCCTTAGGCTGAGACGTTTCCTTCTTTGAATAGGAGCTCTGCCGCCTTGCCCCTTCCGACTGCCTCTGGGACTTCTTTTCGTTCCGGTTATACGAACTGTCATGGTCGTCCCTGAATATAAGGAACAACGCCACGGCTACTACGATTCCAAGGATTGCGTAAAACATACCGCTAAGATAGTCATTTTAAACGAAAAGAGCAGCCATCTTTGAATTCAATGCCTGCCCTTTTCAGACGCTTGCGGTCATAGACCTTCTTCGATTTGTGGAGCGCCGTTCTGAACGAAACCGGCCTTCCTCCATGCTCGGCCAAGTCTTCGGCACGAGCCGCCCTGCGGTTGGCGAGCATGAAGTCCGCCTCCGTAATCCGCAGTTTCTTCTGTTTCTTCTTCGGTTTCATAATGCTATGGTTTTACTGCCTATAGATGCAAATGTTACGCCGTTCGTTGCCTACATGAGGAGCCGCACGCGCCCTTCATTGAAGCAGAACACCTCCGGGTGCTTGAAGACAATCGCCGCAATGACCTTTCCGTCGAGGGGCGGTCTCCCGGGACGTCTCGGCACAAGGCCGCGCAGTTCCAACTCCCTTGCGATTTGCTCGGTCTTCATCCCGTGCTGGCTTGTTGCCAGCAGGTACACCATGGCTTCCTCAATCTTCATGGTTTAACTTCTGCTCAATCTTATTCAATGTGTCGAAGAACCGCCAGGTTGCAACTGCCGGCCCCATCAAAAAAACTCCGAAGGTATTCCAGCCGAACATATGCCACCAGGAAGTGAATGGTCCCTCGATGCCTAAATTAATGGCCTTTGCCTTAAGTTCTTCAGCAATATTGGCCATCCAAACCAACGTGTAGATAAATAACGTCGGGATACCCAGCAGATACGCTACCCAATACCGCTGCGTCCTCCGGCCGAGGATAGAGTCCAGCTCATCCTGCAGCCCTCCCAGCGGCATGTAGAAAAGGAAAAACAGCCCGGCCGTACAAAAGTCTATAAAGCCGAACCAGAATCCCGGTCTGTTTGTATGCTTGAACCTCACCGACAAACTTATGATTATTTCTTTTTGTTTCTCTCTTCAGCCCGATAGGAAAGAGCCATGCTGAGTATTAGCAGAGCGCTGGATATCACCCCAAGAATCCTTGCGTAAATATTGCCAGGAAATACAATCCAGAAAACAAGGAGGATTGCGGACAGAATAATCAGGGTAACTTGCAATTTTTGTTTTGTATTCATGCGCAAATTTCGATTTCTCTGCCGCTAATTTAGTGATTTTTCCCGAGCTGTTAAATCTTCACTTTACCGACACTTTCGGCAGATCCGTCCAGCGGGTCGTATAACGGGGTGACTTGTGCTCCTGGGTCATATGGAAGCTGCCGTCCCCCTGGATGCCGAAAAGGACGGAACCCGGCCCAAGAGTCTTGTTGATGGCATCGATAGCCCCGGACAGGCGCCCGGCCCGCTCGTCGGAGGCATGGTCGGCAAAGAGGGAGGGGACGTGGGCGTCCTCCTGCTCGATGCGGGTGAAGACCACGCCGCCTTTCTTGTAGGCATAGCCCCCGCGGAAGAGCGTCCGTGCCGCATCCGCAGCGGCCACAACGACCTTCATGTAGTCATTGGTCCCTTCCGGGAAGACGACATAGTGTCCGCCGCTGGTCTGGGGAAGGTACTCCTTGAAGCGGTTGGTCACGGCGAAGACGACCATCTCCCGGACGAAAGAGTGCTGGGAGCGGAGCTTGTCCACGGCTTTCCCCGCAAAGGTGGT
>DEFD01000008.1:0-1917 GCA_002350615.1 Bacteroidales bacterium UBA2861 | reverse complement strand
ACACAGATGGACTGCTTCGGCTCGATCATGTCCTCGAACTCCACGCAGGGGATACCCCTCAGTTCCTTCCAGGTCCGGAAGCCCGGGAGGTGAAAAAGCGTTCGGACCGTGGTCTCGGGTAGCTGCGCGAAGTCCCAGGCTGACATGACGCCCATCTCCGTGAGCTTTCTCATGGTGCGCCTGCCGATGCCCCAGACATCCTCGGCGGGGAACTTCCGAAGGACCTTCTCGATGTCCTCCGGCCGGTACATGTAGCACCCGCCCCGTAGCTTGGGGTATTTCTTGCAAAGTTTGGAAGCTATCTTCGCGAGGGTCTTCGTCGGGGCGATGCCGACGGAGACGGGGATGGAGGTCTGTCGCCAGCAGTCCCTTGAGATACGCTTAGCCAGTGCATCGAAATCCGTCCCCTCCATGCCGGAAAGGTCCAGGAAGCACTCGTCAATGGAGTAGGGTTCGACGGCGGGGGAGTAGCCCCTCAGGACCTCCTGAACCCGTCGGGACATGTCCCCGTAGAGGGCGAAATTGGAACTGAAGACGGCGATGCTGTGCTGCTCGATAAGGGGCTTCAGCTTGAAGTAGGGGTCACCCATCTTGATGCCGAGCGCCTTCGCCTCGTTGGAGCGGGCCACCGCACAGCCGTCGTTATTCGAGAGCACGATGACCGGCCTCCCGTTCAGCTCCGGACGGAAGACCCTCTCGCAGGAAGCGAAGAAATTGTTGCAGTCGGCAAGGGCGTACACTGTTGTCAGGCTTTCTTGATGACCCAGGTCACGATGCCCCAGATGAGGAAGTCGTTATCCGGGCCCACGGGAATAGGGTGATATTTCTTGTTGTGCTCGTTGCAGGGCAGAAGGACGGCTCCGTCCTCATGGATCTCCACACGTTTGACGGTGTACTCCCCATCGATGAAGCAGACAGCTTTGCAGTCGTTATAGGGCTCCAGGGAACGGTCCACGATGATGATGTCCCCTTCGTCCATGTCGGCGTCGACCATCGAGACGCCGTCGATGCGGAAGAAGAAGGTCGAAGCGCTGTGGCGCACCAGGAGCTTGACGAGGTCCAGCTTCTCCCGGAAGTCGTCCGCTGGAGAAGGAAAGCCCGCCTTGACGGTGCCAAGCAGGGCCTGGAAGGAATCGCCGTCGTGAATCGGATATGGGTTCATGTTGTAAAATTTGCCCGCAAGTTAATCTTTGTTTGTGCCAAACCGCTGCGCAAGTAAATTCTCATGCAGCTAGTTCTCCGTTTTGGCATTCATTTTCGGAATCTCCACGGCAGGCCAGCCGTAGTCCTTGTAGACCTTCACGGGGAGGCTTTTCTTGAACACATGGGCGGCGATGGCGCTCTTCCGAGCCTCTTCCCGGCCATCCTGGTCCGAATAGACTTTCTGGAACTCATCGAAGCGGTCGCCGAAGATGGCCTTGGCCGTGGGGGTGAACGAGCTGCCGTCGCCGACCGCTTCAAAGGCGGTCACGGCTAGATGACCTTCACTGTCCTTTATGACGTGCATCTTTCCGGGGTGGGAACCGCCGGAAACAGCAATGAGGGTGTCCCCGACCACATTGAAATTGTCCACCCAGAAATCGCCCCATACCTGGATGTCGTCCGGATTGCTCTCGTCCACGGCAATGATCCGGTGTGACGGGATGCAGACCTCGCCCCGGGCATACTGGCTGCCGATGACATCGGAGAGGTACCTGTCGATGGCGGTGACGGGGGTCTCCGTCTCCTGCACTACCTTGGTCTCTGATGAGGCTTTCTTGCCGGAGCGCGTCCCGCAGGAGAGCGTGATGATGGCTGCGGCAAGGCCGCAAAGAAGGAGTCGGGTGTTTCTCATAATATACTGTGCAGAGTGAATCGATATTGGCATGTTACAAATATAGCACGAAAAAAGGTAAAACGAAACCGGAGCCCCGCGTG
>DEFD01000028.1:288416-560828 GCA_002350615.1 Bacteroidales bacterium UBA2861 | reverse complement strand
GACCCCGTGTTCGCGTTTTGGTTCCATAGGGAGTATTGCGTATGATGCTTCTTTGCGACAAGGTGTGTGCCTGACGATTTCGGTGACAAAAAGTGAAATGAGATTCGGAGGCCGAAGGCCGACCCAGGGGGTCTGGGGGATTAGGCCCCCAGTGAGTCGAAGACAATAGGCACAAAAAGAGCTGCGGGTATCGCAGCTCTTTTTGTGCCTCGGGCGGGACTCGAACCCGCACGGCCGTTTCGGGCCAAGGGATTTTAAGTCCCTCGTGTCTACCATTCCACCACCAAGGCTTGGCCGGAGGCATGAAAGTCGCATTCGTGCCGGCCGGCAACCGCAAAGATACGGAAAAAATCGCTATCTTTACCTCGGTATGGGAGCATTGGAAATTTTGGCAATCATTCTCGGAATCCTGGGAATCATTGGGAGCGTAGCTCCGGGCCTGCCAGGGCCCCCTTTAAGCTGGATCGGCCTGCTACTTCTCTATTTCGCAGGCAGTTACGGCACGGTGGGATTACTTGTCTGGCTTGGCATCACCACATTGGTGACGGTGCTGGATTATCTGGTCCCGTCTTGGCTGACACGCACGACCGGCGGGCACAAAGAAGCATCCTGGGGAGCGATTATCGGCTTATTTGCCGGAATTTTCTTCACCCCGGTCGGAATGCTCGGCGGATCGCTGCTGGGCGCTTTCATCGGAGAGTTGATTTTTGCCCGCAACGATGCGGCCGGCAGCGTCAAGGCAGCCATCGGAGCCTTTTTAGGGTTCATCCTGAGCACCGGGATGAAACTTATCGCAAGCGGCATAATGCTTTTCTATATTATCCGGGCTGTCGCCCGATGATGCCTTCCCGGGCATCAGCGTCCCACCACGGCGAGGGCAGCCACTGAAATCTGGACTTCAGAGCCCAATACCCGCCTGATGGCACGGTGGCATGCGAGCAGCGTGGCGCCGGTGGTGAAAACGTCATCTATCAGAAGGATATGCCGGGGAGAACCGTGCCTTCGGCAGAATCGGTGCAGGACCTTCTGTCTGACGGCAAAGGCCGACGACACATTTGCCTGGCGCTCTTCGGGGGAAAGGCTGGTCTGGCTGCGGGTGCGGCGGCGACGCACGAGCAAGCGGGCGCAGACCGGAACCGCGAGTGCGGCGGCGACGCCCTGAGCGACGACTTCGGCCTGGTTGTATCCTCGACGGAGTTTACGCAGCCAATGAAGGGGCACCGGCACAACCAGATCCACCGGCGGGAAGGAGTTTCCGGGACCGGCGGCTTGTTCATACCGAACAGCGAATCCAGCTTCCGGCGAACCATGGCCGCCAAACAGCGGGGACGATGCCAGGCGGCGTCCCAGCAAACTGGCGAAATATTTCCCCACAGCGAAATTCCGATGATATTTCAGCGCTCTGGTAATGCTGCGATAATCCCCAGAATAAAAGAAGAGGGCAGCAGCGAAACTGAAGGGCTCGTACAAAGCTGCCCCGGATTGCGAGCGCCCCATTTCGTCCTGCCTGTCCAGAAGGGCCTGGATACGTTCATTGAAGCGCATGGCCATGGGATTGGAGCGGACATTCCAGTACCATGTCTGCGGCAGGTCCGAAAGGCATTG
This sequence comes from Bacteroidales bacterium UBA2861, assembly GCA_002350615.1. Taxonomy (GTDB): domain Bacteria; phylum Bacteroidota; class Bacteroidia; order Bacteroidales; family UBA932; genus Cryptobacteroides. The sequence goes on along the minus strand of DEFD01000028.1, from coordinate 559,223 downwards.
CATGCAGATGCAGTCTTCTTTCAGGATCAGTTCCCTGCCGCACACCACGCACACACGGGGCAGAGCCAGGTCCGCAATCGCACGAAAAGCGTCACCAAGGCTCAGCCGCCGAATCCTTTCATCTATCTGCCAATTCATCTTCTTCGTAACGGTGCAGGTTAACTACCTGACATTCATCACTTTACCGAAACACGATTCCCACAAGACCGGGAATCGACTTTCAGCAAGTCTCTCTATATCAGCGACTTGGGCTCCACCCCATATGACGGTTCAGCAAGCCCGCACCCTGCACGCGGGGTTCGGGGTGTCCCCGAGAGGACCGTCCAGCGGAGCGAAGCGACAAGCCGAAGGCCGGGGTACATTAGGGGCAGGCCCCTAATCATGCGACCGAAGGGTCGCCGCTATGGTTTGCTAAGACCTCAGCTTAGCAAACCATAGCCCCGCAGCAATTCACCACCTGCCCGCTCACATAGGACGAGAGGTCGCTGGCGAGGAAGAGCGCCACGTTGGCCACATCTTCGGGAGTGCCTCCGCGACGCAGCGGGATATTCTTGATCCAAGCTTCGCGGACTTCTTCGGGAAGCGCTGCGGTCATGTCGGAAATGATGAATCCCGGAGCGATGCAGTTGGCCCTGATGCCACGGGGCCCCATCTCCTTGGCGATACTCTTGGTAAGCCCTATCATACCTGCCTTCGATGCAGAATAGTTGCACTGTCCGGCATTGCCGGTGACACCCACGACAGACGCCATGCCGATAATGCTTCCCCCGCGCTGACGCATCATGATGGGAGAAACTGCATGGATATAGTTGAAGGCGGATTTAAGATTCACCGTAAGCACGGCATCCCACTGCTGCTCGCTCATACGGAGCATGAGGCCGTCCTTGGTGATACCTGCATTGTTCACAAGGATATCGATATGGCCGAACTCTTCGTGGATCTTGGCCACCACTTCTTCTGTCTGCGCAAAATCGGCCGCATTTGCCTCATAGGCACGGACCTTCACTCCGAGGGCTTCAATCTCGGCAAGTGTTTCTTCATTGATTTTCAGATCGGTAAAGGCGATATCGGCACCTTCCTGCGCAAATTTGAGCGCGATTGCCTTGCCGATTCCCCTCGATGCGCCCGTCACGAGGGCGACTTTTCCTGTAAGGAGTCCCATAGTTGTAGTTTTTATAGTTTTACATTCAAATTCAAATAGTTAGAAGAGCAAGCCGAAGGCCGGGGTACTTTAGGGGCAGGCCCCTGATAATGCGGCCGCAGGGCCGCGCTGCTATTGCAGCTGATCAGCTGCAATAGCCGCCTCAATCTCTTCCACGGAAGCCGGGAGTCTCTCTCCCCCGAGCCTGCGCGCACCGTCCGGCGTCACAAGCACATCGTCTTCCAGGCGGATGCCGCCGAAATCATAATAGCCGTCGACCAGAGCCTGATAATTCACGAAATCCCGTCCGGTGCCTTCCTTCTTCCAGAGTTCTATGAGATCCGGAATAAAGTATATGCCCGGCTCGTCAGTGATGACGTTTCCGGCTTTCAGACGCCTCGCCATACGGAGGCTTCCGAGTCCAAGCTGGGAAGAACGCTTCTGGTCGTCATCGTATCCCACGAGATCTTCCCCGAGATCTTCCATATCATGCACATCCAGGCCCATATTGTGCCCGAGACCGTGCGGCATGAAGAGGCCGGCGATGCCAAGGGCCACCATTTCGTCCAGGTCGCCGTGCACGAGTCCGAGCCCCGAGAGCTCTTCGAGCATTTTGCGGGCGACCGCCAGATGCACGTCGCGATAGGCCACTCCCGGACGGATAAGCGAGAACGCCAGTTCGTGGCAGTCATAAACTATCTGATAGATATCTTGCTGCTTGGGAGTATATTTCCCTCCGGTGGGATAGGTACGGGTGAAGTCCGAGGCATAATGGCTGTTCGCCTCCGCACCTGCGTCTATCACCATGAGCCTGCCAGGCTCGATAACGAAGGAATGTCCGTGATTATGAAAGACTTCCCCATGCTGGGTGAGGATGGTTTCAAAGCTCACGCCCCATCCTTCTCCGAGGGTTACGCCCTCCATTTCTCCTACTATTTCCTGCTCTATCCGTCCGAGCCGGATGCCCCTGCGGGCCACGGTATGCATTTTCTGCCCGAGGATGCAGGCGGCGTCGATCGCCTCTATCTCACAAGGCTCCTTGACAAGCCGCATCTCCACGACGGCACGGATGAGCGCTTTGCTGTAGCCGGCGCCGCTCTTCGAAGGAGCGTCTCCCCCGATGCCAAGGGCCTGCAGTTTCTGTCGGTTATACCAGCGCGAGGGCGGCAGCGTATGAATCGGGCGTCCCTTGATAATAGCCTCGCTCACAGCCCAGTCCAGCTTCGCATATGCCTGTGTCAGGCCGATGCCCACCTCTTCCGCCCTTGCGGCGACCGAGGGCTGGGGGCCCATCCAGATGATATCGTCGATGCTGACATCGTCCCCGAAAAGGGTCTCCTCACCCGACTCAAGATCGATTATGGCGGCGAAACCCGGTTCGTCGATCCCGAAGAAATAGAGCCAGGAGCTGTCCTGACGGAATTTATAGCAATTGTCCCGATACTGCGCCGGGGCCGGCATGTTGCCCAGGAAGACGGCTATTCCCTTCTCCCCTTTCAGCAGTTCCTTAAGCCTTGCCCTACGGGCGATATATACTTCTTTTCCAAACATATCCTTACAAATATAACAAATCTGCCAGATCCGCGCGGAGCTTCTCCGCACCTTCGAACAGCAGGGCCTCCATCCCCACCGCGCGCGCACCGTCCACATTCCTCTGGGCGTCGTCTATGAAAACACATTCCTCCGCCTTGAGGCCGTAACGCTCCATAAGAATGCGGAAGATACGGGCATCCGGCTTGGTCACCTTTACTTCCGCGGACACGACAAGCCCGTCAAGCGGATCGAAGATTTCATGATACTTGGCACGGGTCTGAGCGCATGTCTCCGCTGCCCAGTTGGTGAGTCCGTAAAGATGGTATCCCTTTGCTTTGAGTTCCAGAACCAGGTCCAGCATGCCCGGCATTATGCCCCGGCATGTCTCGAGGAAGCGCTCGTTCCATGCATTGATGGCGTCGGCATACTCCGGGAACTTTGCGATGAGCCTGCGGGTCGCCTCTGGCATGCCTATTCCGGAATCCGTCATAGCGCACCATTCCATGTTGCAGACATTGGCGCAGAACCAGTCACTCTCCGCCTGATCCTTGAAATAATTGTCGTAGAGATAATGCTGATTCCAGTCGATGAAGACACCTCCGAAATCGAATACTATGTTTTTAACATGTCCCATATCAGATGCAAATTTAACAATACTTGCCCGATTTTTTCACCCTATCATAATAAGTAGGGAGAAAATCGTTATATTTGCAGAAACTACAAGTATGGAGAAAAATCAATTATACACACTGATATCGCGTTCCGCCCGCCTTGAGGGGGCAACTCTGGACATAGCGCAGACAAAGCGGCTGCTGGAGGAAGGAGTCAGTTCTGAGGGGAAGACGATAGCCGAACAGCTTATGATTCTGGACCTTGCAAAGGCCTACGAGAAGGCGGAGAAAATGGCTTCCGCCCATGAATTCCTGAGCATATTCAAACTGAGGAGCATCGCTGCAATAGCGCTGAAGAACTCAGGTTTCGACGGCAGCATCGGCATTCGCGAAGAGTTGGCCCTGCAGAAAATGTGTTCCGAAGTGAACGAGGCCCGTCTTCATGTGCGCACCACTCCGAAAGAGCAATTATACAAGATCGCCTGGCTGGCCCATTTCCGCATCAGCGCCATCAAGCCCTGGCCGGTTCTCAACGACATCATGGCCAGGCTGATGATGAATGAGGTGCAGATGGACTTCGGGCTGGAGCCCACCTTCGTGGCGGACGAAAAAGAATACCGCAAAACGCTCGCAGCCGCCATTCGGGAAGATATCGCCGACATTTTCGTGAACCATGCCGCCGAGGCCATGGGCTCGGATTATTCAGTGCAGGTCACACACCCGACCCCCACGGCGACCAAGGCGCCCGCCGAAAAACCTGCTGCCCCGGTGGAGAAGGAACCTGCCGCAAAGGCCGTTTCCCCCGTTGCCAAGGACACTGCCGCCAAAGCGGCACCGGCCACAGGCATCGTTCCCCCTGTGGCGAAGAGCCCTGCAGTAAAAACGGTTTCCCCTGCGGCCAAGGCACCAAAAGCCGCTCCCGCCGCTGACGGCAAGCCGAAAACCCGCGACATCATCCTCGGACTGCTTTCCAAGCATCCTACATTTACAACAGCCGATCTAGCCGGCAGCATAGGAATATCCACCAAGGGTATAGAGAAACATCTCGCCCGCCTCAAAGCGGAAGGAGTTCTCAAACGCATCGGCCCCGACAAGGGAGGCCACTGGCAGGTTGGTTGATTTTCACGGAGCATAAAAAAAACCGGTCATGATTGGCCGGCTTTTTTATGCTCCAAGGGGCACTAGAAATACAGCACCGGAAGGATGTAGCACTTGGTGCCCTTGTCCTTCGTCTTGGGAACCACGTTGAATGCACCGTCGGTGTACCAATTCCCGGTTGGAGCAAGGGTTACCGCCGCACCATTCTTCGAATCGTACTGCTGACTGAGCCAGTAAGTTCCTCTGTAAGTATAGCTGCCGCTGCTTGAGGGGTTGAGAAGGTCGAGACTGTGCGAGAAGATATCCACTTTGTCATTGAGCTTCTCAGAACCTTTGAAGACATCTGCGAAATCAGCCTTCGTAGGGATGCACCACTTGGAATGTCCTGCATATGCGAAGTAGGCACTCCTGGCATATGCGTTGATAGTACCATAATTGTAGTTTTGAGCAAAATTCCAACGCTTCATTTCCTGATGGCTGCTCCCGGACTGCTCGTCAGAACGGACAAAGTAGAGGGGAATCACCTCGTGGCTGTCTCCCCGTCTATTGTTGTACTCCAGGAGATACTCCGTGTTTGTCAGTGCAGTATGTTTGCTGGAATTCCACCCAAGATGTTCACCGTCAGCCTCCAAGTTGTCATCATCATCGCTGAACATACATCCGGTATTGTCCGCATACCCGTTGCTCGAAGCGTTGATCACATACAGTTTGTCGGCATTTGCCGGAATGGCGATACCGTGAGCTGCGTTTTTGCTGTAGGAAGACGAGCTGAGCTTGGAATCCTGGGTCAGATGTTCGTCGCCGACATAGCCTACGATAGCAAATATCCTCTCTTTCTCAGAAGAGCCGTAAGACAGTGACACCGAGTTCTCATAGATAAAGTTTCCACGAGCTCCGCAGTCATAGAAAGACAGATATGTGGAAGAGGAGCTTGCCGAGAACAGCCCGTCGCCCGGCTTGGGCCTATAGGGGTCGTATTTCGTGTGACGGAAAAAGAATGTCTTGGTCACGCCTGCAGCCTTGATGGTGACTGAGGACGTGGTGTTGCCTGTCCCGAAGCTTGCGCTTGATGTGGAAGGCAGTGTCGCCTCGAGCTGGAAGATCTTCCCGGACGATGATGTGGCACTCTCTTTTATACTGAATTGTGCGGAGCCTGTACTTCCGGTGATTACCGCGCTTGTCATAGTAGCGGCAGATGGCTCCGGACGCAGGAACCATAACTGAGTGACTCCAAGGCCTATGCATTCTGAGCCTTTTGTCCTGGAAGCATCACCCGGGAATCCCACGGAATTGGAAATTCCGTAAAGATCGAGGTCATCCGCCTTAGGAATCACATAGACGACAAAGGACACCGATTTCTTCAGGGCTCCGGTAGTGGCGGTAATGGTGGCTGTATAGGGCTGGGCAGGACGTTTGATTACCGAAACGAAACCGCTGCTGCTCACAGTCACTCCGGCATCGCTGGAGCTGTATTCCACGACATCGTCTGCTCCCTCCGGCGTGGCCTTTACCTGGATCTGGAAACCGTCGCCTTCAGTATATTCGAATTTTTGTGTCTTGGAATTGTAATTCGCATCCGATTTTGAAGGCGAAACAAGCTTGATGTCAGTAAAAGGCTGGACGACTTTCACCGGAACCGTGTCGCTGAATTTGCCGTTTTCGGACTTTACGGTCAGGACCGTTTCTCCTCTCGAAACTCCTTGCACATAACCGTTTTCGCTCACGGTGGCGATTGACTCGTCTTCGATTTCATACACACAGCTGGTTTCCGTGGTATTCTGGGGCTGGAAATCCACTTTCACATAATCGCCGTAACCTATGGCCAACACAATCTCTTCGTTCTCTATCGACAGGCCGGTAATAGGGATAACCTGCTTGACAACAGTAATTTCGCAAGTCGCGAACTTGCTGCTTTTGTCGTCGCTCACTGCGGTTATCGTGGTATTCCCCTCTTTTTTGGCCGACACTAAACCGTTGGAAGAAACGGACGCAACCGTATCGACGGAACTCTTCCAAATAATCTTCTTATTGTCGGCGTTCGCCGGGCGCACCGATGCGTTGAGTTGGAACGACTGCCCGATGGTGAGCGTACGGCTCTTCGCCGAGATATCCACGCCCTGCACCGCCACGAATTTATCTTTCTGATTGTCGATCTTCTTACCACAGGAAGCTGCGGAGAACACAAGGGGAAGCAGCACCAGCGCCCCCGTCAGGAATTTTGATATACCGTTCTTCATATTGTCTGATAGCATTTCAAAGGCTTTCGGCCAAAGCCGCATATCTACAAAGGTAAGCATTATTTTGAAATACCATTGGGGCGGCTTGCGTCAATAATACATCACAGGCAACACATCTGCCCGGCCACTCGCCTTATCCTTGCTCTTATCGGTAGACAGCTGGCCGGAGGCGGAGATTTCAAATTCCACCGCACTGTTCTTATCGCTGCCCTGCTGCGCGCACCAGTAGGCGTGAGCGTAACTCTTCGCACTGCCGGTGAAGAACTGGGTGGCATTCTCAAAAATCGACAATTTTGTGGTAACCATCACGGTCATAGTATTCACGTGCATGTCTGCAAAAATCATTGAGTAGTCCGCCCAGGTTCCGAAGCACCAGGGAGTATTCGTCGCCATCTGGGTAAGCGGGATGTACATTCCTACCTTGGATGCGGCATTGATGGTGGTATTCGTGGAAATGCCGAAGTACCAGTCGTGGTCCGGATGCAGGAAGAAAGCGGGCAGCACGTCATATGAACCGCCACGGTCGTCGTTCCAGTCTATGAGTAACTGCGTATTGGTAAACGCAGTTTTGCGCTCATTGTTCAGATCGGCATTCTTCATTATCGAGAAGTCGCTTATCTTACTCTTGTATGTTGGATAATGGCTCGTCGCTGTCGTCAGGTCCTCTTTATCCGAAGAGAAACGCACTCCGGACGATGCCCAGTCTCCGGAAACGGTACGCACGTAGGAAGTGTTCACCGGGATGGCGATTCCGTGCTTGTACCCCGCCGGAGCGTAATACATTCCCGTCAATTTCTTGGAATTCGACTTCAGCAGGGGATCTTCGCTGAGTTGCTCATCCCCAATATATCCGATAATTGCGAAAACCGATCCCTTCCCGGAAGCCAGGCGGTTGAATGGGGTGCCGACAGAAGATTCGAAAATCTCCCTGCCACGGTAGCCACAATCGTAGAAATGAAGAGTCTTGGTGTTGTTGATGGTGTAATAATAGAGGCCATCGCCTGGTTTCGGCAGCCAGGGATCGAACACACTGATATAAAAATCGAAGTCCTCGCTGACACCGGCCGAAGAGATGGTCACTGTTCCATACACCTTGGACGATTTCGTGCTCGTGCTGCTGCCGGTGGACGTCACGCTGAATCCCGAACCGCTTTTACTTACGCTGAGGATGGCACTGTTGGTGGACACGCTGAACGCCCCCTGCTTGGCGGTGGAAGGGAGCACTTCTACCAGATAAAACTGGGTATGTCCCTTGCCGATATACTCGGAACTGCGTTCTTCAAAAGCCAAACTGGAAGAATAATTTTCCACTTCCGGACGATGCAAGAGCTTGAATCCCGTGGGCTTGTCATACACGTAGGCATTGAATCTCTTATAAATCTTGGGATTAGCCTCGGAAGCAACGGTGATGGTCACATAGTTGGCAGACGCCTTCACGGCATGCAGAACGCCAGAGGCATCCACGGAGACGATGCTTTCATCGGAAGAAGAATAAATCAGGCGGTCGTCGGCATATGAAGGGGAGCCGCTTGCCTGAATAGAGACATCGTCGCCGACCGTGAGATCGATATAAGTGCCCGACGGATAAGTGATGCTGACAGATGCGAAGGGCTCGACCACGCGCACGGCTGCGCTGGAGTGATGTGCGCCGTCCTTCGTGGCAACGGTAACAGTGGTGTTTCCGCGGCCCTTTGCAGTCACGAGGCCGGTAGAACTCACTGTGATGATGCTTTCATCTCTGGAAGTCCACACCACATCATGATCGGTGGCATTGGGCGGGGTCAGGATGTAAGAAAAATTCAGAGTACTACCTACACCGATCACCGCTTCAGCGGGGGAGATTGCTATATCCTGGACAGGTATATTCTCCTCAACCACTGAGACGATGCATTGATTGCTGAGCTTTGAATCTTCTGCACAGACTGCTCTGACTGTAGCAACACCAACCGCAACGGCAGTCACTTCGCCGTTGGCATTCACTCTCGCCACCGCAGGATCGCTGGACTTCCAGTTCACCGCCTGCCTGGCATCCGCCGGCAACACCCTTGCCGTCAGCACCACCGTTCCACCCGGAATCAGCGACGCGGTAGGAGGTACCACATCCACCTTTGTCGGATTCACGAACTTATCTTTCTGAGCATCAATCTTCTTGCTGCAGGAAACTGCACAGACAGCAACGGCGGCTACTATAGCCATGACCGCAATCCTCGATATCACTGATAGTTTTTTCATACTTCTTCACTTTATCTGGCTCAAGGCCACACAACACACAAAAATAGCAATTATCCCGGAAGATTGGTGCCGCAAACTGGGGAGACCTGCCGTTCGATGGACCGTCTCCCCCAAAAATGGCCAAAAATTGGGGAGACGTGCCAAAAATTGGACCGCCTCCCCAATTAGACAGAGATACCTATTACTGATATGTAACCTTGATTTCAGTAGCTCTCACCTGATTCGAACTTGCAGTTAAAGTGAGAGATGACTCATTTCCCGTCCAGGTACCCTTTGTACCGCTATATGTGTAGCCAGAGTGGGACGCGAAGCAGCCAGGTCCATACTGAGCTGCTCCACTAGCAGTGCAAGTAAATTCAACACTTGTGAGCGTCTTGCCTGTCGGAGCGCTGATTGTTATTGTCTGATTCTTGTAAATTCTAATCTGCGAGCCGCTGACAACGCCATTGGAAATGTTGATTGTTACTCCATTCAAGGTTCCCGTCTGAGCAGCCTGACTGGTCGTCATACCACCAGAATTTTCACCAGTGAAAGTAACCGTCACCGGCTGTGGTGCTGATGAACTGGGATCTGTGAGAGTTACAGTCGCGGCACCGGTTGCAGGAATACTGTTGGCAGCCTTTGCTGTAACAGTGATGCTGAAAGTACCGTAGCTATCCATCGTAAATGTGGCAGATGTACCTGTAACATCGCTCTGTGTTTTTGTTCCGCATGTTACATCGTAGCTTGTAGCTCCCGTAACAGCACCCCAGGAAACAGATACCTGTTTGTTATCATTGTTACCAGTAGCTGTCACCACAGGAGCGGTGAGCACTTTAACTTCACCTGCCACAATATGAATATCATCCAAACGAGCGTTGTCTGCACCGGCAGTAAACACCAGATTGAAGGCACCGACAGGGCCGTCATTTGTAATAACTACAAGATACTGCTCAGCAATCGAAGTTGCCGTTCCAACTGTCACGCCGGCAGTAGGAGAGCTCACTGACAGATTGTTCTTGTTTGTCTTGAAAGTGAGTGTCATCTTCTCTGCCCAACCAGTAGGAATTGCATTGATTGTGAACGAGCCTCCGCTCTTTCCTACCAGGATTTCCGGCAATTCACCTGCAGCAAGTGCATCTTCATAAACCTTGGTAGCACTGGTGCCATTCACGCAAGAGTAGGTCAGAGTCGCGTCGTCATAAACAACGGTAGAACTATTGCTTGAGCTTGGAACATCATCCTTTGAAAAACCGGCAAAGCTTTCATTGAAGAGCACAGTACCATCGGCTACAGCAGTGTGAGATGCACTCGGGTCGATAAGGGTAACGACAGCCGTTCCCGTAGCCGAGAACGCATCGCTCGCCTTGGCGGTCACACTGACATTGTAGGTGCCGAAGTCATCCATCGTGATGGTGGTGCTGGTGCCAGTGATATCGTTCGCCGACTTGTCGCCGCAGACCACATCGTAAACTGATGCTCCTTCTACAGCATCCCAGCTGACAGTAACCACCTTGGTGTTATCGTCTGCACTTGCCGTTACGACAGGAGCTGTGAGCACTTTGGTAATACCATTCAGCGAATAGATGTAGTTGCCCTGGGCGAGCTGGGACACATTGTTGTGCTGGCCAATCTTACCGCAGATAATCACCTCGTCGCCTACCTTAATCTGATCCGCTGCAGTAAAGGCGGTGTTGGCGACAAACCTGCCTCTGTAAACGAGCGCATCTGAAGTGTTATCCGTAATGGTGTAAGTGGCATTGCCATATCCGGTGCTCACCTCAGTGATCGACTTGATTGTACCTGCGACATACACATCATTCTCGGTGCTGGCAATTCCAAGCACTTCCGTAGCAGTATAAGGATGCTGGAGAGTGCCATCGTTCCCGCTGCCCGCAACCGTATACACAGCCGATGCAACCGGGCTGTTCTTGTAGCCCTCCTTGACGGCGATGGCCTTCAGGGTAGTGGTTGCATCTATGGTAACGCTGTTGCCCTTGGTTCCGCTGTCCTTGGTGGGGATGCTGCCATCGGTGGTGTAGTAGATGTCGGCGCCTTCGGTGGTGCTGGAGATGGTCACCACGGTGCCGGCCTCAACCTCCCCGGCCTCAACGCTGAAAGTAGGCGTGGCGCATTTCTCACGCTTGTCGTCGAATATATAAAGTTCTATCTCTGAATTGCCCAGATACCTGAACTTCAATTGGTTCGATGCACTGTTGAATCCTATCGTCCTGCCGCCTTCACCGGTAATCACCGGGTGATTGTTCCATGTAATTACGTTGAGCAGGGGCTGCGAACCGGTTTCAAGTCCGTTGCTGCCAGCAGAGCGGCCGATATACTTGCCGTTGGAAGCCAGGATGCTGTAGCCTCCCTCCATCGGGTCGATGAAGAAGGCCTTGCCCATGGTAGCGTCAGTCCTTTCAATCTTGCCACCCGAAATGGTAACTTCAAAGGTGTTCGGAGTGGAGTCCAGATTATCTATGGATCCGTCCCATGCAACACTGTTCTCCTCATACACAATCAGATACTCCCCGCTCCAATCGGTCTGCTCGGCAGTCACCTTCACGTAGTAGGACTTGCTGGCATCGATCACGGTGACGGTGTAGCTCGCCGATGCGGGCTTGTAGTTCTCGTCGCCTGCGAAAGTGGTCGTAATGGTAGCCGATCCTTCAACTCCGCTGAGGAGCACTTCGCCGCTGGCCTCATCCAGCATACCGAAAGCATCTTCCGCATCCCAGCTGTATTCTATAGCCGTGACCTCCGGATCTGAAGTTGCAGCCTGGCCGGAGAAGGCTCCGGAATTGGTGGTTGTGAGCTCTACCGCGGGCTCTTCGAACGACAGTTTTACGCTTGCACGCTCATCGGCAACGGCCGGAATGAGGTGGACTGCAGCCTGGGCGGAAGCGTAGAAAGCGAATCTGGGCTGGCTCGAATTGAAGAAGAGCTTGCGTCCGGCCACATCCTTGCTCTCGATTTCTGCCACCTTGGTGGCGGCATCGTAACTATTGATAAAGAACAAGGTGGAGGCGGAAGGGTCGGCCACCGCATAGGCGTTGTTGCTGCTTCCGTAGTAGGACAGATACTTGGACGTAAAGTTGCTTCTGAAGGTGTAGGCCTCGTCGGAAGCATCTACCGACCAGATATAATTGTCGATATCGGCAACGCCTGCGAAGGTTTCAAAATCCACATTGGCCTCATCCGCGGCGATCCCCGTTGCAAGTGCCGGATAATAACTGGCGTCCCCTACAACCGGATTCATAAGCTGCCACTTGTTGTCCTTGATACCGGCTATCAGGTACTTGCCCGCATAGGAATCTATCTCCTCCTCTGCCGCCGAGCTCATATCGACCCGAAGGGTATTAAGGGCACCTTCTTTGAAGATGATGCCGGCCTCTTTGGCGGTGATGGTGCGGGAATAGGACTTGGCGGAGGTCTTGGCCACGATCGTCAGCTGCTGGCCGGCGGGAAGCACAAGGCCCCAGCTTGTGAACCATAAGGTCTGCTCGCCGGCGCCGAGAGCGGTATCATAGCTCAGCTTGATGGCATTGGCGCCGGAATAAACTTCTCCGCTCTCTCCGGTGGAGAGGTTGATATATCGCCTTCCTGCGAGATTTCTGCCTTCCGGCAGGATGATATCTACAGATATGACGCCGTTCTCGAGGCCGGTAAGTGTCCACTTGTTGAGAGCGACCGCCCTGCGGAAATATGCCAGCCATTCGGTCTGCACCTCCTTGAAATCCTGGGGGCAGGCCACCATGATGTAGGCCGCCGGATCATATGAAGCTGCCGTGGGTTTCTGGGTTTCGGGCAGGCTCACCTTGAGGTTGGCAGGGTCGGTATTGGAGCTCTCCACTACCGCCGAACTGGGGTAGATACCCTGATACAGATAGTTGTCGCCTGCTGCCGGAGTGGCATCGAAAGCAAACATCGCCTTGCCCTCGCCTTCCCAGATGTCAGCAGACTCGCTGCTGGACTTGGTGATGTCCGTAGAGCCTCCGGAGGTGATGTAGAGGTACATGTATTCTCCCTTCCCCCAGATGATGCTGTTTTCCACGCCTTCGAGCGTGCCGATATAGGTCTTTGAAGATGTTGCCGGCGTGGTCGGGGCGGCCTCTTCGGGACTTGCGATGACGCTGATTCTCACAGCTTCCGCCGCTGACGGAGCCTTATTCTCCTTTGCACAGGAACCGAGTGCCATCGCAGCTGCTGCAACGGGCACAAAGATTTTCATAAACTTCTTCATAAGGCTCATCTGCTAATAGTCTCCATTATCAATAATATCCTCATCTTCATAATGGTCGCCGCCGCCCTCATAATACTCGGGAGGTATGGGGCTGATACAGAATATGCCTTGCGGGAAGGCATCGCGGAATTCGCACACTGGTGACGCATATGTGCCTGTGTGCTGGAAGAATAAGTTTTTGTTCATATAAATTATTGAGATATTGGCGCCGTTACAGTTTACAAATTTAAGAATTCCCGGGGAATTATTGCAATTATTATGTTTGCAAAGTCTATGATGATAAAAAATCGCAGCCGGAATTTCTCCCGGCTGCTGCTTATTCATAATCTGTCTGGTCCTGAGGCTGTTACTTTCCGGTGAACCAGTTATGGCTGGTGTTCGATTCAGCAGAAGCCTGCAGGGAGCTTGGCACCGCGGCGAAGAAGTCGAAGCCTGCCCGCTCCTCGATAGCATCGATGGAGGTCACATAGCCGCTGTCATAGTAGTTTCCGCTGTGCGCTTCGTTTGTGAATACGAAGGCTATGCCCTGGGCGCCGCTCACCGTGCCGTCGTTGAATGTGCACTTCATGATGCACTTGTAGAAGTGGCTCGGGATGGGGACATTGAGGCTTCCGCTGGGGAGTGTTTTGGTGCTTCCCTCGTAGAGCACGCCGGTGACCACATAGAGCATCGTGGTGCCGGAGGGGGTGGAATCTGCCACCTTTTGTTCCAAAGTCGACCATATCCCGCTATTGAAGCTATTCTGCCACTGGGGAGCCTGATTGGAATAATAGAAGGTCTGTTTATTCTGCTTTACCGTTGTCTGGCGATAGTTGGAGGCCACGAGATGCCCGCGGCTGTAGCCTACGGAGCTGGCATTGTCGAGACCTGTCTGCTGGGTAAGACTGATCGCGGGATCACTTCCCCAGTCTTCATTGCGGCCCACTTTTTTGTCCGGCCAGTAAGTGGTGTTCATCGTGTGGGCAGTCCACACAGGAGCATACTTGCTGCCATCGTAAAGGACCACGTAATTAACAGTCTCTTCGTTACTCGGCGCACCTGTAGAATAGGTGTGGATGGCAATCTGGCGCTTGCTGTCGGAGGTGCTCACGCTATACCACTTGTCATCGCGGTCAGAGTTGGTGCCGCTCTGGCGCAGGCTGGTCCCGAGTCCGGACACATCCGGCATGCCGTAATCGCTCAGGTACGCCTGCCAACCGGTCTGGGGCTGCACCGCAGAGGTGGTGAAGGATTTGATATCAGAGCTAACCCTATCGACATAGTTCCCGGTCGCAGCATCATATTCCTCGATGATGGCCCGGTAGTAATACGTAGTCCCGGGAGTAAGGCCCTCAAGGTTATATGTGAAGGAATTCCCGTCTGAAAGACCATCCGAATAGACGCGATTGGTTAACGAAGAACTGGAGGTCCCCCATTGGAAACCCCAGTTTCTCGTAGCACCCGTCGCTCTGGAGAAGGAGCCCGACAGGGTTGCCCCTGCCGAACTCATGTCCGTAGCGTCGTTTGTAGCAACTGTGGCGCTCGCGCCCCCGGAGGTACCGCCTCCGGATGAAGTTCAATTGGCGTAGGTTACAGTTATGGATGTAAATCCAATATTGCCAGCAGTTCCTGATGTGCTAAATGTGACAGACGAATCCCCGTCAGGATCAGACCATGTCTTCGTCGTAACATTCCAAGTGCCGGCATTGGTAGCACCTTCTACGCCATCAATACTAGGAGAAACGCCGTTCTTGTTGGCATTGACTGTATAGTTGTAAACAATTTTTTTGATTGTTTTTCCTGAAACAGTCATTGACCCTTTCGCATAAAGCCTTGCCTCGCTAGAGTTTGAGTTCCATGCCGGATTAGTACTACCGCTGTTTTTTGCAAAAACAACAGTAAGACCACTATCGTCATTAATAGTCACAGTCTGTTCACTGGTAAATGACGAGAATGTTATTGTTACCTCTGCATCGCCCTGGCTTTCTGTGAACTCTCCGACAATCGTCACTGCATAGTCCGGCATAGTGAAGGAATTGCTGCTCACAGTTACCTTGGTATTTTCATCACCTGTCTTATAAACAGACCAAGAATCAAATATAAATCCAGAGCCAGCTTCGGCAGTAAGTGTGATGGTTTCTCCTTCTTGAACCAGATCTCCAGTATTAATTGTATTTCCACTCGCGGCAACTGCAATCGAGCACCCAATTTCTGCTGGTTGAGCAAAAGTTACGGAGCTGTTTGCTAGGGGAACAACCTCTTCTATAGCAAGATTCTTAATCTGCCAACGACCAGGTTTTGTAGTCGTTGCAATATATTTAAACCTCAGCTGAATGATGTTGCCCACGTAGGAACTCAAATCAACCTCAGCATTAACTGTTGAATTGCCGAGCGAAGAAGGATATGTAGGAATCTCAATTGCTTCCCATGTTCCATTCTTGACTCTTACTTCCAGAGTTGCTTGTGTCTTTGCGGTTGCGACATCGGCGAAATAATTAATTCCATGCGTGAATGTTGCTTTGGCACCCTCAACTGATGTCAAGTCAATCAGAGGAGAAACAGCATATGCTTCAACATTTGAAGTGCACTGATAGCCATTTGCCTGGATGCCATACTGAGTATCTGTCCAAATAGCACTCAAACCACCATCAGAAACGACGTCAAATGTAAAGTCTGAATGGCCACTGATAAGGGTATTCGTGTAAGGAAGAGAAACAGGTGCACCAGCAATTGTATACTCCGCAGTGGCAATAGCTGAATTAGCCATACCTTCTTTCACTGCGATAGCCTTAATGGTCTTTGCGGCATCAATAGTTACAGTCGTTCCAGCGGTAGACGCAGTTGTAGGATCTGTTCCGTCTGTCGTGTAATAGACTGTTGCGCCTTCTGTTGCGCAAGAAATTGTAACAGTAGTATTCTCTTCAACGGCACCGGCAGCAGGAGAGAAGGTCGGGGTTTCAACCTGTGGAATATCAGATTCCACGGCGACCGAAGTAATAACTGCACGCTTTTGATCTGTACCAATTATCAGGGGAGACTTGGACGAGCCAGTACCTTCTGCGAACTTAAATACATAATCAGTATAGGTTGAAGTCGACGAAATCGCTGTTTCTGCCGTCTTCATTACGTCTCCAACGGTTACAGTAATCTTAGAGCCGTCCTTTGCGTTATAAGCTTTTGCGCTGACAGTCACCTTGAAGGCGCCGGCCAGATTCATAAGCTTTGTGGTGATACTACCTGAATTCGAGCCATTGCCAATACGGATTGCTCCAGACTCTTTTGCACCATAGATGTATGCTCCTCCTGTGAATTCTCCGCTAGACTGAGTCGCTACATTGGTGGTATAATTTGTCTCGGTGGTTGTTGAATGCCATGAAAAATCATTGCTCCAAGGAAGCGTCTGCACCGGAGTTGCGTCAGCAATGGAAGCATCGCCGAGTTTAACATTGAAGGTATATACCTTCCCGGCCTCAAGCACAATATCATCAGGAAGGGTGAGGGTCCTGGAGATTTCATAATCTTCCGTGGTCGCATCAACCTCAAGAGTGCCACTTAATGTAGTAGGAACAACGATAAGATATGTTGCATTTGCTCCATCAATAAGATAGTGCGTAGAATTCGTGTAGGACGCGGTAACAGTTTTTGAAGCAGTGGATGAGATGGATGCTGTCCCTTTCTCATAATCAAAGAGGACATTGCCAACCAAATCAGAAGTTGATGTCAGGCTTACGCTTACAGGATGTTGATTTGCAAGTTTAGCCTGCTGTGCTGCTGCTTTACCACTAAAAACAAGCTTTATGATAGCTCCACAACGAGCAAACTGAAGATTCTCGATTGTAGTGTTGGTTGTAACTCCTACAGAAAACACTTTCGACACCATAATGTCTGCAGCTCCATCAAATGATGTGGCTGTAGGATGCTGCTCGGTGGGGACTGTTACACGAGGACCATGATTTTCAGAAATACTTCCCGTGTGAGGATAAACAGCATAATAATCACCTGCTTCAGATACTTTGCCTGAAAAAGTAGCAATTAGAGAGGTTTCGCCATCGGCAATGCTGTTCTCCGCAAAAGAAACATTTGATGTTGTTCCATTGGTTACACTGAGTACATCTCCATCTTTCCAATAAGGAGTTTCACCATCAATGCCAAGAATAGTTTTTGTCAATGGGACCCCTGCCACAATGTCTACATTGATTCCTTCTCCCAAACGAGTGTTTTGGGTAATTTCCTTGTTACAGGAAATAAACGCAATCGAAGCTCCCGCAATGAATGCTAAACCTAATGACAACTTTTTCATGGTCTATTCGTCATCAAAGTTATAAACTCCACCATTAGTAACTTTTGCGCCAGCAGCACCGGGATCGCCATAGCTCTGACACATAACCCCCTCGACCTTCACATCGAGGACATTGCACACAGGGGCGGCATAGGCCTCCGCGTTGCTAAAAAGATTTTTCTTAACCATATCGATATTTGTTTGTTTGCCTGATTGTCTCGCTCGCTTGCCGGAAGTAGTCCTTCGCTCAACTCGGTGTGAAAAATCGGGTGTTTTTCACACCGACACGCCCTCTGAGGGCCTTCCGTGTGCAAAAATGCCGTTTTTACACACCGTCCCTTTACCCACACTACTAACCAACAGCCTACAAAGATATAAAATATCTTTAAATCAATAATCAATCCCTCGCCGGAAACAACAAAAAAGAGCGTCGAAATAATTCGACGCTCCCTGATATCTTTACGAATGCCCGGCTCCCCCAGCCAAGCCTCTACCTTCCGGCCTCAAAGCCGCCCTATCTCATCTTCCGACAATCCGGTAACCCTGGCTATCAACTCCACCGAAAGCCCCTCCGCCAACATTTGACGGGCAATCTCAATGGCTTTTTGTTCGGCCCCGTCCTCCAGACCATATTCGTAGCCGGATTCAATCAGTATTTTCTTTTCGTCCTCGGATATCATAGACCTGAAGTATTGAATTTGTTCTTTTGTCGGAAGCGAATTCATCCGTGCTGAGGCCAGCACTGGCACGAAACGCTTGTCCATCCCTTCTGGTGCTTCGGCAAATTTATGAAGATTTCTGAAAAGATACAACCATCCCTCCAGCGGGTTCATCCCACCCATACTGCGCTTGCGCAGACGCGGCAGCTCGCAAAAGTAGATGTTCAGCTGGTTGCCGTACAGTTCACCACTGTCTTCGTCGCGCAAGGCATATCTGTAAATCAGCTGGTCGGCCTGATGCTGGAAGCGAAAGTCCATAAAACAGATCACATACACCGGCAGGAGTGTGGAATAGTTCGGAGAACCGCTCTTGATCTGAGACTGTGACATTGCCGCTCCGTAGTAGTACATCCTGTTCTTGAAATCGCTTCTGCGTTTCTGCTGGATCTCGACGATGAACTTTCGGTCTCCGCTTTCGCAAACCACGTCCATTTTCGCGTCTTTGTCCCCGGCGAACAGACGGTCTATTTCGTTGGGCTGGGGCTTGATCTTGTCCACCGGTTCCGGAAGGATGTCGTTCAGCAGCATCTTCAGGATCTCGGTGTCCTGCATAATGTGCTTGAATGCAAAGTCGGAGCGGAGATCCATGAATGTGCCTGACATCACCGCCCGGATAACCTGTTGTTTCTCATCATCTGTGAGGTCTCTGTACTTTTCAAATTCATCGAGGATTGCCTCGAATTGTTGCAGCTGCGCCGCAGTCATCTTTCTTGTGTCCATAATCCCCTGCCTTGTCTCACAATTTACGGGAAAGTTTTTCTGTTTTTTATATTCGCCGGAGAAAGCCAGGGAAATTGTAAGGCGATGAGTGGAGACTAAACAGCTGATTCACAGCAATTTAATGAAAGTCGATTCCGCACACATCAGGAATCGACAATCAGCAAGTCGCTCATATTCAGAGAGATAGGCTCCACCGCCATATTGAAAGCCCGCAGGTCGAGGGCGTAGTGCTTGTTGCCCTCCAGGGGCCTTTGGCTCCCGAAAAGGGAGGGGACCCACGGAGTGGGGAGGCGCCCCTGGAGGGCAACAGGCACTGCAACCATGGGCATGAGGCGGCCATAATTGGGGAGACCTGCACCCGTTCCGTCATCACCTCCCCAATCATGTCTTCCCTCAACCTGTAGCGGAACAGGGTCTGGGGCGGATCTTTTTAACAATCGGCGCGACGGGAGGTCCGTGACAAGATTGAGAGAAGAAGAGCGGGCCCGGATCCGCCGCACCGACTGCTGCGAAAATAGGACAGGAGAATCAATTTCTTGTGGTCAAAAGCCGGGTACAAAGTAGATTTTTCTGTTTTTTATATATTTGTGCCCGTGAGCGAACTGTACCAGCATATTTTGCAGATAGAATCTGCAGGCGCGGAAGACCTTGCAGGAATCATGGCTGTGCTTGACGCAGCCAAGGGGATAATGCAGCACAATATCCTTAAACAAGGATTCTCATACTGCGGCATCATCTACCTCGAATCAGGCGACCCGAGGC
Organism: Bacteroidales bacterium UBA2861; assembly: GCA_002350615.1. Taxonomy (GTDB): domain Bacteria; phylum Bacteroidota; class Bacteroidia; order Bacteroidales; family UBA932; genus Cryptobacteroides. The sequence continues at coordinate 539,690 of DEFD01000028.1, read as the reverse complement.
TGGCATACCAGAAGATAGCCGCTAAAGATTCTCTTTGATCTTCGCTATGATATCCGCATACTCCCCTTCCGACAGATAGGTCTGCCGGGGATTCATGGCAAAGACGCCTCCCCACTCCGGGCCGTCCGCATATTTGGGGACAAGATGCCAATGTGCATGCTTCAGCGTATCGGAGTAAGCCCCGAAGTTGATTTTATCCGGATGGAACGCCTTGTCAATGGCTATGGCGGCACGGCGTGTGTCCAGCATGAACTGCAGCCATTCGTTTTCAGGGATTTCGAACTGCTGGCCGACATGGTCCTTGTAGGCTACGACACATCTTCCGCGATGCGTCTGCTCTCTAAAAAGATAAAGGGTGGAGACTTTGAGATCGGCAATCTTGATCATCAGTTCGTCAAGCGCGGCCTTATTCTGGCAGTATAGACAATTATGTGGCATAAGATATTGTTTAAGCAAGCGTAAAGATACTGATTTGCTATGAAAAAAGAGCTATATTCGCAGGAAATGGCAGACAATTATCTGGAAAAGAAATTCGAAAGCATGGCCGGGAAATCGGCCGCGCGCAAAGCTCCCAGGCAGTATGCCGGCTTGGAGGCCCTTCTCAAGAAGAACCGCAGCTACCGCGAATATGACACGGCTTACAAGGTGACACTCAACCAGTTGGAAGCGATGGTGCGCATGAACCGCTACCTTGCGAGCGGACGGAATGCCCAGTCGCTGCGCTTCAGGCTCCTCACCAAAGACAGCGGCTCCGACAGATTGCAGGGCCTGTACCATCTCGGCAGGGCGCTGCCCGAACTGAACCTCCCCAGAAAAGGGGCCGAGCCCGAAGCTTTCATAGTGATATGCAGCACAGTGCCTCCAGGGAGGAATCTCTATATCGACCTTGGCATCTGCTGCGAAGGGATGCTCCTCAAAGCCGCCGACATGGGACTGCAGGGGGTCATTATCTGCAATTTCAATGCAGATGAGGTGAAAAAGGCGCTGGACCTGCCCCTGGATCCGCTGTGCATAGTGGCCGTAGGCAAAGGCCTGGAAAAGATTGAAATCGTCGATGCCGCGGAAGGCGACGACCTGAATTATTACCGCAAGGACGGCATCCACTACGTGCCGAAGCTCACGCCGGAGAGCCTGATACTCCCGGAATAAGCCCGGATTCCAAGGCGGTAAGCGTCAGTATTCCGATTCGTAGTTGGTGGCCCAGACTATCGTCTTGATGCCTCCGAAGCCCTGGACCGATGCCAGAGGCTTTACAGTGGAGAGCCCTTCGAAAACGCGCACCATGGTGGACGATGATACGTCCAGGAAATCGATACTGCCGTCCGACAGTCCCACCGCAAGTCTCCAGTTCACATCGTCCGGATTGCCTCCGTACGCTGAAAATGAACTGTTTACCGGACTTGAGCAGAGTGATACGATATCCGCGCCGGCGGTGTATAGGAGTTTGTGCGTGCCGGCATCCATGCTGTAGGCATACAGTTCCCTGCCGCCGTCGGTAAAATAAAAGAAAGGATTCACCTCGAAATTCGCCGACATCCTCACAAGGCTCGTATCCGTAAGGACCGAAGCACCGGAAAAGGCTGTCTGGGAAGCTTCTGTAATGACATGGGCATCCGGATTCACGGGGTCCACGGTAAAGCGCAGAAGCTGATAGTCCCCCGCCCCGTCATAATCCATGAGCGCAACATAAGAAGGATAGAAATTCAGTCCCAGCCCGCTCTCGTCCGTTCCGACCTTCTCATAAGCACCTGCGGCAAGGCAACGGGTTCCGGCGCCCAGATTGTCCACACGGCGCATGGCAGGATCGAAACTACCTTCGGCATCGTAATAGGAAAGGTAAACCACCTTCGGCCTGTAGGATTCAAAGTCCTGCCCGTAACCGCCTTTGGTTATTATAAGGAAGCGGGAAGACGCCCCGTCATATACGAGGGCCAGGTCTTCGTCGGCACACCAGTAACTCACATTCTGGAATCCCTGGAAATAGTCCGCCCTGCAGCCGCCTTCGAAACTCATCGGCATGGATGAATAGCTGCCATAGTAAGGGATGGAGGCATTTGAGCTGTTCATGCAGCGCATATAGATATCTCCACTGGCACTTGCTATGAGGTAATAGCTTTTCTTCCAGGCAAATCCGCTTATGCTAAAGTCCGTCTCGGGCTCGGCCCCGCCGTCGAATTCATCCTTCAGCCACATATCTTTCTGGAGGGTGGATCCGTCCAGGGTAACGCTCCCGCTGGACTGGTTTATCAGAATCTTCGGCAGCCCGGAAATATAGGAATTGGGGATGGAACCCAGGACATAGTAATAATACATGGACTTGGGCCCCTCTCCTATGCCACCTTCCACCTGACGCTCGAGATGCAGTTGCGCCCGCATAGTCCTCGGATTCACAAAACCCAGGGAGGACGCCCCGTCGCCATGGTCGGAAAGCACCATCCATCCCCATCCGACCGAACTCTTGGAATTGAGGGTATAACCGTCGCTCAGCCAGGTTTCACCCGTGGCACGGCGAATCACCTTCAGAACCACAGCACAGCCTCCGATTTTATCCACGATGAGATTCACCTGATAGCCGGAGGCGGCAAGTTTCCCGTCGATATACCATTGCACGTCATAGTCCTTTTCAATGGCTTCCTTGGAAGTCAGGCCGTCCGGGAACTTCACGGGAGCAGTGAGACTGGCGCTCTCGCCGGCCACAACGGAAAAGCCCTCCGGCATGGAAAGGAAAGTCACCGGGGAAGGGTCCGGAGCCACCACCTCCGAGTTCTTATAGCAGGAACAGATGGCGGCAAGTGCCGCGAAGATATATAGGAACTTCTTGAAAATCATAACGGTATGCTTTCATAAAGGGGTGTGGTGCCGTCGGTGTCGTAAAACTTCTGTCCGTCCTCCCAGAGGCCGCGCAGCCATTCACGGAATCCCAGCGCATAGTCCTTGAAGGCTATGGCCGTATAGCTGTCTATGCTCTTCACGAATCCTCCGGAATAAATGTTGAAAAGCCTGAATTTAAGCGGGGAATATGCTCCGAGCGCCTGTGTGGTGGCCCACCATGCCGGCTGCAGGCCATCGAGAGAATCTTCCACGAGTATTTCCGCCCTGCAGCGTGATGCCGGGGACAGTTTATAGCCGGAACCCGCCTCCGTAAGCTCCACCTCAACGGTGTAGGAAGTGGTAAGAAGACCGGCGTCACGGGTCACGGGCACCCAGAGGGTATCCAGGGGAAGACCTGCACGGAAAGTGCCGGAAGAAGGGGTTCCGTCGATTTTGACGGTCAGGGCGATATCTCCGTCCGCCATGAAGCCCCATATTTCCATAGGCAGGGGCACCGATGCCGAAGTCTGGGCGGTAGTCCCCTGAGTGGCGAAATTATAGCTTGCCCGCACGTTTCCGTCCGCTCCGGCGACAAAGTGCAGATAATCACTGCCGTGCCATGTTTCCAGTCGGCTCTCTTTGCATGCGGACAGACTAAGTACCGCGAATATCAGAAGGATATACTTTTTCATAGAGGATTCTCGCTTTTTGGTATGGGAAGTACGGCGGATTCAAGCGGCAGCACGTCCACAAGGGCCCTGCGCTTGTAGAAATAGAACATATTCCCTTCGCAGATGTATTCTTTCCTCGCGTCCAGGGTAATTTCTTCCATGAGGGAAGCGGCGTCGTCCACCGTGAGGGACAGGGACCTTTCCGCCCCGCGCGCCCTGCGTACGGTCTCGAGATAATTGATGCCCGCCCGGAGGTCATTCTCCGATGCGGCGATCTCCGCAAGGATATGGCATACCTCACTGAAGCGGATCAGGGGAACCATGGGGTTCTCTACACTTTCCACCACCTGATCCGAAGACACAAGATACTTCCTGGAGTAATATGTGCGGTTGGATGCGTTGCTCTGCGAGATGGTGTAATTGAGCCTGTAGTCCGAATAGATGCCGGTATTGTCGCTGGCATACAGCTCCTGGATACCTCTGAGCGGCATGCGGATATTGTTCCCGGAGCTCCACAGCGTACTTTCGTACTCGGCTGCTAGATCCTTGTGGTAGGCGGCGAAAATGACATCGTCGCTGAGTTTGGCGAACCTGTTGGCACTCTGTGCGGTGATGTTTTCGGCCGGAGTGAATCCGAGCCACTGCCTTGAAGTCGCGAAATCGTTGTAAAGCTCCTTCGCCGCAGTCTTGGCATTGGGATAATAGGCTTTGCCCGCATAGAAGCACACCCTTGCCATGAGAGCGAGGGAAGCCATATAGTTCATTCTCCAGCCTCGATACCAGAAGAACTGACCCATGTTGTCTATGTATGAGCGGCTTTCGAAACGATATCGTGCGCACCAGTGCGGGGTGGCGGAGCTCATCATGGAAGAATACATGGCCTGCGGATGTACGCTGAGGTCGAAATTCTTGAGCAGAGGCAGCGCTGCGGCGATGTCCGCGATGGTCTTTTCTATAAAAGAGCTTACGCTCAGCGGAGTGCCGGCCGCAGCCTCGAATTCAGTCCTGTACGGAATCCAGGTCCCTGTAGGCGAAGCGGCGGGAGCCGGGGCGAAAAGCCTCAGCAGATCGAAGTGCAGATATGCCCTGAGCGCAAGGGCCTCACCCCTGATCAGATTCTTTTCATCATCGCCAAAGGCGAATTTGGAAGCCGGACAATCGTCCAGGGAAGCCAGGATATTGTTGATGTTGGCTATCGCCGAATACTGATTGTCCCAGATTTCCTGGACGACGCTTTCGGTAGTGGAGGAGTTATAGTGGAATCCAGCCGCATCCTTGAATTCCTGCAGGGTGTTCATGCCCTGCTGGGAAGCGTCTGTAACATACTCCTGGGCAGCCGCACTCAGAAAGCCCCAGGAAAGGTTCCTGCCATAGAGGGAGTTCTCTCCCATCTTGAGGTACACTCCGTTCAGGGCATTGCGGAAGCCGTATCCTGTGGAGAAGAGGTCGTCCTGGGCGATAACGTTTTCAGGAGTGACATCCAGCCACCCGCATCCCCCGGCGGCAAAGAGCGCCAGGGAAACCGTCAAAACATTCAAAAGCTTTCTCATATCAGAACGACATATTCAATGAAAAACTGAAAGAACGGGCGAAGGGGTACGCGAGACCACGCTCCCTGCGGATGGTAGAGGCATAGAAGACATCGTTCGCCGTAAGGGAAAGACGGCACATGGAGATGTGCGCCTTCTTGAGAAGTTGCGGATCAAGGTCGTATGACAGTGTCAACGAGCTCATCTGCAAGGTATTGTCTTTCTGGATAAAGCGGGAGGTGGAACCCGTGGTGACATTCCTGTCGCGGATATCCTTGAGCGTGGTAACGTCGCCGGGAGACTGCCACCTGTCGAGGAGCACGCGCCTGTCCACATTGTCCCTTGCCATATTCACATTCTCCACATAGTTTACGAGAGTGGAGTTGTAGGCATCGCCCCCGAAATGATACAGGAAGGAAGAATACATCGTGAAACGCCTCCAACTGAAGCTGGCGCCGAAGGATCCCTGCCCCTTTGGCGCGGTGTCGCCTATCACGACCCAGTCGCTTGCGGACCATTTGTCCGTCGGTTCACCGTTGGGCCGCAGGTAGATTTCCTTTCCGTTGGAAGGACTGATTCCCAGCGAGCGCATGCCGGCGATAGCCGTCATGGACGCTCCTTCGTAATACTTCAGATACGGACGCGCGTATTCCGCCGAGCCCGATGAGGAAGGATTGAAGTCCCTGAACAGTTCCTCCACCTTTTTATTATACGCCTCCATGGCTTCGGATATCTCCACCACGGTGTTTTTGTTGCGGGCGAAACTGCCGAAGACGGTCACGAGGAAATCCCTGTCCTGGTAGGCCCGCACCCTCAGGTCGAGCTCGGTGCCCACATTGCGCACGACGCCCATGTTCTGCTTGCGGGAAGTGAATCCGGTGGAAGCGGGAAGGGCGAAATCCGTGATTAGGTCCACCGTGCGCTCATGGTAACGGGAGGCCTTGAGATAGACCCTGTCCCTCCACAGACCGATTTCGGCGCCGAAGTCCAGCTGGAAGGTACGTTCCCAGCGCAGGTCGGGATTTCCCATCTGCGAAAGGAATACGCCGTAGCCCGTGGGGAACCATTCCGGCTGCAGGTCGTAGAGGTTCAGTGCGGAATACTGGGAGATATTGGTCTTACCGGTAAGCCCGTAGGAGCCGCGGAGCTTAAGGGTGGACAAGGTTTTGTTGTCCTTCAGGAAAGAGTAGTTGTGGATGTTGATACCTGCACCGGCGGACCAGAAAAGGGACCAGCGGTTCCTGCTGCCGAAGGCGGAAGCGCCGTCAATCCTGCCGGTAAGGTCCCCGAAGTAAATGTCTCCCCAGGTGTAGTTGCCGGTGAGAAGGAAACCGAGAAGACGGCTCTTATCGTCCGTACGCACAGGCTTGCCGACAATTTCCGAAGCGTGGTTCACTCCGGTGAGATCGCCTCCCGGGAATCCCCTGTAAGAGGCCGATTCGTTGCTGCTGTCGGACGAACGCATGTTCGCAGAAAGGTTCGCATTGATATTGTGCTTCTTAACGGTCCTGTTGTACATGAGCTGCAGCGTACCGTCGATGAGCCAGCCCCTTCCGGAACTCGTGTTTTTGGTGCCGGAAAGAGAAAGGGCGGAATTGCCGAACGATGCCGAACCCGGGTCTTTGAAGGTGTCAGCACCATCTTCCGTAATAGTCGCGGAACTCTGCAGACGCAGCTTCAACCCTCTTGTTATATTCCAGTTAACCAGCAGGTTGTCAACTATTTCCTGATGATAGGAAGTATCGTAGCTCTTGTAATTGTGAATCTCGTAAAGGGGGTTCACAAGCGACCAGGCATAGCCTGGAAGAGCCTCGAGCGAGCGGGCATAACTGCCGTCCTCATTATAGGGAGAGAGATATGGCTGGAGGTGGGAATAATCTCCGAAGTTGTTGAAGGGGACATCCCCCGATTTGCGGTAGCTGAAATTGGCCTTGTTCTTTATCTGCACCTTGCCCACACGGTAGTCCACATAGAAACCGGCGCCCAGCAGCTTGCGGGAAGACAGCTGCATGACACCGCTGTGAAGGTTGCCTTCCAGCGAAACGCCCCAGCGCACATCCTGCTCGCCTCCATCGACATACAGGGAATGCCTCTGGTTCACTCCGGTGCGAAGCCCCATGGAGAGCCAGTATGTGTCTATCCCCCTTATGATATTGTTCATGCGGGCATAATACCCGTTGGAATAAGGGGAGATGGACGGGTCCGGATAATCGAAGGCTCCCGACAGCCTCTCCGCTTCCAGTTTCTCCCTGGCGTTCATGAGGTTATACGACGACAGGTCGGGAATCTCCAGCTGCACCGTCCCGTTGTAGGTCGCCCTGAGGCGTCCAGCTTCAGGTGCCCGGAGTTCTATGACTATCACGCCGTTCGCGGCGCGCGAACCGTAGAAAGCGGTTGCGGCGGCATCCTTGAGTATGCTGATGCTGTGGATCCTGGAGGGGTCGAGGTCGTAAATCTTCTCTATGTCCACTTCAAAACCGTCCAGAATGAATATCGGCATGTTGGATGTCCCCACAAGGGACTGCCGAGACACGTCCGTGACGTCGAGCACCGCGCTGGTCTGCCCCCTGAGGGAGAACTCCGGCAGGGCGTTAGGGTTGGATCCGTTCACGAGGTTCTCCGCCACACGGAACGAGGGGTCGAAGGTCTGCAGGGCGGAAATGAGGTTGTTCGGATTCACCGCCACCAGTTCGTCCTTTGTGACTCGGGTGGCATTGCCGGAGAAACCCTCCTTGCGAATTGGCGAATACCCGGTGACAACAACTTCGTCGAGAGTCTCCTGCGCTTCCACAAGCGTGACGTCAAGCGCGGACTGGGTAGTGATCTTCACCCTTTTGGTCTCGAAACCCAACAGGGAGAATATGAGTTCCCCGCCTTCTTCGGGACGGCGTATGCTGTAATGTCCCTCGGCGTCGGTCATGACTCCCCAGGTATGGGATTCGAACATGATGAGCACCCCGGGCAGCGGGTCCCCGTGCAACTTGTCCGTTACTGTTCCGGCCACCACGGCTCCTCCCTTCCCCTGGGCGGAAAGAGTCGCCGCAGGAAGCAGAAGCAGCAGTGGCAGGATTATTTTTAGGATTCTATTCATTTCGATTCAAGGATGTCCAAAAGTCCTTCATTGCGTATTATCAGACGCCCGTGACGGTCGGAAGTGACACCTTCTTCCAGCCTGTAGGTATATTCCGGCACGCTTCCATGCATGACGGTAGGGAGATAACGGTAGGAGATATTGTCCGAACTCTTGCCCAGAGCCTCGGCCACCTCGACTATGTGCGTGGATACCAGGAAGATGGAACCAGGTATCCGGGCGAAACGCTTCACCACCTCGAGGGTGCCGTCATAGGCGTCCTTGACATTTGTGCCGCGGAAAAGTTCGTCGAAGATGACAAGCATCCTGCGCCCGGAACCAACCAGCATGGCCACTCGCTTGAGCCTCCTCACCTCGGAATAGAAGTGACTGTAGCCCCGGCTTATATCGTCCGGCAGGTTGATGGCAGTGCAGATTCCGTCCCTGAGCGATATCTTCATGGACTCGGCCGGTACGGGGAAGCCCGTATGCGCCAGATAAACCGCTATGCCCAACGCCTTCATGAGCGTGGATTTTCCCGCCATGTTCGCCCCTGTGAGGAAAAGGACGTTGCCCCTTTGTCCTCCGAGACTTATGTCATTGGGCACGCCTTTCTCAAGGAGAGGATGTCTCAATCCCTTGATTTCCAGAGTATTTGAGCCATCGTCCAGGACTTCGGCCCGATGGAAGCCAAGTTTGCGCGAAGCCTGGGCCACGCTTATGCAGGCATCCGTGGTGCCAAGGAAGTCCAGTAGCGAAAGCGCCCTCTGTCCCAGCGGACCGTGAAGGGCCGCATCTATCGCTACCAGCTTGGAAAAACTCCATTTTTCGCCTTCCGGGAACAATGCGCAGAGTTCTTCCGAGGCTTTCCGCATGTCGGGCAGAGCAGCCTTAAGGCCGGTGACATCGGAAGAAACAGAGTCCAGGAAAGTGCGTGAAGCCCTGGCGATGCGGGCCATCGACCTTGCACCGGAAAGCACCGCGGCGTATCCTGTGTCCGCATTCATGAGACGGGCAAGCCATCCGCGCAGGCCGGAGCCCGTGGTGAGGGAGCTGCGCTGACGCGAGTCTTCGTCCGAAATATAGGCAAGCGCGGTGTCGAACCATTCTCCTTCGAAAGGGAATTCCGTCCCGTGCTGTGCGAAATATTCTATCATCGACGCCCTTGAATCAATCCTGGCACAGTCGTCCAGCGGGGAGCAGATCATGTCGCGGAGCTTGGCATCGCCGGCAGCGGTCCTTGCAGGGCCGAAGAGGGACACCACAGCCCTTCCGTGGGTCACGGACATTATACCGAGGTCGGTAAGTGTCTGTCTGTCAATTATAAAACTCATCTGTCAATATCCCCTCCCAGGATTTCAAGAATATGTTCGGCCCGGATGATGTCCATGCCATGCCTTTCCGTGGAAATGCCGTCTTCCAGCTTGTAAGTGTACACCGGCACGGCTCCGGGGCCGGAAGAAGAAGAGCAGAGCCTGCGGAAAATCACTCCCGGACACTGTTCCTGCAGGGCTTTCCCCACCTCGGTTATGTGGGTGGATATGATGAACCTGCAAGCCTTGAAGCGGGCGAATGCTGCCGTAACCTCAAGCGTAGCGTCATAGGCGTCCTTCACATTGGTCCCTTTGAACAATTCATCGAAGACCACGAAATAACGTCCCCCGCCGGCAACTTTCTGCGCCACGGCCTTCACCCTCCGCACTTCAGCATAGAAATGACTGAGGGACAAGGCGATGCTGTCCGAAACATTGATCGAAGTGAAGAGTCCGTCCATCGGCGTGAAGCGCATGGCCTCCGCCGGCACCGGGAATCCCGCATGGGCGAGGTAAAGGGCAATGGAAACGGACTTCATGAACGTGGACTTGCCCGCCATGTTCACTCCGGTAAGGAAGAGCATGTTGGAGTCCGCATCCATCCGAAGGTCGTTTCCCACCGGATGTTCGAGCGCCGGATGGTAAACTCCCTTTATATCAAGGATATCCCCTTCCGGTACAGCTTCGGCGCTGCAGAATCCGCGCTCCTCCGCCACCGCTGCAACCGCGGTATAAAGGTCGATGTCGTAAATCAGCGAAAGCATCCCGGCAAGGGCGTCGCCTTTTTTGTGGCGCAGCAGGATATCGTCCCCAAGGCTGCTGTTCCCGGCAGGTTTCAGGTCCGAAAGATCCCTGATGAGCGACTCCCGAAGATCCGCGAAAGGGCATCCCTCCGAAGGCAGGCCCTTAAGGTATTCAAGCATCTGCGCAGCAAGCGCATACACTGCACGGCGTGCCCTGTCCAGGCTGTCGGCAATGTCGCCTCCGTATATTATTCCCTTGATTTTCAGGCCGATATTTTCAAGTATGGCAGGCACCAGGCCGATGGCCGAAGGCCCTATGAAGCCAGACGCCTCCTGGATTTGCCCGGCATCGAACGGGAAGGCGGTCCCGGCTTTGCGGAAATAATCGAAAGCGGCACGGCGGCGGTTGATCAGGGCTGCGTCCGAAAGCGGGGTACGGAACATCTCCTCCAGCCGGGCGGATCCCTTGCGGGTGACCGTCCTGTCAAACACCGGCAGCACTCCGTCTTTGCGGAAGCGCCGCACGAGAGAAAGGTCTTCCAGTGTCTGGGTATCGCTTATGAATCTGTGCTCTTTCATCGGCTTCTCCTCCTAATCAAGAATATTGCTCCCGCAAGTAAAAGCAGCAGAGGCAGTATCCACCTGAAAATATACTTCACCGGCTTCTTCCAGGAACGGTCCAGCAGCCTCATATGGTTGTCGATCGGGGGCTGCCTGTACATGTAAACAGGGTACTCCCCGCCTGAAAGATAGCGCATCGTTTCCATCACAAGCCCGTAATTCGCCGCATTCACGCCGGTGTGAGTAGTCATCATCTCTCCGTTGGTTATGAAGTCAGCGTCGCCCAGCACCACAATCCTCTGCCTGGCGGCGGATGAGTCCCTCTCGAGCGCGCAGGCGACACAGGCCTTCGGATCCCGAAGGATTTCCGTCACGGCGAAGCCCTTCGAGGCCGCTCCGGAGCAGTCCACCGCAAGCGAAGCGGGGCCGCACACCACGTACCCCTCTCTCCTGTAGCTGTGTATCATCGGAGAAAGCGAGCAGGCTGAATGCGTAAACTCCGCCACGCAAAGGGCGGGGTCCAGCTCCGGATAGCTTCCCGGCAGCGGTTCCGCCGAGAACTCTATGCCCAGCAGCGAGCTAAGCGGCTCCAGAACCTGCCTGCTGTATTTTTTAGCGGCTATCAGAAGATTTCCTCCCCGGTCGATGAAGCGCCGCAGCGCTTCGATACCTGCCTCTCCGAAGTGTTCTCTCGGATCCGCAATCACAAGGATGTCAAAGCGGTCGAGGCTGTCGCAGCCCGTGGCCGACACCTCGAATCCCTGATTGATGAGTGAATAGCGGAAAGTCTTGTCCGCAGCCATGGTGTAAAGGCCTTTCTCGCCGGTGGCGTCCATCGCGCGTTCTCCATGCCCGCTGAGTATTCCCACCTTGACGGGGCCCTGCGCCAGAATTTTCATGGCGGCGGTAATCTCCGTTTCCGCAGGGTGCTTGTCCATGTCGTCATACATCCGCAGACGGGCTTCCCTGCCGCCGTAGCGCAGCACCCTGAAGAAGTTATAGCCCTCCGAGGCAAGGTCAAGGGAGGCATCCAGGGATGCGAGCGCAGTGCTGTCTATGAATATTTTCTCCTTCAGACGCTCGGTCTTCATGACGGCTCGGGCGATTTCCGGAGTGGTCATTCCGCGATACCTCGGGCGCGAGGCTATCCTACCGTCAGGGGTATCGTGGTAATAATAGACATATTTGAAATCTATATCCGGCTTGAACCTGGTATAGCGGCTGAAACGCGAAACATCATTGAGATAATTCTTCGGGTAACCGTAGTACGCGTCTTTGCCGAGTATGTTCACGTAAGTGGTAATCTCCAGCGGGCCGTCCAGGCGCGAAACCACTTCCTGACTCTGGACTGTAAGGGTGTTGGACTTAACCTGAGTGGCGTCGGCGTACAGCTTGAACGCGGGCCGCGAACTCGCAAAGGCGAGGATGAAGAGAAGGAGCGCGGCACATCCATGGCGCAGCAGGGATTTTCCAAGCGTCGGGCGGGTGCGGAAAGAATCCAGGCGGAACACGCACAGGGCAAGGAAAAACATGGTGACCCCGATATAATAGGCCAGGTCCTCGCTGCATATCATGCCGGCGATGAAACTGTCAGCCCTGCCGGAGATGCCTATCCAGTAGGCGATATCCCGCATTACGGGGATGTCCTGTCCGAAACGGGGAATCAGGTTCATCGCGAAAAGCGCAGCCAGGGTACCCACGGCGGCAACTATCGGATAGGAGGTCAGGGAAGACATATACAGGCCGATGGCCGAATATGCCAGATAGAGCAGATATATGCCGAGTATGCCGGTACAGACGGCCAGGATGTCGAAATTCTCCACAAGCGGCCAGGATATCGCGGCATAAATGATGGCTTCCGAGAGGAATGCAAGGCCGAAAACGGCCATGGCGCAGAATTTTCCGCAGACCGTCTGCCAGGGGGTGACGGGGGATGACTCAAGGAGTTTAGAGGTGCCGCTCTGACGGTCCCTGCTCACAAGTCCCATGGTAAGCAGCGGCACATAGAGATACATGTAGGACTGCAGGGACACCAGCACCCCTGTCCACTCGTTGCTGAACAGTACCGCCGACATGTTTTCCATGCCGTAAGCAAGTATCTTGCTGCGGATTATGGCGAGCAGAGCCCCGGAATACGAAATTCCGGTCTGCACGAAGAGAATCACCAGGAGCAGCCATGCTATCGGAGAGCAGAACAGCAGCTTGAGTTCATTGTTCATTATCGTCCTTATCTTCCTCATGGCTACCTGGTTTTTCTGATAAAACTAATACCGAGCATTGCGAGCAGCAGCAACAGAGGCAGCAGGCCGATGAGAAGCCACTTCAGCACGAGCACTCCCTGCGGGGAAATCGCAAGATAGTTGTCCGTAGAATCGGGTCGCGGCGTCTCGACAGGGTATTCGCCGTCGCTGAGAAGCCGGAAGGCTTCGTACAGGAAACCGAAATTGGCCGCCTGCCTTCCATAATGCTCCGTCTGCAGTTCCTTGTTGGAGAAAAGGTCGGAATCCCCAAGGACTATGGCTGTCTGCATCTTCCCTTCTATCTTACGCTGCAGGCACATCCCGGTGCATCTGGCCCCCGGCTGCACACCGGCAGCAGGCTTCAGGGTCCCGGCTTCGAAATCTGGATTGCCGGCAACGGGGAAAACATCGCTTCCGCTCATCAGAAGCGGAGTCGCTGTGAAAGCGTCCCCTGCCGCGCTCACCTCGACGCTGCCGGGCATCGAAACCGTGAAACCTTCATGGGCATATTCCCTCAAGGACGGTACGAGCGCGAGGGATTCATCCGTGAAGGATGCATGTATCTGATCCTGGGAAGAGCCGTCCGAACTGCCGTTTGCAAGGACATCCGAACCCAGGCTTGCGCCAACAAGCCCAGCAACGGGCTCCGCGACGCCACGGTGGGCGGCATCGGCGCACAGCAGCAGGTTTCCGCCCCTGTCGAGGTAATCACGCAGGTGCTGAAGTTCCCCGGCACTGAAAGGCGATGCGGGATCCGCAACCACCACTATCGACACATCGGCGGGCACGGGGGTGCCAAGATTGATGCTGACGGGGTCGAAACCGTTGTTCACGAGCGAGTGGCGGAACCAGGGCCATGTGGCGAAAATCCCATAGGACCTGTCGGACATGGAAGCGATGCTCCTCTCCTCGTGCCCGGTGCAGAACCCGACGCGCACGGGCGAATCTACAAGCCGCTTGAAGGCGGCCGAAATCTCTTTTTCTTCAGGCAGTTTCTGCATGTCGTCGAACATGCGCAGCCATGTAGAGGAGCCGTCTGCAAGGGTAATCTTCCTTACAAGCCGATAGCCTTCCCCTTTCAGCGATTCAGCCTCGGGGAGAGTCTCCACCGGCGGGAACTTGCGGACATCCACATCATAGGCGTCCGCCAGCAGCACGGCCTTTTCCTCCAGCGGCTTGCCGGGGAAGCGCCTTTCAAGGGTAGGGCTGCCGGCATCTGCCCGATAGTACACATATTTCAGCCTGATATCAGGCTTGAAGCGCAGATAATTCTTAAGGTAGGCCCTGTCGTCGTTGAAACGCCCCGGAAGTCCGAGGTACAGGTTGGCATCGTCCAGAAGGTTGACATAGGAAGTCATCACCGCAGGGCCCTTCACCCTACGCATGATTTCCTGGCTCGGAACGGTGATGGACCGTTTCCCGGTAGCGGTAGTATCCTTGAAGAACATCAACCTGGGCACGGAAGAAAGGGTTACCACGGCGGATAGCAGGGCGATTGCCGAGCAGGTCTTCCAGAATTTTCCGCTGGTGGTCCTGCGCCCTGCACGAAGTACCGTAACGTACAGGAAGAACGCCGTAACCGCCAGGAAATAAATCACATCCTCGCTGCAGATCAGGCCTGTCACAAATTCGTTGACGCGCCCGCTCATGCACAGTTGCCAGGTGATTCTGCGCACCCACACGATATCCTGCCCCACCGAACCGATGTAGTTCAACGCCGACAGCACGGCGAAAGTGCTGAGGGCGGACACGACCTGATAGGAGGTCAGGGACGACATGAAAAGTCCCACCGCGGCATAGGTACAGCACAGCAGGAAAAGGCCCAGCAGACCACCGAGCACCAGAGGAACGCCGGGATTGTCTATGAGAAGGCATCCTGTAACGGCGTAAACGCAGAGCACCGCCATGAGCGAAAGGCAGTAAACCACGAGCGCAAGATACTTGCCGAGCACTATCTCCACAGGTTTCACGGGAGAAGATCCAAGCAGGGCGGACGCTCCGCCGGCGGCATCTTTCGGGAACATGCCCATGCTCACCAGAGGGATGAAGAAGAAAAGGTAGCCCTTCACCTTGTTGAGAAGCCCCGAACTGGTGGAGGAGAAAAGTCCTTCCGTTATGAAACTGAGATGTCCGGCACCCGCCGCATTTTCCTGCGCCGCCGCATATGCGCCGAGAGTGTCCGTGAACACTATGGAGCAGTACACTGCAAAGAAAATCAGCATCACCCAGGCCACCGGCGTGGTGAACAGGATGCGGGTTTCCGTCCTTGCTATTGTCAGTATCTTTTTCATTACCTCTTCCCCGTTGACGCAAGATGGGCGAAAATATCGTTCATTGAAGTTTTTTCAACCCCTATTCCATAGAGTCCCCATCCGCCTTCCACAGCAGCGGCGGCCATCCTCGTAAGCGTTTCCCTGTCTCCGTCATAGATCACGCGGAAGCGGTCGCCGTATTCCGAAAGGGCTTCCACTCCCACCACTCCGGGCACTTTCATCATTTCCTCTTCAAGGGGAGCCCTCTCAAGGGAGATGACGAAGCTGTCCGGACGCACCGAAGAATCGAATTCGTCCATGGTGCCGTTGAACACCAGCGAGCCGTGCTCTATCATCATTATTCGGCTGCAGAGAGCCTGCACTTCCGAAAGGATATGCGTGGAAATGAGTACGGCCCGGTCCCTGGAAATATCGGTAATGAGTTTGCGCACTTCCATTATCTGATTGGGATCCAGGCCGTTGGTGGGCTCATCCATCACAACGAGCGCAGGGTTGTGAATTATTGCCTGGGCGATTCCCACACGCTGCTGGTAACCTCCGGACAGGTTGCGGATAAGACGCTTGGCATAATCCGTGAGGCCGCAGCGCCGGAGCACCGACTCCAGTGCCTGCGGGATCTCTTTTTCCTTCATGTCCCGCAGCCTTGCAGCGAACACAAGGTATTCGCTTACAGTAAGATCGCCATAAAGGGGAGGTCTCTGGGGCAGAAAACCGATGCAGGCTTTTGCCGCCACCGGATCGGCAGCGATGTCATGCCCCCCTATCGTCACCTTGCCGGCCGTCGGCGAAAGCGACCCGCAGATGACATTCATGATGGTGGATTTCCCGGCCCCGTTGGAACCGAGAAGCCCCGTGACTCCGCATTCTTCAATGCTGAAGGAAACATCCCTTACAGCCCATTGCAGGGCATATCTGTGCGAAAGGTGATTTACTGTAACTATGGACATCTTTTGTGTGCAAAGGCGGCGGCCCTTGCCCGGACCGTCGCCATTATACTATTTTATTGATACTTAATGACTACTACTGAGCAAATGAAAGGCTGCCGTACATATTGAGGTTCCCTTCGGTGTACATCATATTGTCCTTACCGATGGGTTTGCCGCTGCAGCTGTATTCCTTCCCATCCACTATGTACTTGAATGTGAATTCGGTGTCGAGGGCGTCTTCCTCATCAATGGAAAGAAGCAGATAGAGAGTCTCGGCACTTACTCCGAAGAATCCCTTTGTGAGTTCCAGACCGCCGTCAGGGAACAGATACGCTACACTCTTGACAAGTTCTCCCTTGATTTCACCGGAAGTAATGTCGATGGTAGCTTTCTTGACAGCTATATCCTTGGCTGCGGAAATCGAAACCTCGGTAAGTTTTTTCCCCGCAACTTCGTCCGGGAACTCCGGAGAAGGAACCGTCATCTGCACAAAGGCGGACTTGAAATTACCGAAGTCCTTGGCAGCTGCGCTGTATTCGCTGAAGGAATCTATCTCGGCATAGGCAAAAACGTTCGCAGGATCTACGGAGAACTGGCCGGGGACATAATACTGCTCGGAGAGATCGGGCAGAGGAATCGCGGTGCAATCGTTGTTCCCGGGAGCATAAGGCAGATAAGCGTAAATCTCATGTTCTCCTTCCTTGAAGCCGGCCGCTGCACCAAGCGGGGTAAGGCTTACATTGCCTACAGGATCTCCGGGCATGAAGTATCCGGGCGCATAAGGAGACTCGACCATCTGCACTACCTCGGAGGGTTTATACTGCAGATTCTTCTGGGGGAAGCCTTTCTCGGACTTTACGAAAACACCGAGGGTATCGGCCTCCATCCACCCGTTACCGTGCATGTAGCAGGTGAATTCTCCGGTAAGGGCGATGTCACCTACGATCTTCACATCCTTGGGATCCTTGTCCTTTGAGCAGGAGGCCAGCAGTGCCGCCGCTGCGGCAAGTGCAGCAATAAATCTAATCTTTGTCATAGAGCAAAAATTTTAAATACACTTATTCAACCTGCCAAAGGTAAGAATTAAGCAAGAATAATACAATACCAATTAATGGTTATTTGAACTTGGCACCCACGAGAGAGCACTCCTGCTTTTCAGCGCCGGCATCGGCACCATCATCTACTTCGGGAACATCCTCCTCTTTTGGAAAACCGACGAGAGCGAAATCCGCACCACCTCCCTCGAAGGCGTGCCCGGCTGGACCTACCAGTAGCGCTTCCGACGGCTGGGCCATGTTGTGGATTTCACGGCAGGGCCTGCCGGTGGCCGCTTCCGTGGCGGGACCGGCCACCGGCCTCCGACGGTTGAACCGACCGGTGGCGTTCGTAGATTTGACCGACCAGTGGCGCATTAAGAATTGGGGAGACGTGCCAATCTGTGGAGTGTCTCCCCCAAAAAGGGCCCAAAATTAGGGAGACGTGCCATTATCTGGCACGTCTCCCCAATCAAAACAATCCAGGTTCGTGGAAGGAGAAAAAGTTCTATTTGGTGGGCGAAACGACAGCGGTGAAGACCGGGGCGTAGGCGGTAATGGAGGCGACGTAGGCGTTGCGGCCCTTGCCTGCGATTTTGGCGGAGGAGCCTTTCACCACTCCGTACACGGACAGACGGGGAAATACGGCCTGTTTGTTCTTCACCTTATCCGGAACGCTCAATTCCAGAACCGCATCGGTCTCGCCTTCGGGCACCACCACGGCCTCAGCCTTCACGTAGTGTTCGGAGGACTTCACCATCAGGGTGACCTGTGAGTTGAATCCGGGGTCGCGGTCCAGGCGAACTTTCACCGGGACCTTGCCGCCGCGGCGGAGCCGCAGGACACCGTTCCAATCCGGCACGACCTGCACGCGGAAGGGTTGCTTTGCACCGACCTCAACGCGGAACTCGCTCATCGGCATGAGGTGGGTGTAGTAGAACGCCTGCATCATCGATTCCACCGGCACGGCCTCGCGGGTGACGGATGCACCGGCGCCCCTGCCATTGCCGGCAGTGGAAGTGCCGGTGACGCGCGGCAGGAGGGTAACGGGCTCGGCGCCAGTCGGGGCGGTGACGGAGACAAGCGTCTTCCTGCGATTCTTATCAATCTTGTTGCCCGACAGTTTAAAACCGGCGGGAAGGCCATCCACTGCGATATCCACTTCACCGTGGAAACTCTGCTTCGGAGTCATTATGACGGAGAACACGGCGGTGCCTCCCGCAGGGATGGAGATGGTGGCCGGCTCGATGCGCAGCGAGAAATCGGGCTCCGCGGCCGCCCAGCGAAGGCGGTATGCGTATTCATCGCCTGCATGGGCCTGGGACTCGACCAGACGCAAATAGTAGCGGCCCGGATTTAAGCGGACCGTCAGTTCCGGATCGGCAAAATGCGTTGCAAGGTATTCGTCCGAATCCTCGAAGTCATCCACATCCTTCACAATGCCCAAATTCCAATCATACAGAGTCAAACGGACATCCGTCGGAGCGCCGAGACGCCGTGCAAGGACACTGAAATGCATCGGTTTGGAATCGGTCACCTCAACTGAATACCAGTGCTGTTCCAGCGGAGCGCTGAAAACCCTTTCGCAGGTTTCACCCGAAGGCAGGGCCCAGGCGCCTTCACGGCTGTTCCCGTCCGAAGTTCCCTTGCCGGGCTTGAACTGAGCAGACGGATCGGAATAGAACCACATCGTATTCGAATGCAGTCCGTCCTTGCTCTCCATACTGACCGGCACACGGCCCTCGGAGCGAGTTTTAAGCACCAGACTCGAA
This sequence comes from Bacteroidales bacterium UBA2861, assembly GCA_002350615.1. Lineage (GTDB taxonomy): Bacteria > Bacteroidota > Bacteroidia > Bacteroidales > UBA932 > Cryptobacteroides. Next base: position 520,747 of record DEFD01000028.1, on the reverse strand, counting down.
GACTTGAGATTGTATCCCTTCAGGCTTATCTTGTTCTTTGCGCCGACCGCTCCGCCGAGAGGCGAAACGGAAGTGATGAAGGGCAGTTCACCCACATCGATCCTGTAGACGAAATCCTCCCTTCCGCGGTAGAGCGCATCGTTGATCTCGACTTCGTAATCGCCCGTGGCCGGCACCTTGAAAAACAGCACAGGATCCACGTTCCAACGGTAGTCGTCGCTGAAAGCCACCTCGGCACCGTCCGGCCCGTAAAGCCGGATTATCGGCTGGAACCATCCAGGAACGGCATCCGCCATATACGGCACGAACACCCTTCCTTTCACCTGGAGCACCAGGTCCGCCCCCTTTGGTGCACGGAAACGGAAACGGTCTTTGTCGCTGCGCAGGACCTGGCCGTTGAAAGTAACCGGAAGGCTGCCCGAAACTGCGGAAAGTTCCGCGGCTCCGTCCTCGAACACATCCGGCAGCTCGCCAATCTCGAAATACAGCCTGTTGGTGGTACCGTCCGGCATCAGCAGCCTCAGATCGCGAAAGCCCAGCTCCGCATCCTTGCTCACGCTGAGGCGGAATCGTACCTGGTCCGCCAGTTGCAGATTGTCCTCTTCACCGATATCCTTGTTCTTCCTGCCTCTTTTCTTCGCCTTGGCTTCTGAGGGGATCATCTCGCCGCTCACCCCTTCTCCGCTCACTATTATCCCCTTCGCCTTGGAGAGATTCTGTCCGCCGACTGTCACTTCCACAGTGGTACCACGCTGCGCGCCGGCAGGATAGACATAACCTATATTGCCCTTCTGGGCATTTGCGGAAAGGCAGCATGCAAGCGCCAGTGCCGCTATAAATATCTTCCTTTCCATACTAATTCAGATTCATGATTTCTGTCAGCATTCCATTGCTCTGGCCTTCCTTTCCGTAGGACGGCAACATGGGGATAGGGCCAAGTACAGGGTGCTCGACGGTGCCCAGAGGGTCGATGCCCATAAGGGTATAGACGCTTGCCCAGAGGTCGGCGGGATAGACCTTGCGGTCGATGACCTGCTCCCCTTTGGCATCGGTGGCGCCCACGACACGGCCTCCCTGGAAGCCGCCTCCGGCGACGATGTAGGAAAATGCAGCCCCGTAGTGTCCGCGTCCGCCGTTCCATGGCGGTCCGAAGCCGATGAGCGGAGTGCGGCCGAACTCACCGCCCACCACGATGATGGTGCTTTCCAGAAGCCCGCGGGACTCGAGGTCGAGAATCAGGGAAGAAACGCCGGCATCCAGTTCGTCCAGACGCTGGTCCATACGTTTGAAATGTTCCTTGTGGGTATCCCAGCCGCGGAAACGGACCATCGTCACCAGCACTCCCTGCTCGACGAGTTTGCGTGCGACAAGGCAGGACTGGCCGAAGTTGTTCATCCCGTAGGCCTGGCGGATGGAATCCGGTTCGGACGCAAGGTCAAAGCACTTCCGGGCATCGCCCAGCATCAGTTCGAAACCCTGCTCGCGGTATGCCGCCGCCTTTCGGACCTCCTCGCCCTGCTGCACCTGCTTGCCGAGGGACGAGAGTTCCTTTAGCAGACTGCGTCTCGCATCCATCAGTTCATCGGACATATTGTGGTCCACTATGCCGCTGACGTCGAACCACTTGGCATCCGGCTTGCCGCCGGTGTCGTAGGGCTTGTACATCGAATTCAGGAAACCGGCCTCGTTGAACCGGGTGGAAGCCTCGGTCACGCAGATGTAGGGGAACAGCGGGTTGTCGTATTCCGCGCGCTTCTTGTACGCGATCATGGCCCCGTAAGAAGGATAGACTATATCCTTGCCGGTCATATCGCCGGTGAGCATGCGGTAGTGGCCGGTCTCGTGGGCGTTAGTGCCGTCGCACATTCCGCGGAGAATGGCGTAACGGTCCGCTATCGCCGCAAGTTTCACCAGCCTTTCCCCAATGAAAACACCGGGTATGCAGGTCTCGATGGGCGTTTTGTATTTGCCGGTATAACTGTAACCAGCTTCGGGTTTGGGGTCGAAGGTGTCGGTCTGGGAAGATCCTCCGTCCAGATAGATATAGACCACGGCCTTGGCCTTCTGTGCCTGAGCCGCTACTGCGAGCAGCGTCAATGCCAATAATGCAACAAAACGTTTCATATCAGTTCAGGAAGAGGAATTCATCGGTGTTCAAAAGTGCCCAGACAAGGGATTCGGCGGCAGTGCGGAAGCCGATTCCCTTCGTGGCTGCGGAAGCAGTCCAGGCAGCAACGGCATCCTGCTCGGCAGATGTGGCGGGGCGGGAGAGCACCCGCAGGTAGATGTCGCGGGCCATTGCCCTGGCGTCGCCGTGCCAGCCGGCAGCATCCAGCCAGGGGCTCTTGCGAAGTTTGGACTGTATATCGGTAGAGTTGAGCAGATAGAGTATCTGCTTGGAATTCACTGAGTTGTCCCGCCCGCTTTCCAAAGGAACGTCGCGGGAAGGACGACCGAAAATGTCGAGTTGCGGCGTAGTTATGGTTCCGTCGCAGACCTCAACGGCCCGGGTACCCGCAGGGAAGTTGGTGAATGGTTCCGGAGCACGGCTGGAATAACAGTCCGGCACCCCGGTGATGTCGCAGATGGCATCGCAGATCTGCTCTGCCGTGAGACGGCTCTGGATATAATGGGAAAAGAGTCCGTCCCCGCAGGGCTGGGAATAGACTGTGCTGCGGGCGAAAGCGTCCGAAAGCAGGATCTCGCGCGCCAGGGCGCGGACGTCGAAGCCGGAGGCGATGAAACTGTCCGTAAGATAAACCAGCAGTTCAGGGTTCGAGGCCTGCGCACCTCCCCCGAGGTCGTCCACCGGGTCGATGATGCCGCGGCCCATCAGCCAGAACCAGAAGCGGTTGGCGAAAGCGCGGGCGAAATCGCGGTTCTCCTTCGAGCAAAGCCAGTTCACGAACGGTCCGCGGAAGTCGGTGCCCTCCCTGAGGGTAACAGACTTGTCACCAAGCCTTATAGCCCCCGCCGGAGGCAGCACGTCCGCATCCATGCAGAGGATTTCCTCCTTCCACTCCTTGGTGCTCTTGAACTTTATCTGGCTGAAAAAAGGCTCCCACTCCGCCGGCGCCTGCCTCAGGCCGAGGAACAGAAGAGCTGCGTCGGAGGCGAACTTGCGTGTGCTCCTGTCGGACCCTGCACGGTAGAAATTCGTCTGCGGCACCCTGAAATTGCTGCCCGTACCAGAAAGCAGTTCACGCACAAAACGGTCGTAAGGAGTGTTCGCACGGAACTCTTCCAGCAGCCATTTGTTGAAAGCCTGCACCGCATTCGGCCACATGCAACTGGGAAATTCGGACTTGATGCGAAGCAGGTCTCCCCACTTCAGCACCAGATGCTGCGAAAAGCCGTCGCTTGCAAGAAGACTGTCCACCAGGGCTGCCCGGTCCGGATTCTTAAGAAAAGACCTGGTCTGTGCCTCCGTCGGGATACGGTCGGTCACAACCAGGTAGTAGCGTCGGACAAGCAGGGCAGGGTCCGTCGGCGCGGAGGGAGTTATCCCCTCCTTTGCAAGCCGGTCGGCGATGCACTTGTCTATCCCACCCGCAAATGCCGTCTGGCATAGCAGGAGCAAAAAAGGAATGATAAAGCGCTTCATAATACTCTCATTTGACGACTGTTTTCGGCTATGGTTTAATTAGTTTTTCGTAGATTTGTGACGAATATAATAAGATTATATGAGAAAGTATATCATCCTTATCGCCGCGATCGCGCTGAGCCTCGGTGCAGCGGCCCAGACCAAGAGCTGGAAGAAGGTCGAGGCGGCATCGCTCAACCTCTGTGGAAAGGCATTCGAAACCCCCAATCCATATCATCGCATAGACACCTGCGTTTACAAGGGATTCACCGTCAGGGAGAACGAGCAGTGCCGCGTGCCCGCCGGACTCACCGTGCTTTTCAAGACCGATGCGAAGGAGATCGGCGTCAGCGTTGAATTCATCTGGGCCCGCCGCGACGCCTACTGCTCCTACCGTGGCTTCGACCTTTATATCAAGAAGGACGGCAAGTGGCTCTGGGCCGGATGCGGCACCTTCGACCGCGACCACAAGGACCCCGCCCAGGTCAGGACTCTGGTCAAGGACATGGCTCCCGGCGAAAAGGAATGCCTGCTGTATCTTCCCCTGTATTCAGAACTCAAATCCTGCCAGGTCTGCGTGCCGGAAGGGTGCAGCCTGGAGAGCCTTGAATCCCCTTTCAGGCATAAGGTCGTCTTCCATGGCAGCAGCTTCACGCATGGCATAAGCACCACCCGCGCCGGAATGAGCTACCCGATGCAGTTTATGCGCCGCACCGGCCTGCAGGTGATCCCGATGGGATTCAGCGGCAATTGCAAGATGCAGCCGTATTTTGCTGATGTAATGGAAGATATCGAGGCCGACGCCTATGTATTCGACCCCTTCTCCAACCCCAACATCCCCATGATCCGCCAGCGCCTGCTGCCTTTCATAGACCGTATGGTAAAGGCCCATCCCGGCAAGCCGATAATAATCCAGCGCACGATCTACTGGGAGAGGGAGAATTTCAATACTGCTGCGCAGAAGGAGTTCGGCGGTAGAAGGGAGCTTTCAGACAGCCTGATGAAGATTGCCTGCAAGAAATATAAGGACGTGTATTATATAAAGCCCGATGCCGCACTGCACAACGGCGAGTCTTCCACCGCGGACGGCGTGCATCCCAACGACAACGGTTACTCCCTTTGGGAGGCCTCCATCGAGAAACCCATCCTGAAAATCCTTAAAAAGTACGGAATCAAATAGGGATAATAACAAAAACAAGCGCATCCCAGAGGGCGTGATATTTAAAGAAGGAGTACAGCGCGGTAAGCGCGACTGCGATGACACCCACAATCAGCACTCCCTTTCCGCAGATTGCAACCAGGGCGAGGCCGTCGATGATTCCGAGCACGAAGAGGATGATGCTGAACACCAGATACTCCTTGGGCTGGAAATGACCGAATACGAGATTCGGCACCGCGTAAGCGTCTTTGTTGTCAACTCCGCTGCGGTAGTCGAACCAGTCGCTGAGCACGTTTCCTGCGGCGTGCAGCAGCACCACTCCAAGCAGCGAAAGGCAGAGAATCCCCCACGGAAGCACCCCGCAGGGCACCAGCCCCTTGGCAAAAAGATATGCAAACGCAACGATCAGCGGCATGGTGGATACCGAGAAAGACCAATAACGCGTGACCGCGAACCATTCCTTGAAACCGTGTTTTCCCATAATTCTATTTTTGTCAGTGCGAATTAGCACTTTTTATCAGAGATTGACCGATATTTCAAGCCCTCCTTCCGGCCGCTGGCTCATCTGCATGGTGGCGCCCAGTTTGTCCAGCAGTTCACGCGTCACCACGAGGCCGAGACCGTGGCCCCAGTGCGGGTTGCCCTCTTGCAGGCCCGGCCCTTCATCGGATATCGTAATTTGCTTTCCACGGGCGCCCAGCAGCACTTTCCCGCCTTCGGGGCTTGCTTTCACCGCATTGTCCAGCAGGTTCCTGAGACAGGTGAGAAGCATATTGCGGTCCGTGCGCACGCTGAGTCCGGAGGGTATGTCCACGACTATTATTCCACCATTCCGGATGGGGGCGATGGCTTCCGCGGCAAGGGTCGCCAGATTCTCTTCCCGCATCACCGGTTCCAGCATCCCCTTTTGGTTCAGGGACCACAGGAGGAGGTTTTCCAGCAGGGTGGATGTATTTTCGGCAGACTGCGCCAACTGCTCCAGCCCCTCTTTCAACTGCTCGCGCGGCAGGGTGTCCACGCACTCCAGCAGTTGGCTGGAAAGCATCCGGTTCCCGTAAACAGGGTTGCGGAGGTCGTGCGAGATGATCGAGAACAGACGGTTTCGCATCTCCACTTCCTTTTCCAGCAGCCGGCGTTCCCTCAGGCGCAGAAGGATCCAGGCAAAGGACGCCAGGATCAGGAGATACAACAGCAGGAAGGGCCAGCGCAGCCATATCGGCATAGGGATCCTTATCGTCTTTTCCGCTGTCTGACCATATTCCCATCGCCCGAATACATCGGTACTCTGCTGCTCGAGTGTATATCGCCCCGGGGCGATGTTTTCCGGAAATCCGGAGAAGCGGCCATCCGTCCACAGCCCGCCGTTCAGGCGATAGCGGTGCCGGATCAGCCTTGCCAGGGGAAGGTTCCCCTCCGTCTTTATGGAAAGCAGGCTGTCCGGATGGAAAGATGCGGCTCCTGCAGAGCCTCCGAAGGCAAGGCGCCCGCCGGCGAGGCGGCAGGAAACATGTTCGCCGAATATGTCGGAGGGCAGTCCGAGTTCTTTGGGCACGCGGCCTGTGCTGCCGTCCGTATCCACGAAATACAGCCCGTCTTCGGTTCCGGCCCAGAGGCGACCCCTGTCATCGGCTTCAACCGACTGCACAAGCATTCCTTCCAGGTAAACGGAGTCGCGTGCATCTTCCGGCCCTGCCCCGTATGGGCATCGCCACAGGCCGCTTCGGGTAGATGCCCAGATGCTGCCGTCCGGGGTAAGGCAGAGGTCCGTTACATAATCGTCCGGGATGGAGGAATTGCCCTTGAAATATTTGGTTACAAGGCCGCTTTCGCGGTCGATTACATTCAGCCCCGCCTGGGTGGTGGCATATACCAGATTGCCTTCCCTGTCCTCTATAATGCGGCTGCCGAGCCTTGAACTTAGATAGATATTGGAATCCAGCTGCGGATAAGGATATCTGAAGGGGCTGAGCCAGCGGGGATGCAGGCTGCGGCGGGCCTTGCGGTCCCACTCATTCAGGCCTACACCCTCCCAGGACACCACCCAGAAGCGGCCCCGGCTGTCTTCCAGGAAATCCGAAATCCAGTTGGCCCCGTCCAGATACCGGGCTTCCTTTTGCTCTTCCGGAATCAGCCCGGAAAGGCGTTCCTTGTGCATCCTGCCATCCTTCCAGACCTCCCATCCCGTATTGTTCCAAAGACCCTTGTAAACGGTGCCGGAACGGTCTTCATACAGGCTCGAGGCCCTCTGCTCGGCAGTTCCAGTCCAAATTTTGCCTTTGTGGTCCTGCATTATGGCAGTGACATTGGCGCGCGAAAGCGTCTGCAACTGCAGGAAGGCCGGGCAGAGCACGGAGAGGCCATTGTCGCCACCCACCCAGATATTGCCCTGACGGTCCTCGAAGATGCAGTAGAGTTCTCCGGAGGACAGGCTGGACGGATCATCCGCGTCGTGGCGGAAAACCCTGCTTGCCTGCGGCTTGCCGGTGTCCACGAGTCCCAGACCATAGGACCCGGCCGCCCACATCCTTCCCTGTCGGTCGGTGAGCAGCCTGGCGTGAGCGATGGGCAGACGGCCGAGGGAAACGGGCTTCACTCCCCCGCAATCAAACAGAAGGGATCTGTGGTCTTCGAAGGCGTAGAGCGTTCCTCCGCTTTCGGCATAACTTCCGTTGCAGAACACATCTTCCCAAAGCGGGATAATGATTTGCGGAGAGTTTCTGTCCTTGATGAACTCGTTCCGGACAAGGCGCCCTGCCAGCCAGAGCTTGCCGTCAGAGGCTTCATATATCTGATAATAAGGATAATCCCCTTCCGAATCGCGCTTGTCGTAGAAGCAGCGGGCGGCCTCCCTGATGCCATCTTTGTAAGACAGTTTCAGCAGAAGGGTGTCTCCCACGGTAGCCCATACGAAGCCTTCCGCATCGGCGTACAGCGCCCGCAGCGGCCCGCCGAAATCCACCCTTTCGCCGCCGCTAACTGCCGGATCGCTTCCGGCAAGGTCGGCAGCGTTCCCGCCAAGGCTCTCGCGGTCAATTGCCGCCAGCCCCTGATCGCTGCCGACCCAAAGCCACCCCTGCCGGTCCACGGCGAGGGCATTCACCCTTCCGTACTCCTTCCAACTCCGGAATCGCGAACCGTCGAAAACGGCCAGTCCGTTCCTGGTACCTATCCAGAGGGCACCAGCGTCATCCTGAACGATAGCATAAACGGTGTTCGAGGGCAGACCGTCGGCTGCGCCGTAGTTCACGAATCGCGGAGCAGCATCCGTCATCGACAGGACGGGCGGCACAATGCAAACAAGCAGGATGAATATGGCAGTCAGGCGGCGCATATCTGTGCAAAGATATCATTTCCTCGTGAAATAATTTCTGCAAATCAGCGCGTTATGGTGGATTCCACCACGAGACAGTTGCCGGGAAGAAATATCTTTGCCAAAAACATATGCGCATATGAAAAAAATACTCATTCTCTCAATCGCCCTTGTTTCGGGCATGGTGGCTTTCGCACAGGAAGGACAGGGCTTCGGCCTCAGCGCCGGTGGCGGTATGATAATGGCAAAACAGAAGAGTTCCACCTCGATAGCCGGACAAAAAACGACTTCCACTGACTCCGGTGTAGGTTTCTATTTCAATGCAGGATTGTCCAGCGACCTCGGTCTCGGCGGTCTCGGCTACACAATGGACCTTTTCTTCGACCACTGGTTCCTGTCTCCGGACGAAGGGGACGGCGACGCGACCGTCAGGGAGAATTATCTCGGCTACGCACTGGCCCTCGACATCACTTTCAATGCTTCCGAGACCCTTGCCCTAAGGCCTTTCTTCGGCCCCGGTTTTTCCTACGGACTGAGTTCCAAGACCAAATGGACGAATCCTGTCAGCAAACAGGAGGAGACGATGAACAATTACGATAAGGACAGCAAGTACCAGCGCCTGTACTCATATCTCACAATCGGTGCCGACGTCCTGATCAAACCCGCACACCTCCGCCTGAGGGGCGCAGTGGATTTCGGTATGTGGGACCGCTACTCCAGCGTCAAGGAAATCACCACCAAGGACGGCCCTAACTTCCGTCTCGGCATCGCTTACCTGTTCTAGTTAATCATCAGTAACATAATCTTGTAAAATACGCGGGGATTCGTTAACTTGCAGTGTTTTATTTCATTATCCCGCGTATGAGAAAGTTTATATCCCTGCTGATGACGGCCACAATGGTCCTGTCCGACCTTCACATCGGAGATGCTTCTTACCCGGTCAAGACGCTCACGCTCAAGCACGCAGCCATCATTGCGGGTTATGTTGAGACCGACTACTTCATGTATACGGAAAACATCAGCGGGATGCCCTTGCTCCCTGATACTTATCCCATCTGCGTCCCCCTTGGAGATCAGTCATTGCAGGATGTTTATGATCTGGTGGATGACAAACAGGGCTGTTCGCTCTTTGTCATTACGGACAGGGAACTCAAAGCGGAGGACTATGATTTCTTCGACGCCATTCCGGTAGCCATCCTGCCAGAGAGCGCCCTGGATACCATTCAGGCGGCGATTATTACGCCTGGGGCGAGACCGATTACTACTATCAGGACGGACATCGCTCCGACAATCCTTTGCAGTATTATTGAAAAGAGGGAAAGAGCGGATATAACCCGGCAAGTTACAAGTACTTGGGTTCATCAGATATGACGGTCGGAAAGTATTGCCGCACCGACCAGCAAGACCGCTGGGGCGGTACCGGTTCACCGGACGGAAAGACAGTGCTGGAGGCGGACGATGACGCCGCACAGGCAGTGTTGGGCGAAGGCTGGAGGATACCGACTGCGAAAGAGTTCGAGGCCCTCGCCTGGTGGTGCAATCACGAATGGATCGCGCAGAACGGTGTGCACGGCATAAAAGTTACCAGCACGGTGAACGGCCAGAGCATTTTCTTCCCGGCAGCCGGTTACCGTTCTGCCACTTCGATCTGGAACACTAACGAAGGAGAGGGATTCAAGGGCTTCTACTGGACATCTTCGCTCAATCCCAAAGATGCTTTGTACGGCTCGATCGCCTCGATCAACAACGACGCACCGGAAAGAACGTTCCTGCCGCCCATCACGAGTGACTTCAACCGCTACGAAAGGTACTGGGGACTTTCGGTGCGCGCCGTCACCACAGAAGAGACTCAGCCGATATCCTCTCCCCATATGGGTCACGAGTTCGTGGATATGGGCAATGGGATCAAGATGGCAACGACCAATATCGGAGCAGAGTTCCCGGATCATCCGGGAGATTACTTCGCCTGGGGCGAGGTGCGCCCGAAGCAGTCATACACATGGAGCTCCTACCGCTATTACGACGGTTTCACCGTGACCAGATATTTAGCACAGTATTCGACAAGCGGTGGTTTCGAAGTAATCAACCTGTATCCCGAAGACGATGCCGCCCACGTCAACTGGGGCGGCAGCTGGCGTACCCCGACCGCAGATGAATGGAGGACTCTGCTGGACAAAAATCAATATCGCTGGGACTGGGAAAACGGCGGCTTCCGTGTCACCTGCCTCGCGAACAACAATTCAATCTTCCTCCCGGCAGCAGGTGTCTATATGGATTCGAACAGGGGGAATGTTGGCAGCGCGACGACCTATTGGGCCGCAGGCACCTTCGGTTCCGACAGCAAGTCCATCACCACCTTGAGCGGAACGTACATCCAGGGGTTCGACCCCACCGTAAACATATCCACCGCCGAGCGCCGCTTCGGATTCCCCATCCGCCCCGTACTGGGATTGTAATTCTTATTATTATACAAGGACGTTCTTTCCGTCATCGCCCCCGGCAAAGCGGACATCATTGCCAAAAGCGGGCTAATTCTTGCCAGGTGCAAGGTGTCCTTATCTTCGGGACACCTTGCACGAAATCGGCCTTTTTTGTGTCAGGTGTCCTTGTTTTCGGGACACCTTGCACACTCCCCGAGAGGAGGCATCCGGGGGACCCAAAAAGAGCCAGGCGCTTCTGCGCCTTCGGGTGAAATCCGCGGGGTTCGGGGTGTCCCCGAGAGGAGGCCTCCGGGGGACCGCAAAAGGAGCACAGCGACCAGGGGAGTTTGAGGGGAACGCCCCTCAATAATAGGAGGCCTCCGGGGGACCGCAAAAGGAGAGCCGTCAAATGGCGGCTCTCCTTTTGTGGTCCCTGCAGGGCATGATCCTGCGACCCTCTGATTATGAGTCAGATGCTCTAACCAACTGAGCTAAGGGACCGGACCCGGGCTTTCAGGCCACCCGGGACTGCAAAGATAATAAATCTTCTCAGACTTTGATCTCGACGTCCACACCGGCGGGAAGCTCGAGCTTCATGAGGGCGTCAACGGTCTTCGCGTTGCTGTCCTCGATGTCGAGCAGACGGCGGTAGGAATCGAGCTCGAACTGCTCGCGGGCCTTCTTGTTGACGAAGGTCGAGCGGTTCACCGTGAAGATTTTCTTGCCGGTAGGAAGGGGAATGGGACCATTCACCTTTGCGCCGGTAGCCTTCACAGTGTCCACGATCTTAGCTGCGGACTTGTCCACGAGCATATGATCGAAAGATTTGAGTTTAATTCTGATTTTCTGGCTCATATTGCAAATTTAATTATTTATTCGTCATCAGTAGGCATTCTGTAGCCTGCTTTTTCTATGATGTCCTTGGCCATGGATGCGGGAACTTCCGCATAATGGTCGAAGGTCATGGTGCTGGTGGCGCGTCCGGAAGAGAGGGTGCGGAGCACTGTCACATATCCGAACTGCTCGGCCAACGGCACGAATGCCTTGATAATCCTTGCGCCGTTGGCGGATGAATCCATGCCGACCACCTGTCCGCGGCGACGGTTGAGGTCGCCCACGATTTCACCCATGTAATCCTCGGGCGTCACCACCTCGAGACTCATGATGGGCTCAAGCAGCACAGGGCTGCACTTGGGGCAGGCGTGGCGGAATGCCAGACGGGCTGCAAGTTCGAAAGATAACTGGTCGGAATCCACAGGGTGGTAGGAACCGTCGAGCAGGCGAACCTTGAGGGACTGGACCTCGTAACCGGCGAGAACGCCGTTGGCCATTGCTGCCTGAAAGCCCTTCTCCACGGAAGGTATATACTCTTTGGGAACGTTTCCGCCCTTGACCTCGCTGACGAACTGGAGTCCGGTGACTCCCTCATCGGCAGGGCCGATTTCGACGATGATGTCGGCGAACTTTCCGCGGCCGCCGGTCTGTTTCTTGAACACCTCGCGGTGCTGGACCGGAGCCGTGATGGCTTCTTTGTAGTTGACCATGGGAGCACCCTGGTTGATCTCCACCCCGAACTCGCGACGCAGACGGTCCACGATGATGTCAAGGTGAAGCTCACCCATACCGCTGATAACCGTCTGACCGGTTTCGGCATCGCTCTTTACGGTGAAGGTAGGATCCTCCTCCGCGAGTTTGCCGAGCGCTACCCCGAGTTTGTCGAGGTCCTGCTGGGTCTTAGGTTCTATTGCGATACTGATTACGGGATCGGGGAACTCCATGGATTCGAGAGCATAGTTGTGGGACTCGTCGCAGATGGTGTCGCCTGTGCGCAGGTCCTTGAAACCCACGGCGGCGCAGATGTCTCCCGCTTCCACGAAATCGATGGGATTCTGGTGGTTGGAGTGCATCTGGTAGAGCCTTGCGACACGCTCTTTCTTGCCGGTACGCGAATTGAGCACGTAGGAACCGGCATCGAGATGTCCCGAATATGCCCGCAGATAAGCGAGACGGCCAACATAAGGGTCTGTCGCAATCTTGAACACCAGCGCGCAGAAGGGGCCGGAGGCTTCGGAGTGAAGCTCCACCTCTTTATTATTATGCATGTTGGTGGCGGAGATTGCAGGAATGTCCATAGGAGAAGGGAGATAACGCACTATGGCGTCGAGCAGGAACTGCACACCCTTATTCTTATAGGAAGAACCGCAGGTTGCGGGGACTATCTTCATTGCGATAGTGCCTTTGCGAAGCGCCGCGATGATTTCCTCGTCGGTAAGGGATGCGGGATCCTCGAAATACTTCTCCATGAGGGCGTCGTCACATTCGGCCGCAACCTCGACGAGCTTGTCTCGCCAGGTTTCAACCTCATCCACCATATCGGCAGGCACTTCCCTTTCCTCCCAGTTCACGAGTTCTTCCCCGGAATTGTAGTAAAGAGCCTTACGGCTGATAAGGTCCACGATGCCCTGGAAATCCTCTTCGCTTCCGATAGGAAGGCTGATGGGAACCGCGGTGGCTCCGAGTTTAGCCTTGATATCTTCCACGCAGCCGAGGAAATCGGCACCTACGCGGTCCATTTTGTTGACATACGCAATCTTCGGCACGCCGTACTTGTCGGCCTGACGCCACACTGTCTCGGACTGGGGCTGCACTTTGCCTACCGCATCGAAGGTAGCCACGGTGCCGTCCAGTACGCGGAGCGAACGCTCCACCTCTACCGTGAAGTCCACGTGGCCCGGAGTGTCGATCAGATTGATCTGATAAACCTTGCCGGCATAATGCCAGAATGCGGTGGTGGCGGCGGAGGTAATGGTAATACCACGTTCCTGCTCCTGAACCATCCAGTCCATGGTGGCAGCTCCGTCATGCACCTCACCAATCTTGTGAGTTTTTCCCGTATAGAACAGGATTCGCTCCGAAGTGGTGGTTTTGCCGGCATCGATGTGGGCCATGATGCCGATGTTGCGTGTGAAATTTAGATCCCTTTTGGCCATCTACACTAACTAACTACTACTTTTTAGAAACGGAAGTGGGCGAATGCCTTGTTGGCTTCTGCCATACGGTGCATATCCTCTTTGCGCTTGAATGCACCACCTTCGTTGTTGAACGCCGCTACGATTTCTGCAGCGAGCTTTTCTGCCATGGAGTGGCCGGAACGCTTGCGGGCGAACTGTATCATGTTCTTCATGGAAAGGGAAACTTTCCTTTCAGGGCGCAACTCCGTAGGCACCTGGAAGTTGGCACCACCGATACGGCGACTCTTAACCTCGATCTGAGGGGTCACGTTCTCGAGAGCCTGCTTCCAAATATCGAGTGGAGCCTTGTCAGAATCTTTCACCTTCTCGCCTACGATGTCGATTGCATCGTAGAAAATAGAATACGCGATACTCTTCTTCCCCTGCAACATAAGATTGTTCACGAACCTCGTTACCTCGATGTCGTGGAACTTAGGATCAGGAAGTAGAATCCTCTTCTTAGGCTTTGCTTTTCTCATTGTTTGGAAAAATTAAAAATTAATAAACATCCGCGGGTTACTTCTTGGGCCTCTTTGCACCATAGAGGGAACGGGACTGGGTCCTTCCTTCTACGCCGGCGGTATCCAAGGCGCCCCTGAGGATGTGGTAGCGTACACCGGGAAGGTCCTTTACACGGCCTCCGCGAACCAGCACGATGCTGTGTTCCTGAAGGTTGTGGCCTTCGCCCGGGATGTAGGCGTTAACCTCTTTGGCGTTGCTGAGACGTACACGGGCAACCTTACGCATTGCTGAGTTAGGTTTCTTAGGGGTTGTTGTGTAAACCCTGAGGCATACGCCACGCTTCTGAGGACACGCATCCAAAGCGCGGGACTTGCTCTTTACGACCAGAGCCTCGCGACCTTTGCGAACCAATTGTTGAATTGTAGGCATAAAACTGTTTGTTTATAAAAAAATTACACCCCCTGAAAAAGGGGGTGCAAATATAAGGATAAAAATTGAATTTACAAAGGTCTGAGCTTATTTTGCGACATTCACGAATTCAACATCCTTGAGGGCTTTCTCCTTGAGAGAAGGATCCTTCTTGCATGCGGAAGCAAGGAGCTTGGCAGCGTCGAGAACCTTCTGCTGACGGGCGGCGATGATGGCGCGCAGGTAATCTGCATTTGCGCTTTCGTCTCCGTCAAGGGCGCTGGTAGCCTGGCTGTACTTGCCAGCGAGGATGGCTGCGACTGCCTCGTCCATGCCGCCTGCTCCGTTGAGCTTGTCGGCTGCGGTCTCAAAGTCGCCGTTCACGAGAGCGAGGACGCCGTAGTTGCGCTTCACAGCCTCGTTGCCCTGGTCGCACTTGTCGAGGAGGTTCTTGGCGGCTGCATAGTCACCCTTGCGGATGGCGGCGACTGCCTGTGCATTGAGGACATCGCTTGCCTTCTGGTCGGCAACCTGTCCGAGATAGGTGGATGCCTGGGCGTTCTCATTTGCGTCGAACGCTGCGAGAGCGAGGTTGTACTTGCCTGCTTCGGAGTTGAAGCGGTCGGCAGCGGCCTTGTAGTAGCTTTCCTTCTTGGCGGGATCTTCGCTGATGGCGCCGAGGCGGAGAAGAGCGGTTTCGTCAAGGGTAGCAACATCTGCTCCGGAGAGAGCTGCAAGCTCCTCGTCGCTGTAGTTGCGGAACTCGGTGGTGGCAACGAAACGTGTGCGGCGGAGTTCAGGGAGAACTTCCTTGCGGAGTTCGTTGTAAACTGCGCTCATGTTCTTGATTTCCTTCTCGCGGACTTCAGGATCGCTGTACATGGAGAGTACGCGGACGATGAGGTCCTTGTCCTGGATGTCGGACTTCTGGACAGCTTCCTGGAAGCCTTCCCAGTCCTGTCCTACGCTCTTGGTGGAAGGAGCCTCGAGGCCGTCGATGCCCTTGGTGATCTTGCCCCATGCCTTCTCTGCGGACTCGCTGCGCTTGTCGGAGAGTTTTGCATTGAGCTCCTCGCCTCCATCAGGAGAAGCGTAGGAAATGATCTCGATGCCCTTGATGGTGGTGCGCTCGTTGGCGACAGCCTCTTTGAGGGCGGCCTGGTAGTTGGCGATGGAGGAACCCTTGAGCTCCTTGCCCTTCACGGTAGCGGAGTTGATGTCGTACTTGATCTGGCCTTCCTTGCTGCCTTCGATGGTAGCCTGGTAGCCGTCAGCCCTGTACTCGTAGTAACCGTTGCCCTTTGCGAATTTGCCGGTCATGACCACGCCCTCGCAAACCTTGATTGCGGGGAGATCGACGGTCTTGCCCTTGTAAACCACGTTGCTGCGGAGTTCGAGATAAGAAGTTTCCATGCCCTCGGTGAAGTTGAACACTACATGCTCGGAAACGCTGCCGCCGTCAGTGGAAACCACGGGGTAGTTGTCCTTGACCTCTGAGCCCTGATAGGTGAAGGTCTTTGCAGCCTGCTCGCCGCCGGAATAAACCACCACGGGGGTGACGTTCACGATGGCGTCAGGACGGAAGTAGTCCTTGGGATAATTTACGGTGATGGTGATGGGAATTGTGTCCCCAACGAGGGTAAGCACTGCGGGAGAGCTGGTTGCGCTCACCTTGCTTGCCGCCTCGGCCATCTGTTTTGCGGAGTTCTTGCCGCAAGCCACAATGGCAGCTGCCACAGCTGCGATTGCCAAAAATTTGTAAGCTTTCATATCCAATACTGAAATTAGTTTCTGTCTGCCGATGGAATCGGTCTGAAATGCAAAGATAAACTATTTTTCTTAACTTTGCACAAATTATGAACACGCAAAGACTGCAAGAAATAAAAAACAGATATCGTATAGTCGGCATGGACCCGGCCCTGGACCACGCGGTGGAGACAGCCCTCATGCTCGCCCCTACGAATCTGTCGGTGTTGATAAGCGGCGAGAGTGGCGTCGGAAAAGACATCATCCCAAGGATAATCCACGACAACAGCAGGCGTAAAAACGGCAAATATCTCGCGGTGAACTGCGGGGCCATCCCGGCCGGAACCATAAATGCGGAATTGTTCGGACATGAAAAAGGCTCCTTCACGGGAGCGGTGGCCGAACGCAAGGGTTATTTTGAGGAGGCCGACGGCGGGACCCTGTTCCTGGACGAAATAGGCGAGCTCCCCCGTGAAACCCAGGCAATGCTCCTGCGTGTGCTGCAGAGCGGCGAGTTCATGAAGGTGGGCTCTTCCAAGGTTCAGAAAACCAACGTGCGTTTCATAGCCGCCACCAACAGGAACCTGTATTCGGCTGTTCTCCGCGGCGAGTTCCGGGAGGATCTCTACTACCGGCTCAACGCCGCCCAGATACAGATGCCGGCCCTGCGTGAGCGCAAAGACGATATCTACCTGCTATTCAGATATTTCTCGAAAGAATTCGGAGAAGAAAACAATATCTGCAAGGTCAATCTCAGCCACGAAGCCATACGCCTCATCCGTTCCTACCGCTGGCCGGGCAACATCCGAGAGCTGAAAAACATCGCCGAGACGGTGACCACCCTGAAATCGGCACCGGCTACGGTGGAAAGGGACCATGTGGAACTTGACGCGGCCGACATCCGGGAATTCATCCCCGACGAAAAGGACAGCCTCCTTCCGGCGGTGGCCGGCGATAAACACTCCGGCGGACTCGGCGACGAGGACAAGCAGATGCTGGTGAAGGCCATCCTGGACCTCAAGCAGGAAATAGACGCCATCAAGGCGCGCCTCGACGGCAGTTCTCCCCTCCCCGCCCCCGCAAGGCCGGTGGAAGAGCAGGATGAGCCCGAAGAGCAGGAACAGGACGATATCAGGCCGGCGAAAGCCGAGCCGGTGCTGAACATCCGCAAATCCAACGACGAGCTCATCGACCTGGCGCTGGAGAAGCACGGTGGCAACATCAAGGAAGCCGCGGCCGAACTGGGCATATCCGAAAGGACCATCTATCGCCGTATGGCAAAAAGGAGGGACGCATGAGAAAATTCCTTATCATCGCCGCAGCTGCCCTGCTGACCGCCGGATGCGGGATCTATTCTTTCAGCGGGACTTCCATCCAGCCTGACGTGAAGTCAATCACCATCAACACTTTTGAATACAAGGCCCTGAGGGTGAACCCGATGCTGGCCAACGAGCTTTCGGAGAAGATCCGCACCCAGTTCCGGCGCATGACCCGACTGGAGCAGGTGGACATGGACGGCGACCTGGAAATCACCGGGCAGGTAACCGGATACGACGTGCGTGCATCCGCGATCACGGCCAACGACATGGCGGCCCAGAACCGTCTCACCGTGACGATATCGGTGGATTTCAAAAACCGCAAATACCCCGAGGACGGGTTTGAGAAGAAGAGTTTCTCGCAGTATGCCGATTACGACTCGGCCCAGTCGCTGGACGCCGTGGAGAGCACTCTCGTGGCGGAAATCATAGACAAACTTGTAGAAGACATCTTCAACGCAACCGTAGCCCAATGGTAAACGGATACATCGACATACATAAGCTCAATCTGGATGAGCTCAACGGCGTCATTTCCCTCTATCCCTGGTTCGGGGCGGCGAGGGCGGAACTCTGCAGGCGCATGAGCGAGCTGGGAGAGGGCGCATGGAGCGACTCCCGCTATGCCGACGCGGCGCTCTACGTGGCTTCCAGGCGGATAATCGCCGAACTGGCCCACAAGGGGCATAAGGCGGAATATGCGGATTCGGAGATAAAGGAACTCTTGCGCGCGTATATAGATGAAGGTACGGGCGACGAGCGCAAGCCGCGCCGGGTGGTCGTGGTCGGCGGCGATTATTTCTCCCAGGACGAGTACGCCTCGGTGCGCAGGGAAGACGACAATATGTTCGCAGGATTCGCACGGCTGCATGAAGGCAGCGAACCGGAGGCGGTGAAGCAGGAAGAGTTCACCGGCTTCTGCACCGAAGCGCTTGCCCAGATATACGCCGAACAGGGTTATTATGAACAGGCAAAACAAATTTATTCTCAGCTAAGTTTGCGATTCCCGGAAAAAAGTGCTTACTTTGCAGCCCTTATCGAAAAATTAAAGAAATAGTATATGAACACATTATTTGTAATTCTTGTAGTTCTCATCGTCATCGCCAGCCTTCTTCTCATAGGCGTAGTGCTCCTGCAGAACGGAAAGGGCGGCGGACTTGCCAGCAATTTCGTGGCAGGCAACCAGGCTTTCGGCGTACGCCAGACTGCCGACCTCCTCGAAAAGATCACCTGGGGCCTCGTGGCATTCATCCTCGTGGCTTCCATCGCAGCGTCCTTCACCGTGAAGACCGGCCGCACGGAGGGCAATATCGACAATCTCATCGAGAACACCGAGACCGCGCAGCCTCTGGAGGAATTCCCCAGCGCTCCCATCCAGACGGAAAATCCCGCAGCGGAATAAAGCATAACTGACATTTTGTCAGTGGAATATCTTTTGAGGCCTTCTTTGGAAAACAAAGGAGGCTTTTATGGATAACAAATATGAATTTCTGAGCAAGTTTGCAATCGACCTCAACGAGGCCGCCGCGAAAGGCAAACTGGATCCCGTAATCGGGCGGGACGACGAAATCCGCCGTGTTCTCCAGATACTGTCGCGCCGTACCAAGAACAATCCTATCCTGGTAGGCGAGCCGGGTGTGGGCAAGACCGCTATTTCCGAAGGCATCGCCAGCAAGATAGTAAACGGGCAGGTACCGGAAAACCTCAAGGACCGCAAGGTCTTCGCCCTGGACATGGGCGCCCTCATCGCGGGAGCTAAGTATCAGGGAGAGTTCGAGGAAAGGCTGAAAGGCGTGGTGAAGGAAGTGGTGGAAAGCGAAGGACAGATTATCCTTTTCATTGATGAAATCCACACCCTGGTGGGTGCAGGCAGGTCTTCGGGCGCAATGGACGCCAGCAACATACTGAAGCCGGCGCTGGCCCGTGGCGAGCTGCGCACCATCGGATCCACCACCCTGGACGAGTACCAGAAGTATTTCGAGCAGGACAAGGCACTGGAACGCCGTTTCCAGAAGGTTATGGTGGACGAACCTTCGCCCGCAGAGAGCATCGCCATATTGCGTGGACTTAAGGAGAAGTACGAGAACCACCACAAGGTGCGCATCGAGGATGACGCCCTCATCGCCGCGGTGAACCTCAGCCACCGCTACATCAACAACCGGTTCCTGCCGGACAAGGCTATCGACCTGGTGGACGAGGCTGCAAGCAAGCTGCGTCTGGAGATGAATTCGGTGCCGGAGCCTATCGACATCCTCAATTCCCAGATCCGTCAGTTGGAGATAGAGAAGGAAGCGGTGAAGCGCGAAAGCACCTCGCTTAAGGCGGAAAAGATCGAGTCCGAACTTAAGGAACTCAAGGCCCGCAAGGCAGAGCTTACCAAGCGTTGGGATGAGGAGAAGGGCCTTCTGGCAGAGTTGCAGGCCGCACGCCAGCAGATAGAAAACGATGAGAACGAAGCTAAGATCGCCGAGCGCCAGGGCAATTACGGACGTGTGGCTGAACTGCGCTACGGAAAAATCGCGAAGGCCCGCGAACGCATCAAGGAACTCGAGGCCAAGCAGGCGGCGATCAAGGATCCTATTATCACTGAAGCCGTTACTCCGGAGGACATTGCCGAAGTGGTGGCCAGGTGGACGGGCATCCCGGTGAACCGCATGATGGAGAGTGAAAAGGAAAAGCTCCTGCGGATGGAGGACGAACTCCACAAGAGGGTCGTTGGTCAGGATAAGGCCATCCGGGCGGTGTCTGATGCGGTTCGCCGCAGCCGTGCGGGGCTCAGCAACGAGCACAGGCCCATCGGTTCCTTCCTCTTCCTGGGCACAACGGGCGTGGGCAAGACAGAGCTTGCCAAGGCCCTGGCGGAGTTCTTGTTCAACGACGAGACTATGATGACTCGTATCGATATGAGCGAGTACCAGGAGAGCCACACCGTGAGCCGTCTGGTCGGTGCGCCTCCGGGATATGTGGGTTACGACGAGGGCGGCCAGCTGACCGAGGCCGTAAGGCGCAAACCCTACTCGGTGGTGCTGCTGGACGAAATCGAGAAGGCGCATCCGGACGTCTTCAACATATTGTTGCAGGTGCTGGACGACGGCCGCCTCACCGACAACAAGGGCCGTACGGTGGACTTCAAGAACACCATCCTCATCATGACTTCCAACCTCAAGGAAGAGGAACTGCGGCTTCGCATGAGACCCGAATTCCTCAACAGGATAGACGAGATCATAAAGTTCGATGCGCTGACCCGCGACAACATAAGGGAAATCGTTCATATCCAGATGGATATCCTCCGCAAGAAACTTGAGGAAGAGAATGTGTCGCTTCGTTACACCCGCGCCTTCGAAGACGATATGGTGGAGAACGGCTACGACCCCGTCTTCGGCGCCCGTCCGGTGAAACGGCTCATCCAGCGCGAGCTCGTGAACCTTCTCGCACGCCAGATACTGGAAGGTAAAATCCACAAGGACAGCACTATCGAGGTCGATGCCTCCGAAGGGAAGGTCCTCCTTCGCAATGTGTAAAAGTTAATCGACTGGTTGTCTGCGTGTTATGTAAAGTCGATGCTCCAAAAAGGCGCATCGACTTTGTGTAATATGCTATCGGCTAACTATTTAGCAAAAACGGCTATCTTTGCATTATGATAAGGAGAGTATTGATGGCGGTGCTGACCGCCTTACTGGCCAGCCACGCCGCCGGGGCGCAGAAGCTGATTCCGCACATAGCTACGCACGGAGGCGGGGATTATCACAGCGAAACTGCCGTAATAATCTGCCCGGGAGGGAGTTATTATTGGCTGAGCCGCAAATGGGAAGGAAGCGAGGTGGCTTCCAAACTGAATGACGCCGGATTCGATGCCTATGTGCTTGAGTATCGCCATGCGGGCACGAGATACTTTCTTTTCGGGCCGCTCACGCCGGTACGCAGCCATCATTATCCCGAGGCTCTGGAGGATGTACGGGCGGCGGTTGCATCCCTGCAGGCCGAGGGGTACAGGAAAATCGCGCTTGCGGGGTTCAGCGCCGGAGGGCACCTGGTGCTTTTGGCCGGGGAAGCTTTCGCAAAGGAGATGGCCGCAGGCACCGGGGCCGAAGCGCCGGAGATTTCCTGCATCGCCGCCGTATATCCGGTGGTCACCTTCACCGAGGATGCCATAATGCACAAGCGCTCCAGGAACGCCTTCCTCGGAGCCCACAGACGGAACGCCGCCATGCGGGATTCACTGTCGCTCGAGAAGCACGTCCCCTCGAACATGCCGCCGGTGCTTTTGGTGAACTGCGTGGACGACCCGGTGGTGGATTACCGCAATTCCGTCCGCATGGATGAGGCCCTCTCGGCGGCCGGCGTTCCCCACAAATATCTGCAATATCCCGCCGGAGGACATGGCTTCGGCGCCTCCCAGGAGAAGAATCCGCACGAATCCGTCCACTGGATCGACAGCTTCATTGAAATGCTCAGCGGCCAGTAATCAGCCTTTTTCACACGGAACCCAAAACAACAAAAAATTCCGTACTTTTGTAATTGCTAAGACAATCGGCAATGATCAACAAGAACGATATCGAATTTCAAAGTCCGGAAGCTATCAAGGCTTTCCAGGAAGAAAAGCTCAAGACGGCGCTTCAGTATCTTAAGAAGAATTCACCGTACTACCGCAGGATGTTCGAGCGCTGCGGCATCGACATAGAGAAAATACAGCACCTCGAGGATCTGGTGAACATTCCGTTCACCGAAAAGAAGGACCTGCAGCTGTTCAACGAGGATTTCCTCTGCGTACCGAAGGACAAGGTGATAGACTATATCACCACGTCCGGCACCCTCGGGGACCCCGTCACCTTCTGCTGCACGGACGCCGACCTGGACCGTCTCGCCTACAACGAGCAGAAATCCTTCGCCTGCGCGGGTCTCGGCCCTGGCAACGTGCTGCAGCTGATGACCACCATCGACAAGCGCTTCATGGCGGGACTTGCCTACTTCCTCGGCATCCGCAAACTGGGCGCAGGCATCATCCGCGTGGGCAACGGCATCCCGGAGCTGCAGTGGGACACCATCAACCGCATCAAGCCCGACGCCATCATGTGCGTGCCGAGTTTCATCCTGAGGCTCATCCAGTACGCAGAAGAGCACGGAATCGACTATAAGAATTCCAGTATCAAGAAGATAATCGGCATCGGCGAAGGCCTGAGGGACCAGGACTTCAATCTGAACCTGCTGGGCCGCAAGATCAAGGAGAAATGGGATGTGGAACTTTACGCCACCTATTCATCTACCGAAATGGGCGCCACCTTCTCGGAGTGCGAATATGGCCTGGGCGGGCATGTGCATCCCGAACTTATCATCGTGGAAATCATCGGCGAAGACGATATGCCCGTTCCCGACGGGCAGGTGGGGGAGGTGGTAATCACCAGCCTCGGCGTGGAAGGCATGCCGCTGCTCCGATTCCGTACCGGCGATATGGCCGCAAAGATCACCGGGCAGTGCAAATGCGGGCGCTGGAGCTACAGGCTTACCCCTCTCGTGGGCCGGAAGAACAATATGATCAAGCTCAAGGGCACCACCCTCTATCCGCCTGCAATAAACGACGTGCTCGACAATGCCGAATTCGTAGAAAATTATGTTGTGTACGTGCGCCAGAGCGAAGCCGGCACCGACGACGTGCTCGTGAAGGTAGGCCTCAAGCACCAGACCGACTTCGACGTGGTGAAGGAACTTAAGGACCGTTTCCGCAGCCGTCTCAGGGTTGCTCCGGGGGTAGAAATCGCCCCGAAGGAGGAAATTGCGAAGATAAACTTCCCTGCGAAGTCCCGCAAACCGACAAAATTCATAGATTTGCGCTGAAAGAAACTATTCTCTGCCATGGACGCATCCCAATTTGACGACATCCGCCCCTACGTGGACGCTGAAATCCCCGCCGCAATGGCCCGCATAGCGGACAGCGAGGTTTTCGCCCTGCTCTCAGCCTATGTTTTCCCCGACCGGCCGCTGGAAGAAGTCCGCGAGGAAGTGCGCGGCTACAAGAGCGTGTACGAGTTCCAGCACGGGGTTATGTGGTTCGTGAACAAGCAGATAGAGGCGCGCAGCACCGCCGAGGTAAAAGTCACGGGCCTTGAAAATCTGGACACCCGCCGAAACTATCTTTTCGTATCCAACCACCGCGACATAATGCTGGACGCCAGTTTCCTGCAGAACGCACTTGTGGAAGCCGGGCACGACACCACCGAAATAACTTTCGGAGCCAACCTCATGCATCCTCAACTGGTGGTGGATATCGGCTGCAGCAACAAGATGTTCAAGGTGGAACGCGGCGACGGCACCCCCCGCGCTTTCTACGAAAGTTCCAAGCATCTTAGCGACTATATCCGATACACCATCCTGGAGAAAAAGCAGAGCGTATGGATAGCCCAGCGGAACGGACGCACCAAGGACGGCAACGACGCCACAGCTCCCGGAATCATAAAGATGTTCGGGATGAGCGGCGGCAAAGACAAGGTGGACGCCCTTGCAGAACTGGGAATAACCCCTGTGGCGATATCCTACGAATGGGAGCCCTGCGATTTCCTGAAGGCCCTGGAACTGTATCAGAGCCGATTCGAGAAATATGTGAAGAAGCCCGGAGAAGACTTCAACAGCATACTCACCGGCATCACCCAGGACAAGGGACAGGTAAGCATCCACGTATGCGAACCGCTGAGCGAACTGGACCTGAAGCCCTTCTCGGGCTGTACCAGCATCGAATTCACCGGAGGCGTGGCAGCGCTTGTGGACTCCCGCATCTTCAAGCACTACAAGCTGTATCCCAACAACTTCATCGCCCACGACCTGCGCTATGGGCAGAACCGCTTTGCGGACCGATACACCCCTGCCCAGAAAGAAGCCTTCCTGCAGCGGCTCGGCAAGCTTTGCGAATACGAAGTGGAAGATCCCGACATGCTCAAGGACATCTTCCTTTCCATATATTCCAATCCTATAGGCAATTGCCTGAAATAGAGGGGGCTCCCGAATTAAAGGACCGAAGGATGCCTTCAAGAAGGGCGATGTTGTCGGGATCGGAATCCGAGGCCAGCACATGGGCATCCGGATGGCAGAGCGCATAGAGGAGCGGGCGCACCCCGATGCCGCAATTGTCGAAGCGGACCGTAGCAGTGCCCGCTTCCGGAGCGCCGAACTCAGATGCTGCAGTGCCCGGGATGTTCCCGTTATTCGGAGCCGGATTGCCGTTGGCTATAGCGGCACGGAGTTCCCTGCGGCATTCCGCTTCTATATCGGCCCCTTTATACATATATTTTGCACGAACGAACCAGGACCAATATTGCGGTGTTTCCTGCTCCCGGCGGATTCGCGCATATTTCCTTATATAATACTGTCTGAACTCCTTAGCCACATTTAAAGAGATAAGCCCGGCAGGGGCGTTGACTGCCTGTTGCGCCGAAGGTGAGCCCGAAGGGCGAACTCCCTCAGCCCCGGACCCGACAGGCACGCGCTGCCCGACTTCGCAATAAATCGCCCCGCGGCGCAACATAAAATCGTGCTTCGGAAGAACGTCGTAGGCACCGTGGACAAACACCGGGACAATATCCACCCCGAGTTCACGCGCCAACATGAAGGCCCCCTGATGGAACCTTCCGATCTTGCCGTCCGGAGTCCTGGTGCCTTCCGGGAAAATCACTATGGAATAGCCGCGCTTGATATACTCGCGGAAAGCCTCGATATGCTCCCCTACCCCATTTTCAGCAGGGAAATACTCCAGTTTCCGAAGCAGGTAACCGTAAATCGGATTATGCCATACCCAGTGATTGGTGACGAAAACCAGCTTCGGCGACAGCATCATGAGACAGATGAGGTCCAGATGGCTCTGATGATTGCAGATCACGACGCCCGGTTTGTCGAAATCTTCCCCTCCTGGATTGGAACAGGAGAAGGACACTCCGGGAATATGCCTGCAGATCCAAGCCGCAAGGCGCTGGAAAGTCTTGTGATAGCGCAACTTACGCTCTTCGCTCTTCCCGAAAAGGAAATAGAAGAAGGTGTACGGGTAGAGCCACAGCCACATGTAGAGCACGATGAAGAGCAGGGCGAAGAGGGAACGGAATATCCTCCCCAGGGTGATAGGGTATTCCCTGTCGCGGCCCCCCTTGGAGGTCAGCCAGCGGAACACCAGCGGCGGCAGATAATAAGCCATCGCCACCACCATCAGCATGCCGATGATCGTCACTACCGCCAGCGAGCGCATGGCCGGATGCTTTGCAACGATCAGCGCGCCGATACCTATGAACATGATCAGGGCGCTCACCAGCACGCTGTTTTTATAGCTCGCCATCCTCTTGCGGCGATAGGCGTACTCGTACATGAGGCCTTCGGTGATGAAGATGGTGTAGTCGTCGCCTTGCCCGAAGATAAAGGTGGCGAGGATGATGTTGACGATATTGAAACTGACACCCAGCAAATCCATGCTGCCGAGAATCCATATCCAGCTCACCGCAAGCGGCAGGAAGGCGAGGAGCGCGGTTTCGATGCGCCTGAAGCTGAGAAGCAGGAAGATGAAAACGACCAGCGAGCACACAGTGCCGATGTAGTCGAAGCTGTCCGACAGCAGGCTGACAAGGCCGCCAGAGACGTCTTTGCCGGTGAAAATGAGGATGTCGTCCCGGTCCGCAGGGGCGACGGGGCGCTCGGAAGACAGTACCTTGTTAACAATGCTGACCTTTTGGTCAGCAAGCGCCCCTACGGTCGCATCATTAGGGGCGCTGCCCCTAATATACCCCGGGACTGCAGAAGCAGTCCTGTCGCTCCGCTCCGAGCCGCGGTCATCAGGCAAGCCAAGGATATGGGTACCTTCAAAGGTGCTGATGACGGGGGCGAAGAAGCCGGCGGGCTGAACCTTGAAATCCTCGGTCAGAAGCGCTTCAAAAGGGATAAAAGCCCCAGGGGCGAAGCCTTCGGCGGCGGCTTCCTTCCTGAGATCCGAAAGGATTTCCGGGTGTTCCGCCTTGAAGCGCGCCCAACGGGCCAGACGCCTTTCCTGCTCCGCCCTGGACGGCAGCAGCCTGCCCGGCCCCCTTATCGACCGTTTTTGGTAACCTTCTGAACTTCTGTTACTTACAGAAATCAAATTGCTACATTTGACGCAATTTGATTTATGTAAAACACTATCAGACAGCGTCTTAGACAAAACGCCCGTCCCGGCAGGAGCAGCGGTTTGGGTAAGGGCGGCGAGCAGGGCGTCGTTCGCCTCAAGGGCGGATTCCAGGTCAGGCCCTTGAGCGACGGCAAAATACTCTGG
Source organism: Bacteroidales bacterium UBA2861 (assembly GCA_002350615.1). Lineage (GTDB taxonomy): Bacteria > Bacteroidota > Bacteroidia > Bacteroidales > UBA932 > Cryptobacteroides. The sequence continues at coordinate 494,061 of DEFD01000028.1, read as the reverse complement.
GGTGCGCTCCGACGGCCCTTCCAAAGCAGTGCTCAGCGCTGCCATGTCACGCTTCTGCGCAGCGGTCATGTAATTGATATGGTTCATGTCGGCATCGAAACTGATGCCACGGCTGAACCATGCGAACACAGCGGTGAGTATCACTACAGCCAGCAGCAGCCAGGGGTTCCGCACACTGCGCTCCGGCAGGATTTCCCCGAAATTCACCCGCATCGCCGTAGGCTCATGGGCCTTCGCGAACTGGGGCAGGAAAATCAGCACGAAAAGGATGGTCCCTATCAGCATCAGCCCGCCGAAAAGGCCGAAATCGCGCATGGCGGCGGCATCCAGCCAGAGCAGGCAGAGGAAGGCTGCAACCGTGGTGACATTGCCTATCAGCAGCGGATTCACCATCTCTTTCAGCACCTCCCGCACCGGTTTTCCCTCTTTGAGGATATCCATGAAATGCAGGGGGTAATTGACTGCTATGCCGATAATTATAGATGCTATGCCGACGATGATTATGGAGATGCTGTCATGCACGGCCGCAATCGTGCCGAGGGCGAAAACCCAGCCGAACGCGACGCTCACGAACACCCAAAGGAGGTCCGAGAACTTGCGGTAGGACACGAAAAGAAGCATCAGAATGAGGATCGCAGCGACGCTGACCGCCAGGATGCTGTCTTTTTTTATCTGCGAAGCATTGCCCACGGCGATGAGCGGCCCGCCCACGGCGGACACCTCGACATCGGCCACTTGCGTGTTTGTCTCGGCTACAGCTTTGTCTATCAGCTCCGCAATCCTGGCATTCTGCCCGGTTTCGCTCATGCCGTACGGCGATGTCATAAATGCCAGGCCGATGCCGTCGGGGGTGTAGATGATGCCGTTGCTCAGCTTGTAGCCGTTGCCGGCCCCGGCATCGCGAAGACGCATCAGCACCGGGCTGAAAAGCCCCATCGGATCCCTGCTCACGGACTCCGCCGTCATCTGCCCGGAAGGGAAAAGAAGGGCTGAGTGTGCCTGGGAAAGCGCCTGCCTGCGGGCTTCAGGGCTGGAGAGGATGGAATCCGCCCTTGCATAATCCTCTTCCATGAGGAAGTAGGGAACATTCCCGCGAAGGAAGTCCATCAGGACGAAAGCCTTGGATTCATCGGCAAAGAATTGGGTATCCGTCACAAGCTTGGCCGTATCCAGCCGCTCCCAGGCCTGCGCGAAGACATCCACCGCATCCTCTATGGCATAGGGGTCGGCGCTCCGGAAGAGAAGGATGATGTTGTTTTTCTCCGAGAGTGCGTTGTAAACCTCGCTGTAGCGCTGCGTTTGGGGACTGGTGGGCAGGAATTCCGAAATGTCTTCCCCGTAACGAAGTCCTTTCGCAAGGCAGAGGGCGGCCAGCGCACAGCATATAGCGAGCATGGGCGAAAGCCACGGCCTGCGTTTCAGGAAATCGTATATACGGAGGAAGAAACGGGTCATCGGCGGAAACTTATCGTTTTGATTTTCCGCACAGCAGACGCCATCCAAGCGTGAGGAATCGGCGGGGAAGGCCGTAAATTACTGCCGCTACGCAAAGCACCGTGTTCAGGATACTTATGCGGGCAAAGTCGATGAAAGGACGGAAGTGGGACACGCGGTCTTCGGGGTAAAGCACCGTCACAGGTATCTCTACCAGCTTCACTCCCCTCCATACCGAGGCCACGAGCAGTTCCAGTTCGGCTTCGTAGCGGGATGTGAGGAAACGGATTCCGCGGATCGTCCGCAGCGGATAGAGCCGGAACCCGCACTGGGTATCACTGACGCGGGTCCATGTCTGAAGCATGAACCAGAAATTGGAGAAACGGTTGGCGAATGTACTGCCGGCGGATTTGTTTTCATGGGCGAGGTTTTCCCGCACGCCTACTATAAGAGCTCCGGGATTCTCTTCGGCGGCCTTGAAAAATGCAGGAAGGTCGCTCGCAAGATGCTGTCCGTCAGCGTCCATGCTTATCGCGCAGCTGTATCCCTGCCCGTATGCCGCATCGAAGCCGGTACGCAGGGCCGCCCCTTTTCCACGGTTCGAGCCGAAGTGTATGGCGCTCACACGCCCGGCATACTCCGACAGTATGGATTCGGTAGAATCCGTGCTGCCGTCGTTGACGACTATCACGTCGTCCGTGTATTTTAAAATGTCATCCAACACCGCTCGCAATGTTCCCCCGTTATTATAGGTAGGTACAATCACACAAATCTTTTCACTCATACCTTATAAGCATTTTCGAATATGTCACTTCGGCGTCCGCCACTGTCACGGAGGCCAATCCTTCTTCCCTGATATTGATTTTAAAGTCGATCTCCCTGCCTTCGTTCCCCTGGATGCCGCTCTCCACGGACGGCATCGGGAAGAGGGGCGAGGAGAATTTTATGTTCGGGGCGGCGACCAGCCGTACCCTTCGGCCCAGGCTCTCCGACAGCAGTTCCACCGCCATCCTCACTATGATCACCCCCGGGGTTATGGGCTGCTCCGGGAAATGGGCCTTGTAAATGATATGCTCCGGATTCAGCCGCACGCGGAAGACAGCCTCTGATACCTCAGGGCGCAATCCTTCCCCTGCACCGGCGGGTGCGGATACCGGCAATGTCCTGTCGAGTATTTCAAAAAAACTGCCCTCGAGCCTCATTGTATCCTAAAAATATCGTCCTCTATCTTCTGGTTATACTTCTGTTTGAGAAGGCTGATTTCCGTGCTGTCGCTGCCCTTTTCCAGCAACTCTATCTTATGCACCCTGTAATCCGCCCCGAAATACAGCCGCACCATCCTGAAAAACATCTGGAAATCCCTTCTGGTGGGCACTAGCTCGACTACGAGTTCACCTCCGCGCTTGGTGAGGGATGCATCGAAATCCTGGATATTGTCCAGGCCCTGCCCAAGAATGATATTGTTTCCTTCCGCAAGTTTGGAAATCTTGGAAAAGAGGCGGTCCGTCTTGATTTCCACCACCCTGCGCTCCTTTCCCTGCAGGAGGACATTGGTCCCGTCCATTATGAATAGATAAGGGGTGGGAGATGTGTATTCCCAGCGCACCCGTTTGCCGTCGAACCACATTTTCCCTTTGGCGACCGGGGTGTCGGACAGCATCGCGAGATGGCGCTTCTGCTCGAAATCGCATTGCATGGTGCCGATACCGGCGCAAGCTTCCTTAATGAGCTCGAGATCGTCTGCGGCGATGGGAGCATCTGCCCGGGCAGCGGCCCCGCAGATACCGATCGCCCCGAAGAAAAGGACGGCTGCCAATATTTGAACGGCCTTTTTCATCTTGCTACGAGTACACAACCTGTAAGGATAAGCAGCACTCCTACCCAGCGGACAAGGGAAATCTGCTCATGGAAGATAAGCATGGCGGCTATCATGCTGATGATGTAACTGAGGCTCAGCATCGGGTAGGCCTGGCTGAAGGGCCAGTGCTTGAGGATATACATCCAGAGTATCGTGCCGGTTGCCATGCAGAGGCCGGAGCCAAGAAGCCACCAGTTGGTAAGAAGGTCCGACCACCAGGCCCATGTCCACTGCAGCCGCGTAATCCGCCCCGTGGCGAACTTGAGCAGAACCTGGCCGCCGCTGAAGAAGATGGCCTGAATTATCGATAATATCAAAAGTCTAAGCATCTGGCTTTGGTTTATTCGTTTCCGGAAGCCTCTTCACCGGAGCTGCGGCGAAGGACAACCGGGCCGCAGGATACCGTTTCCGCTTTGGAAGAAGCCTCCTGGAGCCGGAGGATAGCATCATACAAATTCCGTGCGCCAAGAGGGGCTATGGCTTTTATATCCGCAATCTCCACATAGTTGTTCCCGCTTTGGCCCTGCTCCGGAACGGCCTCCAATACAAGGGCGAGGGATCCGTCCGGCACCGGGTAATCCGAAGTATTGGGGGTGATTTCATCATGGCTCCCTACCAGGGCGGTGCGGATGTGCCCGCTTTTCAGCTGAAGGAAAGCGTCGGTAAGGGCGGAAGCGAGCGAGGATTCTCCATGGGAGTAAGTAGAATTATAGCCATGGTCCCCGAGATGGATGGAGATCAGCGATCCCGGAGTGTTGTGCGTGCTCTGCATGAAATCCGTCGGGCTCATCATGGTTTCGCCGCTTTCCAGCATGGCGGACAGGAATTTCTCGCTGTTCTCCATGCAACCGAGTCCGGTCGCGGTAATGACGGCGTCGGGAATCAATGCTGTTTGTCCAGATTCACCGCCGGAGGAAGTGGCGCCAATGCGACCCGCCTTCTGGCCGGGCCCGGCCGACGCCTGCTGCAAAGCTTCCAGCGAAGCCACCAGCGTACGGCGCATGAGCGTACCCATCCTCCTGGCTTTCATCGGGTTAAGAAGATGCTTCCATTCGAAATCCGCACCTTCTATATAGCGCATGCCGCGCACGATGATGTGGCAGTCCGAAGGCTCGTCCTCCGGGCGAGGTCCGATTTTGCAGCCGGGATCTCGCCCAGCGATTCCTGATCCTACGGCCGTGGAAGGCACATTCGCCGGGCGAGGTGTCCCGGAAAAAATCGGACCTCGCCCACTGCATTCTTCTTGGCACATCGGGCTGTTCCCGCCTGGCGAAGGGACGGAAAGCACCAGGGCGGAGTCGTTGCCGCCGAAGCCGAAAGAGTTGCAGAGGATATGCCGTAGCGGCCGCCGGGCGGGAGCGGCAGGGGAACCGCCGACATACGGCTCGATACAGTCCGGATCGGAGTTCTCCCAACCCAGATTGACTGGGAGGAACTGCTTCTGGAGGGCTTCAATGCAGATTACGCTTTCTATTCCTCCGGAAGCGCTCGTGGTATGTCCGGTAAAAGATTTCGTACTTGAAACAGGGGGGATGGCATCGCCGAAGACCTGCCTGAGGGCGGCACTTTCGGTGGCGTCGTTGTTCGGCGTACCTGTCCCGTGGGCATTCACATAGTCGATATCGGAAGGTTCCAGACCTGACATGGCGATGGCCCCTCGCATGGCCAGAGTGGCTCCGGCCCCTTCGGGCGAAGTGGCCGTCTGATGGAAGGCGTCGCAGGCATTGGCATATCCGCTCAGTTCCGCAAGGGCCCTGGCGCCGCGCGCCTCGGCATGCGCCTCGCTTTCCAGCACCACGAATCCTGCCCCTTCTCCGAGGTTCAGACCAGCGCGTCCGGCATCGAAGGGACGGCATCGCTGCGAATCCAGGATCATGAGGCTGTTGAAGCCGTTGAGATGGTAGCGGGTGAGGCTTTCCGAACCTCCTGCCACAACCACATCGGCCTTGCCGGCCTTTATGAGTTCGCTTCCGAAGATGATGGCGTTGGCGGCACTGGAGCAGGCCGTGGATATGGTAGTTGCCTCCCCGAAAATGCCGAAATAAGATGAGATGAGGTCGGTACAGCCGCCGCAGTCGTGAAGTCTGGTATCTACCTTTGGGTAAGTGCGTTCCGTAATATCCATCCCGCCCACGGTGGTGCCGTTTATGAGTACGATGCGCCCGGGAAGACCGCTTCCGACCCCGGCCTGTTCCAGGGCTTCCTTCACGGCGATGATTCCAAGCAAGGATGTCCTTGGCACCGGTTTTTCGGCCGGAATGCCGAGGACGGCTTTCATTTCATCGTCTGAAAGGTCCACTTCTCCGCAGGGGAGATTGTCGTGGACTGTCTGCAGATGCTTAAGCGGCCCGACTCCGGATCTGGCTTCCCGGAGGCTGCGCACCGTATCGTCCTTGTTAAGGCCGATCGCCGACACCGAGCCGGCACCTGTTATCAGAATTCTCATTTCCTGTTTCTTCGGGATGGTCCCCAAGTCCTACTTCGTGCGGTTCTTTTCGATATAATCCGCCATCGTGGCTATGCTCTTGAAAATCTGCTTGCCTTCAGCAGGATTCTTGAGCTTGATGCCGTAATCCCTTTCGAGAAGGAGGATGAATTCGAGCGCATCGATGCTGTCGAGGCCAAGGCCTTCGCCGAAAATGGGGGCCTGCGCATCGATGTCTTCCGGATTCAGATCCACAAGATTGACCGCTTTGATGACTTTTTCTTTTACTTCGAGGATGAGTTGTTCGTTTGCCATATTGTTTGATTTAACTTACCAAGATAAACATTTTTGCGTAAAAATCGTTTTCGCCACTGCACTCGCACCATCCGGCAATGGCTGATTGTCCCGACGGAATCGACTGGGACACAATCTTTTCCATCAGCGCCTCGTCCGGCTGCGGGATACAATAAAAGGATGTTTCGCTATAGTACTTGTTCCGGATCGCTATTTCGCCGGTGACGATGTTGGGCAGGGTATATACAAACAGCGACGGGCTGCCCAGATGGTCGGGGCCGTCGATTCCCTTCTGATAATTGAGGTCGTCGGCAAGGGAACCGCTGCTGTTGAAAAGGATTACCGCGCGGGGGTCGGTCTCGCGAAGCCGGCAGTCGTGCTGTGCTCCGGCAGCGGCGGGTGAAGATGCCAGCCCCTGTCCGGAGATCGGCAGGAGCATATTCCCTTCGCCACGCTGTTCATTTGCCTCCGCTTTCAGGAGCAGTTCGCTCGCCAGGAATCCCAGGCGTGCCAGCGGATCCATTTTGAAGAATTTCGGCCAGTCGCCCACATAACGGCGGTAAATATTCTCGAGAAGCGCCGCGCCCGCCCCCTCGGTCTGCAGTTTGTTCCCGTCCAGCACTACCCCGTCAACTGTGATTTCAACAGAATGCAGTCGGCTAAGATTGGCGTGTAATGCAACTGCGTGATTATCAGCATTTTCCTGAAAATCGATGCTGCATTTTGCAGCATCGATTTTGCATAAGTTACTCGTTTTCAGCGTATTACGTTCCACACCTTCTGCGGTGACGCAAGATGTCGATGCCGGCGACATCGATTCTAAGCGGAAAAGCATCGCGGCATTGCAGCCTCCGAAGCCGGAAAGGAGTTTGACGAAGGAGTGCCGGCCGTCTTCTATTTTCCCGTGCGAGGGGCTGATCTTCAGGGGATTGCTCACCCCGTTATTCTCAAAACCCCTGGTGCCGAGAACGGTCCCGTCTTCCACAGCTGCCATGCTGAGAATGGTTTCAAGCACTCCTGCAGCGCCGAGAGTATGGCCGAAATAGCCCTTAAGAGTATTCACAGGGGTATTCTGGAGCCCGGCTCGTGTCAGGGCGAAAGACTCCATCTCGTCATTATAGAGGGTCGATGTGCCATGGACATTGACGAAGGCGATGTCGTCCAAGAGCGGCTGTGCGGCGGGGTTTGCAGAGGTCTCCGCGGAAGCAGCGGCGGGAGGAGCGGGAGCCTGCGCGGATGCAGGCGAAGCCAGGGAGGCAGATGCGGAGGAGAGGTCTGCGGGAGCCTGCGCGGATGCGGGGGAATCCTGGCCGGTCTCGGTGCCGGGCTGCCAGGGGCGGTACTCCAGACCAAGGGTTTTGACAAGGGCGCGGTAACTGCCCTCTCCGGTCCTGGACGGACCGCTGATATGGTTGGCGTCGTTACAGACCGCCCCGCTGCAAGAAGTCCACAGTTTCCCTGAATCGCGGCCTGCCGAAAATGGCTCATGCCCCTCCTCTGAAGTATCCTGGAAAGGGAAAATACGGGAGGAGGCGTAAACTATGCAGGCGGCGGCTTCTCCGAGATTCAACCCGCATCTTGCCGCATCGAAGGGCCTGCACTGTTCAGTGCTGAGCGCCTTGAGACTCTGGAAACCGGAGATTACAAAGCGCCCGACTACATCGGCGCCGATGACTATGGCATAGTCGTATGTGCCGGCGTCCAAAAGGCGCATCGCCTCAATCTGGGCCGCCAGTCCCGAGATGCAAGCGTTGCTGACCACCAGGGAAGTGTTCGGGTTGCCGAAATAGCGGCTTACCTGCAAGGCGGCGGAGGCGGGGGTCCTGCGGTCCGGGAGGGCATCCGGCCGGGCCCGGTCGGCGCACCCGGCACCGACTGAATGGTGACAGCCGGGAAGAGAGTCAGCTGAAACCTTGCTTTCCGCATCGGCCGACGCCTTCTCCCCAGATCCGACATCGGCATGCCCATCCAGAAGTTCCACATTGGCCTTTGTCGTGGAGATGATGAATATCGCCCGGTCGGAAGACGGGTCGATACCGGCCTCGCGGATGGCCGCGGCGGCGCAGGCGATACAGCGCTTCTCAAAAACCGTGTACCCGCTCTCCTGCCCCAAGCCGAGTGAGGCATACAGGGGCTCGAGCACGGAATCATCTATGAGCGAAGCGAAATATCCCGTCGGAAGCAGATCGGTGGCAGGATAGGAGCGCAATGCGCTGCGCCCGGCCTTCACGGCCTCGTAGTTCTCCCGCGTGCCCACTCCAAGTGGAGATATTATATTGTCCGCCAGCTTGACTATCATCTTCCTGCACTTAACTTGATTAAGATGGCTGCGATGTGGAGCCGGCCTCATCGGCCGCGGCACGCGGCGCCTGCCATTCGCTGTAAATAGGCTCGCCTTTCTTGCCGAAACATTCGCACGGACGCACCGCAAAGCGGTATTCCTGGCCAGTGGGGATTTCCGATACCCCGAACAGGCAGACGGTTTCATCCACATCGGCGGAAGCGGTCTTGAAATATCCGGGGGAATAGACCCTCTTCGTGAGGACTGCCTTGCCCGTATCTACATCATGGATTTCGAGCTGCACCTCGTAATCGAAGGCGTGCGGCTTCTTGTCCCCGTCGCCCTTGACAGTGGGGAAATGCACGGTGATTTGGTCCTGCTCCACTTTGTAGCGGTCCTCGCCGCGCCCTTCGCTGAGAGTAACCGCAGCTCCCGCCTCAAACTGTGGAGCCACGGACTTGGCCGCACGGGCCTCGAAAGACAGGGGCTTCAATGCATCCTTCCCGGAAGACTTGGCCTTCAGGGAATCAAGGGGAATCACCCAGTCCTTTCCGAGAGGCTGTCCGCTGGGCATATCGAGACGCTCAAGCGTGATATAATCTTTATAGATGGTCATCAGCTGGGCGTTATGTGCGTCGCGGGGCATCTCAGGCATCTGGGAAGGAATCTTTGCCTTGGAGCCGAAAGGTTTGCTGTTTTCTCGCCCGCCGAAAGGAATCAGGTAATGGAGGGATGCCGTACCGACGCTCACGAAATCGCCCTGCCAGATGGTCCTTTCGTCCACCAGCGGAGTGTGGGAATGGCCGGAAAAGGCGATGCAGTTGGGATAATTGGAGAGTATCCCGGTCACGGTGCCGTCGTCCTGGCCCCAGGTCCAGGGTGCGGAACAGGTTCCTTTGGGATGGCAATGCTGGAAATAAAAGAACGGCTTCCCTGAAGGGAGCTTTTCCTTGCGGAGGTACTCTTCCAGTCCCGGCATGTTCTTGTTGTTCACGAAATGCGCGCCGATGAATTTGTAGCCTTTCACCTCTTTCGTATAGATAGGTTCCCATTTTTCGTGGAAGCATTCCTCCCAGATGGCGGCACGGTCATGGTGGATGCTGTCCGCTTTTACCGCCTCAAGGTCGGGGCGTTTTTTCATATAACCATACTTATAAGCCTCCACGTCATGGTTTCCGTAAACAAAGAGTTTCTCGACATGATGCCCGTCCGGAGCTTTGTCATCGGGGAAAACCCGGTACCAGATATCGGCCATCATGCGCAGCTGCTCCTTAGTTCCGTCATCGGCAAGGTCGCCGGCGACCAGCACGGCATCGACCCCGCGGGTCTTGAAATAATTGAGAGCCTTTTCAAATTGCACGGCGGTTCGCTGGGGATTCTTCCCGTAAGTCTTGAGATGAATGTCGCTCAGCACGCCGACTTTGAGCTTGGCATCGCCCATTTCCTTGACCGCCTGGGAGAAAAGAGGCAGATCCAGGCACATGGCACCGGCCATCAAAGTTGTTCCCTTGAGAAAATTTCTTCTATCCATAAAGCGCGTTATTAGTTATTGTTATTGGGTGTTATGCAGATTTTGGCCCCGGGCCGGAGTGCCAGCAGCAGGCGGAGCATCACGGATTCCGGGACGCTGATGCAGCCAGCAGTGGAGATGTCGGCGCAGCGGAAAAGGCCGCGCAGCCAGGCGGGGAGATGAAGCAGGCGGGAAAGCCCCTTGCGCGGGCCGAAGCAGTGCAGGAAGATGGCGGACCCGGCACCGAAGACCGGGTCCACGGTGTTGTAGCCGATGGATGCAGCGTATTTGTACTGCACTGGGTAATCGGCCAGATGCTCGCTGGCCGGCATTGGTCCGGCGGCAGGAGTCTGCCGTTCAGCGTCCGGGTGTGTCAGGTGTCCCGATTCTTGGGACACCGTGCACGTTTTGGGCCTTTTTTGTGCAAGGTGTCCCGGTTTTTCGGACACCTTGCACACTTCGTTCCCGGCAGACGGGAGTTCTACCCAATTGTTGTATGTATCCGGTTCGCCCGACCAATAGGAGCCCTGAGTGATGTCCCTCCAGGGAAGAGCGGTTCCCGGATTGCCGGCAAGGCCAAAGGCAAGGTCCAGCGGGAAGACCCCGACGGGGGTCCGGCCGTCGCCTTCGCGCTTTACGGGAAGGGAGGAGGTATTCGGACGGGGGCTGCCTTCGGAAGACGGCAGGCCTGCGGGCGGCAGGGCGAAACCGTTCCGTCCATAGCCGCAGGGAGAGCTCAGCACTTTGCGGCGAGATCCGTCAGCGGCCACTTCGTAGAAGGTCAGCCTGTGCCCGCGCACTTCTATCAGTTGTTCCGTGGCAGCCTGGGGCAGAGGCTGCGACGCAGTTTTTTGCGATGGCATGGGCGTGGCGGTAGCGGATGTCGCGGCCTCCGCCCCTGGCGACACCGCGATATCACTCAGTGCTATCGTCATCTCACCGGAAGCAAGCAAATCCGAATCTGCGCTGGCCTCGGCGCGGACTTTCACCATCGGACCGATCTCCTGTATCACATCTATCCTGGTAAGGATCCTCTCCCCTTCCCGGGGCAGGCGTTTCAGTTCCCAGTTCTTCACCGCGCCTATGTATCCGATATTCACATCCTTATGCAGGATGTACTTGTTGATGTAGCCTATGCGGGCGGCGCAGGTCTGGGCGAAATTCTCCATCAGCCCTTCGGCGGACAAAGCCCCATCCTCAAAGAAGATATTGTCGGCACGGACGGTCAGCGCGGTCACCACCGTTTCAGGCGAGTAGCTGACGAAATCTTCAACCATCACGAACGGCGGACGCTGGGGCAGTATAGAGGATATATCTACTTTCATAATGGCAGGATCAATCCCAGAATTCGAAGAAGTTGAACCACTGGTCCGGATAGCGGCGTAGGATGTCGCTCAGGGCGTCGGCGTAGCGCTGCGCAAGGATTTGCGTGCGGTCTTTGCGGGAAAGCGCATCGTCGGAAGGCGCATCCAGGCGCCGCAGGGAGACGGTGAATTCCCGATGGCCGGTCTTCATGCAGAAGACGGCGATGACCGGCAGCGGCGCAGAGACCGACGTGGCAAGCGCGAAAGGCCCTTGCGGCAAATGGGCGGGAGCGCCCAGCACATTGCAGACCAGCGACTTGGTGGAGCCGAAAAGCCGGTCGCCATGGATATCCACGGTCTCGCCGTTCTCGAGAGCCTCCCTCAGAACGAAGATATGCGAAATGCCGTCTGTCACCGGAACCATACGGATATTGTTCTCGCTCAGCAGCCGGTTGCGACCGCTTTTCACCGCTTCCACTTCTCCCCCGTATCCGAGCACGTTCAGCCGCCGGCTTGCGTGAAGGGCATAACCCGCCATCTCGAAATTCCCCACATGGGAAGAGATGGTCATGAAACCTGTGCCGGCAGACTCCACCTCCCGGTAAATATCGGGTCCGTCAAGCCGAATGTCGAATCTCTTGCCGGCATAGGATGCGAAGCGGTCAATGACCACCTGCCCGAAAGCGTAGTGGTTACGGACCAGGTGCACGAAGGTCTTGAACACCCCATAGCCATGCCTGCGGCGGAAATAGTGCCAGATTGCAAGGGTATTCCTCGGCCTCACCACCATATACACGGGAAGCGAGGTCGCCATCAGGAAATAAATCAGCGATATCGGGACATAGCGCAACAGCCGGATGAGCGCCCTGTGCATCCACGGGGTGCCGTCGGTAAAGCCGCGCCATTGGAGCGTAGCCTTCTGACGATGGGCGCCGGAATCAGGCATCAGCCGTTGAGTTTGGCGTCGATGAAGTCGTAGAAAGCCTGCAGTGTGGTAACGTTGCGCAGGTCTTCCGCTTTGATTTTAACTCCGAAGAGATTGTCGACCGTCACCACGACATCCACGATATCCAGGCTGTCGATTCCGAGGTCTTTCTTGAAATTTGCATCGGGGACGAGCTTTTCCGCGTCGATTTCAAAATCCTCGATCAGAAAAGCGTTGATTTTTTCTATGATCTGTGCTTTATCCATAATTATTTCTTCTTGCAGACAAGGATATTGTGGCCCTGTCCTATTCCGTCGTAAATCTTTTCAATCTTAAGGCCCGCCTCATCCACAAGATGCAGGAAATCTTCGCTGTGATACATCTTGCTGTTGCCGTTGGCGATGGCGGCGAAGTAGAGGCTGGTGAGCGTGAGGCACATTGCCGCGGGCTCGAAGCGCTGGCGGTCCCAGAGGAGCTCCATAATGCAGAGGCGGGTGTCCGGAGTCATGATGGATGCCGCCCTCTTGAGGATGCTCAATATCTCCGCTTCGCTGAAGCAATCCAGGAACTGGCTCATCCAAATTACGTCGAACTTGGGCTCAGAAGGCATCTTCGTGGCTGTGTCCAGCAGGTTTCCGCCGTATCCGTGAATGCGCTTTGCGCCGGGTTTGCCCGCCACATTCTGGTACATCATCTCTATCTGCTGAGGAAGATCCATGATGGTAACCTCAACCTTGGGGTCGTATTCCACGCATTTCAGCGCCCAGCGGCCGGTATTGCCACCCACGTCCAGCAGGTTCTTCACCGGCTTTTCGAAGATGATGCGAAGGGCATCGTCGAAGGAAGTGTCCGAGTAGAAATGATCGAAGGCGAACCAGCTCTTCTTAGCGTCTTCGGGAAGCTGTGAAAGGCCCTCATAGACCGTGCTCCAGTTGCCGAAGTGCTTGAGGCCTTTGGGTTTTCCCTCGCGGAAAGTCTCTTCCAGACGGAAAAAACCTTCGTAGTTCACGTCGTTGTTGAAGTCCAGGTTCACCTTGGTGGCAGGGTCGGTAAGCAGGAACCAGCCAACCTTGCTCAGGCGGAAACGGTCCGTGGCGGGGTCCACCAGCACAGTGCCTATGCTCAGCGAAGCTTCAAGCAGCACCTTGATGGCATAGGCCGACAGTTCCGGCAGTTTCTCCTTGAGTTCGGCCTGGGTCAGCCCGCTGTCCGATTCGCGCAGGGCGTCCAGGATACCGAATTTTACCATCAGGCGGGTAGCCTGGAATACGGCGGGGCCGAAGGCGATGAACTCGGCAAGGCGCTGTGCCTCACGGGCAGAGTATTGCTCGCGCGAGTATCTCTTTTCTAGTTCCGGGAAGAGGTTCATATCAACTTGAGATTCAGAGGATTATTCCTGAGATATTCTTCCACTTTCGCGATTGCGGGATAGAAGGGGGCGTCTTCCTTGAACACAGGAATGATGGCGCGCACCGCATCGTAGGCCTTGCGGGATGTGGGAGCAAGCTTGTCGGCTATGCCGAGGCAGTCCACCGCCTGGGCGAGCGCGATGTAATGGATGGCGAACACCTGGTAGGCATTGTCTATCACCCTCTTGCAAATAAGCGCGCTGTTGGTGCCCATGCTCACTATATCCTGGTTGTCGTTGTTGTTCGGGATCGTGTGCACATAGTTGGGCATTGCGAGCGTCTGGCATTCCGCAGTTGTGGATGTCGCTGTGAACTGGCAGGCCTGCATGCCGTAATTCAGACCGAGTTTACCCATGTTCAGGAACGGAGGCAGGATGCCGTTGATGCGGTCGTGGAAGAGGTAGTTGAGCTGGCGCTCGGCCGTCTGGGCAAGCCGCACCGTGGCTATCTTCACCTTATCCTGCTCCAGGGAGATATAATCGCCGTGGAAGTTGCCTCCATGATACACGTTCTGTGCATCGGGGTCCACAATGGGATTGTCGCATGCGGAATTCAGCTCCCTTTCGAGCACATCGGCGGAAGCCGCATAGGTATCGTATATCGGGCCCAGGATCTGGGGCACGCAGCGAAGGGAATAATATGGCTGCACCTTATGCTCGAACACGGCCTCATTGTGCTCTCCGTCGTAAAGGGTGAGTTTTCTGCTCATGAGGCAGGAGCTTCCCTTGCTGAGCTTGCGCATCCTGCGGGCGATAATCTGCTGACCTTTCTGGCGGCGGACGCTGTTGAGTTCCTCGCTCATGAGGTCGTCATAGGACGAAGCTATCTCGTTCATCATCACCGATGCAAGGGTTCCCCAATCCAGCAGGCGCTCCGCATAAATCTGGTTCACTACGCCGATGCCGGTCATGAACGAAGTGCCGTTGCAGATGGAAAGGCCCTCGCGGATATGGATCCGGAAGGGTTCAAGTCCGGTTTCGGCCATCACCTCGGCGGACGGACGCCATTCTCCCTTGTAATGGACTTTGCCCTCGCCGATCATGCAAAGGGCGAGGTGCGCAAGCTGCACGAGGTCCCCGCTGGCACCCACGCTGCCGTGCTGGGGGATGAAGGGATAGATGTCGTTGTTTATCATCCCCACGAGCAATTCCACCAGGAAGGGATGCACCCCGCTGCGGGCCTGAAGGAAGGTCCCCAGACGGGCGATCATGGCCGATTTCACATAAATATCCGGCAGGGGTTCGCCTGCGCCGGTGGAATGGCTGCGGATGATATTGTACTGCAGATCGGTAAGATACTCCTTGTCCACTCTCCACTGCGCCATGGGGCCGAAGCCAGTGTTGATTCCATAGATAACCTTGTCGGATGCAAATTCCTTGAGAAAAAGATAACAGCGCCTCACCTCTTCAATCGGCAGCGCTGTCATGTCAATCTTGGCGCCCTCAAAAAGCAGGCGCTCCACATTTTTTAAAGTATAATCTGTCATAGATTGTTGTTCTAACAATCTACAAAGATATAAAAATATAGCTTACACGCGTTTCCCTGCGATTCAGAAAGATAGCGTCACCGTTATGGGATAGTGGCCGGAAGTATATAATGTACAAATGTTCTAATTTCCTTGTATCTTTGCAAGGTATGCAGAAAAGAGTTGTCATTACCGGACTGGGAATCTGGTCCTGCCTCGGAACCACGCTGGACGAGGTGAAGAAAGCATTGTATGAAGGAAAATCCGGGATTGTGATAGATCCCCAGAGGCTGGAGATGGGCTTCCGCTCTCCCCTGACTGGAGTGGTCCCCGTGCCGGAACTCAAGGGGGAACTCAGCCGCCAGCAGAGGGCGTTCATGCCTGAGCAGGCGCAGTATGCCTATTGTTCCACGCGGGATGCGCTGAAAGATGCGGGAATAGATGCGGACTTCCTCGCCGCCCATGATGTGGGCGTACTGTTCGGCAACGACTCCTCCGCCCTGCCGGTTGTGAAGGGCTGGGATGTCATGAGGGAGAAGAAAGACACCACCCTTTGCGGTTCAGGCTCCATTTTCCAGAGCATGAACAGCACCGTGACGATGAATCTGGACTGCATTTTCAAGCTGCGCGGCATCAACCTCACGGTGTCCGGAGCCTGCGCCAGCGGATCCCACGCCATCGGCCTCGGGGCATTGCTGATCCAGAACGGCCTGCAGGAGATAGTGGTGTGCGGCGGCGCCCAGGAGACCAATCCCTACGGCGTAGGCAGTTTCGACGGCATATCGGCCTTCTCGGTTCGTACGGACAACCCGGCGGCAGCCTCCCGTCCCTTCGACCGGGACCGCGACGGCCTGGTGCCATCAGGCGGAGCCGCCACCGTAATACTTGAAAGTTATGAGAGTGCGGTAAAGCGCGGCGCCCACATTTACGGCGAAGTCCTTGGATACGGATTCAGCGGCAACGGCGACCATATCTCCACTCCGAACGTGGAAGGACCCAAGAAATCCCTGGAGATGGCCCTGCAGCGCGCCGGGCTCGGAATCGCCGACATCGGCTATGTCAACGCCCATGCTACGTCCACCCATGTGGGCGATGCCAACGAGGCAAAAGCCATCTATGCCGTGTTCGGAGAAAGGAGCGTTCCCGTCACCAGCACCAAGGGCCAGACCGGCCACGAAATGTGGATGGCAGGGGCCTCAGAGGTCATTTACTCCCTACTTATGATGCATGGCGGATTCATCGCCGGCAACCTCAATTTCGAGAATCCCGACGAGGATTCGGAGCATCTGCTGATAGTTCCCGAGACGCGCCCCGCCAATTTCGACTGCTTCCTCAGCAATTCATTCGGATTCGGCGGCACCAACTCCACGCTGGTTATCAAAAAAATCTGAAACATCATACCGTATTCGCTAACTTATTTACCTACAATGCGTTACTAAAAGACGATGCTCCATTTTGCCGCATCGATATCACATAAAGCATTGCACAACAAGCAGTTAAGAAAAACGGCAGAATAAATAAAGATGCACCGGAGAGCGGTAATAATCGGCAGCGGCCTGGGCGGCCTCGAAAGCGGGGTGATCCTGGCCCGCAACGGTTATGATGTCACGGTGCTGGAGAAGCATCCGACCAGTGCAGGGGGCTGCCTGCAGACGTTCGCCCGCTGAAAAATGTTTCATCATAGGCGAAGCCTCCGTGTACCGCGCCGCCCTGCCGGAAATGGACACCCTCTACATCACCCACGTCCACACCGTGGTAGAGGATGCAGACACTTTCTTTCCTAAGATCGATCCTGCCGTATGGCGCGTGGAAAGCCGCAGCGAGACCCTTACGGATGCTGCTACAGGCTGAAAATTCGAATTTGTGATATACAAAAAACGGGGCTGAACCCCCGTTTGCCTTATAGCGTATTGAAGATAGTATAGCGTTTCCTGATCCTCATCGCATATGGGATGAGATCGGGAAGTTCTTCGTCTTTCCACTGCACCTTTTCGCGGATCACGTCCATCAGGCCGGTCTTCGTGAAGAGTGTTTCCAGCCTTTCGGCCTCCTTTTCGTTCTTGCGGATGTATTTCTCGATGTAAAGATGCGCCCAGCCGACCTGGAGGCCGTGCAGGGTAGCTCTTTCGGGGAAAAATTCGTCTATTGCATGGGAAATCAGATGCTCCGAGCCGGAAACGCCGCGGGTGTCGCCGTTCACTATGGTGGACAGGCCAGAGGTAACTATTCCGTTGGTGAGGTCGAAGAAGAAGCCGTCGGAGCCCACGTCGTCAGCATGGTCGAAAAGCGGCAGTGCCGCCTGCTTGGCGAGCATGAAGGCAACCTCGTTGATACGTTCTCCCGTCAGATGGTTCGCAAGCAGCCAGTCTTCGCAGGCTGAAAGATTGGAAACGATGTCCGCCATACCGGCGAGTGACATGAATCTGGGGCTGCGGCTGATGAAATCGAAGTCCACGATAATGCCCAGAGGCGGCTGTACCTGCAGGCTGCGCTTCTTGCCGTTGATATCCGTGAGACGCGCGAGACAGGAATAAACTGCGTCGTTCGAAAGGGCTGAGGGAATATTGACATAGGGCAGATCCCGCTTGGATGCGCAGTATTTCACCAGGTCCAGCACGGAACCGCCGCCGAAGGCCAGCAGAAGGGCGTTTTTATCCGTTAATTTGGCAAGGAGTTCGGGAGCTTCCTCGAATTTGCCACCCTTCACGAAAACCACTTCTTCTGCGCATCCGTCCAGCATGGAGCCGTACAGATCGTAGAGTTCCTCCTGGGTGATGAGTACACGCTTGGGGAAGAAGAAATGGTGCTCGCGCAGGATATCGTCGATCTTGCCGACAATACCGCGGCCCGTCCGGACAAGCGCCGGCATCTTAATCAGGTTATAGTACATAATCGTCTAGTAGATTGCTCCGTTGATGCTGATGACCTCGCCGTTTATGTACGAGGCCTTGTCGCTCGCCAGGAAAGCCACCAGTTCCGCCACTTCCTCCGGCTTTCCGAAACGGCGCGCGGGAATTGTCTTGGCCAGTTCTTCCGTGTCCAGGCCATCTACCATATCGGTTGCGATGAAGCCGGGGGCCACGGCGTTGACGGTCACCTTGCGGGCGGCAACCTCCTGGGCCAGAGCCTTGGTTGCAGCGATCAGTCCGCCTTTTGCGGCGCTGTAGTTGGTCTGGCCCGGAAGCCCCTTGAGGCCGGAGAGCGACGCCACATTGATGATGCGGCCGCCGCGGTGCACGACCATTGGCTGGATGAGCTGTTTGCTGACATTGTAGAAGCTGTCCAGATTGGTGCGCAGCACCTTGTACCACTCGTCCGGCTCCATCCAGAGAAGCAGGTTGTCCTTACGGATGCCTGCGTTGTTTACGAGTACGGAGATGTATTCGCCGGGGTTGGCGTTCTGCCAGTCGCCAATCGCATTTGCCGTGGCTTCATAGTCGGCCACATCGAACTTCAGCAGTTCTCCCGCCGGGCTGCCGCCGGAAAGGTCCCGGGCGTCGGCCGCCTGCTGCATCTGCGCAAGCGTTTCCTGCGCAGCGGCATCGTTGGACACGTAGTTCACGAGGACATGGTAGCCCTCGGCCGCAAACTTCACGCATACGGCACGGCCAATTCCACGGCTTCCGCCGGTTACCAGCGCCACCTTCATACTTCAGAGATAATTACTCTGCCTTCTTGCAGCAGGGTTTGTCGCAAGGCTTGTCGCATTTCTGCTCGCAGCCTTCGTGCTTCTCGCACTTGCCTTCTTCGCACTTTGCCTCGCCTTCCTTGCAGCATTTCTCAGCTTCAGCTTTGCAGCAGCAGTTGGGGCACTTGCACTCTTCGCAGCAGCAGGCTTTTTCGCCTTCCTTGCAGCAGGGCTTCGCCTCATCGGCGGCGCAGCAGCACTTCTCGCAACTGCATTCCACACAACAGCAAGCCTTTGCCTCGGCTGCCTTCTTCTTGTTGCAGCAACCGCTGCAGGAGTTCATCGCGAATGCAGCAACAGCGCAAAGCACGATAATTTTGATGACATTCTTCATATACATTAACTTTAGAATTGTGCAAATATAGCAATTATTCCTTTCCGAGGGATGCGGAGGCGCTGCCAAGAATTTCCCTGCAGCTGAGGAAGGAGGTGATGCTCACGCCAAGCAGGCCGTGGAGATTCAGGTTCTGGCCGGTGAGGAAAAGTCCTTTCAGCGGAGTGCGGGGCGACAGGAGGGTGCCGATGGGATTGCGCCAGTCTTTCTGTATGCCGAAGGCGGATCCGCCTGGCGAGCCGGTGAACTGTTCCCAGGTGTGAGGGGTACTTGTCCAGACTGCGGAAATGGCATCCCGAAGCCCGGAGACACGGGTTTCAGCAAGTTCGAGCGACTGATGCAGCAGTGCATACTTCCACTCCGCATAGGCCTTGGGCGATGCAGGGTCGGGCCCGGAATCCACCGGCATGATCAGGTCCACATGGGTGGCATATCCGTCAATGTCCTTCTCCGGCAGATAAAAATGAATCATCAAACGATCCTGGCCATGCTGGATAAAGATGTTCTTATTAAGGTAGGGCAGCGTGCCCGGTTTCAAGGCGATATTGGCGGTGAACACGCCCCGGCCGTTCTCCAGAGCGGAGATTCTGTCCCGATAAACTTTGCGCACCGGAGCATCCCGCCCGATCAGGGCGACGGTCGCCGCCGGGTGAATGTCGCTGACGACGATATCGGCCGGAAGGAACTCTATACCGGGCGCAGTGGAAGTGGCAGGTGCGGTTGGCGTCCCAAAATTGGGGACGGTAACCGCATTTTGGGCCGTTTTTGCGATTAGGGGTCCACCAAATGGGACGGTAACCGCATTGTGGTGGCGGACAAGGACGCCGGAGACAGCACCGTCCGTCTGTTCAATACCGCTAACCTGCGCTCCGGTAAGCACTTTCCCGCCAAGGGAACGGATCTGCTCAGCAAGACGTTCCGCAATCTGCTGCCCGCCGCCTTCGAGGCGCCAGGCACTGCGGATGAAGGAGTCGTTGATCTGTGCAAAGGTGTAAAGCGGAGTGGCTTCGTTCACAGGGCAGCGCATGAAAGCGCCCTCCAGCACACGTCGCAGTGTGGGATCCGATATCGTTTCCTCAACGAAAGCCTTTGCGCTGCGTCCGAAAAGAGGATTGGGGCCACCCTGCGGCGCTTCTGCGTAATTCAACTGTCCGTCTTCAAGAAAATGTGGCCCGAGGGGCCTGAAGATATTGTCTCCTACATCTTTGAGAAAGGCGACATATTTGCGAAGTCCATCCCTTTCCTTCGGGAAGTGCTCCGCCAGGCGTTCCACGAAATTATCATAGCCGGATGCAAGGGGGTAACTGTGCCCGTCGACGACGATTTCGTCCACGCAGTCCGCGTCCATCCGCTTCCAGGGAAGGTCCAGCAGGCCGAAATAAGCGAAAATGCGATGAAGGCTCTGGCCTTCGTCCAGGGCGCCGACATAATGGAAACCGGTATCGAAGGTCAGGTTCTGCGGGCAGGGCTCTGCCTTTCCGTCGGCCGTCTCCGCCTGAGCAACCCGTCTGCAAAAACTTTGAAGGCATCCGCCGATGCTCACGGGGTGCTTTTCCAGCACCGTGACGTCATACCCGGAACGGGCGAGGATCAGGCCACATTCCAGCCCGCCCAGCCCGCTGCCGATTATTACCGCTCTCTTGGACATCCCTGCGTCACTTCTTTTCTTCCTGAATCAGCAGGCGCGGGGCCGGCAGGGATTTCACCATATTGAAGTGCTGATTGTCCGGAAGATCTCCGGGCACTGCCGCGCCACGACGCATCAGCTCCTGAAGTTCAGGAAGCCAGTGCCAATAGAGTTCACGTGGACTGGAAGAATGCCTGAGGCAGACCGATGCCGCCAGGCCCACGACCTCTCCCGCCATGCCGCAGGTGCGCATCACGCGGGTGGTTCCGAGCGCCACGTGGGTTACGCTGATATCGCGTCCCGCCATAAAGAGATTATCGACATTTCGTGAATAGAGGCATCTGTAGGGCACCGCAGCCGGGTATATGCGGTTATGCACCGTGGCGGCCTTGAACTCTTCGCCGGGGAAATATTTCGAATTCTCCGGATCGGGGAAATGCAGGTCGATGCTCCAACTTGTCGCAAATGTGGCATCTTCGTGGAAAACCGCCTTGTCGATATCGTCCTGCTTGTAGATATAATCGCCCATCAGCCTTCTGGATTCGCGCTTGCCGGAGACGTAGGCTACCCAGTCCAGGGCACGGTCCTGATATAGGCCGAGTCTGTTCTTGAGATAACTCCAGTTGGAGTAGATGACCGCCATTCCGTAGTCCCGGATATACTCGAACTCCCTGGTCATATCGTGCAGCATACCTGTCTCCCAGGTCCACTCGCCCATGGTCACTTTCTGGACCGAGGCATCATCGAATGGAATTCCATAGTCGAAAACCGGGAACTTGCTCTTTTTGCCGGTTTCGCTGCTGTACCACTGCACGGAGGCGCCCATCACGAAATTATCAGCTTTCTCGGGAGCGAGGCTTTCGCCGAATTCGCTGCGCGCCTCACGCCCGTAGCGGTAGTCGGCTCCTGCAAGGAAACCAACAGAACCGTCGCCGGTGCAATCTGCAAACAAAGGGGCTTCCAGCAATATCTCAGCGGAACTTTCAATATTGCGGATCACCACGCCGCTGATCCTGGTTCCCTCCTTGGAAACCTTCACGGCACGATAGCCAGCAAAAAGTTTCACATTCGGTTCTGCGTCAATAAAACTCTGCTTCTTGTCGTCTTCATAGTACTCCGCAGGCTTGGCATTTCCCCTTCTGCTGTGACCGAATTCACGCTGCATCCGCCCCAGGGCCGGATACGGGCCAAGCTCGATATTGCCTCCGAGATGGACCCGGATTTCGGCGCTGTTGTTGCCTCCGAGCACCGGACGGTCGTTCACAAGGGCGACTTTCACCCCCTGGCGCGCCGCAGCCACGGCGGCACACATGCCTGCAATGCCGCCGCCCACCACGACGAAGTCGAACGCCTCACGCTCAGCCGGTTCATCGGGGATTCCCAGCGCGACCCGCCTGAACGAGGCGAGGGCCTCTGTCTCAGCGGGCGGCGCCAAAGCTTCGCGTGAAAGGAAAATCGCATCGCAACGGCCTTCAAAGCCGCTGAGGTCGTGCAGAGCCAGCAGGGTTTCTCCCGCCTTCAACTTGAGAGAACCCGCAAACTGCCATTCCCAGGCACTGCCCTTACCGCCGAGAACCGTTTTCATCGTCCTGCCGCCTATTTTTATCTGGAATTTTCCCGGGCCTTCCTTTGAGGACCATGGCGCTGTCCAGTTGTAGCAGCGTGCATACACGTTCCATACCCCGGCCTCGGGGATTTCTATCCTTGTCGATGCGTCCGCCACCGGCACCCCCATACCATGGGCAAGGAGGTAGGGAGAACCCATTTCGTCCATGAACTGCTGGTCCAGGCACCATCCTCCCTTGTCGGAGAAGGATTCGCATTCGATGAAGATGCCCTTGGATGGGGCAGATGCCGCCACTGTTGCAGAGGGTGAGGCAGATGACAACGGTGCCGCCGCCCCGGCAAGGGACAGCAGCACCGGTATCAATGGCAGAAAGCGAAGCATAATCAGCCTCCCTGCCGGATTATTTCTGGAAAATGTCCTTCAGCGCACCGATGCTTGACAGCATGGTAGATGCCTCGTAAGGCAGGTAAACCAGCTTGCTGTCCTTGCCGGCTGATATTTCCTTAAGGCTGGCAATATACTGATCTGCAAGCATATAGTGGGCAGGATCCATCTTCCCGTCCTTAATGGCGTCGGCTATGCGCCTGATTGCATCGGCCTCTGCCTGAGCCTGCACCACCTTGGCTTCCGCCTTGCCCTGGGCCTCCAGTATCTTGGTCTGCTTCTCAGCCTCCGCCTTGTTGATACGGGCGACCTTTTCACCTTCGGAACGGAGTACTTCACTCTGCTTGGAGGCTTCGGCCTCGAGTATCTGCGCCCTCTTGTCGCGTTCCGCCTTCATTTCCTTTTCCATCGCGTCCTTCACGGTGGCAGGAGGCGTGATGTCCAGAAGTTCCACCCTGTTCACCTTGACACCCCACTTGTTGGTGGTATCGTCCAGGACATTACGGATCTTGGTGTTGATTGCCTCGCGGGTGGAGAGGATTTCGTCCAGATTCATTTCGCCGATAACGGAACGAAGCGTCGTGAGGGTGAGTTTTTCGATGGCGAGAGGGAGATTGTTGATTTCGTACACGCTCTTGAAGGGGTCGGTGATCTGATAGTAGATCATCGCGTTGATCTTGAGCATGATGTTCTCCTTGGAGATTACGTCCTGATCCGGGAAATCGAAGAGCTGTTCGCGCAGATCGATGCGGATGGTGCGGGTGAAAAATACCCTGTCAACTCCGTTGGGCATCTTCTTTACGACAGTCGTCTCGATGGTGCGGGGTTTCTCGAGGATGGGGAGGATGAAGTTGATTCCGGAAGGGAGGGTCCGGTTATAACGTCCGAGCCTTTCGACTACGATGGTCGAGGATTGCTGGACAATCGTGAAGCCGGAAAGGATGTAGATGACTACGATGAAGGCAATTATGCCTACGATGATAAGGAGATTGGTCATATCTTATTGGTTTTTAACTGTCAGAATATTGCCGTCACGGGAGACGATCACCACTTTTGCACCGGCCTCGATTGCGGTTCCGTCCTGGGAAACCGCCTGCCAGTCGTCGCCGAAAACGCGCACGCGGCCTTTTTCACCTGCCTGGATATCTTCGATGACTTTCGCATCCTTTCCTATCAGGGTGTCCGGTCCTGAAGGCTTTTCACCCTTGTCCATATACTTCAGGACGAGTGGACGGACAAAAATCATTGCTATTATCGAGAATACGGCAAAGAGAGCCACCTGCAGCCAGATGATTTCGGGAGCGATTGCCGCGGATACGGCCGCTGCCACGCAACCGACTGAAAAACAAGCCACTGCGAAACCGCTGGTAAATATTTCAAGGATGATGAAAAACAGGGCGGCGACCACCCACCAGAACCAAATAGACATAGTGTTAATATATTTAAAATCGTATAAAGATAACGATTTTTTATATTTTTGCCATATGAGACATTTTACCGAGATATTATGTTTGACCGCAGTCATGGTCTGCGTAGCCGCTTCCTGCGGAAGGCAGGAAGGTTCAAAAGAGGAGAACCCCGTAATAGAGGCCATTATGAGCAGGCGTTCTATACGCAAGTATCAGGACAAGGCCGTTCCCCGCGATCTCCTGGCCAAGATTGCAGACTGCGGCATCCATGCACCTAACGCGAGGAATGCCCAACGCTGGGAGGTCCGCATCGTGGACAGCCCTGCATTCATCGACGGAGTCACGAAAGTGTTCCTGGCGGAAAAGCCCGAGGTGGCTGCACGCAACACCTTTTTCAAGAATGTATTCCGCAATGCGCCTGCGATCATCTGCGTGGCCGGGCAGGAAGGCAACTTCGTAGATATAGACTGCGGCCTGATGGGTCAGAATATGATGCTGGCAGCCCATTCTCTCGGGTTAGGCACCTGCTGCCTTGGCGGGCCGGTGGATTTATTGACCAAGAGCGAGGCGGCCCGACCCTATTATGAGGCCCTTGGTTTTTCGGAGGGCTACAGCCTGAAGTACATCCTCGCAGTCGGTTGGCCGGAAGAAGCCCCCGACGCCCGTCCGAGGGATGCGGGCAAGGTCAGGTTCGTGGAATTCGAATAATTTCAGGGTATGAAATCATTATTCAACGCGTCGCCTGCGTCAGGGCGTTTGAGGTTGGCGGCACTGTGGCTGGCGGCAGCCATTTTCGTCGGAGTGGCGGTTTCTTGCTGCGGGCAGAGTCCTGTGATGCACGTATATTCAGTGTCCGATCCTGCAGAAGAGAAGCTGCTGAGGACTCCGTGCGAGGATTTTACTCCCCGCGAACTGCGGTCCCGCCGTGTGGCCAGGCTGGCGAAAAGGATGATAGCCACCGTGACGGACTCCACGCAGAACGGAGTGGGGATCGCCGCTCCTCAGGTGGGCGTTTCAAAGCGTCTGATTGTCGTCTGCAGGCTGGACATGGAGGGCGAGCCTTTTATTCCTTATATAAATGCGCGCATAGATTCCTGCTTTGGAGGAATTGTGACGGGGCGTGAGGGCTGCCTGTCGATTCCCGACCTGCGCGGGAACGTCCCCCGCTACGAAAGCATAGTCGTTTCCTACTGGGACCCTGACACGGGAGAACGCCGTTCCGAGACCGTCAGCGGCTATACCGCCCGTATTTTCCAGCACGAAACCGACCACCTGGAAGGCATCCTCTACACGGACCGCACTTCCGACATCTATCCCGAATAGGCGTCTGTGCGCCCAAGGCCGGCTTTGCAGATTTAGATAAGTTTTTTTTTGCACTTTCAAAAAAACGGCTTATATTTGCAGTCCCGTTTCGGGAAAAGTTCTTTAGAAGATTGCGGAATTCTTGTGCAAGGTGAGCGGAATAAATTGATTTATTCCCGAACCGCAGCCAAGAATAGCGCAAAATTTTCCAAAGAAAATTTTGCGGAAATAGCTCAGTTGGTAGAGCGCAACCTTGCCAAGGTTGAGGTCGCGGGTCCGAATCCCGTTTTCCGCTCAAAGCAGTCAAAGCCTGGTGCATAGCACCGGGCTTTTTTGGTTCCCGTCGTCGAAAGCTCGCTTTCGTAAAGACGGGAACCGGGAAAGCCCAGAGCAGCGACAGCTGCGAGGCTTTGACTGCTTTGAGCCCCCCTCCCCAGGGATGTGCAAAGGAGCGAAGCGACTGCGCAAATCCCGCCATCCCAGGACGCCGTGTGAAAAAACGCCAGTTTCTCACACGGGAAGGGCTTTGCTGCCGTCAGCGCCGGTTGCCGTTGGACGAGAGCTTCAGCACCACATACTCGGAGCGTGTCCCGATACGGAACTTGCCGCCCCAGATGCCGAGACCTGAACTGATGTAGTAGCGAGTGCCGCCACGGCGATGATGCCCGAAAGCCTTTTCGAAAAGCATATCAGTGAGCCAGTTACCGGGCCAGATCTGTCCGTGATGGGTATGGCCGCTGAACTGGAAGTCGATGCCGCAGGCTTCGGCCTCTTCGAGATTATAGGGCTGATGGTCAAGCAGGATGGTGAAAGCGGCTCCCGACGCTCCCCCTACCAGCTCCGCCAGCGGCTTGCGGGCACGGTTGCTCCGGTCGTCCCTGCCTATCACCCGGACTCCCCCGACACATACAGAAGAATCCCTCAACAGTCCTATCCCGGCATCGGAATAGAAAGAAACTGCCGAAGAAGCGGAAGCGATATATTCATGATTCCCAAGGCAGGAGTACACCGGAGCGGCGATCCTGCGAAATTCTTCGTCGTATCTCCATACGCGGGCGGGACGAAGCGCTCCGTCCAGGATATCCCCAGCAAAGAGCACCAGGTCCGGCTTTTCAGCATTGATCAGACCGACCCAGCGGGAAAGTTCCGCCTTGCGGTTGTGATACCCCACGTGAAGGTCGCTCGCGAGGACCACCGTCAATGGCTTCTCCAGCGGCTTATCTGTCTCTATCTCAATTACTTCTCGGTATTTATGATGATAATGTATGCCTCCGTAAACCAACAGCGCCACCACAAGCCCAAACACGGAGCACGTGCCTGCCAGGGAGTTCCTGAGGAAAGCTGCCGGCACAAGATGGAAGAGCCTTCCAAGGTCCAGCGCCAGAAACAGCAGCAGTGCATAAAGGAAGAAAATCACCCATGACGTACCCAGCCAGTAGGTAAATGCGGAAAGTCGGATATTCAGCCTGTCCCCCAGTCCGTAATGCACGAAAGTGGACAGGAAGCTGAGAAGGTAAAAGGCTACGAAAACCCATTTCCAGACAGGTGCAGCCGGGAGGATGCACCAAAAATGCCAGCCGGTATATGCGATGCCGGCAACGAGGAGAAGGAGGATGGCGATGAACATAATCTATCTCAACAATTCCGCCGGACCGGTGAGATAAACTGAAGTAAACGACTCGGCTCCGGGAACAAAATCCACGGAAAGGGAGTCCTTGCGGGCATGGAGGACGATGCGGACCGGTTTTTGGGCAGCCGCCGTGGCAGAAGGCGATGACGCATCCGGCCGCGTATCTGGAGCGCGCTGCGCAGACGATGATGCAGCGTTCTGCAAAACGGAAGTGAGCCCTGTGTGATATGCCACCAATGCGCTTGCGGTGATCCCGGTTCCGCATGCGGCAGTCTCGCCTTCGACCCCTTTTTCGAAGGTGCGGACCTTCAGGCTGCCATCTGTCAGCGGCTGCACGAAATTCACATTGGTCCCTTCCGGGGCGAACTCAGGATGCCAGCGAAGCGGCTTCGCCTCGGCTTCGATATCCAGCGCTTCCACATCGGGAACGAATTTCACGAAATGGCGGGTGCCGGTATTGATAAACCATCCTCCAAGAACCTCCCGCGGCCTGGCCGCATCTATCATATGAAGGCGCACTGTCCAGCGTTCACCTGCTGCGGGGGAGGAAGGGTCGGCCGGCCGCGACAGGATTTCAGCATCGTGAAGCCCGTCCGGCGCAGTGAATATATAGCAATGCGGCGTTGGAGCCGCTCCATCGCCGCAACCAATCATATCGGCGAAAGCCACGATACAACGCCCCCCGTTGCCGCACATCATCCCTCCGCTGCCGTCGGGATTGTAGAACTCCATGTCGAAAGCTGTCCCTGGCAGCTTCGGACCGTTCAGGATCATCAGCCCGTCAGTTCCGTACTGGCGGCAGATCCTGGATATCGCATCCGGAATCCGGAGCTCCTCCACATCGGCATCCCTTCCGTCCGCAATTACGAACAGGTTCCCGGCACCGGACCATTTATAGAGTTCTATTTCCACCCTTCAAAGCTGACTACTTAATCATTCATAAGTTATTTTGGAAGCATAGGAGTCCCAGCCTGCAGCCGCCTTGTAGGTATTTACCGCTGAGGAGGGGACCAGAATCCCGGTCAGATTTCCAAAACCGGCAAAGAAGTTTGCAGGAATCGAAGGAGGAGTTAAACTCCTGAAAATCAGCGTAGTGACACCAGGATTGTTAAGGCAGGTGTTGGTGGTTATAGAACTGACGCTGGCAGGGAAAATAATCTTGCTTGTCTGCGAATTACCCACAAACAGCGTCCGTATCTCCTCGCAACCGTTTTCGAATTCAATGGTGGAATACGGGCAGAGGACGATTCTCATTCCAATTATCGGGAAAGCCCTCACCAGCAGAACAATGGCCATCAATGCAAATACAAATCTTTTCATAGGATTATGATTTAAAATTACAACCTGCGGATAACGGCCCCGAGATCCCGCAGACGGCCGTCGATATCCTCATAACCGCGGTCTATCTGCTCGATATTGTCGATTTCGGAAGTGCCCTTCGCGCTCATGGCGGCGAGCAGCATCGCGATACCGGCACGGATATCCGGCGAAGTCATCCGGTTCGCCCGCAGCTGGAATTTATGGTCGTGGCCGATCACAACGGCA
The DNA here is from genome assembly GCA_002350615.1 of Bacteroidales bacterium UBA2861. Classification (GTDB taxonomy): domain Bacteria; phylum Bacteroidota; class Bacteroidia; order Bacteroidales; family UBA932; genus Cryptobacteroides. Next base: position 465,670 of record DEFD01000028.1, on the reverse strand, counting down.
CGGTGCGGGTCGCAGAGGATTATCTGCGCGCCCATATCTATAAGCTTGTCCACGAAGAACAATCGGCTTTCGAACATCTTCTGGTGGATCAGGACGCTGCCCTTGCACTGAGTCGCCACCACGAGGATAACGCTCAGAAGGTCAGGCGTGAGACCCGGCCAGGGGGCGTCGGCTATCGTCATGATGGACCCGTCTATGAAAGACTCAATCTCATAGCTTTCCTGCTTAGGCACGAAGATATCGTCCCCGCGCTGCTCCAGCTTCACGCCGAGTCTCTTGAAAGCTTCGGGAATGATGCCCAGGTTGGCGTAGGACACGTTCTTGATGGTTATCTCGCTCTGGGTGATGGCGGCCAGGCCGATGAAGGAGCCGACTTCGATCATATCCGGCAGGATGCGGTGCGAAGCGCCGTGCAGCTTCTTGACCCCGTGGATGGTGAGCAGGTTGCTGCCGATGCCTTCGATGTTCGCGCCCATGGCGTTCAGCAAGGTGCAGAGCTGCTGCAGATAAGGTTCGCAGGCGGCGTTATAGATGATGGTGTCGCCTTCGGCAAGCGAAGCTGCCATCACGATATTGGCAGTACCGGTCACGGACGCCTCGTCCAGAAGCATATAGCAGCCCTTGAGTCCGTTTTCCGCCTTGAGATTATAGGCGCGCAGGGACTTGTCATACTCGTAGCTGGCGCCAAGCTTCACAAAACCCTCGATATGGGTATCCACGCGGCGGCGTCCGATCTTGTCTCCGCCCGGCTTGGGGAAGTATGCCTGCCCGAAGCGGGAAAGGAGCGGTCCGGTAATCATCACGGAGCCGCGCAGCGAGGCGCAGCGGGAGATGAACTCTGCGCTGTGCACATAGTCCAGGTCGATGGCGTCCGCCTTGAAGGAATATTCCCCCTTCTCGTGGCGTGTCACTTTCACCCCCATGCCTTCCAGCAGCGCTATAAGGTTGCGGATGTCGAGGATTTCCGGCACATTGCTCACGCGGACTTCCTTGTCGGTAAGGAGGACTGCGCTGAGGATCTGGAGTGCTTCATTCTTTGCCCCCTGCGGGGTGATGCTTCCGTGAAGGCTGTGGCCACCTTCTATGATAAATGTTCCCATATCTATATGTGTTCTACCTCCGGGCTGAGGGTAACGCCGAAACGCTCCTTCACACCGGCAATTATTTTCTGTTCCAGGTCGATGACCTCCTGCGGAGATGCGCTGCCATCGGCATTCACGATCACCAGAGGCTGTTTTTCATAAACCTGCGCTCCGCCAAGCCGCTGTCCGCGGAAACCGCAACGGTCGATCATCCAGGCGGCGGGGATCTTCACGCTTCCGTCGGGAAGGTCGAAATGCGGTACCGGCTTTGCCGGGGCTTCACCTGCGGTGTCGATTCCGGCTTCCGCAGCCGCTATCCGCTCGAAATCCTCCCTGCTCACGACAGGATTCTTGAAAAAGCTGCCGGCGCTGCCAGTCTCCGCCGGATCGGGCAGTTTGGCGCGGCGTATGCCGATGATGGCTTCCCGCACATCCATCGGCGTAAGAGCCTGCTGCCGGCCATCTTCCCCTATGCGTGTGGCACCTTTTTCATCCACCTTCCAGCCTTCCGCCTCCAGGGCGGCCTTGATGTTTCCGTATTCGAGTTTCGGGCTGTACTTCCGAGTCAGACGGTAAAGCACGCTAGTGACAATGTAGCGGCCCTTGTTATGCTTGAACATGGAATCGCGGTAGCCGTAGCCCAGTTCCGGAGTCTTGAAAACCGTCTTGCTCCAGTCGCTGGTGTCAAGGCACACCACTCCGGCGATGATATCCTTCACCTCAACGCCGTAGGCGCCTATATTCTGCACGGCGGATGCGCCCGCCTCGCCGGGAATCAGGGAAAGATTCTCCGCTCCCCAGAGGCCCTGGCGGCAGACTTCCGCCACGAAATCGTCGAAAACAACTCCCGCGCCCACCGTGAGCAGGACCTCGTCCAGGCCCATGTCCACGTATTTCAGATACTTCACCCCGCTGTGCAGCACCGTACCAGGATAGTCCCCTGTGAAAAGGAGATTGCTCCCTGCGCCTATGTGCATCACGGGCTGCGGAAGCGAGGCGAAATCCAGGTTCTGAAGTTCGGCTACACTGTCATATTCGATATACAAAGCGCACTTCACCTTCATTCCGAAAGTGTTGTGCGCCCCCAGGTCGTAGTTTTCGATTTTCTTCACATTACAAATGTAATGTTTTTTAGTTATAAATCAGCGCCCTCAACGCTGAAGCGCACGCTGATGCTTTCCCCGTCCTGGTCCACCACGGTGAGATTGTGCCGGCCGGGGGCGGGGGCGAGCCTGAGCTCATGGATGAAGCGGGTCTCCCCCACATAAGCGCCGTCCAGATGCCACCAGAGCACCGCCTGGCTATTTCTGTGCGCTACCCTGAACACGGCTCCTTCCACTTCGCCGGATTCCTGCACCGGGAAGAAAAGCACTGCGCCGGGCGAAGGGTATATGAAATCCATCACGGTCTCCCTGCGGACCTTGTGTCCGGTGTATTCCGGATGCCATATCCTGTAGTACCATTCCATGACGGGCGGCAGGACGAATTCCGCTCCGCGATGATATTGGCAGACTTCGCTCTGCGACGATGCCTCCGGCAGAAGCATCTCCACGGTCTGCGGGCAGTCCGGACCCGCAAGGCAACCTGAGGCCGCGCATACATCAGCCGCAATGCCGGCATCACCTCCCGGCTCCTGGAACCATCCGTCATCCGCAGGAAGGAGATTCAGAATATCGAACATCACAGGACCGGCAGCCCTCGCTCCGGTGAGCCCCGGGACCCCGCTGCCGTCGGCGTTCCCGGCCCACACTCCTATAGTGTAGCGGGGAGTCATTCCCACTGCCCAGGCATCGCGGAATCCATAGCTGGTCCCTGTTTTCCAGGCGGCCCGGCGCACCGAAGCTATCAGACGCCAGTCCAGCTGATCCGGCCGGTTTACTTCTTTCAGAGCCTCGAAAGTGTACCACAGGGGCAGGCTCACGCCGTCGTATGACGCCACCAGAGAACTGTAGGCCTTTGTCACTTCGTAAAGTTTCGCTTCGGCGCCGCCGAGGATAAGCGAAAGGCCGTAGTGCTCGGCCGGCCGGGGCAGCGTGGTCAATCCGATAGCCTTGAGATCCTCATAGAAGCGTTCCACGCCGTATTTTCTCAGGAGGAAGACAGCAGGGATGTTCAGGGAGCGGGCAAGGGCTTCATCTGCCGGAACGGCGCCATAGAAGCGGCGGTCGAAATTCTGCGGAGCGAAGCCGGAAAGATTCACTGGCACGTCCGGCAGGAGCGTCTTTGGCAGGATTACACCCGCCTCAAGGGCTTTCTCGTAAAGGAAGGGCTTGAGGATACTGCCAGTGGAACGGGGAGAAGAAGCCACGTCCACCTGTTCCCCGTTTCTCTTTCTGTCAGGAGAAGAATTCCCGACATAAGCTATAGGTTTTCCTGAAAGATTGTCGAAAACCACTGCCGCCATATCGGCGATTCCCTCCGCCGCAAGGGCGTCGGAACGGCGACGGACCACTTCCTCGACCGCTTTTTGCAAGTGGATGAGTATGCTGCTGCGGGTCCTCTGCCCCTGCGGGCAGTTGTTTACGAAATGGTAGGCCAAAGAAGGCAGCGGCAGCGGCTCGTCCGGAAGGGCCTCCCGGACGGCTTCGGCATAGGTTTTATCATCGATGTCGCCATGGGCGTGCAGCTTTTCCAGCAGGCGGTTGCGCTTTGCCATGAGTTCATCCCGCGAGCGGCCGGGATGGATTGAAGCCGGGGAATTCGGGAGCACCGCAAGGGTGGCGGATTCCGCCCAGGACAGTTCCTCGGGAGGCCTGCCGAAATATCGCCACGAAGCGGCGTCCAGCCCTACCACATTGCCCCCGAAAGGTGCATTGGAGGCATACAGGGCCAGGATTTTCTTTTTGGAATACCGCGCTTCCAGCCTTGTGGCCATGAAGGCTTCGATTATCTTTTGCCGGAAGGTCCTTTCCCTGCCGCGGGACAGCCTTATCACCTGCATGGTAATGGTGCTTCCCCCGCTCACGGTATGCCCTCCGCGGTAATTGTCCCGCATGGCCCTGACCACCGCAAGCGGGTCCACTCCGGGATGATATTTGAAGCGGCGGTCTTCGAAACGGATGAGGGCGGCGGCGAATCGTTCCGGCACATCGTCCCTTGGAGGGAAGCGCCACTGCCCGTCGGCGGCGATCCTTGCGCCCAGGAGTTCGGCCTCGGCGCTCTCCACCACCGTAGAATAGGGTGTTCCCTTGAACAGATTGCGTGGCAGGCAAAAAAGCCATAGTGCCGACAGCGCAGCCGCCGGCACTATGAAAAACCATTTTACCGCCTTTCTGTTCATCGGGTCACCACTGCGGTTCCCGATGCGGTGCCGGCGGTTATGGAAGGTTCATACATCGCCGAGCACACGGTGGCTGGCAACGCGAAACTGCCTTCGTAGGCGGCCCGCAGCTGCACCGTAAAGCTCTTGCTCCTGCCGGAAGGAAGCGTGAAGAACCAGTCCACACGAAGATCGCGGATATCCTTGTGGTCCCATCCATCCTGGGCGGCACCGAACATCCTGTCGTTTATGATCTCCCATCCGCAGGGGATGCCGAAGCTGAGGGCGAGGTTTTCCAGGTCCCTGCCGGGCGAGAGGTTGGACACCTTTATCTGCGCGCGGAAGCGCGTTCCCTGGCGGAGCGAAGCAGGATTTAGCTCGACTCCGTTGTCGTCGATGTATCTTACTTCTATTCCGAGGCCGCTGGAAACCGCCTGGGAAGAAGCCTCCCTCGAAGTCCTGGAAACGGTGAGATAAAGCGGGCCGTCGGAGTTGTTTTCAACCACCCCCGCCTTGGATACCCTGGCAGTCGCGAAAGACGATGCGCTTACAAGCTCTTTGCCTTCCACCTTGGCCTTGATTGCCGCGGTGGGAATCTTCTGATAAAGATGGCCGTAAGCTATCGCCGCGAAGGCGCTCTCCTGGGTGGAAAGGCTCCTTTCCGTAAGGGCGTCTCCCGCAAGGGAAAGGGCGTCTCCCACTTTTCCGTTCAGGGCGAGGGCGTCAAGCGATACCATCCTGTCCCTGAAGCTGCCGCCGAAACTCAGATCGTCCGGGGCATAATCGGGATAGTCCCTGCCGATTCCGGAAATCATGTTTCCTGCAATCTGCTGCTTTCCTGCAAGCGCATAGGCCGCCGCAAGCATCCAGGATGCCCTGTCGCCTATGCCGGAGGATTCCCTGAGGCGGTTCATGCCGGGAATAGCGTCTTCCCCCGCCGCAGTCTGGGTATAGAGCCTGAAGGCCTGGTCGAGGCATGAGAATACGCTGGTGCCCGCAATGCGGAAGGTCTTGGACATCTTGTCCTGATACTGCTTCCAGGATTTCAGGACACCCGCTTCCACCTTATATCCGGCTTTGGAAGCCTGGACGAGGAAGAGGCCGGCCATGGAGGACACCCAGCTCTGGGAAGAGCCGCCTCCCCAGTAAGAGAACCCTCCGTCCGCATTCTGCCTTGCATAAAGTGCCGAGATTATCTCAGGAATAAGGGCGTCGAGTTCCGCGCGGTCCTTGTCATCCAGCAGAGGCTTGAGATTCAGCATGGTCAGGCCCTTGGAAGATAGCTGCTCCGAACAATTGTAGGGATAGTTCTTCATCTCGCTGAACATGGCGTGGGCGTCAAGCGCGGGGAATGCGGAAAGCTGCACGGAAGACCCGGCTTCCACTTCCGCGGACTCACCCGCTTTCAGGGCATATTTACGCACCCTGGTGAATTCCGGATGCGGGTTCATCACCCTGAATGATATTGTTTCGGATGCCTTGAAGCCGCCGCCCTTTACCGTAACGTTCACGGATGCAGGGCCTTCCTTGTCGAGGGCCTCGAGGGCGAAGTGCACGAGGGCGTCTTTCTCATTGCCGAACACGGCAGTGGCGACAGACTTGCCCGCAAGTTTCACTGGGCCTTCGGTCTTGACCTCGACGCTGGCTTCTGCAGGGCCGTCTTCAGCAGTGAACACATTTACGGGCAGAGAGAACTTCTCGCCGGTGCCGACAGCCCTGGGAAGGGTGCTGAGCGACATGAGGGGCGCCCGTACCGGAACGCTTGCCTGCGTGGAGCCATAAGCGCCGGCATGACCGGCAATCAGCATCACCCTCACGCTTCCAACATACATGGGGAGGCGGAGCTGCAGATTGTCCGTACCGGACTTGAGTGTTCTGGGAGGCAGATAGAGCACCACGGGATTGAACCTGTTGTCCTTGCGGGCGGAAACCAGGGCTTCCTCATCGCCGCCTACCGCGGATACGGATGCGAAACTGCCGTTCCAGGCACCTATGACCCTGTCGTAGAGGTCCCAGGTCTTGACGCCGAGGGCCTCGGGCCGATAGAGTGCGGCATGGGGATCGGGAGTCTTGAATGCGGTAAGGTCCAGAAGGCCTTCGTCCACGATTGCGAGGGTATAGGTCATCTGCTTGCCGTGTTTCTCGCTTACTTTCACGCTGAATTTCTCGCCGGGACGGATTACTTCGGGCACTTTCAGCACCGGATCCAGGCGGGAATCGGGATTGTCCACAAGGATCCTCTTCACTCCGTACTGCCGAAGCATCTGGCCTCCCTTGGTGGCGCTGTAGGGGCGCACGAGGGTTATGTGGGCATAGAAGTTAGGCGCCATGTCCGCAGTGACGGTAAAGCTGTAGGGCTTCTGCTGATTTTCGGCGGCCACCCATTCCCTGCGGATGACTCCGCTGCCGTTTTCCAGTGACACCAGGACCTGGGCACCGGAAGCGGCCGGGATGTAAATAGTGGCTTTCTCTCCTGCCTTATAGGAATCTTTGTCCGTAGAGAAGGTGAGCATGGACATGTTTTCGGGATCCTGTCTGTCGGCCCTGCCGCGATAGTCGGGCCAATCCACGGTGAATTCGCAGCCGCTGACATGCCCGGAAGCCAGATCCCTTGCGAGGATGAGATATTTACCCCACTCGGGATAGTCCACGCGGAATTTTATGTTGGAGTCGGAAGTTCCGGATACGATTTTGCCGGAGCTGATTTTCTTTACCGACGAGCCGCCTACCCAGGAATCAAAGCTGCCTTTTCCGGGCTTGTCCCACCACCAGGACCAGCCTGTCTTGAAGATGCTGTATTCGACTTTATGGCCGCTGACGCGCTTTCCGCGGGGATCCAGGACCGCTACAGCGATATTCTGATCCTTGTCGGTTTCCAGATAATCTCCTTCCGGAATCCGGATTCCCACATAGGAACTGAAGGGGGAATAGGGCAGCGTGGCTGTGACGAAGCTCTCGTCGCCTCCGCTTTCAGTGACGGATGTCACCACGAAAGCCTGCAGCATTCCCGGGGCGCCGGAAGTTTCAGGGAGCTTCACCTGCAAGCCGAGGCTTCCGTCCGCCGAGAGGGTTCCGGAGTAAAGTTCGTACTCTGAATCCTGATATTCCGAGGCCGGATTAAAGAACCTGTACTTTTCAAATCCCTTGAAGGGGGATGCGCCCTTGCGCCTCAGGGTCATGGCGGCCCTTGCGGGTGAATTGCCGGCCGCTCCTCCGGAAAGCCAGCTGGCTTCCGTCTTCACGAGGATGCTCTTCCCCGCTTCGAGCAGAGGCTCTCCGGCGATGGAAGTATTGATTTTCAGCCTGTTCGGCTTTATGCTTTCGATATGCAGAGTCTTGTGGCAGCTGAGCGAACCTATCTTGAAATAGGCATTCCAGTAGCCGGTGGGATCGTCGGGAGATGTTGGAAGGTCGAAGGAATAGAAATTGTCCTTGCCCCTTCTCACAAGACGCGAATAGAACTGTCCTTCAGGAGTATAGACTTCCAGTGAAGCCGGATGCGCGTCCGGGATGGAGTTCTGTCTGTCGAAGACGATGGCGGTAAGATGTAGGGTGTCGCCCGGACGCCATACTCCCCTTTCTCCGTAAATATATGCCTTGAGTCCATCCTGAAGCACTTCTCCGCCCACATCGAAACGGCTGAGTGAGCGTTCGGAAGAAAGCTTGAGATAGGCGGTGCTGCCGCCGGCCTTTCCTACTATGGCGAAGGGCCTGCGGGATACTTTTACGCTGGCGAGACCGTCGGCGCCAGTCTTGGCGGAACCGATTTTCTGCAGCTGGAAATCGTACACATCCAGTGACACGCCACCCAGGGGACGGGCGGACATAAGGTCCGTCGCCGCTATGCTCAGATCCTCGCCTCCTGCATATTCTGCAATCAGGCCGATGTCGGAACTAAGCACCGTAATGCCGGGGAACCTGTCGGAATCCATGTAATAGGAGGGAGTTGCGGGGTTGTCGGCATCTTCCCATCTGTACCGTGACCAGTCGTAGAAATTGTCCCAATACCATGCATCCTGGGTATCCCAGACCGCTTCATCCGCAGCGGAAGGCTTTCCGGAAAGGTCCGAAGCGCCTCGCATGGGTTCCTTGCCGCCCCAGAGGCTCTGGTCCTGGCGGAAGCTTATCCGGACGCTGTAGATGGCGCCGGGTTCCTGGCGTATCAGACCTCCGAGGTTAAGGCAATGGTCGTTCCAGTCGTGCAGGTCGCCTTCCGATTCAAGCGGAATGTCTCCGCGGAAAACAAGACGCCCGCTGCGGCGCAGATAGCTTTTCCCGTTCAACTCATTATCCTGCAGGAACATCAGCACATTGTTCTCATAAATCTTCACAACTCTCAGCTCAACCGCGGAAAGATTGGCTGCACTGAAAGGAAGCAGCAGATTGTCCTTGTCCGGCAGGATGGTTCCGGAAACCGGAATGCGTACGGCAGGTTTCTGTTCCGCCGCGCTGAACAGTTTCGTATAATCTCCCTTCAGGGTCTCTCCAGCGGCGTTTTTCACTCCCTTATACACGGTGAGTTTCATATCGGCCTTGCGACCTTCGAAATATACCCTCACCAGGGAATCCTGCACCTGCACATAGCTGCGGGCGACGCCCTCGAGTTCCACCATTCCGCGCGTCGCGGCATTCGTCGGAGTTTCGCTGAAGATAAGGTCGATATGGCTGTCGTTCAGCCTGCAGCGCCTTACCCGGAAACCGGTCCCGGGCTCTTCCAGCGCTTCCTGATCCTTGAGCGCTTTGCGCACGCTGATTCCGAATTTGAAATCCTTGTCGGCTCCGGAAACCTTGCGGAGAGCAAAAGAGATTTCGTAATTTTCACCGGGAACCAGGGCTTTCGGCTTGAATACCACGGTATTGCCGTTCTCCCACAATGTGGTTCCGCTTACATGCGGCTTGATCGAGAAAAGGCCGGACGCGGGCTGCTCCGTCGGGGTCTCTACAAGTTCGATCCTTATTGCCGCGGTGGAATCCACGATGCCGGCGGTGTAAGCCCTGACATACTGTCCGAAAATGCCGGCTTCGGGCTCGGAAGCCGACTGTCTGTTTACGCAGCCAAATGCTGCGGATACGATGAATCCGAAGGCAAGCAGCCTTCCGTATATTGTCTTTTTCATGGGCGATATAGTATATTCGACTTGCAAAGATAAACAATAAAGGCGGCAAAACCTTCAAATTTCGCCGCCTTTCAAACTTTATTCAACAATAGTAATATCCGAATCTGTCACGCTGTGAGTGTCCTGAGGGCCCTTTAGGTTCAGTGTCACCCTCACCGGCGACGAGCTTCCAGGAGCTGCAAGGGTGCACGAATCAAACTTGCAGTCCAGACTGTTTTCAAGGGTCGCATTTACGCTGGAGAGATTGAAATCCACGCTGGAAGCTCCTGATGGATAAATGAATTCGAGTCTTTTTATATCTATCTTCGAAAGATATCCGAGAGGCTTCCCGTAAGTATTCGAACCGGACGGCCTGTACAGCGACATAGTGGTGGCATTTTTCGGCACATGCACCTTGAAGCCGTCAATCGTCACGTTGTGCCAGCACTTCTTCTCCCGTTCCGGACGCTCCGCAATCACATTGTCAAGACGCCCCATGGGGAAAATCCATGCTCCGGAAGCCGTCATCTCGCAATCCCTTATAACGATATCCATGGGGATATAGGTAAAATAGTCCGCCCTTATGGAATAAGGATAGCAGCTGACATAGGTATTGTGCTCCAGCAGTATGGTGCCGAAGACCGATGAAACAGGTAGTCCGCGGCCCGTGACGGTGGAATTGCGCACCGTGATGTTCCGTCCGTAGCAGTGGGTGTCGAAGCGGTCGATATTGCAATCCTCTATTACGGAATCGTGCATGTTGTTGCAGCCGAAAACTCCCCAGTCGGTGTGGGATGAAATGCGCCGGTAAGTGGAATTCCAGATGCCGTTGAGCGAAATGCCGTAGCCGTAAGTATCTGTTTTTGAATAACTGCCATTGACAGTCACGTCCTCCATCAGCAGATTCGTGGAATTGTGAACGCGGATCGCGGCATCGCCAATCATGCCGCCCGCATCCGGCGTATTGATGGTCACGTTCGAAATCTTCATGTTATTCAGTGATTCCATCCTCACCAGGAAAGTGCGGAAGGTGGATGCCGGGTCGCGGTTGAGCGTGACATTGCAGAAGGCCTTCTGACTGTCGTCCACCTCTATATAGCTGCAGACGGGAACGCTTGCAGGGGTGTCGTAAGGTGCGATGGGGCCGTTGTAGGCGACTCCGTCACGTACCATGATGGCCTCGACGCGGTTGGCGCCATAGTCATGGTTCTCACGCTGGATGACCCAGGGCGTCTTGTCTTCCACAATCAGAAGGTAGAGTCCGTTGTTCAGCTGGGGCACGGAAGTGAAGTCCCTGCCGTCGATCTGGGCTCCGCTGAGCACTATGGATTTACGCGTTTTATTGTAAAGGAAAAGATTGATATCCTTGGACTTGTTCAGCACATTGAAAACGGTGCCCTTGAAGTCTGTATTCTCTCCGACGGGAATGGAAGGAGCGCCTGAAGGTATCTCGAGATCCACCGTCCCCACTCCGGTATAATCTACCTGACGGCCTATCGCAAGGGCGAGAAGATGCGCCTTGCGGATGATCGAGAAGCGTTCGGTCCCGCTGGCCGCCTGCCTCAGTCCGAGATCCAGCGGGGATACTTCTTCCTGCGGCAGAGGCACGCTCTCCATAGCATAATGAAGAGTAATCCTCCTTATCGCAATGGCGCTGGCATTGTCTGCAACCAGCCGACAGGCCCCTGAAAGTTCGGAATCATAAAGAGTCCAGCTGAAAGACGCCCCAACCTCGCCGAAGGAGGAAACGAGGTTGCCTCCCATGACGGGCGAGCCGTCCTTATTCTCTACCCTGAGGGCGGAACTTACATTTCCTCCGACAACGGTGACTCCGGTAAGATAACGCCCGCGAATGACGGGGAGATCGATATAATCTCCCGCCTTTCCACCCATGCGAAGCCCCATTGTGGAATGTTTTGCGAAACCGATGGACGAGTACATCGTGACGGTATAACCTCCGTCTTTGTCAGGCATTACGAAATCTTTTACCTGCCTCACGAAAGAACTCGCTTCCTCGCTGAAAGAGCTGGAGATTTCACTCTCGGAAGGCGTCCTGAAGGGCCATTGGAACTTGGCGCCGTCGGAGTTGTCAAGGAAAAGGATGTCGATATCCACCGGCTGAAGCGGAGGAGCCATGCCGTCCTCTATCACGCCGGCATCGAAAACCCTGCCTGTATGCAGAGCGGCAGCCGGGATTGCCGTATCGATATCGCGGTCGCCTTTGCGCACCGCGGTGAAATGAAGTCCTTTGGCAAAATTCCCAGGAAGGCAGGATATATAGTGCTCTCCGGGAGCAAGGAACCGTTCGCCTTCCGGCGGAAGAAGCCGGACGGAAGCTCCGCCGCCTTCATGGGAGAGGCTCATGGAACCCGAGGCCGAGAAGGAGAATACCGCATGGCCCGAAAGGGAACCGCCGCCCACCGGCGTAATGCTCACCGACTCGACATCGTCCGAGACAATGCTGAATCTGATGGCTGCGGCCAGGTCCTTCATGCTGAAGGCATTCCCTATGCAATATGCCGCCTCGGCGGGGATGAACTCCCTCTGCACGGACGTGGCCGCCTCAACTCTGAAGCTTGCATCATCGATCCTGAAGCCCTGCACGCAGGGATATACCGCAATGCGGCTGCGGCTCCTCGTGTAAGCCTGTCCGGAAAAGGGCACCTCGGCTCCTGCCGCAGCTGCCGTGAAAACATGGCAGCCGGTGTTGTCCACTATGGTCAGGCTGTCGCCGGGCGACCACTCACCGAGAAGGCCTCCGGCGCGCACCGGGAATTCCTTTTCGTTTTCTGCGACTGCAGATGATGCCCGCTCTTCCGGCTGGCATGAAGCAGCGAAAAAGATCGCGGCCGCGGCAAAGGCAAACAGCTTTCTCATATCCTATTGCCAGTAGAAATCGTTCTGTCCGTCAATCTTGGTATTGTAGGTCACTTCGCTGTAAGGCACAGAGCTGAGCAGGCTCTTGCGGAGCTGCTGCACGTCCGTGGGGAAAGTGTAGCCACGTTCTTCAGCGCCTATGTAGCTGTAGCGCCAGTGGGCGTCGTGATTCGGATTGTCCTCCAGGAAATGGTTCTCGGGAATCGCGATATTGTCCCTGAGCCAGGTTGCACCGTGACGGTGAGTGTCGAACCTTTCGTGGCCTTCGCCCGTGAGTTCGCAAACCCTGTCCCAGAACACCATGTTCAGAAGTTCCTGAGGGGAAGAGAAATCGGACATCTGCAGCTCGACGGGATTGAGGGCCTCCTCGCCGCTGTCAGTGGACTGACGTGCACGGCGGCGTATGTCGTTGAGCCTGTCCAGCGCCCTCTGCGAGTAATTGTCCCCAATGCTGCTGCAAAGTCCGGCCGACGCTTCCGCACTTATGAGGTACAGCTCAGCAAGACGCATCAGGTAGAAATCCGCCTTTCCGTTGGTAACGTCGTAAGAGGGATCCAGATACTTCTTATAGTAAGGGAATGCAGTAGCGTCACTGCTCGAAACAATTACAAGCGGATAGGTCTTGACTGTCTTTTGTGTGGACTGGTTTAGGAAGGATGTGAAGAAAGATGCATCGTAACGGGGGTCCGTCGTAGTCTGGTATATGTCCTGCGTCGTTTCTTCAGTTCCCTTGAAACCTCCGCCCACACGGATGAAATTGTCAATCAGAAAACGTGACGGACGCACCCGGCCCCAGTTCCTGTTTTCGGTAACCGTATTGGCCGAGCCTTCTGGATATTGAGGGAGCATTCGCACGGAATTGTAGTTCTGACCGGCTTCCGGCGTGGATTCAAGGCAGATGATACGTTCTGGCAGGAACCAGTCTCCGGCCTCGCTCCAACGGAATAGGGTGCGGTAGTCGGGAACAAGGCTGTAGGGTCCGTTCTGTATCACGTTCTCGGCCGTATTGTAGGCAAGCCTGTATGCATCATCCGCCGTACGGATTCCGAGCCCGCTGAAATCCGGGGTGCGCCCCGGCTTGTCATTGTCCCAGAAATTGTCGTCGGGGGAATCCAGGAGCGAAGCGATGGTGATGTACACCGATGCCTTCATGGATGTGGCCGCCCATCTGTTGGGACGTCCCTTCCCCGGATTCACCTCTTCCTGACGCGCCGCGTCGCGCATATTCTTCTCCGCGAATGTCAGGTCGTCAAGGACCTGGGTATAAATCTCGACGAAATGCACACGCGGATTGTTCACATGGTTGTAGTCTTCCGCAGGTTTGAGGATAAGGGGCACATCTCCCCAAATCCTAACGGCGGTGAAAAACAGGATTCCCCCTATCAGGCGGACTTCCGCCTCGACCTCCGTTTTGAAAGACTGCTCCACCGGACTGTCCGGCAAGGCCGCCAGAAGCCTGTTGCAGCGGTTAATGCCGGTATAAAGGGCGCGCCATATCCTGGTGTTGCCGGCATCGTTGGTGGAATATTTGGCGAAATTGAGCCCGTCCAGCCACTCGTCCGTATTGCGGATGCCTTTCCACATCAGAAGCCCTGAAGAAGTGTGGAAAAACTCCGCCATGCAACCTTTCCAGAGATAACTGTCATGCATGGACAGATAGCAGCCGGTCACCTGGGATTCAAGCGTACTCTCGGAACTGTAAACCGTCTTTTCGGAGAGTGACGTGGTGGGGTTCTGGTCCAGAAATCCGGAGCAGGCCGGCATCGCGGCCAAGGCTGTGCAAAGGATGATTGCGTTTATCTTTTTCATTTTCCGAACTGTCTAGAAGGTTAATTTAACATCGAAGCTGAATGCGCGGTTGTTAGGGTATGATCCCTGATCGACGCCCATCTTGCGCACGTTGGTTCCGTAGCTGTTCACTTCGGGATCCCAGCCGCTGTAGTAGGTCCATATCCATACATTGGAGACGCTCGCTCCTACCGATGCGCGTTTCACCACCTTGGCTCCCTTCTTCACCGGGATGTCATAGCTCAGTGAAACATTGGCAAGACGCAGGTAGGAAGCATTTTCAAGGTAGAAATCCGAGAACATCTTGTAGTCCTGGGCGCGGATCAGGCCGAGGGCGGGATAACGGGTGTCGGTCCTGTCCGGAGTCCAGGCCTTCTTCCAGGCGTCCCGTTTGACATTGCGTCCGGAAGAATTGGTTTCCGTTTCAACAGCAAGGTTCACGTTGAATATCTCGTTCCCGTAAACTCCGTTGAACATGGCACCGAGCGTGAATCGCTTCCATGTGAGGGTGGTTCCGAAACCATAGGTGAAGTCCGGGTTGGGATCGCCTATGATACAGCGGTCGTCCTCGTCGATGTAACCGTTGCCGTTGAGGTCGTAATAGTCGAACTGTCCGGGAATTCCCCGGGCGCCGTCGGCAGAAAGCGGAACGCCCTGGCCGCCCACGGGGACTATCCCCTTGACCTTGTAGCCGTAGAACAAGCCCATTGGATAACCCTCCATGAAAATATTGGCGGTCTGCACGCAATAGTTGGAAGTCCCTATCTGCTGCCCCTCGAAGTACACAACATCTTTTTGCCTGGTGGTGCTCACCCAGATGGACTTTGCGGCGGCATCCTTATTGATTGACAGGATCTTGTTGCGGTTGAAGGAAATATTCCCGTTCACCGCCCACTCCAGATTGCGCAACTTGACCGGAACTGCGTCCAGCGTGAATTCCAGTCCCTTGTTCTCAATGGAACCTTCGTTCACATAGGTACTTGTGAAGCCGGAAGAGGATGCTATGGTCTTGGATTGGAGCAGATCATAGGTCCGCTTGTAGTAAACATCCGCAGTGAGCGCCAGCCTTCCTTTCCACAGGCTGAGGTCGGCGCCCGCATTCACCTGCTCGCTGGTTTCCCATTTCAGCTTCAGGTTCGCAAGGTTGTCCGGATAGAGCGCGACCACAAAGCCCGAGTTCGTCACAGGATCGTGGGAAGACACGTGATCGGAAGCATAAGTGTACATGGTCTGATAGTTGGCCACCGTCTGGTTGCCTACGCGACCCCATCCGAGACGCAGTTTGGCGGAGGAAATGAAGGGCACATTGAACCAATGCTCCTCGCTGAGCCTCCACGCGAATGCGAAGGAAGGGAAATAGGACCACTTGTTGGCACCGTTGAACTTGCTGGAGCCGTCGGCACGCAGCGTTGCGGTGAGAACATAGCGGTCGTCGTAATTATATATGCCCCTCGCGAAGTAGGACAAGGTTGTCGATTCGCTTTCCGCGTACGAGATGAGGGTGTTGGGAGCATTGTTCAGGGATGCCATCCTCCCGGTGTACTGCAATATATTCCAGCCCTGTATGGTCTGGGTGGAGCTGAAGCGGGATGCCGCGGCGGAGCCGAGAGTGCCGGTGATGGAATGCCTGCCGATTTTCTTGCTTGCGTTCAGCAGATTATCCCAGTTCCAGTTGAAATACTCAATCGTTGCCACGGCCCCGTTGGTGCCTTCCGCGGTGCTGTTGATGAAGGCGGACTTGAACTTGTTGCGCTCATTGAAGCGGTAGTCGCCGCCCAGCGTGGAACGGAAGGACAGCCATTTGAAGATTTTCCAGTCCGCATATATACTTGGCGTCACACGGTACTCCCGCCTGTTGTTTATGAAATGGTCCTTGTTTATCCAAAGAGTCGGCATTGCGCGGAAATCCACATCATCGTCGTCTATGTCGTCAAGGTCATCGGTAGCGTAAGGACGGAAGGATAGCATGGAGCGCACGAGCGAAGTGTTGGCCGTCATACGCCCGCCTGCAGTTCCCTGCGTGAGGTTGGAATTGATGTAGGCTAGGCTGGTTTTCGTCCCTATCTTGAGTTTTCCGGCGATGGTCTTGTCCAGGTTCAGGCGCACGGTGTACTGCTGCACACCTGTTTTCCTGATGATACCCTGGGTGTCGTTGTAGCCCATTGAGAAGGAGTAGGCAAGGTCTTTCTGGCGGCCGCTCACGGAGAGGTAGTAGCGCTGGCTCAGGGCCGTGCGCATCGCCTCATCCTGCCAGTCGACAGGGACGACCTTGAGGCCGGTCATGCCGCTGGGATCCTGGAAAATACGGGAAAGATAGAGATCGGCCTGGGTGCCCACTCCGAGATCCGCCTTCTCCTTGAGGTACTGCGTGTACTCGTCGAAGCTCAGGATATCCATCTTCTTGTAGGGAGTGCTGATGTCGATGCCCGCGTTGAAGCTGATGCGGGGCCTGTCGGAATTGGCGCCCTTGGTGGTTATGAGCACCACGCCGTTGGCTCCCTGGGCGCCGTAGATGGCCGTTGCAGAAGCATCTTTCAGAATTTCCATGCTGGCGATGTCGGAAGGGTTGAGGCCCAGCAGGCCGTTCACCTCCTCGTCGCTGCCGGTGTTGTCCATGCCCTGGTTGATGAGGGTGCCCGAGGAAGAAGAGGTGTTGATGATGATGCCGTCCACCACATACAGAGGCTCGGTGCTGCCCGAGAAGGATGCCAGACCGCGGACGCGGATGGACACGCCTCCGTCGGGAGAACCGCCGTTGCTGAGCACCTGCACGCCGGCCGCATGGCCCTGGAGCAGTTTGTCGATGGAGGAGCTGCGCCCTGCATCGCCTTCGTCGATGCGTATGCTGGACACGGAACCGGTGAGGTCGCTCTTTCGCATGGAACCGTAACCCACAACGACCACTTCTTCAAGCTCCTCGCTGTCTTCCCTGAGGGTGAAATCTATCACCGACCTGCCGGAAAGGGGCTCTTCGGCAGTGGCATAGCCGAGGCAGCTAACTGTTATCACAGGATTCGACTCTCCGCGGGGGACGACCAGGGAATAATTGCCCTTTGCATCGGTCATTGCGCCCACGCGGCTGTTACCCACGATGGTCACCAGGGCTCCGGGAACCGGCTGTCCTGCAGCGTCTTTGACTGTTCCGCTCAATTTTGTCTGCGCAGAGGCCCGGGCCGCGGTGAGAATGCTTGCAGCGGCCACCAGAACAATCGCTATAATGCGTTCAAACTTTTTCATAAGCATGCACATCTAAAATTTAACGGTTATACCTGCGATGAACTGGCGGGAAGCAGGGAAGGAGCCGTAGTCGATTCCTGCCGATACCGGCGAAGTGCCGAAGCAGTCCACCTCCGGGTCGTATCCGCTGTAGCGGGTAGATGTGAGAAGGTTCCAGGCCGACAGCCTCAGTGCAATCCCCTTCACGAAGCGAATGCCCTTCACGGGGAGATTGTAGCCGAGCGACACGCGGCGGAGTTTGAGAAAATCCCCTTTCTCCACATAGGATTCGGAGATGTCGTAAGGCTCGGCGCCTTCAAAAAGAAGCGCGTTGAGATTCAGGATGTCGAAGCCGGCGGCACCGTCCGCAAGAACATCGAACGTAAGGTCCCGCCAGCGGAGATTCAGGCCGAAGCCGCCGAAGAATTTCGGAATCGGATTTCCTATCACGGCCTTGTCGTAGTCGTTGAGCACTCCGTCGCCGGTAACGTCAATCCAGCTGCCGTCCTTTTCTTCAAGGAAACCGTGGATGGCCCCGACCTGGTAGCCCACAACGTTGATATTGCTCCTCAGTCCGGCGCCTATGAGTTTGCCGGAAGCATCTCCTTCCGCAACCCGGAGAACCTGGTTTGCGGCAATTGTCGCATTGCCGTAAACACTCTGTTTCCAGTCCCCGTTGCGGATTATATCGGCTGCCAGATCGAATTCCATACCCCTGTTCCCCACAAGGGAGGCGTGTCTGAAATCAAGTTTGCGTGATGCCTTTTTCCAATAACGTCCGCGCTGTTCGCCGAAACTCCATGAAGAGAAGACGTCCGCGCTGAGTTTGTCGAACCATGCGGCAGAAATCCGGATCCTTTCATCGAACAGGCCGGCCTGCAGTCCCACATTGTACTCGATGCTGCGGACACGGTTGAGAGCTTCGTAGAACATCTGCACGTCGTTAGGCACTGTCACGTACCCTCCGGTATAGTCCGAATAAAGTCCGTAGGGCACGTAGTGTTCACGTCCGGCCTCGCCGAATCCTCCTTTGAAACGGAGCGACGAAAGCGGGGCGAAGTCCTTCAGCAGCAGGCCTCGGAGATCCACCCAGGCATTCACGCCGCCGTAAAGGTTGAAGGAATCGTCGTAGCGGGGAGTCTTGTCGGCCCGAAGCACTCCGTCGGCTCCGGCAAGGTTCTTCCAGGAGTAGGCGAAACGCCCGTAAAATGCGAAATTGGAGTGGTCGTGATTGTACTTGTGCAGCACGGGTTTGCTCCCCGCGAGGCTGAGTCCCTTGGCGCGAAGGTCGTGGGAGAAGAAATTCACCCCGTTCATTATGCCGTAAGCCGTATTTTCTCCGGCCGCTTCGGCGCCCGCCGCCGCCTCTACCTGGTGGTCTTTGCCGATGAACCTCTTCCACATCAGTTCGGGTGTGACATTGAACTTGAATGTGTTGGTGGAAGCCAGCGCCGCAGCTCCGTTGTTTTCTTCTCCGAAGCTGAGGGCGTTGCCGTACCAGATGTAACGGTTGTTACTGTGGAAATCCACCCCTACGGTCGTTTTGAGGCGGAGGCTTTTCGTGAAGTTGACCGCCAGCCAAACCGAGTTGGTGAGCCTGCGTTCCTGCACGTCGTCGTCGTAATCCTTCTTCCAGGCATCTTCTCCGTCGTGAGGGAAGAAGTCGCCGTCACGCATTGCGATGGTCATGGAAGGCTGGCCGAAATAAGCCGTTCCGGAGGCGGAACTCATCTTGCCGAAGGCGGCCGCGAAGTTCATCCCGAACCAGAGCGTACGGTTGGTTCGGGTGTCGAAAACCGCCCTCACGCCGCCGTAATTCGAATTATCCCCGCTGACGGAGCCCTGCTGGTTGCGGAAATACCCCGACACCATGTAGCGCGTCTGGCGGATTGTATTGGTGAGACTGAAAGAATGCAGATGCCCCGGTGCGGAGGCGCCTCCCGAATAGCTCAGGTCCGAATTCCAGTTGAAATGCACGCCTTCGTTCAGGGGCTTGAGGGTATTTACGATTATAACGCCGTCCGCTCCGCGGACTCCGTAGAGCGCCGTGGCGGATATATCCTTGATTACCTCGATGCTTTCGATGTCGAATTCGTTGAGATAGGCCATTGCGTTGAGCGCCGCAGGATAGCTCTTCTCCCCGTACTGGAAGAAGGCGTCGCGGTTGCCGCTCAGGTCGGCATTGACCATCACCCCGTCGATGATCCACAGGGGGTTCGAGGCACTCCGGAGCGAATTGACGCCGCGGATGTTGGTTGCGAGGGCGCCGTTGAGGCCGCCTTCCAGGCTATGCACCCGCACGCCGGAAACCTTGCCCCTCAACAGGGTGGCGGGGGAAGTTGCTCCGGACTTTTCGAATGCAAGGCTGTCGCTCACCTGCGCCGGCGCGGACAATGCACACAGCGCGGCGGCAAGCGACGCCGCAATATATTGTATCCTTATATTATTCATAGTGCAACGTCATCTCTCCTATATCAAAGTTGGTTCCGTCTCCGGCATAAATGCCTATCGCCTCTCCCGGCTTGGCCCCGTCGGTGACTACCTTTATCACAACGCCCTGGCCGGCGGAAAAGAACCTTTCACAAACGGGTTCTTTATTGGGATTCAGCACATCTCCCTTGAAGGTGCCGGTCCCGCGGTAGCATAAAAGGAAATCCTTCAGGGCAAATCCTTCCACTGCGGGGAGGATGAGGTAGCTGCCCACGCCGCCGAACATCCATCCGGTGGTGCTGTTCTTCCAGAAACCGTTGGGTGAGAAAGCCGTGAGTTTATAACCGTTGAGGAGTTCCCATTCAGTCACTTTATTCATGTCCTTCGCAGTCAAATAGGAAGTTGTGAGGTAACTGTACACGGGGGAGGCGAAGGGCCAATTATTTGCGGACAGGCCGATTTTGGCACCGGCAGTGTACATTTCCTCCGAACCGAGATTTCCCACGCCGAATCGGATGCAGGGATCCTGGCGCAGGGTGAGGATCTGTTCTCCCTCAACCTTGTCGGCGGTAAAGCGGACCACTATCTCGCCGTCGCCGCCGAAATTGGTACAGTAAGGGAAGGTGATTTTCGCCAGCTTCATTCCCTTGATTCCGGAAGTTCCGAGAACCTTGGTGGAATCATAGCCTTTTACCGAAATCAGCTCGGCTTTCCAGCTCATGTTCGTATGGATGGGCACCTCAAAATTGCTGATGCCCTCGTCCAGCTTGATTTCATTCGCGCATTCCATGCGGAAAATCGGCTCCCCTATCAGCTGCGTCACCGGAATCTCTATGCTGCGGCAGCCTTCCGCATTTATCACTATGGTTCCCTGCTTGCTTGTAGTAAGGTCGTCATTCTCCTGAACTATGGCCTCGATTTCGGCGGAGGAGTCCCCTTTGCTGCTGTCGAACAGCACATCTATGGTGCTGCCCTGCTTGAGCTGGGCGGTCCATGGACAGTTGGTGTTGAATCCTATCCGGAGCGTATCCCCTTCGTAGCTGAGGTCGCTGTATCCGCGTTCGCCCTTCACAAGGACAAGCCTGCGTCGGATGGCGCCCTGGGTTATGTTGATCGTCTGCTTTCCTGCGCTGCTGCTCACGCTAAGCAGGGCGCTGCGGTCCTGATCCGCGAGATTGTCGGTGCATTTTATTACAAGCGGCGTCCTTTCATTGACTCCGGACAGGCCCTGGTGCCCGTCCTTGTCCAGACTTATCCAGTCCAGAGTGTCCGGCACGCTTGCGGTCCAGCTGCGGTTGCATGTAACCCAGATGGTGTCGCAGACAAGCCCCTGGCCCTCGTACATGTCGGAAGGCAGGAAGAATTCAGTGTTGCTCACCGAGAACACGGGCGTTCCTTCTTCGAATTCCCGTTCCAGGCAGGAAACCGCCGAGACGGCCGCTGCGGCAAGCGCCGCAAATATGATCGATATCTTTTTCATGGCCTACTCGCTTACGTAATAAACTGTGATGTCAAAGATGCGGTACTCGTATCCGGATTCGCATAAGAAGAGATAGTATGGAGTATCGGTCCGGGGGTTCTTCAGGTTGAAGATATTGATTCCCTTCACCATGGTAGAAGGATCGTCGGACACCTTGGAGGCTATTGCATCCTCATTGGTGGGGCCGACAGCGGAGGTTATGTAAACGCTCCTGTCGGATCCCTTGACCGAATTCACCTCTATCCGGATGAGTTTCTTGCCTTCGATTGCAGGGAATTTTATATATGCCATGTCCTCGTCGCGCAGCTGTTTGGAGGTGGAGTATGTTCCGGGGGAAGGATTGATCTTGATTCCGGTATCCTTGAGAGAATGCAGCGTTACTCCGCGGCTGTAGAATTCCATCTTGAAACCCGGGTCGGCAGTCAGGGCTTCTTCCTTCACGCCAAGGTTGTAGCCGAGGGCTATCGAAGATTTCAGACTGGGGGTGAGCACGGAACGGAACACATTGGTGCCGTCCGCGAACACAATCCTGTATTCGGTTGCCTCGGAATCCTGGTTGATGGTAAGCGTCACGCTCTTCGTGTAGCAGGTAATCTCAATGGTAGCGCTGCGCTCCACGCCCTTGTTCTGTGCCACCACGAAATCGACGGGGGTATCTCCCGCATCGGCCGCGGTGTGGCTGGCGGTAATCCAGGAAGGAAGTTCACCGAGAATCCAGTCTTCGGACGCGCTCACTACCACGGTAACCGTCTCACCGGCAGCCCTCACCTTGGCTTCCGTCTTGTCGATGGACAGGTTGACGACGATGCCGTCCTGCACGAAGTTCTGCCTATACACCTTGGTGTTGGTGGTAAATACCAGCTGGGTGTTGCGGTCGTACTTTGTTGAAGAACAGGAAAGGCCGATCACATGGTCTCCGGCGGGAAGCAGCCCGTCTTCGCCCGCTTCGGGAAGAGTCATCTCGACCCAGGGGTCCGCCTCAACCTTCCATGTCCAGTTGGCGTGCACCGACAGGGTGTCCTGCCATGCGGCGGAGCTGATTTCCCACGGCTGGGAAATATTGCGCCCGAAAGTCATTGCGGGCGACACGGCTTTCTGGCTCACAGGAAGGCTCCCGATTATTTCTTCCCCGTGGGACAGGTACACTGCGCCGGAACGCGGGATGAGGGTGTAATTTTCGGACGCGCTCACCGCAAGGGTGTCTTCGTTCCGTTCAACCGCCATCCAATCGGGATACTGTATTGAATAATCCACGTTCGAAACGACCGCCACCTTGAGCGTATCGGCCTCCCAGGGGAATGTAAGCGATTTTTTGTCAACCGACAGGTTCAGCCCAAGGGCATCCTGGTTCACTTCAAGAAGGAGTTCGGTGCCTCCTCCGTTAAGTTTCACGCTGCCGCTGCGGAAATAAATGTCCGGATTGGCTTCCACGCTCAGCCTGAGGGAATCGGCTGTCTTTTCCACTGCAATCCAGTCGACAAGGCTTTTTGCGCTCCAGGAGGAAGAAGAGTGGACGGCAAGGCTCGCGCTTCCTTTACCGGAATCGAAATCAATGCTGTTCCTTTCGAGTTCCAAGGATTGCGGATGCTCTCCCCGAACTTGAAATCATCCCCACAGGACAGTGCGCAAAGTACTGCCGCCGCCATCGGCAATAGGTATTTGCACTTCATAAGAGAAAAATGATAATTATAGTTTCAGTGTCAAAATGGCTTTTCGCCATATATCCATCAAATTTAGCACTTTTCCCTGATTAAACAAGGACATTCAGAAGTATTGGCAGCAATATTTTTGGTACTTTTGCAATTGCATATATGGGCAAGCAGGCAACCATAAAGGAAATAGCGCAGATGGCCGGAGTATCTCCTGGCACCGTGGACCGCATAATCCACAACCGCGGCAATGTCTCGGAAGACAAGCGCAGGCGCATCGAAGAGACAATCGCCCGCGTGGGCTACCGCACGAATGTGCACGCGTCTGCAATTTCTTTCAAGAAAGTATGCCGCATAGTCCTGGCAATCCCGGAAACGAACCCGGGCGAATACTGGGACGACATCCGAGAGGGAATCCTGGACGGGCTCAGGGAATATTCCGACATCAGGACCGAATGCAAGTGGCTGTTCTTTGACCAGTTCAACCGGGAATCCTGCCGGGAGCAGTTCGAAAAAGTCATCGGACTGGAACCGGATGCGGTGATCCTCGGCCCGATCTTCGAGGCCGAAACCAAGGAACTCTGCAAAAAGCTGGACGCAGGAGGAATCCCCTACGCCTTCACGGACAGGACCGTCCCTGAAACTACTCCCGTGGTTTCTGTCGCTGCAGATCAGCTTGCGGCAGGAGCCCTCGTAGGGCGTATCATGATGTATGCGACGCCGGAAGGCAGCAGCATCGGCGCACTGAAAGCCATCCGCACCGGGGAAGATTCTTCCAAAAATTCCGATCTGCGCCAGAAGGGCCTGTATGATTTTTTCCGCGCCCGAGGCATGGAAGACAGGCTGGTGTTCTCCGACTTCAGCATAACTGACAGGCAGCAGAGCAAAAGGGAGATCCTGAACCTCATCAGGGAGCATCCGGACATGAAAGGCATAGCCGTCCTCAATTCAAGGGGACATATCGTGGCGGATATCCTGTCCGAAGAGGGAGTGCGGGGAATACATCTGGTATCCTTTGACCTCACGGAGCAGAACGCCAGCCGCCTGCGTGGCGGAAGCATCGAATCGCTGCTCTGCCAGCATCCACGCGCACAGGGGTACAAGGCCGTTTCCGCCATCATCCATTTCCTCCTGTTCAAAAAGGCGGATGAGGGAGGAAGCATTTACATGCCTATAGATATACTCATGGTGGAGAATCTGCCTTTCTACAGGGCTTCGGCACTTTAAGCCGGTGTACTATCCCCTGCTGCAGCCGGAATTTTTACTATATTTGCGAGACCAATAATTCGAACGATGACTTCTACACTCAGCAAAAGCAACGCACGCACCATCGGCATCACCGACGCGGCGGCAGTACTCCTTATATTTCTCGTGCCAGCTCTATCGCATCTTACCGCGGTGCCCTTCTACCTTGCCGACCCGATGAGGCTGGCGGTGCTGGGCGCACTTCTGGTCACCAGGAACTGGAAGAACTCCCTGGCCCTGGCTGTTGCCCTACCGCTGGTGTCTTTCGCGATCAGCGGGCACCCGGTGTTTCCCAAATGCCTGGTGATTGCGGCGGAACTTTCAGTGAACGTCCTGCTCTTTGCAGGCTTCGTGCGGCTCTTTGAGCGTGCAAAGTGTCCCAAAAATCAGGACACCTTGCACGAAAACGGCGTTTTTTGTGCAAGGTCCTCCGAAAAACGGGACACCTTGCACAGCGGGCTGTTTTTCGGAGCCGCGGCGTTCGTGTCGATCCTTCTGAGCAAGGTGTTCTACTACGGCCTCAAAGCGGCGGTTCTTTCAGCAGGCCTTATGGAGATGGAGCTTGTTTCCACGGCGCTGTGGATACAACTGATAGTGGCTGTCGCCATATCAGTTGCAGCAGGCCTTCGCCTGCGCTATTAGGGGCCTGCCCCTAATGTACCCCGGCCTCCGGCTTAGTGGCTGTCGCCATATCAGTTGTAGCAGGCCTTCGCCTGCGATATTAAGGGCCTGCCCCTAATGTACCCCGGCCTCCGGCTCAGTGGCTGTCGCCATATCAGTAGTGGCAAGCTTGAGGTTTCCGAAAGCAATTCTCAGGGATTGATTACGCAGTGGTGGGAGAAGGGGATTCCGGTTGAGGTGACGCCCTCGATCCTGACCACATAAGGGAAGTCCTGGCGGTCCGTGTTGCAGAACTCCACGGTGCCGCGGCCACCCTTGATGGCCACGAAAGGTGACCACCACACGGTATTGCGTTTGTCCGATCCGGGATCGGCCTGGTCGCCGCGGTCGTAGCGGGGCGAATCGAAGTAACGGGGCACCTGATGGCCGAGAGGCACGAAGTACAGCAGCGAAGGATCCCTGTCGGAACTCTGAGGGGTAACTCCAGGCTTCAGGGAGATGGCCACCACACCGCCGCTGCCGCCGAAACGCGGATCCGGCTGGGTGGAAACGCTGATGCTCCTGATTTCATCCATGTGCAGCATGTCATAGCCCCACCAGGACTGCTCCACCTCATCAACCACCAGCTTTACCGCCCCGGTTTCAGTATCGGTATCGGTCTGGCCGAACCCGTCCAAAGACTCGTCATCGCTCTCCCCGACCGGGGTGAAACGGCTCATCTGCACATTGCGGTTGTACATGTTTTCCCCATCATACACGAAAGAGGCCTTCTTCATGCCGAGGTACTCTATCAGCGTGTAGGACTTATAGTTGGATATGTCCGAGGAGTAATTGCTGCCGAAGGTCAGCACATCCTGCTCGCCCGCATCCGCGGTGACGACGGCGGCCTGAAGGGTGTCGGACATGGCATCGCTGAGCAGCGGCGGCCGGACATCCTTTCCGAATCCGGGCGCCGGCTTGTAGAGATAGTTCCCTGCCAGCACGTCACCGTCCCATTTAGGCAGATAGGTGGCACCGAAACGGGGAGTTCCGATATTGATGAGGAATTCGGTATTCTCTTCGAAATCGAGACTGTCTATCACGAAGGCATTCGCCTTGTCAACATCCAGTGAAGTATAGAAGTGCAGCTTCGATATTATAAGGGTGAAGTTGAACTTTTTCGGCATCTTGGACGACAGCCGGCGGGTTATGCGGCCCCGCACCGACTGGGTCATCTCCTTGAGGTAGCGCAGCTTGAATTTCCCCTTACCGGGGGACATGATGGTTTCGAGGTCGTAGTAGCGCCAGCCCTGGATCATCATCAGGAGGTCCATGTTGGCCGCCCGCTCCTGTGCGGAAATGCTCTTGTCGAAGTAGTACCAGGGGTTGTTGATATGCCCTTTGAGCTCGCTCGAAAGCATTATGTATGAATCGATTCCGTCGGCCTGCTGCCAGTCCTTCAAAGTCCCGCGCACGACCGACACCGAGCAACTGCCGTCCAGCGGGCTGCCGTCTTCAGTCTTAAGGCCGATGCTGAATTTCCCGTAGGCACGGGGCTCTGGGGAGAACTGCACAGCACTGAAGGAACAATCAGGGGATTGCTCTGCCGGAACGAAGAAAAGCCTCTCAGCCAGGATAGTACCGTCGCGCCTGACAACGAGCAGATGGTTGATTCCCGTGCGGAAGAAATCCTTTTCAGCCTTCACAGTGATGATTTTCCCGTTGAGTTGGAACTGCGTGAGGGGTCGGATTTCCGCGACATCCCTCACGAGCAGCTGCGCGTCGCCTTCCCCTACTCCCCTGGCGCTCACATAGTAACGGTCCCAGAGCATACGCAGGTTGATGGAGGCGCCGTCTATGGAGGGTTCGGGAAGCGGATAGCGGGCGCCGGAGGCATCTTCCAGAAAATAGTTTACTCCCGGAACCGGCAGGAATTCAAACGCCCCCATGCCGTCGTGGCGGACGCTCACGGGCATGAGGGATTCTCCCTGGTCGTTGGCAAGGAAGGCCTTGAAATCTTCCACGCTGCGCCCTTTTGCATCCTGCACCTTGAAGGCTATGATCGACTTGTAGCCTGCAAAATATCTTCCGCCTTCCGGCCAGAAACTCAGATTGAGAGCATCGCCGCCCCTGTCTTTCGACGCTTTCTTTTTCTCCTGCCTGTCCGTCCCGACGATACGCACAGCCTGGTTGAACATGTACTCGGGGTCGTTGTTCAGCTGCCACAGGGTGTACGCACGGAAAGTATAATTACCTGTTTCCATGGTTTCCGGAAGCTCCAGGCAGCCGGGGAAACCATCGCCGCTGCGCTTGATCTTCACCCTGCTCACGGCAGACCCCTTGGGATCCAGCAGTTCGGCATATATGAACTGGCTGAACGGGAGAGCTGAAGTTCTGGACGCGTCGGCTATCCAGCCCTTGAACCAGAGATTCTCTCCGGCGGTGAACACAGTGCGGTCCATGTGCACGTAGAGTTTCTCCGGAGAACACCAGCTGGCATAGGCGTCGTAGCGGATCTGCAGGGAATCTGTCAGAAAATCTGTTGCCTGCAATCTCATGAATGCAAGCAACAGAATCACTGAAAGGGCTATTTTCCGACAATTATTCAATGTGGCACCAAATAATTGCGAAATATACGAAAAAAATCAAGCAATATACGTTCCGGCCACCGTATCACCGCCTTCGCCTGTCCAATTGGTATGGAAGAACTCGCCACGGGGTTTGTCGGTACGCTCATAGGTGTGGGCGCCGAAGTAGTCGCGCTGGGCCTGGAGCAGGTTGGCGGGCAGACGCTCGGTGCGATAGCCGTCATAGTACTCGAGGGCGGCGCTGAGGCAAGGAACGGGGATTCCGTTCACCACGGCGCTGGCGATCACGTTGCGCCATCCTTTCTGGGCTTCGGCGAGCTTGCCCTGGAAATAGCTGTCCAGCAGCAGGTTGGCGATACCGGGATTCTTGTCGAAGGCTTCCTTGATCTTGCCGAGGAACACGCTGCGGATGATGCAGCCGCCCCTCCACATGAGAGCGATTCCGCCGTAGTTCAGGTTCCAGCCGTATTCCTTGGCTGCGGAACGCATGAGAGCGTAACCCTGAGCATAGGAAACCACCTTTGCGGAGAAGAGCGCCCTGCGCAGATCTTCGAGGAAGGCTGCACGGTCGCCGGTGAACTTGGAAGGTTTGGGACCCTCGAGGATCTTGGAGGCCTCAACCCTTTCTTCCTTCTGGGCAGAGAGGCAGCGGGCGAACACGGACTCGCCTATCAGCGTAAGCGGAACACCCTGGTCGAGAGCCGCTATTGCAGTCCACTTGCCGGTACCCTTCTGTCCGGCGGTATCGAGGATATAATCGAGCACATACTTGCCGTCATCGTCCTTCTTGGCGAGGATGTCGCGGGTAATTTCCACAAGGTAGCTGTCCAGGTCGCCCTTGTTCCATTCGGCGAATGTCTGGTGCATCTCCTCGTTGCTCATGCCGAGGTAGTCCTTCATTATCTGGTAGCACTCGCAGATAAGCTGGATGTCGCCATATTCGATGCCGTTGTGTACCATCTTCACGAAATGGCCTGCACCGCCTTCGCCTACCCAGTCGCAGCAGGGTACGCCGCCTTCCACCTTGGCGCAGATGCTCTGGAAGATGGGTTTGACATGGGGCCATGCCTCGGGGGATCCGCCGGGCATCATCGAGGGACCCTTGAGAGCGCCCTCTTCGCCGCCGGAAACGCCGGTGCCTATGTACTGCAGGCCCTTGCTCTCCACATAAGCGGTGCGGCGTGCCGTGTCCGGGAAGTGGGAGTTGCCTCCGTCGATGATGATGTCGCCCTTGTCAAGCAGCGGGATGAGCTTCTCGATGAAGTCGTCCACGGGCTGCCCCGCCTTCACCATGAGGAAAACCCTGCGGGGGGTCTTGAGGGAGGCCACCAGGTCTTCCAGGGAATGGGCTCCATAGAAGTTCTTGCCGGCGCCGCGACCATTGATGAATTTGTCAACTTTCTCGACCGTGCGATTGTAAACACTCACGCGGAAGCCTTTGCTTTCCATATTCAGGACGAGATTTTCGCCCATGACGGCGAGGCCGATGAGGCCGATGTCTGATTTCTGAGTCATTTCGTTATTTGATTTTAAATCCTAATGCTGATAATTTTTCCGCCGCCCCGGGGCAGTCTCCCCTGAGCGAAACGGTGAAGGAAGTAAACTCCCGGCGGACCGGATAGTCTCCGCGAAGCCTCTCGAAAGCGGAAAGGTCCGCACGGAGGGCGTCGCTGTCTTCCTTTATATTGTATGTGTGAAGCACCGCCTCGGCAAGTACCTGCTGAAGGCTCTTGCCCTTGGTGTCGATGCTGAATTCCAGCGCCTGACGCGGCCCAGGGATGCCGGAAGCCGTCCAGTCCGCAAGGGGCAGCCCGAGGACTTCTGCCACCGTCCGCACCGCAGCGGTGGTTCCATTGGCTTTGCCGTCCGCGGAATAGCCTGCTATGTGGGGAGTGCTGATGTCCAGAAGATTCACGAGTTCGGGATCGAGCTCCGGCTCCCCCTCCCACACGTCCAGGCATGCGGCCTTTATGGCTCCCGCCTCGAGAGCGGCCTTGAGAGCCTTGTTATCCACAACCGGGCCGCGGGAAGAGTTTATAAGAATCTGATTCTCCCGCATCTGCGCGAGCCTTTCCGCATCGAAAAGATGCCAGGTGGCGTCCGGGCCGTTCTTTTCCAGCGGCACATGGAGGGTTATGATATCGCTTTCGCCGATAAGCTTGTCCAACGACACGAAACCCTGGTGGGGCACCGGCAGAGGACTCGCCGCCGCAACGCCCGATTCCAGGGCCCGCTGGCGGGGAGGGTCGTTCAGCAGCACCCGCATGCCGAGAATTTCCGCCGCTTCAGCGACTTTGCTTCCCACATTGCCCACGCCCACGACGCCGAGCGTCATTTTGGAAAGATCCAGCCCGCGGCTCTGCCCAAGATGAAGCAGAAGCGCGGTGATGTACTGCTTTACGCTCCAGGAATTGCAGCCGGGAGCATTGCGCCAGATGATTCCGTGACTCTCGCACCATTCGGTATCGATATGGTCGAAGCCGATGGTAGCGGTGGCTATCACCTTGACTTTCGATCCTGCCAGAAGGCTTTCGTTGCAGATGGTCCTGGTGCGGGTGATGAGGGCATCGGCATCCTTTACCATTTCCGCCGTAGTCTCCTTCCCGGGTGCGTAAACCACTTCTGCATAGGGTTCCAGGGCACCTTTAAGGAAGGGAATCTTATTGTCGGCGACAATCTTGGGCCGAACGCCGGCGGGCTCAACGCAGTTTCCCATCTCCCTTAGTCTTTGAATCTGTCCGGATGCGCCCAGAGGCCGAGTGCCGGGTTGGAAATATAGTAGATTTCCTCACCGTCCGGCATGGTGTTCCAGCCGTCCTTGAGGCTTTCGATCGGATATCTGGCGACCATGTCGTCGTAGCTGCAGTAATTGAAGCCTACTCCTTCTATCTCCTCGCGGCTCATATCCGGACCGGGGCAGTAGGTGATGCTGAAGCGTCCTTCGGAAGAGCCGTGGATGAGATGGGCGGAAGCGCCGAGATTGTCCTGCAGGTCCTTGTTGGCATTGGTGCATTCCAGCGTATGCGGAGTGCCCTTGTAGCCATACTTGCGGATGAGTCCGTCGATGGTCTTGTCTTCGCCGAACTCCTTGAGCGCCGGTGCCAGGACGATGAGTTCCGCTCCGTCGGCAAGCGCCATGCGGGTGCGGTAAATGCTTTTGTTCCCAAGCCAGGTACTCTTGAATTCTTCAGGATCCAGGTAAACGATACACTTGCGTATCTGCTTGTCCACCATTATGAAATTGGTCTCCAGAGAAAGCTCCGCAGCCTTGCGGAAGCATTCGAAGTCGTCGCCGATGAAAAGGCCGCGGGTAACCATCTCCCCGCTCGCTTCATCCTTTGCGCGCACCGTAAGTATGTAAACGATGGGCACATGCGAGAGATAATGCACCTTGGCGTACTCGAACACGTCGCGCACCGGGCTCTTGGCCCTTCCCATGATGCGTTCCATTCCATAGCTCGCGCCGATGAAATGACTCTTGTTGATGAAGTCCGAGCCCCCGACTCCCACGAAGATATTCTTGGTGTAGTTCGCCATGCCTATCACCTCGTGGGGAACCACCTGGCCTATGGAGAGGATCAGGTCGAAGGAGGGGTCGAGGAGGAGTTTGTTCACCTGCGCGTCCATTTCGTAGTCCAGGCGCCCCTCGGAGACTTCCTTCACATAGGAAGAAGGGATCTTTCCGACGGTGACCACGTCGTTGCGCCAGTCGTGCACGCGGAATTTCTCCGCCGGAGTGTGGCCGAACATGGTCTTGATCTGCTCCGGAGTCATGGGAGAATGGGTTCCGAGCGCGGGCATAATGTCCGTGAGACGGTCGCCGAAGTAGTCGTCGCACATCTCAGTGATGGGCCCTGCGTAGGAATTGAAGCGCGTGAAATCCGGAGGGATAGCCATCACACGCTTGCGGGGTCCCATCTTGTCGAAGACCTCCCCAAGTATGGCCCTGGTCTCTTCCGGAGTTATGATATCGGTTTTTGAACCTCTTTCGTAGTAGATCATAAACTATCTTTTTACGCGTGCGTTGCCTTCCCAGATGCTCCACACCTGCTCTTCATCCGCAGGCTGGGCATAGTCCGTGAGGAAAGTGGTTGCGAGAGCGCCGCTGGCCCAGCCGAACTGGGCGCATTTTTCTCCGCTCCAGCCTTTGAGGATACCGTAGAGCAGGCCTCCGACGAAGCCGTCGCCGCCGCCGATACGGTCCAGGACGTGGATCTCGCGGGGCTGGATGACATGCCAGTCCTCGCCGTCCAGGAGGATTGCGCCCCAGTTGTGGCTGTTGGTGTTGTTCACCTGGCGCAGGGTAGTGCCGTAAACCTTGGCGTTGGGATAATGCTCGCGCACGCGGCGGATCATCTCCTTGAAGCCGTCGATCTTGGCTGCGATGTCCTTTCCGCCGGCTTCCGGACCTTCGATGCCGAGGCAGAGCTGGAAGTCCTCTTCGTTGCCGATGAGAACGTCGGCATAGCTTGCGATCTCCGAGAAGATATCATGGAGCTCCTGCTCGCGGCCCTTCCAGAAGGAGGCGCGGTAGTTGAGGTCGAAGCTGATGCTGGTGCCGTGCTTCTTGGCGGCACGGGCAAGTTCCAGGCAGAAACGGCTGGTTTCAGGGCTGAGCGCCCCGATGAGGCCGGAAAGATGTATGATCTGCACGCCTTCCTGGCCAAAGATGCGCTCAAGGTCGAAATCCTTCACGTTCAGAGTGCGGCCCACCTCGCCGGCACGGTCGTTCCATACGCGGGGTCCGCGGGAACCGTAACCGCTGTCGGCCACGTTGATCTGGTGCCTGTAGCCCCAGGGGCCTCCCTGCTCCACTTCGGGACCTTCGAAGTCCATACCGCGGCTGCGGAGATTACCCTTGATGAAATGTGCGAAGGGGCTCCCCTTGACAAAAGCGGTGAGCACCTTGACGGGAAGGCCGAGATAGGAGGCTATGCTCGCCACGTTGGTCTCGGCGCTGGTCGCCTGCAGATGGAAAAGGTCGCTGCTGTGAACGGGCTGGCCGCTTTCCGGGGTGATGCGAAGGCCCATGCTGGTAGGGACCAGCAGGGCGTATTTGCAATTGGGTTTGAGCTTGATGTCCATGGCTTAGATGCTGAATGAGTTGAACCCTCCATCGACCACGGCGATGGTTCCGGTGACGCCCTTGGATGCGTCGCAGGCAAGATAATGAAGCGCGCCTACGAGTTCATCGGGCTCGAGGAAACGTCCGAAGGGAGTGTGGCCGATAATCTTGTGACTGCGGTCGGTGAGGCTGCCGTCGGGGTTGGTGAGAAGGCTGCGGTTCTGGTTGGTGAGAAGGAAGCCGGGGGCGATGCCGTTTACGCGGATGCCGTCGCCGAACTTAGTAGCAAGTTCACCGGCAAGCCACTCGGTCCAGCTTGCAAGGGCGGATTTCGCCATTCCGTAACCGGCCACGCGGGTGAGCGGGCGGAAGGAAGACATGCTGCAGAAGTTCACGATGGAGCCCTTCTTCTTGTCCACCATTACCTTTGCGAACACCTTGGTAGGGAGAATTGCACCTATGATATTGAGTTCGAACACCTTGCGGGTGGCATCCAGGTCCATATCGAAGATGGTCTGGTCCGGAGCGACGTTTGCGGGGCCCATGTTGCCGCCTGCACCGTTGAGCAGGATATCCACTGTGCCATAAGCCTTTACGATGTCTGCGAGATTCTGCTTGAGGACGGACTCGTCGAGCACGTTGGTAGGGAGGAACATCGCCTCTCCGCCTTCCGCCTTGATTTCAGCGACAAGCTTGTTGCCGATTTCCGCCGCCCTTTCGAGGTCCAGAAGTACAACTTTGCAGCCCTGTGCGGCAAAATACTTAACGATTGTGGCGCCGAGAACGCCGCATGCGCCTGTCATTACGACCACGCGCCCTTTGATGTCAAAAAGATTCTCCATTTTTGTATCTTGGTTTTTAGTTTGTTTCGTTTTTTCAGTGCCTCCGTGTTGTTGTGTACGTACACAGTCGCCCCAAAAAATTTTACTCCCGTTTTACAGGAACCCTCTCGGGCGCCTCAGGAGTTTCTATCGTACAAATATATATAATTTTCTTGTTTTATGATTCAAATTCCAGCGGTGCGAAGAATTCCGGACGATGGTAATCCGGATTCGCCGTGGAAATCGGGGCCCAGCTGACATAGTGCGGAGTGGCGAGGCCGTCGCCGCATTTATAGAAATTGGCCCTTGCCCTCAAACCGTTGAAGCTCTTTATATCGCTATGCCACAGAGCTTTGACCGGGATATCTATCTTCAGGGTCCAGGGCCCTTCCGCCGGGCGTTCCGCAAAAGGCTCACAGCCGAGACTCCCCTCCGCTTTCACCAGGGAAAGGACTTCGGCCGGGGCATGCTCCGGATCATGCCGTCCGGTCCGCCATGCGAGGTAAAGCGTGCCGATGGGGTTCCATTCGAAATTATAGTAATGCGGGTCCGCCGGGTCCGGCTGAAAGAAGAATTCCACGCAGGAATCTTCGTAAACAAAGCCTCCCGGAGTGGCCTGGAGGGCACGAACCGTGGCCTCGTTTACAGTATATTCCAGATGGATCGCTTCCCCGCTGTGCCATATCCGCACGCCCACACCGGGCTTGTACGGAAAGGCTTCCGGCCAGTTAAGACATTCCAGCCGGAAGGACATGGGCTTCGTTTTTGGAACGAGCATACTGCAAGGGAATTACTCCTTCACCGTGCTGGCGAGGCAGAGCTCGTCCATCTGAATCTGGTCGATCTTGGACGGGGAGTCGATCATGACGTCGCGGCCCTGGTTGTTCTTGGGGAAGGCGATGTAGTCACGGATGGTCTCCTGTCCGCCGAAGAGGGCGCAGAGACGGTCGAAACCGAAGGCGAGGCCTCCGTGGGGAGGTGCGCCGAACTTGAAGGCGTTGATGATGAAGCCGAACTTGTATTCAGCCTCCTCCTTGCCTATTCCAAGTACCTGGAACATACGCTCCTGCACATCGGCATTGTGGATACGGATGCTGCCGCCGCCGAGTTCGTTGCCGTTGAGCACGAAGTCGTAGGCGTTGGCACAGACACGCTCCAGGTCCTCTTTCTTGTCTGAATAGAAGAGATCCATGTGCTCAGGCTTGGGAGCCGTGAAGGGATGATGCATGGCATAAAAGCGGCCGTCTTCCTCACTCCATTCGAGAAGAGGGAAGTCCACTATCCAGAGTGGTGCGAATACCTTGGGATCGCGAAGGCCCTGACGGCCTGCGAGTTCCAGACGAAGCACGCCGAGCTGGGTCTGGGTCTTGCGTTTGGGACCGCAGAGAACCAGCACCAGGTCGCCCGTCTTGGCCTCGACCTTCGCGGCGATATCCTTAAGCTGCTCGGGAGTGTAGAATTTATCGATGCTGCTCTTGACGCTTCCGTCGGCGTTGAGCTTGATATAGACAAGGCCCTTAGCACCCACCTGAGGGCGCTTTACCCACTCGGTGAGGGCGTCGAGATCCTTGCGGGACCATTCGGCGGCGCCTTCGACGGCGATAGCTCCCACGTAGGGAACGCTGTCGAACACGCTGAAACCGTGGCCTTGCACATCCGCGGTAATCTCATGTATGGTCATGCCGAAACGCACATCCGGCTTGTCGGAGCCGTAGCGGTCCATGGCGTCGTACCAGCTCATGCGGGGAAGAGGATTGGGGATATCTACACCGAGAACCTTCTTGAAGAGATGGCGCATCATTCCCTCAAACATGTTCAGCACGTCTTCCTGCTCCACGAAGGACATCTCGCAGTCTATCTGCGTGAACTCGGGCTGACGGTCCGCGCGGAGGTCTTCGTCGCGGAAGCAGCGAACGATCTGGAAGTAGCGGTCGTAGCCTGCCACCATCAGCAGCTGCTTGAAGGTCTGGGGGCTCTGCGGCAGGGCGTAGAACTCGCCGGGGTTCATGCGGGAGGGGACCACGAAGTCGCGGGCTCCTTCCGGGGTGGACTTTATGAGATAAGGGGTTTCGATTTCAAGGAAACCGTTGGCGTCCAGATAGTTGCGGCATTCGTGCGCAATGTGGTGACGCAGTTCCAGAGCCCTCTTCAGCGGGCCGCGGCGAAGATCCAGATAGCGGTATTTGGCGCGGATGTCCTCGCCGCCGTCGCTCTGCTCCTCGATGGTGAACGGAGGAGTGAGGCTCTTGTTGAGGATATTTATGCCCTCGAGGGCGATTTCTATCTCGCCCGTATCCATTTTGGGATTCTTGCTCTGGCGCTCCACCACCTTTCCCGTGGCCTGGATCACGAATTCCCTTCCGAGGGAAGCCGCGATGTCCACGAGTTCCTGGGGGGCGTCCGCCTCCACCACGAGCTGCGTGATGCCATAACGGTCACGAAGGTCTATGAATGTCATTCCGCCGAGTTTCCTGGATTTCTGCACCCAGCCGGCCAGTGTCACTGTCTTTCCTGCATCTGCAATGCGGAGCTCTCCGCAAGTATGAGTCCTGTACATATCTTTTATCTTCGAAAATCTTGCAAATATACCAAATTCCAGCCTAAGGTGTGCGCTTAGAGGTGGAAAACGAGGCCAAGGGCGAAACTTCCGCCGAGCGTCTCCGACGCGAAAAGGTAGGCGGCGTCGAGTTCGAAGCCTTTGAACCTGAATCCGAGTCCGGCTGAAGCGAAGGACGGGATGATGCTGTCGCCGCCATAGCGGTAGCCTGCCCGCGCGAAAGCGATATCGCCGAAGGCATATTCAGCCCCGAGGGCTGCACTGAATGCTCCGGAGAAGTAATAATCCGCATCGAGGGATGCCCTGAGCCCATGTTTGCCTGCCAGAGGGAAATCGTAGGCGAAGAAAGCTTCCGCCGATGCCGGAAGGGAGAAATCTCCAGTTTCTTCGGATCCGACGCCGCCTCCGAGGGAAGACGCCCCAGCCGCGAAGCTGAATCCTCCGAACTTGCCTGCAAGGAAGATGTCGGCCGCAACGGCCTTAAGGCTGTAGTCCTCCGTGAGGCTCTGGGAGGCATAACTGAGATTGAGGCCTATCGAAAGCTGCCTGGTCATCGCCCAGCCGAAGCCGGCGTTCAGCAGAAGGTCCGAGGGTTTGTAATCCGTGCCGTAAACTTCCCTTCCCGCGCCCCTGGTAAAGTTGAGGGTGGCACCGAAGCGGGAAAGCTCATCCCCGGCGTCGCCGAAGGAGCCGAAGCGGGAAGAAATGCCGCCGCTGATATAGTCCGTCTTGGATACGGAGGGCATGTAGGAAAGGTAGGAAGCACCTGCGCAGAGCCTGTCTCCCCCGAAGGGAAGAAGCGCCGCGGTGCCTGCAGTCGCCGCTCCGGCCGCAAGGGAAGCGGGATTCTGATGCAGCCTCAGGAAAGGCAGTGCCTCGCTTCCGGGTTCCGCAGCAGATGCATGGAAGGCGAAAAGGGAAAGGCAAAGGGCTGAAGCCAATATTCTTTTATTCATTGCGGCTAGATTTTTACGATGGTGTATTTATAAGTCTTGCCGTCGAACTTCACGCTGACGCCATAACGCCCCGGAGCGCATTTCGAAAGGTCCGCCTTCAAGGGGGAAGTCTGTGTGGCGATACCGGATTTGTCAAATACGACTTTCCCCGTGGAATTGGCGATTTTGACGCGCACCTCACTGCCGGAAAGGGTGGAAACGCTCAGGGAAGATTTTACAACCCCGCTATTGAACGCGACAGGAGTGGTGAGGATGGGCTCATCGTCGTCGGCATCACGCTTTTTCACGGTTATCTGCATGGTCGAACTTATGCTTATTTCAGAATCTGAGGCCGTGACGGTGATGCTGCCGTTACCCTTGCCTACCGCGGTGATTGTCATAGTGTTGCCGCTGATGGAACACTCCGCCACGGCGCCTTCGCCCTGCACTTCGTAATTGAGCGCGTCGCCGTCCGCATCGTAAAAATAATCCGACAGGTCAATCTGCGCGCTATCGCCGACGACGGCAAAGATGCGGTCGCTGAAGTTCTTGAGCAGCTCCGGAGGTGTGTTGCCGAAAGTGAAGGCTCCCAGGGCGTCCAGATAGGGGCCGATGTAATATCTGTTGTCGATATGTGCGTTCGAGGCCCCGCCGATAAGACGTTCCCGCAGCATTTCCGCGGTGAAGCCCTGGCGGCCGTAGTAGGAAGCGAGCAGGGCGGCCACGCCGGAGACATGTGGACAGGCCATGGAAGTGCCCTGCATGTAACCGTAGTTTACATATTCGTCCCCGTCGCCCTTTACGGTAGCGTAAAGATTGTAGATATTCCCCCTGCTGTTGCCTACGGCGTCAGCGTCGCCTATGGAATAACGGATGTCTTCGTCTTCATATTTTCCGAAACCGTCGCCTCCGGGTGCGCAGATGTCAACCCAGCTGCCGTAATTCGAATACCAGCTTATATTGTAATCAGGTCCGGTTGCGCCAACCGCAATGACTTTTTCGTAGTCCGCCGGCACTCCGTACTGGATGGCGTCGTTGCCTGCCGCGAATATGACCACACCGCCTTTCATGGGAGAGTCCGGAAGCTGGGCGCCGTTGTTGTCGCAGCCTGCATTGTCGATGAAGTAATCTATGGCCTTGGCCATGTAGGTGGAGATTTTGTCGGTCCTGGCCGCTTCGAGTTCCTCGGAGTCGATTTCCCCGTCCTCGTTTTCGTCGTAATAGTTACCCCAGCTGTTCTGGGAAATGAGGGCGCCGTGGTCCGCACCCCATTTTATGGCGTTGGCGCATCCGTCATCGGTGCACCCCGCTTCCCCGTCGAAGATTTCGCAGCTCAAGATTTTCACACCGGAAACGCCGTTGGCCCAGTCGCCTCCGGCGATGCCTGCAACCCCTGTTTTATTGTTCCTTACCGCGGCTATCGTGCCCGCAACATGGGTTCCGTGGGATCCGGAAGTGATTTTATATGGAGTGCGTGAGTTGACGAAATTCTTGCTGCCGGCGGCTCCTGCAGGAATGACGACGCCGTTCAGGTCCGGGTGGGAGAGGTCCACGCCTTCGTCCACCACGGCAACGATAACCGAACTGCTGCCGGTGGTGTATTTCTGCCAGACCGGAAGAAGGTTGAGGTCAGCACCGCCGTTGCTGCTGAGGTAATACACTTTGCCGTTGGCCCTGGCCGAGACATTGAAGTTGCGGCTGCCGTCGTTATAGAGGTCCCATTGGTATTTGAAGTAGGGGTCGTCCGGCTTGGCGGCTGCCACGGTGGAAGATGGGAGGGCAGCTGTGGGGGCCGTGGGAAGGGGGTTCGCACGGACAAAGGCGGCGGTGCGTGTGCCGGGCAGCGCGGTCACGGCCCGTGCCGGGGGCAGAGCGGAAGTGCGGCGGATTTTGTGGGGCGCCTCTATGGTGCCTACGCCCGGCAGTTCCTTGATACTGAGCGCTGCTTTGGCTGCGGGTATGGTGTCGGGATATTCCAGTCTGTACCAGCGGTGAAGGCCGGCTGCGCGGGTGCGCGGTTCGAATTCTCCTGCATCCGGAAAGACCCTGGACCAGGAGCTTACCTTGATATCCTCCAATACGGAGTTGAAGGCTGCGGATTTTGTGAGCAGCGCTCCGGCGGAGCTTCTGGACACGGCGGCCTGCCCTTTCTGAAGGCTTTCCTTTGCGGCAGCCTCTTCGAGTATAGCGCAGATTTCTTCGCTTAGCTCCGCCACCACGACGCCTTTTACCCGGCCGATCTGGGAATATTCCCCGGATTCCGCCTTACCGGAGGGCATTTCACGATATTCTTCACGGGCGCAGGAGCCGATGAACAGCAGGGAGGCCGTGGCGAAGGCCGCGCTGCGAAGCAGGCGGAGACCGTGCGAGAGAATGATTGATATCTTACTCATTATCACTGATTGTTAGCCATCATGTTGTCGGCTTGCTGGTGGGCCAGGGAAGAGGCCAGGGAAGAGGCCAGAGAAGAAGCCAGGGCGAGGAAGGCTGCAGCGTCGGGGCCCGTGCCGAGGGCGGCGGGCTGGCCGGCGTCGCCGGCCTCGCGGATTCCCTGGACCAGGGGAATCTGCGAGAGAAGGGGGACGCCCAGCTGGGCGGCCACCTTCTGCCCGCCCCCGGCGCCGAATATTTCGTAACGCTCCTCCGGATGCGCTGCCGGAGTGAACCACGACATATTTTCCACTACGCCGTAAATCGGCCTGGCTATGTTCTCATTGCGGAACATGTCAGCCGCCTTTTCCACATCGGCCAGGGCCACGTTCTGCGGGGTAGTCACCATGATGGCTCCCTGCATGGGGATATCGTTAACCAGCGCCAGATGGATGTCGCCGGTTCCCGGAGGCATGTCTATCAGCAGGAAATCAAGCTCGCCCCAATTCACCTGCAGGATCAGCTGCTTGAGAGCGTTGGAAGCCATGGGACCGCGCCAGATGAGGGCCTGGCCGCGCTTCGCGAAATAGCCTATCGACATCCACTTCACACCCCATTTTTCCAGGGGGACTATATAGTCTTTCCCGTCTATCTGCTCCCCGGAAGGGGTGATGCCTTCTGTACCGGTCATCACTGGCACCGAGGGGCCGTAAACATCGGCATCCGCAAGGCCCACCTTATAACCGCTGCGGGCAAGGGCCACCGCAAGGTTCACCGCCACGGTGCTTTTTCCCACGCCTCCCTTGCCGGAAGCCACTCCTATTATATGTTTCACGTCCGCGAGCATCTCCGTTCCGAGCCCCTGAGGCTGCTGCCGGGGACTTTCATCCTTGACGACGGTACGCACCTCGCTGTGAACATCCTTCCCGAGTCCGCGTATGAGCGCCGCCCGGGTGGCTCCGATGATATATTTCTCAAGAGGGTCCTTGCGCTTGGGGAAAGCCAGGGTCACCACGACTCCGCCTTTACCTATCTCTATATCTTCGACAAGTCCCAGTTCCACGATGTCCGCATCCTGACGGGCAGGATGACGCACTTCCTTCAGGTATCCCCTGATTTCTTCTACAGTCATTTTACAAACTCCAATTCTTCTATGATATTGAGGGCGCCGCCCACCTTCTCCACAGTCCAGAGCACATAGCGGATGTCCACGCAGATACATCTCTGCAGGTCGGGCTCGAACATCACGTCGCTGCTCATGCTTTCCCAGTTGCCGTCGAAGGCAAGGCCTATGAGGTTGCCGTCCGCATCCATCACCGGGCTTCCGGAATTGCCGCCCGTGATGTCGCAGGTGGTGAGGAAGCAGGTGACAAGCTGCCCGTCGGCATCGGCATAGCGCCCGAAATCGTGCGCGAGCATGAGTTCCTTCGTCTTCGCAGGCACCCGGAACTCGTAATCGTCCGGATTCTCCTTAGCCAGTACTCCTTCTGAAGTCGTATAATACCAATAGCTTACGCCGTCTTTCGGGGAATAGGGCTTTACAGTTCCGTAGGTGAGACGCATGGTGAAATTGGCATCCGGATAACTCGGCTGTCCTTCCGAAGCCTTGAGAAGTGCGGCGGCAAATGCCTTGGCATGAGGCTTAAGCTCGTCGTTTTTATCCCGAAGCACGCCGGCAAGTTCCTTGGCCTGGGCCTGAACCGCCTCGGCAAGCTTTCTCGCAGTCTGCTCACCCTTCTTGGACTTGGCGTACAGGTCTTTGATTGAAGGCAGCTTGATCGCGTATTTCGGATTCACATTCGCCTGATAATGAGCGAAGAGAGCTTCAGCAATCTTGCGGTCCACCGCTTCGTCGTAATCTTTGAAGAAACGGCTGCCCTCCTGCTGATCGACACTTTCCAGCCTTTCAATCCTGCCCAGGGTCTCGACCAGAAGGGTAATGGCCGAATAGGCTTCCGCCCTGGAGGCCACGATGCCGGCTATCCCTTCCACTGCATCCTTCCCGTCTGCAAGGCCGCCTTCCTTTGCAAGTTCGCGGCCGATGATGTCCAGTTTTTCAAAAGCCAGCTCTTCTCCCTGCCATTTTTTCCATCCGTTGGATGATGAAGCGTACTTGTTGGCATATTTCAGGCGCACTACGGGATCTTTTTCCATCTCCTCCCTCATCACTCTCTGCCTCACGGTGCGGGCGTCGATGCGAATCCTGTTGATTGCAAGCATCTCCTTGAGCTGATCCGCCGTCTGGAAACGCTGGGTGCGGCCGGGGAATCCCATCACGAAGGCAAAATCGCCTTCCTTCACCCCCGCGAGGGATATCTTGAGGGACTTCGCCGGATGGTAGGGCTTGTTTTCGGTGGAGAATTCCGCCGGCTCGTTGTCGGCGCCGGCATAGACACGGAACATGCTGAAGTCACAGGTGTGGCGGGGCCACATCCAGTTGTCGGTCTCGCCGCCGAACTTGCCCATGGAAGCAGGGGGCGCGGCCACGAACCGCACGTCCTTATATTCTTTATATATAATCAGGTAATAGACATTTTCGTTGTAGAAACTCACCACCATCGGTTCGCAGTGGGGATTCTTTTCCTTGGCTTCCTTTACAAGGACCGCCTTTTTGTCGGTAAAAGCCTGCCCTTCCAGACCCGAAAGGGCATCGGTGACATCCTCTATGCTCACCATGAATTTCACGCTGAGACCCGGCGCGGGGATTTCCTTATCCCTGCTGAGGGCGAAGAATCCGTCTTCCAGATAGTTGTGCTCCGGGGTGGAGAGTTTCTGGATATTGCTGTAGCCGCAATGATGGTTGGTCACCAGAAGGCCGTCGGCCGAAATCATCTCGGCGGTGCATCCGCCTCCGAACTGCACTACGGCATCCTTCAGCGAGGAAGCGTTGAGATTGTAGATATCTTCTGCGCTGAGGCGGCAGCCTATGTTACGCATCGCTTCCTGGTTGAACTTCTGGAGGAGGGGCAGCATCCACATGCCCTCATCGGCAGATGCCTGCAGGCCGGCAAGAAGACCTGCTACGGCGATAAGAAACTTTTTCATTTTTCCCCGCGGCAGCGAAATGGTCCTGGCGCAATGCCGCAGAATGCAAAGGTAGCAAGAAACTGCCGATTAAAAAAGAGTTGCGCCTGCGTCAGTCCCTGGCTGCAAGCTGATCCTTGAGAATGCGGATGTAATCGTTGAGATTGGCGATTACGGATTCGTAATACTCCTTGAGGGCCGCAATCTGCTCTTCCGCGCGGCCGTCTTCCCGAAGCAGGGAGAGCCCTTCGGCGCCGAAGAGGACTTCTTCCACCGAACGGCCGGTGCGTTTGGCTATCCGGTAAATGTTCTTGTTGACTATGCGGGTGTTTCCTTCTTCGAGCCGCCAATAGGTGCTGGCGTCCATGCCGAGGCTGGTGGAGAAGTCTTCCTGGGTTGCGCCCAGCTCCTCACGGAGCCTTTTTATGGAAGCTTTTATCGTTCTTTCGTCCATAACAGTTTTATTATTTGCACGAAAGTACGCCCGGGAACCGAGCGGCACGCAAGCGCTTTTCGCCCGACATCTATGCGGTTTTTGCATGTTTGGGACATAAAAAACGTAAATAATTACTTTTTACTCATGTTTTGACCACAAAAAATGCAGAAACTCTTTTCATTTTTGCGCAGAACCTGAAAACACGAATTGCCATGCTTTACATCAACAAAGTTTACGAACGCTTCTGGAGGCTCATTTCGGAAAGATGCCCCTCCGGTAACCCCGATGCCGAATTCTGCACTTTTTGCAAGTCGCAGAGAGTGTCCCCCGTATCCATGAATGCACTTCTTGAGGAAGAACTTGGAATGAGCGGCCCCGAAATTTTGTATTCCTTTCAAAAAATGTTAAATTTGTCGCTTACACAAAAACACTGATATAACAAACCATCAATACAATGAAAGAATACACTACCAAAGACATCCGGGATGTGGTGCTGCTGGGCAGCACAAAGTCCGGCAAAACCACACTCGCAGAAGCCATGCTCTTCGAAGGCAAGGTGATTGACCGCAGGGGCAGCGTAGAAGACCAGAACACGGTTTCCGACAGCGACGAGCTCGAGAAACAGAACCAGCGTTCAATCTATGCCACACCGCTTTACGCAGAGTACAAGGATACCAAGATCAACTTCATCGACGCACCGGGTGCGGACGACTTCATCTGCGGAGCATACCAGGGCCTCAAGGTCAGCGAGAGCGGAGTTCTCGTAATCAACGCCCAGCAGGGTGTCGAGGTGGGAACCGACAATTTCCTCCGTCTTGCGGACAGCCGCAAATTCCCACTCGTCATAGCAGTCAACCAGCTTGATACCGAGAAGGCCGACTGGGACAACGTCCAGTCTTCCATCAAGGAAAGCATCGGAGCCAAGGCCATCAACATCCAGTTCCCCGCGAATGCAGGTACCGCTTTTGACGGTTTCGTGGATGTCCTCACCATGAAATACTATCACTTCAAGGATGCCAACGGCACCCGCGAAGAACTTGAAATCCCCGCAAACCTCGCCGACCAGGCCGAAATCGCACGCCAGGAACTCATCGAGAAGGCGGCGGAATACGACGACGCCCTCATGGAGAAATTCTTCGAGGAAGGCACCCTGAGCCAGGAAGACATCCAGAAAGGTCTTTCTATCGGCGTAAAGAGCGGAGAACTCTACCCCGTGTTCTGCGTGAGCGCAAAGAAGGACATCGGCGTCAAGCGCCTGCTCGAATTCATCAAGGACGTGGCTCCGGCTCCCGAGGTCGATGAGAACGGCCCCGCAGCCCTCTTCATCTACAAGAACGATGTGGAGCAGCACCTCGGCGAAGTTTCCTACTTCAAGGTTATGAGCGGCAGCATCACTTCCGGTCTCGACGTGGAAGACGCAGCTACCGGCAACAAGGAGCGCCTCTCCGCCATTTATGCGGTCGCAGGTGACAAGAAGGTCGCAGTGAACACCCTCAAGGCAGGCGACATGGGTTGCGTGGTAAAACTCAAGAACGGCAAGTCCGGCACCACCCTCAGCCAGCTTGGAAGCGGAATCGTGTACGACAAGATCCAGTTCCCCAGCAGCAAGTACACCTGCGCCATCAAGGCAAAGGTTCAGCAGGATGAGCAGAAACTCGGCGACGCCCTCAAGAAGATCGCTTCCCAGGATCCCACCTTCATCGTGGAGAACTCCAAGGAACTCCGTCAGACCATCCTCAACGGTCAGGGAGAGCAGCATATCAACGTGGTGAAGTGGCGCCTCAACAACGAGTTCAAGCTCGATGTCGAACTCTTCGCACCGAAGGTTCCCTACCGTGAGACCATCACCAAGGTGGCTACTTCCACCTACCGTCACAAGAAACAGTCCGGCGGCGCCGG
This sequence comes from Bacteroidales bacterium UBA2861, assembly GCA_002350615.1. Taxonomy (GTDB): domain Bacteria; phylum Bacteroidota; class Bacteroidia; order Bacteroidales; family UBA932; genus Cryptobacteroides. The sequence continues at coordinate 421,253 of DEFD01000028.1, read as the reverse complement.
CCAGTTCGGCGAGGTTTCCATGCTCATCTGCCCTATCCAGGAAGGCGTGGAGTTCACCAACAAGTTCAAGATCGACGGCAAGGACACCGAACTCAAGGTTAAGAACCGCCAGGAATTCGACCTCGAATGGGGCGGCAAGCTGGAGTTCGTGAACTGCGTGGTCGGCGGTGCCATCGACGAAGGCTTCATGCCCGCTATCCTCAAGGGTATCAACGACAAGATGAGCGAAGGCCCTCTTACCGGATCTTACGCCCGCGACATCCGCGTTTACATTTACGACGGAAAGATGCACCCGGTGGACTCCAAGGAAATCGCTTTCATCATCGCAGGACGCAACGCCTTCCGTGAGGCATTCCGCAACGCAGGTCCGAAGATCCTCGAGCCTATCTACAATGTAGAGGTTATGACTCCTCCCGAGTATCAGGGTGCTGTCATGAGCGACCTTCAGAACCGCCGCGGCGTGCTCGGCACCATGGATGCCGACAAGGGATTCGCTATCCTCAAGGCCCGCGTTCCTCTTGCAGAGCTCTACCGCTATTCAACTTCCCTCAGCTCCATCACCGCAGGTTCCGCAACCTTCAAGATGGAATTCGCAGACTACCAGGCTGTTCCCGGCGATGTCCAGACCAAGCTCCTGGAAGCCTACGCAGCAGAATCCAAGGAGGACGAATAGTCCCGGGCAAATCCCTGCCCGACAAAAAACCGCGGCCTGTATGGCTGCGGTTTTTTATTATTGTTCCATCTCCTTGATTTCCCAGCCTTTCGGAACTCCGTGGTGGGAACGGTTGGAGACCCACAGACTGTCCGTGCGGCAGACAAAGGTCCCGTGGGAAGGGGTGTCAAGCAACCAGTTGGTAGTGCATTCAGGATCTGACATGTCGCTGGCATGCACTTCCAAATAAGAAAGACGGGAGTCGCTCTGAAACATCCCCATATAGCATTTTTCCTCCAGGGTAGTCGCAGGCAGAACGGGCCCCCGTTCCAGGTCCGGACAGTAGGAGAACATGAATGCATAACACTTTTTTGCCAGCCGGGTGGCGGGCAGCACCGGCGCCTTCTGCAAGGCAGTGTGGGCGAACATCATCATATAGCAACAGATATCCAAATCGGTCGCCGGCAGGATTTCAGGCCCTTGCCTGAGATTCGTGCACGATTCGAACATGGAGGCGTAACAGAAAGGGGAAACCTTTGTCGCAGGTAACTCCGGTGCCTTCTCGAGGGAAGTACAGCCATCGAACATCTGCTGGTAGCAATAACCTTTGAGTATGGTGGCAGGCAGTTCCGGAGCTTCTGTGATGCCTGTGCAACCCTTGAACATCCATCTGTAGCATCCAACGGTGAGTGTGGTAGCCGGCAGTATCAGTTTTTTCTTCGGATGAGAGCGAAGCGTCGGGTTATCCTCAAAGATCCGGGCAAAATTATGGCTTCGGACAAACGTATTTGCCTTCTCGAAGCCGATTGAGTCGATGAGGCTCATCATATTGCCGTAAGCATAACAGAGATTGCTGAACTTGAAGTGCGAGTAGCGGCTCTTCTCCATGTTCCGTTGCGAATAGCTGGTATTCGTCCCCCGAAAATAGACGCATTCCCGCCGATGCAGGTCTATCGTAACGAGGGTGTCAGCCTTGATCCAGCGCCGCGTATCGAAGCTGTATTCAACCGGCTCCTCCGCCTTGTTTTCAAAACTGACACTCCCGTCTTCTATTGCTTCTATGCAAAGCCCGCCCCAGGGGGCATTCTTGACAGGGAAGAGCGATGAAACGAAGGTTATTACCGGACCGTGCCACCATAAGAGAGGGATCAACACAAGCGCAGCTACGGCAAACATCTGCCACGGCGCCCTCTTTTTCCGGCGTTCGAGAGCGGTCCGGATCTGCGCTACGCTTTTCCACCGCGATTGCGGTTTTGCAGCGCAGCAATGTCTTACCACCTTGTTTGGGACGGTTCCCAACTTGCCCAGAATCACCCCCAGCGAATACATGTCGCTCACCTGCCCTCCGGAGCCTCCTTTCGAGTGTTTCAGCTCCGGTGCGGCATAAGTGGGCGTTCCGCCTTTCATCTTGAGGATAGCCCAGGAGTCCGTGTCGGCCAGGCCGAAATCGATCAGCTTCACATGCCCGCCGTCGCGGGAGACCATGATATTGGAAGGCTTCAAATCGCCGTGCGCGATCTGGTTGCGATGCAGATATTCTACGGCGTCCAGCAGCTCTTCGGTTACGGTCTGGGCCATTTCAGGGCTGAGCTGACCGCTATCAAGCAAATTTGCCAGATTCTCTCCCTCCACATACTCCATTTCGATGCAATACCCGAGCTCCTTCAATTCGGTGAGGGAGTAACTGCGTCGTATCCCTGGATGGTTCAGATTCCGGCAGATTTCAAACTCTTTGCGCAACAGCTCCTGATACAGGAAGTTGCTGCGATACTGTTCCTTAAGGCATTTGAAAACCCGCCACTGTCCGTCACGGATGCCGCGCCATATTTCACACCACCCGCCGGACCGGTAGATACACTCGAAAGTATCTGCCTCTGGCATAAACTGCCCTGGCTCGAAAAAACCGGAAATCGGATCCATCTGATTAGTGTTATTAGTTATTGGGAAAGCCGCTCCCATGCATTCCCAATCAAAGATACGAAACAGTTTTGGAAAATTGGATACCCTATCTGTTTCTCTCACTCCTCAGGATTGCTAAACTGGGCGAGGTCCGATTTTAACGTGGGGATCTCGCCCACCCAATCTGCCACTGTCCGCCATTGAAGGCCATCCCTGCGGGCGAGGTCTCGGCCAAAAAATCGGACCTCGCCCGGCCAGAAAGGCCGACAAAGGAATGCTCTTATTGCAGGGACTCTTCTATAGCAAAGATGCATGGGGAATAGTCATATCCATATGTGACACTCCTTGGAATATCGACAAACTAATAACCGCAAAAATTATCGATAATGCACCAAGGTTATCAATCATTCTGTTACAGGGCGAATGGGAAGTCCTAGGCAATATTCTTGAAGACCCCTTTCTTTAAGCCTGATAGACACAGAATTTGTGGGATCAATCAAAAAACGCATGCAAGAAGCGACACCTGGTGGCCCACTATAATTTATGACATCAGACGCCCAATAGTGCCCCTCTGGGCCGTCTAATCCAGAAGCTTGATAGTATTTATATACAAATCGGATACCGTTTCGATACCCAGCACATGGTAAGAAGATACTATTGTCCTCGTATCCGGCCTTACGGCCTGTGACAAAACATCCGGCTATGCCTGACCCTTTATAATCAATGGTTGCTGTCCATCTACAACTATCCAATAGTTCCTTCCACTCGTCCAGCGTCGGCGTTCGCCACTCGCCACCAAGAATTACCCTTGCCGCGTCATCTGCATAATCATAGTCACTATATGCCTTTTTATCATCTGGGTTTTCAGCTCCGTCCCAATAATCGGCCTTATTCGCAGGACAATATTTTGTCAAACACGATCTTGAACCATTGCACCATTTATATGTATCCCAAGAATAATTGTCCTTCGGTGACGTTTCGCCCCAAGCATAATAATCACCATATTCGTTTGGCAAATTTGCTCCCAAGTTCCAATTTCGCCATTTTACACTTAAACCAAGATCTACGCTTTCAGGAAGCCTCAATTCAATTGTTGAGAAGGATTTAACTTTTCCATAGAATGATTTTCCATTAACCATAGAGGCGGCAACGTAGTAGATTTTGCTCTTGTATGGTAATTTTGACAGTCTCGCATAAAACGATTCTCCTTTTGATCCAATGGTTTCAACTTTTATCCCTTTTAGTATTAGTCCAATCAGTGTTGAATCTGTATCACTATATATAAACCAGCTGTCTCTTTGCAGGGCTTCGGTACTCTGTACATGAAGGTTCCCATTTAGTTGCGCTGTAAACTCTGTAACCTCTGTCGCCTCTATTGTACTCAAAGAAACCATGATGGAAAGCGTTGAAAAGGTCTTCATTTCGCCACAGATTACCTGCTCGTCAATAGTGGCAAATGCAGCGTAATAGTATTTTGTACCATCCTTTAGACGTCGCTCTATGGTAGATTTTCCACCAAACGGTACAAAGGAGCTCTTGAATGAGCCATCCTCTAACAACATGCTTTCATAGTATTCACCATATGCTTTCAACTCATCTAAGCATGTAGCTTTATCACTAAAGAGAAACCCTACTTTTATGTTCAAGGGTTTCTTCGCTTTCACACTAATTGAGCCATTCAAAGTGGCCTTAAACTCAGTAATATTTGTCACGTTCAATGTGACAACTTCAGCCGTATAATCTTTGATTTCATCTTTCGCTTCCTTTGCGCACGAGAAACTAAGAATCAGGATGAGCAATACCGGGAATGTACGTTTCATGAGTATAATTTATCTGTTCGTCAAATGACATATTATATTACGCATTAGCGTTGTTTGATTTACGATCAAGCTCCGCAGCCACTTTCCCAAGAGAGATGGTCTTGACAAATGGCGCGACCTGTCGCACAAAAACAAGAATTGCTATTAGGGTAATAGTGAAGAGCATTTCACTCGTTAGCGGCAACTGGAAGCTTGTATCAAGAGCAGTTAAAATTGTCCAGGCGAAAAGGTATATCGCAAGTATTACTATGAAAAATATAGATATACTGCGTATCTTTTTGCAAAGAGCCTGGAATGGCAATCTTTTCAGTCTGTTGTTATAAGCGTTTACCGCCTTTTCATAATCGAAAATGTCGGTCGAATCATCATGTTTCAAGTTCAAATCGCCAGGATAAAATGCTTCCCATTGATTATTAGAACCGGTAGGGATTACCACAAAACAAAATGGAGTAATCTCAGATATTTCGGTTCTGCTATTCCTGTATGCTCTGTAAAAAGGGAAGACTCTTTTCTCTTGAGCCTCCTTTTTATCCATGATGACAAAAGACTGCGCTATTTTGCGGTCAGCGCTCAAAACTTCAACACGTTTATAAGCTTTGTTCTCCCAGATATTCGGGCATATACGCACTTTATCTTCAGGATAACCCTTTTCTTTAACCAAGAAAGTCTTAAAATCATAAATACTCATAATCCCCCACTATTTAAATTGTTGATTATAAAGCTCGAACAGCGCGAACATATGCCGCACTATTATTTTTTGCATAATTATCATTGGTATTTTTGCTTATAGTCATACCATAAGCTCGGTCACTACTATATTCAGTAGAAGACCAGTATCCACCAGTACTAAATTGGGTCCCACCAATATTTGACATTGTTGTATTGATTACATTTTTATTATTACAGATTGCTGCCAATTCATCTTTTGCCGGGAGATACCATGCGGCACCTTTTGCCCTACACCATTTTGCCGCAGGTGAATCCGATTGTATTATATCTGTATTTTGAGCTCCATTTGTCGTGCTATTCGCATTAGTTTTTGTCCCATAATAGCCCCAGGATATGCGTGTTTCATCTTTTGAAATCACTTTTACCACAGAACCAGAATTATAGAAAACAACGCCTATTGACAGATTATATCCAATTGGAACAGATGCTTTGAATGGTGTGTTTGAAATGTCCAAATCTTTTAGGGAAGTGTTGTTCGACACGTCGAGCGCAGCGAGGGAAGTGGCTGAGACATTCAGCGACTCCAGTGCCGTATTTGCTGAGACATCAAGTACAGCGATAGGTGTCGATTTGGCTACCAAGGAGGTCAGTGCCGTATTTTTGGAAACATCGAGGGTTGAAATTGACGTGGCATATACGTTGAGCGTTTGCAATGCCGTGTTGTTAGAAACATTGATATCCGTAATGGCAGTATTATTCGAAACACTGAGAGTCTGAAGGTTGAGGAGAGTCCGGACATTGATGGAGCTGAGATCATTATTTCCAAGATCGATATACTCCAGTTTGATATTGCCCAGCAGATTAATGGAACTCAGTTGGTTATTTGCCATTTTCAAAATCTTCATTTCAGGGTTATTGCTTATATCAAGAGTTGTCAATTGATTGTCATAAGCCTGAATCGTATGTAGTTTTGGATTATGCGAAACATCCAACGAGGTGAGTTGGTTTGAATAGATTTGAATGTATTCGAGGTCCGGACAATTGGAGAAGTCTATCTGTTGCAAAGCACAGGAATAGCCAAAATAATTGACCAGTGATGCCGGTACCTTGACGGATGTCATATTTGAATTGTTATTAACCACTATTTCAGCGCAGCTGTTGTCAGACAGGTCCACCGACGTCAGAGATGGACTGGCATGTACCCAAATCCTCTTTTTTATGACATTCATCGAGAATTTAAGCGTAGTTGCCTGCGAGTAATTCTTGATCACTATCCGAGGTTGGTCATCGCTGGAAAAACTATACGCATTTGTCGTTGCATCAACAATATTAATGGTGGTAAGAGCAGCACAATTATCGAGGTTGATATCCTCAAGTTTATTGTTATAACAAACAAGTGTCTGAAGATTGGTCAAAGTATGAAGGTCAAGTTTGGTCAGCGAGTTCCCCGAGCAGTTGAGATATTGAAGATTGGTAAAGGCTTCAATGCCTGTCAGGTCAGTAATTGATCTGCCAGAGCAATCAATATCGGTAACTTGATACGCCTCTATTGTGCTTATTTTACCATCTCCATCAGTATCGAACTTGCTCACACAATAGCTTTTAAAATTTGGAGAGGCAAAAGTAACCAATTTAGGTACTGGAATCATAGGGATATAATCACTTGATATTTCGTTATTTCCATCTGATATTGAGAGAGAAGCACTTGCACTGCATCGGCCTAAGAAGAAATCTTCTTTAAGTTGACTTCCGCTTGCAGTGACTGTCAGAATACCATTTTGGGCTGTTGCAGAAACAACATCGAGAGGAACGAAGTCCAAAGCGGACCTTGTTATTGTGTAAACAGCCTTCATACTTAACGCAGTCTCCCAGACCTGAGCCAAGTCTGTCGCTACCGATGCGGGGCGGATCTCAAAATCGAACACAACTGTGCCAGGAACGATGCTTCCATCATAATCATAATCAACGCTGGCTTTCCCGTCAGAATACAGCGGTACATAGGTGATTGATTGGATTCTGGAAAGGATAGCAGCCACTTTCTCCTGCAGTTCATCGACATCGTCCCGAAGGGCCTGAATATCGCTTTTCATAGCCTGAATATCATTTTCACACGCTGCGACACGCGATGTAAGCGAGTCTATCTTAGAGTTTATGGTAGATACCTCACTATCTATGCGGGAGTTGACGGAGCTCACCTGAGTGGCAATCTCCCCGCGGAGCTGGCCGTCGAGGGTGCCGATTGCCGTGCTGATGGCCTGCTGGTAGGCGGTAGTGATCTCCGTCTTCGTGGTGCCGAGGTTGGTGCGCAGCTGCGCGATGGCCGCGGCGTTGTCGCTGATGGCCTGCGCGTTCTGTCCGATGAGAGTATTGCAGTCCGCTATCAACCCGCGGCATTCTTCTATATCATCCGCATTGTTCTTGATTTTGAGTTCAAGACTCGACTCAAGATTGGAGATCAGCGACTGAAGCTGTGTTTTTTGAGTTGAAAGTTGGCTCTCGAGGTTGGTTTTGAGCGCGGCAATCTTCGCATCTGCCTGGGCAATGGTATAGTAGCCGGAAAGCTGGTCGTTTACCCAGGTGCGCATACTGCTCTCGCTGGCGGCGATAGCGTTGGCTATGGCAGTGGTATAAGCCGCTGTAATTTCTTCTTTTGCAGAGGCGATTGCCTCGTTGCAGTCGCTCACTGCCTTGCTCAATTTGCTCTGGTGGTCGGCGTCAAGGGCAGAGATAACATCGTCCAGTTCCTTCCTAGTGACACCGGCCGGGGTGGCTTCGAGGACAGTCAGACGGTCATTTATGGAAGATATCTCTCCTTGAATATCAGCAATTAAGTCCGCAGTAGCGTTGTACTGGGTGAGCGTGGCAAAGCTTGCCGAGGCCCAGGTCTTCACGCTCTTGTCGCCGTTGTCGATATAGCTCTTGAGGTCACCGTCGATATAGGACTGAAGTGATGTTATCTGGGTTTGAAGGTCGGCATCCTTGCTCTTGAGCGAATCTATGCTTGCGCGAAGGGCTGCGAGCTGGCTGCTGACGTTTGCCTTGTAGGTTTCCAGCTGGGCGAGGGCGTCCGACTTGGCGGCGCTGATATCCCCTTTAAGCTCAGTTTTCAGCGAAGCGATGCTTCCTTCGAGCGCTTCGTCCGCCTGGGCCAGTTTACTCTCCTGGTCCTGCAGCGTGCGGATATAGCCGCGCAGCTCGGTATCCACAGTCTGAAGGTTCCCAAGAGACAGCTGGATGCCGGACATCTGCTGCTGGATGCTCGCGATGTCATTCGACTTCAGATTGTCGATCTGTTTCTGAAGATTGTCAATGTCCTCCTGTTTTGCACAGGATACAAGAGCCATGCTGATGCTCGCAAGAAAGAAGAGAAGATTCTTTCCCCAATGTTTATTCGTCATAATATCTACACTTTATAAAATGTCGCGAAGAAAAGCATTTCTCCCATCCAAATCAAGTTCAATTTGATTCAATTGCATTTGAAGTACAAATCTTCCTTCTGTTGTTCGAGTCGGCGGAAATTGCTACCTTTGTGTTTGTCATGAAAAAGATTCAAGTTTTAATTCTCCTCTCGGTGCTCGCGGTGGCAAGTGCTTTCGCGAAGCCCAAGGACGGCGGTCAGACGGTTCTCAAATGGGATTTTTACTATCAGGCCGGATGGCCCTGCGAGGGCGGAACCGCTGAATTGCCTATCTCGGCTGGAGACAAAGAAAGGCAGAACCAGATAAAGGACGCCGCTCATTCTTTCCTGGCGAAAGGTGCTGCAGGCGGCACGCTGAGGCTTCGTTTCACCGATACCTGGTCTTATTCCCATCCAGAAATGGGTCTTCGAATGAGAGGCATCCCTGGGGATTACATCGAGCTTCCCGGCATTTCCGGCAAGAAGATAGTCAGCATACTCCTCGAAATGGCGGGAGACAATCAGACAAGACCCAATATAACAGGGCTTGACGGGGAAGAACTTGAGGGCGGCAATCCTTGGGAAGAGCAGACCAGCGCCGGGGAAACCCGCACCTGGAACCTCAGGAACACCGAGGCCGGCATGCCTGCAAGGATCACCCTGCGCCGCAAAGGGGAAACGAAGTTCGGAAGGATAGAAATCACCTATCAGGAAGAACCACAGGCGGACAAGAAGAAGAAACTTCTCATCGAACTTCCTTTCCGCTCCGAGACCAACCTGGAGGGCGATACCATTTTCTCCCTTCCTCAGAACGCTGCAGGAACAACCACTGCCGGACAGACCATCAAGACTTCGTTCGAGACCAAATACGGCTTTGAAATCTGGGCCCGTTATGGATTTGCCCGCAACACGACCGCAAACGGACAGGGAATAGACTGCCTTTGCGTCAACCGCAGCGGGCGTTCGGCCACGGGAGAAGCCATCGGAGCTGAAGATTACGCCTGGATCAAAACCCCTGCGATACCCGGAAAGACCTTGAAACAGGTGGTCGTGGTGTGCGCGAAGGGCCGCGGGACCGGATATGTGAACCTTTCCGCCAGCGTGGATCCTTCGACCGGCAAGGGCGGATGCGAATTCACTTCCGACACGGCATTCAGCATTCGCGACACACAGTACTTCAATGCCTGTGGCGCCGCCGAGAACACCTCTTACTACATCTGCTTCAGCAAAGCCCTGAATTTGGGAATTGCGAGTATCGACCTTTATTACGAATAGACCTGATTCCTAAATCAGGAAAGTTTGCGCGTAAGCGCGACGAAATCTTCTACGCCGAGGCGTTCGGCGCGAAGCTCGAAAACAGGATCCGCAATGAACTCTGACAGCTGCTCCGGGGACCATCCCTCGCGGGCAGCTTTTTCATTGATGAGCGGCTTCAACGCTCCGCGGAGCATTTTGCGCCTCTGATTGAAAGCCATTTTCACAACATTCTTAAAGGCTTTTTCATCTACCCCGAGCTCCGTGCGGGCATTGCGGCGCAGGCGGATCACGGCCGACCTGACCTTCGGCGGCGGAGCGAATGCCCCGGGTTCCACCGTGAAGAGATATTCAATGTCGTACCAGGCCTGTAGAAATACGCTCAGAATGCCATAGGTTTTGCTTCCCGGGGCTTCGGCGATGCGCTCAGCAACCTCCTTCTGCACCATGCACACAACTTCGGGGATACGGTCTTTGTCCTCCAGGATCTTGAAGAAAATCTGCGAGGATATATTATAGGGGAAATTCCCTATCACCCTGTAAGCGCCGGAGAAAATGCGATGGACGTCAAGTTTCAGATAATCTGCCTGGTAGAGGCGTCCCTGCATGCCGTTGAAGTGTGTGAGGAGGTAGTCCACGCTTTCACCGTCCAGTTCCACGAGACGGAGGTCGATGTCTTCCCGCTGCAGAAGGTACTGTGTCAGCACTCCCATGCCAGGGCCGATTTCCAGCACCTCGGACGGAGCGACGGACCCTGCCTCGCCACCGCCATGCACAGGCCCGCTTAAAACGCCGGGCTCATTCCCATGCCGCAGCGCATCGACTATGCGCCGTGCAACGGTCTGATCCACCAGGAAGTGCTGCCCCAGATTCTTTTTCGCACGGACTTCCATACCTATGCCTCCTTTTTTACCGGCACCGCGGATTTCCATATCAGGAAGCCGAGGCTTCCGAGCACTAGCAGGATGATAAGCAGGGAGAAGCTGAAGGAAAGGCTCGCCCCGAGGGGATACATCTTCGAGTGATAATGCATTACGATATCATGCTCGCCGGCAGGCAGGATGGCGCTGCGCAGGACCTCGTCGCTCAGCGAAATGTCAAGGTTCTCGCCGCTGTCTTCAAGGGTCAGGGTCCAGTTCTTCGGGAAATAAACTTCACTGAAAACGGCCTTGCCTCCTTCAGGATGCGAATAATGGTAGCGCAGGGTGTTGGGGCTGTATTCCGTCATCTCTATCGAGCCCCCGCCATCTTCGAACCAGGCATTGCCGCGGGCATACTTGTATCGCACCGGAGCGGCGTTTTCACCTACGATGATATAGCGGCAGTTCAGTTTGGAAAGGCCCTCGAGTTCCGGCAGGCAGGCCTCCGCCTCCTCTATGGTCTTGGCCTTGGAGAGAAGTTGCTGCACAGTGCTGACCTCCCGCGCCAGATGCGCGTCGATGTATTCCTGATAAAGCTGCATCTTCACCGCGGAGTAGCCTCCGATATTCTTGTGCCAGAAGGAAGGGTGGGAGTCGTTGAAAACGCTCACGGTGAGGTCGAGCACACGGTAGGAAGGGTCCGTATCCTGCAGGATGGCCGCATCCACAGGCCTCTGGGTGAATTGGGAATCGAATGCCTTGACGGTAGTGAAATGACTGTCGTTGAGATATCTTTTGCCCGTGCTGAAGAGATTGATGAGCACCAGGGCGCACACGACGAGGGTTGCCGCAAGCCTTTTGGAGGCGCCTGCCTGCCCTTCTTTGCGTGTTGACCACAAAAGCAGCAGGAACGTGGCGGTGACAAGGAAGAATCCGGTCATCGCATCGCGGCTGAGAAGGGCCCTGCGGTCGGCCGCGAGGGCATCGGAAAGGATATTTTGCATTCCGGCATCGGCTGGAGCATGGAAATCGCCGGCAATACCGGGGAAGAGCCAGGCTATCAGGCAGAAGCCGCCGGTAAGCAGATATGCCGGCCAGCTTGCGTCGATGAATTCCTTGGAGGAGAGCTCTCCCTTGCGAATCTTGTCAATGGCGATGAAGCCAAGCATTGGAAGGGTAAACTGCAGCACCGTCAGGGACATGGATACCGCCCTGAACTTATTGTAAAGGGGCAGATATTTAAAGACAAGCCTGGTGAACGGCATGAAGTGGTTTCCGAGCGAAAGGGCCACGGCGAATATGGTCGCCGCGAGCATCCACCATCTGTCCCTCCCCTTGCAGCAACTCAATCCCAACAGGAAAAGGAAGATGCTGATGGCTCCTATGTACATCGGCCCGGCCGTGAAAGGCTGGGGCCCCCAATACAGAGGGAGGGCCTTGCATATCTCGCGGGCGTTCTGTCCTGCCCGGCGGAAAAGCTTGTATGTTTCGGAATCCGGCCCGAGGGCGCCTGCCGAGGCTCCGCCGTTGTAATCCGCTATCATCAGGTTGGGAAGTTCCTCCCAACCGTAGCTCCAGGCGGTAGCGTATTCCAGGTCCAGCCCATTGGTTTCTCCCGACGAACTGCCCCCACGCATGGTGTAGGGGGTGTATTCGAAGGTAGGGAGAAGTTTTGCCGCATTGGTGCCAAGGCCCACGATGCCGAAGCACAGAACAAGGGCGGATACTGCAAAAAAGCGCCCTATGAGCTTCCTGCGCTCCTTGTCCAGAACCAGCCAGATGAATTCGCACAGCAGGAATGCGAAGATGATTATGGCAAGATAATAGGAGATCTGCGGATGATGGGCTTTTACCTGGAAGCTGACTCCCAGACCGAAAAGGGCGGCGCCAAGCAGGGTCTGTGGGATCTTTTTCTCAAGCGCCTGCCGATAGGTGTACACCACTGCCGCAAGCACATAGGGCATCAGGGCGATAGCCTGCATTTTGTTATTATGCCCCACCTGTATTATCTGGATATTGTAGGAGCAGAAGGTCATGGCGACGGCTCCCCCGGCGGCTATGAGCGGATGCACTCCGAACAGCAGCAACAGCAACCAGCTGCCCAACAGGCAGATAAAGAGCCAGTTGGCAGGGGCTTTCCCGGACATGAGGGTGCGATAGAGCTTGAAGGAGATGTCTCCGCGGACAGGAGGTTCTATTCCCACGGCAGGCATGCCGCTGAACATGGAACCGCTCCATTCCGCCTTGTCTTCCGGGTGCTGGGTGTCCCAGGCATGCATTTCCTGCACGCCGCCACGCCATCCGGCGCCGTCCATCTGGTCGATGCGTTTTCCGCTGAGGACCTGAGGCACAAAGGCATAGGACAATACGAGGAAACCGAGGATTATACCTGCGTATAATGCGATTTTCTTTTTCATAGACTTTCCAATAGAGATACAAGTTTAGAGCAGAGCGCCTCACGGGAATAATTTTCCACTCCCTTTCCGGCAGCTTTCACAGCTCCTTCATAAACCGAGTCGATGTATGCAGCGATGCCCGCACGGTCTTCCCATTCAAACATCCGCCCGCAGGCGGTTTCTTCCAGTATTTTTGCAGCCGCACCGTCACTTTGGCCCACTCCGAGCACAGGCGCTCCGGCGGCAAGGCATTCGAAGAGTTTGCCCGGCAGCACCTTGCGGTATTCCGGATCCTGCCTGAGAGGCAGTAGAATCAGGTCCGCCCTGCGAAGTTCCGCCACGGAACGGTCGTGCGACAGGTAGCCCGGGAGTTCCAGGCAGTCGCCGAGTCCGCGCTCCCTCAACGCGGAAACTATTTCCGCATCCACCTTACCGGCAAGGACAATCCGGAGCCTCTCCGCGAATTGACTGTCTTCCACACATTTGTCAGCAAGCACCTCCCAGAGCTTCAAAGGATTGCCGTCGGCTGCGAAGAGCCCGGTGTGCACGATGCGGAAATCCTTGTCCGTCCTGAGCGGCAGAACGGCGGCGAAATCGTCTTCGTCGTATCCGTTCGTTATGAGATGCACCGGCGTCGTGGTGGCCGCCTCGAAATCTTCTTTCACCAGAGGGCTGACGGAAATCACCGCATCCGCTCCGTCCAACACGGCCTGTTCAAGCGCCAGATGCTTTTTCAAAGCACTTTTCCCAAGTCCTAGATGCTTGAAATAGAACATCTTGGTCCATGGATCCCTGAAATCCGCCACCCACGGGGTGTTCAGTTTCTTTCGAAGCCCAAGGCCGATAAGATGCATTGAATGGGGCGGGCCCGTGGTGATGATGGCATCGACAGGGTGGGACTTGAGGTATTTACGCAGATACCTTACCGACGGTTGCACCCAGCTCCTGCGGGGATCGGGCACGAAAAAGTTGCTCCGTATCCACAGCGCAAGCCTTTGTTTCAGGCTCTTCCTCTGAAAATTGATGGGGTTGAGTCCCGCGCCTTTCCCCTCGGCCTTCTTACCAGCCAGTTTATGGTAGATGGAGTAGGGTTCGCTGATATGCGTCTTCAGGACTTCGGCTATATCCGGGATTTCGGCCTCGAGGCTGTGGTCCGTGGCCGGCATTTCCGGATTCTGCGGAGTGTAGATTACGGGCTGCCACCCGAAGGACGGAAGATGTTTGGCGAACTTCACCCAACGCTGCACTCCGGAACCTCCGCTTGGCGGCCAGTAATATGTGATGATCAGGACACGGCGCATAATGTCAGTTTTCTGGGTTTTCTATCGGCCAGCGGTTGCCGGGCATGCCCGATATGCCGCGCCAGGCCTGGCTGTACACGAAGCCTTTCTGCTCATACAGCTTCTCGTGATAAGGCAGTGCCGCTTTCAGTCGGGCGATGTCCTTGCGGCCGGGTTCGCACCACTGAATCTCCGCGGCAGCGGCACAGCGCGGGGCGAACATATATTCCAGATGGTCGGGCGTGGCGATGTATTCGGTCCACAGATTCTGCTGGACGCCAATCACATGGGCCTTGGCCTCATCGTTCATTTCCTCCGTGAAAGGTTCGTAAGCGTACATGCGCTCTATCGTAATAGCCCTTTCCGGCCTGTTCCTGGTGATGGAAATCGGCTCATGCTCGTACTGGACGGTCTGGCGATAGTCGATGTAAAGTTTTCGGGACGGGCAGCAGATGACATCGTGCCCAGCAAGCGCCGCCCGGATGCCGTAGGAGACATCCCGCCAGTTCATGACCGTGGCGCTCTTGGAGAGTTTGTCGGTGAAGATTTCGTCCCAGCCGATTATGCTTCTGCCGTGTTCGGCAAGATATTTCTGGATTTCGAGGGTGAACCAGGTCTGGTAATAGCTCTCTTTGCTGGTTTTCCCTTTGTCCTCAAGGCCGAGTTCCGCGATTTTCGCCTGACATGCCGGACATTTCTCCCAGGCGGTGCGGGGACATTCGTCGCCACCGATGTGGATGTACTTGGAAGGGAACAATTCCATTATCTCGTCAAGCACCCCGTACACGAATTCAAGGGAAGTGGGCTTTGCCAGGCAGAGGACATCTTTCGAGACTCCCCACATGGTGCGCACCTTATAGGGCTCGCCAGGGAATTCCATGGACTTTCCGAAGCATCCCAGCCAGGGATAGCTTGCAAGCGCCGCCACCATATGGCCCGGCATGTCGATTTCGGGGATGATGGTGATGGCGCGGTTCTCCGCATAGGCCACGATGTCCCTGATTTCTTCCTGACTGTACCAGCCGCCGTGTGGCCGGCGGTCGGAGGATTCCGGCCTGCGGTCGAGGCCTACCTGCGTGTGAGTCCGCCAGGAGCCTATTTCCGTAAGCTCGGGATATTTCTTGATTTCGATGCGCCAGCCCTGGTCTTCGGAAAGATGCCAGTGAAGGACATTCTGCTTATAGACCGCCATCATGTCTATGAACTTCTTCACCTCTTCCACCGTCCAGAAATGCCTGCAGCAGTCCAGCAGGGTGCCGCGGTAGCTGAAACGGGGCTTGTCTTCTATACGGCAGCATGCCACTGTCCAGTCCGCGGACGGAGCGGGCAGATGCCCGTAGATTTCAGACGGCAGCATCTGACGAAGGGTCTGGATTGCGTAGAAGATGCCCGGGAAATCGGAGGCCCGGACGCTTATCTTCTTTTTCCCGACCTCGATCACATAGCCTTCGGAAGGGATGGAGGTTTCTTTGCTGAAAACTATCCCGTTATCGGCGTCACCGGTCCGCACTTCGCTTTGTTTGCCGCTTGCAGCGGAGAGGTCCGCCACAAATTCCTTGACCGCGGCTACAGCCTTGGCATCATCCAGCCCGGAGATGCTGACAGGGGCTCCCGCTATCTTGAAAACCCCGCCTTTCATCTCTACTGAATTGGGATAGGGCAGGATCGGAAGGCTTTTTTTAGCCGCAAATGCGAACATGCAGGGCCAGAGAAGCGCTGCCATGACGAGGAGAATGTGGTATTTCTTCATTGCTTATCGGTTATAGTCCAAGTTCTTCTTTCATGCCGCGAAGCAGGTCGAATGCCTGCATGGGCGTAATATTGTTCAGATCCGTCGATTCCAGGCGGCTGCGGATGGAGGAAAGGGTCGGGTCGTCCAGTTGGAAGAAGGAGAGTTGCACGCTGCCGTCTTCCTGGACGTCTCCGCTCTTTGCCACCGCTTTGACGCTGTTTTCCTTGCGTTCCAGATCTTTCAGCGTTGCCTGGGCGCTGTCGATGATCTCCCGGGGCATACCGGCGAGGCGGGCCACGTGGATTCCGAAGCTGTGTGCCACTCCGCCCTCGCAAAGTTTTCTCAGGAAGACCACGTCGTGCCCGGATTCCTTAACGGCGATGTGGAAGTTCTTCACTCTAGGAAGGATGTCCTCAAGGTCGTTAAGTTCGTGATAATGAGTTGCAAAAAGGGTTTTTGCGCCCTTCCCGTATTTATGGATGTACTGCACGATGGCGCGGGCGATGCTCATTCCGTCGTAGGTCGAAGTGCCGCGGCCGATTTCATCCAGAAGCACAAGGCTTCGGGCCGAGAGGTTGTGCATGATCATGGAGGTTTCGAGCATCTCAACCATGAAGGTTGATTCTCCGCGGGAGATATTGTCCGTCGCACCGACTCGGGTAAAGATCTTGTCGAAATACCCGAATTCGGCGCTCTGGGCGGGGACGAAGGACCCCGTCTGCGCCATCAGCACAATCAGCGCCGTCTGACGGAGAAGGGCCGATTTTCCGGCCATGTTCGGGCCCGTCAGAATCATTATCTGCGTGGACGAGGAGTCCATGTGGATATCGTTCGGGACATATTCTTCGCCGGGTTTCATCAGGGTCTCTATGACCGGATGCCTGCCGGCTTTGATGTCCAGGACGGAGCCTGAGTTCACCGTCGGGCGGCAGTAGTTCCGTTCCGCGGCCTGAAGCGCGAAGCCTGCCAGCACGTCGAGTTGGGAGACTATCTGGCAGTTCCGCTGAATGTCGGTTATCGATTTCTGCACCTCGGCTATGAGTTCGCCGAAAATCCTGCTCTCGCGTTCGTAGATGCCGCTGTCGGCGCCCAGAATCTTTTCTTCGTACTGCTTAAGTTCTTCGGTGATATATCTTTCCGCATTCACCAGGGTCTGCTTGCGCACCCAGTCCGGAGGCACCATCTCCCTGGCGCTGTTGCGGACCTCGATATAGTATCCGAATACATTGTTGAAACCTATCTTAAGGGAGCTGATGCCGGTGCGCTGGATCTCGCGTTCCTGCATCGCCAGAAGGTAATCCTTGCCGCCGCGGGAGAGTTCCCTGAGTTCGTCCAGTTCCTTGTCCACCCCTGGCGCGATCACATCGCCTTTGCCTATCTGCGAGGCCGGGTTCTCAAGGATGGTGTCCTGGATTTTCTGAAGCAGGCCGCTGCAGTTTTTCATGCCGCGGATCAGTTTGTCCAGGGCGGGCACGCCGGCTTCGGCACACAGGGCCTTGATGGGCTCCATCTGCGCAAGGGAGCGCCTCAACTGCACCATTTCCCTGGGCAGCATCTTGCCGATGGCAGCCCTGGATATGATGCGTTCAAGGTCGCCCACGTCGGATATCAGGTTCCTGAGCTGTGCGAGCGGTTCTTCGTTGTCGAAGAAGAACTGTACGATATCATAGCGGGCGTTCAGGGCATCCCTGTCG
Source organism: Bacteroidales bacterium UBA2861 (assembly GCA_002350615.1). Taxonomy (GTDB): domain Bacteria; phylum Bacteroidota; class Bacteroidia; order Bacteroidales; family UBA932; genus Cryptobacteroides. The sequence goes on along the minus strand of DEFD01000028.1, from coordinate 403,600 downwards.
ATGAGCGGCATCGCCAGCCAGGAACGGAGGAGACGGGCGCCCATCGGAGAGGAGCAGCGGTCCAGAACATCTACCAGGCTGGTGCCTTCCTTTCCGGCATTCGAGGCGAAAACTTCAAGATTGCGGATGGTAAAACGGTCCATCCACACGAATTTTCCTTCGTCTATCCTGGAAATGGAGCATATGTTCCTGAGGCCGACATGCTGGGTTTGTTCCAGATACCAGATGAGGGCCCCCGCGGCGCAGACGCTCAGCGGGAAGACCTCCACACCGAAACCTTTGAGGCTGTCCACACCCAGTTGGGAACAGAGTTTTTCCTTTGCGGCATCGTAAACGAAGGCCCATTCGTCGAGAGAGGAGACATAGTAGTCGCCGAAACGTTCCTTTACGCTGCGGACATAGTCCCGCTGCACTACGATTTCCTTAGGGCTGAAAGAGGCCAGGAGCGTTCCGATATAATCCATCTTTCCCTGCGCCACGCGGAAGGTGCCGGTAGATGCATCCAGGAACGCGGCCCCGCAGCTGTCACCGTCGAAAGCCATGCCGCAGAGCCAGTTGTGTTCCTTCTGCTCGAGCATATCCTCGCCAAAAGCCACCCCGGGGGTGTATATCTCTGTGATTCCGCGTTTTACAAGTTTTGTGGTGACAAGCTTCGGATCTTCCAACTGGTCGCAGATTGCAACCTTGTAGCCGGCCCTTACGAGCTTCGGAAGATATTGTCCGAGTGCGTGGTGGGGCACCCCGGCCATGGGCACCGCCGGCTTGTCGCCGTTGGAGCGCTTGGTCAGCACTATTCCCAACACCTTGCTGGCAAGCAGAGCGTCGTCGCTGTATGTCTCATAGAAATCCCCCACCCTGTACAGCAGGATAGCCTCGGGATATTGAGCCTTGATACTGAAAAACTGCTTCAGCAAAGGGGTATCTTCCACCTGTTTCGCCATATCTAGCAAAGTTAACAATTTTTCCTTATCTGCGCCTACTGTGCAAGGTGTCCCGTTTTCTGGGACACCTGGTACAAAAACGGCCGATTTCGTGCAAGGTGTCCTGCTTTTTGGGACACCTTGCACACTTTGCCGGTCAAAGGGGCTTCGGGAGGCAGACGTGAGGGGGCCTCGGGCAGAGGGGGCCTGGGGCTGAGGACAGAGAGGCTTGGGCGGGGGCCTTAGGGCGGGGGCCTAAAAGAGGGTGAGTTCGAGGGCCTTGGGGTGGAAGCTGCGGCGGTGTTCTGGAGTGAAGCCGAGACGGCGGATGGCGTCGATGTGCTCTTCGGTGGGATAGCCGAAGTTACGCTCCCAACCATAGCCGGGGTACTGCTGGGCAAGGGCGCGCATGCGCTCGTCGCGCCAGGTTTTGGCTAGAACGGAAGCAGCGGCGATGCAGGCGTAGGTGGCATCGCCATGCACCACGGTGCGATAGTCGTAGCCGTCAAGGGGCAGGAAGCGGTTCCCGTCGATAAGAAGGAGACCTGGCTTCACTGAAAGCCCGAGCACGGCACGCTGCATGCCGGTGATGGAGGCTTTGAGGATGTTCAGACGGTCTATTTCTTCCGCCTCGACCGCCACCACGGACCAAGCTACGGCTTCCTTTTCGATAATGGGACGGAGGGTGTCGCGGGCCTTCTCGCTCATCTGTTTGGAGTCGTTCAGAAGCGGATGGTGAAAATCCGGCGGAAGGATGACGGCGGAGGCATATACCGGACCCGCCAGGGGGCCGCGGCCCGCTTCGTCGCACCCGGCTTCTATCTTTCCGCTCCCCATCCCCACCGGCAAGTACACTCCGCCTCGCGCCTTGCCAGCACCCGCCCCGGCATTCGAGAGAGGCCCTGTCGGCATCGCCACGCCAGTGGCTCCTGAAACTTTTCCCCCTGCGGCCATGATTCAGAACAAGTTGGTGAAGGCTATGGCCACGATCATCACCGGCACAACCCAGCGGATGAGGAACCATACTACGGGGAAGGTGGCCCTGGCAGCCTTGGAAGTGCCGTAATTGGTGAACTGGGTCCTGACATCGGCCTTGGGCATCTTCCATCCCACGATTATGGCGAATACGAAGGCGCCCGTCATCATCAGCACATTGGAAGTGAGGAAATCGCAGGCGGAGAAAACCCGGCTGCTGATGGCGCAGGCGGACCCGAGGGCAAGGGCGCAGACAAACACCGCAATGGTGGCGGCACGGCGGCTGAGCCCCTTCTGGTCCACAAGCCAGGCCACAACCACCTCCAGCATGGAAATGGAAGAGGTGAGGGCGGCTATGAGGATGGAGATGAAAAAGATGATCGGAACGGCCGCTCCCATCTGGGAGAAGATCACCGGAAGGGTTTCAAAAACAAGCGAGGGACCCGCCGAAGGTGCGAGACCGAAAGCAAAAACAGCCGGCATGATGGCGAATCCTGCGAGCAGTGCGAAAACAGTATCGAAAAATGCACTCCAGACGCCCGCATAGAGGATATTCTCCTCTTTCCTCATGTAGGAAGAATATGTAAGCACCGTGCCCACCCCGAGGGAAAGGGTAAAGAAGGCCTGCCCGAGCGCCGCAGCTATCGCCTTGCCGCTGATTTTGGAGAAATCCGGCTTGAGCATATAATCCACGCCCGCCTGAGCCCCGGGAAGCTGCAGGGATTTGGCGACTATGAGAAGGATCATCACGAAAAGCAGGGGCATGGTGATTTTTGCGAAACGCCCTATGCCTTTGTCCACTCCTGCGGAGACGATTACTGCGGTGAGCCCGAGGAAGACTATCAGGCAGAGGATCGGTTCCACAGCGGAAGAATTCATCTGGGAGAACACTGCGGCAGCCTCCTCCCCGGAAGAGAAACGGAAGCCCCCCGTGCAGGCGCGGAGCAGATAATCCACGCTCCATCCGCCTACCACGCTGTAAAAGGAAAGGACAACAAAAGATGCCACTATGGCGATGTACCCGGCATTTTTCCAGCCCGTACCGGGCGCAATCTGCTCAATCGCCCCGAAAGTGTCGCTGCCCGTACTCTTCCCGATAATCGATTCGGCAAAGAAGATGGGGAGGGCTATCACCACCAGGCAAAGGATGTATATGAGGATGAAGGCCGCGCCTCCGTACTGCCCCACCATATAGGGGAAGCGCCAGATATTGCCAAGCCCGATGGCGGACCCGGCCAGAGCCATCACAACGGCGAAACGGCTGCCGAAATTTCCTCTCCCCGAAGATGTCATGCCCTGCTAAAAGAAATTGAAGATGAATACTATAATGAGAATCAGAGGGGCGGCGTAACGCACGAGGAAATAGATGAGGGGTGCGGAGCGCATGCGGCATCGTCCTCCGTTGGTGAGCTCGTCCATGACATCTTCCCGCTTCATCTTCCAGCCGGCAAACAGCACTCCCAACAGGCCGCCGCAGACCAGCAGCACATTGGAAGAGAACTTATCGAAAATATCGAAGATATTGTTGCCCCAGAGTGTGAACCGCGCGAGAGGTCCGAAGGAGAGGGAGCAAAGGGCTCCGGCTATGAAAACCAGAAGGCTCACCTGGAAGCAGGCCAGCCCCCGAGGTGCATGATATTCCTCGACGATCCAAGCCACACCTACTTCCAGCAGGGAAACCGATGAGGTAAGGGCTGCCAGAAGAAGTGTCAGATAGAAGAGAATCGATGCAGATATCCCCAGGATCGGCGAGATCTCGGACATCTTGGAAAAGACGTACGGAAGGGACTCGAACACGAGACCTGCTCCAGCGCCGGGATGGATTCCGGCCGCAAAAACCGCCGGCATGATGGCAAGCCCTGCCAGAAACGAAAACAGCAGGGTGGAAACCGCCGTGCCGGTGGCCGTCACCGCAAGGTTCTCATCTTTCGAAACATAGGAAGAATAGGTAATGACTATCCCCATCCCCAGCGAAAGCGCATAGAAGGACTGCCCCAGCGCGTATGCGAAAAGTTTGGGCGTTATCTTGCTGAAATCCGGTTTCACAAGGTACTCCACGCCGGCCTTCGCTCCGGGAAGGAAAAAAGAAAATACGGCGATGGATATTATCAGGATAAACAGTACCGGAATGCCGATTTTGGTAAACTTCTCTATCCCGGATTTTACGCCTCCTGCGACTATCAGCGCGGTGAGCGCCACGAAAATGCCGAAACAGGCGAGCGGTTCCCAGGTTTGCTGAACGAACTCCGTGAAGGGCTTGGACTTGAGGGTCACCGCCTGCCAGAGATATTCCACGCTCCAGCCGCCCACAACACTGTAATAGCATAAAATAAAAAGTGGCGTAAACACGGAGAGAACACCGAGAATACGCCATTTCTTATCGCCGGGGGCAAGTTTATGCATGGCTCCCATGCAATTGCTGTGGGAACGACGGCCGATTATGGATTCGGCAATGAAGATGGGAAGGGACAGCAGAAGAGTGGCGATGATGAAGATAATGATGAAAGCTGCTCCTCCGTTTTCTCCCATTATGTATGGGAAACGCCAGATGCTGCCGAGCCCTATGGCGGACCCGGCGAAAGCCATGATGGCGGAAGCCCTGCTCCCGAATTTCTCTCTTGCGGCCATGATTCCAGCAATACTTACAAAATGAAACATCCGTCAGGTCCTTTTGGCTTGGCGGATGTTCAAATACGCTAACCGGCTACAATATTAAGCCATTTTTGCGTAAATTACAAATCATTACATCTTTGAGAGGTCGATTGCCGTAATGCCGTCCAGAGTGGCGAAGCTCACCTGGGTTATGGTCGGCATGGTAACGGTGACGGTATGCGACTTGCCGCCGTCCGTGTAATCGTGGGCATAAGTGCCCCAGGCCGTTGCCACGGCATCTCCCCAATCCACCTTGCCTTCGGACTGTGTGCCTTCGACCGTGGGGAAATTGCTCCCGGGGAAACTTGTGAGCCCGTGGGTGAAGCTAAACTGGGAAATCACGCCTTCCTGGTAGATGGTATAGTCCAGCCTCAGCAGTCCGGATTTGCTCTTGATGCTGACCACGGCGCTGCGGGCGACTCCGTTATTCTGCGAGATGGTGAGTGTCGCCGCATGGGGAACAAGGGCCTTCGTAACCACCTCTGAGGCGGATATCCAGCTTTGGGCATCTTCCGGAACGATGACGCTGGCATCGGTATTCGTAAGGAATTCAAGCTCCAGACTGCCGCCTGCCGCCTCCATTGTCTTATTGGTATTGTCGCTCACCTCCAGGCCCTCTTCCTCGAAAGTAAGCCTGTCCGTAATGATGCGATGTCCGTCGGTTACGATGACGACAACTTTGGAATAATCGCTGAGTTCGCTGCCGAGCACCACTTCGATATCTCCCTCCAGGCCCTGCTGGTTCGCAATCTTCACTTTCAGGTCGCCGGAGCCGAGGACTTCGATGTCGGCGCTCCCGGCGGAAGCGTTTATTACATAGTGTACCGTGCATGTGGCGCCGGGCTTGGTGATGACATTCTTGCCGGTGTTGTATGCAATGCTGAGGGACGATCCTATGGGTACACGGTAGCTGGTGCCGTCGGCAAGGTTAAGGACGAGTTCATCCCCGTCCTGCTGGATGGAAGTGAAGAAATCCGAACTTGTGACCTGGGTTGCGACGCCGAGCTGGGTCCATCCCTGCTGCTCGTCGTACATGATCCACCAGGAGCCCTGCTCTATCTTGAGCCTCGGGGTAACCCCGTCCTTTCCGTCGGTACCGGGAGCTCCGGGAGTGCCCGTGGCGCCGTCTTCACCGTCCTTGCCGTCTTCACCGTCTTTGCCGTCGCGTCCCACCGCAAGCACCATCTTGCCGTCGGAAGATTTGAGCCAAGCGCCGTCAAGGGTCCAATAATAGAGCCCGTCGCTATACTGCGCGATTCCTATCTTCGGAGTGTCGCCCTTGGGGCCCTGGGCGCCTGTGGCACCGGTAGCTCCGGTTGCGCCGTCCTGACCGTGATAAATCTTCACGCTGCCTTTTTTCGTAAAGACAAGTTCATAACCTATTACCGACCCGGAGGCATCCTTGATGTCCTTTATCTCCTTTATGAAATCGTTCGCATTTATTGCGTTCACTATGTCCTGGAGGCCCGAAATGTTGGAATTGATCATCAGCAGCGCCTGCTCGACATCGTTCATGCGGTTTTCGAGGTTCTTCACCCTGCTGTCCAGTTCATTGATTTTACTGCAGGAAACTGCCGCAAAGAAAGCCAGGGATATGGCGAAAATTATCTTTTTCATTTTCCGTTCAGTTTAGAGGGTGAGAGAGAGGGTGTAAGTTTCAGTATCGCGGAATTCCAGGGTATAGACACCCTTGGGGAGCGATTTCACGTTGTATTCGTACACCTGGTTCTTGGTAAGGACGTTTTCGGAGAAGCAGACCTTCCCGCTGGAATCTTTCATCGCGAAGGAAATCCCGTCAAGCGTCGTGCTGATATTAATCTGCCCTTCTTTGCTATAGCTAAAACTGCTGCCTGCGGCGATTTCTCCGGCCGAATAGCCGATATCTTCCGAAATTACGATTTCCCATATGCAGTTGTCGCTGTCGCCACGCGCGTAACCGCTGCTGTACTGGCCCTCATAACGCAGGCGTAGGCGGTCGCCGCCTCTGATGGGCTGGGTAATCTTGCAGGAAATGTTGGTCCAGTAACTTTCAACGAAGGAACTTGCATTATAATCGTTTCTTACATATGATATATACGCGTTCTCCATATTGCTGACGGCTTTTGCCGCACTGACATTTTCCTTCCAATTGTCGTGTTTGTCGTAAACGGCTATGTAGAGATTCCCTGTGAACGGCATCGTCGCATTGTTGTAATAGTTGGATGCGCGCATTGTGAATGTGGTGTTCTGAGTAAACGACTTGGTGGTCGTGTAAAGGCCGGGATACCGGTCCGAATAAGGCGTCAGAACAATCTGGTCGGTCCAGTTGCTGGCCCCCGTCTTGTCAGGGCTCAGATTGAAGAGGGAACTCTGCTGCTGGGAGAAAGACCAGTCCATGGACTCGATTATCAGCCCGTCTACCAGGAACCAGCCGTTGTCCTCGCCGCCCCATCCCCAGTTGACGCTGAAATAGTTGTCCTCTGTGTAACCGTCGAACACAAATTCATGGCCTCCGTCATCATCGGCGCCGCCGTAAACCATAGGGCCGACGTTTTTCAGGTTGTTCTTTACAAGGGCTATCCATTCTTCATCCGAATAGCCGTCGCGGGAAGCCTGGTATGCCTGCTTGTTGTATTTGAAATGCTTCTGGAAACCCAGCAGGAGGTTCTGGTCGAAGGTCCCGGAGCCGGCATCGTAATTATAAGCCATCATGCTGGCCTTGCCGATGTCGACCATCAGAGCCGCGACGGCGGCACCCTGGGCCTGGGTATAGTTTGCGCCATACACAAGGAGCATATTCGCCCAGTCATAACTCCGTCCAAGTCCAAATGCCGGAATGGTTACGGACTTCTTCGTATCGTCACTGGTGTAGGTGTAAGCTTCCGTGGTTCCCACGCCTGCATCCGGCCATTCGAAGTACCTGGCTACAATGGCTCCGGCAGTGGCGACGCAGCCAGTAACCGCCGCTACGGTGTTGCCGGCTTCGTCCCTGCCTACCATAGGGCACTCATCGTTGTATGGGGCATACTGGTTCCATTTCGCGGTTGTATATTGAACCTCAATTTTCCCATACTTGCGACCGTTATTCACCGCCTTGCGCACAACGGGAGCCGCTTTTGTTTCTCCGCTGCGGATCATGCCTATCTCGCTGGCACGGCCTTCCATCCACCATTTGACGTTGGAGGGAGCATTCTCCAGGGTGAAAGAACCGGTGGTGGAGTATCCCAGAACGGGCTCGACGCCGTCTTCACCCGACACGATAACCCATCCGCCTCCCTCGAAGTTGAATACATAATATGCAGGCGACGATGCAGCCGAAGCCTTCAGCGCCATACGTTTTTTACCTACAGTCTGCGAGGGGACCTGGCCCTTCATGCCCAGTCTGGCCTGGGAAGGGCGCTGCAGGAATTTCTCCGCCAGTGCCTTCGCAGCACTTTCGCTTACAGGGGACGCCGCTGCCGCAAAGCAGAGCAGCATCGCCACGATTGCTATAAATAATCTTTTCATCTTTACTAATTTACAAAGGGCTGCAAAGGTACGGAAATTATTTCATAATTTTGCGATATGGAAAAATGCCTCATCGTAGCGATTGCCGACAATAACGGCATCGGAGTCAAGGGAGACCTGCCCTGGCACATCAGTGAAGACCTTCAGTACTTCAAGAACACGACCCGTGGTTATCCTGTGATCATGGGCCGGACCACCTATTTTTCCCTGCCTTTCCGGCCTTTGAAAGGGCGCAAGAACATCGTGCTGAACCTGGGCGGCGCCCCGATTCCGGACGAAGGCGTGGTGTGCGTGAACTCTTTTGACGAGGCTTATGCGGCTGCAGAGCCTGCCAACAAATGCTTCATAATGGGAGGAGCGTCGGTTTACCGCGCCGCGCTGCCGGATATGGACACTCTCTACATCACCCATGTGCACACGGTCGTGGAGGACGCCGATGTGTTCTTCCCGGAAATCGACCCTGCCGTCTGGCGGGTAGAAAGCCGCAGCCCGATGCACACCGACGCGGCAACGGGCTGGAACTTCGAGTTTGTGGTGTATAAGAAGAGGTAGTCCCGACTGGACTACACCGCCACCGGAGCTTTGATGGCCGGCCAGGGGTCGTAGTCCGTGAGGGTGAAATCTTCGTATTTAAAATCGAACACGCTCTTCACTTCCGGATTCAGAAGCATCTTCGGGAGCGGACGGGGAGTGCGCGAAAGCTGCTCCGCCACCTGGTCGAAGTGGTTCAGGTAGATGTGGGTATCTCCGGTGGTGTGGATAAACTCTCCCGGCTTCAAGCCGCATTCCTGCGCAATCATCATGGTGAAAAGGGCATAGGATGCGATGTTGAACGGCACCCCGAGGAAAGTGTCGGCGCTGCGCTGATACAGCTGGCAGCTGAGTTTGCCGTCGGCCACATAGAACTGGAAAAGGCAGTGGCAGGGAGGCAGGGCCATCTTGTCCACCTCGCCGGGATTCCAGGCACAGACCAGCATGCGGCGGGAGTCCGGATTATGCTTGATGGTTTCTATCACCTGGGCAAGCTGGTCGATGCTACGCCCGTCCGGAGCCGGCCAGCTGCGCCACTGGTGCCCGTAAACCGGGCCCAGGTCGCCGTTTTCATCGGCCCATTCATCCCAGATGCTGACTCCGTGGTCTTTCAGGTATTTGATGTTGGTATCGCCCGAAACAAACCAGAGAAGTTCGTGGATGATGGATTTCAGATGCACTTTCTTGGTGGTGAGAAGGGGGAAGCCTTCGCTGAGGTCGAAGCGCATCTGATATCCGAAAACGCTCTGGGTGCCAACGCCGGTGCGGTCGTGTTTTATTACGCCATTTTCGCGGATGTGCCGCAGAAGGTCAAGGTACTGTTTCATATTACTTCGTGCTGAAAGCCCAGATTATGGCCTGCTTGAATTCTTCGCCGGCCTTGAGATAAGTGGTGGGGAAGTCAGAACGGTTGGGGCTGTCGGGGAAATGCTGGCACTCGAGGGCCACTCCGTCATAGTCGTGATACACATGTCCCGCCTTGCCTTCGGGGCAGCCTTCCAGCCAGTTGCCGGTGTAGATCTGCACGCCGGGCTGCGTGGTGTAGAGCTTGAGCACGCGGCCGCTCTTCGGGGAATACAGTTCGGCGGCTTCGGAAATCTGGCCTTCCCTGTAATCGTCTATCACCCAGCAGGCATCGTAGCCTTTGCCGAAATTGAGGGCGGGGAAATCCTGCTTGATATCGCGCCCTATGGGCTTGGAATTCACAAAATCCATTGGCGTTCCCACCACGGTTTCGGGCTCTCCGACAGGGATGAGGGTGTCGTCGGTAGGGAGATACTCGGATGCGTTGAGGCGCAGCTCGTGGGCAAAGACGCTGCCTGCTCCTTCGCCGTCCAGATTGAAATAGGCGTGGTTGGTGAGGTTTACCACCGTGTCGGCATCGCCCTTGGCGGTGATGGTAAGTTCCAGCTCGTCGTTTTCGGTCCAGATATAGCGGGCCACCACCTTGAGATTGCCGGGATAGCCCATTTCTCCGTCTTCGGCAAAATACTGGAATTCAACGGCATCGCCGTCTGTACGGGAGTCCCACACCTTGTTCTGGAAGCCCTCGGGCCCGCCGTGGAGATGGTTGGGTCCGTTGTTGATGGGAAGGCTGTAAACCTTGCCGTCCACTTCCAGATGGCCTTTGGCTATGCGGTTGGCGAAACGGCCTGGAATCTTCCCAGCGCAGGGCCCGTCGCCGAAATAACTTTCGGGCTTCGGATATCCCAGCACCACGTCTGCGATCTCGCCTTTGGCGTCAGGCACGCCTATCCCGACGATGCCGGCTCCCACGCTGCTGAGTTCTACATATGCGCCGGACTTATTCTCCAGCCTGTATTTCAGGATTTTCTTTCCCTGGGCCTCTCCCCAGACGGTTTCAGTGATTTTCATAACGGGTTATAATTTTAGCTCAAACTTACATAATTATTTGCGGAAAGCCATAAATAATATCACGATTCCGCAAGCTATTTTAAAAATAACTTGCTAAATGTGGCACAAAACACCACGATTCCGCAAGCTATCCAAATACAGATCGGCTTTGTAGGTATCTCCAACATCACTGTCACTGACGTGACTCCGAGAGCAAGGCGACTACCCGGTCCGTGGGGGCGTCTTTCATGAGAATGCGCTTGCCGGCGTCCAGAAGGTAGAGGGAAGGTATCGCGCGGACGTTGTACAGGAGGTCGGCGCGGATGATGCCGGAGGCGTCATAACCCGAGTACCAGCTGCGGGGATAGTTGTGTTCATACTCACGCCAGGCCTTGAGGTCCTCGTCGATATAGACGTTCACCACCGCGATTTCGCGGGAGGCCATCCTCGCCTCGATATTTGGAATGGCCATCACCTGGTCTATGATTTCCTTGCAGGCATTGCAGCCGGGATTGCTGAAAAAGAGCAGCAGATGCTTTGCCTTCACGGAATGCAGGTTGAAGCGGCTGCCGTTCCTGCGGGTGATGACGAAGTCCGGAGCCACGCTGCCGCGGGGGTTCATCGAACACATCTTCGCCTCGTGCCGGTAGGCAATGCGCATATTGTCCCGGGTGCAGGGAGATTCCGCCATCGCGCTTACGAAAGGCAGGTAAAAGTCCTCGTCCCGCATGGGGGAATTGGGGTCATAGAGATAGCGGGAAACGATATCCGTGAATGCAAGATAGAAGCGGGAAGAGGTGTCCGAAAGCTGCTTGGCCTCGATCTTGGAGAACAGGCCGCGCATACCCTTGCGTGCCAGCGGCAGAGGTGCCTGGTCCAGAATGGCGATATAATTCGAGAACGCCTGTTCCACATCCTTGTCCTGAGTGCCGAGAATGAGGGTGGAATCCGTGCGGCCGTCGCCCGCGAGCCAGGCATCCCAATAATGCTCGGTCAGATATTCCACTGCTTCCTCCTTGCTTGTATAGACAGCCGGCACACTCGCCGCCTGGAAGGGTCGGGGCTGAGCCTGCTGCGCGGCACGTTTTCCTCCCTGACCACAGGACGCTGCCAGAGCTGCCGCCGCCAATAAAAGCGTGATTATCTTGTGATTTGCCATTTAACTGCCTTTATCGTCCGTAAAGATACTTAAAATCCTTAACTTTGCGGCTATGAAAAGACTGTTTGCAATCGTCATATCCGTGCTGGCCGCCACTCTGGCTGCCTCTGCTCAATTCTATTCCGTCGGCAATGAACCTCCTATGAAATGGAGCCAGATCACCACTCCCGGTTTCCGCGTAGTGTATCCCGCAGGGCTGGATTCTCTGGCAAAGGAGTAAGCATATTCCCTGGAAAAGTACCGCCAGGTGGTCGGGAACACTTGCTACACCGCCCCGAATGAGTTGTACAGGAATCCTATGCCCGTGGTGCTGCACCCCTTCAACGCCTATGCTAACGGCAGCGTATCCTGGGCACCGAGGATAATGAATCTATACACCACCCCGGAAGCCTACGGGATGGAGGCCTGGCCCTGGATCGACCAGCTCACCCTCCACGAAAGCAGGCACGTGAGCCAGTTGCAGATGGGTAAGTTCCCTGGTCTGTTCAGATTTTTCAGCACGATAACGGGACAGCTCACCACCGGAGCCCTCTCCGCCATCTATCCCGGTCCCGCACTACTGGAAGGAGATGCGGTGGCCGCGGAAACCGCCCTTTCCCGGTATGGCCGCGGACGCAGTTCCGACTTCCTGCGTTATTATAGGGCTGCTTTCGACGAGGGGCAGTACCGCGACTACTGGAAGTGGCGCTGGGGTTCGCAGAAGTACTATACGCCCGATCACTATAAGGTGGGCTATATGCTTGTCGCCGGCATGCGCGCTACTTATGACGAGCCGGATTTCACCGGAATATATTATCAGCGTCTGGACAAATACGCCATGCGTTTCTTCAACCTTCAGAAAACCGCAAAAAAGGTTTCCGGGAAACAGTTCAAGGTTGCCTTCCGCGAAATCGAGGAGCATTTCCATTCTGAATGGCGCACTGCCGATTCCCTCAGGGCCGCCAGGGCTCCGTTTATCGAGGGCACGCCCGTCACCTCTCCCGACAGGCTATTTGACAGCTACTCCAATCTTGTCTTCCGTGGCAAAGAGCTGATGGCGCTTCGCACCGGATTACAGCGCAGCACCGAACTGGTTTCCATCTCCCCCGAGGGAAAGACTACCCACAACAGGGTATTCACACGAATGGGAACCAAGTTGGAAACCGATGACAACGGAACTATCTGGTGGACGGAATATACTCCCAGCAAGCATTGGGAGATGGAGTCATCTTCCAGACTCTATGCCATGGATGTCCGTGGCAAAAGAACCCCGGTGGTCAAAGACCGCAGGCTCTACAATCCCGCCGCAGGCAAAGACGGACAGGTGGCGGTTGCGGAATATTTTCCCGAAGGTAAAACTGCTCTCGAAGTTTTCTCCGGAAGCGAACTGGTAGACAGTCTGCCCGCTCCTGCCGGGCCTGCTTTCAGTTTAAGCTGCCCTGAATACTGCCAGTCCCAGCTGTTTCCGGAACAGCCGAGTATGGCTTTGAGGGTCTTGGAGTCTATCTTTATGCGGAATTTCCCGGGGCCCTCGCCCTTCGACCAGGGCGAAGTCCAGTTGTAGCAGCGTGCATAAACATGCCATACGCCAGCCTCGGGTATATCTATCGAAGTGGAAGCATCCTTCACCGGAACTCCCATGCCATGCGCAATAAGGTAGGGAGAACCCATCGCATCCATAAACTGCTGGTCTACCGCCCAGCCGCCCGGGTCGGCAAAGGATTCGCATTCTACGAAGATTCCTCCGGCATAAACTGCCGAAGGAAGCAGGAGGGCAAGTATCCCGGCAAGCAAAGACTTTCTCATAATCTGATTATTCCCTGCAATAATAATGATTATTCTCCGATTCTGATGTTAAGAAGCACTACTCCGTGCGGCGCGACACTGCTGCGGAATTCATCCTCGTGGGCGAGGCGGCGGATATCCTGCTGGCGCCATACGTCGCGAACGACTACATTCTCCAGGAAGCCAAGTCCCCGTGGCTTGAAACCGATTTCTTTTTCGGCGTCGCCGGTATTGAAGAGCCCGACTGCAAGGGAACCGTCCTCAAGGGGCTTTACGTATATCTTGCAGCCCTCGGTGTCGTTGTAGAGCGCCGCCTGAGCGCCGAGGGGGTCCTGGTTGATATCGATGACCTCACTGTTGGTGAGCAGCCCCTTCGTGAAATCGTCCAGGGCGGTGAGGTCGCAGCCTATGAGCATGGGGCTCGAAAGCAGGGCCCAGAGGGAGATATGGGTGTACTGCTCATCCGGGGTGAGGCCGCTGGGGTGCGACTCTTTATGCCACCAGGCCATGCGGCCTACTACAAGCATGTCGGCATCCGGCCAGTGTCCCGGAGAACGCCATGCGGCCCACCAGTCCTGCGAAAAGCCTATCGCCGACATGCTCTCCCAGTTGTCGTAGATATCCTTGGTGGTGCGCCAGCACTGCACATATTTGGCGTATTCCGGAGCAAGCAGGAAAGGAGCCTGGTTTGAGGTGCTGTAGACTATGCTCCGGCCGCAGGCGGCAAGGGCGTCGTACATCTCCTTCACGTGGTAAAGGTCGTTGGTGAACCAGTCGTACTTAAGGTAGTCGAAACCCCACTCGGCCCACTGACGCACGTCCTGCTTCACAAAAGAATATTTTCCGGGATAATTGTAGTCCTTTGCCGTTTTTGACGGGTCGCGTAGCCGGGTGTCCGGCTTGCAGAGGCCGTCTTCTATCCACGGATACAGGCCCTGCGCGTTGTCGCAGTAACTCCCTGCATAACCGCCGTAAGTAGCCACCCAGGGGCCGGAATAGATACCTGCGCGAAGACCCAGCGAATGGATATGCTCAACCAGAGCCTTCATATCCGGGAACTTGTCATTGGGCTGGAGCCCGCCTTTCGCGGGATCGCGCCTGCCCTGCCAGCCGTCGTCCAGGTTGATGTAGGACCAGCCGTAGTCGGCCAGGCCGCTCGACACCATGGCGTCGGCCATGCGGGTAACATCTTCCTGGGTAAAGTTGAAGGCCATGCAGTTCCAGGAGTTCCACCCGAGAGGAGGGGTGAGGGCAAGGCAATTGTCCCCTATCTCAAGCCGGAGTTCCCTTTCGCAGGCTCCGAGGGCATTCTTTGCATGCAGCACAAGACGGTAGCTGCCACTCTTTTTCACCGTACCCCTGATTATGCCTTTCTCCGGGTCGAGTTTCAGCCCTTTGGGAAGGCCGTCCACCGAGAAAGTCATTGGCCGGTCGCCCGTTGCGGGGATACGGTAGATGAATTCGGTTCCGGGACGGTTACCGCAGACCCTGGCCCCGTTTATCCGGGGAGTTCGGGGAGCGGCGGGCGTGAGGATTTCGCCTGCAACTATAAGAAAAGCAAGGATCAGGTTCATTTGTTAGCTATTTTCCAGTCTACTACTATGGGGTGATGGTCGGAGCCGTACACCCCTCCATAATTGTTTGCCACAAGTTCCCAGCGCAATACCTTCGAATTAGCCGGGGTGTAAAAAACATGGTCGATATGTTTCCAGTCTTTTGAGACTGATTCGGGCGATTTATAACCGGTGATTGAACGGTATTCGATGTTAAGCGGTGTGTCGACCGCACGCATGCTGTCCGATATGAAGCCGCAGCCCGTGATTTCGCGGTAGCAGCGGGTAGATTCGTCGGAGTTGAAGTCGCCGGTGAAGAAAGCCGGATAGCCTCCCGATATCTCTGCCGCCTTCTCAATGAGCATGTAGGCACTCCATGTGCGTATTTCGAGGCCGATATGGTCGAAGTGCGAATTGAAGTGGTAGAACACCAGGTCGTTGGCCTTGTCGCGGAACTTTGCCCAGGTGCAGAAGCGGGCGGAGCTGGAGCCCCAGGTAGCCTTGCCGGGAATGGCCGAGTACCAGAAGGTCCCCCATTCCAGAAGTTCCAGGCGGGATTTCCGGTAGAAGATGGGATTGTAGTGGGACTTGGGCTTGTCCGGGTCCAGGTCCCTGTTCACGCTCACCCAGGCATAATCGTCGCCAAGGGACTTTTCGATGTCTTTTATCTGGAAAAGGTAAGGCTCCTGCGAGCCGAAAACGTCCAGGTTGTAGGCCTTGAAGAACTTGCCGAGTGTAACGATGCGCTTCTGCCAGTCGGGCGCCTCCGGTGCAGGATACTGGATATTGTAGGTGGCAATGCGGAGGGGCTTCTTGCCGTACTGCTGCTTGGGTTCGGTGAGCACGGCCATCTTCCGGCGCCACTGCGCAAGGCCCTGCCCTGCGCCGAGCACTGGCTGCACGATACGCGCCTTTGTAGAAAAGCTGCCGCTCGCCGCGGCTATCTCCTTTTCCGTGGTCATGGCCATGTATATGGCGCAGGACGAACGGAAATTGTTACTGAAAAGGATTATGAGCCTTCCGCCGGGAGCCACCGCAAGTTTGGGTTTCACCGAGAAGGGGCGTTCGTCGAGTTTGAGGCCGCCGTACCAGGTTTCGCCCCCGTCGTCGGAAAGATAGGCGTAGAGGCAGTCGGGAAGCACGTACAGATATTCGTCCATGCGGCAGTTGCGCAGCATCAGCAGATGTCCGGAAGGAAGTTCAAAAACTTCGTTGCCCACTCCGGTGGCAGGCGCAGGCATGGCCGGACGGAAAGGTTCCGGGAAAGAAGCCCCGACGGCTGCGCTCCAGTTGCCGGAACTGTAGTCCATGCTGCTGCAACGTCCTGTGGTGTCGCGCAGGAAGGCCCTCACACCGCCGTCCGGAAGAGCCTGCAGGGCAATACTGTCGCAGGAGGCCGAAGCAAAAACCGTTTCCCAGGTACGGGCCATGTCGCGGGTAAAACTAATATGCGCTGCCGAACGGCCGGCCTCATCCGTGCAGATGTATGCCGCCCACACCGAGTTGTCGGCCCACGCCACGCCAGTGGCCTCTATCTTCACGGCCTCGACCTGGCTCACCTGCGCAGTGAGCACAGCTGAGGGGACAAGCAGCGACAGGCACAATGTAATAAGGTTTCTCATCATCTGTAGCGGATTGCAAAGGCTCCGAAATTCACGAAGCATCGGGTTTTGTTCTCGGGCCTGGCCGCCCCGCGGGTATAGTCGTCGAGCGCCAGGGTCGAAATGTTACGGCGTGCAGGGCTCAGCCGTATCACGAGGCTGGAATGCCCGCACACTGCATCGGCAGGCAGATTCAGTATATGTTCGGTATAGCCCATGCCTGCCCGCAGCGACATAGGATACTTCACTCCTTCGATATTGTTCTCCCAGTACCACGGAAGGGAATGGAGTTCATACTCGTCGCCCACCCGTACAAACGGGCCGCCGTCGGCAGAGTATTCCACCTTCCAGTAAACAGGGAAAGCATAGGAGGTGGCGGCATTGCGGAAGCCCCCGGCAAAGGAGAAGGCAAATATCACTGAAGATGCCGATATGTCTTTGGTCGATACCTCGATGCTCACCCCGCGGGGTTGCCCGCCTTCCTGCCAGTCCCACCAGTCGCAGGATGCCGCCTGCAGCGACATTGCCCCGGTCTCCATGTAACCCTTGGTTTCGGCGGTAACTTCCCTGTTGTTGGGTTCGGGCCCGCGAAGCACCTGGCCGGGAAGGTCAGTGCTGAGCTCACCCGAACCCATGTCGGCGAGGATCTTTGCACCGGCGGCATTCTTGAGCTTGCCGGAAGTTGTGCTGAAAGACTGCCCGCCATCGGACCAGTTCCACTCGGCGATGGTCTTGAAAGAAGATGGAGCCGCCTTTTCGAAACGCAGGTCGGAACGCTGCTGGGGACGCAGCTGCCAGCGCCCGAGGCAGTTGCCGTAGCGCGGCTGCGAGGCATTCACCAGGATGCCGCGGATATTGCCTGCTCCGGCAGGAACGCCGTCGCCCTGACGGCGCCAGCCAACCCGGGAATTGATGAAAAGGTTCAGCGGAGTCCCCTGCGGGCTGCAGGTGAGCGTAGCCCAGCCGTCCATCGAAGAATTCACGTAAAACTTGCCCCGGTTGGTCTCGTTGTGGCGGCCATACACCTCGGCGGTATTGGAAAAAGAGCCGTCCTTGAATACGAATTCCTGGTCGGTTACGGTAATCACTGTGTAAAAGTCGTCGGCCGTGATGGTCTCGGCTGTGCGCAGCTTCACCGGGATATTGGTGTCGATACCGGGATTCACTTCGACCACGGCCCCGTGGGGAATGTCGTCGATGCGGTATGCCCCGTCTACAATGCGCAGCTTGCAGCCCTTCACATTGAGGACAAGGTGCGAATACAGCTCAATGGCGGCATCCTTTTCATTTTCAAAAAACAACTTGAACCCGTAGCGCCCGTCGTAGCTTTCGAGATAAGTGGTCTTGTTGTTGGGAGCGAGGCGGTTCTGGTTGTAGCCAAGCTGCAGGCTCTGCTCTTTGTTGCGGTCCCAGGCATCGCAGATTACAACCCCTTCCACGAGGATATCTTCCCGGGCTTCTGTGAGCCCGGCGTCCATCATGGAGCGAAGGGCTGCGAAACTCACGGTGTCGTGGTGCACCACGGGCTCCGCTTCGTCCGGAGTCTGCGAAAACGCAGCGGCCGGAAGCAGGAGCGAAAGCAATACCGGAAGGAACCTGTTCATTATTGTTTATTGTATCTTATTGCCAGATAATTCATTACATTACGTCTGCCACTTGCATAGGTAATGGTCTTGGTGCCATATTCCGTGGTGCTGGAGGCAATGTTGTTCTCGGGACATATCCTTATATACACATTGGCCTTGTCCAGCAGCGTGAGGGGCAGGGGTACGTCGATGGCCTTTGCACCTCCGCTCTGCCACTCTGCAGTGAGGTTCCACAGAACCAGGTCGGGAACGGTGAAGCTCTGGACCTTGGTCCATTCCACATTGTCGAGGGAGTACTCTACCTTCCAGTTAAGCGGAGTCAGGGCGCTCTGGCTCATGTTGAAAAGGCTCAGCTGCAGCGAAAGCCTGTCGGTCTGTATGCCCGAGGTGGAGAACTGGGCGAGCCATGCCCAGGGGCTGTCGCCCTCGCTGTCCCACCAGTAGTCGCTGGCCCAGGCATAGCCGCGCTTGCTGGTGCCTCCGCCCTTGCCGTCGGCATTGATGGAAGTATCGCCCGCACTGTAGTCCTCACCGCTGTCGAGCCAGATTCCTATTCCGTTCACATTGCCTGTCTGCATATTGTTCGTCAGTGAGCCGCAGGGACCAAGATAGGTAAATTCCTGGAAATTGTACATGTTCACGTGGAAAAGGTTGTACGGGGTTTCCATGGGACGCGTATGCGTGAGCAGCCCTTCGCCCTTGGTGGCCGGCATCTTGTTGCCGGTGGTGGTGCCGTCGGTCATGTAGCGCCATTCGGCGATGAGCCCGGAGAAGGAAGACGAAAAGTCCTGGGCAAATTTGAAATCTTCCTTGCTCTGGTGCCTTATCTGGTAACGGCCGATGTTGCCGCGCTCTTCTTCGGGGACATTCACGTCTTCGTTGAACGGGCGGTAGAGTTCATGCACGATGATGCCGCTCAGGCTGCCGCTGCCGTCGCCTGGGCGGGTGCCGTCCCTGCGGTAAGGGCAGGTGGTATTGGTGAGCACGTACATGGAAGCGCCGTCCTTGCAGCGAAGCAGGACCGGGAATTTGCTTATGCGGTGCGAACCGCTGAGGGGAGTATAGCCCTCGTTCACCGGAGTGAGACCGCCTTTTCGCACGGGAAACTCTACGTCGGTAAGGGTGACGAATGTGTAGATGTCGTCATCGGTCAAATCGCTTATATGCTTGTTTTTCACGGGGATCGCATCGGCCTCAACACGGTCCGACGCCAGCAGCATCGAAGCGCGGACGTCTTCCAGGACCACCCTCCTGGGGTTGTCGTAACTCACTATGGTGGCATCTTTCAGGACAAGCTGCACCCTGGTGAAAGGTTCGAACACGTTGTCGCTCACCGAAGGGGTGACGAGCATGACTCCGTGGCTGCCGTCCAGGCTTTCGAGGTAGGCCGCCTTCTGTGTGGGCAGATAGTCGATGCTGGTGGAAGTTATGCGGGGATTGTCCGCAAGGTTGCCCGTAGAAGGGTCGCTGACAATATATCCGGTGAGGATGTACTTGTCCAGGATCTTTTCGCCATCGGCAGAGCCCATTGCCCAGAGTTCGGAGAAGTCGAGGACCTTGCCAAGCATGTTGTCGGCGGTGGCCTGGGTGAGGACGATGGTGTGGACCACAGTTTCGCCCCATCCGGAGATGTAGCTGAGGATGAGGGTGGCCGTGCGGGTGTCGTCGCCAGTGTTGTCGGCGGTAGTGAGCACGATGGCGTCGTCTTCTATAGTGACCGACTCCACCCACTCTTCGCCTTCGTTGTCGTATCTTATGCTGTAAGATACCCTGGAAGGGTCCAGGTTACTCTCCAGGGGCACGCTGATGCTGCCGAGGCCGTTATAAACCACGATACCGGTGCTCGAAGGCACGAAGGTTTCGCCGGTCACGCCCTTCTGCTTCACGAAGAGGGTGTCTTTCCAGGACGAGCCGTCGAGCCTGAACTCGAACATGGCAAGGCGAGGGCCGCCTTCGTTGTCGGCATAATCTACGCCGAAACTGCCGTCGCCGCTGAGCGAAGATGCGCTTCCTTCGGCCCATTCTGCTCCCGAAAGTTGATGCACGCGCACTTTCCCGCTGGCCCAGAGCTGCACCTCGGCCTGTCCAGCCACCGCCTCGACCACAAGGTCGCGGTTCTTCACACCCACATAATCGGCATCGTATACCCGGGGTTCGCGCGAGCACGAAACTGCCAGCAGCAGCGTGGCTGCGGATATCTTCAATATACTATCGTATTTCATATCAAAGCTCCTCCCAATTATTGTAACTGCCTTCATCACCGCCGTCCTCTACGGCCTCTCCCTTCACTCCCTCGCCGGGTTTCATGGCACGCGACTGGCTGAATTCCCCGCCAAAACTGTAGGCCTTTCCGGAGGCATCGGTATAATTCAGTGTAAGGGTGCAACTGCGGGGTTCGTAGCCGGGGTTGGCGTCGAAGTTTATGCAAATCTTTTCAGCTGTGCACTTGTCCGGCACTACTCGTGCCCAGGCTTGTGCCTGGCCGAAATCCCAGCTCTCTCCGGCATACACGTCGGCTATCACCGAAGCCATGTTGGTGCTCACCGCAAATTCGTAATCGCCGCCGGGATAATCAACCTGGGAAGCGGTAATGTCGAGGTAGACATCGGCAGTCTGGTTAACGACGAGCCTGGCGGAATACTCGCTCACGGCATCCTTCGAATACAGGATGAGGTAGGCCGTGCGCGCAGTGGCGCCCCCGTCGTGGGCATCAAGGCTGAACGACAGAGTAGAATCGGCCGCGATCTCTATGTCTTTTATCCATCCGGCACGTGCAGGGTCGGGGTATTCGGCCCTCACCTGCATGGTCGCGCCCTCGCCGAGGTTGGACGACACTTTTACCGAGAAACTGTTGGCGAATCCGGGAAGGTTCAGCTCGGTGCGGTCGTAGGACAGGCTCGGGTTGGATATGCCGATGGCCTGTAACATGTACACGGTGTCGCGGCGGCCTTCGCATTTGAACACCACGCCCACCTTGCGTGCAACGCCTTCGTTGGCGTCGTAATGGAACACTGTTTCGGCCACCCCGCTTTCGCCGGAAGTGCGTTCGAGCCGGGCCCAGGAAACAGGTTCGGACAGGTAAGCCTTCCAATGACCGCCTGCATAAGCGATTACCGGGGTGCTTCCGCCTTCTTTGGAAAGGTTATACTGCCTGGACTGCACCCTCAGGCCTTCGGGGGTGTAGGGCTTTTCGCAGGATACTGCGGCCAGCGCAACTATTGCAAGAATACTAAATACCCTATTCATAAGCCTTGTTGTCTAAAGCGCCTCCGGAAAGACCGCATTCGCTGTCCGGAATCGGATAATACTCTTTATACCTGTAGAGGTTGTCCTTCACTGTGGAATAGTCGTTGAAGTCCAGCACCGACTGGTACCAGATGCCCCAACGGACGAGGTCGAACTTGCGCTGGAACTCGCAGAAGAGCTCCCTGCCGCGTTCTTTCTGGATTTCTTCCATAAAGCGCGACTGCGAACTGAAAGAACTCGCAGGACGGATTCCGGCGCGGTTCTTCACACTGTTCAGGCGAGTGAGGGCCTCCGGGAAGCGGTCCATGCGGCAGAGGCATTCGGCCTGCATGAGCACGGCATCGGCGTAGCGGAAAACCTTGTAGTTGTTGGAATCGTAGGTAGACACCATGTAGGGACACCAGAACTTGGGACCGAGATAGGGGCGGGTGATAGTCTTGCCATCGGAGTCCTTGAACTTCTGGCCGTTCCACTGCGACACTATGTAGAGGTCGCGCCGCAGGTCGCCCGCAGTCTCGGGCATGAGGCCTTCGTAGAAGTACTTGTTGGGGCGGATGGGCGCCCATGTGGTGCACTCTGTGCCGAGTTCCTCGATTTCGACCCCCGAATAGATGCAGGTCCCGGACACATGGTTCTGCGGGATGCACATGGGGGCGAGGGTGTTGGTCACGCTGAGACCGCCCTTGGTGTAGGTGTGCTGCACCTCGAAGATGGATTCGGGAGTGTTCTTGCAGCGGAAGGAGATGTCGGCGATGGGATAGTCGGCAAGGTCGCCGTAGAGCGTTTCAAGGCTTGAAAGCGCGGCCGAGGCGTCTTCCCAGCGGGAATTCCACATTGCGAGCTTCGCTAGCACCATGCAGCCTGCGGCATAACCCATGCGCTGGTCGCCGATATCGTAGCTGCGGGCCTTGGGAAGCGAATCCAGGCAGGCCTTGAGGTCGTCGACCAGATAATCGCGGGTGTCGGCTGCGCTCATGCGGGGCAACTTGCGGATTTTCTGGAGAACATCGATGGAAGTGACCGGGTAATCCCAGAAAGGAACGTCGCCGAAGAAGGCCGTGAGCAGATAATAGTACATGGCCCTCATCACCTTTGCCTCCGCGATGAACCCGACCCGCGAGCTGGAATCCATGGGCGAACGTTCCAGGCCGTAGAGGGCGTCATTGCAATAGCGCACACCCTTGTAGCACTGGGTCCACATGGTCTTGCCGAAGCGGGGGTTGGCGGGCGAGATGTCAAGCTGGGAGTCCTGGGTGCCGGAAGTGCTGTAGCAGAGGTCCGTTACACCTTCCGTGGCTATCTCAAGGGTCGATGTGTATATGTAGCGCAGGGGAATGTAGCAACCGTCGAGACCGGCGCGTGCCTGCGAGGCGTTGCGGTAGAACTTGTCCGGCTGCACGAAAGATTCTACCTTTTCGTCCAGGAGGGAAGAGCAGGAAGCCAGGAAGGCGACCGCGAATGCCAGATATATTGACTTGATTTTCATACTCATTGCCTTTTAATATCTTACCCTGATGCTGAACACGAACCTGCGTGCCTTGGGGTAGGCCCCGATGTCGGCCCTGCGCAGGGTCGAGCTGGTCCCTTCCGACGACACGTCCGGGTCGAATCCGTTGTAATTCTTTATAAGGAAGAGATTTGAACCCGTGCCTGTGAGGGTGAGGTCCTTGGCCCAGGTCTTCCTGAGCTTGAAGGTATAGCCCAGGCTGAGGGTCTGCAGGCGGAAGAAGGATGCGTCGTGCACAAGCAGCGAGCTCGGTACATGGCATTCCAGGAAGCCTGCACGCGGATAGTCGGAATCCGGATTCGTGGGCGACCAGGCGTCGAGCATGTACCTGTACTGATTGGTATTGCGCGAACCTGCCATATAGAACTCGGAATAATTGTAGATGGCTCCGCCCACCGAATAGGTGAAGTAGACGCCGAGGTTGAAGCCTCCCAGGGTAAAGTTGTTCTGGATGCCCCCGTAGAAGTCGGGATCGGCATTGCCGAGGTACACAAGGTCGTCCATGTTCAGCAGGCCGTCGTGGTTCACGTCGATGAATTTGGGGTTGCCGAGCTGCTGGTTCGTGGTCGACGAAATATAGGCGTGGGTGTACTTGTTGGCCTCTTTCTCGGCCTCATTGTGCCATACCCCTGCATACTTGAAGCCCCAGAGGGAGTTGAGCGGATAGCCCTTCACGTAGCCGTACATCATGAAGGAGTTGTTGCCCGGAGAGTTGTAGACGCTCTGGTACTCCTCGTTGCCGATGTCTTCGACCATCTGTGCATTATGGGAGATGGTGAAGGATGTTGACCATGTGAAATTGCGCTTCACGATGTTGCGGGTGTCGATGCTCAGTTCCACGCCCTTGTTGCTGGTGCAGCCCAGGTTTGCCCAGCGGGAGGCATAACCCGTGGCCGCGGCGGTGTTCACCTGGAGCAGCAGGTCGGTGGTGCGCGAGTAGTACACCTCGGCAGTGAAGTTCAGCCTGTTGTTGAAGTAGGAACCGGTGAGTGCGGCATTGTAGAGGTCGGTGGTCTCCCAGGTGAGGTCCGGGCTGTCGAGGCGGCTGATGTAGTATGCCGCGGGCTGGGTGCCTCCGAAAAGGTAGCCGTCGTTGCTGGCATACATTGCCGACATGGACATATAGGCCGATATGGCGTCATTCCCGGTGCGGCCTGCGCTCAGCTTGAGGGCAAGGGCATCGTTGATGTTCCATTTGAAGGCCGCCGAAGGGAAGAATCCCCACTTGCGCGAAGCCGCGAAGTTGGAGGCGCCGTCGGCACGTCCGCTCAGGGTAAAGTAGAACTTCTTGTTTATATTGAAGTTCACGCGGCCCACGACCGACAGTTTTTTCTTGAAGGAATAGCTGCTGGACGCCTTGTAGGTGTTCTTGTCGGTAACGGCGCCCATGTTGTTCCAGGTTACTTCGTCGTTCAGGTAACCGGAGCCGCTGAGCCCGAAATTCTCGAAATGCGACTGGTACCAGGTAAGGCCTGCCATGGCGTCGAGATGGTATTTCTTCTGCCAGTCTTTCTTGTAACTTACGGTAGATTCGGCATTCAGGCTTCCCTGTGGAGACGTGGCACGGTAGGCCTCGCCTCCCTCACCTTCCGTTTTCTTGGGCAGGGTGGAAGGATAGTAGCGGTAGGTTTCCCTCGCAAGGGTCCACCAGCTCACCTGGGTACGCCATTTAAGGTCTTTGAGCAGCGTGGCATCCGCCCAGGCGGTCTGGGTGCTGCTGGTCTGCAGGGCGTAGTTCTGGTTCTGCTCAATCAGGGATACCGGCGTGTTGATCCGCTGGCCGCTTCCATAGAGGGGGTTGAAGTTGTCGTGGGGACCGATGAGCGGCGACAGGTACATGGCGGCATTGTAGTATGCAGTGCCTCCCACGCTTGCAAGGGTCGCGTCGATCTTGCGGCGGTTGAAATTGGTCTTATAACCGGCCTCCAGCCACTTCAGGATCCTGTGCGAAGCCGAGAAGTTGCCCGAGAAACGGTTCTGCCCGCTTGCGCGGATGATTCCGCGTTCGTCGGTGTAACCGAAAGATGCATAATACTTGGTAGGGCCCTTTCCCCCGCTCACCGACAGGAAGCAGTTCTGGTAGGGTGCGGGACGGGTGATTTCACCAATCCAGTCGGTTCCCTTGCCGTAGGATGCCGGGTCGGACGCTACGAGTTCCGACACCGGGACATTCCAGTCCAGCGAGGCAGACTGGCCCACCTGGTACTCGTTGCGGAAATTGGCAAACTCCTTGGCATTCATGATGTCCAGCTTGCGGGGAAGGGTAGATACACCGGCTTCGAGCTTGAGGGTGATGTAGGGCTTGCCGGATGTCTGCGAAACCGTGCCCGCCTTGGTGGTGACCAGGATTACGCCGTTGCTGCCGCGGGAACCGTAGATTGCGGTGGAAGATGCGTCCTTGAGCACCGAGATGCTCTCGACGTCGTCCGGGTTCAGGTCGTTGAGGTCCGAGATGGCATCCATAACGCCGTCTACCACGATAAGCGGCTCATTGCCTGCGGTGATGGACCTTGTTCCGCGGATACGGATAGATGTGGTGGCCCCCGGTTCGCCCGTGGTGCTCATGATGTCGGCACCGGCGATACGTCCCTGGAGGGCGGCATCGATGTTGGTCACCGGGGCGTCGCGAAGGTCGGCCATCTTGACATTGGTGATGGAACCCGTGATGTCGGCCGCCTTCACCGAACCGTAGCCGATTACCACGGCCTCGTCGAGCTGGCGGGAGCGCGCGGGTTCAAGGTTGAAGTTGAGCGTAGACGACTTCCCGACAGTGAGCACCGGCACTTCGTAGCCGAGGAAATGCACCTCGATTATGTCGCCGGGACGGCATGGAATGGCATAATGGCCGTCGATGTCGGCTACCGACGAAGCCTTGGGCTTGGTATCCGAAGCCGAGGCCTTCACCGTGACCACGGCTCCGGGCAGGGCTTCGCCCAGTTCGTCGTAAACCGTACCCTGCAGCCTCATGGTTTCCTGTGCAAATGCGCAGAAACACGACAGGGCTGCAATGCAGGACAGAATTGTACTTTTAATTGTCATATTTGAGTGTTGTCTCTTTTCGGTATTGTCTTCCGACGGCGTCGGTCACGGTAACTGTGAGGCGCGCCGCGGTGTCTTCCGGTATGTAGTAGAACAGGTGGTTGGTCACACGCGGTTTATTGGCGGTGTCCGGATTCTTGTAGTTGGAGGCAAAGTCCACGAACCATGCGTCGTAGCCCCTGAAGCGGACAGGCTCCCCTTTCTTCACCCCGTTTTCGAGCACTTCGATTTTCCACGTAGAGGGGCCCTGCAGGCTGAGTTCCCAGGCGGGAACGTTTATCACGAGGGCCTTGGAAGCACCGTCGGGAGTGTAGCTGTTGCTGTCGCGGAGGGCAAACTGGTCGTCGACGGTGGATTCGTAGGGGATGCGGGTCGCGGTGAGGCGGCCGCCGTCGAAATCGTAAACGGTATAGGCGGCCGGGCTGCCGTCGGTGCAGATGCGGCTCCACCACACCGAGCCCCCGAGGGCCCCATGGACCGTCTGGACTGTGTTGGAATTGACTCGCAGCACTTCGGAAATGTGGGCGTCGCCGGACCATATGTAGATGTTCGCGAATCCCTCGCAGATTTCCATGAGGGCGTCGCGGTTGTCGAGCAGCGAGCGGGAAGTGGCAGGATTGGAGTCGGTGGCGTCGCTCCGGTAAGCGGCAATGTGCGTGGCTATGACGAGCGACTTGGTTTTGTCCACCACCGAGAGGTCCTTGCGGAGCCAGGCAAGCTGCGCGGGGCTTATGTGGGGCTGGTATTTGTTGGAGCCTCCGCCCAGCATCTTGCAGGCGTCCAGAACCACGTAGTGCACCTCGCCTATGTTGAAGGAGTAGTAGCGCGGACCCATGTGCGACATGTAATACTCTTTGAAGCCGCGGGTCTCTTCGTCGCCTTCGTCGGCAAGGGGAAGGTCGGGCATGTAGTCGTGGTTGCCTATCACGTGGAAGAGCGGCATGGGGAAGTCCCGGATCACCCCGCGGTACTCGGGCAGCGCAGCCTTTGCCGAATGGATTTCCTGCATCATGTCGCCAAGGTTCAGTGCGTAGCAGGGAACATCGCAGGAAGCCGCAAAGGCCTTCACGGCGGGCAGGAAGTACCTGCGGAACTGGAGGGAATCCACAATGTTGGTACCGCTGTACAGCGCCGGGGTACGGCCGCTGATGTGCACGTCGGTGATTACCACCATCTTGTGATGGCTGTTGTCGCGGCCGCGAAGGGCAAAGTCGAAGCGCTGCACCTCGTCGGACGGATGGAAGCGGTACCAGAAGCGGGGCTCCCAGGCCGAGGTCGCCACCTCGGCTCCGGAAGGGATGCTCACAAACACGAAATCGCTTTCAGCGCCTGTTTTGAGCCAGTATTTGCCGTCACGGTTGGTTCGAGTAAGGTTCACACCGTCCGACACAACCACTCCGGGCGCAGCCGCACCGTCGAGCGTAACGAGGCCTTTCACGGTGCAGCCGTCCTTGTCCTCCACCTGCACGGTGGAGGGCACAGGGCCGGACTCGGCCCCCTTGTGCCCGCCGCTCCCGCAGGAGCAGAGCAGGCACAAGCCGACGGCTGCATCAATCAGGACGGTACGCATGCGGCGGTTCAGTCTTTGGAGAATTTCTCGTACTTCACGTAGCAGAGTTCCATATCGTCCAGATACACAACAGGATACTCGCTTGCGTGATAGGCCTTGCTGTTTTCCTTGTCGCAGGGCGTGTACGGATGCGCGCGCACGTAGTTGTTACCTTTACCTATCATGCCTCCGCCGCGAACATCGCTCATGGAATACACGAACTCGTTCCAGGCATGCAGCTTTATCGCGGATGCATACTCGGCAAGCCAGGCATCGTCGACCACGTTCCAGTCGCCGTTAAGGATGGACATCGATTCCGACTCGGTGCCCGTGCCCCAGCGCAGGAGTTTCATTTCCATGCGCTTGCCGTTGATGTACGAAGGCGTGCAGAGAGGGCGGTTCATGTTGGTGTCGCCTTCCTTGTAGAACATCGATGCCGAAGTGGCGGTGATGTTGTTCATGCCCCACTGCATGCGCGGATACATGATTTTGTCGCCTATATACATCTTGAAGCGTATGGCATTGTAGTACTGCAGGCAGTCGGAATACTTGGTCGAGACATCGGTACCGTCGACCTGACCTGCGGCCGAACCCGCGGTGGTGAGGAAGTTGGGCATGAGGCGGTAGTTGGCGACTCCGGTGCTCGAAGGCACTGCT
Organism: Bacteroidales bacterium UBA2861; assembly: GCA_002350615.1. Lineage (GTDB taxonomy): Bacteria > Bacteroidota > Bacteroidia > Bacteroidales > UBA932 > Cryptobacteroides. The sequence goes on along the minus strand of DEFD01000028.1, from coordinate 375,521 downwards.
CCGCCGCTGCACATAATCACATGTTCCGAAGTGTTTCCTTTTGCTGCACCTTTCACGGAGTCGGGTGTTGCAATTATGGTGTAATTGCCTTTTTCCGAGCCGAAGCTGTTGATGAATTCCGACCATTTCGAAGAGGGTGTGCTCATATTCCCGCGGCCGTTTTCACCGTCGACCAGCATCATGGGGTCGAGTCCGTTGTTGGCATGGGTGTCCCAGTTGCCGTTGCGGATGCGGAACACGGTATTGCGGACTATGTCCATTTTGTCGCGGTTGGTCACGATGCGGCCTATGCGGTAGTCGCGGCCGCCCACCACAACGGCTCCGTGGAGCACTGTGACGGTTATGCCACTTGCGAAACTGCCGGGCAGCACGGTAACATAGAACGAAGTTGCCTTTGCAAAAGCATCGGTACTCGAAACCACAATGGAATCGACTCCCTCCTCAACGCTCACGGCAGGCATCCCGTCGTTGCAGCTCACTTTCACCTTGCCTGCAAGGGGCTCGCCGCCGTTGCTGCGGAGCACTATCTTTATGATTTTGTCGTTGTTGGGGTTCACAAAACGGATATAGCCGCACACATTGCGGAAGTTGAGCATTCCGCCGGTCATTTTGGCAATCGCCAGGTTCGCTCCCCGGGCAAAAGACTGCTTGGTGTATTCCTGCTCCACCGGCACAGTCGCGCTGACAACTTCGTCGGAAACACCCCGGACGGCTTCGAACGGGTAGAAGGCGATGGCGCCTTCGGTATCGCCCTGGAAGGCACCGGTCTCATCTTCGACAAAAGCCGCCGTGGCGGAGTTGTCTTCGGTGGTGAAAGGGACAGCAGTGCCGTCGGCCCGGAAGAGGGCTATCTTGTCGCCGGACTGCCATTTAATCACGTTGTCGGTGGCGCTGCCTCCGCTGCCCGTGAGCTGGCTTTTGCCCAGGGGCTGGGCGTCGGCGGCTTCTTGGTCATCGTCCAAATCCCCCGTTGCGCAGGCGATGCGGAGCGCCGCCGGGTCGTGGTTCACCACTACTGCCGCCTCCCCTGCATCCTTTTGCGGCAGGCTCTCCCTGCTGCAGGAAAGCAGGCCAACAAAAGCAATAATACAAAATGCTGTAGATTTAGCTTTCATCGCAATGTATTACTTTACGTAAAGAACCTGCAAATCGTCCAAATAACACACTGAATATGATTCGGGCCGATAAGCAATCGAATTTGCTTTGTCACAAGGAACATAAGGATGAATCCTTACATAAGAAAGCCCTGTTCCGATATTTCCGCTTCCTCTTAGATCAGTTATACTATAAGTAAATTCGTTCCATGCGTTCTTTTTTATTGCCCCGGCATAAGCGTTGAGCCAGGCATCGTCGATAACGTTAAAATCTCCGTTTAAATTTGTAATACTTTCATCGTCATCCTTTGTAGTCCCAAACCTGATGAGTTTTACTGCAAGCTTTGTCCCGTTTACATAGGATGGAGTACAAATAGGCCTGTTAAAATTCGTATCCCCCTCTACATACAATGCGGATGAACTGGTTGCCGTAATATCCGATAATCCCCACTGAACACGGGGATATATAATATCGTCCCCGACCCACATCTTGAACCGGACTGCATTGAAATAGGTAAAACACTTATTGAACTCCGGAGCCGTAGTTGTCCCATCTACTGTCACCGATGAAGTCACTTTATTGAAGTATGGCATCATCCGGCAGTTATCAACGTTAGATGTACTTGTCTGTTTAGGGTAAATGGCAGCATCGTCGTATTTCGCCCCACAACGTATAACATGCGCAGAGTTGTTCCCATTCTTTAGGGCGTCTGGCGTTGCAACAGGCGTATAATAAGTACGTTCCGAACCAAAACGGTCTATATAATCAGACCACTTTGCACCTGCAGTGTTTGCATTCATATCTGACTTTCCTTCCTCACCGTTAAGAACAACTATAGGATCTATAGCCTTGTTAAGATGCTTGTCCCAATCACCATTCCTTACGCGAAGGACTGTATTACGTAAGATTTCGAGGGTATGGGTGTTTTTCACCACATTACCTACACGGCATACTGCGGTACCAACTGTAATGGAACCGTGAATAACCTTTATGGTCAGGCCTTGGTCGTACGTGCCGGGGAGGAGGGTCACATAAAACGCTGTTGCCTTGGCAAAAGCGGCAGTTCCGGCAACTACTATAGAATCTACGCCTTCCGTAACAGTACAGACAGGATTCCCGTTATTGTAGCTGATATTCACTTTTCCGGCAAGGGATTCACCGCCGTTGCTCTTTATTACGATTTTGGTAATATAGCTGTTGTTCGGATTCACAAACCTGATATATCCGCAAACATTCTTGAAGTTCAGCGAGCCCTCACTCATTTTTGCAATCGAAAGGTTTGCCCCTTTTGCAAATGATTGTTTGGTGTAGCCCTGCTCTACAGGGACGGTGGCGGTAATTACTCCGTCGGCAATGCTTTCAACGGCATCGTAGGGGTAGAAAGCGTAAACCCCGTCGGTTTCGCTCTGGAAAGAGCCGGTCACATCCTCAACGAAGGTGCCGGAAGAAGTGGTGCTCGAAGTAGTAAAGGGAACGGCCGTTCCGTCGGCGGCGAACACAGCGATCTTGTCGCCGGATTCCCACTTTACTACATTATTTGCGGCTTCACCGTTGCTTGCCGTAATCTTACTCTTGCTGTCGGCATCTTCCTTTTCAGCTTCAGGGTCTACCGTAGCGCCGGTATTGGCGAACAGCCTGAGTGCGGCAGGGTCCTGGTTCACCACTGGTGCGTCTTTCTTGTTTTCGGAAACTCCAATCTCCTTGCTGCAGGAAACAAGGCCAAGCGCAGCAACGGCGCATATAGCAATGATAATCTTTTTCATGGCGCAAACAGTTTTAATAGGTCCAGTGATTGTAATCGGACACGGTTCCGGAATTCCGGTCGTTGATAGCTTCGGTACCGGCTTCAAGCTCGTCCGAAAGGCAGAGTATCTCCTGGGGGGAGACAAAGACAGTCAGAGCCAGGGGCACCTCGTACCCCGGCAGCGATTTCTTTTTGGTGATTGTCATATCTGTTTCCATTATCAGTTTAGTGCAAATGCCTTATGAGGCACTGCAAATCTAAAATAAAGGGAATTGCACGGTTTTAGTTTTTGTTGCAAAACTACCCGTTATAAAGAAAAATCTTTCAATTTTGTTGCAACCCGGAAAAGGTAGAAGGAGAGATTCCCGTGAAACGTTTGAAGGCATCGGAAAAATAAGCAGGGCTCGAAAATCCCACTTTATAGGCTATTTCGGCTATGGTCAGGCCGCCTTCACGCAACAGCACACATGCCTGGTCGAAGCGCACCTTGCGAATAAAATCAAGGGCCGAACCTCCCGTGCAGGCCTTGAGCTTGCGGTGCAGGCTGGAGCGGCTCATGAACAGCGCCTCCGACAACTGTTCTACACTGAAGTTCTCGTCCTGGATATGCTGGCGCACAACGCTGTAGGCATCCATGAGAAGGCGGGTATCGCCCTCGGACAGCTGCCGCCCTGCCGAAAAACGCTGCACAAGGGCTTCTTTCTGGTTCCGCATGGCAAGGATGCGCAGTTCGTCAATCTCGGCCTGCTTGGCACGGGCAAGTTCTTCCATTGCGGCGCGGTGGCGCCGCTCGCTGCGCCGAACTATATGCCTTATTACAAAATAGATAAGTGCGCATAGCATCAGGCTCCATGCCAGCACGGCAGGGAGCGACAGCAGCCAGTGCGGACGTACCCGTATCTTTAGTACCGCAGGCTCGGAACACCAGAGGCCGTCGCTGTTTGCCGCCTCAAGCACAAAGCGGTAGCGTCCTGGCGGGATATTGGACCAGGAAGCCTTCCGGGACAGGTCGGCTATGTCCCAGTCGTTGTCGAAGCCTTCGAGTTTGTAGCGGAAAGCCGATTCCCTCCAGGAAACATAGTCCGGCACCGAAAAGTGCAGTTCGAGATCCCTTTGCGAATGCGAGAGTTTGAGCACTTCGCCCGGTACCAGGTGCAGCGGCGTCCCGAAAGAGCTCAGGGCATCGATTACGGGAGTTGGAGAATATTCCGACGGCAGCACCGACTCGGGGTCGAACGACACCACCCCGTCCAGGCCTCCGAAATACATTCTCCCGTTTGCATCGGTAGCATGGGAATAGGTGCAGAATGTATTGCTCGGCAGACCGTCTTTTGCGGTATAGATATTCAGCTTGCCGTTCTCGGGATTATACAGGCACAGTCCGTTTTCGGTGCTTATCCACAATCGGCCGGAGGCATCTTCCTCTATTCCGCGGACAATCTCGCTGAGCATGGGCGACAGCATTTCCACTTTCCGGAAATCATCGCCTTTTGCACCGTCGCGGCAGAAAAGGCCCCTGCGGGTACCTATATATATTATATCTCCCGGCAGCACGCGGATATCTTCTACCATGGTAATGGAGGGGAATTCGGTCATGTCGGCGAACGACGGCACCCCGGCGGCATCGCACTCAAGCCTGAAACGATAGAGGGAATTTTCGGAGCCAACCCAATAGTAGAGGCTGTCGCGCAGGACCTGCTTCTTTATGATATGGGAAACGGGGTGATAATCCCTCCAGAAAGGGTGATGCATATTGAAGCAGCGCCCGTCGTCCCTGCGGTAGTAGAATATGCCAGAGAGTGAGCCCAGGAGCAGGTTCCCTTCGGGCGTCTCGGCAAGGGAATAGATGTTTCGGGGAATTCCTCCGCCCTGCAGCAGCCGGAAACTGCCCTCGGCATAATTGTAGATTCCGAAACCCGTCAGGATCTTGCAAATGAAAGCCTCGCTGCTGTCGGCCGAAACCACTATATCCTTTATGTCAAGTTCTCCTGTCTGGAGCACTGTGTTGCGCTGCAACTGCGGTTCGTAGCAGAAAAGGCCGTTGCGGTTGGTGCCTATGAGGATGCTGCCGTCGGGCGATATGGCCATTCCTCCCATGATGTTGTTCTCGGGGTTGTCGCCTGTGTCCAGGACATGGAAACGTATCCGGTTCGGATAATAGTAGTTTACGCCGCCAAAGTAGGTCCCTATCCACATGCCCCCGAAATTGTCCCTCGTTATGCATTTGATGCTGCCGTTCGAAAGGGACAGCACCCGGTCGCGGTCCGGTTTAACGGTTTCGAAGCTACCGTCGCCGCTGTGGTAGACCGATATGTTCCTGTCGGTCCCTATCCATATATTGTTGCGTGCATCGGGGCAGAGGCAGCGGATGGTATTCGAACACAGGCCGGCCCCGGAGGCTTCGTAATGCACTGTTGTCCTTGCCAAAGGGTCTATTTTGAATAGCCCTGCCGACGCGGTTGCAACCCACAGGGTATCGTCAAGATACAAAAGGTCGCTCACGGCAGCGGGCGCCCGGAACCACTCTTCTTTCGAGGGTGCTGCGCCGGGAATTCCGGCATCGGAGCGGATAAAATACAGTGCCCCCTCCCGGTCGCCCATGTAGAGGCCGTCGGGAGTCTCGGCAAACACCGCGTCGGTAATCTCCGGCCAGCAGAGGCCGCTGGAAAAGTCCTGCTGCCCTGCTTCGGAAATCCAATGCACTCCAGTCCTTGCACCCACGAGCATGGTCCCCTGGCGCAGTTGCGCAACGTCGCTCACCAGATGATGGTTCTCGCGGTAAACCGTGCCGAAACTGTCGCTTTCCTTGTCGTAAAGTGCCGCGCCGCAGTTTGTAATTATCCAGAGCCTTCCCCTGCTGTCCTGGAATATCCGGTTTATCTTGTCGCCCGGGATGCTCGATGAATTGTCGGGATTGTTTTTGTATACCCTCACTTCGTAGCCGTTGTAGCGGTTGAGCCCGTCGTAGGTTCCGAACCACATGTTCCCGTCGGCATCCTGCGCCGAGCAGAATATGCTGGCCTGCGAAAGGCCGTCGCCAACTCCCAGGTGCGAAAAGCCTGCACCCGCCAGGGACAAGGAAATCCCGGCAAGCAGATTGAGCAGGGGCATCATAAGAGCTGGATTACTTTTGCCGTGGGGGCGTCCTTGAGGACTACGCGCTTGTCCGAGTCGAGAAGGTAGAGGGAGGGTATGGCGCGGACGTTATAGAGAAGGTCCTCGCGGATGATTCCTGCGGCGTCGTAGCCGGAGTACCAGCTGCGGGGGTAGTTGTGCTCGTATTCGCGCCATGCGGCGAGGTCCTCGTCAATATAGACATTCAGAACCGCTATCTCTTTGCGGGCCATACGGCTTTCAATGTCGGGAATGGCCATCACCTGGTCTATTATCTCCTTGCATGCATGGCAGCCGGGATTGCTGAAGAAGAGCAGCGTGTAGCCAGCCTTAATCTGATGGAGGCGGAAGCGGCTGCCGTCCCTGCGGGTGATGACGAAGTCGGGCGCCACGCTGCTGCGGGGATTCATGGAGCACATCTCGGCCTCGTGCCGATAAGCTACGCGATAGTTCTCGCGCGTGCATGGAGATTCGGCAAGTCCCTGCACGAAAGGCAGATAGAGGTCTTCATCCCGAAGAGGGGAGTTAGGATCGTAGAGGTAGCGGGACACGATATCCGAAAAAGCTATATAGCAGCGCGAGGCCGTGTCGGCAAGATGCCGGGCCTCCATCTTTCCGAAAAGGATCTTCATCCCTTTCTGGGCCTGGGGCAGAGGGAGCTGGGAAAGAAGGCCGAGATAATTGGCGAAGGCCTGTTCTACTTCGCTCTCGGGAACACCCTGGATCTTAAGGGAATCCGTGCGGCCGTCAAGGGCGAAAAAGGCATCCCAATAGTGCTCGCTCAGGTACTCAGCTGCTTCGGAGGGATCCGAATAGACGGAAGGCACTTTGACTGTCGGGAACTGCAGGGGCGCAGCTTCCTTTACGCTCTGCCGGCGGGATACGCAGGAGCCGAGAATCAGGCATACAATGAGCCAGGAAAGCGCAAGGCTTCCGATCTCTTTACCATATTTCCGTCCAGATATCGTCATATTCGGGCTTCCTCCATGTTTACAATCTGTAAAGATACTAAAAATCCTTATCTTTGCGGCCATGAAACAAGTCCTGACACTTATTGCATCCTGCTTCCTGGCAGCCCTGCCCCTGTCTGCACAGTTTTACTCCGCCGGCAACGAACCGCCGATGAAATGGAGTCAGATAAAGACACCCGGTTTCCGTCTGGTTTACCCGGCCGGGCTGGATTCCCTTGCCAGGGAATATGCATACTCCCTTGAAAAATACCGCCAGGTGGTGGGGAATTCCTGCTATACGGCGCCCAATGAGCTTTATAAAAAACCCATGCCGGTGGTTCTCCATCCGTTCAACGCATACGCCAACGGCAGCGTTGCCTGGGCTCCGCGTACCATGAATCTCTTCACCACGCCCGAGGCATACGGCATGGAGGCATGGCCCTGGATGGATCAGCTCACGCTGCACGAAAGCCGGCATGTAAGCCAGCTGCAGTTCGGCAAGTTCCCCGGACTTTTCCGCTTTTTCAGCGCCATCACGGGGCAGCTGACAACCGGTACCCTTTCGGCAGTCTTTCCCGGTCCGGCCCTTCTTGAAGGAGATGCCGTAGCGGCGGAAACGGCCCTCTCCCAATACGGGCGCGGCCGCAGTTCGGAGTTCCTCAACTATATGAAAGTCAGCTTCGATGCCGGAGAGTACCGTAATTATTGGAAGTGGCGCTGGTCTTCGCAGAAGCGCTACACTCCGGACCACTACAAGGTGGGATATATGCTGGTTGGAGGAATGAGGGCGACATACAATGAACCCGATTTTACGGGTATTTATTATGAACGCCTGGACAAATGGGCACTCCGCACGCTCAACCTGCAGAAGACGGTGAAAAAGGTTTCCGGAAAGAAGTTCCGCCATGCCTTCAGGGAGATTGAGGAGCATTTCCACGAAGAGTGGAAGGCTGCCGACTCCATGCGCGCTCAAAAGGCTCCTTTCATGGAAGGAGAGCCTGTCACCAGGCCGGACCGTCTTTTCGACAGCTACAACGACATTTTCTTCCTGAACAACGGGGAATTGGTAGCGGACAGGGCCGGTCTGCAGCGCAATAACGAACTTGTCGGCGTCAAGCCGGGAGAGAAGTCCGTTCATAGGGAATATTTTCCGTCGATGACATCCAATATCGTCACACACCCCATTGACGGCAGTCTCTGGTGGACGGAGTATCTCCCCAGTCCGAGCTGGGACCTGAAATCCTGGTCCGTGCTCAAAAAGAGGGGCGAAGACGGGAAGACTGTCACGGTAGCCAAGAGAAGAAGACTCTACAATGTCGGCATAAACGATGCCGGGGACAGAATCGCCACGGCGGATTATCATGCGGACGGACGCTATTTCCTTGATGTGTTCTCCTCGAAAGGGGAACTCCTTGACAGTCTGGAAGCCCCTGCCGGGATGCAGGTAGTCGAACCAGTGTATGTAGGCGACAGGCTATATACAACTGCAGTAACCAAGGACGGGTACGGAATCTACAGCACCTGGGACTGGTCGGCAGTGGCCGGGCCCTTGTTCGGCAGGATAGCCAGGCCAAGCAGCAAGGACGGACGCATATGGTTCCTCAGCGAAGTAAGCGGTCAGCTTGAACTCTGGTCGGCAGACCCCGAATCCGGTGAGTTGCTTCGTCATACCTCCACCCGTTACGGGATTGAGAGCTACGCTTTTTCTCCCGACGGAAGCGAGTTCTACTACACCACCCTTTCCACCGATTCAAGGGGTATTTACAAACTCCCTACCACCTCACTGACAGCCCTGAAGGACGATTTTCTCCCCACCCCTGTAAAAATAGCCGAAAAACTTTCGGCGGGAGAAAGAGAGCAGGCGAAAGACGGGGTCTTCAGCATCTCGGAGCCCGAACATTACAACCGTATGGAGCACGCAATCCGTATTCACAGCTGGGCCCCGGTTTATGTGGACTACGATCCGGTGGAAGACCTTTCCTTCGAAACCAAGCAGTTCGCCAGCAGTTTCGGAGCAACAGCCATGTTCCAGAACGACCTCAGCACTGTTACCGGCAATGTGGGCGTGAGCCTTATATCCATGTATGACGACATCCTGGATTACTATAGGGAGGGGTATGACGGCGAAATCCCCGGTGACCCCGGCCATATAGATTCCGCAGTCTTCAAACCCTCGATACACGCGCAGGTCGCATTTTCAGGACTTCCGGTACGCGTTCTCTTCCGCGCCGACATCGGCGAGCGCAACGCCTACAGGGATCGCTATCAAACAAACGAAGGTGCAATCTACTGCATCAGGGAGGCCGGCAGCAAGCCGCTCGTAAAGTTGACTTCTCAATTCTATGTCCCCTTCGATCTTTCCAGAAGAGGATGGCAGAGGGGCCTGATTCCTTCCTATAAATTCACCTATACCAACGACGAGATGGCCGATATGCGCTACTCCTGGGGCAGCGCCAGTCCGGGCTACCGTTCAGGCTGTTTCAGGGGAATCGCAAGCCTCCGTTTCTACAACATGCTTCCGGTCACATCTTCCGGAATCTTCCCCCGCTGGGGAATCGGCCTTGAAGCCGGAAATGTTAAGACAAACAACGAGCAGCTTCATTTGTATCCCAGCGGGAAATTCAGTTGCGACAACCAGAACTATGCAATGGCTTACGCCTATCTGCCAGGCTTTATGAGGACACACGGATTTTCCATCCAGGGATATATCTCGAAAAGCTACGGAAGCAAAATTGTAGAGCGCACCCGCAGCTATGTAAACGCTGAATACGCCATGCCTTTCGCTCCTGTGGACTGGAGTTTCCTTGGGCCTGTCGCCTACATACGCAACTTTGAATTCAGGGCCCATTACTATGCCGCTTGGGATAATGTTGTCCTCCTTATTGATAACAACTCCCGTCAGAACGACCTTACCCAGCGTGTCGGCATTTCCCTGCTTGCCAGGCTCGGCAACTTCTTCTGGTTGCCTTTCGACACCCGGGTCGGAGTACGGCTCATGAAGGGTATCGGCGGCAGCTCAAGCTATTCGGAATTTGTCTTTACAACAGATTTATAGATTCTTATGCAACGCCGGGCGTTTTGTCTGCATCTATAAAGCAGAAAAACGCTTGAGCCATGAAAAAGATTTCAGTATTTTTAGCTTTGATCCTATCCTCGATCCTGTAGCGATACAGTGAAATATTACAGCGAAGGGCCCCATTACGGAGCCCTTTGTTTTTATTCTTTGCTGACAGCCTTCCAAAGCATCCACATGAGCGCTCCCCAGGCAAGGAAAAGCAGATAGTAAATCCAGGAGGGAATGTCTGTAGGATTTGGGACCTCGGACTGCGGGACATGCTTCTCGAAATCGGGAATATCTGCATAATAGTATGCGCCTGCACCGAAATCGTAACCATCCTTGAGGCCCAGGCCGTGAATCATTATATACAAAGCGACAAGCAGGACTGCCGCCGCAAATACAATGGTGACAATCCTGCCTGTTTTTCCTTTTATCTTCATTTACTTGGTAAAGAGCTCAAGCACGGGGACTTTGAACACAACTCCGGAAAGGAGGAACCACACTGCGAACAGAGTGAGTGCAATGTTGAAAAGCTGCCCGATCACATAGAGCCAGAGCACTTTTCCGCCTTGCATCTTGCTTATTATCTGCTTGAAGTTGGTATCCAGGCCGATGCTTGTGAAAGCCAGCACGAATGCCCAGTTCTTATACTGGTCCAGCACCTTGTTTATGGCGCCTACTTCGCTGCCGCCGCAGAGGGGCATGATGACGAAGGAAGCCACGAGGCTCGCTACGAAGAAACCGATGATGAATTTAGGGAAGCGGTTCCAGATTTCGCCTGCGCCCACCGTCTGTCCGGGAGTCTTGTCCACATAAAGGGCGAAGAAGAGGGCCACGAAGAATGCGATGAAGCCGATAAGGATGTTCTGGATACTCTTCACAAGCACAGCCGCCTGCTCCGCTTCCGGGCCGAGAGCGCTTCCTGCAAGCACCACGGCTCCGGTGGAATCCACAGTGCCGCCGATAAGGGAGCCGCCCATGAGAGAGTTCATGCCGCAGGCCTTGATTATCATAGGCTCGAACACCATCATGATAATGGTAAAGATGATGGAGATGGAGATGGCAAGGCCAAGGTCTTCCTTCTTGCACTTGGAGGCGGCGCCGGTGGCAATTGCTGCGGATGTTCCGCATACGCTGGTGGCGGAAGCAAGGGTGATGACAAGCGGCTTGTTGTCCATCTTAAGCACCTTCGTGCCGAACCACCACATGAAAATGATGACGATGGGAGTCACTATCCATGCAATGCCGAGGCCGTAAAGGCCGAATTTGGCGATATTGCTGAAAAGCACGCTGAAGCCCATTATCACCAGGCCGGTTTTAATGTAGAACTCCGTGCGGATTGCCGGCTTGAGCCAGTCGGGCACACCCACGGTATTGGAGATAAGGAGGCCTACGATCAAGGCCCAGAAAGCCCACTCGAGATAGCGGTTGAGCGTAAATTCAGCGCTGATGCAGCGCACCGCCACAGCCAGCACGAACAGGGCGATGAATGCCGGAAGGAACTTGCCTATCTTCTCTCCCTGGAGCTTCACGCCTGCTGCGAAAAGCACTGCGAGAACACAGAAAGTACGGGCCAGTTTAATCCAGAAAGCACCCTGCAGAAGCTGCTCGCCGAGGGGTACAGCCTTCTTGGCCGCCGCTTCGCTGAGGGTTTCACCCACTGTCCATGTGCTGAACTTAAGAGCTTCGAAATTGAATGCGCCGCTGAGGACTGCTGCAGCCCCGATGGCGATAATGATGAATCCAAGCCAGACTGCAAGCCAGTCTTCGGATTTCCAAAGCTTGGAAATGTTTGAGGTTTTAGTTTCCATAGTGGCGTCAAAGATAGTAAAAGTTTTTACTATTACTATCGTTTGTGCCGGATTTTTAGTAAATTCGCACTCCAAATAATTAAAGATATGGCCATTCCCTCTATAAAAGCAAGGTGCGCGAAATGCGGCAAGGTAAGCGAAGTGCAGGCTCCTGGCTCTGTAAACGTGGGCACGAATCCTGAAATGAAAGAAGATGTCTGCAGCGGACGCATCTTTGTTTGGAACTGTCCCGAATGCGGCACCGCCAATCTCGCCAGATGGCCTTTCCTCTATCACGATCCGCAGCAGCGGCTCATGCTCTGGCTAAGCGACGGGAACGCTTCAACCGAAGCGCGGATGGTTTCCGCCATTGCCGCCCAGGAGGGGCTGGAGGGATACACGATGCGCATAGTGGATACCCCGGGGGACCTTATCGAAAAAATCAGCATCTTCGACGCCGGACTGGACGATATTGCTGTAGAGCTTTCCAAGTTTGTAACGCGGCAGGAGCTCGGCAAGGACGTCGCCCTGCGTTTCTGGCGCATAGAAGGAGCCGATCATGAAATCACACTTGCCTATCCGGAGAACTCCCAGATGCAGATGGTGCAGATCGGGTTCAACGTCTATGAGGACAGCGCCGCCATAGTACGCCGAAACCCTTCGCTCGCCGAAGCGGCAAAGGGTCTCGTTCGCATCGACCGCGACTGGCTCGAGCGGTTTATCGCCTGAATTATTTCAGCTCGCGGGCACCGTCGGAAACAACCACGTCGTAAATCTTGGGGGCGTGGCCGAACTTGGCGGTGAATTCTTTCTGAACAGCGTCCAGGAAAGGCTTGTAGAGTTCATCTTTTACAAGGTTGATGGTGCATCCGCCGAATCCGCCTCCCATGACGCGGGATCCGGTGACATCCATCTTGCGGGCAAGCTTGTTGAGGAAGTCGAGTTCTTCGCAGCTCACTTCGTAGAGACGGCTGAGCCCGAAATGGGTCTGGTACATCATCTCACCCACGGTTTCGTAGTCGCCGCGCTCAAGGGCATCGCACACGTCGAGAACCCTCTGCACCTCTCCGATTACATATTCGGCGCGGAGGAAATCCTCTTCGGGGATCTCGGCACGGACTTCTTCCAGCCAGACTCGCTTGGCATCGCTCAGGAACTCAACCTCGGGATGGTTTTTACGGATGGCGGCAGCTGCGTTCTCGCATGATTCACGGCGCTTGTTGTAGGCGCTGCTTGCAAGTTCGTGCTTTACGCAGGAATCCACCAGCACCAGTTTGTATCCTTCGGGGTTGAAGGGGAAGTATTTATATTCCAGAGTCTTGCAGTTGAGGCGGATGAGGCTGCCCTTTTTGCCGAAGATAGATGCGAACTGATCCATGATACCGCATTTCACACCGCAGTAGTTGTGCTCGGTGCTCTGTCCGATCTTGGCAAGTTCGAATTTGTCGATGCCGTTGGAGAAAAGCTCGTTCAGAGCGAAAGCGAAGGTGCTTTCGAGGGCTGCTGAAGAAGAAAGGCCGGCGCCGAGGGGAACATCGCCCGCGAATACGGTGTCGAATCCTTCCACCTTGCCGCCGCGCTTGATGGTCTCGCGGCATACGCCGAAGATATAACGGGCCCAGGCCTGAGCGGGAGCATCTTCCTCGCGAAGTCCGAATTCAGCGGCTTCGTTATAGTCGAGGGAGAAAGCGCGGACCTTGTCGCTGCCGTTGAGCTTGATTTCGGCCATAAGGCCTTTGTCGATGGCTCCGGGGAACACATAGCCGCCATTGTAGTCGGTGTGTTCGCCAATCAGGTTGATTCGCCCTGCGGAAGCGAAGAAACGTCCGCCTTCGCCGTAAAGGGCCTTGAATTTTTCGTGGATCCTTTCTTTCATATCAATTCAATAGTTAGTGTTATCGTTTTCCGAATCGTAAAGATACAAAAAATTCCATCCTTTTTTAGATTTTTTCTTAACTTGCGGGACATGAATGACTGGTTTTCCGCCAATGGATGGCTCAATACCACTCTGGCAGCCGCAGGGGACGCCATCTGGACTTATTTTCTGATCGGAGCCCTTATTGTCTGCGCACTCTGGTACACATTCAGGAGCAAGGGTGTACAGTTCCGCAGCCAGAAGGAGATGTTCCGCGTTCTGGGGCACTCCGGCATCTCAGACAGGGACAACGGCAAAAGAATTTCCGCCTTCCAGGCATTCGCCGTGTCTATGGCCACCCGCGTGGGCACCGGAAATCTGGCCGGCGTGGCCACCGCCATCACCATAGGGGGTCCCGGGGCGGTATTCTGGATGTGGATAATGGCCATTTTCGGGAGCTCCCTTTCATTCGTGGAGTCCACTCTCGCCCAGATTTTCAAGAAAAAGGAAAAGGAATCTTTCATAGGCGGACCGGCTTATTACATCAGGAAAGGTCTCGGCAACAAATGGCTCGCCGGCATCTTCGCCGTGCTCATCATTGTCAATTTCGGCATGGCCAACAATTCCATACAGGCGAACACCATCTGCTCCGCAATGGAGGGAGCCTTCGGAATCAAGCCCCTGTTTGTCGGAATCATCCTCGCCGCCATAAGCATGGTGGTGATATTCGGCGGCATCCACCGCATTTCAAAGGTGAGCAGCGTGATTGTGCCCATAATGGCATTGGGATACCTGCTTCTTGCCCTGTATATCATATTCAGCCATCTCGGTCTCATTCCGCAGGTGTTCGGAATCATCTTCAAGGATGCTTTCGGCATAAGCCAGATAGCCGGCGGCGGCATAGGAGTCACGGTGATGACCGGTATCCGCAGGGGGCTTTTTTCCAATGAGGCGGGAGAGGGTTCTGTGCCGAATGTGGCGGCTACGGCCGATGTGTCCCACCCCGTGAAGCAGGGACTCATCCAGGCCTTGGGCGTATTCGTGGACACGCTCGTAGTGTGCAGCTGTACCGCCTTCATAATCCTTTTCAGCGGCGTGGACATAACCTCCGGAGTCAGCGGCATCAAACTCACTCAGAGTGCCCTGGCGGCGGAAATAGGGAGCCTCGGACCACTTTTCATAACGATTGCGGTATTCCTCTTCGCATACAGCACCATCATAGGCAACTATTATTACATGGAGGCGAATATCCGCTATCTGACCTCCAACAAGACAGTCCTGGTCCTTGGCAGAATCCTTTCCGGGGGCGTGTTCGTGATATTCGGAGGGATAGCCAGCCTGGACCTCGTCTGGACGATAGGAGACCTCTGCATGGCCCTGCAGACCATCGTAAACCTCATAGCGATAGTGCTTCTCGGCAAATATGCCCTTACCGCCCTGAAGGACTACAACGCCCAGAAAAAGCGCGGCGTCACCGAACCGGAATTCCATCGCAGCACCCTGCCGGACGCAGATCTGGAGTGCTGGGACTGACCCTGTACACCACCGGATAATGGTCGCTGACACCACCGCGGTAGCGGGGGCCGCTGTATGTGCGGCGGGGTTTGGTGCCGGCGTAGCCTCGGTCTGGTTCTGTGAGATACGGAGAATCGAAGATGCTTTCCTCCGCTTCCAAGCCCTCAAGGACAGGACATCCGTCTATTTTCTCCCACTTTCCCTGGAACTTGATGGTCCCGGCGGGATACAATGGGCCCGTGCGGCCGTAGAACGGTCCTTTTTCTGAGACGCCCGGAGCCGGCTCCACCACATCATTGAAGTCTCCTACCGCGATTATTCTCCCCACCCCGGCATCCAAGAGGGAATCCCTTATCTGAACCAATCTTTGCATCGCTATCTCCCTCCGGTCTCCCGAGCCGCCCCCTACCTTGGACGGATGGTGGTTTACGAGCACGGCAATCGGCTCCCCCTGCCTGCCATCGCCCACCGGCTCAAGTATCGCAAGCAGGATATCCCTGGTTTGCATTACGACGGAGCTGTCCGCCACGCCCATATAGATGTGGCAGGCTCGGCTGTCCATGCAACGCCAGCGGCCGCGGCGGTAAAGAAGCGCACAGTCGATGCCCCGCCTGTCCGGTGAATCGTAATGCACAACGGCATAATCGAACTTCGCCAGCGGCGTAGCCCGTACAAGCTGGTTCAGCACAAAGCGGTTCTCCACCTCGGCAAGCCCCACCACCTTCGGAATCTCCCCATACACGTCCGCTGCCGCCATTATGGTCTTCGCTATGGCCCCGCACTTTGTGTAGAACCGCTTCTTGGTCCACTTCTTAAGCCCGTGTTCACTGAATTCAACTTCGCTCCGGCTGGTGCTGTCCGCCCGCCAGTCGAAGAAGTTCTCGACATTCCAGAACATTATCACGAACTGCGAATCAGCCCCAGATGTACTTACCAATACATTCAAGGACAGCATAGCAACTTTTAAAAGTAACATTATTCAGTGCGTTTAATTAAATCCTCCGGCTCTAAATCCTTCAGCAGACTGAAGGCAAACCATTTTTTGCCAAGGCCCCTTCTTTATGAACCTGTGCATTTTTTACACATGTTGACGACTCTTCTAACTCTCCTAATCTATAGATATTACCTATGTGTCTGACTATTACGGTTCTGTCAACTCCAAACAAAACGCCCATTTGCGCCTGCGACAACCAAACTGATTCTTTTTCAATTATGACGTCCAGCCTTACTGTGTCGTCAGGGTTATAGATAACCACTTCTCCTTCATTGTTTCCCATATACCTAAATTTGCGGCTAATATGCATATAGGAAACGTAAAAAACTGTAAAAAAATCTTTACAACGCAGGATTTTTATGTTTTCGATACTAATTTTGCAGTCTAAACCGAAAAGATATGAGTCTTAAATGTGGAATTGTGGGGCTTCCGAATGTGGGAAAATCCACCCTCTTCAACTGCATAAGCTCTGCTAAAGCCCAGAGCGCCAACTTTCCTTTCTGCACAATCGAACCGAATCTCGGTTCTACAAACGTACCGGACAGGCGTCTGGACGTACTGAGCGACATATGCAAACCGCAGCGTACCATTCCTGCAACTGTGGATATCGTTGACATTGCCGGCCTTGTCCGCGGTGCCAGCCACGGCGAAGGTCTCGGAAACCAGTTCCTCGCCAATATCCGTGAATGCGACGCCATCCTGCATGTTCTCCGCTGTTTTGACGACGGAAACGTGGTGCATGTGGACGGCAGCGTGGATCCAGTGCGCGACAAGGAAGTGGTGGATCTGGAACTTCAGATAAAAGACCTTGAAACGGTGGAATCCCGCCTTGCGAAGGCGGAGAAGGCCGGAAAGGCTGGGGACAAACAGGCGGCCAAACTCGCGGCCCTTCTGAACCGCTACCGCGACGCTCTCACCCAGGGCCGTTCCTGCAGGAGCGTAGCTCTCCTCAACGACGAGGAAGCCGCAATCGCAAAAGACCTCTTCCTTCTCACCAACAAACCGGTGATGTATGTCTGCAATGTCGACGATGCCAGCGCAGCGGCAGGAAACAAATACGTTGATGCCGTCCGCGAGGCCGTAAAGGACGAGAATGCGGAGATTCTCACCATTGCCGCAAAGACAGAATCCGAGATTGCAGAAATTGAAGAATTCGAGGACAGGCAGATGTTCCTTCAGGAAATGGGCCTTGAGGAATCAGGCGTCGTGCGTCTGATCCAGGGAGCATACAAACTCCTGGGTCTGCAGACTTTCTTCACGGCAGGAGCGGACGAATGCCGCGCCTGGACCATTCACAAAGGGGACAAGGCTCCCAAGGCGGCGGGCGTGATCCACAGCGATTTCGAGAAGGGTTTCATCCGCGCCGAAGTCATAAAATACGACGACTTCGCGGCGCTTAAAACAGAAGCCGCCTGCCGTGCGGCCGGCAAGCTCTCTACCGAAGGTAAGGATTACACCGTACAGGACGGCGACATAATGCATTTCCTCTTCAACGTATAAAAAAAGGCCGGTTGATCACCGGCCTTTTTAATTTCATATTCGAAGATTAGAAGAATCTTGCGCGATTGTCTTTCACTCCGCAGGCTTCCTGCATCACAGGGATAATCATCTGGGAATTGTACTGGGCAATCTGGGAAGCAAGCCTCGCAGCGTCGTCCTCGGAGTAAAACTCTCCTTTCTCACGCTTGTTCACCTTGACCACATAGCTCGCTATGCGTCCTGCGACAGGTCCGTAGATCTGTCCTTCGGGAGCTGCAAGCGCGGCACCTGAAAGTGCGGGCTCGTTGCTGCTGCCAGGCATGGAAGAGAAGGTGTAACCGGTCTCGCTCTGGACAGTCACGCCAAGCGCTTCGGCAATAGCCTCCATGCTGTCAAGACCTTTGATCTTTTCGGCAATCTCCGCCGTCTTAGCCTCGGCGAGTTTCTCAGAATAGATATTCTGCTCGATGGAAGGAGCTACCTTCTCCAGCGGGGCGAAACCTTCCTTGTGGATTTCGTTCACTGCTACGATGAAGAAGAAGCTGTTGTTCACGGTGATGATATCAGAAGCCTTGCCCTTCTTGGCATCGAAGATCCAGCGGGTAACTTCCTTGGCCTGGTCGATGGCGCCATAGGTAGAAGTGGCCTCGGTCACATTCAGCTTATGGGAATATACGCCGAGGGAATCGACTGCCTTGTGGTAGCCTTCAGCGCTGTGGGCGGTGATGGTGGCAAAGCGGTTTGCCTGGGAGTAGAACTTGTTGAAAGTCTCCTTGCTTGCAACCGCGGTCTTTTCAAGGATGGCGACCTGCTTCTTGAGAACGGGTTTGCTCTTCTTTGAAACCACCACGACATGGGTTCCGAACTGGGTTTTCAGCTTATAAGCCTTGCCGATGGTTGCGTCGATGGTGTTCTCGAATCCGGGGATCATGTAGGTCTGGGTGAGCCAGCCGATGTTTCCGAGTTCTCCGTCAGCGGCGGAAGCCTTGTCGTCGGAGAATTCAGCGGCGAGAGCCGAGAAGTTGCTGCCCCTGTTGCCAAGCACGGTTACAAGGCTGTCGGCAAGCTTGTCGGCATCAGTGCTGCGAAGAAGGATATGCTTCACATAGACGGAGTCGGATTTGGGCTGAGCGTCCATGATGCGCGCCGCATAGAAGGTATTGTCCTCGGTGATGATAGGGGAAACGCCCTTGTTGTTCTTGCTCACGAACTCATCGAGCTCGGTGTTGATATTCTTGAGTTCACCAGCCTTGTACCAGTAGCCGTTGAACTGACGCTCTGAATTACCAAGCAGGAAAGTCTTGATGTTGGTGGCAGTGGGCAGTTTGTCATAAGCCTCGTTCATGGCCTTGCTTGCCGCAGCGATGTCGTCACTTGAAGGAACGACCTCGAATACCACATATTCGATATCCCTTGCAGCCTTCTGCTCGAAATTCTTCTTATGGGCTTTGTACCAGGCCTTGATCTCGTTCTTGCTCACGCTGATGGTGCTGTCCTTCTGGAAAGGATAATACACTGTGACATAGTCGAAATCGGCAGTGGTATTGTTCTGCTCGACAGTGCGCTCCTTCTCAAGATTGTTCTGGAAGCTGCTGGCATTGAAGAGGGCGCCGTATTTGGCATAATACTGCTGGGAATAGATGGTCCTCTGCAGGAAATTCCAATAAATGCGGGAACGTCCGGAAGGATCGGCATCGATATTCTTCACGAAATCCACCACGGCCTCAGGCGAGAAAGATCCGCTGTTGTCGGCGAACATGGGATTCTGGGAAAGGATGGGGGAAGCATTCTCTCCGGTGGTAAGGGAAACAAGTTCATCGTCGCAAACGTTCAGGCCGGCAGCCTTGGCGTTCTTGATAAACATGTATTTGTCCAGGAGTTCCTGCCATGCCGCATCCTGAGCCTGCCTCTGCTGCTGCTCGTTCTGGGCGGAAGAGCCGGTAACGATTTCATTTATGACTTTGTATCTTTCCACATCTTCCTGGAAATCGAAATAGGAGATGCTCTTTCCATTGATCACGCCCACATCGTTCTTGGAAGAAAGGCTCTGCCATGCATTGCTGACAGTTCCGGGGTCGATGATGAATGACAAAAGGGCCAGGGCAATGATAATCGATATTGCCAGACCGAACTCTACGCGTATTTTTTCAAGTACCGCCATTGTATTATTTATTTAATTATAATCAAATTGGGCTGCGAAGTTACTAATTTTCCTTTAGTTTTTGAGCAGTGGACCTATAAAATTAACGGAATCTATGACCACTTTAGTGCTGTCTTTCTCCACTATCGCGTATCCGTTGAAGGGTTTGTGGAGGATGGCGTTGCGTGCATGGTCGTCGGAATGCATGCCGTATCCCTGCATGAAACCGTCGGGAGAATACATCTTTACGTAGCAGTCCGTATATATTTCGTTCGTGGCCTGGTTCCAGTAAAGGGTGTCCGTTTCCATCGTTTCCTGTTTCACCACATTATGCACCACCACGTTGCCGAAAGCTTCCCATATTTCCTTCTTAGGCTCGCCACGGTGCTTTTTCTTCCCCGTCACATGACGCGCGTCGTCGGAAATTATCACCGTTTCAAGAAGCCCTTCGTCGGTGTAACCGTAAATCGCGAAACCCTTCGGGAAAGACTCGTAGGTAATGGAATCATTGTCGTAGCGCTCCATCAGCTTGGCTTCCATACGCATGAGCACGACCCCGTCTTTTGTCTGGACGGCGAACATATCATCGACTGTCTGCACCGGTGTTTCAGCAATGTTCAGGACCTTTGCCTGCCCGAGTTTGCCGCTGCAGGAAACGACGACGATAGCAAGCGCCGCCGCACTTGCTATCATTGTAAAGATATTTCCTTGACGGGATGACACCTTGCTTATTTCTGCGTACGTACGTGCGTGGAGGCTGTCATGCCGCCGCAGGATACGGTATATGCCTGACCGTCCTGTACATTGTACATGAATGCTTCAGCCGTCTGAGGGAAGTATTTGCTGTACGATGCGATGAGCCTGTTGGCTTCTTCCGCAAGGGTCTCGTCTGCCGCTTTCGCCTTGAGCAGATTGTCAACCGCTACCCAGAAATGGGCACGGGTGGAGATTTCGTCTCCGCCGGGGCATGCCACGGCACCCCATACCTGGCCGTCGATGAAGTAGGCCTTACCGATATACTCGCCGCCGATTTCAATGCACTTGAGAGCATTGCTGTGGGCCTTGGCAAGGAGACCGTTCTTGAAGCAGAAGGTCGCAAGTTCATAATAGTATGCAGCATCGGTAGCGGCATCGGAGCCGTCACTTGCAATGGCCTCTTCCATATAACGGATGGCTTCGTCCCTGTTGCCGCGTCCGGAATGGAGCTTGTAAAGGTAGTAAGCCGAGGTATAGGAAGGATCCAGCTTGTACATCGAGGTTACCGCATTGAGATACAGGTCGTTATCCTGGCAATCCTCGGTAATGGACAGCATCTTGACGATATTGGTCACGAGAGCGAGATCTTCCTTGGCGCTTTCATAGCGGGCGCCGTAGAGTTCGAGGAGTTTTTCACAGTCCGCAACCTTGCTGCTGATAAACAGGTTTTCAAGGTCGGTGGCGATTTTCTCCTTCTGCTCCTGCGCGATGGTGGTTGCGGCAGGGGTCTTCTCAAGAAGGTCGGCGTTCCTCTGGAAAGTGGAGATCACGTCTTCGGAAGAAATGACTCCGTTGTTGTAGAGGTCCGTCGCAGCCTTGAGGCTGAAGAGGAAAAGCTGGGGCTTAGCCTGTGCGCCAAGCTGGGATATGATATCGTTATATCCTTCATACAGGGTCTTGGGATCGTCCTTTATGTAATTGAACATATCCAGTCCCTTGTTGTTGAGGGCGCTCACCTTGTATTTGGGATAATTTGCCACGCGGGTGTCATGCAGCGTCATGAGCGTATCCACGAGAGACTTGAAGTACACGGGGTTCTTCGTATTCTTCTTGATGAGATAACGCATCAGGGTGGTTCCGTCTATAAGCATCGTCTGGTTGGCCGTAGGAGGGCAGGAGGAATAGGCCTTGCGCCAGTTGCGCAGGGCATCGTCATAATCTTTCTGCTTGTAATACTCCTTGTAGTACGACAGGAACTTGATACAGTTCGCGCTGTCCGCACCATACTTTCCCTGCGCGGCGAGACTCGCTCCCGCTATCATCGTCAGGGCCAAAACTGCTGTAACAAATCTTTTCATATCACAAATAAGTTTTAATCATACCTTGGTTTCTGGAACCAGATGTCGAACAGGTTCACTCCGAAACTGAATTTAATGTAACGTTCCCTCACCAGGCTTCCGTCCAGGGCACCCCTCTGCCCGAGATCCACCGAGAAGGAAAAGCCGTTGTACCAGCGGAATACCGGGAGGGTGGCTCCCAGTGTGATTCCGGTACTCGCTACGCTGCGGCCGTCGAAAGCATAATAGTCATTTATCCTGTATGCCCCGGCGCGATATGCTATACGTTTGTAGTAATAGCGGATATCGCTTCTGTTGGGAACAAATTCTATACCTGCACGGAATACGTTGCGGGCCCTGGTGCTGAAATGATTGTCGGAGCTGCCGGGTTCGTTTCCGAATCCGCTTACCGCATCCAGCCCGGACTTCGTCCAGTCCGCGCGGGTCCAGTCTATCTCGGCGCGGAATTTATCAGCATAGCGGAAAGAGATTCCGATGCCGAACTCTGAAGGGAGGATGATCTTTTCCGACCTCTTGGCAAGGGTATCGGACCAACCCTCCACGGTCACGGTCTCTGCCGAGCCCACCGCGTTACGGGCATAATCTATTGTACCGCGAAGCATGGAAGGGAGACTCCAGGTCCCGCCGAGGCCAAGTTTCATCTTCTCGCCGAGCGGCTGTTCATACTGGAAGCCGAATTTCGCGCTGATGCTGTGCAGGGACAGCGTATAGATGTCCTGAGTCTCGTTATGGGGGGTCTTCAGGAAGTCCTGATAGAAACCTTTGGTGCTGTTGCCGAAGATGTAGTCCAGTTCCGCTCCTATCGAAATCCTCTTTTTGAAAGAGACTCCTCCGCCAAGGAAAATCCTGTAAAGGCTTCCCTGTCCTATTATGGAATTGTCGATGTTGCCGTCGGTGGCTATCACGGAAGGATTCGTTTCCTTGTAATTGTAGGTGTAGCCGGTTCCGCTGTAAGGCGCGAGACCTACCATAAGGGCGGAGCTTCTCCAAATGGGGACGGAGGCGGCGAAACCGCCGATATTGGTAGAGTTGTTCACTCCTCTAAGGGTGCCGGAGCCGGAGGACTGTTCCCTCAGGACATTGTCGTTGTTGATGAAGAATTCAAGCATGAAGGCAAGGGAATCCCTCGCGGTGACGGCGGCCGGATTCAGGGTGTTGAGATAACGGTTGTCCCTGGAAGCTATGCCTACGCCGCCCATTCCCTTGTTGTATGTCGAACCGGGAGAGGCGAGGTCGCCCACCCCGAAAACAGAGTACGGGGAGAACGAACTGAATTCTCCGTTCTGCGCAAAGACCGACTGGCTCAGGACCAGCGCGGCCGCCGCTGCGAGAATGCTATAAATTCTTTTCGACATAATCTTCAGTTATAAGTGCAAGTCCTATCAACACCAGGTTGCTCACCACGAAGAAGGACTCTTTCATCTTCTTTGCAAAATAAACGGCATCACCGCCGGTAAACACTACCACGTTGCCCGGATGGGAACGTATATAGCCTTCGATTTCAAACATTATGCCCGAAATTACTCCGGACTCTATGGAAGACTGCAGGGAGGTCCCTTCATGCAGTATCCTTGCCGGGGTATTGACAAGGGGAAGAGCCCTTGCATAACGGTTCAGGGATTTGAATCTCGTCCTGCATCCGGGAGAGATGTTTCCTCCCCTGTAGAGCCCGTCGGAGGACAGGAAATCCACGGTAAGGGTGGTTCCGAAGTCGAATACCGTGCATGCCTTTCCCTTGAAAAGATACCTCACGGCCATAAGGGAAGCCGCTCGGTCATAGGAAAGATAGTCCGGAAGGTCGTGCCGCTGGAGTATATCTGGGAAGGTGCTGTCAAGTATCATGAGATGTCCGCATTCCTTCCTGAGAAGGGCAGTCTCGTCCGCCGAAAGGGGGCGGGCGGACACTACCGTCATTATTTCGGCTTTCTCCCTTGAAGTCACCGAGAGTATGAAATCGATGAATTTCTCCCCCTGGTAACGGAAAGTCTTGCCGAGAGTCATACCCTCGGCCCAAGCCGCCTTAAGCGCGGTATTACCTATTTCCACAAGAAGATTGGCCATATCCTATGGATAATCACAGACTGCAAAAATACTAATTTATCTTAACTTAGCCAAAAGCGCGTACGCACGCGAAAGGTTTTCCACTCCCCGGGAAACTATTTTCAGCTTTTCCGTCTGCCGCAGCGCATAATCGCCCGGATGCTCGGAAACCTTCTGGATGAGGTTTGCGAACACGTCCGACTTGTAATAAGGAGACATCGTATTGCCGACGAAGAAGCAGATAAGCATTCCGTTTTTGATAATGATCTTCTCGAAACCGAGCGATGCACCCAGATTGCGGATTTTCACCACATCGAAAAGATTGGCGGCTTCCTGGGGAACGGGTCCGAAACGGTCCTCCAGCTGCGTGCGCAGGCGGTCCAGTTCCTTTTCGGAAGTCATGGAGTCCAGCTGTTTGTAGAGCCTTATCTTTTCCGCCGGGATATTTACATATTCATCGGGCAGATATGCCTGGAAAGATGTTTCTATGGTGCAGTCGCGGGAGAATACAGGCTGGCTGCGCCTCGTTTCCACGCCGCTCTCTATACCGAGTTCCTCAACGGCTTCGTTGATTATCTTCTGGTAGGTCTCATATCCCATATCCATGATGAAGCCGCTCTGTTCCGCACCCAGCAGGTTTCCTGCCCCACGGATGTCCAGATCCTGCATCGCTATGTTGAAGCCGCTGCCAAGATCCGAAAACTCCTCTATTGCACGCAGCCTGCGGCGGGCTTCTTCCGTTATTCCAGTGAGCGGAGGCACAATCAGATAGCAGAAGGCCTTGCGGTTGGACCTGCCGACCCGTCCGCGCAGCTGATGCAGGTCGCTGAGTCCGATATTCTGGGCCTGGTTGATTATTATCGTGTTCGCATTGGGAATATCAAGTCCGTTTTCTATTATGGTGGTGCAGAGCATTATGTCATATTCCCCTCTTATGAAGCCGAGCATCCTGTCTTCCATCTGCTGGGCGGGGAGTTTTCCATGCGTCACACATATCCTGGCATCCGGTGCAACCCTGTGGAGGATGTCGTAAACCGAAGGAAGTTCCTCAACTTTATTGTGGAGGAAGAACAGTTGCCCGCCTCGTTTGAGTTCGTATTCCACTATGCCGTGCAGTTCCTTTTCATCGAATACCATTATCTCAGTCTGCACGGGAATCCTGTTGGGGGGAGGGGTGTTTATTATGCTCAGGTCCCTGGCTCCGAGGAGGGAGAACTGAAGAGTGCGCGGAATCGGCGTCGCAGTGAGGGTGAGGGTATCGACATCTGCCTTTAACTGACGCAGTTTTTCCTTGGCGCTCACCCCGAATTTCTGCTCTTCATCTATAATAAGGAGCCCCAGATCCTTGAATTCGAATCCTGCCCCGAGTATCTTGTGGGTGCCTATGAGTATATCTGTCCTGCCTGCGGCCAGATCTCTTTTTATCTGACTGATTTCCTTGGCGGTGCGGAGCCTGCTTACATAATCCACCTTGCAAGGCAGATTTTCCAGACGGGCCTTGAATGTATTGAAATGCTGGAGGGCGAGTATCGTCGTAGGCACAAGCACGGCCACCTGCTTTCCGTCGCAGACAGCCTTGAAAGCGGCCCTTATGGCAACTTCTGTTTTTCCGAAGCCGACATCTCCGCACACCAGACGGTCCATCGGGCAGGAATCTTCCATATCCTGCTTCACCATCTTTGTGGCGAGTTCCTGGTCGGGGGTATCTTCATACATGAAGGAAGATTCCAGTTCGTCCTGCAGATAGGTATCCGCCGAAAAAGCGAAACCTTTGGTGGAACGGCGCTTCGCATAAAGTTGGATAAGTTCCTTCGCTATATCCTTTACCTTCCTTTTGGCGTTGGCCTTGAGCGTAGCCCATGTCTTGCTTCCCAGTTTGTTGATTTTCGGAGGTTCGCCGTCGGCGGAGCGGAAACGGGATATTTTGTTGAGGGAATGTACGGATACGAAAATCACGTCGCCGTCGCGATAATTGATTTTCACGACTTCCCGGGCCTTGCCGTTGTCGTCGTACATTTTAACAAGACCGCCGAATATGCCTATGCCATGGTCGATGTGAACTATATAGTCGCCAATGTTGAAGGAATTCAGTTCGTTAACCGTAAGCTGCTCTGTTTTTTCCACGCTGCGGCGCATGGCAACACGGTGGAAACGGTCGAAAATCTCATGGTCGGTGTAGAAACACTTTCCCGAATCGGCGTCTATGAATCCGCTGTGGATATTCTTACCCTTTATGAAATCCGGGATGATACCTATTTCCGTGGCAATGGCGGAACGGAGCCTTTCTATCTGAGAATCCTTTTCGCAGAATATGCTTATATGGAGTCCCTTTTCCGTCTTTTCCCTGATGTCCGCGGCGAGCAGTTCGTAGTTCTTGTTGAAGACGGGCTGCGGGGAAATCTTGAAGTTTACGGTTTCCACCCCACGCCTTTCCAAAGGTACTTCCAGATAAACCTTCCCGTATCCGTCAAGTAGGGTGAAAAACTCTTCTTCTTTATAGACATCACTTGAATCAAACCACACCAGAGTGGATTCAGGAAGGAGTTTCACGATATTTTCTCCCCCCTCGTCGGGAGAAGCCAGAAGATCTGAAACTATCTCCACACTTTCCACGGAAGAATCGGAAATCTGGGTATTGCAATTGAATGTATGGATTTCCTCTATCTCGTCTCCCCAGAAAGAAACGCGATACGGTTCATTGTTGGCATAGGAGAAAATGTCTATCAGCGAACCCCTCACCGAAAACTGTCCGGGGGCCGATACGAAATCCACCCTTTCGAATCCTGCGTTGCCGAGAACGGATATTATCGTTTCGAAATTGATTTCGTCTCCTTTCGCAAGTTTCAGGACGCTTCCCTTTATGGTTTTACGGGAAGGTATTTTTTCCTGAAGGGCGGCCGGATAACTTACTACGAAGCGTCGCTCTTTTCCGCCTTTCAGTATTTCCGATATGGCGCTCGTACGCTGGACGCTGAGGGAAGATTTATAATTGCTTCTTTCCAGTCCTTTACCCGAATGGGGAAGGAAGAAAACATTGTCCGTGCTCTCAAGCGAATAAAGGTCCGCACAGCAGTATTCCGCCGATTCCTGATCCGGAAGGATTATAAAGTTAAGTGTTTTTTTTGCGGCCTGGCTCAGGACGAACCAGCGTGCGGACAAATAAAGTCCCGAGCAGAATATTTCCTTTTTGGAATTTATTCCGCTTTCGAGTTGCGCCACGGCCTGCGGCGCTATGGTTAGTCTACTCTCCAATCTTCTTTCAAGTTTTCAACTTTTACGCCGAAAAACCGGTGAAAAAGCTGTTGATAACCCTGTTTATAAAAGGTCCGCCGTCAGGCCAGGAAAGTTATTTACAGTCAAAAAACAAAAGAAAAACAGGGTTTTCAATATTTAATTATAGTTCTAATTATCTAATTATCAATAAATTAATTCATTTATCAACATTTCAACATCTTATATAAAAAGAAAACGGAATAAATAAAAAGAACTATATTTGTATTTGTTTTGTAATGAGGAACCGATGCCCGATTTCAACCCCCATAACTTAAACGAAGGCAAAGATAAGGATTTGGACGGAATTATACGCCCGCAGGAACTGGAAGATTTTACAGGACAGCGGGAAATAGTGTCCAATCTGCATATTTATATCAAAGCTGCCAAAATGAGGGGCGAGGCACTCGACCACACGCTCTTCCACGGGCCTCCGGGGCTTGGAAAAACGACTCTCGCACATATCATTGCAAATGAAATGGGAGTGGAAATGAAGGCCACTTCCGGTCCTGTTCTGGTCAAACCCGGGGATCTGGCAGGGCTTCTCACTTCCCTTCATCAGGGAGACGTGCTCTTCATAGATGAAATCCACCGTCTTTCACCGGAAGTTGAGGAATACCTCTATTCCGCAATGGAAGATTTCGTCATAGACATAATGATAGACAAAGGGCCGGGCGCACGCTCCGTCCGCATCAATCTGGAACCTTTCACCCTCGTTGGAGCTACAACCCGCGCCGGCCTTCTGACCGCGCCGTTGAGGGCCCGATTCGGCATCAACTGCTCCATGGAGTATTACGACGCTCCGGATCTTGTCCGCATAGTAAAGCGCAGCGCTTCGATTCTCAAGGTGGATATAGACGACCAGGCTGCAAAGGAAATAGCCGTGCGGAGCCGCGGCACTCCCCGTATGTGCAATCTCCTCCTTCGCAGGGTCCGGGATTTCGCCCAGGTGATAGGTGACGGCAAAATAGATATTAACATCACCAAACTTGCCCTGGATAAACTTCGGATAGATCCTCTGGGCCTGGACGATACGGACAACAAGATACTTTCCACCATAATAGAGAAATTCAAGGGCGGCCCTGTCGGTGCCAATACTATAGCTACGGCGATAGGTGAAGACCAGGGAACCTTCGAGGAGGTTTACGAGCCTTATCTTATAAAGGAAGGCTTTATCCTCAGGACCCAGCGCGGACGTATCGCGACGGACCGCGCCTATAAGCATCTTGGAATAAAAACCACTTCCGGTGAAGGTCTTTTCGCCGAAAATGACTAAAATTGCAGACTTAATTTCAAATCTAATCTTTAAACAAAATAAAATGGCTCAAAAATTAGTTTCGAAGATTCCCGAAGGCCCTCTGGAGCAGAAATGGACGAGGCGCAAGAAGGAAATGCATCTTGTCAACCCCAACAACAAGCGCAAGCTTGAGATTATCGTTGTGGGTACAGGACTTGGCGGTGCTTCCGCGGCTGCTTCCCTTGGTGAGTTGGGATATAACGTAAAGGTGTTCTGTATAAGCGATTCTCCCCGCCGTGCCCATTCTATTGCGGCTCAGGGAGGTATAAATGCCGCTAAGAACTATCAGAACGACAACGACTCCGTATATCGTCTTTTCTACGATACAATCAAAGGCGGGGACTATCGCAGCCGCGAAGCCAATGTTTACCGTCTTGCAGAGGTAAGCGCTTCTATTATCGACCAGTGCGTAGCTCAGGGAATTCCTTTCGCCAGGGAATATGGCGGATATCTTGCCAACCGTTCCTTCGGTGGCGTACAGGTGAGCCGTACCTTCTATGCCCGCGGGCAAACCGGACAGCAGCTTCTTCTCGGAGCCTATGCTTCCTTGAACAAGGAGATTTCCCACGGTACAGTAACAAGCTATCCCCGTCACGAGATGCTTGACCTTGTCGTAATCAACGGCGAAGCCAAGGGTATCATCGCACGCAACCTTGTTACCGGCCAGATAGAGAGGTTCGGAGCCCATGCCGTAGTGATTGCAACCGGCGGATACGGAAATACCTATTTCCTTTCCACCAACGCCATGAACAGCAACGGTTCCGCTGCAATGCAGTGCTGGCGCAAGGGTGCTTTCTTCGCCAATCCCTGCTTCGCACAGATCCATCCTACCTGTATTCCCGTGCATGGGGACCAGCAGTGCAAACTTACCCTCATGAGCGAAAGTCTCCGTAACGACGGCCGTATCTGGGTGCCCAAGAAGATGGAAGATGTGATTAAACTTCGCAAGCATGAAATCAAGCCTTCCCAGATAGCTGAAGAAGACCGCGACTACTACCTCGAGCGCCGTTATCCCGCGTTCGGCAACCTCGTTCCCCGTGACGTGGCTTCCCGCGCCGCCAAGGAGCGCTGCGATGCCGGATTCGGCGTGAATGAGACAGGTAAGGCTGTATTCCTCGACTTCTCCCAGGCCATTCAGAGGCTCGGACGTAAAAAGGTGGCAGAGCGTTATGGAAACCTCTTCGATATGTATGAGAAGATCACCGATTCTTCTCCATGGGAGGAGCCTATGATGATCTATCCTGCCATCCATTACACAATGGGCGGTATATGGGTAGATTACGACCTGCAGACCACTATTCCCGGACTGTATGCGATAGGTGAAGCCAACTTCTCCGATCATGGCGGAAACCGCCTCGGAGCATCCGCCCTCATGCAGGGTCTTGCCGACGGGTATTTCGTGCTTCCCAATACCATCGGGGATTATCTCTCTCACAAGATCATGGAGCCCAAGACCGATATCAACGCTCCCGAGTTCGCAGAGGCCGAACGCGCCGTCCAGGCACGTATAGAGAGGCTTTTCTCTATCAAGGGAAGCGAAACAGTGGATTCTATCCATAAGAAACTCGGTCATATAATGTGGGAATATGTAGGTATGGCGCGTGATGAGGAAGGTCTCAAAAAGGCCATTTCCGAAATCAATGCACTGCGTGAAGAGTTCTACAAGAATGTACGCGTTCCCGGAACCCAGTATGAATTCAACCAGGAACTCGAGAAGGCCCTGCGTCTGGAAGACTTCTTCGATATAGGCGAGCTTATGGCCTTCGACGCCCTTAACAGGCGTGAATCCTGCGGCGGACATTTCCGTGTTGAAAGCCAGACCGAAGAAGGCGAAGCCAAGCGTGACGATGCCAACTTCATGTATGTCGCGGCATGGGAATACAAGGGAAAGGGAGAAGAACCCGAACTCCACAAAGAGCCCCTCAATTACGAATTTATTGAAGTAAAGACCAGAAATTATAAAGACTAAGGACGTATGAATTTCAATGTTAAAGTTTGGCGCCAGAAGAACGCCAAGGCGAAGGGACACTTCGAAACATATAAAATATCCGGAATCGAGTCCGATGCGTCCTTTCTTGAGATGCTCGATATCCTTAATGAGCAGCTTATCCGTGAAGGAATAGATCCTATATCCTTCGACCATGACTGCCGTGAAGGTATCTGCGGAGCTTGCTCCCTTTATATAGATGGCCGTGCGCACGGTCCGGATGACCATGTTACTACCTGCCAGCTGTTTATGCGTCACTTCAAGGACGGTGCTACCATTACTGTGGAGCCCTGGCGCAGCGCAGCTTTCCCTGTGATAAAGGACCTTGTGGTGAACCGCGGAGCTTTCGACCAGATTCTCCAGGCCGGCGGATTTATCTCCGTACGCACCGGTTCCGCCCAGGACGCCAACAATATCCTCATTCCTCACGATGTCGCTGAGGAAAGTATGGATGCAGCGGCCTGCGTGGGTTGCGGAGCATGCGTGGCAACATGTAAGAACGGTTCTGCGATGCTCTTCGTAGCGGCCCGTGTAAGTTCACTTGCCCTGCTTCCTCAGGGACGTGCAGAGGCTAAACGCAGGGTTCAGAATATGGTTGCAAAGATGGACGAACTTGGCTTCGGTAACTGCACAAATACCCGTGCATGCGAACTTGAATGCCCCAAGGGAGTCAAGATTTCCCATATCGCCCGTCTCAATAGGGAGTTCCTCAAGGCGAACTTCAGGGACTAAGCGCTTTTACCAGAGGAAGTTATTGAAAGGATACCTTCCTGCATGAATCTCCGCCACCATCTTGTAGATGTCGTGGCGGAGTTTTTCTATCCCCGTCTTGTTTATTGCAGAAATGAATATGCAGGGAGTCTTTTCCTGGGCGAGCCAACTGTTTTTAAGTTCATCCAGGCTCCGGTTGGATTTTGTGGGGGGAGTGAGGGAGAATTCGTCATATTCTTCCCATGTGTATGCATCTATCTTGTTGAAAACCACATACACGGGTTTATTGGCCGCCCCTATATCCTGCAGGGTCTTTTCCACCACCTGCATCTGTTCTTCGAATTCGGGGTGTGATATGTCCACTACATGAACAAGGATATCGGCTTCCCGAACCTCGTCAAGGGTACTTTTGAAGGCCTCTATGAGTTCGGTGGGGAGTTTTCTTATGAATCCTACGGTATCGCTCAGCAGGAAAGGAACATTTTCTATGACAACCTTTCTGACAGTTGTATCCAGGGTGGCAAAGAGTTTATTCTCGGCAAAGACGTCTGACTTCGCCAGAAGATTCATCAGGGTGCTCTTGCCTACATTGGTATATCCTACGAGTGCGAGTCTTACCAACTGCCCCCTGTTGCCCCTCTGGGTGGCCATCTGGCGGTCCACCTTCTTCAGTTGCTCCTTAAGTCTGGTTATCCTTTCCTTTACGATACGGCGGTCGGCTTCTATCTGGGTTTCACCCATGCCTCCACGGGTTCCATGTCCGCCTCTCTGGCGCTCCAGATGCGTCCACATGCCTGCCAGGCGGGGCAGCATGTAGTTATAGCGGGCGAGCTCAACCTGCATTTTAGCGTAGGCTGTCTTTGCCCTCTGGGCGAATATTTCCAGAATCAGGGAAGTACGGTCGATGACGGCGCTGCATTTGATTATCTTCTCGATATTGCGCTGCTGCATCGGGGACAGTTCATCATCGAAAATGCAGTATTTAATGTCGTTTTCTTCGCAGTACGATGCTATCTCTTCGAGTTTTCCGCTTCCGATGTAGGTAGAATTCATCGGTCGCTCGAGACGCTGTATGAATTTCCTGTCGCCCGTTGCCCCTGCGGTTTGTGCGAGAAACTCTAGTTCGTCCAGGTATTCATAAATTTTGGCCTCATCATCGCCATGCTTGATGAGGCCAACAAATACTGCTTTTTCTATTTGCTCGTTCAAATTACCTGAGCTGGAAGATTACGGGGAAGGTGTATGTTACCTTTACAGCGCGGTCACGCTGCTTTCCGGGAGTCCAGTTAGGTGACATCGAAACTACGCGGACAGCTTCCTTGTCCAGTGCGGGATCCACGCCGCGGAGGACTTTGACGTTGGATACTTTACCATCGCTTCCTACGGTGAATTGAAGCATTACACGGCCCTGAAGACCATTTTCCTTGGCAATTTCAGGGTAGTCAAGATGCTCGTTAACCCACTTCGTGAAAGCGTTAGGGCCGCCTCCCATGAACGAAGGTTTCTCTTCTACGAGCTGGAAAGGAATGGCTTCTTCTTCCACGACCTCTTCCTTAACCTCTTCTACATAGTCGAGAATCTCCACCCCCATATTTGCGTCGTCTTCAAGAGTAAGGATGTTGTCCTCTATCTTAAGGTCGTCGTCCACGATATCAATCTGGTCGGAGAGAACTGGAATCTGGGGAGCTGCCGGCGGCGGGGGAGGAGTTTCCTGTGTGATAGGAACGATTTCCTCTTCTATGATTTCCTGCGGACCTGCATCAAGGGTGGCCACCTTCTTGTCTTTGGAAGAGTATTCGAAGGCGAAGAGCACTATACCCAGCGCCAATACCATTCCAATCTCGACAAAAAGAAGCCTTTTGTTTTCCAGACTGGCCCTTTCTGTTTTCTTGATTTCCATATACTTTACTCTTTTAGTTTCTCTTTTTCTTTCGGTTTTTCCGTCCTTTTTAGGATACACCGGCTTTTCAGCAACTTCAAAGGTATGAATTATTATTCATAATTCAAAATTCTGCCAGCTTTTTGTATCTTTGCCGGACTTTTACATATGCTTGTATGATAAGGTTTTTTACTCAGGACATCAGTTTTAATTTTACCAGGAAGATGCAGATCCGCCGCTGGCTTAAGATGGTAGCCGGCAGCGAAATCCGTGAGATCGGAGACGTGAATATCATTTTTTGCTCCGACAATTACATACTCGATGTCAATCTGAAATATCTCCAGCACGATTATTATACGGATATCATAACCTTCGATTACTGCGAAGGCAAGGTCCTTTCCGGCGATCTGTTCATCAGTATCGATTCAGTGAGGGAAAATGCCGAGTATTATGGTGCTTCATCCTTTGAAGAAGAATTGAACCGGGTAATAGTCCACGGCCTCCTGCATCTTATCGGTTATGATGATCATAGCGAAGAAGATCAGAAAACGATGAGGGCAAAGGAGAATTACTATCTTTCCATGCTTAAATAGATTCTGATGCTTGGGCAGTACGACATAATCGTTGTAGGCGGAGGCCATGCCGGATGTGAAGCCGCAACAGCAGCTGCGAGGCTCGGTTCCAAGGTCATGCTGATTACCATGGATATGACCGGCTTTGCCAAGATGAGTTGCAATCCGGCAATAGGAGGTATAGCTAAAGGACAGATAGTAAGAGAGATAGATGCTCTTGGCGGATACACCGGCCTCGTTACCGACGCGAATACCCTCCAATTCCGGATGCTTAATAAGAGCAAAGGACCTGCAATGTGGAGTCCCAGGGCCCAGTGCGATAAAATACAGTTTTCTCTCCACTGGCGGAAAATTCTCGAAACTCATTGTAATTTAGATATTTACGCAGATTTAGCCCAGGAATTTCTCTTTGAGAATTCAAAAATTACCGGAGTTCGTACGATTACAGGGGCAATTTTTAAATGTCGCGCACTTATTTTAACCGCTGGAACCTTCCTTTCCGGTAAACTTTTTATCGGAAGAACAGAATTTGAAGGAGGACGGATCGGCGAGCAATCTTCTTACGGTTTGACCGGCCAACTTGTTGAGCGAGGAATAAGGTCCGGAAGAATGAAAACCGGAACTCCACCGCGAATAGATATTTCCTCTGTTGACTTGTCAAAGCTGCCTGTGCAGAAAGGGGATGACAATCCAAGCCGTTTTTCCTTTCTGCCAGTGCCGTCTTCGGTTCAGTCATCTGGTGAGCAAATGCAGTGTTATATATTGCATACCAATGAGTTAGTGCACGATATCTTGCGGTCGGGTTTTGGTGATTCTCCCCTTTTTAACGGTCTTATCCACGGCATAGGTCCCCGTTATTGTCCTTCAATTGAGGATAAATTAAGAGTATTTCCTGACAATCCTGCGCATCAGCTTTTCCTTGAGCCGGAAGGTAAAAATACTAACGAGTATTATCTCCAGGGATTCTCTTCTTCACTTCCGCTTGATATCCAGATAAAAGCTCTACACGCTATTGAGGGCTTGGAAAATGTAAAAATATTCAGGCCTGCGTATGCAGTAGAATATGATTACTTCGATCCTCAGCAACTAAAGCCTACCCTTGAATCAAAAGTCGTAGAGAACCTCTTCCTGGCCGGTCAGGTCAATGGAACAACCGGTTATGAAGAAGCTGCGGCCCAGGGACTCGTCGCAGGGGCGAACGCTCATTTTAAGATTAATGATAGCGATCCTCTTGTCCTTAAACGAGATGAATCCTATATCGGAGTCCTTATTGATGATCTGGTCACCAAAGGTGTAGATGAACCATATAGGATGTTTACTTCCAGGGCAGAGTATAGAATCCTTTTGAGGCAGGATAATGCGGACGAAAGGCTTACACCAATTGCCTATAAATATGGCCTTGTAGATAGCTACAGATATGATTTGACTGAGCGTAAGTATTCTGAAATTCAGGATCTGTATGATTATTGCGAATCAACTAATTTAAGCGCTAATGCGGTCAATCCTTATCTTGAATCGATAGGCTCGGCAGTCTTGACAGAGTCTAAGAAAATAGCTGATATAGCTCTTAGACCGGAAGTTTCTCTTTCAGAATTATTAAATATTGTTCCACGTGGAACATTTGACGGAAATATTGTTGAATCTGTTGAAATCTCGCTTAGGTATAAAGGATATATAGAGCGAGAAAAGCAAACTGCAGCTAAACTTCACAGGCTTGAAGATCTGAAAATTCCAGAGGATTTTGATTTTGACAGGGTGTCCGGTCTAACTATAGAGTGTCGTCAGAAGCTCAAAAGATACTCTCCCAGAACTATTGCACAGGCATCCAGAATCAGCGGAGTTTCCCCTTCTGACATATCTGTACTGCTGCTTTACTTTGGCAGATAGTTTTTCTTAGAGCATCTGAAGAGCTGTGCGGATAATCTGCTCTACAGTAGCGTTAGGTCTCTCTTTAAGAATCTTCTGAATAGCCTTATTGATGTTTGGCTTGCTGAAGCCAAGTGCTGTGAGGGCGCTGGTAGCTTCATCCACAATCTCATTGGAAGGACCCTGGAACAGAGCATCGCTGTCTGATCCTTCACCTTTCACGATCTTGTCTTTAAGTTCAAGGACCAACCTTTGTGCAGTTTTTAGTCCAATTCCTTTGATGCTTTTGAGAATCGCAACATTTTCGCTGAGAATAGCAGCCCGCAACTCTTCCGCGCTGAGAGAGGATAAAACCATCCTCGCAGATGCTGAACCCATTCCAGAAACGCTTGTAATTAGTTGAAATAGAGCGCGTTCGTCTTTTGTAGCAAAGCCATAGTCTATCTGGCTTCCATCTCTGGGATTCACCTGACTTTGTATAAATACCTTGGCTTCGCTTTTGTTTTCGAGAATAGCGTAAGTTTGGAGGGATATTTCTGCTGCATATCCTATCCCGTTATTGTCTAGCACGACGCTTGTCGGAGTGAGTTCGGAAATTTTCCCTGAGATGTAGTCTATCATATCGCAAAAGTAGATAAAAATTGTTAAATTTGCTTTCTTGTTATGAAGATTCAGGAACTACGCTCCCGTTTTCCGCAGCTGAAGGAAAGCGTTTATGGCAAACCGCTTGTCTATCTGGACAATGCGGCTACTTCCATGCGCCTGGACGCGGTCGTTGACAAGTGGGAGCAGATGTCCCTGAAGTTCAATTCCAATCTTCACAGGGCAGTACATGCCATGGCTTCAAAAGCAACGGAAGAATATGAGTCGGCAAGACTTGCGACCGCCGATTTTTTAAACTGCAGCGAGAAGGAAATCGTTTTTACTTCCGGTGCCACAGATTCTCTCAATCTGCTTGCCTTCAGCCTTGGAGAATCTGCCTTCTTCGAAGAGGGAGATGAAATCCTGATATGTGAGGGAGAACATCACTCGGATATAGTTCCCTGGCAGATGCTTGCCAATCATAAAAGCCTGTTAATAAAGGTTTTACCTATAAATGCGAATGGGGAGATCGCCCTCTCTCAACTGCCGGAACTAATAGGAAAAAGGACTAAACTCTGCTGCGTAGCGCACGTGTCCAATGTGCTTGGGATAATCAATCCTGTAGCAGAAATTGCACGCATCTGCCATGAAAAGGGCTGTCTGCTGAGTGTGGACGGTGCGCAGGCTGTCCAGCATCTGAAAGTCGATGTGCGCAGCCTCGACTGCGATTTCTATTCTTTCAGCGCGCACAAGATGTTTGCAGCTCCCGGAGTCGGAGTCCTGTATGGGAAACTCGGGCTGCTTGAAAGGCTTCAGCCATATCAGGGCGGAGGAGAAATGATCGAAAGCGTAAGCTGGAAGGGAACAAGTTACGCCGGCGTTCCGCATAGGTTTGAAGCCGGAACCAGGAATATTTCCTCCGTTCCAGCGATAAAGCCGGCCCTGGCGTTCCTCAATGATCTGTTTTTGGATAAAGAAATTATTGATTATCAAGAGAATATAATTAAGTATCTGCTTCAAGAGTTGAATTCCGTTCCCGGCCTTCATCTTTATGGGGTGCCTTCGGATCCAAGCAGGAAAATTCCTTTGTTTTCATTTACCGTGGACGGGGTGCATCACGAAGACCTCGCCCTGGTGATGGATAAGATGGGGATAGCCCTTCGTTCCGGGCAGATGTGTGCAGAACCTCTCATGGACCGTTTCGGAGTAAGCGGGATGCTGCGGGCTTCATTTGCGCCGTATAACAGCATGGAGGAAGCGGAATATTTTACAGCGAGCCTGAAAAAGGCCATAAGTATGTTAAAATGAATGATTTGGAGAAAGCAAAAGAAAGTATAATCGAGGATTTCGCACTGTTCGACGAATGGCTCGACAAATATGAGTATATCATAGGTTTGGGAAAGAACCTTGAAATGTTCCCCGTGGAACTTAAGACCGACGACCGTCTCATAAAGGGCTGCCAGTCACGGGTGTGGCTTGATACTAAAGTCGAAGACGGACGGCTTTATTTCCGGGCGGATTCGGATGCCATAATCACCAAGGGGATCATTTCCCTTCTGATAAGCGTTTATAACGGGCGCACCGCAAAGGAAATAGCATCCGACGATTTCGCATGGATTGAAACACTCGGCCTTAAGGAGAATCTGTCCCCGACAAGGGCCGGAGGACTTGCTTCCATGATTTCTACAATCCGCAGGGAGGCGGAGGCAAATGTCTGATATTCACAACGATATCCTCACTCCGGAAGATGTGAAAGCGCTGGCTCCGCTGTATGATGCCGTAGTGCTTGCTCTCAAACAGGTTTATGATCCGGAAATCCCCGTGAACATCTACGACTTGGGCCTGGTTTATGAGCTGCAGATAAACAAACAGAAGGAAGTTTATATAAAGATGACCTTCACTGCGCCGAACTGCCCTATGGCGGATGAGGTTCTGGCGGAAGTTCAGCATAACGTGGAGATTACTCCAGGTGTGACAAAATGCGAAATAGAGCTTACTTTCGATCCGGTTTGGGATCAGAGTATGTTGAGTGACGAGGCTCGTGTAGCCCTTGGTATGGACCCGGATTTTTGATTGAAGATGGAACTTTTTCTGGCTCTCGGAAGCAATATCGGCGCACGCCGAACGAATATTATAACCGCTCTCGGAATGCTTGACGCAAGGTACGGAAGGAGGAAAGCCCTTTCCGATATCGTGGAAACATCGGCATTGGGATTTGACGGCCCGGATTTCCTGAACTGCGTGGCCTGCTATGAGACGGATGAGGATCCGAAGGAGATCCTGATGTACTGCAAACGGATAGAAAAATCCCTCGGACGCAAGGACTATCCGGTTTATGCCAGCTCCGGGGAAAGGGTTTATATGAACAGGACCATAGACATAGATATACTCAGCTATGGAGATTTGAAGATGGATACTCCCGAACTCACGATTCCCCATCACCAGGTGGAGTCCCGTCCGTTCGTAAAACCCCTGATGAAGCAGGCTGGAGCAAAATTCGAATAATAATATCAAACAATAAAAACAATGACACAAGACGAACTTTTCAAGATTCTGGTAGCACATTGCAAGGAATATGGTTTCATCTTCCCCAGCAGTGAGATTTACGACGGCCTTGCAGCCGTTTACGACTACGGCCAGATGGGTGTAGAACTCAAAAACAATATCAAGCAGTACTGGTGGAATGCCATGACCAGGCTGAACGAGAATATTGTAGGAATCGATGCGGCAGTGTTCATGCATCCCAGCACATGGGTGGCTTCCGGGCATGTCGCCGCGTTCAACGACCCTCTCATCGACAACCGCGACTCCAAGAAGCGCTATCGCGCCGATGTCCTCATCGAAGATTATCTTTCCAAGATAGAGGAAAAGATAGAAAAGGAAGTGGCGAAAGGCCGCAAGCGTTTCGGAGACGCTTTCGACGAGGCACAGTTCCGCGCCACAAACCCCAATGTCCTCAGGGAAAAGGCCCATTACGACGAGGTGCATGCCCGTTACAAGAAGGCGGAAGACACCAATGACCTCGCAGAGTACAAGCAGATCATTCTCGACCTGGGAATCGTCTGCCCCATCAGCGGAACCAAGAACTGGACTGATGTGCGCCAGTTCAATCTCATGTTCAGCACCCAGTTCGGCAGCACCGGCGAAGGCGCCAATACGGTTTATCTGCGTCCGGAAACAGCCCAGGGCATCTTCGTTGACTATATCAATGTACAGAAAACAGGCAGGATGAAGGTGCCTTTCGGAATCGCCCAGATAGGGAAAGCCTTCCGTAACGAGGTGGTAGCCAGGCAGTTCATCTTCCGTATGAGGGAATTCGAGCAGATGGAGATGGAGTTCTTCTGCAAACCCGGAACCGAAATGGAATGGTTCAAGAAATGGAAGGAGAACCGCATGAAATGGCATGTGAACCTCGGCATGGGAGCTGAAAACTACCGGTTCCACGACCACGAGAAACTTGCACATTACGCCAATGCGGCAACCGATATCGAGTTCCATTTCCCCTTCGGATTCAAGGAACTGGAAGGAATCCACAGCCGCACCGACTTCGATCTCGGCAACCATCAGCAGCTGAGCGGCCGCAAACTCACTTACTTCGATCCTGAAACCGGAGAGAGCTATGTGCCTTACTGCGTCGAGACTTCCATCGGCGTGGACCGTATGTTCCTCGCAGTGCTTTCCCATTCCTATAAGCAGGAGACCCTTGAAAACGGAGAAACCCGCGTGGTCCTGAGCCTTCCCGCCCCGCTTGCCCCTGTGAAAGCGGCAATTCTGCCCCTCGTCAAGAAAGACGGCCTGCCGGAAGTCGCTCAGGAAATAATGAACGACCTCAAATACGATTTCAATTGCCAGTATGAGGACAAAGACTCCATCGGCAAGCGTTACCGCAGGCAGGATGCCATTGGCACGCCATACTGCATCACCGTGGACCACGACACCCTCAACGACCATTGCGTGACCGTACGCGACCGCGACACCATGCAGCAGGAGAGGGTTCCTATCGCCGAGCTCAAGGCTCTGATAGACAAGAAAGTGAATCTGAACAACCTTCTGCGTAATCTCTGATGCCCAAATCTTTCTCGGAAATAGGAAAGCAGGAGGCCATCCGGCAGCTTTTCGAAGGCAGCGGTTTCGATGCCTTCAAGCCTGCGTCAGCGACGGCTCCGGTGCAGCGCGTCTTCCTGGAAGGCGTGGATTTCAATCTGGTGTATTTCCCCCTTAAACATCTGGGATACAAGGCTGTAGCCGCCGTCACCGGAGAACTGTATGCCGCCATGCGCCATCCGGAAAGCCTTTCCGTGGTGCTGGGCGTGAGTGCAAAGCTGGATTACGACCATATCTCCGAATTGTTCTCGGGAGTGAAGGCAGCGGCGAAGGAATTCGCCTACAAGGAACTGTCGCTGGATTTGCAGCCGAGCAGAAACGGCCTTTGCATAAGCGTCTGCGCCGGAGGGAAACTCCTTGAACTCACCCGCGTACGGCGTCCCAAGCCGCAGAGCAAGGATCTCCTTTGTGTCAGCGGACGTCTCGGTGCGGCATATCTCGGGCTGCAAGTACTTGAAAGGGAGCTTGTTCGCTTCGAGTCCGGATCTTCCAAGGCGGAAGAAATGGAGCGGTACAAGATGCTTGTCGGGGCATATCTTCGCCCGGAACTGCCCGCCGGTATCGTGGACAGCCTGGAAGACGCCCAGATAATTCCTTCCGCAGGGGTCCTGGTCACGCAGGGCCTTGCCGATGCGGTGAAGCGTATTTCCCGCGCCACCGGCCTGGGAGCCAAGGTTTACACGGACAAGATCCCGTTTGAAGGCAACTCTTTCGAACTCGGAAAGATGATAGATGTGGATCCCGTCTCCGCCGCCATGAACGGAGGCGACGACCTGCAGCTGCTTTTCTGTGTCCCTATCCTCCATCTGGAGAAATTCCGTAAGGATTTCCAGACTTTCGAAATCATCGGGCACCTCGCCCTTCCTGAAGCAGGCACCGTGCTGGTGACGCCGGAAGGGGCTGAACTCCCTTTGAGGGCGCAGGGCTGGAAGGAAGAAACTACCGATTAATCAATAAAATATTTACGATATGAAAAAGATCTTTACATTCATCGCAGCCGCAGTCCTTCTCGGCACCTCCGCTTTTGCCCAGAAGCAGAACGACCCGCTTGCCGCCCTCAAAAGTGCAGCCACTTCCGTAGCCGAGTCTCTCCTCGGAGATGTGATAAGCCAGACGGTCGGATACAAACTTGAAGGAGAGTGGGTATATGCCGGCATGGCTTCCGCCATCCAGACGGAGAACGCCCTTGCAAGCATCGCCGCTTCCGCCTATAAGGAAAGCCTTGACAACAAGCTGAATTCCTACCTGTCGAAAGTGGGGATCAAACCCGGTGTGGCGCACATTGTTTTCAATGCCGACGGAACTTTTTCCATCACCAACGGAACCCGTCAGATTGCAGGCGGCAACTATACCCTTGAAGGAAGCGAAGTTAAGATGAAGTTCGGCAAGGTTTACAACTACCTGTCGATGACCGGCACCATTTCCGCCACTCTCAGCGGATGCCAGATCCTCTTCGACGCGGACAAGTTCATCTCTTTCCTCGGAAAGACCGCGAAAATCCTGAAAAAGAAGAAATCTTCCACCACCGGCATCGCCGCTATCGCTGGCCAGGTAAATGGCCTCAAACTTGGCTTTACCCTTAAAAAATAGTTGAATCATGTCCTTCGTCCATCTTCACGTACATACAGAATATTCCATTCTCGACGGCATGTCGAACATCAAAAAACTGTTCGACAGGGCCGAAGAATTGAATATGCCGGGAATAGCGATCACCGATCACGGCAATATGTACGGGGTGAAGGAATTTTTCGACGTATCTCAAAAGCATCCTTCGGTGAAGCCGGTCATAGGCTGTGAGATATACGTAACATGCCATTACGACCATCACCTGAAGGATAACGACCACCGCAGGTATTTTCATTTGATTCTCCTGGCAAAGAACTATACCGGGTACAAGAATCTCATGAAAATAGTGTCCACCGGGCATATCGAGGGCATGTATTACGACAAGCCCAGGGTGAGCCATGAAGTGGTGGAGAAATATCACGAAGGACTCATCTGTTCAAGCGCCTGCATAGCCGGAGAGGTTCCGAGAGCCATCCTGGCGGGAGATACGGAAGCGCTGGACAACGCCATCAACTGGCACAAAAGGGTATTCGGCGAGGATTACTACCTGGAGGTGATGCTTCACAAGACACAGGTTCCGGGAATGTCCCTGGAACTGTATCAGAGGCAGAAACAGTACTGCGACGAGCTCTTCAGGTTGGGAGAAAAATATGGGGTGAAAGTTATCGCCACGAACGATGTCCATTTCATCCGGAAAGAGGACGGACCGGCTCACGACCGCCTTATCTGCCTGACTACCAATGCCAACCTCAGCGACGAAAAGAGGCTGCGTTACACCCAACAGGAATACCTGAAGAGCGAAGACGAGATGATGGAACTTTTTCCCAACCATCTGGAAGCGCTCTCCAATACCCTCGAGGTCCTGGACAAGGTGGAAAGGTATGATATCAACTCTTCCCATATCCTCCCGAAATTCAGCATAGACCAGGGCTTCCTTGCCGATATCGACAAATACCTTGGCGAGTATGCCGAGGTAATCGACCGCGGCCGCAATGACGAGAAAGGGGTTTACCGTGGTGACGAGTTCTGCAAGAGCGTGGCCTATCTGTGCCACCTTACCTACAAGGGGGCGCGGGAACGATACGGGAACGACATAAGGCAGGATATTCTCGAAAGGATAGATTTCGAGCTCAAGACCATATCCTATATGGGTTTCCCGGACTACTTCCTGATTGTCCAGGATTTCATCAACTGGGCGAAGAATCACGGAATTTCCGTGGGCCCGGGACGAGGAAGCGCCGCTGGCAGCGTCGTCTCCTACTGCCTTCGCATCACCAATCTCGACCCCGTACGCTACGACCTTCTCTTCGAGCGTTTCCTGAACCCGGAGCGAATCAGCATGCCGGATATCGATATCGACTTCGACGATGAAGGACGCTACCGTGTGATCCAGTATGTGCAGGACCTTTATGGCGCGGACCATATCTCGCACGTCATCACCTTCGGCACAATGGCCGCAAAACTCGCCGTAAAGGATGTGGCGCGTATCAGCGGACTGCCCATCCCCGAAAGCAACCGGCTTGCCAAGATGATTCCGGACCGGCCGTTCACCGTGAAGGAGAACGGGATGGACGTGGAAGTGAAACCCACGCTCGCGAACTGCATAAAGTACATAGCGGACCTTAAAAAAGAGTATGAGCAGGGGGAACCTCTCGTGCGGGAAGTTCTGAGTTATGCCAAACAGCTCGAGGGAACCATCCGCCAGACCGGTATCCATGCCTGCGCAATGATTATCGGACGCGGGAATCTCACCGATTATATCCCCATAACGATGGGCGAGGACAAGGCTACCGGACAGA
This sequence comes from Bacteroidales bacterium UBA2861, assembly GCA_002350615.1. Taxonomy (GTDB): domain Bacteria; phylum Bacteroidota; class Bacteroidia; order Bacteroidales; family UBA932; genus Cryptobacteroides. The sequence goes on along the minus strand of DEFD01000028.1, from coordinate 332,060 downwards.
AGGTCTGGGTGAGCCAGTACGAAGGCTCCCAGATCGAGGAGGTGGGCATGCTCAAGATGGACTTCCTCGGCCTTAAGACTCTGAGCATCATTTCCCGTGCCCTGGCGCTGGTGAAGAAGCGCTTTGGCAAGGATATAGACATAGAAGCCATCCCCATCGACGACCCTGCGGTATTCGACCTTTACAGCCGGGGAGACACCAAGAGCGTGTTCCAGTTTGAATCCGGAGGCATGAGGGAATGGCTCATGAAACTTCATCCGGAACGTTTCGAGGACCTCATAGCAATGAACGCCCTTTATCGTCCGGGCCCAATGGAGTATATACCGGACTTCGTTGCCGGTAAAAACGACCCCTCGAAGATACATTACGATCTCCCCGAAATGGAGGACTTGCTGCGGGAGACCTACGGTGTCACGGTGTATCAGGAGCAGGTTATGCGTCTGTCCCAGAGTCTGGCAGGTTTTTCCAAAGGCAAGGCGGACAAGCTGCGCAAGGCCATGGGAAAGAAGAAAAAGGATGTTCTCGACTCTCTGAAAGACGACTTTATCAAGGGGGCCGTGGAGAAAGGTCATCCCCAGGACAAACTGGAGAAGATCTGGTCCGACTGGGAAGCTTTCGCAAAATACGCCTTCAATAAGAGCCATGCCACCTGCTATGCCTGGGTGAGTTACCAGACAGCATGGGTCAAAGCCCATTATCCTTCTGAATTCCAGGCATCGAACCTTACCCAGCAGAGTTCCAACATGGATGAAATGAAGGCAATCATGGCGGACTGCAAGAAGGCGGGAATCAAGGTTCTGAATCCCGATATCAACGAGTCCGGAAAAGAGTTTTCCGTGAACAAGGAGGGAGATATCCGCTTCGGCCTCGGAGGCCTCAAGGGCTTTGGGGAAAATGTCGTAAACGGTATCATCGACGAAAGGGATTCCGAAGGGCCCTTCGCCGATGTATGGGACTTCATGGAGAGGATGTCGCTGTATTCCCAGAAGAACAAGGGGGTGAATGTCAACCGCAAGGCTCTGGAAATTCTCGTTTATGCAGGAGCCTTCGATTCCTTCGGTTACAAGCGTATGCAGTTTTTCTCGCCCTGCAAGAGCGGGGACCTCTTCATCGACGAACTCTGCCACTATGCCGACATGTATAAGAACGACACAGTGGACAGCGCGAGCTCCCTCTTCGGTGAAGTTGAGGAAATGAAACCGAAGCGGCCGGATATGCCGATGGCGCTTGGAGAAGAAAAACTTCTCGAACTTCTGCAGAAGGAAAAAGAGTTTGTGGGGATGTATCTTTCCAGCCATCCTCTGGACCGATATCGCTTTGAGATAGAGAACTTTACAACTTGCAGTCTTGCAAATCTCGAATCCCGCATCGATGAATGCGACCGGGAAAACAAGCTGTCCAAAGAAAGCATCGCCGGCATTGTTACATCCTCATCTACCATTACCACCAAGAAAGGTACGCCAGGCGGGAAAATCGTTCTGGAAGATTATAGCGGCACTTATGAAATCGCCCTTTTCGGGAAGGATTATGAGACATTCATGCCTTTCATGAAGGAGCATGAAAGCCTGTATATCGAAGGGGAGATCGCGCCGCGCTTCCGTTTGAAGCCGGAAGAGATAAAGGAAGGGAAGAAGGCACCGTATTCGTTCAAGATCAAGGGCATCATGCTTCTTGGAAATGTTGTGGCAAGTTACGTAAAGGCCCTTGCCATCAATCTGGACACAGTGATGCTCAAGGAAGATTTCCGCAAGAATCTGATAAAGGTCCTTAAGGAGTTCAAAGGGGATACGCCCTTGAAAGTTTTCCTCTTCGATGCCAAGTCCGGGTACCGGCTGGAACTGTTCAGCAAGAAATTCAGCGTTTCCGTCTGCTCGGATTTCCTCGACGCTCTGGACCACCTCGGCATCAGCTACCAGGCGCAGAGATAGGCTACCACCATTCTATCTTCTCCTTCTTGCCCACCCCATGGGCAGGGAGGGGAGATTCTTTTTTCCCTCAACCGCCGCAAAACGGACCTAAACGGACTTGATTTAAAAAGCCCTCTTGGCGATATTTGTATGCACGGAAACCAACTATCCGACACATTATGGGACTTTTAAACAACATCAAGGATGCCTTTAACAAGGCCGAGTTCTCTGTAGCTCCCAACAAGAAACTCAAAACCATCTCCGCCGATTTCAAAAAGGCTTTTGACCTGACCCTTGTCTTCTACAAGGGTGTCCAGATTGCAGATCCTGAACTCACCCTTAATCAACTGGGCAAGAAAACGACCAAGGAGGTCAACACCACTGCCGATGGCATCAAGATCAAGGGCAGCACCAAAGTCGGCGAAGCCGAAAAGATGTTCGATAAAGCCTTCGGCGTTACCGTCCAGATCAAGGACAAATCCGGAAAGAACCTGGTTCCCAACGAAATTACCATCGGCCAGGCAGCACGTGAGGAATATAAATAGGAGAAATTATGGCAAAGAAATCAGTATCCTGGAAAGATTATATCATCGACATCGATGAGAAAGGTTCAGTAAAGGTTTCAAAAGCAGGGGCCGCATGCGACAACACTAAAGCCGCTCTGCGAGAAATCGCTGAAGACGCCGGTTTCGCAATCGATGAAAAATGGAACACTCAGCAGTGCGGAGCAAAACTCGCCAAGTTCCTGGAGGAGTCAGCACCTGCACATGTTGATAAGCCTAAAACCGAAAAGCCCAAAACGGAGAAGAAAGACGTCGAGCCTCAGGTCAAGGCCTCTAAGGCCGATATCGCAGGGGCTCGCGTCCGTGTCTATGGTAAGGCGCAGAACCGCACCGCTCTGGGCATCATGCACGCCTATATGGTGATGTATCCCCAGACCAAGCTGGATGAGATTCGTAAGGCTTTCCCTGATGAGTTGAACCCCGATTCCGGTGTCAAGAAAAATTTCGTGTACGCGGAGGACAAGGGCACCACGGCTGATTGGAATGGATTCTTCAAAGAGCCGGATGAACTCCTGAAGATGGGCGACGGCAAGAAGGTCTCCGTAGTTTCTATGTGGACCAAGCCCAGTTTTGAGCGGCTGGTGGCATGGGCCAAGCAGTATGGTATCGTAGTGGCCGAATTCGAGAAGGCTGCCGGCGGTGGCCAGAAAGGCGGTTTCCGTCTGGAATACCTCAATGGTTATGTCCCTCCCGTACAGAAGAAAGGCATCGCCTGGTGGGTATGGGCCCTGGTTGCCGCAATAGTAGTTCTTCTTTGCCTGCTGCTGTTCGGCAGGAAGAAGGCAGAGCCTACAGTTGTTGAAGTCGAGAAAGTTGTCGTGGTTCACGACACCCTTTATGTTAAGCAAATAGCTGAGATTGAGGATCACTATAATGCAGCCACATTTGTCGTAGGCAAAGCTGATTTGAGCGATGACGCCAAGTTCGTCCTTCACGACCTCGCCAAGGTGATGAAAGACAATCCCGATATCCGTCTTCGTTTGGAAGGCCACACTTCCGCAGAAGGTGACGCTGCTTTCAACCAGCGCCTCTCCGAGGCTCGTGCAAAGGCCGCCGTCGATTTCATGGTAGGTCACGAAGGCATCGACGCATCCCGCCTCGAAGCCATCGGCAAAGGCTCCTCCGAGCCTAAGAATCCGGCCGATCCTACTGCTCCGGAGAATAGAAGAACTGAGTTTATTGTAATTGAATAATTATTAGGGGGCGGGCGAAAACCCTGAAAAGAGTAGCCAAAACATAAACAGTATTTAGATATGGCACAACCTGTCGTAACATCAAAAACTTACAAAGAAAAAGCCGTCGTTGACGGTGTAACAATTTGGCTTAACTCGGATAATTCAATCGAAATCAGCAAAACTGATTTCCCAAGTGTTAAAGAGGGCTTAAGATATCTGGCAGAAAAAGCGGGCCTGAAAGTTGATCCCAAATGGAATACCCAACAATTGGGAAAGAAAATAATTGCCCACGTTAATGGTAAATAAACAGAAGATTTACAAAACACTATCTGAAATGGCCGAAGGAGATATTTTGGAATATCTCCAGGACGTTTCAGAACTTCTTTTTAATGAAAGAGACCTTCAGATGCATTTGGCAACTTTCCTTCGGCAGACTGGTCATTACGATGATGTCGATGTGGAGTACTATGTGCCGTTGTCTGAACTGAAGGGATACATCTGGAATAATGAGCTGCGGATGGATGTCCTGGTGCGCAAGGGAAAAGAATTCCTGCCCATAGAGCTCAAGTACAAGACCAAGACCGTACGCAAGAAACTCCTCCGTTTTGGAGAGGCGGTTGCAGAGGAGGTTGAAGTGATGAAGAATCAAGGAGCGCAGGATCTTGGAATGTATGATTTCTGGAAGGATGTTCGTCGGATAGAAATTGTCCGGAAACGCTTCAAAGCCATCAAAAGTGGACTCGCCGTTTTTGTAACAAATGACCCCGCCTACCTTAAAGCAGGAAGAGACACTTCCAACCATATCCTATTCAGTATGACCGAAGGGACTCATGGCAAAGAGAAACATTGGCTTGACAAGGAAAGCGCATGCTGCAAGACGCACCCTGATTTTGAGGTAGAAAAAGATTATTTTATCCATTGGGAATTGAGAAAAGTTGAGGGAATTGATATCTACTACACATTATTAACCATTTAAAACACAAAACATTATGGCAGAACTTAAAATCAATGGCCGCACGACTGTGCGCAAACTCAAAGCCGACTTCAAAGAGGCTTTCGGTTCCTCTCTTCGCGTTTACATGAGCCCTAGCTGTAAAGGCAAGATGGCCGATGACGCAGCAACCCTCGCTTCCATCCGTGCCGAAGGGTACAAGGGTGGTGAACTCGCCGTCAAGGGCAACAAGACCGTCGGTAAATTCGAGGAAGAATTCGCCGCCGCCTGGGGCATCGGTGTCCAGGTTTCAAATGCCGACGACAGCAAGCTCGCTGACAACGGCGTAACCCTTTGCGCAGCCGGCAAGTAATTACCTTTTTACATTAATCCGGAAGGGCGGGGACGCCCTTCCGGGTTCCATTTATGCGAACGCAGGAATTCAAAAAAGAACTGGCGCGGGTTTTCGATGATAACCTGCATACCAAGCAGTGGCATAATTACGTGGATTATGCCATCATAGGCCTTATTCTTCTAAGCACAGCCGAGATATTCATCTCGACTTTCCCTATCTCTTCTACGGCAGAGAAGTGGATGAAAGGCATTGACTGGTTTACCCAGATCTTTTTCACCATCGAAGTTTCCCTGCGTATCTGGACTGCAGATGAGATAGACCCCAAGTACAAAGGTTTCTGGGGACGTGTAAAGTATTGCTTCTCGTTCTACGGACTCATTGACTTCCTAGCTACTTATCCTTTCTGGTTCAGTTTCATCGTCCCGCTGCCTGTAACGGCACTTAAGTCCCTCAGGATAATGCGACTGTTCCGTGTGGCGAGGATGTTCCGCATCTTCCGCTACATGAAGGCTTTCCGCTTCCTGGGCACTGCCGTCAGGAGCAAGAAGACCGAAATGCTGGTTTCCGTACAATTCCTTTTCATCACCACCATTGTCCTGTCTTTGCTCCTCTACATCGTTGAACATGATGCAAATCCTGAGATGATTGGTGATGGATGGAAAGCATTTGTCTGGGCCTTTGCGAAGTATATCGGAGACCCCGGCAAGGTCGCGGATTTGCCAATTGTTACTACGGCAGGAAACATCATTGCATTTATTGTCGGAATCCTGGGCATAGCGATTTTTGCCGTTCCCATCGGCCTTATCGGTTCAGGGTTCACGGAAGCGATTGAGGAACAGCAGAAAGAAGAGGAGATTAAGGATAACATAGACAAACTTCATCGCGCTTTTGAAAGGAAGCAAGATCGTCCCACACTCTTCCAGGTGGTGCCGATGTTCCTTTCCGTGGTTGATATCCAGGCGCGGATGGGGATGACGCAGGATGCGATTTTTGAAGCGATAAACGCTTCCGGAGATTTCCGCGTTTTCAATATGGCCGCCACTTTCCCTGCAGACCAGAATCCCCAGGATAGACTGGCAGTCGAACACTTTGTGGTCAACAGGCCCTACGGGTGCTTTATTGACCGGGGCTCTCGTGTGACGATAGTGTCACCAGCCTCAATGATTGACCCTATGGTTGGTAACTTCTCATATTATCTGGCGAAAATCGGAGGGTTCAACTTCGTAAGCCGCGAATTGGGAGAAGTTAGACCGTACAAATCTTTCTATCTGGCTGCGTCATTTGACGAGCCCGGCCAGCCTGAATTCATGGCTGACATCAATGAATTGACATCCCGTGAAGGGGCATGGTGTGTTACCATTCTCGCCGCCAGCGGCACCAATGAGCCGGAGTATCCGGAGGTGGTGCATATAGGTTATGGCGGAGGTCGTGGCGAAAGTGCTCTGGATTCACCCAACCTCTTCATCCACGATATTGAAAAAGCCGATGCCATCTTTACCAGCATCGAGAGTACACTGCAGAATGACTTCGGCTGGAAGGCCGAGCGACAGATGCGCCACAAGTCGGATAACGCCAAGGTTTATCTCCGACACCTCCCCTCTGTGGATACAATGAACGCTTTTATTCTTCGTATCGCGTGGAGCGCCATGTCCCGTGATGCCAGGCGAATCAAGATGGCACAGGCAATTGCTGATATTCTCCACAATGAACTGGAGCCGGACCATCAAGTCGACCGTTCTGAACTGAAAATCAAGAATATAGGTTATTCCGATTATAAAGCATGAAGATCCCAGGACTAAGTTTTTCTCTTAAGAGAGCCATCGGTGTGAGTGCCATCAAGCAGAAGGTGGCCCGCAAAACCGGACTACCGCTGACCAAGCAGGGACTTGAGAGAAAAATCGGTGGTAAAGTTGTAAAAGCCGTAACTGGTAAAAAGAAAAAATAGCCATGAGCAAAGAGTACTACAAGAAGAAGATCATTGACCTTCGCGCAAAACTCCAGAAGGAGAAAGATGCAAAGAAGAAGGACAACGAGCGCTATGCCGATTACATCAAGCGTGAAAAATCCACAGACAGAAAGGCCTATTACCGCAAGGAAAAAGTGGCCCATTCCGCCTCTCACGATCGTCAGATTGAATATATCAAGCGTGAAATCGAACGTGCAAAAGAGGCACTGAAGAGGGAGAAGTAACCTATGGTACTCATTGACAAAGCAAAATTGGGCGCTCTTGTGAGTAGTGCCAAGCAGGGTGTTACAACCCTTGTGCAAAACAAGGGAAAAAAAGCTGATACCGACCAGGAAGTGCTGGAAGGGGAATTGACTCCTGAACAGGCTGAGAAAGGTAGCAAAATGCTCCAGATAATGGACTGGGCTTTTGATAAGGCTAATGGTAATATTCCTGGTTTTGGAACCAGTCATGAGATGGCTCAAAAATACCTGGAAAAGTACGGGAACGTTTCTGCTGCCATCAATCATCTTGTCAATTGGCAGATTACCTCTGCTTCTACAGCAGGGTTTGTAACCAGTTTAGGTGGCCTCGCCACTATGCCTATTACTTTACCAGCCAACATCGCTGGAGTAATGGCCATACAGATGAGAATGATAGGGGCAATTGCAGAACTTGGCGGTTGGCATGAAAATACTGAAGAGAAGAAGACAGGAATGTATCTCTGCCTTCTCGGCTCTCAGGCAGGAAGCGCTTTGTCAAAACTCTCCGGACAGTTTGCCATTAAGTTCGCAACAGCGTCTCTCAAAAAGCTACCAGGAACGGTACTCACAAAGATTAATCAAGCTGTGGGTTTCCGTCTTGTGACCAAGTTTGGAGAGAAAGGCTTGGTGAACATTCATAAGGCAATCCCTATCCTGGGCGGTTTCGTAGGTGGCGCTGTAGATGCCTTCTCAACTTATGGTATAGCACAAGCTGCAAAAGCCTTGTTCCTCAATGATATTATCGACTTTGAGAAACAGGAGCAAATGGAGATTGCCAAAATCCGTCTTGCCATTAACCTGGCATTAGTTGACAATCATTACCTGGATGAAGAAAAGGATACTCTCAAGGTCCTACTGGGGGCAGTAAACATTTCTGAAGCAGCTCAAGCTAAACTCATACTTGAGATCGAGAATCCAAGGCGTCAAAAAATTGATTTGAAGCCTTTCAAGGATGATGCAATGAATACTGCAAGTCTTCTCGAAGGCCTTATAAGGATTGCCAAGGCTGACGGTGAAGTGGCTCTTTCCGAACAGGTTTACCTGCACTCTATTGCCAAAGAGATTGGCGCAGAGGACATGATAGCGATGATTCAGTGACAACCGATCATTCATATTACGACTCTTTGAAACGACGCTATATGGCGGCGGATAAGGCGTATTGGGATAATTACGGTAAAGAAGGATACAAATCAGGAGGTGACATACTCCTCGAAGAGACACCCTCCAATCCATCTGAATTGAGGCAGTACATTGAGGTAATTGGAGTTTTCTCTGAGGATATCGACAGTAGCGGCATTACATCGATCTATCAGGAAGCCGTCAATCTTTTAGATTATTGGGAGAAAGAACGTCCAGGGAATCTGGATCTGATTCAGGCCAGGGAAAAGCTGAAAGTTGTAAAGAAGCGAGTGAAGAAAGATAAGAGAGAAGTCCCTATTATGTTGTCTGTCATCATTGGGGGCGCCGCACTTTTTATCGCATCTCTTATCATCTTCCCCGGCTGGGCGGAACTGATGAAGAAGGTATTCTGGATAGAATATATAAAAAGTTGGATATTAAGCATTTTTGCATTTTTTACGATATGGTAAAGAAAATTCTATTACTCGTACTTCCCGTCATTGTTCTCTCCTGTGGGCAGCAGGCAAAGAAGAAGGCTATGTCTGAATACGAGGCTGGTGTTTACCAGGAAACGCTTGACAAGGTAAAGACGCTTGAAGGTCAATTGGCCGGTATTTCAAACGCATCCTTGGAAGAAGTCGATGCGTACTTGAAAGACGTTGAAAGATTGAGATATCGCAACGACACTACCGGAATGGGCGCTTCCGCAAAAGAGTCCTGTGAGAAGCTGGAGCGCCGTGTTAACATCCTTAAAAGGGATGCCGTGGCCGCATCCGAACAGCGCCTTCAGACGATTATCATTCCGGCGGAGGTCAATGATGATTGTTTGCTGGAGAAGACAACAGCATATCCCGTGTATCTCGAGAAGGGTGATATTCTTTACTACAATATCGGTCTCCAAAAACAAGGCACCATCAAACTGTATAATGCCGATGCACGTCAGCTTCTTAAGACGTACGCTCAGAAGACCAAAGTGACAGATTCTCTCGTTGTGGCCAATAAAGGCATCTATTTGATTGAGATTGCCCCCGGAGGAACCCAGTACGCCTCTGTCGACATTACTTACAAGATGGCCGACCATAATCATCCCATCAAGAAGGTCAACAGTGAGGAGATTGAAGCAAAAGCTGGAGATTTCCGCGTTGTTTCCAACAAGGGCGTTGTTTTGCGTGCCGCCTTTGATCAGCCCCGTAAGTTCACCCTTTCCAGTCAGTTCAAATCCACGTTTACCAGCGCCGCAAAGTCTATTGCGCTTGTTGCAGTACAGATACCTGCAGGGGCGACCGATGTGCTCTATAACCTTCGTATTTCTACCAGCGAACAGGACAAGAGTTCTGATGGCAAATTCCCTGACAAGATGAACCTTTCCTATAAGAAGGTTCGCTTCCTGGGGCTTCCTCTATATGAAACCTCCAGGGGTAGCGGACTGTTCAGCACTTTGCTTGATGATAATCGTCCGATCAGGGAGGAAGACGCATACTGCAACATGTATGTCTTCCGCAGCCAGTGGGCGGCAAAGCAGTTCCAGGATGGCATTAAGCAGGCGTCCCAGCTGCAGTACGATGTCGACTATTCTACATTGGGCACCCAGTCCTGCAACGGCCGCATTCCAACCAGGGGAGCCAAAACTATCTATCTGGCGTTTGAGAACGAACGGGTCCGATACTCCAATTACATCTGGGTAGAGGTATTGGCAGCAACGCCTACGACAGAGTATCATACAACTAAGTACACAGCTCTGTGATGAGCCTTAAGCGTAAGGCTTTCACATACGAGAATGAAATACGGCTATTTATGGTGAGGAAGCAGCGTGTTGAAGGAGATATAACTTGCCTTGGTTATAGCGATTCGCCTATCGTTTCGGTATGCCTGCCACCTATCACACTTATATGACTTGGGATAGGAGTATGTATTAAGATTGGTCAGGCCTGATAGGTAATTGATTGTACCATAGTGTTTTAATATGTTTTGCTCCCCCTGCGTGAAGAGGAGAGGGAAATGGTTCAAAATGCTGGGAATCAAATGGTTCGCTGTCAGGGGGCTTCTCTGCATGCGAGATTAGCCTTGCTGCGCAAGATTTTTCTCGTCCCCTCCGAGATTTGACAGCACGAGATTAGCCTTGCTACGCAAGCCTTTTCTCGGAGTCTCCGCCGGCAATCAATTGGATGGAGAGCCTGAGAGGCTCTTTTCGCCATTGTGGGTATCCTTACAAAAGCAAGCTTTTGCCGGATACCCGCAATAGCAAAAATGCCGCACTTTCGTGCGGCACCATCCAATTGATTGCTCTGGGCGGAGGGGACGAGATTCGAACTCGTGATACGGTTGCCCGTATGCAGGTTTAGCAAACCTGTGGTTTCAGCCACTCACCCACCCCTCCAGGTGGTCTTTGTCTGAAATTGTCCTTCAGGACCTGGTTCCGTTCATTGAACGGGCAGCAAAAGTAGGAATTATTTCTTAATTTTGCAAAAAATACAGTATTTGTTCTTGCAGGAAAGTGAAAGCAGTTTATAAAATCCAATATCATACACGATGGGGCGAGAGCCTTGAATTGGTTTCCGGCGATGTCTTTTACCCGATGAAGTGGGGCGACGGAGGCATGTGGTCCGTGGAAATTGAAGGTGACGCCGGCCTCATCAAGGGAATCCGCAATGACAGGACCTATGTTGTGAAGTCTGGCGGGATCGTCGTCCGTTGTGAATGGACGCACCATTGCGGGTTGCCGGAAAACGGAGCGTCGAAAGGAGAGATCCTGGATTCCTGGATAGACTGTCCGATTCCGGGCTGTCCTTTCCCCATGCGGCATTCGGCAGAAGTGTTCGACCGTCCGGGGTACAGGGGAGCGGGAACGGCCATCCCGGTTTTCTCCCTCCGTGGGAAAGACGATTTCGGGGTGGGAGAATTTACGGATCTCCCTACCTTTGTGGATTGGATGGAAAAGACGGGACAAAACGTACTCCAGCTGCTTCCAATCAATGATACCACCCGTTGCGGGGAGTGGGGAGATTCCTATCCGTACAATCCGGTTTCAGCCTTCGCCCTTCACCCAATTTACATTCATCTTCAAGACATTGGGGTGAAACCCGACAGGCGTTTTCGGGACATTCAGAAAAAGCTCAATTCGCTGCCGGCGGTGGACTATCCGGAGGTCATGCGGCAGAAGACGGCCTATATGCTGGAAGCCTTTGCTGCCATTGGTGAAAAAGACAAGGCAAAGCCGGCATACAAGGCTTTTATCAGGAAAAACGCAGATTGGCTTGACGACTATGCAAACCAGATGGCTGCGCGTTCGGCGGAAGGCAAAGGACTTTGCTCCGGTCATGGTTGGAATCTGCCTCTGGGCGCGCCGGTACAATTAGCCGGCACTCCCGATTTTTACAAGTGGGTGCAGTTCCATCTTGACAGACAGCTCAGGAAAGCGGTCGATTATGCACATTCCAAAGGGGTTTTCCTGAAAGGCGATCTCCCGATAGGTGTCGGCCGTGACAGTGTGGACGCAAGCGTTTTCCCGAAACTTTTCAATCTTGATTCCAATGCAGGCGCCCCGCCGGATTTCTTCAGCAGGGACGGGCAGAACTGGGGCTTCCCGACCTACAACTGGGAAGAAATGGCAGGAGACAACTACGCTTGGTGGAAACGCCGCCTGCGTAAGATGTCGGAATATTTCGACGCATATCGCATAGACCATATCCTCGGCTTTTTCAGGATCTGGGAAATTCCCGCGGATCAGGAAGGCGGCCGTCTCGGACACTTCAATCCGGCTTTGCCATACACCCGTGGCGAGATAGATGCCGCAGGCCTTCCTTACGAGGGCCTCTTTGTCGAAGATCCCCGTCATGAAGGGATGTATCATCCGCAGATAAGCCCCGATACGGAGAAGCTCGAGCCCTGGCAGAAGCAGCGTTTCTCGGAAATGTACAACGACTTCTTCTTCCACAGGCACAATGAATTCTGGAAGAGGAACGCCCTTCGAAAACTCCCGCATCTGCTGGGAGCGACGGGCATGCTGGCCTGTGGGGAGGACCTCGGGATGGTGCCCGATTGCGTGAATGAAGTCATGTCTTACTGGAAAATCCTTTCGCTGGAAATGCAGCGGATGGACAAAGGACACGGCTGGCCGTTGTTGAGCGTCTGCGCCACGAGCAGTCACGACATGACGGGCATCCGTCTGTGGAATGCGGAAGACCACGATCCTGTGGAATGCCGCCGGATTCTGCAGAATCATCTTGCATCATGCTCGATGCTTGCAATCTTCCCTCTGCAGGACTGGCTGTCCATGGACGGGGAACTTCGCAACCCCGACCCGGAAAAAGAACGCATCAACGACCCTGCGGATCCTCACAACAAATGGTGCTGGAGGATGCACATCGACACCACGACGCTTGTTCACAGCGACGGTTTCAATGAGGAGTTGTCGAATCTGATAAAGTCGTCGGACCGCTCTGCCGTCAAGGATTGAAGGGGCGCCCGGGATTCTTCTTCGTAAAAGTAAAGGCGCTGCCGGCTCCCACTATTTCCTTGTCCGTTTCTGCGGCCATGGCGCCCATGCCGGGAAGCACGCCGTTTTTCAGAAATTCCATTTCGATGGCGCGGAGTTCTGCATTCGCTGCGGAAAGCCTCGCCTGAAGCGCGGGAAGGTCTTTTTCCATGCGGGAAATTTCCGATGAGAGGAACTCCTTCTCCGGTGCTGGAGCGGAGGAATACCTGGACCGCATGGCATCCAGCTGCCTGTTGTGTATGGAGATGCTGTCCCTGATCTGCCGTACTTCGGCTATCTTGCCTGTATAGCGCCTGGATTTCCCATCCTTGTCGGAACGGGAGTCAAGTGCAAGACCCGTATCCACCTTCTTCAATCCGTAGGATGGGGTGAGCGCGCAGATTCCGGCAAGGTCCTCCGCTTTGGCCACGGCCTTCCTCACCGGCATGGCGTCGTATTCGATTACATAGACATGCACACTGTCGGCACTGCATCCGCGGCTTGAAGCAAAGAGGCTGTATTTGCCGTCCGGGCTGTCAGTGAAAAGGAAATCATCCGCCTGAGAGGAGAAGGGGAAGCCCATGTTGGAAGGCTCGCTCCAGCCGCCATCTTGCAGCCGGTCGCAGGAATACAGGTCGAATCCGCCAACTCCATAAAGGCCTTTTGCACTGAAAATCAGCTTGTTTCCATTGATGATGGGGAATATGGTATCCGCCCCCTGCGGCAAAGCGAGGGCTATGGCCGGCCCCATGGCGCTGTCTTTTTTCTCCCGGTACATGATATGCCGCAGCCCGGCGGAATCGGCTTCGCACCAGGCATAGGACTTGGCTTCATCCGCCGCAAAAAAGGCTTTCCACGGCAAAATGTCCAAGCTGTCGACGGCGGCAAGACTGCTGTCGGCGGGGAAATGCCAGGAACTGTCGGCAAGCGGGTAGAACAGGAAAAAATCCTTGACGGCGAAGCGTTCCCGGGCCACCACGATGGGCTTGAAACAGAATTCTGAAAGGCTTTCCCCGTTCACGCATGCGGTTATGCGGTCTTCGAGGGAAGCCCGCCCGGCGGAATCCGACTGCATCTGGACCTGACGGTAGAGCCCGGCCGCGGCGGAGAAGTCAAAGGCTGCATAGAGACTGTCCGCCCTGAGGCGCAGGGAGTCGCTTTGGGCCATGCCGCGGGTTGCGAGCAGGGTCAGAATGGCTATGAAAAATATTTTTTTCACTTTTACAGTCCGCAAAATTAAGAAATAAAGGGCAGAAATCGTTTTTATACGAAAATAAATCGTAAATTTGCCAGCTAATTTGAATTTTATTATTTTATAATAACGAACTTAGATTTTATGCAAAGCAAAGGTGTTATCAGACTTGTAGCTATCCTGCTCATCATCGCCTGCGCCTGGCAGCTGTCTTTCACGCTTGTCACGGCCATCCACAACAACAAGGCGGCGAAGTATGCAGAAGCTCAGGCTGTCGCAGTGCAGGAGACTCCCGCATTCGCCAAAGTGGCGGAGGTTGATCAGGCTTACTACCTCGACTCTATCAAAAAAGTAAGCCAGAAGTGGTACACTGATTCCATTTCAACTGAAAAAGTTTATTTCGGCTACACGTTCAAGGGTGTCCAGTCCAAGGAACTCAACCTTGGCCTCGACCTCAAGGGCGGTATGAACGTCATGCTTCAGGTGCAACTCGAAGACCTTGTGAAGGCTCTTTCCGGAAACAGCACGGAACCCGAGTTCCTTCAGGCCCTCGAACTTGCGAAGAGCCGCAGCGTCACCTCCCAGTCGGATTTCATCACTCTCTTCGCCGAGGCGTGGAAAGAGGTGTCCGGCGGCCAGAGGCTCAGCGCGGTCTTCGGAACCTATGAGATGAGGGACAAGATCAAACCCGAATCCAGCGACGACGACGTTGTGTCCGTGATCAAGGCCGAGGCCGAGAGCGCGGTGAGCAACTCCTTCAACGTCCTGCGCAACCGTATCGACCGTTTCGGTGTCACCCAGCCTTCCATCCAGAAGATCGGCAACACCGGCCGCATCCTTGTCGAACTCCCCGGCGTGAAAGAGCCGGAGCGTGTGCGCAAACTGCTCCAGGGAACCGCATCCCTCGAATTCTGGACAACATTCGACAACAGCGAAATCGCTCCCTATCTTGCGGAAGCGAACAATGTCCTGGCAGAGATCCTGGATGCGGAAGGCGAACTTAACGATGCCAACCGCAATCCCCTCTTCTCCGTCCTTCAGCCCTCCGAGGCCCGCGGCAACGCCTGCATCGGTTATGCTACGGTCGGCGATACCGCAAAGGTCAACAGGTATCTCGCAATGCCCCGCATCGCAGAGCTCTTCCCTGTGGAATTCCGTCCCATGTGGAGCGTGAAGCCCATCGGAACCAGCGAGAATGTTTATGAACTCGTGGCAATCAAGGCTTCGTCCCGCGACGGCCAGGCTCCGCTCGACGGCAGCTCCGTGACCGACGCCCGCGTATCCTATGACAACCAGCGCAGCGGTCATCCCACCGTGTCCATGAGCATGAATGCGGAAGGCGCGAATGTCTGGGCGCATCTTACCAAGGACAATATCGGCAAGCAGATTGCAATCGTGCTCGATGGTACCGTATATTCCTATCCTACCGTGAACGGCGAGATTACCGGAGGCAATTCCGAGATTTCCGGAAACTTCGATGTCGAGGAAGCCACCGACCTTGTGAACGTTCTCAAGTCCGGTAAGCTCCCCGCCCCTGCGACAATCGTCCAGGAGCAGGTAGTAGGTCCTTCCCTCGGTGCCAAGTCCATCAAGGACGGTATGATCTCCTTCCTGATCGCCTTCCTTCTCGTTCTCGTTTACATGGTGATCTTCTACAAGGGCGCCGGCTTCGCGGCCGATGCAGCCCTGCTCACCAACGTCATCCTTCTCTTCGGCTCGCTTGCTGCATTCGGAGCGGTTCTTACCCTTCCCGGTATCGCAGGTCTCGTGCTGACCCTGGGTATGGCAGTGGACGCCAACGTTATCATCTATGAGCGTATCAAGGAAGAAATCAAGGCCGGCAAGGGTCTTAGCAAGGCTGTGGCCGACGGTTATTCCAACGCCTACTCCGCCATCATCGACGGTCAGGTGACCACCCTGCTCACCGGTTTCGTTCTCTTCTTCTTCGGAAGCGGCCCGGTCAAGGGATTCGCCACCACTCTTATTATAGGTATAATCACTTCGGTGCTCACCTCCATCTTCATCACCCGCCTCATCTTCGAAGGCCGTCTTGCAAGGGGCAAGAACATCACTTTCGAAACCAAGTTCACCGGCGGTTTCCTGAAGAACACCCACGTGAACTTCCTCGGCGGACGCAAGTGGAGCTACTGCATCTCCGGAGCTCTCATCGTGATAGCCCTCGTTTCCATGTTCACCAAAGGATTTACCTACGGTGTGGATTTCACCGGCGGCCGTACCTATGTTGTCCGTTTCGACCAGCCTGTCACCGCTGAAGCAGTCCGCTCCGCAGTGAACGACGTGTTCGACGCGGCCGAGGCTTCCGAAGGCTCTTCCGTGGAAGTGAAGCAGTTCGGTGGCGAAAGCCAGATGAAGATCACCACCTCCTACAAGGTGAACGAGGATGCCTCCAGCGTGGACGCTGAAATCGAAGGCATGCTCTACGAAGCCCTCAAGGGATTCTTCGCCCAGGAAATGAGCCAGGCAGAGTTTACCTCCACTCTTGACAACCCCAACGGTATCATCTCTTCCGACAAGGTCGGCGCATCCATCGCGAACGATATCAAGCGCGACGCCATCATCTCCGTGATCCTCGCCCTTCTCATCATCTTCGCATACATCGCCGCCCGATTCAGCGGATGGACCTGGGGCCTTGGCGGCGTGGTGTCGCTTGCTCATACCGCCATCATCGTAATCGGATTCTTCTCGCTGTTCAGCGGCATCCTGCCCTTCAACCTTGATGTTGACCAGACCTTCATAGCGGCAATCCTTACGATTATCGGTTATGCTATCAACGACAACGTGGTTATCTTCGACCGTATCCGTGAGAACAGGCTCCTGCATCCCAATGCAGACTTTGCAGAGACGGTGAACAGCTCTCTCAACGCAACCCTCACCCGTACGGTCAATACCTCTGTCTCCACACTCCTCCCGATGCTTGCCATCGCCTTCTTCGGCGGCGAGAGCATCCGCGGACTCAGCGTGGCACTTATCATCGGTATCCTCATCGGAACATATGCTTCCATCATGATCGGTACTCCTGTTATGTATGACAGCACCCGCAAACTGAGCGCGAAAAAATAGTCTAAACCAAATCTGATATGAGCCAAGTTCATGTAATCGACCACCCGATGATCCAGCACAAGCTGACGATCATGCGTAAAAAGGAAACGGGATCCAAGGATTTCCGCGAGCTTCTTAAAGAAATAGCCCTTCTCATGGGTTATGAAGTTACAAGGGACCTGCCCCTTGAAGATGTGGAGATAGAAACTCCCATCTGCAAGATGACGGCAAAGGAGGTAGCGGGCCGCAAACTCGCAATCGTACCTATCCTCAGGGCCGGCCTTGGAATGGTTGACGGGCTTCAGACCCTTGTGCCTGTGGCCAAGGTAGGCCATATCGGACTTTACCGTAACGAAGAAACCCACAAGCCGGTGCCTTATTACTGCAAGCTCCCCGGAGACGTGCAGGACCGGCTTGTGATAGTTACGGACCCCATGCTTGCCACTGGCGGCAGCGCATGCGATGCGATTTCGATGCTTAAGGAGCGCGGATGCACCAATATCCGCCTTATGTGTCTGGTAGGAGTGCCTGAGGGAATAGCGGTGGTGCAGAGGGAACATCCTGACGTGGACATCTATCTTGCGGCCATCGACGAACGTCTCAACGAGAACGCCTATATCGTTCCAGGACTTGGTGATGCAGGCGACCGCATTTTCGGAACCAAGTAATGGATTTTTCCTATATTTGTGAAAACATTAACGTAACCATATGAAAAAGATTATTATTCTCGTATCTGCTCTGCTCGTCGCCCAGTTGGCAGGAGCGCAGGATTTTCTGAAAGGCAGCAGCTTCACCCCCAAGAAGGGAGACTTCTCCTTTGGCGTAGCCTACAACCCCATGTCCGAATTTGCGAGCTATCAGCCCGAAGTCGGCGGATTTGCCGGAAACTTCGTGAAAGACATGGGCGACTATCCTCATCAGATGTATTTCCTTGGAATCGACCCGAAAGTGTCTTTCCAGGCCCGTTATCACATCAGCGACCAGTGGTCGGCACGTGCCTCCCTCGGATTCAGCGGCAGCAAGGTGAACTATAAGGAGTACATCCAGGACGACCGCTCTTACAAACTGGATCCCAAGACGACAAACCGCGAAGAGGACTGCATCCATGGCAACCTGAACGGTCTGTCCATCGCAGCGGAACTTGAATATACCAAATCTTTCGGCAAACTTGCTTTCATCGCCGGCTTCGGTGCGCAGTTTGCTGTCGGCGGCGGCTCCATGACCTTCGATTACGGCAACGGTTTCGGAGATTATAACAATCACGCTCCCAGTACCATGCCTTACCTCAAGATCCCCACTGCAGAACTTACTATTCTGAACGAATACGGACAGGTTGGCAATAACGGCAAGATTGCAAATGTTGCATATGCCCGCCCGATCGAGCGCTACAATGTAGGTGCCTGCAAGGCGATTGCAATTACCTGCAACATGGGTATCGAGTACTTCTTCATCGGTCAGATGTCCATCACAGCAGCAGTTACCTTCGCTCCCATCGCATTCTACTTCCAGCCCCAGACCTATACTCAGTTTGAAGGTTGGAACACCTCCGACCAGGAAGTCGTGAAGTTCCATGCTCTCGTGAGCCCCGGAAGCAGCGCAGTGCTTTATGGCACGCAGAACATCGGCGTACGCCTTGGTTTCAACTACTACCTGTAGTTTGATCAAGACCCGTTGGAAGCGGGATATCAGTCTTTAGGATGATTCTTCAGGTAGGCGGTAGGCAGGCAGCCGAATTCCCTCTTGAAACATGTCGTGAAATAGGAAGGGGTGTTGAATCCTACCATATCGCTGATTTCAGCTATTGAATAGCGACCGTCCCTGATAAGATCGCAGGCTTTGGAGAAGCGCACTTTGTGAATGAACGCAAGTGCGCTTCTTCCTGTTATGCCTTTCAGCTTCAGGTGGAGGTTGGAGCGTGACATCCCCATTTCGGAAGCAAACTCCTCCGTGGAGAAGTCCGGATTGTCAAGATTCTCCTCGACTATTTTCTTGGCCTTGCTTATGAATACTTCGTCTGCCATGGTAAGGGTGATCTTGGCAGGATCGATGGCTGCAGGCCCGGCAACTTTTTCTTCCAGGCGCAGGCGCGTGCGCAGCATATTGCGGATCTTTGCGTTCAACGCTTCCACGGAGAAGGGTTTGGTGAGATAGTCGTCCGCTCCCGCTTTCAGCGAATCTGTCTGGCTGGAAGAGCAGCCCTTGCCGGATACCAGGATCACAGGCAGGTGGCCGGTATGGGTGTCGTTCTTGAGTTTCGAACAGAATTCAGTGCCGCTCATTCCGGGAAGGTCCACTTCGGAAATGACCAGGCTGACTTCGTTTTCGCGAAGATATTCAAGCGCTTCTTCTCCATCTTTCGAGAGGATGACATTGAAAGAAGCGGAGAGTCCGTCCCTCATATATTCAAGGAGTTCGCGGTCGCCTCCCAGAAGCAGGATAACGCCTTTTTTATCGGCGCCGCCTTCTTCTTCCCCAAATCCTGGAACATCCTGGGCATATTCCCGTCCAGCCTTTTCGTGGAAGGCCTCCAGGCGGTCCCTGTTATAGTTCATCAAGAGGCCGGCAAGTTCCATAAGCTTGTCCGAATTGCGCTCCACATAGCGTATCTGATTCCGCATCCAGGCATCTTTGGTGCGTTTCAGCATGGCCTGCAGGGGAGAGATAATCAGAGTGAGCGGGGTGCGGATCTCGTTGGATATGTCTATGAAATCCTGCATCTGCCTTTTCTCCATTTTCCTCCTGTTCCTGGCCTCGCTGTAGGCGGCCGTAGCGTATATGAGCAGGGTGGCGAGGGCAAGGGCAACGAGCGCCGCAAGCAGGCGGAACCATAATGTCTGCCACCATGCGGGAGGCACTTCAACGGGGACGGCAATGGCTCCCTTGCACCAGAGCCCGTCATTGTTTGCCGATTCAAGCCTGAAAATATACTTGCCAGGAGGAACTCTGGACCAGGAGGCGCTTCTTTGCGATGAAGAGACAGTCCAGTCCTTGTCCAGGCCGTCCAGCTTGTAACGGAAGGAATCATGCCCCTGGGACACGAAGTTCGGCACGGCGAAGGAGATGCTCACAGCGTTGTTCTCAACCTTGAAATCGGTGATTACGGGGCTCGGGGAAAAAGGGTTGTCTTTTGGATTTTCCGGATTGAATACCGTGATTCCGTGCACTCCTCCGAACCACATCTCCCCGCTCTCGAGGCGGGTGGAAGAAGCGCTGTTGAACTGGCATCCTGCGATGCCTTCGTCGTCCGTATAATTCCTAAGTGAAAAGTCCTTGGGATCCAGGCAGGTCAAACCTGCATCCGTCGAAATCCAGAGCCTCTTCCCGGCGTCTTCTTCGATGGAGCGGACAACTTTGCCGGGAAGACCCTGACGGGTGCCGAAACGCCCGCTGCCGCCGTCCCTCCCGAAGAACCAGAGTCCCTCTCTCGTACCAACCCAGATAGTTCTGGAAGAACTTTCGAACAGATACTCTATTCTTTTATCCCTGAGTTCGGGCAGGTCCAGTACTTCGAGCCCGTCGTGGCTTTCCTTCATCAGCACGAGGCCTCTTTCACCCCCGGCCCAAAGCCGGCCGTAGGAGTCTGCCAGGAGCTGCTTTATGCGGATTTCTGCAAGCTGCGCGCTGAAAGGACACTCCGCCGGGGCAAGTCTCCCGCTGCCAGGCTCATAGGAAAACAAACCCCTGAGGCTGCCTATCCAGAGCCTGTCTTTTTTCGGATCCTTGATTATCGAATAAACATTGAGCCGCTCCGCACCCTTCACCTTTTCGAATTTTCCGGAGCCCTTGTCAAAAATGGACAGCCCGCCGTCATGTGCTCCCACGTAAAGCCTTTCGCCGCTTTCGTCTGCAAGGATCGCCTTCACGTCGTTTGCTCCGTGGAAACAACTGAAGCTTCCGTCCGCAAGATTCATCCTTTCAAGGCCTCCGCCGTTGGTGCCTATCCAGATGGCCTTTTCCCGCCTGTCCTCCAAAAGACAGTTTACTATATTGTCGCAGAGGGAATTGCCGCCGGGTCTCCTGCAGATGGTTACAAAACGGGGAAGCAGGCTGTGATAATAGTTCACACCTCCGTACCAGGTCCCCAGCCACATTCCACCCTGGTTGTCGCGGAAGATGCAGCGTACGGAATTCTGAGACAGCGAGCCGGGTTCGAAAGGATTGCTCTCGGCGGATTCGAACACCCCGTCATTGTCCAGCACGTTGAGGCCTCCCACGCTGCCTATCCACAATTTGCCGTCGGCGCCTGTCTGTATACCTCTGACGCGGTTTGAATTCAGCGGACCGCCTTCTTCCCGGGAAAGGTAGCGGGCTACTTCGCCGCTTCTGAGATCGAGCTCGAAAAGACCGTTCCCTTCCGTGCCGAACCAGAGCCTGTCATCCTTCGGGCATATGGCCTCCACGGACCTGCTGGCGGGAATGCCGCCGATATGGGTAAGTTCCCCGCTGCTCCTGTCATAGGAAAAAGCCCCATGCCTACGCGTACCTATATATATAGTGTTGCCGTCTTCGCAGAAAGACTCTGCCAGTATCTTGTCCGGCGCCGCAGGATGTTCCCATGGGCTGCAATCTCCGTCCGCCGTGTCGAGCACCTTCAGAATGCCGCTTGAAGACAGCAACAGTTTCCCGCCGGGCAGTGATGCAATATCCCTTATATCACAGCCTTTCAGATAGTTGACGAAGGTTCCGCTTTCCCGCAGCAAAAGCGACAGCCCGTTGTCGCCACCTGCCCAGATCCTCCCTTCAGGATCTTTGTACAGGCAGCGCAGCAGGTCCGATGCTATGGATGTGGAATCATCCGGATCGTGCCGGTAGGCACGGAAATCGTATCCGTCGAAGCTGTTCAGCCCGTTGTGGGTGGCGAACCACATTATTCCGCTGTTGTCCTGCGTGATATCCATGACGGTGTTCTGGGAAAGCCCTTCAGATGCGCCGTAGTGGGTAAAGAACAGGTTTATAGACAATATTATACTGAGCCCGATTCCCATAAATGCAAGTATTGTGCAGTCAAAATTATACAAATTTGCAATAATACACTACTTCTTTATAGCGGAATATTGAATTTGATTTATACTTTTGTAAATAATGAAGAGAATTCCTCTCATAATACTCTGCTCTCTTTTGCTCTTTGCCTGCATCAAAGGGGAGAAACACGACAGTCCGGGGACCGGAGACATCGACCTGCCGATCAGCGGAGGCGATGACGACGATCCTGTGCAGCAGAGCGATTATACCGCACTTGTTTTCGAGGTAATCAATCTTGATTATCCAGGGTTGGAGACGGTAAAACGCCTTCATTCGGAGGGCAAGGACGGGCAGGCCCTGAACGCGCTTCGGGAGTATTACCGAAGCCGGAACAATGTTCTGAATCCGAAGGTCAATCTTGTCAATCCCAGTTTAAGCGCAGGAGAAAAGAATATTGCGGACCAGGCATGCAGGGAAAGGGGTTACAGGCTCTACATAAAAAATTATGCTGAGGGAACTGATCCTTCCACCGGGCTGCCGCTCTACTGGTCCTTTGCAGATGCGAAAGGCGATCTGGACTGGAACAAGAATCCTGGAGGAATCACGGAAAAGCAGTTCGCTATCCAGCGCCACCGCCATCACTGGATGGAAAACCAGGCCAAGGCCTACAGGGTGACAGGCGATGACAGGTATGTAGATTATATAATCGACATTTATTCCTCCTGGCTCAAGGCCTTTCCTTTCCCGGGAGCCCACAAACTCAGTTCCAGGGAATTCAGGGATCAGTGGACGGACCTTCAGGCTTCGGACCGCGTGATGTCGCAGATCAATATCCTGCAGTACTGTGTGCGCAGCGACCATTTCACCACTGACTGGCTTGCCCTCTACCTTGTGGAATTCGCCAACACGGTTGAAAGCATCCGATGCAATCCTTATGCTACCGAGAGCAGCAACCACCGTTTGTTCGAAGTTCAGGCCGTGTTCACTGCTGCCGTGCTTATGCCGGAGTTCAAGAACGCGTCGATCTGGTTGGAAGAAGGTCTCGAAAACGTGGCGACGCAGGTGAAACTTCAGTTCCGCAGCGACGGGGTGCAGGTAGAAATGGATCCCAGCTATCACATAACCGTGCTCAACAATTTCTATGAGATCCACCAGCTGGCTAAGCAGAACGGTCTTCTGGACCGTCTGCCCGCGGATTATACAAACTACCTCCGCTCCGCCGCCGCCTTCGTCCGCGACATAATGTATACCAATTATTCGATGGACAACTTCAATGATACCCGCAGCGTAAGCTGGAGCAAGTCGGTGCTGAAGCGCAACTTCGGATACTGGGCGGAAATGTTCCCGGACGAGCCCGGGCTGAAGTGGTTCGCCACGGAACGGGGGCAGGGCAGCGCCCCGGAGCATCTGAGTGCATCCTACCCGGTTTCGGGATATTATGTCTTGAGGGACGGATGGGAGAAACAGGCGATGATGCTTGTGCTGAAGAACAACGACAACGCCAGGGGGTGGTGGCACTGCCAGCCGGACAACGGCACTTTCGGCCTCTACAGGAACGGCAGGCGTTTCACCCCGGATGCCGGCTCCTATTCCTACGGTGGTGATGCGGGCGACAATGCCCAGCGTGCCGACTTCCAGGCCACGAAGATGCATAATACCCTCACCGTGGGACTTGCCAACATCCCGGATGAAAATGCCCGCGGGCGTTTGGTGAGCGAGAACCATCTGGATGACGGCACGGACATTTTCATAGTGGCGAACGATTCCTATTCCAACCTCAGCCACAGGCGGCAGGTGCATTTCGTGAAGCGAAAGTTCTTCGTAATCCTGGACGAGGGCATCGGCGGCAGCGCGATTCCTTCGGTGGAACTGAGTTTTCACCTATGTGACGGTGTAGGCGACGTGGCGATAGATGATTACGGCAACGGAGCATACGGTGCACATACTGTATTCTCCGATGGCAACAATATGGTTTTCAAGACTTTTACGCAAAGCGCCGATGGTTTTGCGGGCAGCAACGGAGAGTCCTGGTATTCGGATGCAATCGGTCAGAAGATTCAGCGCCGCTTCTACAGGGTGTCATCACCCAAGTCTGCGGACTCGCCCCTGCGCTTCGTAACGGTCATCTGCCCTCTTGGGGCCGCGTCCGGGTTTTCATCGGCCGATATCAGCGCGAGTTTTTCCGCAAACGCCGTCAATCTGAATGTTAACGGAACAGCATATTCCATAGCCTTATGAGAAAACTCCCTTTCCTTCTGATGGGAGCCGGAGCCCTTGCTGCCTGCGGCAAGGACCGGCCGAACTTCCTGATAATCCAGTGCGACCAGCTGGCAACGCGCGCAATCGGCGAATACGGCGGTCTGGAAGGGTATTCGGAAGTGATGGACTCCCTTGCCCGCAACGGTGTAGTTTTCGATAATGCATACACCGCCTGCCCTCTCAGCCAGCCGTCCAGGACAGCCCTGCTTACGGGTCTTCTGCCACACCAGACGGGAGTTCGCAGCAATTCGGGCAAATGGATGAATGCAGATCTGGACCCGCAACTGCCAACTCTCGGAACTGTTTTTTCGGCTGCCGGTTATAATGCGGTGCATTTTGGCAAACGCCACGATTGTGGAGCGCTGAGGGGCTTTACACACAAAGAACCCGTACAGACGAAATATCAGGATCCGCTGGTTCCCCTGAATCCGGACAGTTTCAAAGATGTGGGAACTTGCGCGGATGCGGTGGAATTCCTTTCTTCTCCCGGCACAGAACCCTTCATCTGCATGGTTGATTTCCAGAATCCCCACAATATCTGCGGCTATGTAGGTTTCGCTTCCGGGCCACACGCGGTGGCAGATACCGCCGGTCTGCCGCCTTTGCCGGACAATTTTGAGGTAGAAGACTGGTCTGCACTGCCGATACCCATACAGTATCTCTGCTGCAATCACAGGCGTCTCGAACAGGCGGCGCACTGGAGTCCGGAAAACTATCGTCAGTACATTGCCGCTTATATGCGATACGTGGAGATTGTATGTGCCCAGATCCGCAGTGTGCTGAATGCTCTTGAATCTACGCCGGCAGGGAAGAATACAATTGTTGTGCTGCTGGCCGACCACGGCGATGCAATGGCCTCTCACCGTATGGTGACCAAGCTCACTGATTTTCATGAGGAGTCTGTGAAAGTGCCTCTAATCGTATGCGGACCCGGTATCCAGGGCCGGGGAAGGCATCTCGGACAGCTGGTTCAGACATCCACGGATTTTGTTCCCACGCTTTGCGGCCTTGCCGGTATAGAAGTTCCAGCCTCGATGAAAGGAATCAGCCAGGCCCCCTCTATTCTCGGGCGCAGGCAGAAGGAAAATCATGCCTTCGTGGTGTCCCAGTGGCATTCCGAGTATGACAGGATAGTATCCCCCGGAAGGATGATCCGCCTGGAAGAGGGCTTCAAATATACCCACTATCTCGAAGGCAACGGAGAAGAACTCTACGACCTGAACGCGGATCTGGGAGAAAAACACAACCTGGCTGGCGATCCCGCTTCTGCGGAACTGCTGCAAAGATGCCGCTCCATTCTGGAGGATTATCTTGCCGCAAGCGGCGATGATTACCGCAAACTCGAACTGAAAGTGGATTCGAAGTACCGGAATCACGCACCGGGATATCCGTCACATATAGACGGATACAATCTCTGGAATTTCTGCAATCCTTCGGACGCTCCCGGCCCTCACAATCTTTAGCGTTCCACCCAGATAGGAGAACTCCAGGCCCACTGGCCGTCGCGCTGGCGCACACGGACATAATAGTAGTCCGTATCACGCTCGGGCTTGTCGTCCGTGAAGAAGGCTCCCGCCAGGAATGCGCTCTCCGGTGCGGCGCGGTTGAAACGTATGGCCTCGCTGAGCCATCCGCGCATAAAGTGCGCGCGGCTGCCCTGAAGAAGTTCCCGCAGGCTGTGGCTGAAGCTTTTTCCGTTGAAATTCGTGGTAATGGTGGCATCCAGGGGCATTTCCACATCCAGGAGTATGCCCTGCGTTGCAGGAGTCATGGTGTTGGGGTTCTTGCTTGAGTACATCTCCAGACGCACGTTCCTTTCGTCTTTCGAGAGTACTTTGTTCACCCTCGTCTTGAATGCTGTTTCACCGGGCTGGGGGGATGTGAACGCCGCTCCGCGGAAGCAGGTCTGCAGGTCGCGGATGCGCCCTTCGGAGAGGACCACGTCGCCAAGCCAGTGCACATATTCCGTCTCTCGGTTCCAGCCGAAGTCTATCTTCACCTTCGCACGCACGGTATCGCCCTGGGGCATTTCGGCCACGAAGGGACCGTCCAGGCGGCTGATGACGCCGGTATTCTTCACCACGTCCACGTAGTCGATATAGTTCTGGGCCTCGACATTCACGAATATCCGTCTCTTGCCGGGCGCTTTCACGACATCTCCGCCGCAGACACCGTTTATACCGAAATCTATCTTGATCTTGTCGCCGGTGACGCCCATCACGTGACGTTTTCCCATCGCCTCCCAGAGACTGTCTTTGTCCAGTTCCGGCGCGAACACGCCGATGCGGCCGTCACCGTAACTGCCGGGATAGCCCGCGTGCTGGTCTGTGGAGCACATCAGGCCGAACTTATGGCCCTGCTCCAGGCCGTACTGCACGGAGCCCTCGTATGCCCTCGGGCCCATGTCGTGCAGATAGTCGTAGTCGCCCATATCGGTCTCAGCAAGGCCGTGACGGGAGAACATCTCCACGAAAGGAGTCATCTCGTCACCGTCCTTGAAAGCAGCCCAGTTGTAACCGCGGAATCCGGTGATATAGCCCATGTGGTGGGGAGTGACATATACCCTGCGCCCGCGGAGTTTTTCCTTGAGGTCCGGCACGCTTTCGCATTCCACGAGCGGGGTGTCGTAATCCCTGCACAGGGCCACGTGATCCCCGTGTTCCATGGAATGGCATTCATAGGAGATAAAGGTAAGGAAGCGCTCCGGGTCGTTCCATTCGCGCATCATCTGCACGTATTTTTCGAAGCCGCCGCGGCGCAGACGGGCGAAGGCCTCGCGGTGATAGTTCATCACCCATTCCATTCCCGGGTCGTCATAGTGGGGCATGTCCGGCCACATGGCGTGGGGCGTGACGGAGCAGAAATCGAGTTGCTCCCGCGCAGCCGCCAGGGCGTCCACGAGGTCGCCGTGCCCGTAGGTTACATTGCAGTGATTGTGTACGTCACCCCACCAGATGCGAATGTCGCGCATCTTTGCGAAGCGCTCGCGAGCTTCGGCGGGAATCCTTTTGCTGTCCTGCGAACCGCAGCCGAGAAGGCTGCCTGCTGCCGCGAGGCCGAGTACCGACCATCCGCTTGTCTTGACGAAGTCTCTTCTGTCCATATCGATTATAATTTGTCCGCTCCGAGGAACCAGGAACCAAGATTTTCATCCGGGTCGTCGTCGCGGTACTGTTTCTGAATCTTTTTCAAGCGCCTGTGCATATCCCTGCGCACATCCGCATATTCGGGATCGTCGTACACGCTGTGCATCTCCCTGGGATCTTCCTGCAGGTCGTAGAGTTCCCACTCGTCCACGTCGTTGTAGAAATGAATGAGTTTGTAGCGCTCCGTGCGGATGCCGTAATGGCGCTTTACGCTGTGCCAGGAAGGGTATTCATAGTAATGGTAGTAAACCGCGTCACGCCAGTTCCGGGGAGTGTCTCCGGCGAGAACGGGGCGCAGCGAACGGCCCTGGATGTCCTTCGGTATCTTCACGCCCGCATAGTCCAGCAGGGTGGGCGCTATGTCTATGTTCATCGCGAAGTCCGCATTCACGCTCCCTGCGGGGATTTCTGCGGGATAACGCACCAGCATAGGGGTACGCTCGCATTCCTCGTACATAAAGCGCTTGTCGAACCATCCGTGCTCGCCGAGGAAGAAGCCCTGGTCCGAGGTGTAAATGATCACGGTATTGTCCATCAGGCCTTCCGCCTCGAGATACTCGAAGAGCCTGCCCACGTTCTCGTCCACCCCGTGCACCACGGCGCAATAGTCTTTCATATACTGCTGATACTTCCAGCGGACCATCTCTTCCGGCGAAGCCTTGCCCTCCATCGCCTTGTATTCAGCTATCCTGGGAGCATAGGTCTTGTTCCACTTCGCCTTTTCCTCCGCGGTCATACGGTTGTAGGCGTCCCGGAACTGGCTGTAGCTCTTGCTCATGTCGTTGGCGCGCTTGACATCGTCGGCATTGGCGTCGCCGGTATCGTCCAGGCGGGCATAGTCCTGCTCCAGTTCCTGCGGAGTCATTATCTTGAGGTCCCAGGCGGGCCACATGTGCCGGGCGATGGTCATTTCCTGTTCGCGGGCGGCGCTTCCCCGCCCGGAATAATCGTCCAGAAGTGTTTCCGGTTCCGGGAAAGTATGGCCTTCGAACATGCCCAGATGCCTTTGTGCCGGCATCCAGTTGCGGTGCGGCGCCTTGTGGTAATAGAGCATCGCGAAAGGCTTGCTGCGGTCACGGCCCTCCAGGAAGCCGATGGCCTTGTCGGTGATGATGTCGGTCACATATCCGGGCACCACATGCTCCCCGTCCTCCTCTATGAAAAGCGGGCTGTAGTACTCTCCCTGGCCCTTCAGGATGCTCCAGTAGTCGAAGCCCTGCGGCGCGGAGTTCAGGTGCCACTTTCCTATCATCGCGGTCTGGTAGCCGTCGGCATGGAGCAGTTTCGGAAAGGTCTGCTGGTCACCGTCAAAGGTGCGGGAATTGTCCGTAAAGCCGTTCATGTGGCTGAGCTTTCCCGTCAGGATGCAGGCGCGCGACGGCCCGGAAAGGGCGTTGGACACATAGCAGCGGTCCATCCGCACGCCTTCGCGGGCGAGCCTGTCCAGATTCGGAGTCTGCATCACGCCTCCGTAGCAGCTCATCGCCTGCATGGTGTGGTCGTCGGTCATTATGACGATGAAATTGGGCTTCTGGACCTGCTGCCTGCCGCAGGAAGCGCTGGCAATGGCAGCGCTTCCCATCAGCATGAAAGGTATTTTCCTCATGGTCCTCAATCTCCTACCAGTTCGGGTTCTGACGGTACTGCTCCATAAGGTCCATTTCCCTCTGGGGGATGGGGAGCAGCTCGTTCTTTCCCTTTATGGTATAATCTACGATACGATAGTAATCCGGAGCGTTTTCGTGCCAGTTCACAAGATCCTGATAGGCCCCTCTTATCGTTTCATAGTAGATACCCCAGCGGATGAGGTCCTGGCGGCGATGGCCTTCGAAGCAGAGTTCGTGGGCACGCTCGTCACGCACCGCCTGGCGGAATTCTTCGTAGGCGAGGCTGTTGTCCAGGTCGCAGAGGCTTGACGCGGTGTTTACAGACAGTCCGTAGCCCCTGCGCCTTACCATATTCACCGCCGCGAAGGCGTCCGGGGTAGGACCTTGCTGCCATTCGTTCAGGGCTTCGGCATAAAGCAGGAGCACATCCGCGTAGCGCAGGATATACCAGTTGAAATTGGAAAGGTTGGCGTCGGTAACGGCATTGGCCTGCGTTTCATATTTCACTATATCCCATTTTGCAGGGGTTATGCCGTTGTTGAAAGGTTTGCGGAAAGATGCGCTCACGCCGTCAGGAAGGGCATCGGTAAGGTAGCCGGGACGCTGGGTTCCGTTTTCGGTAACCTTCAGGAGCTGGTCCTTCACCATCTGGCCGTTTACTACCGTGTATTTGTAATCGGCCATGCTTAAGGCCCAGCGCTTGTCGTTATTGTAGTCTGTCCAGTTCTTGGCGAAACTTGGCAGGACAATCCAGTTTGCTGCTGCACGGCCTGAGGGCCAGGCACCTTCGGCTATGGAAGCCCCGTTCCATTTGCCGATGCGTCCGCTGCAGTCCGTGCTGCCGTTTCCGGTGATAGCAGCTGTATAGAAAGACACTTCGATAAGGCTTTCCCTGGGATCCCAGGTGCTGCTGCCGGAATTCTTCCAAAGGTCCTCATAATTATCAAGCAGGGAATGTTTACCGCTTTCCACAAGGGTCTTGCACACCTTTGCGCATTCTTCCCATTTGGCGGTGTTCAGCATGGGATAGCCGGCCCAGGTGGCGTACACCTTTGCAAGCAGGCCCATTGCGCCGCCCTTGGAAATGCGGAAATCGTTGGATGCCCTGTAGGGATCGTCCGAAGCGTACGGAAGCACCGATATCGCATATTTGAGCTCGTTCTCGATGAAGGCGTAAACCTCCGCCGGATCCGTTTGCACGAAGGTGGAAGGGTGCTTCTTCGAATCGGCCGTGGAAGTGATCAGGGAAACATTTTTCCACCAGCGGACAAGCTCGAAATAGAAGAGGGCGCGAAGCGTGCGCGCTTCCGCCATGTACACCGCTGCGAGATTTTTCTCCGAGGCGGAGAAATCATTCACCGCCACGGAAAGGCGTTCGATGAAATCGTTGGCGTCGTAAATAGCGGAATAAAGCGCCTTCCAGGTGTTCTGCACCTCGTCTTCCGTTGAGGTGTAGGCATTGGACGGCACATTACGGTAGTTCTCGATGGTGTTGCCGGTCACCTTTGCCTCATCGGTGCCGAGCGTAAAGTACAGCGAGAGGTGGTAGCCGTACATCGCGTCCGGAGTGAGGTCCCGGTAAAGCCCGAACAGCACGGTCTGGGCCTGCTGCGCATCCTTGAAGTATGCATCCTTTTCTATTTCGGTGAAACTGTGCTCCTTCAGCGAGCAGCCCGAAGCAAGGATAATGGCGAATATGCAGAATAATATCTTTTTCATGATTCTGTCCTCCTGGTCTTAGAATTGAACTTCAACGCCGAATGTGAATGTCTGGCTCTTGGGATAGGCGCCCCAGTCGAAGCCCGGCATGAGAGGGCTGCTCAAGGTGCTCACCTCAGGGTCGTAACCGCTGTAACGGGTGAGGCAGAAGAGGTTCTGCACGGTGCCGTACACCCTCGCCCTCTTGACGGGAGTGCGCTGCAGCAGCTTGCGGGGGATAGTGTAACCGAGGGTCACGTTCTTGAGCCGCAGGAAGGAGCCGTCCTCGACAAATCGGGAATAGAGTTCGCTGCGGATATAACCCTGGGCCGAAGGAACCTTGTTGGAAGCATTGGTGGCCGTCCAGCGGTCCTTCGTCTCGACAAGATGGTTTGTGCGCTCATCCCTGGTCTGGTTGGCATACATGCGGGTTGCGTTGTAAACATCGTTGCCCACCACGAACTGGAGCATGAAGCTGAAGTCGAAATCCCAGAAATTGAAGTTGTTGGTAAGTCCTCCGAAGAAGTCCGGCTGCCCGTTCCCTATCACGGTACGGTCCGCCGTGGTGATGATGCCGTCTCCGTCGATATCCTTGTATTTTACAAAGCCCGGCACCACCTTCTGTCCGGCATGCGCGGAGATATCGGCCACTCCTGGCTTTAGGATCATCCTGCCGTCCGGCGTGACGTCGAAGTCCGAACTCTGATACACCCCGTCGAACTTGTAGCCGTACATATTGCCGAGGGCGGAACCCACCATCGCTATGTAGTCGTAGCCGGAATAGTTGCTGTCGAATCCGCTGCGGCTGAACATGTAGGAAGTGCCGTCCTGCAGAGATTCCAGGCTGTTCCTTATGAAGGAGATGTTGAAATCGGTGCTCCAGCCGAATTTCTTGCGGTTGAAGTTTACGGTGTTGAGGCTGATTTCGATACCTTTGTTCCGGATCTTGCCGATATTCTGCCACTGGGATTCGAATCCGGTCAGATAGGCCAGGTTCTGGGCGAGCAGCAGATCTTTAGTGTCCTTGATGAAGGCGTCCACGGTGAGATTGATGCGGCTGCGGAGAACACTGACATCCAAGCCGATGTTAGTGGTGCTGGATCCTTCCCACTTGAGGTCGTAATTGGCGAGCTGCTTGGAAGTGAGCACCGTGGTTTGGCTGGTGCCGAGACCCCATTTCGCGGGGGAATAGAGGTCCAGGGACAGGTAATTGGCGATACGGTCGTTACCAACCGTTCCCCATCCTGCGCGGAGCTTGAGGTTGTTCAGCCATCCGAGTCCGCTCATGAAATCCTCGTTGGAGATTGTCCACGCAGCGGCGAAGGAAGGGAAGAAACCCCATTTGTGATTGTCAGAGAACACCGTGGATGCATCCGCACGCATGGTGGCGGTGAGCATGTAACGGTCCTTGTAGCTGTAGAATCCGCGTGCGAAGAAGGAGAGACGCCTGCTGGCTGCACGGGTGGTGCTCACCTGGCTGGGAGTGGCTCCGAGCGCCAGGTTGTCATTGCCGAGGTCGTCGAAAGGAAGATCCTTGGCCTGGCCGAGCAGGTACTCATTGCCCTGGAAACTGGTCTCGTGACCGAGCATTAGGTCCAGCTTGTGGGCCTGGGCGAAAGTATTCTTGTAACTGAGCACATTGTTGTTGGACCAGCGAAGCGCCCTTCCCATCTGGCTCTGTCCGTAGGGACCTCCGGCACGGTAGCACTGGGATGTCCCTTCCTTGTAGAATATATCCGTGCGCTGGTAGTTGGCGTTGTAGGTCGCCGCCGTCTTGAAGGAAAGATGACGGCTTATCTGATACGACAGGGAGCCGTTGCCTATCCACTGTTCCTGCTTGCGCTCCTGGGTCTGGTTCTCCACCTGAAGCAGCGGGTTG
The DNA here is from genome assembly GCA_002350615.1 of Bacteroidales bacterium UBA2861. Lineage (GTDB taxonomy): Bacteria > Bacteroidota > Bacteroidia > Bacteroidales > UBA932 > Cryptobacteroides. The sequence goes on along the minus strand of DEFD01000028.1, from coordinate 299,525 downwards.
GCGTTGCTGGAGTCGAAGTTTGAAAGGTTGTCCAGGGCCAGTGGATCGTAAATTGAATGCCGCAGATCGTAGTCGGACACTCTCAGGCCGCCGGTGGGACGGTAGCGGAGCAGGTTGGCAAGCAGCCTGCCGCCGGTTCCTGCGCCGTAGCGGTTGGAATTGGTATAACTGAGTCCGAGGCTGAGGCTCAGATTCTTGCCGAGGCGGTGGAAAAACTTCACGCGGGCATTGTCCTTCCTGTATCCGCTGTTGCGGAAGATACCGTCTTCGTCGAAGTGGGAGAAGGAAATGCTGTAGTTGCTTTCCTTGTTGCCGCCGCGGATGCTCACCTCATGGTTCTGGGACCAGGTGGGACGGAAGGCCTCGTCCTGCCAGTCGATACCGGCAACGCTGCGGTAGTCGTCCATAGCCTGATACTTGTAGGGGTTGCCGTCGTCGTCCGTGCCGGAATTGAAATATGTGGTGGCGAAGCGGGTGGGGTTGATTTCCATCTGCAGCTTCACGAATTCATATGGCGACAGGAGTTCAAGCCTCTTGGAAAGCACCCTGTAGCTTGCGGAACCGTTGTAGTTCACCTGCGGCTTGCCCTCGCGGCCGTTCTTGGTGGTAACGAGCACCACGCCGTTCGCCGCCCGGGCGCCATAGATGCTGGCGGCCGATGCGTCCTTGAGCACCTCGACGCTCTGGATGTCCTGGTTGGCAAGGTAGTCGATGTCGTCAACCTCAAAGCCGTCCACGATGAACAGAGGCGATGCGTCGCCGTTCACGGTCCCCACGCCGCGGATCTTGATGTCATAGCCGCCGCCAGGCGTTCCGTCGGCAGCGGTGATGTTCACACCCGCGATCTGTCCGCCGAGAGCTTCGACCACGGATGCGGTCTTGAACTTCTCAACTGTCTTGGCGCTCACCGAAGCCACCGCGCCGGTGAGGTCGCTTCGCTTCATGGTGCCGTAACCCACGACAACCACCTCGTCCAGGAGGTTGATGTCCGGTTCCAGTCTGACGTCGAGCGTGCGCCTTCCGCCGAGGGCTATTTCCTCTTCCTTATAATTGAGGAAGTTGAAGATGAGGGTTGCGTTCGCAGGCACGCTGATGGTGTATTTGCCGTCGATGTCCGTCACCACCCCGTTGCTCTTGTCCGCCTTGTCGAAGACGCCGGCGCCTGCCAGGGGCTGTCCGTTCTCGTCCAGCACCCTTCCTATTACGCTGATCCTGCTCTGGGCAAAGCCCTGCAATGAAAGCAGGATGAGCACGAATATGTATATAAGTCTATGTTTCATGATCTTGTCCTCCTATTCATTGCCAAAAGCCGTATCGAACCATACTGCGAGCGGGAATATCCTGCGCGGAGCAGCCGCTCCTGCGGGATCGGCACCGTCCGTGCCGAAGGTAACCTGCCCTATGAACACGCCGTTGGCATATCCGGCGTCATCTTTCCATTTCTCCGGATTGACGAGCAGGGCATGGTCTTCCATCCTGAAATAGCATGGCCTTGCCGCCTCCGTGCCGGGCCTGCCGTAGCAGGATACAGGGTCGCGGCTACCGGTATTTATGGCGACGTTGAGGGAAGCGTAGTATGCTGCCCAGACGGAATGCAGGAAGCCGTCGGCGACGTTCGGCTGGCCGTCGATATGGGAATCCGGCCCTGCCACATTGTAGAAGTTGAAGGTGCGCCTGTAATCCATAGTGAACTTGGCCGCCTCAACTCCGCTGACTCTCGGTGCTGCGGAAACGCCGCCCGTGCGAGGATTGCACTGGAATACGAAAGGAACGAAGTCTACCTCCACGCCGTCGTGCGCGCAGAAGAAATTAAAGAACACGGGGATCTTCTTGCTCCATTCCGCCGGGGTTCCTTCTCCGGTGGTCACCACGATATAGCAGAAGTGCACGCGCCGATCAGTCTCGGCTGTGAACACGGTAGGATCGATGGTGAGTTCGCCGGTACTCCCGTCCACCGTTATATAATTGTTCTTGCTACCGTTCTTCAGGGTGTACTTGGCAGTGACTCCTTCGCGGATATCGCTTGCAAGCACAGGAATCTTCATGCTTTCCGTAGTGGAAGTAATCTTGAACTGGTCGGCGTATTTCTCAGCGGGAGAAAGCCCAAGATTGTTGCCCCAGCGCACGTAAGTGAAGCGGTAAATGTTTTCGTCGATCTTCAGCGAGAAGCTCGCCTCTATGCTGCCCTTAACGTTCTCCGCCTTGACTTTCACCGTGTAGCTGCCGGCTGGAGCGGCGTTGCCCTTTGCAAGTGAAATGGCGCCTGTGGTCTCGTCTATGCTGATGATTCCTGCAAGCGCTTCGGGCAGGTCCACGAAGGAATAGCTCACATTGTCTCCGTTCGACTCCTTCACGGCAATATTTACCTTGGTACCCTCTATCACCGTGGTATCGGCGTACTGAAGCTTTGTGACGGGATTGATGAAATCCACTATCTCGACGGTGAAGGCATTGTCGAAATCCTTGCTGCCGAATGCGTTGCTTACGCTCACTGATGCATTGATGACCGTACCGATGGGCAGGGTATTGCCTTCAGACAGAGAAAGTACGCCTGTGGAAGCGTCTATCGCAAGAGGTGCTCCTTCGGGAACCACACTCTTGAGGCTATAGACGGCGCCCTCGGCCGTTCCGGTAAGCACTGGGGCGGCAGAAGTGAATGCGGTGCCGAATTCGGCCAGCCCCGAGGCCGGGGTGTACTGCAGGGCCAGCGGCGCGGAATTCACTTTTACCGTCAGCGCGTCGGCGAAAATCCCCTCTTGGGAAGAATCGTCCACGACATAGGTGTTGAGCTTGAAGTCCAGCACATACTCTCCCGGGACGAAACTTGTGCTGCGGATGATGCTGACCTCTCCGGTGGAGGAGACCTTGAACATCTTGGCGAAGTCGGAAATTGCGCTGCCGTTCCTGCGTGCGGAGCTTATCGCATACTTGGTGATGGAGATATGCTCCCCTTCGGTGGTGATCTGCGCAGTGGGCAGGACCGCCTCCGAATTCTCGTCCAGGATATCGGCAAGCGCTGCTTCGATCACAGCAGGCTCCACCTTGATCCCGGAAGGCACCGGCCTCATCATATTGATGCTGATGATGTCCGGGAACTTATAGCTCTTTCCTCCGCATTTGCAGGAAATGCTGATGCTGTAAAGGCCCGTGGGCAGTGCATCTGTATTTCTCACATAGAAGGCGCCGGATACCGGATCTGCGCTGAAGCAGTCCGTTTCGTAGGTTTCACCGTCAAGCTTCACGCGGTAGACCTGGAAATCGGAAGGGGTGCCTCCTATCCAGGTGGGCGTGATGTTGATGTTGGTGGACGGAGCTATGTCCGTGATTCCGGGATAACTCAGGTCGAAGGTCCTGGAATCCGTCAGCTCCGGTTCGCAGGCTGCGAACATGACTCCCGCCGCCGCAGCGGCAAGGAGTTTCAGTGTTATTCTGTTGATATTCATTGGTTATAGTGTGTATGATAAATCGTAAGTCTTTCCCTTCAGGCTCACCCGCAGCGAGCATCCGTCCGGATGGAAGGTGCCCGGGGTGCCGCCCGCATTGTCCGTAAATGCCGCACTCAGGCCCAGGCCGTTGAGTTCTCCGGCGGCGCCGAAAGGACAGATTACCGTGATGAAACGGGCCGCAAGTCCTTCCTTTTTGTCGATGCTCACCCGGTACCACCTGCGCTGGGTCCTCTGCCCTATATTGTCAGAATAGTATCCGGTGCTGTTTTCGGCAAGATATCCGTCCGTGGTTTCGCAGAAGGTGCGGAACAGCATATTGTTGTTGTCGGTGAAGAGCGTGCGGGCCCCGTAAACGCCGTCGCCCAGCTCCTCGTCTATTTCGGAATTGTTCTTGCCCTCGCAAAGCTTGAAGTTGAGGTTCACCTGGAATCCGCTCCCGCTGCCGTAACCTTCATCCACAATCACGAAGAACTTCCGCTCCACGAAAAAGATGCTCCTGCGGTGGCTGAGGTCGGAGTAGGAATCGTTCTCGCTCACAACTATTTCCGTGCTGCCACTTGTCGCCATCTTGAGAAGACGTCCTTTCTGGTGGCTGGCATCTATGGTCAACTTGTTCTTGGTGAGGGTGTTGTGCATCTCGGTGGAACGGTAGATAAGGCGGTTGTTGTTGTCTTCCGCGGAGCCGCCGTAAGTGTAAACTCCGGCGTCCGGGAGGAAGCGCCTGCCGTTCCTATAGAGTCCTATGGTGTTGTTGTCCGGCTGGCAGTGCCACTTGTTGTCCGGGTTGTAATTGTTCTTCAGCACCAGCATCATGGAACTCTCCTGCCACCCGTCGCGAAGCATGTAATATCCAGATACGGGGTAGCTCTGCACGAAGCTTGAAGGCTCGGTGCCCGAAGTCCTTCCGCTGGCGTACCAGCATATTTCAGCATCGTCAGGGAACATCTCCCTGTACATTCTCAGATTCCTTCCGAGCACGCTCTTTGTCCATGTGGCGGAACGGGTGTCATTGAAATTGTCGAGGCTGAAATTCGGGTAGATGATATCCATCACGAACCTTGCCGCCTTGTGTAGCTTGGATATATAGTCCGGAGGGAAAAGGTCCAGTTTGTCGTTGGCGCGGGCAAGTTTATACAGATTGTAGAAACCCTCGACCACCCCGATGTGATAGCTGGGGTCGAGTTCGTTCTGCACCCCGTCTTCGTTGAACTGTATTCCGGCCTGGGCGCCGATCGCAGCCGTGCCGGTGCTCAGCCAGGCGGGCGCGTCCTTGAACTCCGGCATGAGAATCCCGGCCATGGTTACAGCCTGCTCCTGGCTCAGTCGGATATTGCTCGTGACGGGTTCGTACCAGTTTGCAAGTATGCTTGAGATGTGCCCGTGATAGGCGACGAGGAAAGTGGAAAGCCACTCGGGCGTGAAACTTTCCGATTTCACGTAATACTGGAAGATGCTCGGCTGGTCTATCGCCCTTTCGGAGGTCTGGAGTCCGGTCCACTGCATCTGAGAAGTCTTGCCCGTCGGGCAGGGATACCTGGAAAGCCAGTCGCCGTATGCACTCATCCATGCCCGGATGTACTTTTCATCACCGGTAGCCTTGTACACCTTGGCCTGTGTCAGCATCCACTGATGACGGTGCTTCTGGTAGAAATACTCCTGCTCCTGCATACCTTCGGGAGCATAATCCCAGTCAATTCCCCCGTCCTTGGCGAAGGAGTAGTAGCGCGGCAGGCCGTCATCGCCGGTCCCGTCGGCATAATTGCGGATATAGAAGCGCCATTCTCCTTCTTCCGTTGCCTGGTCGGCGATGGATTTCTCCGTTGCTGTGAAAGAGGGCGAGAGGATGTTCACCGCAGGATTGAAGACGTCCGTCCTGTTCCTGTAATAATCCAGGATATAAGCGGCGGCTTCATACTCCCGACCTTCTTCGTGGGCGCGCTTTGCGCTTTCTAAGCCCGGATAATCCAGGTTCATAAGCTCGAAAAGCCTGGCGTCAATCAGGGAATCAGCCCCGGTTGCGGCGGGCGTCTCGGGCACTTCCGGTCTGAGATCGGGGTCCCCGGGTTTGAATTCCTTCGCGCTTTCAGCCGTGCATGCGGCGATTGCAAGGCTAATCAGTATCAGTGTTATCTTTCTCATTATGTGGTGGTTATTGTTTAAAGTCGCTTGATGTTCACTGTTCCGGGAGGGCATTCGAACCAGAGCGCGCATTCATCTTCGCTTGCGCTCAGCGTCTGTTTGCCGGCCGCGGTGCTCACTTCGTAGCTGCCGGGTTTCAGGTCGGTGGCAAGCACCTTGTAGATTTCCCTTCCCTTCGGCAGGCTGAAGTTTGCTCCTTCCATCAGGGCACCGTCCCTGCTGAAGGTCACGGCCCTGTCCGCCACTGCCGTGCCCACAAGGCCCGGAGCGTCGATGCGCTTTGCGTTTTTGAGCTTGCGTCCGCCGTCCGTCAACTGCATTACATTCAGGAACAGGTCTTCTGCCGCTTCCTTTTCGGGAGATATCTCCACCCTCCATACTCCGTGCTCCTTTTCATCGTCAGGGTTCTTCTGGACTGCGGGATAGGTCTTGCCGAAAACGAAATACTCATATCCTTCTCCGCCCACCTTGGTCACCGAAGCGTTGCCCGCCTCCGGCAGGAGAACGTCGCAGTGGAGCTTGCCGGAATCCCCGTCCAGGGTGCGCCGGACAGTGAAATAGCCATTGAAAATCTCGGGCTCCTCGATGCTGTGCAGCAGCCAATATTTCTTAAAGGAAGGATTGGAGGACACCACACGGTCGAAAACGATCAGCGCCGCAGGCACTTTCTCGTCCTTGAGATTGAAGAATACGAAACTGCGTTTCACCTCCTTCACCTTGGCGCTGTATGCCTTGGTGATATCGCCTTTCAGATATGTGTAATCGGGAGTGTGGGCATCCGGCCCGAACCCGTGAGCAAGGGTTTTCCCCACCGTGAACTCGTCGCTCAGCAGTTCCTCGTAGGTGCGGCAGGTACTCCACTGGTCCCCCGGCATCCGCTGTCCGCCGTCATTGTCGGCAAAGGGAGTCTTGCCCTCTCCTCCGTAATTCCAGCAGGGGAATTTTTCGTCCGGGTCGTAAATCAGCAGAGAATTGTGCGCTATCGTGCGCTTTGTGTAGTTCTTGTTGTTGGCGCTGTTGTAGCCCTCTTTCTTACCCTGGTAGAAGCCGGTGTCCAGCGCCAGGGGGCCCTTGTAATAGATCTGGAACGCTCCTCCGTCCAGATGCTGGTGGTTGCCCGCGAACTGCTCGTTCACCTTCATTTCCACTATTGCACTGTTCTTGTCCCAGCCCGTGCGCGCTATCATCCAGCCGAAAGGCCTTCCGCTGTAAATGCTGAGGGGAAGGTCGTCCGGTTTCTTGCCTTTGAGGGAAAAGTCCCTCCACAGCAGCTCGTGTATGAGCAGATGCGGTTCCATGACCGGCTTGCGCTCGAACTCGGCCTGCAGATAGGGGTCGTGATAATAGCTCGCCGCCAGCATCATGGGATTGGTGTATGTGGGTATGGACCTGCGACTGTGGTTCACGTCGCCTGCGGGCAGCACCTGTCCGTCCGGACGGCGGCGGTAGATGAGGTCGTACATCATCAGGCGCATGTCGTCGCCGTAGATGGAACCGGCTCCCATCTTGTCCAGTATCCACATCGACAGGAAGTCGTTGGTGAGACGCACGTTGGCATAGCCTGTGCCCTGGTGGTAGTTGTGCCCTGAGTAAACGAACTTGCGCGGGGGAATATAACTGCCGTAGATCAGTTTGATCACGTAGTTGTACATATCCGGATACTCGTCATACACGGCGATTCCCGCCGAGAGCATGTCGCGCAGAATCATCCATTCGCAGAGATGCCCCGCAATGGTCTCGTTGGCTTTGGGAGGGTAACCGCATTCCATCCTTCCGGCAATGCGCACGAACTCCTTGATGTAGGCCTGGCGTTCTTCCGGGGTGAACTCCGGGTAGCACCAGTCGTAAATTATGGCGCCTACCATCATCATCACGCCGCTTGCGCGGGAGAGATCCTGCTTGGTGCCGAAAGCGCAGTTTTTCAGGGAGTCAAGCATGTCCGTGATGGCCGAACGGGCGGCCTCCTTGTCGCCTTTGGTGAGATAGTCCAGTGCATCCAGCTGCACCCGGCTCGTGAGTCCGCGCATCTTGAAGTAGTAGCGGTAGCCGCGGTCTTTTTCGGCGGCGTCTTCTTCAGGTGTGCGGGGAACGGAGAGCTTGTTCAGCCTTGCGATGATCTTCTTTCCTTCCGGAGATGCCACGCGGGCGCGGAGGTCGTCTATTCCGTCAGGACGGATGTAGAGCCTGGGATGTTCAATGGGGGGCAGAGGCACGCTCACGCCGTCCATCTCGGTCCATACAACTTCGGACTGCTTCCTTTCCTGCGCCTGGAGGCAGGAAGCAAAAATCAGAGCGGCAACTGCCGCGAGTATAATCTTTTTCATCATCTGCAAAGATAATGAACCATTGCATTGAACGTGCGAGGATTGTTTCGGATTATGCCGATTTTGTTGATAACTGTCTAATTGTTAAATTTGCGACTATGAAAAAATATCTGATTGCCGCCGCAGCGGCGGCCTGCCTTTCCGGCATTCGGGCGAATGCCTGCACCAATGTGATAATCACCAAGGGCGCCAGCGCCGACGGCTCCTGCATGGTTTCCTATGCAGCCGACAGCCATGGCCTTTTCGGCGAGCTGTACTTCCGCCCTGCGGGAAAGTTCCGCGAAGGGGCCCGTCTGGCCATCCGGGACTGGGACAGCAACAAGCCGCTGGGTGAAATAGCCCAGGTGCGCAGGACCTACCAGACCGTAGGGAACATGAACGAGCATCAGCTCGTCATAGGAGAGACCACCTGGGGAGGCCGCGAGGAACTTGCCGACAGCAACGGCGTCATGGACTACGGCAGCCTCATATATGTCACTCTCCAGCGTGCCAGCACGGCCCGTGAGGCTATCGCCACGATAGTGGATCTTGCAAACACTTACGGATATCCTTCGGAAGGAGAGAGTTTTTCCATCGCCGACACGCAGGAGGCCTGGGTGATGGACCTTGTGGGCAAAGGCCCGGATAATAAAGGCATAGTATGGGTAGCGCGCCGCGTGCCGGACGGATATATCTGCGCACACGCCAACCAGTGCCGCATAACACGTTTCCCCCTGGACGATCCTGAGAACACGCTGTATGCCCCCGATGTGATTTCCTTCGCACGCGAAAAGGGCTATTTCAGCGGAGAGGACAAGGATTTCAGCTTCCGCGACGCCTACAATCCCCTCGATTTCGGAGGGGCCCGCGGCTGCGACGCCCGTGCCTGGAGCGCATTCAACATCCTCTGCGACGGGCAGTTCCGTTATCTGGAGAACGGGGTTGAAACCACCCGTCCCGCAAGCGAGTGGCTCGACTATGTCATGGGTTATGACCTCGACGGAGAAATGCCGCTTTTCGTGAAACCTTCCCGCAAGATCACGGTCAAGGACGTGGCCGACGTGATGCGCGACCATTATGAAGGCACACCCATGGACATGACGCAGGACATAGGCGCCGGCGGCAACGCACTTCCCTACCGCTGGAGGCCTATGGGTTTCAGCTGGAACGGACATAAATATGTGAATGAAAGGGCGATAGCCACCCAGCAGACCGGTTTCTGGTTTGTCGGGCAGGCGCGCGGATGGCTTCCCGACGAAGCCGGCGCGCTCATCTGGTTCGGCTGCGACGATGCCGCCACAAGCTACCTCACCCCCATTTATGTGAACACCAGGAAAGTCCCTGAATGCCTTCGCGAGGGCAACGGCGACATACTGCACTACAGCCCTACTTCCCAGTTCTGGATGTGCAACAGGGTGGCAAACGCCTGCTACAAGATGTACAATCAGATGGCCCCTATGGCCCGCTGTGCGGCCGATGCCTTCGAGCAGGAGCAGATGTTCGGCTCCGTGCCCCAGTTCGATGCCAGGATTTCGAAACTCGTCAAGAAGGGCCGCATCCACAAGGCACGCCGTTTGCTTACCAGGTACAGCGTGGAAACCGCGCAGAAGCAGTTCGCCGCCTGGACAAAGCTTGAGGAACTGCTCCTCGTCAAGTTCATAGACGGCAACGTGAAGGCCCAGAACGAAGACGGAAGCTTCAAGCACAGCGAGTACGGGGAAGGCCTTCCGGTTGAAATAGGCTGGCCCGGATACACCGACGTCTGGAAAGAGGCGGTGGCCCATTTTGCCGGCAAAAACATAGAAGAAAGATAAAATTGTGCTAATTTTGCAGGCTATGCGTTTTATGAAATTCATACCGCTGATTTCGGCTCTCTTTTTCGCTCCCGCGCTTTTTGCGCAGGAACAACAGCAGCCGCTCACCCCGGAACAGGAAGAAAAACAGTTTTATGAAGGCATAGAACAGCAGCTTGAAAAATACACCGAGGCCCTCGACCTTGCCGACTGGCAGATTTTTTATCTGGATTCCATCTTCGTGGCAGACTACAAAGGAATGAGGGACGAACTCAAGAGCATGAGCGAATCCAAGGTGGCGAACACCGACCTTTACATCGTGGTGCAGGACAGATGGGCGGAAAAAACCTACGAGGCCCTGCATCGGGTGTTCAATGAAGAGCAGTGGAACAAATATCTCAAAATGGGGGCGGCCAGGGCTAAAAAAGCCCGCGACAAGCGTGCCCAGAAAAGGGAAAAGAAATAGATTATGATTCGAGAAGACATAGAAAAAGTTCTTTCCGAACTGAAAGAACTCAAATGCAAGACAGAAAAAGAAGTGGAAGAAGCCAGGGTGCGGTTCCTTGGAAAGAAAGGTGAAATCACCGCCCTTTTTGAGAATTTCCGCACCGTCAGCAGGGAACAGAAAGCCGAGTTCGGGCGTCCGCTCAACGAGCTCAAGCAGGCTGCGCTCGCAAAGATCGAGGAACTCAAGGCAGCGGCCGCCGCAGGTCCCGCCCAAGGGGATTCCGCCCAGGACCTCACTCTTCCAGGGGAGCAGTACGAGCTTGGTTCCAGGCACCCTGTGAGCATCGTCCGTCAGGAGATAGTGGAGATTTTCCGCAAGTTCGGCTACGATGTCGCCGAAGGCCCCGAAATCGAGGACGACTACCATGTCTTCGAAGCCCTGAACTTCCCTCCGAATCACCCGGCACGCGACATGCAGGACACCTTCTTCGTGTCCGCAGGGCACCTCAACCCGCTGCTGCTCCGCACCCACACCTCTTCCGTGCAGGTGCGCACCATGGAGAAGATGCCTCTTCCAATACGAGTGATATGCCCGGGCAGGGTGTTCCGCAACGAGGCTATCAGCGCCCGCGCGCACTGCATCTTCCATCAGGTGGAAGGTCTCTATATCGATGAAAATGTGACTTTTGCGGATCTCAAGCAGGCGATCCTCCTCTTTGCCCGCGAAATGTTCGGCGCAGACGCCCAGATACGCATGCGTCCTTCTTTCTTCCCCTTCACCGAGCCTTCGGCTGAAGTGGACGTGAGCTGCAACATCTGCCACGGCAAAGGATGCAACATCTGCAAGGGAACCGGCTGGCTGGAGATCATGGGCTGCGGAATGGTGGATCCCAACGTGCTGGAAGCAAGCGGCATAGATTCCAAGAAATACAGCGGTTTCGCATTCGGTATGGGTATTGAGCGCATCGCCATGCTCAAGTG
>DEFD01000028.1:218730-288399 GCA_002350615.1 Bacteroidales bacterium UBA2861 | reverse complement strand
GCCACTATTTCGAGAACGACCTGCGCTTCCTCCACGAGTTCGAGGCTGCCACAGAAGTTTAAATGACAATATAGTTATGTTGAGATTCATTTTCCTTGTACTGTCATCTATCATGACGATAGCGGCCGCCGCCCAGGACGACTGGAGCGGAGCCATCGAACTTAACAGTTTCGACCAGCAGATATTCACCCTCTGTCCGGACGGAAGCTTCAAGGCCGCGGACGGCCGCGATTTCGTGATTGTGCAGGTTCCCGATGCCGACAAGAAGATGATTGCCGGCCACTTTTTCCTTGCCTACGGCCGCAACAGCGAAGACGCAAGCCACTGCTACCATAATACCGAATACAAAGAAGCCGGCGATACCATCTCCATCTCCGGCACCAGCGTGGACCTGAGCAAGACCTTCTTCGTGGAGGCAATCAGTTATACCGTGCGCTTCGTCTGTGCCGACGGATTCATCAAGATTTACGCACCTTCGAACCTGAGCGTGGAGAAATTCTCCGATTTCCCCAAATACATCACCTGGAAGCACTATTTCCGTAAGGACGGCAGCGTGAATCCCAAGATGCAGAGCCGCCATGACGAAATCAACACCCGTCTCAACCTTGTCTGCGTAGCCGCTCCCCTCGCCGCCCTGAAGTCAATGGGCAAATAGGGCTGTTCTATGCGAAGGATTTTCATATCATTGACGTTTCTCGTAGTATGCTTCCACCTTTCTGCTCAGCAGAGAGGCGAGGTGAACTATGATAACTACATCAAGTATTGGGACGAAGGGCCTCTGGATTACGGAGATTTCTCTGCAAGGAGGACAGGTCTGGCAGATGGGAGAAGCTCTTATCTCGATTTCGGTTTTTCTTCCCGGATTGAAAGCAGACGTGAAGGGAATCTTGTCTATGACGTTATGGCAATCCGGACCTTTATGGACAAGCTCAAGTCCTGGATTGTCCCTGATTTGTGTACCCCTCAAGTTATCCAGTACAATCAGACCAAGTTCGACATCGCCGAGTTTGTCCGGCGCAAGTTTCAGGCTGATATTAACGCTCCCGGGGTCGACAAAACAAAGTTGAGAGAGTATTATCTCAGCGCTTTCAACAGTTCCGTCGATGCTTATGAGCAGGAAACCTCCTATGGTGCCGATAGCAGTATGGTTGGTTTCTATACCATCAAGATAAAAGAGCAACTTGCAGAGCTTTCGGATTCCATTGCGCCGCCGCCCACCAGACAATTCAGTTCAGTGGGAAGTTGGCGTATGGTTATCGGCTATTATGGGAATCAATATCTTGGCGAAGCGGCCGATTACTTCAAGATGACCAACGGATTAAGCCTGGGAGTCGGATTCTCTTTCGTTAACCATCTTTGGGTAGATTTATTGGTGGGTTTTTCTGGTATGGGCCGTCTTAAAGCAGTGGGTATCAGGGATGATGGATATGAGTGGCGGGCAGGTAAAGGGGTTACTGCCATCAACGTCGGGACAGAAATGTCTTATATGCTTCTGGACAAGAACTATTTTGCCTTAGGTCCGATGCTAGGAGTCGGCGCCGTCTCGATCAGCCAGGATTTGCCTGAGAGTATGCAGACACAAAAAAGGACCGCTAGTTCAATTGGGAACTGGCAGTTCTCCGCCGGCGTATCGTTCCATTACAAATTGAGGCGGTATGTTAATTATGTTTTCAATTCCCAGCATTATACCGAGAACAATTTTGGGGTCAAGTTGTATGGTGCCTATTCTAATCTTCCGGTTGGTGCCTACTCGATCAATTTCTCTCTCGTCTGGTGTCCGTCTTTCGTTATAGTGGGGCGTTAAACTATCATAAAATAAATTTTATCTCTATATTTGTATAAATTTATGATAGTTTAATATGAGTAAGTCAACCAATGGGGCCTTTCTCCCCCGCAAAGTGGCCCATAATCTGGAAATCGTTGGCGAACAAATACGTCTTGCCCGGCTTAGAAGAAATATTTCAATCGCCGAAATGGCAGGCCGTGCTACCTGCTCGCAATTAACTGTTATGAGGATTGAAAAAGGATCCCCGACGACAGCTATCGGTATCTATTTAAGGGTTTTATATGCCCTGGGCCTTGATGAAGATATCCTATTTCTTGCAAAAAACGATGAACTGGGACGTACTATTCAGGATATGGGATTAAACAAACGCTGTCGCGCGACAAAAAGATAAGCATGGCCAACTTGAGTATATCAGGCGACTTCAATTTCTTGAACGCTCCGATTTCGCTAGGCGAGTTCTCCTATGACAGAGTTCGCGGGACGGGGGTATATTCTATTGAATTGTCAAAAGCCTGGCTTTCCGATTTCGCTTCGATTAAAATCAGTTCTGACGTAGGAAACTATTCAGGGAAGCAATATAAGACAGCTAAAATCTTCCGCTTCCTCTCGGATGCAATGCCGGATCGTTGGGGAAGGAAACTGATAGACAAAAGGGAACGTCTGGCTGCTGGTGAGGAACACCGGGTTCCGGCTGTTTTTGATGATTATGATTATCTTATACGCCTGGACGACTACTCAAGAATGGGTGCTTTGCGTTTTGCTTCTTTGGGGGAAACCATAGGTGAGGATACCAGTGGCTTACAGGTTCCTCCCTTGACCTCTTTGAGAGAACTGATTTCGGTTGCTGAAGAATATGAGAAAAGTGAGCGGGACGGGACTCCGCTCCATCGGGAGTGGGTTGAAAACCTTTTCCGTCAGGGATCTTCTTTAGGTGGGGCTAGACCAAAGGCTAATGTGCGTGATGAGGACGGCAATCTGTGTATAGCCAAGATTCCATCTATACACGACGATTATGATATCGCCTTGTGGCAGCATTTTGCGCATCAATTGGCTAAAGAGGCAGGAATTGAATCCGCTGATACGCGACTGCTGAAACTTGATGGCATCAAGTACCATACGCTATTGTCAAAGCGATTTGACAGAGTGGCCGATAAAAGGATTCATTATGCCTCAGCTATGACATTATGCGGTCTGGATGACGGTGACGATGCTTCAACAGGGCATGGTTATCCTGATATCGCAGAAATGATGTTGGGAGAAAACGGAATCAATAACCCAGAGGCAAATTTGAAGGAATTATATAGGAGGATAGCATTCAATATTTTAGTCGGCAATCACGATGACCATTTTCGAAACCACGGATTCCTCCTGACTAAAACCGGATGGACACTTTCGCCGGCATTTGATTTGAATCCCGATAATTATCTCACGCAAAGCCTCCTGATTTCTGCCGATTCCAATGACTCATCGCTGCATAAACTATTAGAAGCATCTTCAATGTATTTACTCTCCCGTAGCGATGCAGAAACAATTATAACAGAAGTACGTGAGGCGGTCAAGTCCTGGCGCAGTGTCGCTTTCAAGTGTAAAATAGGAAAGGAAGAACAGAATCGTTTCGCAAAGAGACTGTCTTTGTTCTTGTAAATTCTGTTTACGGAGAACATCTGCCTTCCGCCTTCGGTTGGTAGACCCGCTCCCCTCGCCGCGGTCATGTCGCTGCAGAAATAAGAAAAACAGCGAAGAACTATCAATCAGCTCTTATTATCGAATTCTTTCAGATACTCCGTGACTTGCGCCCTCAATGGTTGCAGGTCGTTTTGAATGACAGACCAAAGACGCCCCTTGGAGATTTCGAAATAACCATGTACCAACACATGGCGCATTGCAATGATGTGTTTCCACGCTGTCCGAGGATGGGCTGATTTGAACTCAGGGGTCAGCATATATGATGCTTCTCCGATGATTTCAATGTTTTTAGCCAGGGCATAATACAAAGGATCATGTTCTGATAAGTCATCTTCTGTTTTCCCTTCACTGAATTCCAGACAATAGTCTATGGCGGTTAAGATATGCTCCAACCGACCGGGGTCTCTAAGCTCTTCTCGCATATATCAAATATTTATCTTTGTTAGCAGTTCTTTCTGCAAACGGCAACAGACAACCATTTTCTACTAAATCTACCTGTCTGCCGATAGCCTCTTCCATATCGACAACATATCCCGCATGGTCCAACAGGCTGATTTTTGCATTTCGGTCGTAATCTACAAGAACGTCCAGATCACTGTCAGGTCGCTCCTCCTGTCTTGACCAGGATCCGAAGAGCCATGCCCGTTCAACAGGCCTTTGCGACAAAAGTTTCTGGATTAGAGCTATCGTTTTGATTCTGTTCTGATTAAGAGAATCTATCATATCAGTGGTTTCCCCTGCGACATTTCGCCTGCCGGCATAACGGAGGATGCGGTTGCGGTTGATGGGATAGACCTCGAAGGCACGCTGGAATTCGCGCTGAAGGGTGCGGTCGTCCAGGCGGAAGAAATCCCTGTCCGCAATCAGGTCGACGAGTTTCTTTTCAAGCGCGGGGACGCTTACTCCATCGTTGTCCAGAAGCGGAGAGTCCGTAATGAGCGGCTTGACGATAATGGCATCCATAATGGTGTTGCGCGCAGCAATGGCTTCCTTGAACGAATAGACATTCGTGTATCTGGAGCGAAGGCTCGTCAGGATGCCACCGAGTTCCCTCTTGTCCACCTCGAGCATGATTGTATCCTTGTCGCAGCCGCAGATACAGTTATTTACCCCCGCAAACTCTTCGATCATAAATTTGCTGAGTTCCAGCATCCTGGGCGTAATCTCGATATGATATGCAGGCTTGGCGCCCAATTGGTACTTGCCTCTGCCGCTTTGATATACAAGCCCATGGCGCTCCAGTGCACGGATGCGCGAAAACACAGTCTGCTCCGGCACGCCGGGCATCATTGCCCTGAAATCAGCCGCTGAAACCTCGCCTTTGGCTTCCAGCAGTTCCAACATCTTGTCTTGAATCTCTTTCATGTCGCAAATATAATAAATAAACCGTCAAAAAACAATATTTTTGACGGTTTATTGTATGAACTGTTGTGAAAGATCAATAAGGGAGGCGGAGCAAACTAACATGTAGCGGCTCAGAAGTTCAGTGCCAGGCCGTATCCGTACCGGCAGGGACCTATGTTCAACGAGACATGCTTTGAGGACCCTCCGTTCTCATTGTAGTCGTCCACCATCCATTTGAGGCGGCCTTTCCCGATGGCGGCCAGCGGTATGCCTATGCTCAGGCAGATATCGGCGGATACAAGCAATACGCATCCGGCAGCATAAATGGCGGCATTCGTATCCGTATCGAACTCTCCGGCATTTTCAAGCACCACTCCGGCTCCCATACCGGCGGCGCCGATTACGCTGTTGATGATGCCCGCTTTCACCAGATTCATCCCGTTCACATACTGTTTGCGGGCTCCCTTGTAAGTTGAATAGTATAAGGGTTCGCCGAACCAGTACTTCACGTCGGACGTGTGCATCCTATGCCCGTCAGGGTCATAAATCTTTCCGTGATTGTATCTTAGAGATGCATCCCGCATCTGCGCTCCGGCGCTGAATCCGCCCAAAATGACGAACAGCAGGAGTAATAGAATTTTCTTTTGCATACTTAAATTTTGATAATCAGTTTATTGTTTATCATAACAAGGGTCGCATTCTCCATATCGGAAGGATTCCGTAAATATTGAATACCCTTCTGAAAGATAAAGTACAAAGGCCCCGGAATAGAAAACCATCCCCTTGATTGTGGCAGATGGGTGTTTTTCCTGAGCCATAGACCTGGCTTTCAGGTAATGACTCATTTTATCGGGCAAGAATCGGTTGTCTTGCCTGATCAGATGGTCATCTTTTCTTTCAAGAACAGTTCCCTCAGAATCAATAACAAGGAAATAAGATTTGCCCTCGTATTCATAACAAAAGACATAAATCTCTTCCACATCCCCATCTACGCTCCTCCCATCGTGAATTGCTTGTGAATAGTAATTCTGGTTGTCATAATGATAATGTTGCCAGCCAACGCTTGCCATATACGAATCACAGACCTTTGCCGGAATTTCCTTTTCTATGTATTCTGGCGATTGAAAAATGACAGGATTGAACGTCTTGATGCTTCCGGACCATTTGCCTTCGTAGTAATGAACTTTTTCTTTGCACCCTAATTCGTCAATGACGGTAAATGTAGCGTCTCCGTCAGAACCTATGACAGTATTATATTTTACCCCGGGATATCTGTTGTGAAAGTCTTCTAAAACAGCCTTTGAGATGTATTCTTCCGGTTTTATTACAGAGTCGTCACAAGAAACCAGAATCACGGCAAATAACAAACAATATAATATCTTTCGCATATCAAAAATATTGACAATCAATAATCTGTACGCCCATAATAGGTTTTCGGTTCCAGCGCGGTCTCGGTGAGGGAGGCGGAGCAGACTACCAAGTAGCCGAGTCCGCCGGTGACGTTGCTGGGATAGTGGGTGGGCACATGGGTAATTGAGATTAGGTCGTAAGCACCGTCGTACTGGACGGCGTTCAGGTAGCGGAACGCCTCGGGAGTGATTGATTCCATAAGCACCCGTACCTTGTTCCTGTACACCCAGACCTCTCCGTCTCTTACTTTGCCATAGGGAGGGCCGATCTCGCATTTCTTATCCGTAAGGATATACAGATTCCTGGTGGTTCCATCGAACAGCCTGTCATTGAATACACTGTATTCAGCATCGGCATACCGGAAATCGTGCCCCGGGCTTTTGAAAACCGGGTCCATAAATGTATAGAAAACTATATCCAGACTGGAGCGCTCAATCTTCCCAAGATGGGAATACTGTGCATATTCGGTCCCTTCGTCATCGTCGGCAATGCACTCCGCTTCGCATTGCACGTCTATTTTTGCGAGCCGGTAAGAGTTTCCGGCACCGGCAGGGTCCGACAGGGGGATGTTCAACCCCCAAAGGTCTCTCTCTTCAACATTGCCGTAATCATTTACCGGCACCGAAATCATCTCCAGCTGCTTCACCGGGCCGGTAACCGGCGCTTCCGGGACGATTACCTCTGCTGTTGCGCATCCGCCTTCGAAAAGCGCTTCCACCCTTACCGTGTCTCCGGCGGTGAACCTTGCCTTAAGCTGATAATCTTCCCCGATGCCGTACTTTTCCCGCTGGTGGCTGCTCGTAGCATCCGCAAGGACTCCGTTGACGAAGAATGAAACTTCCGCTTCCGGCGCCTTTACAATCCCTTCCGGATTCTTGCTGCCGTGAAGTATTATATGGTGTACGCTGTCGGCAGAACTGATTATTGCATTCATCAGAAGTGCGGTATCCTCCATGCCGGAAGGAATAGGGACCGTGTCTGTGCATCCGGCGAGTATCATCAATGCTGCAGCGATTATGCTTGACTTTTTCATTTTGTCAGAATTTAAAAGTGTAGGAGAAAGAAGGGATGCATAAAAGCAGCGATGTGGCCTTGACACGGATCCTGGCATACCATCCGGCTTCCGTTTCAGTGTATCGCCAGCTTTCAGCGACATCCTTTTCTATGACGAAGGGATTCTTGTGGGCGTAAACGTTGTAGATGCTGAAGTTCCAGGTCCTTTCCCCGTGCTTTTTCTGTTTAGATATGCTGACGCCAAGGTCGAGCCTGTGCGAGGAGGGCATTCTCCAATTGCCTCTTTCTCCCATAAGAGGGACGTAGCTGATATCCCCGCGATAGTTGTACACGCCTGTGACGCCTATCGGAATGGTCGCGGCACCGCCGCTTGCAAAAGACCAGGTGGCGCTCAGGTCCACCCTCTTTCCGAGGTGCTGGTTCACGAAAATCGAGGCGCAGTGCCTGTGATCCAGGGTGAAGGGATAGCGTTTGCCTTCGTTGATGCTGCCGTCCGGGAACCATCTTGAACTCTTGGAAAGCGTATAAGACGCCCATCCGGTAGTGCGGCCCTTCGTCTTCCTGATGAACAGCTCGCCTCCGAAGGCTTCCCCTCGCCCCATCGACACCAGGGTGTTCCATTGGGCGCTTCCATAGGAACCGGTTGCAATGTCCTGATAATCAAGGACCGCATCCAGCTCTTTGAGCCAGCTCTCCAGGCTGAACTCCCATCCTTCGGTACCTGTCCAATAGACCCCTGCGGAGATCTGGTCCGATGTCATAGGCCTGATATCCTTGGTGATGGGGACCCAAAGGTCGGTAGGCAAACCTACAATTCCGGAGCAGAGCAGATGTATGTACTGCGCCATCCTGGAATATCCGGCCTTGAAAGCAAGCCCTTCCATCGCTTCGAATTTTGCGGAAAACCTCGGCTGGGCCGAAACATAAGTCCTTCCCTGCACGTTGAAGACGGCGAGATGCAAGCCCGGATTCAGCCTTAGCCTGTCGCCCACGCGGATGTCGTCTTCCGCATAAAAAGAGAATTCATTGCAAGGCAGCACTGACGAGATCTTTCCAGTGCTTACAGTATCACGGGAAACGTCCTGAGTCTCCGAATCATCTTCCCGTACCTCTGTCATGCTGGTCTGCGGCTTGAAAATGTGACGTGTATATGCCGCTCCGAAGCGCACGGTGTGTGCCGGGACGGGATGCCAGTCGAAATCCGCCTTCGCGGAGTAATCGTCAAGTCCGGTGCCCATATAATCCTTGACCGAGGTCTTGGACTTATAATCGTAATCTTCGAAGATATAGTTCGTATTTACCCTGCTTCTGTAGTTGTTGGTGGCCAGGGTGAAATTCGCAAATATCCTGTCCCCGAACAGGTGGTTCCATCTGAGGGATGTAAGCGTGTTGCCCCACTGTGTCCTCATATAGAAATCACTTCTGTAGTCGGACTCGTGCTGGTAATCGTCATTTTTAAAGAAATCCCTGCCGTTGTAAAAGCCGAAATACAGCCTGTCCCTGTCCGAGAAACGATGGTTCAACTTGGCGTTGAGGTCGTAGAACCAGTAGTTTTTCGGAGTTTCCAAAGCTTTCAGGACGGGCCCCATCAGGAATGTATGCAGAACCCTTCCACTCACGCTGTACGATGTTTTTCCATCCACTATCGGTCCTTCCAGATGCAGTTTGTCCGCAAGAAGTCCAACGGTGACGCTTCCGTGCGTTTTATGCATATCGCCGTCGGCGGTGCGGACATCTACTATGGAGGAGGTCCTGCCGCCGTAGCGCGCCGGGAAGTCGCTTTTATAGAGGGTGACCTTCTTCACGGCTTCCGGAGAGAAAACCGAAAAAATGCCGAACATATGGCTTGCATTATAGACTGGGATTCCGTCCAGGAGCATCAGATTCTCATCCTCGCCACCGCCTCGCACATATATTCCGGAGAATCCGTCATAACCTCCCTGCACGCCGGGCAGAAGCTGGAGCGTTTTCAGAATATCCGGTTCGCTGCCGATAGCCGGAGTGCTGCCGATTATACCTATTGGAAGTTCGATGGAACCCCCTCTGGTTGCGTGGATTCCGCTTTCCGACCTGGCCGATATGACGGCGGCGGAAAGGACTGCGTCCGATTTCAGGCTTATGTTGATGACGGTATCCCTGTCCAAGTTGAGGCTGACGGTCCGTGCGGCGTATCCGATGGCTGAATAGACAAGCTCGTGCCGGCCTTCCCTGAGGCTCAGGGAATAGAATCCGAATTCATTGCTCACGGTGCCTTCCTTCCCGCTTACAACGCCGGCGGCGATCACGGATTCCGAAGAGACCGCATCGGTCACGAAGCCTTTTATAGTGTATCGCCTTGCGGCGGCCATCTTGAGGACGATATATCCCCTCCTGCGGCTCCACGCCATTCCGCTGCCCTGTACGAGGGCGTCAAGATTGTTTTCAAGCGCAGGAGCCATTTCCCGGGGCCCTTCGTAGGGCCTGTCCACAGGCAATGACGAATCATAGATGAAATCCACCCCGAAGCGTTCCGATATGTCATCGGCCCTTTCTTTAATGCTGATTTGCGCCGACAATGTGGCAGGCGCTGCAAGCAGTGCCAGAAGAATCAAAAACCTCTTCATCATTACTCTCCCTTCTCTATCTTCACATCCAACGCTTCTTCTATAGCTGCGATCAGGTCGTCAAGCCTCCCGGCTTTGAACCTTCCGCTGAGAGATCTGTCCTTGGCATCCGCGCAGGAGAGGCTCTCCCCATAAAAACTTTCAAGCTTCGCGAGAACTTCCTCCAGGGCCGTGCCGTCGAAATGGAACCGTCCGCTGCGCCACAATTCGGTGTCGGCCGAGAAGGCGTCATCATAAACCGGGGCGCCTCCTTCGATATGCGCTGCCTGTCCGGCTGTCAGGATTATCCCGCTTTCTTCGCCGGCGCCGCAAAACAGCACCCGCCCTTCAAACAGATCCACCCTGGTTTCGTCTCCTGCATCGGCCAGGAATTTTGTACCAAGAACCGTTATGGCGGCTCTGCCGTCCATGTCAACCGTGAAGGGGGCAAGGCTGTCCTTGCGGACTTCGAACCATATGCGGCCTTTACTTTGAACCGCTCTCGAATTGCGGTGCTTCTGCAACCTTAGGGACGCACCTGGGCCTAGTTTTGCGATGCTTCCGTCTGGCAGGACAACTTCCGTGAGAGCGGCATCGGCCACGTATTCCGTCCAGGAATTCTTCCATCCGTCGAAGAGAAAAACTCCTGTAATCAGGGCTGCTGCGACAGCGGCAATGCCCCAACTGATCCTTCTCCATGGATTGTATCCGTGCGAGCGGCGGAACGCCTGCAGCGCCTCGGCGGGATTGAAGATCCCCGCCTTATAATGCCTGCTCACAAAATCCAATAAACGCTTTTCCATTTTCAGTCTTTTTTCAAGTATGACGGAGAAAGATCAAAAAGTACTAAAAGAAAAATACGAAATTGAGGATTTCTTTACGGGATTCCCTTAAAGAGGTGAATGCGTTCTCGACATGATTTCGCACTGTGTTTGCCGAAATTCCAAGTTCTGCCGCAATCTCGTCATAACTCATCCCGTCCCGTTTTGCCATCAGGAATATCTGACGGCGTTTCTCCGGCATCCGCTCGATGGCCGTCCAGAGCCTTGCCTCTATGGCACTTCGGTCAATCGCCTCCTCGTCGCTGATTCTGCCTTCAAGGTCGCTCGGCAGCAACGTTTCGTGCCCGCGTTCTCTCAAGATGTCAACGCAGGCGTTTCGTACACAGGTGTACAGCCAGGCGCGCGGGTTGGCCGGGGTACCTTCAGAAGAAATTTTATCCCAAAGCTTGCCGAAAGCATCGCTTACGACATCTTCGGAATCCGAAGTGTCGCCAAGATAATGGAGTGCATAGATGCACAGGGGCCGGTATTCTTTGCGGAACAGGCGGTCAATCATCGCAGCATATCTTCCAGATGCACGCTGCCCGCTGTCTTCTCGTCACGGTATTTCACTATCACGGGGCAATACAGGTGCACTCCGGAACCGGCTGCGGGGCCTTTGCTCACCGGTTTGCTACCGCTTACGACCACGGCGCCGCGGGGTACTACTATGCGGCCGTCGGCGTTGCGGCGGATGAATTCGCCGGTAGTGGCGTCGAAGATTGCAGTGCTGGAGGTGATGACCACGCCGCTGGCGATGACAGCGCCTTCCTGGACTATTGTACCTTCGTAGATGCCGCAGTTGCCGCCCACGAACGCGCCGTCTTCGATGATGGTAGGCAGAGCGACCACAGGTTCAAGCACACCGCCGATCTGGGTTGAGGCGGAAATGTGGATGTTTTTGCCCACCTGGGCGCAGGAACCGATGGTGACGTGAGAATCGACCATGGTGCCGCTGTCCACGTAAGCGCCCACGTTCACGTAGGCAGGGGGCATTACCACGCTTCCCGGGGCGAGATATGCTCCGCGCCGGATGCTGCTTCCTCCGGGAACGATGCGCACACCGTCTCCGGCGCTGAATTTGCGTGCGGGATAGGTGTCCTTGTCGAAATAGGAGAACTGCCCCTGGCTCATATCCTTGATGGCTCCGAGCCGGAATCCGGCAAGGATTACCTCCTTGATCCACATATTCACTTTCCACTGTCCGTCGGGACCCTTCTCGGCCACTCGGATTTCTCCCTTCTCCAGGGCGTCCATCACTTCGTTGAAGCGTTTGATATCTATTTCTGCCATAATATTTTATTTATAATTCCAGCCCTTTGAGTGTGCCGGCGATAAGATTTTCAGTTTCTGCGGATGCCGGGACCAACGGCAGGCGGAGGACATTCTGCATCAGTCCAAGCTGCGCCATGGCGGCCTTCCCCGGGATGGGGTTGCTCTCGATAAAGAGATTTTTATAGAGATCCTTGAGGCTCGCATCTATCGCATCGGCTTTTGCAAAATCCTTTGCCAGAAAGGCTTCCGTGAGCTGCACCATCTGCTTCGGGGCCACGTTGGAGGCCACGCTGATCACTCCGCTGGCACCCGCCTTCATGAGAGGGGCCGTTTCATCGTCGTTGCCGCTGAGCACGCTGAAGCCTTCCGGGGCGCCGTCGATATCGGCCAGAATCTGCTCCCGCCTGCTGCTGGCTTCCTTGATGCCGATGATATTGGGGATGTCCTTTGCCAGTCGGAGAGCAGTCGCCGCCTCAATGTTGCTGCCGGTGCGGCCGGGGACATTATATATAAGGATGGGCTTGCGGGTAGATGCAGCCACTGCCTTGAAATACTGGTAGATACCTTCCTGCGGAGGCTTGTTGTAGTAGGGCACCACGATGAGGAAGACGTCCGGCCCGAAGGGCTCCAGCGCCTGCATCGCGGCAAGGGTTTCCGGCACATTGTTGGTGCCTCCGCCAACCACGACCGGCCTGCCTTTCGAATGCGCCTTTGCAATCTTCAGTATCTCAATCCTTTCCTCCGTGCTCAAAGCGGGAGTCTCACCCGTGGTTCCGAGGGGCACCAGGAAATGGATGCCGGCTTCTACCTGGCGGTCGATATTTGCGGCGAAAGTGTCGTAATCCACGCTTCCGTCCTTCTTGAAGGGCGTGAATAGCGCTGTGCCGCAGCCTTTCAGTATGGGGTAATCCTTCATAACTGTCCTTTGTTAAAGCAATTCTTTGAATTCATGGACGCCGGGGTGGGTTTCGGTGAGGAAAGCGGCGGCTACGGCGCCTTCGGCAAAGCCTTCGCGGGAGAAGGCCTCGTGGGTAAATGTCAGTTTATCCGCCTTCGAGAGGAATTCCACGGTATGAATACCCGCCACTTCGCCTTCGCGGATGGAGGTGATGTCCACCTTGCAGCCGAAAGATGCCTCCACCAGTTCCGCCAGACTCTTCGCCGTGCCGGATGGGGCGTCCAGTTTATGGATATGATGCGTTTCGGTAATATGCGGGGTGTAACCGTGCCCGGCGAGGACGGCCGACGCTTTTTGAAGCGCGGCGAAAAGGGCGTTCACGCCGATTGAAAAATTCGAGGCGTAAATCATGGGCGTACCATGCTTCTCGAACTCGGCGATCACAAGATTCTTAATGTCGTTCCACCCGGTAGTCCCGATTACCGCCGCCTTGAAATTGGCCGCGATGAAGGGGTAGTTGGCCCTGAAGGCATCAGGCTGGGTGAAATCAATGCACACGCATTCCTTCGCAACGGCAGGATCCGTGCTGCATATGTCTTCGCTGCAGGCCACGGGCTCGATGCCGCGCGCCTTGAGGGAAGCCTCGACCATATGGCCCATCCGGCCGTATCCGCTGATGATGACTTTCATATTAAAGATAGAGTACTGGTAAGATCTTAGCCTGGAATGAACTCTTGTCCCGAGTCTTATAAAGGCTGCCTATATCCATGCAGAATGTTTTTGCTTCAGTTGCTTCGGTTTCCAGTGTGGTCCAGAAATGATCACTGTCGCTGATTGATTGGTAGCCGGACTTAAGGAGGGTAGGATTGAGATATCCTGCATTCAAGACTATCGCACTGAGTTCATTGTTTCCGGGTACAAACCAACCGGTTGACTTTCCGCTCAGAGGGAGAGCAAGCTGCGGGACGTCGGTGCATTCCTGTTCTATATAATAGACGGGGATGACGCGATAGCCGTTATCATTCAGGTGGTTGTTATAGAACTTCTGCAGAAGGAAGGAAACGAATCCGCTGCTTGGATAGTTGCATGTAGGAGGGTTCGAAGCGCCTGTCTGTTCATATTCCGCTTTCCACTTGTTTGTCAGTTTTGTCGCCATTTCAGAACTGAAAGCGAAATGTCCGGACTCTCCCGTAAGCTGGTACTGGTAAAGTCCGTCCTTTTTCGCAGTGGTGGTTGCTATGCACTCGGTCTTTGCCTGCCAGACGTCTTTCGCACTCTGGCTTTTCCTTATCACAAGAGCGTGTTGAGTCGATGAATTGTTTATACCGGGAAGATCGCTCTTTCTGAAATCCTTGAGCCCATACAGGCCGGTTGCGTTGCTGCCGTCCCTGCACCTGCTCAGGTGGCTGCAGTTCATGAAGTCGCTATCACTCATTCCACCGGTACTGGCCACCACCCCAATATATTTGTAAGTATTACCGCCACTTGTAACGGTGTTGCCGGGGAATGGCATTGGTTCGGTGGTGCGGGTGTCGTCATCGTTGACATAAGTCAGGGGGAAGCCGTCATAGCGGCGTCCGCTGTCCTTTGAAATGAACTTGCCGTTGGTGGAACAATAGTAAACCCAGTCTCCGGCCTTGAGGTCCCTATGGTCGTAGTTCGCAACATAGACATTGATCTCATCCTTCAGATTCGGATTGTACTGGGAAGAGATGGTCAGTTTCACCGGATATGGCGCACTGTTCGCCGTCTTTCCGACCTTCAGACCCTTGTATGTAATCTTCTCGCCATCAAGGGTTACTTTGAGAACCGAAGGATCGCTCACCTCGACATTTATGACCGAGAGGGAGCCGCTGGGCTGGAATCCTGCATAAAGGTAGCCTTCCACGCCCACTTTCACAATCAGTTCGTGCTGAGGGTTGAAGGCGTACAGGCTGGTGCCGACGGTGATTGCCATGGAAGTGGGAGCATTGAGGATCTTTACCGTAACTATGTCATATATGGCAGAATGGCCCTCGACGGACGCTTTCACCTTGATGGTGGGATTGGATGCGCCGCCAAGCGGCTTTGCTTCGACTTCTCCGGTGCCGGTATTCAGGTTGATGTATTTTCCTCCTTCTTCCACGGACCACACTACGCCGTATTCGGATGTAACGGCGTCATTGACGTTCTTTATCTTTGCGCTGAGCTGGAAAGTCTCGCCCGCGACCATTGTGAGAGCACCGTCCTGGAAATGAGAATCCTCTTTCACAATCTCTATGGACTTGGGCGCCAGCGGGGCCGGCGTCACGGTGACCAGGCAGGAGGCGGTGACTTCCTCATCGGCCTTGGAAGTGATGGTCAGCGTTGTAGTGCCGACCTTCTTGGGGTCGATCTCAACCCCCTTGTCCGTAAGATGGCACCTGATGACGTCGTCCGGATTGCAGCTAACCGACGCATTCTTTTTCAGGGAAGCCTTGGAAGGATTCACGCTCACTGGCAGGAATCCGGTGGAAGAGCCGAGGGAGAGGGAGTAATTCGCATCGACCTTTATCTCGTTGATGTACACAATGGGTTCATGACTGTTGATTTTCTCTTTTTTGCAGGAGAAGGAAAGAATCGCCAGGACCGCAATGACAAAAATGGTAAGAAGTCGCTTCATAATTGTTATTAAATCGATTAAACCTTGCTAAGTTACTAATTATTCACGAAAATGGCACGATTCCGTACGAATATGGCATCACATCACGCGGATTATTGTTAATATTGTGACCATCGGCGTTTTTCTCTCATTATCCCGCAGATTTTAGTATTTTTGTGCGTTATGCAGGTTCTGAAATTCGGAGGCAGTTCCGTAGCGGACGCCACAAACATATCACGGGTTCTGGACATTGTCGCGAAAGCGGCCATGCGGGACAGGGTTATTCTTGTATGCTCTGCCATCTCAGGCTGCACCGACGCCTTGTTGGAGATAGGCCGCAGCGAAGGTGCTGTCCGCGACACCCTCATCGAATCGTTGCGGGAGCGGCATCGCCGGATAATAGTCCGCCTCTTCACCGGAGCGGAACGGGAATCCGCATTTGCCGAAAATGATGCGCTTTTCGAAGAACTGCGCAAAGCCCCGGCCGACGAGTGCGTGACTTTCGGTGAACTCTTTTCCACGAAGATCATTGCCCGCAAACTCGCCTGCGAAGCTGTTTCCACCAAATGGCTGGATTCCAGAATCCTGGTCATAAAGGATAATAAAGAGCTGACATACAATAATATATCAGCGGCGGTGGCGCTTGAACCATCCGTCCGTGTCTTTGTGGCGCCAGGCTTCATAGCAAGCGAATATGACGGCAAGCGCACGACTCTGGGGCGTGGCGGTTCCGACCTCAGCGCCGCCCTCTATGCTGCCGCGTCCAAGGCGTCCCGGCTTGAAATATGGACCGATGTCCCTGGCATAATGACGGCAAACCCCAAACTCGTGCCGGCGGCCCGCACCATCCCGGAAATGAGCTGGCAGGCCGCTGCCGACATGGCCGAACATGGGGCGAAAGTGCTTTACGCCCCTACCGTGATACCGGCGCGGGATGCGGATATCCCCATACATATACTCAATACCTTCGAGCCCTCTCACCCCGGAACTACGGTGTGCTCGGTGTCTGGGAAGGAGACGGGAGAATGGATGGGCGTCACCAGTATCGACGACGGTCTCAAGGGAGAGTCCCTTATTTGCCTCGTGGCCGACGGGCCGATCGCGGGAGAGAGCGCCTGCGGCAGGGTGGAAGACTGCTTTAAAAAAGCGGGCATCCGCACTCTCGGCCTCTCTTCGGACGGAACAAATGTCTATGCAAGCGTCCGGCTTGCGGTGGCAGGACAGGCGCTCGCTGCCATCCACCGGGAATTTTTCGAACAGACTTCGCAGACGGTAACAGATTTATATATAGCAGGATACGGTGCTGTTGGCAAGGCTTTCGCCGAGATTCTGTCCCAGACTTCCGCCAGCCTCGCTCAAAGGACAGGCCGGATTCTCAGGATTGCCGGCATTTCCGACAGCAGGCATTATGTCATTTTGCCGGAAGGGATCGATCCTTCCGACATCCCGGCACTGCTGGAAAAAGGTCTGCCGGCCGCAGGAGGGGCTTTCTTCGATGTCGTAGCCGGCACCGCGCCCCGGAGAAGCGTTTTTGTAGATGTGACTTCGAGTACGGACATTTTCCGCCATTATCTGCCCTTGCTGCGCAGCGGCGTCAATATAGTCAGTTCCAACAGGCGAGCTTTTTCCGTTCCCTTCGTGGATTACTCCGCACTGCATGCGGCGGCGCAGGAGAACGGGGTGTTCCTGCGCTATGAAACCACCGTCGGCTCCGCCCTTCCCGTGCTGGAAAGCATTGCTGCAGGGGCCAATACGGGAGATGAACTTATCTCGATAGAAGCAGTCGTAAGCTGCACCCTGAACAGGATCCTTACGGAATACACACTTACCCCGGACAGTTTCGCCGGCATAGTGAGGAAAGCTCAGGCGGAAGGCCTTACCGAGGCGGATCCCCGGGAAGATCTCAGCGGGCGGGAGGCTCTTCGCAAGCTGCTGATACTGGCCCGCGAAGCCGGAGTTCCCCTGGAGGAAGAGGACGTGGAGCTGGATTCCCTGATAGGGCCGGAGTATTTCGGCATTCCCTTGGAAGATTTCTATCGGAAACTTGAGGCTGCGGAGCCGGAATTCAGGGCAAAGGAAGATGCGGCCGATGCCGCCGGGCAGAGGCAGCGCTTCGTGGCTTCGCTGACGAAGGATGAGGCGGCGCCACATGGCTACAAGGCCGTTATCCGTGTGCAGAATGTAGGTCGCGAACACCCGGCCTACTGGCTCAAGGGGACCGAAAACGCCATAATCATCCGCAGCGTATATCACCCCTATCCGCTTTTGATACAAGGCCCCGGAGAAGGTGCGAAAATTGCAGCGGCCAGTGTGTTAAACGATATTTTACGATGAAGATAGCTCTTGTTGGTGCCACGGGACTCGTCGGCACGAGAATGCTCCAGGTGCTGGAGGAAAGGAAATTCCCCGTTAGCGAACTCTTGCCGGTGGCTTCCGAAAAGTCGCTTGGCCGCACGGTCCGTTTCGCAGGACGCGACTGGACTGTGGTGAGCGCGGAAGAAGCGATTGCCGCGAAGCCGGCGCTGGCTCTTTTCAGTGCGGGCGGCTCTGTGTCCGAGGCGCTTGCACCACGCTTCGCTGAGGTCGGATGCCGGGTCGTGGACAATTCCTCCTTCTGGAGGATGGACCCGACCAAGAAACTCGTGGTTCCTGAGATCAACGGCGACGTCCTGGCCCCGGAAGACTATATAATCGCCAACCCGAACTGTTCCACCATTCAGATGGTGCTCCCCCTCGCTCCGATTCACAAAGCGCTGAAAATAAAGAGAATAGTAGTATCCACTTACCAGAGTGTCACCGGCACCGGCTATAAGGCCATCGCCCAGATGAACACCGAACGCGCCGGGGCGAAATGGGGTGAATATCAGGCTGTGTACCCATATCCCATCGACCAGAACATCCTTCCGCACATCGACAATTTCCTGGACAACGGCTACACCAAGGAAGAGATGAAGATGGTCAACGAAACCAAGAAGATACTGCGGGACGAGAGCATCGCCGTCACCGCCACCACAGTGCGCGTGCCGGTGCAGGGAGGTCATTCCGAGAGCATAAACGTCGAGGTGGAGAAGCCCTTTGAATTGGATGAAATCCGTGCCCTGATGGCTTCCGAACCGGGTGTTGTTGTTCAGGACAATCCGGCGGCAAACGAGTACCCCATGCCGCTCTATGCCTGGGGCAGGGACGAAGTCTTCGTCGGCCGTATCCGCAGGGATTTTTCCCAGCCGAACACCTTCAACTTCTGGTGCGTCAGCGACAACATCCGCAAGGGAGCCGCCACCAACGCCGTCCAGATAGCCCAGCTTCTCCTCCGCAAAGGCTTGCTCTAACTTCCGCTTTTTTCTTATATTTGTAGAACTATGACTATGATTCTGGGAGTTCTGGGCTTTCTGCGCCTGTCGTTTATAGATGTTCTGGACATCGTCGTGGTGGCGATGATCCTTTATGTGGTATTCCGCTGGCTGAGGGGCAGCAGCGCCATCTACATCTTTACGGCAATACTTCTGCTGATACTTGTCAGGGTGCTTGCCGTGGCCTTGAACATGAAGCTCCTGTCCAGCCTCATGGACACCATCATCGACGTGGGCGCCATTGCCCTCATAGTGATTTTCCAGCCGGAAATACGCCAGTTCCTGAGCCGGATCGGCCGGAGCACATGGCTGAGCCGCAACGAGAAAAACTTCTTCAACCGCATTCTCGGCAGGGAGACAGCGTCTCTTGGCAAAGAGTCGGTAAAGGAAATTTGTGAGGCCTGCAAGCAGATGGCTGAAAGCAAGACGGGCGCGCTGATAGTTCTGCTGCGCAAGGATGACCTCCAGAACATAGTGGACAACGGCGACCGTCTGGATGCCGACATCAAGGAGAGGCTGATAGAGAACATTTTCTTCAAGAATTCCCCGCTTCACGACGGGGCGATGATAATAGGTTCCAACCGCATAATCGCAGCCCGCTGCACCCTGCCGATAACCGAGCGCGGAGACCTCCCCGCCCGTTACGGGATGAGGCACAAATCGGCCGTTGGCATCAGCGAACGCAGCGATGCGGATGTAATAGTGGTGAGCGAGCAGAGAGGCGAGATCTCGTTCGTGCGGGACGGTGCCATTCGGCCCATCGCCAACATTGCGGAACTTGCGGCCTGCATAACTTCGAAACAGGAGAGCGGCACTGATAACAGGCAGTTGTAATGGACGGAAATCTCGCAAGAACAGAAGAAAAACTTGGCTTCGACAGGGTTCGCCGGGCAATAACGGAGCGTTGCTGCACCGACTATGCCGCCGCACGTGTCGAGAACGAGAGTTTCTGCACCAACCCTGCCCAGATACGTCTCCGCCTGCAGCTGACCGACGAAATGCGCCTTATCTGCATGTTCGAAGACAGTTTTCCCACATCCGGCTTTGTGGATGCCCTGCCTTTTCTCGAATTGCTTGAAGATGATGGAAGCAGGATAGACGTGCTGTCGCTCGGCAAGCTTAAAACCCATCTGGATACAATCAGGAAGATCACCGCATTTTTCGCCAGCGTTAAAGACGGTGTCTATCCCAAGCTGAAAAAGATGGCGTCCCGCGTCACCGTGTATCCGGAAGTCCTCCGCCGCATAGAAAACATCCTTGACAAGTACGGCGAGGTGCGCGATTCGGCGTCCGATGAGCTTTTCTCCATCCGCAGGGACATGCGCTCGAAAGAGGGCAGCATCGCGAAAAAGGCGGCTGCGGTACTTGCCAGGGCCCAGGCTGAAGGGGCTGCGGACGCAGATGCCCAGGTGGTGGTGCGTGAAGGCAAATACCTGGTTCCGGTGGCGGCCGCGTTCAAGAGAAAGGTTTCCGGATATGTATATGGGGAATCCGCTACCGGGAAAACCTTTTTCATAGAGCCTGCCGAGGTCATCGAACTGGAAAACGACCTTGCCGGGCTGCGTTTTGCAGAGACCCGCGAAATAGAGCGTATCCTTTTGGAATTCAGCGAATTCCTTCGTCCGTATCTTCCTGAAATAATACTTAGCGCCCAGTTTGCGGGGGAAATCGATTTCATCATGGCCAAGGCCCGCACCGCCCTTTCCTACCGCGCGGGCATGCCGATAGTTTCCGAAGACGGGAACCTTCGTCTTCGCAAGGCCAGACACCCTCTGTTGGAGGCTGCGCTGGCGAAGGAAGGGAAGGAAATCGTCCCGCTGACCCTTTCGCTCTCCCCGGAAAAACATATACTTCTTATCTCGGGACCCAACGCCGGGGGCAAGTCCGTCTGCCTTAAAACCGCCGGACTGCTGCAGTACATGTTCCAGTGGGGAATGCTGGTGCCCACCTCCGAAACCAGCGAACTGCCCGTGTTCGACCGCATCTGCGTGAGCATAGGGGACGACCAGAACCTTGAAAGCGACCTCAGCACCTACTCCGGATTCCTTTCCGACATGCGGCAGATGCTTTCGGAAGCGGATTCACGCACCATGGTGCTCATTGACGAGTTCGGCTCCGGGACAGAACCGGCAGCCGGCGGGGCCATAGCGGAAGCGATACTCTCGGAAATAGACAAAAGAGGCTGCTATGGCGTGATTACCACGCACTACACCAATCTGAAACTCTATGCCTCCGGGGCGCAGACAGGCGTGATAAACGGCGCCATGATGTTCGATGCAGCCCGCATAGAACCTCTCTTCCAGCTTGAGACCGGGCTTCCTGGAAACTCCTTTGCATTCGAGCTTGCGCGCAAGATGGGTTTGCCCGAGGCGATAGTAAAAGACGCCGAAGCCCGTGCAGGAGAGGAGTATGTGGGCATTGAAAGGAATCTCAGGAAGATAGTCCGCAGGCGCAAGGCCCTGGACGAAAAACTCCAGAAGGTCAAACATACGGACCGGGAACTCGAGTCGCTCACCGAAGAATACAGGACTCTTCTCGAAGAGGTGCGCTCCCAGAAAAAAGATATCATCGAAAACGCCAAGCGCGAAGCCGAGGATATAGTAAAGGGGGCCGGAAAACAGGTGGAGAAGACCATCCGCGAGATCAAGGAAAGCCAGGCGGAAAAAGGCCGTACCAAAGAGGTCCGTGCCGAGCTGCAAGGCTTCCTCGGAGCCATCGCCCAGAAGAAAACCAGGGATGAGTACATAGAAAGGAAGCTGGAAAAACTGGAGAAGAAACAGGCCCGTAAAGGGGGAGAAAAACAGGCTCCAACTATGCCTGAGGCCCCAAAATCGGAGCCGCTCAAGGTGGGAGAAAAAGTGCTGGTGAAAAGCAGCGGAATGGTGGGGGAAGTGTCCAAGGCCAGCTCCAAAACCATCACCGTGATAATAGGGAATATAAGCAGCACCATGCCGGCAGATGCGGCGGAAAGGATCTCCGCATCCGAGTACAGGGAGGTTTCCAGGCGAAGTTTCGAACGCCCCCGCCAGCGCTACGATGCAGGGCTGTCGGAACGGAAACTCCGCTTCAAACCGGAAATCGACCTTCGCGGGGAGCGCCTTCAGGACGCCCTTGACGCCGTGGTGCGGTATATAGACGATGCCCAGATGCTGGGGATGCCCTCCGTGCGCATTATCCACGGAAAGGGCACCGGGGTGCTGCATGAAGAGATTCAGAAATACCTTCGTACCGTGCCCGGAGTGGGCAGCGTGGCCGATGAAGATATCCGCCACGGAGGCAGCGGGGTTACAATCGTGACTTTTGACTGATAACGATATACACTGAAACTATGACTAACCACAATTATTGCGTAATCCTGGCCGGAGGAATCGGTTCCCGTTTCTGGCCGGTGAGCCGCGAAGACCGCCCGAAACAGTTTCTGGATCCTGCGGGCTCGGGAAGATCCTTCCTGAAAAGCACATGGGCCAGAATGTCCAGGTTATTCCCGCAGGAAAACATCCTGGTAGTGAGCCTTGCGAAATACAGGGACCAGGTGCTGGCCCAGCTGCCTTCCCTTCGCGAGGAGAATCTTATCCTCGAGCCCTACGGGCGCAGCACGGCACCTTCCATCTCCCTGGCGGCGCGGGTGCTTCTGCTGAGGGACCCCGATGCACTGATGCTGGTAACGCCGTCCGACCACCATATCGGCGACAGGCTCCTTTTTGAAAAATCCATAAAGAACGCGCTTGAATATGCCGCGCAGAACGAGGTCCTCCTTACCCTCGGCGTCGTTCCGTCGAGGCCGGACACCAATTTCGGGTACATCCAGGTAACCGGGGGCAAGGAAGCATGCGGCGAAGGGAAGCCGGTGAAAGTGAAAACCTTCACGGAAAAACCGGACCAGGAACTGGCCAAGGTGTTCGTCGAGAGCGGTGAATTCCTCTGGAATAGCGGTATCTTCGTATGGAAGGCGGCTGTGATCCGTTCCGAGATCCAGAAATACGCCCCTGAAATCTCTCGGGTGTGGAGAGGCTGGGACAAAGCCCTTGGAACGCCCCAGGAGGCCAGTTTCGTGGAGAGGGCTTACGCCGACAGTCCACGCAATTCCATCGACTACGCCCTTATGGAGAAGTCCGACAATGTCTGGGTGCTTCCCGTAAAGTTCGAATGGGACGACCTTGGCACCTGGGATTCTCTCTATAGCTATGTGTCACGCCACAACAGCGCCGGGAATGCCGAACTCTTCCGTGGCGCTTCCATGGTCAGGGACAGCCATGGCAACATTCTGTTCTCCACTCCAAAAGGAAAGCTTACGGTAATCTGCGGACTGGACAATTTCATGGTCATAGACACGGGGGACGTGCTTGTAGTATGCCCCCGCGACGGAAAATCCATCCAGGATACCCTTTCGGAAATCTCCATGCCGGAATACGCGGATTATAAATAAAAGGCGATGGTTTCCCGAAATTTCGCAGAAAAGATTGCCGGCCGGAAAGCAGTCGGGGCGGCGGGAGAGCAGGAAGCCTGCGATTTCCTGGAATCCCGGGGCATGCAGATACTTGAGCGCAACTGGCGGGGAGGCCATACCGAAGTGGATGTCATAGCCCTGGATGCCTCCGGACTGCATTTTGTGGAGGTGAAGACCAGGGTGGCTCCGCTGGCGGCTTCCCCGGAGGAAAATGTGCGTTCCGCCAAGATGCGTACCCTAGTCAAGGCAGCGCAGATTTATCTTCACGGCAAAGATCCCTCCCGGCGTGCCCTACAGGGCTGCGAGGTGTTTTTCGACGTTGTGAGCGTGGTGCTGGACAGGGAAAACACAAGCATAGAATTCCTGCCTAACGCCTTCATCCCATTGTATATGTAGATTTTTACTACCTTTGCGTTGTTTGAAACGCGTACGGGAATGTCGGTCGATCTTCAACTTTTCAGGAAAATCCTCTCGGTGGATTCCACATCGGGACAGGAACAGGAACTCACGGCTCTGCTGAAGTGCGAGCTGTCCGCGCCTGTGATGGAATCTTTCCCGGTTGGTGACGGCACCGAGAACCTGCTTCTGAGCTGGGGAACGCCCAGACTCGTTTTCTGTACGCATCAAGACACGGTCCCTCCGTACATCGCCCCCACAATTCAGGGAGAAACTCCGGACGATGTCATTTACGGTCGCGGGGCCTGCGATGCCAAAGGGCAGGCCATCTCCATGTACACCGCCTGCAAACAGTTGGAAGCCAACGGTTTGGAAGGTTTTGGCCTGCTGCTTCTCACCGGCGAGGAAACCGGAAGCTGGGGTGCCAAGGCATTCAGCAAAACGGGGTTCAGGGCTCCGTATCTAGTGATAGGGGAACCTACGGAAAACAAGATGGTGAGCGCCAGCAAAGGGACCAAAGCCTTCGAACTCCGCTTCACCGGTGAAGCCTTCCATTCGGGTTATCCCCAGTATGGCCGCAGCGCGGTCGATGCTTTCGTGGATTTCGTGAATGCGCTGCGCGCCGTGGAGTTCCCGAAAGATCCGGTCTTGGGCGATACCACCTGGAACATCGGCAGGCTCGTTTCCGACAACCCCCAGAATGTCCTCAGCCCGGAACTGCGCTGCAGGCTCTATTTCCGAACAACCTTTGCAAGCGACGCTTTTGTGTCCGCCTGTCCTGCACGGTTGCAGGTGCCCGGCCTTGCCGTGACTGCGATCGGCGGAGATGCACCTGCCGAATACTTCACCCTGGACGGTTTCGAGACTGCGCCGGTGGCCTTCGGAAGCGACGCCCCTCACCTCACCGGCTTCGAGCACAAGATGATCATGGGTCCCGGCAGCATCCGCCATGCCCATCGCGACGACGAGCAGATCCTCATCCGGGACATGGAGGATGCCGTGTGCAATTATGTGCGCATAGCCGGGCTCCTTCTGCGTTAGGCCCGGAAATTTTGTGTCCCAACTGCTTGTAATTCAAAAAATTATTCGTATTTTTGCAGCCCCTAAAAAAGGGGTAATTTTGTAAAGTATTTATTAACAATTAATTAACAAACCAATGCCTGGATTAATTGGAAAAAAAATCGGAATGACTTCCGTTTTCAGTGCTGATGGAAAAAATCTTCCATGCACTGTTATCGAGGCTGGGCCGTGTGTTGTTACGCAAATTCGTACGGTAGAAAAAGATGGTTATGCCGCCGTACAGCTTGCCTATGACGAAACCACAGAAAAGCACGCCAGCAAGGCTCTCCAGGGCCACTTCGCAAAGGCAGGGACCACTCCCAGGCGCAAGCTCGTCGAATTTGAGGCGGACTTCGCGGGAGAACTCAAGCTTGGCGACACCCTCACGATCGCCGATATCTTCACTGAAGAGGTCGGTTTCGTAGATGTCGTCGGCACATCCAAAGGTAAGGGTTTCCAGGGTGTTGTGAAACGTCATGGCTTCGCCGGTGTAGGCGGACAGACCCATGGCCAGCACAACCGTCTGCGTCACCCCGGTTCAATGGGCGCATCCTCATGGCCGTCCCGCGTATTCCCCGGAATGCGTATGGCAGGTCACATGGGCAATGAGCGCGTGAAGGTGTTCAACCTTCAGGTCATCAAGGTGATCCCTGAGAACAATCTTCTTATCGTCAAAGGTTCCGTACCCGGAGCCAAGGGTTCTTATTTAATTTTGGAGGCGTAGCGTTATGAAACTTCCCGTTTATAAAATAGATGGAACAGACTCCGGAAAGAAGGCCGAACTCAGCGAGGCCGTATTCGGAATCCAGCCTAACGACCACGCTATCTGGCTTGATGTGGTCCAGTATCTCGCCCATCAGCGTCAGGGCAATGCCAAGACGAAAGACCGCAGCGAGATTGCTCACAGCACAAAGAAACTCGGACGCCAGAAGGGCGGCGGCGGTGCACGTCACGGCTCCCTCAAGGCTAACATTTTCGTAGGCGGCGGCCGCGTATTCGGTCCCGTTCCCCGTTTCTACGGCGGCAAGCTCAACAAGAAGGTGAAATCCCTCGCCCGTTGCTCTGCCCTCTCTTACAAGGCTGCAGACAAGGCGATCACCCTCGTAGAGCCCTTCGCCATGGACGCTCCCAAGACCAAGGAATTCGCACAGATCATCGCAAACCTCAAGGCAGGCAGCCGCAAGGTTCTCGTGGTGCTCCCTCAGAACTCCGACAACATTTATCTTTCATCCCGTAACCTTCCCGAGGTGAATGTCATCACCGTGGACGAAATCAACACTTACGCCATCATGAATGCAAATTCTCTGGTGCTTGTGGACGGAGTTCAGGACATTCTCGCCGAAAGGAAAAAATAATTCAGAGCGATGGGAATTTTAATTAAGCCAATAGTAACAGAGAAGCTGACGGCTCAGGGCGAAAAGTTGAACCGTTACGGCTTTGTGGTGGACCGCAATGCCAACAAGCTTCAGATAAAGGAGGCGGTGGAGAGCGCATATGGCGTTACCGTCGCCGAAGTTAACACTGTCAATTATCATGGCAAGCGCAAGAGCCGCTACACCAAGGCCGGTCTCCTTCGCGGACGCATGAACCACTTCAAGAAGGCGTACATCACCCTTCAGGGAGAGGACAAGATTGACTTCTACGCTAATATATAATAGGAGGGACAGAATATGGCAATCAAGAAATTCAAACCGGTAACTCCCGGTCAGAGGAACAAAGCTATCAGCTCCTTCAGTGAGATTACCACCAGGAAGCCCCACAAGGCGCTTCTTGAGCCCCTCAAGAGCACAGGCGGTCGTAACAACACCGGTCAGATGACCGTGCGTTACATCGGTGGCGGTCACAAGAGAATGTACCGCGTCATCGACTTCCGCCGCACCAAGGATGAGTGCACCGCGACTGTCCGTACTATCGAGTACGATCCCAACCGCAGCGCCCGCATCGCTCTCGTAGAATACGAAGACGGAGTAAAGAAGTACATCATTGCTCCGGACGGCATCAAGGTAGGTCAGGTTATCGCATCCGGAAGCGGTGTCGCTCCCGAAGTCGGCAACTGCCTCCCTCTGAGTGAAATTCCTGTTGGTACCCTCGTGCACAACATCGAGCTCCGTCCCGGTCAGGGCGCCGCAATGGCCCGTTCCGCCGGTACTTCCGCACAGCTCGCCGCACGTGAGGGCAACCACGCAGTCCTTCGTCTGCCCTCCGGTGAAACCCGTATGGTTCTGGTTTCCTGCCGCGCTACGGTGGGTACAGTTTCCAATCCGGACCACAACCTGGAGAGCTTCGGAAAGGCTGGCCGCAGCCGCTGGCTCGGCCGCAGGCCTCACAACCGTGGTGTTGTCATGAACCCTCACGATCACCCGATGGGTGGTGGTGAAGGACGTGCTTCCGGTGGACATCCCCGTTCCCGTAAGGGTCTGCCTGCAAAGGGCTACAAGACCCGCAACCCGAAGGCCGCTTCCAACAAGTTCATCATTGAAAGAAGAAAGAAATAACAGGATAAAACTTAGATTATATGAGTCGTTCACTTAAAAAAGGTCCGTACATTCAGGAAGCCCTCGAAAAGAGGATTCTTGCCATGAATGACGGCAGCAAAAAGAAAGAGGTTGTCAAGACCTGGTCCCGTGCCAGCATGATATCCCCTGACTTCATCGGCCATACTGTTGCGGTTCACAACGGGAATAAGTTTATCCCTGTGTATATCACCGAACAGATGGTAGGTCACAAACTCGGCGAATTCGCCCCTACCCGCACATTCCGCGGACATGCAGGCAACAACAAGTAACAGGAGAGCAGAACAATGGGAAAGAGAAAAAGACTTATGGCAGAACGCTTCAAGGAAGCTAAGAAAGCCACGGCTGTTGCCAAACTGAACGATGTACCCACATCGCCCCGCAAAATGCGCCTGGTAGCCGACACCGTAAGAGGCGTCGAGGTAAACCGCGCTCTCGACCTGCTGCACTTCTCCAAGAGGGAACCCAGCATCAGGCTTGAAAAGCTTCTGCGCAGCGCCATCGCAAACTGGGAGGCAAAGAATCCCGAAAGCGCGAAGGAGCTCGAAAGCGGCAATGTTTATGTTAAGACCATCATGGTAGGCGAAGGCCGCACGCTCAAGCGCATCCGCCCCTGCCCTCAGGGAAGGGCCGGCCGCATCCGCAAGCGCAGCAACCACGTCACTATAATCCTTGATGTCAAAAAACCGGTAGAGGAGGCATAATATGGGACAGAAAACTAATCCTATCAGCAACAGAATAGGTATCACCCGCGGTTGGGATTCCAACTGGTGCGGTGGAAACTATGCAGAAAAGATTGCGGAAGATTTCGAGATCCGCAAGTATCTGGGTGGCCGTCTCGCAAAAGCCGGACTCAGCCGTATCGTTATCGAGCGCACTCTCAAGCTCATCACCGTAACCATCTATGCAGCCCGTCCCGGTTTCATTATCGGCAAGGGCGGTACCGAGGTTGACAAGCTCAAGGAAGAGCTCAAGAAGGTGACCGGCAAGGATGTGCAGATCAATATCTACGAAATCAAGCGTCCTGAGGTTGATGCCCACTTCGTGGCAGACAGCATCGCCCGCCAGATCGAAGGCCGTGTGAGTTATCGCCGCGCCATCAAAATGGCAGTTGCAAACGCTATCCGCGTCGGAGCCGAAGGTATCAAGGTTCAGATCGCAGGCCGTGTAGGCGGCGCCGAAATGGCCCGCAGCGAAATGTTCAAGGAAGGCCGTACTCCTCTGCACACTTTCCGTGCAGACATCGACTACGCCCTCGCAGTTGCCAATACCAAGGTTGGTGCACTCGGCATCAAGGTTTGGATTTGCAACGGTGAACGTTACGGCAAGCAGGACCTCACTCCCGCAGCCCTCGCAGCAGCCAATGCACAGGCTTCCGGCCAGCGCAGCGGCGGACGCGGCGGTGACCGTCGTGGAGGCCGTCGTGACGGAGACCGTCGTGGCGGACGCAGGGAGAACAAGTAGTTTATTGCTTCTTTCGAAAATGGCAGCGGCCCTTGTACGGTCGCTGCTTTTTTATATATTTGCAATATGAAAAAGATACTTATCACCATCCTCGCCGTAGCAGTTGCATTCTCCTGCGCCGGCAAAAAGAAGAACAATTCTCCGGCTCCCGAGGCCCAGGCAAAAGTGGCCGAGGCGGCGGCTCCTGTACGCGGAATCAATGAAGGAGACCTCTTTACCGATTTCAGCATTCCCCAGCCGGACGGTACGGTTGCAAAGCTCTCAGACTATGCCGGCAAGGGAAAATATCTTCTTGTCGATTTCTGGGCGAGCTGGTGCGGGCCCTGCAAGCGCGAAATCCCCAATATCAAGGCTGCGTACGAGAAGTATCACGGCGATAAATTCGACGTGCTCAGCGTAGCTGTGTGGGACAAGGTGGAGGACACTGAAATCGCCGCCAAGGAACACGGCGTGGTATGGAACCAGATCGTGGATGCACAGAAGATCCCCACATCGATTTACAAAATCGAAGGTATCCCCACGCTCATCCTAATAGGCCCTGACGGAAAGATTCTCAAGAGAGGCGACG
Organism: Bacteroidales bacterium UBA2861; assembly: GCA_002350615.1. GTDB lineage: Bacteria > Bacteroidota > Bacteroidia > Bacteroidales > UBA932 > Cryptobacteroides. The sequence continues at coordinate 259,166 of DEFD01000028.1, read as the reverse complement.
CCCTCCGCGGCGAAGGCCTGGATGCAATCCTTTCCGAACTTATCAAGTAATTGGAAATACGCGATAAAATATCGCTTCTGCCTCATTCCCCGGGAGTTTACAGGTATTACGACTCCGCGGGGAATGTCATCTATGTGGGTAAGGCGAAGGATATCCACAAACGGGTGGCGCAGTATTTCGTGCCTCCTGAGAGACTCAACACCAAAACCCGCATCCTGGTGAGCAAGATAGCGGATCTGCAGTACAGCGTGGTTGACAGCGAGGCGGATGCGCTGCTGCTGGAGAACAATCTCATAAAGCAGTACAAGCCGCGCTATAACATCCTTCTCAAGGACAGCAAGACCTACCCCTGGATATGCGTCACCTCCGAGCCTTATCCGAGGGTGTACCTCACGCGGCGTCTGGAGAAGAACGGCTCGGAATATTTCGGCCCCTACAGCACTGTAATGCATGCGCGCGGCCTCCTGGAGTTCTTCGAAAAGACCTGGCCCCTGCGTTCCTGCCGCCATAAGATAGATTCCAGCACGATTCTCCGCGGCAAGATCCGGCCCTGCCTGGACTTCCATATAGGTAAGTGCAAAGGTTGCTGCGTAGGCGCCGTCAGCATGGAGGAATACGGGTCCTGGATAGCGGAGATAAAGGCGATGCTTAAAGGCGGCCTCGGCGATGTGATAAGGAGATACGAAGCTTCCATGAAAGAGGCGGCGGAACGCCTCGATTTCGAGACTGCGCAGGAGTACAAAGACCGAATAGGACGGCTCCAGAAGCATTATTCACGCAGCATCATCACTTCTTCCAGGGACAACGATGCGGATTGCTTCAGCCTCGTCTTCGACGGGCCCGATGCCTACGGCAATTTCCTCAGGGTGCGCGGCGGAGCCATAGTGCAGAGTCTCAATCTTGGCTTCAGGATGCAGATAGAAGAGGCTCCAGAAGCGGTTCTGAGCGAGTTCATCGCCGAGATAGAGAGCAAGTTCGGCACGCTCGGAAAGGAAATAGTCGTTCCTTTCGAGCCGGATGTGCAGTTCCCCGGCGTCCACTACGTCGTTCCCGTGAAGGGCGATAAGCTTTCGCTGCTGGAACTCAGCGCGAAAAATGCCCGTGAATATCATTTCAACACCATAAAGCAAAAGGCGCATACCGATCCGGACGAGTTCCGCCGCAGCGTCCTCGAGGAACTCAGGACCGCCCTCGGCATGAAGGAACTGCCCGAGCATATAGAATGCTTCGACAACTCCAATATCCAGGGAACCAACCCGGTGGCGAGCTGCGTGGTGTTCCGCGGCGCCCGTCCGAGCAAGAAGGACTACCGCAAGTTCAAGATCAAGACGGTCATCGGCGCCAACGACTATGCTTCCATGAAAGAAGTAGTGAACCGGCGTTACTCAAGGCTTATGGCCGAGTCTCCGGACGACCTTCCGCAGCTCGTTGTGATAGACGGAGGCAAGGGCCAGCTGGAGTTTGCATGGCAGGCGCTTTGCGAACTGGGCCTGCAGGACAAACTTACCGTGGTGGGCCTCGCAAAGAGGCTTGAAGAAGTGATCCGGGTGGGCGATCCATATCCTCTTTTCCTGGATCGTAACTCCCAGGCCCTTAAAGTCTTGCAGCAGATACGCGACGAAGCCCACCGCTTCGGCATCACCTTCCACCGCAGTCTGCGCAGCAAAGCGGCGGTGAAGTCGGCGCTGAGCGAAATCAAAGGGGTGGGCAAGCAGACGGAGGAACGTCTTCTACTTCATTATGGCAGTGTGGCCCGCATTGCAGCCGCCGGGCAGGAGGACCTTGCCTCCTTTGTAGGGCCGGTTCTTGCCGCCCGCATCTTGGAAGCCCTGAAAGCCTGAAATCCGACCCCTGGATATTGGGTTTGCACGACCCCCTCCCTAAAGGGCCCATCCCCCTAGCCGGGGGTGGCAGGTGCATGTAAACCCAACACCCCAGGTTCGGAAATTAATGCTATCTTTGCAGCCATTATGGGTGAAAAGAAATCTACAGAGTTATTCAATTACTTCATCTTCTTCGGCATGCTTATCAGCGTGCTGATTGTCAGCATCCTGAAAATCAAGGCGAATCCTGGTGAAACAACCATACAGATAGTGGCTGCGGTGGGTGCGATGTTCGGCGTTACCAGCACCATCCTTGCCGCGCAGGGGAAGATCCTCAATTTCGTGATAGGCGGACTTGGCGCCGTGATAGAGACTTATCTGCTCTGGCGCAACGGCACCACCTCCATGTTCCTTCTCTATCTGTTCTATTTCATCCCCATGGATGTGGTAGGCTTCATCAGCTGGCGCCGCAAGGGTACAACGACGCATAACGAGGTGAAAGCCCAGCGCATGAACGGCAGGAAGTGGTTCTATGTGGCCCTTGGGTATGTGGCTGCCGTATGCGTCGCCTTCGGTGTTTCCTATCTTTCTGCCAAGAGCGACATCGGATCCGCCGTTCCGGCGAAGATGATTACCGACGCCCTTGCCACGGGAGCGACCATCATCGCCATAGTCATGATGACCTTCGCTTTCGTGGAACAGTGGTACATCTGGACTCTGGTGAATCTATCGAATATGGCGCTCTGGGCGGTCGCCATCATCACCGCATCCCGCGAGGGTGCGGACTCCGGATATGCGGTTGTAATGTTTATAAAATACTTCTTTTATCTGCTTAACGGACTCAACGCGATACGCATCTGGATGCGTCTGAGCCGCCGGGAGGAGGATTTGCAGATATAAATATTTTTAGTAACTTTGCACCTGCCTTTAGACGAAAGTACTAAATAAATTATCTAAATAAAGCTATTATGGAATACGCAGAAATCGTAAAGAAAGTGAAGGAGATTATCGTCGACAAACTCGGCGTAGAACCTTCCGAGGTTACCGAATCCGCAAACTTCACCAATGACCTTGGCGCTGATTCCCTTGACACCGTAGAACTCCTTATGGAATTCGAGAAAGTCTTCGGAGTAAAGATTCCCGATGAGGAAACCAACACTATCGCCACCGTGAAGGACGCTATCGACAAGGTTGCCGAAAAGCTTGGTTAATATCTCCACCAAAGATAAAACAAAACCGGACGCTTGAGCGCCCGGTTTTTTATTTTGCAAGAATCGGAACAAATTGACAAGCCTGCTTCTGCAGGCCGGGGTATATTAGGGGCGGGCCCCTAATGACGCAGCCGAAGGGCTGCCTTACTTATTCGGAACAGAATAGGTAAATTTGAAGGTCGGCCTCTTGCTCTCATCCGCCGCCTGCGGCCCGTATAGTTTCAGGAAGTAGTAACGGTCCCTGTCCAGCTGGGCGCTGGTGCTTGTGGAAGTGGACGAACTCCCGTAATACTGCGCCATGAGGGCGTAATTGTAATAATTGGAATAATAGTCGCCGTAACCTCCGTACCCGTATCCGCCGTAACCGCCGCCGTACATGCTGCCCATATAGCTCTGGTAAGCCAGGTAGTTGTAATAGTCGCTCATATCCTGGTTGCCGGTGGTCGTTGTGGTGATCTGGTCGTTATGCATGATAAGGAGCCAGATGTCGTAACTGCCGTTCAGCAGTTTCTCATTGTCGTCGCTCATTTTCACGAGCTCCTGCACATGGTAGGTTATGTCAGGGGCGTAAACAAGGCGGGAACGGTTTATGTCTCCCTGGTTTTCGTAGCTGTCGCTGGCGTCCGTGAGTCCCATGAAACTGACGCTTGTGTCCGTGACGATGCGGCAGGTCGGGCTGAGGATTTCCGGCACCTTGTACATGAGCTCGAAAGCCTCGTCCGAAGGTTCCAGGGGGAAAGTCAGGGTTGCACGGTTTATGATGGCTTTCGAAGGGTCGTCGCCTTCGGCCGAGATGATCTCCCTTACCTTATCGCGCAGGAACCGTGCAGATACTACAGGCTTGAGTCCGCCGCCGCCTTCCACCAGGATATAGTCGGTGGCGTCTCCAGCAGCCGAAGCCGATGCCGCGTCCTGACCGGTAAGGTTGAGGCAATACTGTGGGAAACTGCCCGTGGCGGACGCCGTGAACAGGGAATCCATGTCGCAGAAACGGGTGGGGCTGAACCAGAAGAAGAAGGAGCTGTCTTTCTCCACGCCCTTCCAGGTGGACCGGAACTTGAGTTCGGCGAAGCTGCCGGTCAGATAGCCGCTTTCGTAGCCGAGCTGAAGGTCGAAGATATTGATGCGGCCTCCGTCGCCCAGCGGCTCGTCGGTGCCGATATATATGCCGGGATATTTGTCCAGATATGTTTCCAGGCTGGTAAGGTCGTCGGAACTGATTCCCATATACTTCTGCCCGAACTCGCGGGAGAAATTGAAAGAAAGGGAATCCTTGCCGTTGATGACCGGAATTCCGGATGTGACGGGGGTACTTCCGTGGGCCACTTCGGCGTTGCAGGCGAACAGCTTGTCCGGATCCATGCGCTCGTTCAGTTCATAGACGTAAACGCTTTGCAGGATGTCGGTCTGGCTCTTGTCCGCAACCGATACGGAATCCCTCGAAGCGCTGAAATGGAACTGACGGAAGCTGGGGTTTTCTCCCCAGTCCATATCCCTCAGCATCGGCACCAGGGTAAGGCAGCAGCTGCGGGTGCTCAGCCCGAGTTCGCCGCTCTGACGGATGGCCCCGATCGTGATTCTGGAAGATGAAAAACCTGAAAGACTGTCCGCGGTGAGCATTTTTGCCCCTATCGGGACGGCTTTCGGGGAAACCACCTTGTAGGTATGGGAAACGGGAATCATGTTCCCGCCCACTGTATCATCTGTCTTTATGCAGGAAAAGCAGCAGAAACTAACTGCCGCAATCGCCGGAAATATCCTTTCAAACCTGGTCATAGAATGCATTGTACTCATCCATATAACTTCCGTCCTTCATTTTCGCGCCATCATATTTGAGGATGGGGAGCCCCTGCTCCTTGCAGTAGGCCACCACTTCCTTCGGAACCGAGTCGGAACCGAGAATGATGCCGTCTGAGTACTTTGCAGCCGTTTTAGCAAGATTTATGCCACCGGGAGCCCCGAAAATAGGCAGGTCTTCGGCGGAAACCCCTCCGAAGGCGGCCTTGGCGGCGAAGTCCTTGCTGAACGGGCCTGCGGGCGTATCGTCATAGAGGGACAGTACTACCTTGCTGCCGGAGAAGATGGGGTCGTCCTTGTATGCTTTCTTGAGGTATGCCGGCACGAGGTGGGAGAACCATCCGTGGCAATGGATGATGTCCGGCGCCCAGCGCAGCTTCTTCACGGTTTCCATGACGCCGCGGGCGAAGAAGATCGCACGCTCGTCGTTGTCTTCGAAGAAATTGTCGGCAATATCGGCATATACAGCCTTGCGCTTGAAGTAGTCCTCGTTGTCGATGAAGTAAACCTGTATCCTGGCGGCGGCGATGGATGCCACGCGGATGATCAGCGGCCTGTCGACGTCGCTTATAATGATGTTCATTCCGGACAGCCGGATAACTTCATGCAACTGGTGCTTGCGTTCGTTGATGCAACCATAACGGGGCATGAAAGCGCGGATTTCCCTCTTGCGCTCCTGTATGCCCTGCGGAAGATACCTTCCGATCTTTGCAATTTCAGACTCCGGGAGATATGGATAAATCTCGGAGCTTACAAAAAGTACTTTCTTTAAATTTTCGGCCATTTTAACAAAGGTACGAAATTTTCTCGAAAAGTGGCTAAAGATTTGAAAAATAACGAACTTACTTTGTTTCAAGCAGTTCCCTGCCGCTTAATTTTCGCCTACATACCAATCCCCTTTTGCGATTTTGACCGAATGTTTTTATTTTTGTTAAAAAACGATTACGGTTATGTCTATTATTGCATTGCTTTTTGCCGGGGGAATTTTTTTTCATAACACAAACTTGCTGTCCAATCATACAGACAGCATGCCGGCCGTTCCTGACACAGCATTTGTGCTCGGATACCGTGCATCGCAGGGAGACGGTGTGGCGATAGCACAATTGCAGCCGAATGCAAAAAAAAGATTGAGCGAAGTAGAGAAAAAGGCGTCCATGCTGGCGCGGCTGAAAGCGATGCGGCAGGAGACTGGAAAGAAAGCCGGCCGAACCGCTGCGGGAAGCGCCCCTGTAAAGGAGATTCCCTTTCAGGAAACGATAACGCCCACCGGCGCCCTTGTTTATACCGTCCCGATAGCAACTGCATCCGACTGCAATTTCGCGCCGAATATAAGCCTCGTTTACAACAGCCAGGGTGGCAATGGCGTGGCCGGGTTCGGCTGGGAGATAGGCGGCCTGAGTGCCATAACTATCAGGAACAAAGACATGTATCATGATGGTGAAACTCGCGCGGCTGTCTGGCAAGACAGAGAAGGGGCCATATGGTCGCTCGACGCTGAACCTCTTGTACAGAATGAGAATACCGGCTCGTTTCCGGGTTATCAGTTTCAGACAGCAAAAGGGCGAATCATGGTCAAACGCGTAATGTCAGGGGAAGATATAGACAAATTCAATGCTCTTTTCCCAAATGGGAGCGAGTCTATATATGGTTCCGGTCTGGCAGTTGCCCAAAAAAGAGTGATGTTCCCGGTTACTGAGAGTAGAAACATCAACGGGAAATCAACTTTTTTTTATTACAGATCCTCATATTACAACAATTTGGTAATACGAGAAATCAGATACGGCGGAACATCAGAGAATAACTGCCCAGGCAAACTGGTCTTTACTTATGATAATGAAAGGTCAGATGTCCCAAAACGCTATGTTGCTGGCTCGGAAACGCGACGTGACGTACTGCTCAAAAGCATCTCCAGCTATGACGGGGACTCGCTGATCTGCACTTACAGCCTCACCCACGTTCTCCGTGACAATGTCTGGCAGCTCACCCGCATCGACTGCAGCCGGGGAGGATCGTCACTCAATCCGCTGCTGTTCAGCTATGGTGATGACGAGTCCCTGTATCAGCAGCAGGGAATTGCGCAGGATCCTGCGAGCACTTTCTTGGATCACTATTTTGACAACTCCGATTACAAAAAGCAATTCGTCTATCTGCGTGGAAAGTTCCTCCCCAACTCCTTCAACGACGGCATAGTCATCTATCCTGTTTACTCAACATATAAGCTGACATTCAAGGGACTCCCTACCAAGTGGGACTACGAAAGCGAATACAATGAGAATCAGATATTCCTGGTGGTTCCGTCGATAGGTACCGGGGTGCCCCTTCATCCCCTTGACAGCATTTTTGCCGGAGTCAACTTTCAAGCAATGCAGGCGGTGGATGTCGATGGGGATGCCAATGACGAGCTTGTTCGCGTCAACGTCGCATCGGCGAGATCAGGTTACACGGATTATGAAATCTCCGTCTTTAAGTTTGAAGATAATCCCTGGCGCTTGTCGTCCCGGTCTTTTACCGTGACGGTAAAGGGCAGCAAAAAGACGACCAGTCTGTATAGTCCCACGCAGCGGGCTTTCTTCTTCGGGGACTTCCTCGGCAACGGCAAGGCCCAACTGCTAGCATTATCGTATTCGAAAAATAGATACAACGCAAGTCAGAGCAAGCAGTCCGCCCTCATAGATCTCGAATCGGGGACGGTAATCAGTGACGAGGTCATTCTGGATGCCTCTGCCAAGTATCCCAACAATGTCATTGCCGTGGATCTGGACGGAGACGGCAAGCAGGAGATACTGCACACCTTCAGCGACCATACTGACGTGTATGCCAGTGACAATGAAGGACACTTCAGCAAGGTCAAGGTAATTACTGGTTTGACCTCAGCCATAACCAAAGACGAAGACAGGCCGGTGTTCTACATTGATCATAACGGGGACGGTTACCTGGACTTCATCATTCCTCCCATTGCACAACTGGAGGAAAAGGCTTCAACTGCCAGCAGGAAATGGACGCTCTACACGGGGAACGGGCAGACCTTTATCCCCCACACCTTTGAAGTGACGACACGGTTGAAGTACAGCGACTTTTTCGGTATTCTTTTCAGTGAGGACGGTTTCTTTTTTACGGATATCACGAGGGACGGGATTGCGGATATGGTCAGGACGCGGGAAGGCATCGTATCGGTCTTTCCAGGGACTCCGGACGGTTTCTCTTCGACTCCGCTGCCTGTTACTGCTGCTCTGGACGCCACCTCCCGCAGTATCGTTCCGCAGAATGTTGCCAGCGTAGGGGGCATAGCATCCCTCATCTGTGTTGACAATGCCTACGTCCGCATATTCAATGGCGTTGGGACCAGCCCTACAAAACGTTCTTTGAACTATGCGGTGGACAGTTACTCCCGCGGAAGGATGAATGAGTATCAGGAGATGGGAGATCCGACAGGGTGGGTATATTACAATGACGGGACCTACACTCCCGATATCCAGGGCGGTTACGCAAAGATGTGGGCGCCCGTGCGCCTGCTCAGCGAAAGAACCTTGTTTGACTGCAGCGACCCCGAAGCTGAGGATGTCACAATTCTTGACTCCCGTCAGCGGGTGTATCATAATGCAAGCTGGAACCGCGAAGGCCTGGGCTTCTGCGGCTTCTCCGCCACGGACGACCATGTCTTCCACGGCCCCGTGGAAACACGTCCCTACACAAGGACGGAATACGATCCCGAGCTCTTCGGCGTGGTCAATTCGGTAATGCAGGCACGCGAGTCCGCGAAGACCGACACGGTGACCTTCGCCCGCAACAGCTGGGAGGTGCTTCACACCACCTACGGCAAGGCCCGCCCCCGTCTGGTCTCTTCGCTGACTTCCGACCGTCTCGCCGGGCTGGACGTGCTGCAGGCTTATGCTTACGACCAGTATGACAACCCGACGACTACCGTAACCACACGGTCCACCGTGGCAGGCGACGTGAAGACGGAGATGCTGAGCGTCAGCTACGCGAACAATTTCACCTCTTCCTCGGGACACTATGTCCTCGGGGCCGCAACCTCAAGCACCCTCACGCGGGAGGGCTGGCAGAAGCGGAGCGAGAGCACGCTTGACGCATCCTTCCGTCCCGTACGGACGAGGGACTTCGCCTGGAGAGCCGCCGGCACGGCGGACAGCCTGCGCACGCTCACCGATACCCGCATCGAGTATGACGCCTTCGGCAACGTGACGCGAAAGCGCGTCTCCACCCACGGCACCGGGGCCTTCCTGGAAACGTCCTATAGCTACGACGCCTCCGGCCGGCACCTGCTCGGCGAGACGGATCCACTCGGTCTTACCACCACGTATTCCGGATACAATGTCTTCGGCAAACCTGCGCAGGTGACGGATGCAAAGGGGCGCAGTACGGTTTACACATATGACATCTGGGGAGCGCTTGCAAGGACTGACAACCCGGACGGCAGCTGGGGCGCATCTTCTACCGAATGGTGCACGTCTTCGGAGCCCGGCCTGTACAAGACGCTCAGCACCTCATCGTCCGGCGCGGAAGCGGCATCATATTTCGATGCCCTCGGGAGGGAGGTCCTGTCCGCGGACCGGCGCTTCGACGGGCAGTGGCGGTGCGTCCGCAGGGAGTACGACAGCCGGGGACTGCTCTCGAGGGTGAGCCTTCCCTACCTGGGATATGCCCCGGCGGACACGGCGGGCACCGCTTCACTTCTCTGGAACAGCTACAGCTGTGATGTCTATGAAAGGAACACGGCAGTCTCCGAAGCCTCCGGAAGGACTTCTACGACAACCTACAACCAGAACAGTGTTACCACGGTGCGCGACGGCATAGCCTCGACGAAGACCACCGATGCCCTCGGGCGCACGGTGCTCGTGCATGATGCCGGAGGGGACATCATATACTCCTACCGCCCCGACGGCAACCCTTCCTCGATAAGTGTCCACGGAGGAGTGACAACAACCTTCGGCTACAATGCTTTCGGGGAGCGCTGCAGCATCGACGACCCGAGCCTGGGGCTGCAGACGGACAGCACGAGCTGGAACGCCGACGGGAGCAGCGTCACCACGACGACAAACGTCTACGGCACGACGATAAGCACTTCCGACAGGTACGGCCGGTTGATGCGGGTGGAGAAGATAGGAGAGGACACCACTACATACTCCTACGACGCCTACGGCCTTCTTCTCTGCCTCTCCTCCACGGGCGGCTCCTCCATTGAATACACCTACGACGCCTTCGACCGTGTCGCCTCGGAGACCGAGCGCCACGCCGCCACGGACAGTCTCACGAGGGCATACGCCTATGACAGTTTAGGGCAGCTGACAGGCAAGTCCTACACGTCCAGCCATCTCGCCGTCCCGGTGACGGAGAGTTACAGCTACGCTTACGGCCACAACATAAAGACGGAGGCATTCCTGCCGGACAGTGCTGCGGCGGGGGCCGGAAGGACAGTGACGGTGAAGCAGCTTCTCGCGGAGAACGAGTTCGGGCAGCCGACATCGGTGGACGTAGCCGGAGTCACAAGGACTTACACCTATACGCAGTACGGGCTTCCTGCAAGCCGGAGCATCGGTCCCGGGAGAACGGAGCACTACGAGTTCGACGCCCAGACCGGGAACCTCTCGCAGCGCCGGTTCTCCAGGATGCCCCTCCCTCCCTTTACGGAAACATTCACCTACGACAGCCTCGGGCGGCTGCGTGACGTCAGTTCCCCTGTGGGGCAAGGCGGCACGGCTGACTACGACGGATATTCCAACGCCGTTCAGATAGAGGATGCCGCATCCATGCAGTACACGGATGCGCAGCATCCATATACACTTAACGCATACACTGCCGTTGACACCACGCTGCAGAGGAACCTGACTGTCAGTTATAATGTCAATGGCAAGCCAAGGAGGATCGAGGACGATGTCTGGACATTATCGATATCGTATGGCTGCAATGGGGAAAGGGTCGCGACTACAATGACCGACATTCACCATGTGAGCAATTTCCGACGTTTGTATTACGGCGGATGCCTTGAGGTTAACAGGACGCTTATACGGCCAAGGATTTGGGGAGATGTCCCCACCCTGTACCTCGGCGGCGATTATTACAGCGCTCCCCTCGCGATCACCGGAGACGGCACTCCGGACGGGACAACCGTCAGGACCATCTGGCGGGACTATCTAGGCAGCGTCCGGGAGGTCGTGGACGAGGGTGAAGGCTCTGACTCTTCCACCGCCGCCGCGTACGATGCGTGGGGGCGTACCTGCGATGCTGAGGACAGGAGCCTGTCGTCGGCATACGCAAGTCCCACGAGTCTGGGGCGCGGCTTCGGCGGGCACGAGTACGTTCCATGGTTCGGCATCTACAACGCGAACGCCCGCCTGTACGACCCGCTGCTCGGCCGCTTCCTCAGCCCCGACCCTTACGTCCAGGCCCCGGACTTCAGCATAAACTTCAACCGCTACGCTTGGTGCCTCAACAATCCGCTTAAGTACACGGATCGGAATGGAGAGCTCTTTTTGGGGACGATAATAACGACGTTGGTTCAACTTCATATAGCAATTGGCAGATCTGCATTTAATCACTTATTCCAAAATAACAATAGACACCGAGACAAGTATATTTGGAAAGATTTCAGAAAAACTGTTTCCAATGCATTTGAAATTGATAAAGGAGTGTTTCAGGTTGACCGAAGCAGAACTATAGCGGGAAAACTTGCACAATTCGGATTAAGGTTTCTGTATGGCCCAGAAAATATGGTAATGGGGCGCAATATAGCGCACTACTACAATAATTTCTATGTGGGAGACATGGAAGTAGACTATTATAAGGGCTCTACGCTGGTTTCGAGGTATAGGGGCAATTCAAAATGGGGGATGACAATGGGCCCATACATCGCAGCGCAAAAGATATTGCCTAATAAAGATGATATGATGTTGATTCATGAGTATGGACATACGATTCAGTCAAGGATTATTGGACCTCTATATTTACCGATTGTGGCAATTCCTAGTATCGTTGGCGCTGCTCTAAATGGCAAGAATGGTCATAATCACGACAATGAGTGGTATGAAGTGTGGGCGAATCAACTGTCTTATACTTATTTTAAAAATAGATCATATCAGTTTGTTAACACATGGGATAAAAACGAATTGGACTATCCAAGAGAAAAGAATGGGCTCGATTATTATGACAAATTAACATTCTACTACTATAATCCTTTTGCTATTTTTAACGATTTAGATGATGAAATTAAAAAACCTATTATCAAAAGTATTTTTGCTCCTATTTGTGGCTTCATGTGATCAATTGATAGACATCCTTCCGGTCGAGAAGAAGAGTTTTGTTGAATTTAATAACAAAACAAATATTCCTATTTACTTTATTGCCGACGTTACTACTACCGATGAAATAATTACACCTGGGAGTAAAACGGTTTTATGCAGAGCAAACAATGTAGTTACATTGGATTATCAATACAAGCATGGTCTAAAAGATATCGTTAAAGATTCCGCCCACATATATTGTTTGGACGCAAGATTGGTAAAGTTACCTTGGTATTATAAACAATTACCGGATACAACAATTAATAAAGCAACAATCGCACGGATAACATATTTACCAACTACGATAAGAATTAAGTTTCCACAACCGTTCAACGGATTTAAAACAATATACAATCCTGATTATTACAAAGAACTTGGTATTTCTGTCATATACTAAGTAATGTTTCAATAACACTGCGGTCCGGAGACATTTTACCATAACGAATGACAAGAGCCCTTCTTTTCATATTGTCCCTCCAGCTGATGTTTCATAACGCTGGCAGCCTGGTAGAAGGGCGTTTTTGCCAACTGATTGATAATCTGGCAGTTGTTGAAAATCGATGCTCCGTTTTGCCGCATCGTCTTTCAGCAACTTCCACATATTCAACAACTTACGTATTACACTTCGAAGGCTTCGTCGGGCACGAGTACCTTCCCTGGTTCGGCATCTACAATGCCAATGCCCGCCTGTACGACCCGCTGCTCGGCCGCTTCCTCCTGTATGTGTATGCAAAAAGTTATTGATGCGTATCGGGCTCACCAATCCCTTTTGCGATTTTGACCGAATGTTTTTATTTTTGTGGGTTATGTCCTCGACGGAGAAGAAAACAATACGCCGCAGGCTGGCCGGAGCGTGGCTTTCCTCGGTGATAAGCATCAGCCTGGTGCTGATACTGGTGGGACTGGCATGCCTGCTCCTGGTGAATGCCCGCAAGGCGGGAGATTATTTCAAGGAAAGCGTGCAGCTGTCTGTGATCCTGTTGCCGGAAGTGTCGGATGCCGAAGCGGAAGCCTATCGAGCGGGAATCGATTCCCTGCCTTTCGTGCGCAGGACCTCGCTCGTTTCCAGGGAACAGGGAACCAAGGAACTCAAGGAGATGCTTGGAGAGGACTTCCTGAACGTTTTCGAGACCACGCCGGTTCCGGTTTCGGTGGATGTCGGACTGAAAGTGGAATATGTGTCCGCCGACAGCCTTGCGCTGGTGCGTGACAGGCTTGCGGATTCGCCGCTGGTGGACGAAGTGCAGAGCCGCCAGTCCATTGTCGAAATGCTGAATGCAAATATTTCGCGCATCTCCATCGCGCTTGCGCTGCTGATAGCCGTAATGCTTTTCATTTCATTCGTGCTCATCGGCAACACCGTGCGGCTGGGGATATATGCAAGGCGCTTCACCATCCATACCATGCGTCTCGTCGGGGCGTCCCGAGGATTCATTATGCGGCCCTTCCTCGGCCGGGCGCTCCTGCAGGGCTTTGTGGCTTCGCTGATTGCGGTGGGAACCCTTGCCGGGGGACTCTACGCCCTTTACCGTTCCTTCCCTCAGCTGTTCAACGTGTTCTATGACCCCGTGCTACTGTCGGCGGTGGCCGTAGTCGTGATACTTGTGGGTATGTTCATCTGCATGCTCAGCAGCTGGAGGGTGGTAGGCAAGATTTACAGGTCCAAAAAGGACGACTTATATTATTGATTATGGAAAAGAAAGAGAATAAAGATAATTTCGCCATTACCCCTCGGGGCCTGAAGCTGATGCTGGCGGGCATAATTGTGATGGCGGCCGGATTCATCCTCATGATGGGCGGCGGCGTAAAGGACCCCCAGGTGTTCAATTACGACATGTTCGATTTCCGGCGTCTGGTAGCCGCTCCGATTGTCATTGTGGCGGGAGTGGTGATCGAGATAGTTGCCATAATGCGTAAGGAAGGGCAGGAGAAATGAGCTGGCTGGAAGCATTGATCCTGGGTTTGGTGCAGGGGCTTACCGAGTTCCTGCCGGTGAGCAGCAGCGGACACCTGACGATAGGGAGGGAACTGCTTGGAGTGGAGGCGTCCGGCGACCTTGTTTTCGAAGTCACCGTGCATGCCGCCACCGTGCTCAGCACCATCATAGTGTTCCGCAAACAGATCTGGAAGCTGCTGTGCGGCCTTTTCAAGTTCAAATACAATGACGAGACGGACTACATCCTCAAGATTGCCGTGTCGATGATTCCGGTATTCGTGGTGGGCGTTTTCTTCAAAGACTACGTCGAGGCGCTGTTCTCTTCCATGCTCGTCGTGGGCGTGGCCTTGCTTGTGACGTCCCTGCTGCTCTTCTTCTCGGATATGGCCGGCAAGCGCGGCCCTTCCGGCGATGCGGAGGCGAGGAACGGAATATCGTTCTGGCAGGCCATCGTGATAGGTGTGGGACAGGCTTTTGCGGTTATTCCAGGGCTTTCCCGTAGCGGCACCACCATCTCAACCGGGCTCTTGTGCGGCGTGAAGCGTGAGGTTGTTGCACAGTTTTCCTTCCTGATGGTACTCGTCCCGATTCTCGGAGAAGCGTTCCTGGATGTGGTAGGAGGGGATATGGCAAGTTCGTCAGTAGGGATCCTGCCGCTGGCAACAGGCTTTGTGGCGGCTTTTGTTTCCGGCCTTTTCGCATGCAAGGTGATGATCGCGCTTGTGAAGAAGGCCCGGCTCGGCTGGTTCGCGCTTTACTGTGCAATAGTCGGCCTGGCGGTAATAATCTGTACCGTTGCATAGAATTGGGGAGAAGAATGAGTAGAAACAAAGTATATTTCGTGGCGGATATCCACCTTGGCCTGGATGCAAACGATCCGGCGGCAAGGGAAGAGCGCTTCGTGCAGTGGCTCCGGGATATCAATACGCCCGAAACCAAAGCCGTATGGCTTCTCGGCGACATCTGGGATTTCTGGTATGAATACCGTGACGTGATGCCCCGTGAGGCTTTCCGCGCGGCCGCGCAGATCAGCAATCTTCTGGATGCTGGGATAGAAGTGAACTATATTCCCGGAAACCACGATATATGGCTGTATTCCTTCTGGCAGAAACTCGGCGTGAGGGTGGTCGTGCAGCCGCAGGCTGTGGAGCTCGGCGGCCGCCGTTTCCTTCTCGGACACGGCGACGGCCTCGGAGGCGCCACCTTCGGCTACCGCCTGATGCTCCGCATCTTCCACAGCCGCGTCTGTCAGGTCCTGTTCAACCAGCTGCACCCCTGGATTGCCTTCCGCTTCGGAACCGACTGGAGCAACAACAACCGCCGCAAACACGGAGGCTACCATTTCCGCGGAGCCGAAGAACCCCTATATAAATACTGCGTGGGCTATGGCCCTGGTGCCGACTTCTTCATCTTCGGCCATTTTCACGATGCCGTGGACACCGTTCTCCCTACCGGCGCCCGCCTCATTGTGCTGAAAGACTGGATCGGGGACCCTCAGCCCCACTTCGCATGCTGGGACGGCGAAAATCTCACTGTACAATAACCAATAATTACCGATATGAAATCCATCTGCAAATTCCTCACCATCGCCATCTGCGCAGCGGCGCTTGTACTGGGCCTCACCTCCGCGAAGCCCGTACGCGTGGTGGTTTTCGCCCTTGACGGAATCCGTGTGGACGGTCTCAAGGAAGCCAGCACCCCCAACCTGGACGCGCTCTTCGCTTCCGGCACTGCATCCTACGCGACCCGCAACCAGATGCCCACCATCACCCTGGTGAACTTCACCAGCCATCTCACCGGCAGCGGTCCTGAGCAGCACGGAGTTACCACCAACGGTTGGAAAATAGACAATCATCCGGTACCTCCGGCCGTTGAGGACGAGGACGGCTATTACCCCAATGTGTTCAAAATCCTCAAAGAGAACGTCAATGGCATCAAGACCGGATTCTTCTGGAATTGGAAGCCTCTCATCAACACCCATAACCAGAAGAACTTCGACGAACTGTCATTCATGCAGGCGGAGCATCAGGAATACAAGGAGAACTACGACAAATGCGTGGATTTCCTCATCGAAAACAAAGACAATCCCGCCTGCGTTTTCATGTACAATGTCACCACGGACCATATCGGCCACAAAATCGGCTGGATGACCCCCGAGTACATTGCCGCCATTGAAGAATCGGATTCCCTCATCGGCCATGCCGTTGCACGCATCAAAGAAGCCAATCTGCCCGGGGATACATATTATTTCTTCATCACCGACCACGGCGGAGTGGGCAAGCACCACGGAAAATTCTCCGTAGAGGAGGTTTACACCCCCTGGGCGGTTGCCGGCCCCATCGTCAAAAAAGGCTATGTCCTGAACGAACCGCACTACAACACCTGCACGGCCGTGGACATCCTCCATATCTTCGGGCTCGACAAGAAAGTGCCCTCCTTCTGGATAGGAAAATGCACAAAGTCCGCCTTTAAGAAATAGCCTCGGAACGGAATCGGGACGTCAGACCAGCCCCAGTCCGAAGAATACGAACAGGCCGCTCACCACAATGTAGATTGCTGCATAAGGGAGGGCGGCTTTCAGTATCTCCCCGTCCTTGCCCTCCATGTCGCAGGCTGCCGTGGCTATGGCGATGCTCTGCGGAGAAATCATCTTGCCTCCTGTGGCACCGGTAGTGTTGGATGCCACGAGCCAGGTTGTCTGGTCCGCTCCAAGCCCGAGCTGTCCTGCCACGTTTGCCTGAAGCTTCCCGAAGAGGATATTGGCCGAAGTGTCGGAGCCTGTGACAAAAGTGCCCACGGCGCCGATCAGCGGAGCGAAGAATGGATAGAAACTGCCGGTGAGCGCCACGAGTCCGAGGGCTATCTGCCCTATCATCCCGGAATTGTTCATTACCGACGATATGGAGATGAGACTCAGGATCGTGATGATGGTTTTCCCGCTCTTTGCCAGCGTGCCGGCGAGAAGCACCATCAGCTGCCGCAGACTCAGTCCCTGCACGAGCCCTCCGAGGGTGGCTCCAAGGAACAGCATCACCCCGGCATTGGCTATCCACTTGAATATCAAAGTGGCTCCTGTTACGGGAAGGACTACCCTGCTCACCAGATGGGTATTCAGGAAGCGGTTGATTCCCGGCACGAGCGGTCCGCTCAGCAGGATGAACAGCAGGATAAACAGATACACGCTCCAGGCGCGGAGGCTCTCCGCAAGTCCGTAGCGGGCGGCGGAAGAGCCGGTGCTGTCTTTTGTGTCGCCGTCGCGCGTGCCGACGGAGGAGCTCGCTGTCCCGGCGCCCCGCTTAAAGAGCCTTGCGTAGAGGATTATCGCGACAATCGCCGCAAGGGACCCCACGATGGCGGGCGTCTCGGCGCCGAGGAATCTTGCGCAGGCATATTGGGCTCCGAAAGAAATCGCCCCGGTCCAGACTGACAGGGCCAGATTCTTCCAGACCGCTTTCTTGTCCGTAATCATAAGGATCATGAACGGCACCAGGAAAAACAGCACTCCAAGCTGTATTACAATGTAGGAAGAGGTCTGCATCACCGCTTCGGCCGTAGCCGCCCCGCCTGCCGCCACCTCGTTGCAAAGTGTCGTGACGGGCACCCCGACTGCCCCGAATGCCACGGCGACGGTATTTGCAATCAGCGACACCAGGGCGGAGAAAACCGGCTTGAATCCGAGCCCTATAAGGATTGCCGCCGGAATGGCGACTGCCGTTCCGAAGCCTGCCATGCCTTCCAGAAGCCCGCCGAAGCCCCATACGAGCAGGAGTACCACTATCCCCTTGTCGTCCGTGATGGAAGTGAACTGCGCTTTGATGACTTCTATCTTCCCGGATTTCAGAAGGATATTATAGCTGTAGAGGGCCATTATTATAATTATGAGGATGGGGAAGATGGCCTTCCAGACACCTTCGGCGAGGGACCATCCTACAATTCCCCAGATACTCCGGCCTGCAAGGCTTTCGGGAATCATGCCCATGGGACCGGCGGCCAGGAGTGCCAGCAGTACGGTTGCCGCAAGGGTTATGAGCGCGCTTTTGTATCCCGGCATCTTGAACGCCAGCATCAAAACAAAGAGAAGGATGATAGGAATGACAGCTATAAGTGAAGACATGGCATGTGGTTTTTTCGCATCTAAAATAATAACTTTTTGTTGGATTTTAGTAACTTGCATTCGTTCTGATAACCAAAGCCATGACTCAAGAATACCAAAGCTTCCTTTCCGACATCCGGAAATTTATCCCGAAAGACAGGATCTATGCCGACGAGCTTCGCACCCTTGCCTGGGGCACCGACGCCAGCTTCTACAGGATGACTCCCAAAATCGTGATCCGGGCCAGGGATGAAGGCGAAGTATCCCGTATCGTGGCCGCCGCCTCCGCAAAAGGGCTGCCGTTCACCTTCCGCGCAGCAGGCACTTCCCTTTCCGGGCAGAGCGTCAGCGACTCCATCCTCATCGTCGCAGGCAAGAACTGGGAGAAATACAGCGTATCCGAGGACCATGGCAGCATCCGCCTGCAACCGGGTATAGTAGGGGCAAGGGTAAACAGGATACTGAAACCCTTTGGACGCGTGTTCCCGCCGGATCCGGCATCCATAGGAAGCGCCATGGTCGGCGGTATCGTGAGCAATAATTCATCCGGCATGAACTGCGGCGTGCATGCCAACAGCGACAAGATGCTGCTCAGTGCCCGCATCGTCCTTGTGGACGGCACCGTGCTGGATACGGGAGATCCGGAAAGCCGGAAAGCGTTCCGGCTGAGCCACCCTGAAATGCTCCGCAAAATCGAAGCGCTCAGGGATAAGGTGCTGGCAGACAAGCCGCTCACGGAAAGGATCCGCAAAAAATACAGCATCAAGAACGTGACGGGGCTCAATATACGCCCCCTGATTGCCTATGAAGACCCCTTCGACATCATCGCCCATTGCATGGTAGGCTCCGAAGGCACGCTGGGTTTCATCTCCGAGGTGAACATGCGCACCCTGCACGACTACAAATACAAGGCATCCGCAATGGTGTACTTCTATACCATGAAGGAAAGCTGCGAGGCCGTGGTTGCGCTCAAAAAGCTGAAAGCCGGGGCCGAAGACCTGGAGATGAGCGCCGAAGACCTCTGCGTAAAGAGTGCGGAGATGCTGGACTATCTCTCGCTGGACTCCGTGTCGGACCCTGTATATCTCAAGTATGAGGAAGATGTGGACGCCGGCCGCATTCCCGGAGTGCAGCCGGGGGATTATCACAATCTCACCGCGGTCCTCACCGAAACCAAGGCGGTCAGCCATGAGCAGCTGCTCGAAAAGATAGCCGCAATCGAAGGCTGCCTGTCGGCATTCAAGCTTTACATACCGGCGGAATTCACGGAAGATCCCGCCGTGTACGGCAAATACTGGGCTATCCGTTCCGGCATATTCCCTTCGGTGGGAGGTATGCGTCCTGTGGGCACCAGTTGCCTGATAGAAGATATAGCTTTCCCTCTGGAAGACCTCCCCGAGGCTACGGTGAAGCTTCAGAAAATGCTTGCGGACCATGGCTACAGCGACGCCTGCATCTACGGCCATGCCTTCGAGGGCAATTATCATTTCATAATCAACCAGAGTTTCGAGAGCGATGCCGACGTGGCCCGCTACGAATCCCTGATGCGCGACGTGGCGCATCTCGTGGTTGAGGAATATGACGGTTCACTCAAGGCCGAACACGGCACCGGAAGGAACATGGCGCCTTTCGTGCGCTATGAATGGGGAGATGCGGCATACGCCGTGATGAAAGAGCTCAAGGAAATCTTCGACCCCGTCTATCTGCTGAACCGCGGCTGTATCTTCAATGACGATCCGCTTTGCTTCATTAAGCATTTCAAGCCACTGCCGCGCCTGAGTTTCGATTTCGGCTCCATGCCCGGCGGCCCTACTTCGGAGGCTGCCGTCGAGGGAGTGAAACGCGCCGACAAATGTATTGAATGCGGATTCTGTGAAGTGAACTGCGTCTCCGCAGGGCTTGCGCTATCTTCCCGTATGAGGATTGCGGTGCAGCGTACCATCCTGGACCTGGAGCGGCAGGGCGACAAGGACGGCCTTGCACGGAAACTGCGCAAACTCTATTCCTACGAAGGGAATGTCCTCTGTGCGGCCGACGGGCTTTGCTCCATCTCCTGCCCCATGAGAATCAATACAGCCGAACTCACCCACCTGATACGGCAGATGAATATGAACGGCAGCGCCCGCGGATATGCCGTCGGCCGTTTCGCCGGGAAGCACCTTGCCGGAGTGAAATCCGGACTGCGGGGGGTGCTGGCAAGCGCGAATGCTGGGCATACTCTGCTGGGAACCAAGACCATGACCGCCGTAGGCAAGGGCCTGCACAAAGTGGGTGTCCCTCTCTGGACGGAATCCCTGCCGCGTCCCCTGCACCAGCCGTCGGAAGAATCCCGCGGCGACGGTGAACTGAAAGTGGTTTACTTCCCGAGCTGCATCAACCAGACCATGGGACTCGCAAAAGGCGCCCCGGTGAAGAACAGCGTGGTGGACGAAACCTGCGCCCTGCTCCGGAAGGCCGGATATTCCGTAATTTTCCCCAAGGGGATGAAAAACCTCTGCTGCGGGCAGATATGGGAATCCAAAGGCATGTGCGACGTAGCTGATGGCAAGAGCGCAGAGCTGGAAGAAGCCCTCTGGGAGGCCTCGGAGCATGGGAAATACCCTGTTCTCTGCGACCAGAGCCCCTGTCTGCACCGTATGCGCAAGGTGATGACGAAGGTGGATTTGTACGAGCCGGTGGAATTCATCCTGAAGTTCCTGCGGGAGCGTCTGGAATTCCATCCTGTGGACCGGCGCATAGCCGTCCACGTAACCTGCTCCACCCGGGAGATGGGGCTTGCGGACAAGTTGGTGGAACTTGCCGGACTGTGTTCAAAGCATGTGCTTGTGCCGGATGAAGTCGGTTGCTGCGGCTTCGCGGGCGACAAGGGATTCACCCATCCCGAGCTCAACGGATGGGCCCTGCGCAAGCTCCGTCCACAGGTAGAAGCATTCGGCGCCGAATACGGCTACTCCAACAGCCGCACTTGCGAAGTCGGCCTCCAGACCAATTCCGGCATCCCCTACATGAGCATTGTCTATCTGGTTAATGAAGTGACGGAAGCGAAAGCTTAATCCCCGTCCTCTTTGAGCATCTCCTTGGCTTCCTGGAGGCCTTTGCGCATGAGGGAGGCTTCGTCGTCCTTCGCGGCGCGGCGCTCGGCGCGGGACTTGACGGTGCTTTGGAGTATCTCGCGCTTGATGACCGTCTTTTTGGGGTATTCGAAGAAGATGGCGTAGTAGAACTGGTCCCAATGGCCTTTCTTCCAAATCTGCACCAACTCCTCGATCTTGGCGTCCTCTCCCTCCGGGTCGTAACGCTTCTTGAGGTTCTGCCCGAAAAGCTTGGCGATGAACTGCCAGAAGTTCGCCGAAAATCCGCTGCGGTATTCCTTTATTATATCATAAGGGGGGATTCCGCATTCGCGGTCCACCAGGCGCATAAGTACTACGCCCTGCGAGATGGTCATGTGCTTTATGTCCCCGGCGAAGATGTCGAAGAGTTCGAACATCACGTCGTGCGTGTAGGCGTTGCGTTCGCTCTTCTTGCTGACGTCCGCTGCGATCACGCTGTCCACCTGGGCCATCATCTTCTTGCCCACAAGGGCATAGGGATAGACCTTGTTGAAATTATATACGAGTTTGTACTGCTTCCTCCAGTCGCCTTTCTTCAGACGCGTCCCTTTCGGGAACACCCATACCGGGTCCAGGGAGTCCATGAAAGTGGTGTCTCCGTTCTCTTCGACGAAGTAGTACATGGGATATCCCGGGTCGCTTTTTTTCTTCTGGGCGAACCCTCCCGCGCACACCAGGACGGCGAGCGCAACCAGCAATGCTTTCTTCACGTCGCAAAGATAGCAAAAAATATTTTCTCCAGATTTGTAACTCGCTGAAAAATCGGATTTTGACTATCAGGTTTTCGCGTCGAAAATATTCCAAAAATTTTCAAAAAACTATTTGATATTGCAGGATTTTTATTAACTTTGCAGTCCCAAAAATCGGCCTCTAACTAGTTAAGAAACTGATACTTAAACAGTTAGCCCGAATTTGAGGGGTAAAAGACAATATAAGTACATATAAATAATATTTACGATGTTACAGCCTAAGAGAACAAAGTTTAGAAGGGAACAGAAGAACCGCATGAAGGGTATGGCCCAGCGCGGCAACCAGCTCGCATTCGGTTCCTTCGGCATCAAAACCCTCGAGAACTGCTGGCTCACCGCTCAGCAGATCGAGGCTGCCCGTCAGGCAATCACCCGCCACATGAACCGTGAAGGCCAGTTGTGGATCAGGGTATTCCCTGTAAAGCCGGTCACCAAGAAGCCTCTCGATACCCGTATGGGTAAAGGTAAGGGCGATCCCTACGGATTCGTCGCTCCTATCACCCCCGGCCGTATTATCTTCGAAGCTGAAGGTGTTTCCCTCGAAATCGCCAAGGAAGCAATGCGTCTTGGCGCTAACAAACTGCCCGTTGCAACCAAATTCGTGGTTCGCAGGGACTATGTGGAATAATAACTAACGGAGAAAAGAAAATGAAAGCAGCAGAAGCACGCGAAATGTCTGTAGCAGACCTGCGCGACCGCATCCAGGTCGAGAAGAACAATCTCGATACCATGAAAATCAATCACGCCATTTCTCCGCTTGAGGACACTTCCAAATTCAAGAAGACCCGCAGGGATATCGCTCTTATGATCACGATCCTTGCCGAGAAAGAAAAAAATCAGAACTAAAGCATTATGGAAAGAAATCTTCGCAAGGAAAGACAAGGTGTCGTGGTCAGCAACAAGATGGACAAGACCATCGTAGTTGCAGTTGAGCGCAAGGAGAAGCACCCCCTTTACGGCAAGTTCGTAAAGAAGACCACGAAGTTCGTTGCCCACGACGAGAAAAACGAATGTGGTGAAGGCGATACCGTCCTCATCATGGAAACCCGTCCGCTGAGCAAGACCAAGAACTGGAGAGTAGTTAAAATCGTAGAAAAAGCCAAGTAGTTATGATACAGCAGGAAACACGTTTACAGGTGGCCGACAACAGCGGAGCTAAGGAAGTCCTTTGCATCCGTGTGCTTGGCGGTACCCATCATCGCTACGCTACCGTGGGCGACCTCATCGTGGTCGCAGTGAAGAGCGCCATTCCCGGCGGTGACGCCAAGAAAGGCTCCATCTCCCGCGCAGTTGTAGTGCGCACCAAAAAGGAAATCCGTCGCGCTGACGGAAGCTATATCCGTTTTGACGACAATGCCTGTGTTCTTCTGAACCAGGCGGGTGAACTTCGCGGAACCCGTATCTTCGGTCCCGTCGCAAGGGAACTCCGTGAGAACTATATGAAAATCGTTTCACTGGCACCCGAGGTCCTTTAATAATTGATGATTATGAAAAAGTTGAAAATCAAGAAAGGCGACACCGTGTATGTAAATGCCGGTAACGATAAAGGAAAGACCGGGAAGGTGCTTTCCGTGCTCAAGAGTGAGGACCGTGTGATCATCGAGGGCATCAACCTCGTGAGCAAGCACACCAAGCCCAACTCCAAGCAGCCCCAGGGCGGCATCATCAAGCAGGAGGCCCCCATCCATATTTCAAATGTAAATCTTCTCGATCCCGCAAGCACCGCAGCCAAGCCGGTTCCTACCCGCGTGGGCTACAAGTTCGAAGGTGACAAGAAGATCCGCGTTTCCAAAAAATCAGGACAGGAGATCAAGTAATTATGGCAAAGAAAGCAATAGAAGACCAGCAGAAAGCCCCCAAGGGTTACATTCCTGCTCTCAAGAAGCTCTACAAGGAAGAAATTGTAGAAAAGCTCGTCAAGGAGTTTTCTTATAATACCGTAATGGAAGCTCCCCGTCTGGTTAAGATAACCATCAACGAAGGTATCGGCGAAGGCACCCAGGACAAGAAGATTGTCGAAGATGCAGCTGCCGAACTCGCTCTCATCACCGGGCAGAAGGCCGTCATCACCACTTCCCGCAAGGATGTTTCCAACTTCAAGCTCCGTAAAGGAATGCCTGTAGGTTGCAAGGTCACCCTTCGCGACGTCAAGATGTACGAGTTCCTGGAGAAGCTCATCCGTGTCACCCTTCCCCGTATCCGCGACTTCAACGGTATAGCCGAGAACATGGACGGACGTGGAAACTACACCCTTGGCATCAAGGAGCAGATCATCTTCCCCGAGGTGGACATCGACAAGAACCCCCGTATCCACGGAATGGAAATCACCTTTGTCACCACAGCCAAATCCGACGCGGAGTGCAAGGCTCTTCTCGCCGCATTCGGTCTGCCTTTCAAGAAACATAATAAATAAGATACAGTATGGCAAAAGAATCAATGAAAGCCCGCGAAGTAAAGCGCGCAAAACTCGTTGCCAAATATGCCGAGAAACGTAAGGCTCTCAAAGAGGCCGGTGACTGGGCCGCGCTGGACAAGCTCCCCAAGAACGCATCTCCGGTACGTCTTCACAACCGCTGCTCTCTCACTGGCAGACCCAAGGGTTACATGAGAGCTTTCGGTCTCAGCCGTATCCAGTTCCGCGAGATGGCCAGCAACGGACTTATCCCCGGTGTCAAGAAGGCAAGTTGGTAGAATATTAAAAAAGACGAACAATATGACTGATCCTATCGCAGATTATCTCACCAGAGTCCGCAATGCCTATATGGCAGGAAAGAAGGTTGTGGAAATCCCTTCGTCCAAGATGAAGGAAGCCATCACCAAGATTCTGTGCGAGAAAGGATATATCCTCAGCTACAAGGTAGTGGAGGGAACCCCTTACAACACTATAAAGATCGCCCTCAAGTACCATCCTGAGACCAAGATGGCCGCCATCAAGAAGATCGAGCGCATTTCCACTCCTGGTCTTCGCCAGTACGCAGGCGTAGAAGATATGCCCCGCGTCCTGAACGGACTCGGCATCGCCATCCTCTCCACCAGCAAGGGCGTAATCACCGACAAAGAGGCCCGTGAACTCGGCATCGGCGGTGAAGTATTATGCTACGTATATTAATATTTAAGGTATAGAAACAAATGTCACGAATTGGTAAATTGCCTGTAAACCTTCCGGCCGGCGTGAGCGTGGAGCTCCTGCCCGGCAACGTTGTCAAGGTTAAAGGACCCCTTGGTGAACTCTGCCAGAAAGTCGATCCCGACATCACTGTCACCATTGAGGACAACGAAATCAAATTCACCCGCCCCACGGACCAGCCCCGTCACCGCAGCATGCACGGTCTTTACCGCGCTCTGGTGCACAACATGGTGGTCGGTGTCAGCGAAGGATTCACCATCAAGCAGGAGCTTGTGGGTGTCGGTTACCGTGTAGCCGCCCAGGGACAGCTTCTCACTTTCTCGCTCGGTTATTCCCACGAGATCCAGATGATGCTTCCCGCCGAGGTCAAGGCCGAAGTGCCCGACATCAAGAAGGGTGAGAATCCCAAACTCTATCTCAAGAGCTGCGACAAGCAGCTTGTCGGCCAGATTGCCGCCAAGATCCGCTCTTTCCGTGAGCCTGAACCTTATAAGGGCAAGGGTATCAAGTTCGTTGGTGAACAACTTCGTCGCAAGGCAGGTAAGACTGCTGCTGCCAAATAAATCAGGAGGACAGAACTATGGCATTAAGTAGAATAGCAAGAAGAAAAAGGATTCACTACCGCATTCGCAAGCATGTGAACGGTACAGCCGAAAGACCTCGTATGGTCGTCTTCAGAAGCAACAAGCAGATTTACGTGCAGGTTATCGACGATGAGCAGGGCGCAACCCTCGTTGCCGCCTCCTCCAACGACAAGGAACTCGCTGCACAGTGCAAGGGCAAATCCGGTATCGAGACCGCTGCCGTCGTAGGCAAGGCCATCGCCGAGCGCGCTCTCGCAAAGGGAATCACCACCATCAGCTTCGACCGTGGCGGATATCTCTTCCACGGACGTGTTA
This sequence comes from Bacteroidales bacterium UBA2861, assembly GCA_002350615.1. Lineage (GTDB taxonomy): Bacteria > Bacteroidota > Bacteroidia > Bacteroidales > UBA932 > Cryptobacteroides. Next base: position 233,120 of record DEFD01000028.1, on the reverse strand, counting down.
AAAGTTTGGCCGACGCCGCCCGTGAAGGTGGCCTCATCTTCTAAAAATCAAGACTATGGCAAATACAAATGTTAAAAGAGTAAAGACATCTGACCTCGAACTCAAGGACAGACTCGTCGCCATCCAGAGGGTGACCAAGGTTACCAAGGGTGGACGTCACTTCCGCTTCGCCGCCATCGTGGTGGTCGGAGACGAGAACGGTGTTGTAGGCTACGGTCTTGGTAAGGCCAACGAAGTTACCGCCGCCATCGCAAAGGGCGTGGAAGATGCAAAGAAGAACCTCGTAAAGGTTCCTGTCATCAACACCACCATCCCTCACGAGCAGGAGGCCAACTTCGGCGGAGCCAAGGTATTCATGAAGCCCGCTGCCCCCGGTACCGGTGTAAAGGCCGGCGGTGCTATGCGTGCAGTGTTCGAATCCGCAGGAATCCAGAACGTGCTTGCGAAGAGCAAGGGCTCTTCCAACCCTCACAACCTCGTGAAGGCCACCGTGGCAGCTCTCACCGAGATGCGCGACGCCTACACGGTTGCCGGACTCCGCGGTATTCCCATGAGCAAAGTATTTAACGGTTAGGAGGAACGGACAATGGCAAAACTCAGAATAACCCAGGTTATCAGCAAGAACGGCGAGACCAAGCGTCAGAAGGAGAATCTCCGCTGCCTCGGTATCCGCAGAATGCATCAGACCGTAGAGATCGAGGACAACCCCGTATCCCGCGGCCAGCTTGCCAAGATTGCGCATCTCGTCAAGTACGAAGTAATAGACTAAGGAGGAAACAGAGATGAAACTTGAAAATCTTACACCTGCAAAAGGTTCCACCAAGACCAGCAAGAGGCTGGGACGCGGACAGGGTTCCGGTAAGGGCGGCACTGCCACCCGCGGTACCAAAGGTGCTCAGGCACGTGCCGGTTACGAGCATAAGATTGGTTTCGAAGGCGGTCAGATGCCTATTCAGAGGCGTCTCCCCAAATTCGGATTCAAGAATCCTACCCGTGTAGAATACAAGGCGGTCAATCTCAGTGACCTCCAGGCACTTGCAGAAGCTGCAAAGGCCAGCGAAATCAATGTGTCCCTCATGAAGGACTACGGCCTCGCAGCCAAGACGGATCTCGTGAAGGTTCTCGGTAACGGTGAACTCACCGCTGCCATCACCGTAACGGCCGACGCATTCAGCAAGAGCGCTATTTCCAAAATCGAAGCTGCCGGCGGCAAGGCAGTCGTAACAGAGTAAAAATAATGAAGAAGTTTATCGAGACAATAAAGAACATCTTCAAGATCGAGGAGCTGCGGACACGCCTTGTCTATACATTCGGTCTCATCCTGGTGTACAGGCTCGGTTGCTTCGTCGTGCTGCCCGGAATCGACGCGACTATGCTCGCGAAATTCCAGGACACTGCCAACCAGGGTCTCGTCGGACTGCTTAACATGTTCTCCGGCGGTGCCTTCGGCAATGCTTCGATCTTTGCTCTCGGTGTGATGCCTTATATCTCGGCATCCATCGTGATTCAGCTTCTCGGCGTGTTCGTTCCCTACTTCCGCAAACTTCAGATGGAAGGAGAGAGCGGCCGCAAGAAGATGAACCAGCTCACCAGGTATCTGACCATCGGAATCATCTGCATCCAGGGCCCCTTCTACATGGCAGCCCTGCACAGCCAGATCCCCGGAACGGCATTCACCGCCGTCAACAACCTCGGCTGGAGCAATTTCGCCTTCAACCTCGTTTCCACCTTCATCCTTATGGCTGGATCGATGTTCGTAATGTGGCTCGGTGAGCGCATCACGGACCGCGGCATCGGCAACGGTATCTCCCTCATCATCATGATAGGTATCGTGGCCCGTCTGCCTTATGCAGTGCTCGCGGAAGCCGGTGAGAAGCTTACCACCACCAACGGAGGTCTGCTCTTCCTCGTTATCGAGGCACTTATCTGGTTCTTCGTAATCGTTGCCGCAATTGCCCTTGTGCAGGCAGTGCGCCGCGTTCCGGTGCAGTATGCCAAGAGGGTCATCGGCAACCGTCAGTACGGCGGAGTGCGCCAGTACATTCCCCTCAAGATCAACGCCGCGGGTGTGATGCCCATCATCTTCGCCCAGGCTCTGATGCTCTTCCCTCTTATCTTCAGCAGGTTCGAGGCTACGAGAGGTCTTGCTGCCACGCTCGGCAACTATACCGGATTCTGGTATAATTTCATTTTTGCAATCCTGATCATCATCTTCACGTACTTCTACACCGCCGTTACGGTGAACCCCACCATGATGGCTGAAGACATGAAGCGCAATGGTGGTTTCATACCCGGCGTGAAGCCCGGAAAGAAGACCGTAGAGTATCTCGACTCCATCATGAGCCGCGTTACCCTTCCCGGTTCCATTTTCCTCGCCATCATCGCCATCCTGCCTGCAGGAGCAATGCTTCTGGGCATCAACAACCAGTTCGCAAGCTTCTTCGGCGGCACTTCGCTGCTGATCCTTGTGGGTGTTGTGCTCGACACTCTCCAGCAGATAGAAAGTTACCTGCTTATGCGTCACTACGACGGTCTCATGAAGACCGGACGGCTTACAGGGCGCTCAGGTATGTAGTTCTTTGAGAAATTTGAGGTAGATGGTAAGACCTAAGACAGAGGAAGAGATCGAGCTGCTTCGCGAGAATGGCATTCTCGTTTCGAAGACGCTCGCGGAGGTGGGCAAGGCGGTAGCTCCCGGCGTAACGACCAAAGAGCTTTCCAAGATAGCCGAAACATTCATCCGCGATCACGGCGCGATCCCCAGTTTCCTCGGTTTTGAGGGCTTCCCCGCAGCCATCTGTGCGTCTGTGAACGATGTAGTGGTCCATGGTTTTCCTTCGGACTACGTGCTCAAAGAGGGCGACATCTTCACTGCCGACATAGGTACTTTGTACAAAGGATACAACGGCGACTCCGCATACACCTTCCCGGTCGGGGAGGTGGATGCGAAGACCCGCCGGCTCCTCGACGTTACGAAGGCTTCGCTCTTCAAGGGCATAGAAGCGGCTGTGGCAGGCGCCAGGGTAGGCGACATCGGACACGCGGTGCAATCGTACGTAGAAGCGGCCGGTTTTTCCGTAGTACGCGAGCTGGAAGGCCACGGAATCGGCAGGCAGATGCACGAGTCCCCGGGAGTTCCCAATTTCGGACGCCAGGGACACGGGCCCAAGCTTGTTGACGGAATGACAATATGCATCGAGCCAATGGTAAACGCGGGAGGAAGGAGTGTGTACCTTTCCCGGAACGGCTGGGCCGTCCATACCGCCGACAAATCCAACTCGGCTCACTACGAACTTACGGTTGTTGTCCGTCGCGGCCGCGCTGAGCTCCTGTCCACCTTCGATTTTATCGAGAAAGACCCCAAGATTAATTTTTAAAGTGTTTTTTAATGTCAAAACAAGTAGCAATAGAACAAGATGGAAAGGTTATAGAGACCCTTCCAAACGCGATGTTCAAGGTCGAGCTTGAGAACGGTCACGTGCTTCTCTGCAACATTTCGGGGAAGATGCGTATGAACTTTATCCATATTCTTCTGGGCGACCGTGTGCGCGTTGAGATTTCACCGTACGATTTAACCAAGGGGAGAATATCTTTCAGATACAAATAAAAATACAGAGATATGAAAGTCAAAACATCCATCAAGAAGCGCAGCGACGATTGCAAGATTGTAAGGCGTAAAGGTCGCTTGTATGTAATCTGCAAAAAGAACCCCAAGTTCAAGATGCGCCAGGGATAACAGTAGTCTAACAAATTAACAAAGTATAAATTATGGCAAGAATAGCCGGTGTTGATTTACCCAACAACAAGAAAGGAGATGTAGGTCTTACCTATATCTACGGAATCGGACACAGCACTGCGAAGAAGATCCTCGCAGACTGCGGCATCGATTGTGCGATCAAAGTCGGTGATTGGGACGATGCCCAGACCGCAGCCATCCGTGCGGCGGTAGGCGAGCTCAAAATCGAAGGTGAACTCCGTTCCACCGTCCAGATGAACATCAAGCGACTGATGGACATCGGATGCTACCGCGGAATCCGTCACCGTCTCGGTCTTCCCGTCCGTGGACAGAGCACCAAGAACAATGCCCGTACACGCAAGGGTAAGAAGAAAACTGTTGCCAACAAGAAGAAGGCGACCAAGTAAAAGTAGATGAATTATGGCAAAGAAAACTACAACATCCAAGAGAGTTGTTAAGGTAGAGGCTTATGGGCAGGCTCATATCACATCTACTTTCAACAACGTAATCGTGTCCCTCACCAATGCTCAGGGACAGGTTATCAGCTGGGGTTCTGCTGGTAAGTGCGGTTTCCGCGGATCCAAGAAGAATACCCCCTATGCTGCCCAGATGGCTGCCGAGGACGCTGCCAAGACCGCTTTCGACGCAGGTCTCCGCAGGGTCAAGGTGTTTGTCAAGGGCCCTGGTGCAGGACGTGAATCCGCAATCCGCACCATCAACAACGCAGGCATCATCGTCACCGAGATCGTCGATGTGACCCCCATGCCTCACAACGGGTGCAGACCCAAAGGCCGTCGTAAAGTTTAACCTCATTAAAACAGTATTACCATGGCAAGATATACAGGTCCTACCACCAAGATCGCCCGTAAGTTCGGTGAACCCATCTACGGCGCAGACAAAGATTTCGAAAAGAGAAATTATCCTCCGGGACAGCATGGTCTCGCTTCCAAGCGCAAGAAGACCAAGGAATACGGTACCCAGCTCAAGGAAAAGCAGAAGGTCAAATACATGTACGGAGTGCTGGAGCGTCAGTTCCGCAACACTTACGACAAGGCCGCCCGCATGCAGGGTCAGAAAGGTGAAAACCTCGTGCTCCTTCTCGAGAGCCGTCTCGACAATATCGTTTACCGCCTCGGCATCGCTCCCTCCAGGGCAGCGGCACGCCAGCTGGTGAACCATCATCACATCACTCTCAACGGTCTGGTATGCAGCATCGCCTCCACCCAGGTGAAGCCCGGTGACGTAGTAGCCGTGAGGGAGCGTTCCAAGAGCCTCGAGGTCATCCAGGCTGCAGCGGCATCCGCATCCAAGTATTCCTGGCTCGAGTTCGACGCCAAGGAACTCTCCGGCAAGTTCCTCAACATGCCGGTGCGTACGGAGATCCCTGAGAGCATCAACGAGCAGCTCATCGTCGACCTCTACTCCAAGTAAAAATTTAACACCCAACATTATGGCAATCTTAGCATTTCAGAAACCGGATAAGGTTATACTGCTCGAAGGCACCGACACCGTCGGCCGTTTCGAATTCCGCCCTCTTGAACCGGGCTACGGCCAGACCATCGGCAATTCGCTTCGCCGTATTCTCCTTGCTTCCCTGGAAGGTTTCGCAATCAGCCAGGTGAAGATCGCTGGCGTAAGCCAGGAGTTCTCCACCATCCCCGGCGTCATCGAGGGCATGCAGGATATCATCCTGAACCTCAAGCAGGTGCGCTTCAAGAGAATGGTTGATTCCGTGGACACCGAAGAGGCGAACATCGTCATCAGCGGCAAACAGGAATTCAAGGCTGAAGATATCTCCAAAGGATTGTCCTCTTTCACGGTGTTGAATCCGGAGCAGCACATCTGCTCTCTCGAACCTTCCGTAAAGCTGGAAATCAGCCTCACCATCACCAAGGGCCGCGGCTTCGTTCCCGCAGAGGAACTCCGCGATGAGAACACTCCCATCGGGACCATTCCCGTGGACGCAATCTACACTCCTATCCGCAAGGTCAACTGGAGCGTGGAGCCTTGGCGTGTGGAGCAGAAGACCGACTACGAGAAGCTCAATCTCGAGATTGTGACGGATGGCTCCATTACCCCTAACGCCGCCCTTCAAGAGGCAGCAAGCATCCTTATCTATCACTTCAAGCTTTTCACCGACGAAGGTAAGATCTCCCTTGAGACCGCACTTGAGTCCGAATCCAAAGAGCTTGACGAGGATTCCCTCCGCATGAGGCACATCCTTCTCTCCAAACTGTCCGACCAGGGACTCTCAGTGCGCGCCTACAACTGCCTGAAGGCTGCCGATATCGACACTTTCGCAGATTTGGTGTCCTACAGCCGCAACGAACTCATCAAGTTCCGCAACTTCGGCCGTAAGTCCCTCAACGAAATCGACGTGCTCGTGGAGAAGATGAAACTCTCCTTCGGAATGGATGTTACCAAGTACAATATTGAACCCAAGAAACACAACATTTAACGATGAGACACAATAAAGCAGTAAATCATCTCGGCCGCAAGAGCGGACACCGCAAGGCTCTCCTCTCCAACATGGCATCTTCGCTGATTCTTCACAAGAGGATTACCACGACCGTTGCCAAGGCCAAGGCTCTCAAGCCTTATGTTGAACCTCTCGTGACCAAGAGCAAGGAAGATACCACCCATTCCCGTCGTGTCGTATTCAGCTATCTCAAGAACAAGGAAGCGGTTACGGAGCTTTTCCGCACCATCGCTCCCAAGATCGCGGACCGTCCGGGCGGATACCTCCGTATCCTGCACCTCGGCTTCCGCAAGGGAGACGCTGCCGACATGGCACTCATAGAGTTCGTGGACTTCAATGAGGCCGCTCTCGCATCCGGAACCAAGAAGGAAGCGAAGAAGACCACCCGCCGCAGCCGCGCGAAGAAAGCCGAGGCCGCTCCCGCAGCAGAGCCCGAAGCTCCGCAGGAAGAACCCAAGGCTGAGTAATCAAGCCGCAAAAAGAAGAGGGGGAAATTCGGTTTCTCCCTCTTCTTTTTTTATCTTTGCAGAAAACCGACAAACAGACTTCTTATGAATCCTTTATTTTATGCCGTTCCGGCAGCATCAGTTATCGCCCTCGCATTCGCAGCGTTTTTCTATGCGAGGATGAAGAAAGAAGATGAGGGAACCCCTACAATGCGTCAGATTGCACAGTATGTGCGTGAAGGGGCCATGGCTTATCTCAAACAGCAGTATAAGGTAGTTATAATAGTATTCGCGGTCCTGGCCGCGTTCTTTGCAGTCCTGGCCTATGGCTTCGGAGTGCAGAATCCCTGGGTGCCGTTCGCTTTCCTCACCGGAGGTTTCTTCAGCGGTCTTGCAGGATTCATCGGCATGAAAACCGCCACATACGCCTCCGGGCGCACCGCAAATGCCGCCCGACGCAGCCTCAATGCAGGACTCAAGGTAGCATTCCGTTCCGGTGCCGTCATGGGTCTTACCGTGGTGGGCCTCGGCCTTCTGGATATAGCTCTCTGGTATCTTCTCCTCAATGCATTCGTGGTTGAGGCTACTGAGGCCCAGAAACTTGTGGTCATCACCACCACGATGCTTACCTTCGGCATGGGTGCTTCCACCCAGGCTCTTTTCGCCCGTGTAGGCGGCGGTATCTACACCAAGGCGGCCGACGTAGGCGCTGACCTTGTGGGCAAGGTTGAAACCGATCTTCCCGAGGACGATCCCCGCAACCCCGCTACAATTGCGGACAACGTAGGCGACAATGTGGGAGACGTGGCCGGAATGGGCGCGGACCTATACGAAAGCTACTGTGGATCCATACTTTCCACCATGGCGCTCGGCGCTTCCGCATTCTATGCGGTCGGGCCTGAAATGCAGACCAAGGCGATCCTCGCCCCGATGCTTATCGCTGCCGTAGGCGTTATCCTTTCCGTCCTGAGTATCTTTACGGTGCGCACGAAGGAAGGCGCCGGCATGGCTCAGCTTCTCAAGAGCATGAGCGTGGGAACGAATCTCGCCGCAGCGCTCAGCGGAGTGGCCACTTTCGGCGTCCTCTATCTGCTGGGCTTCGAAAACTGGTGGCAGCTCTCGCTTTCAGTTCTCTCCGGACTCCTCGCAGGAGTTATCATCGGCAAAGCTACGGAGTATTATACTTCCCATTCCTATAAACCCACGCAGAAGCTTGCAGAAGCGTCCCAGACCGGTCCTGCCACCGTTATTATCAATGGTGTGGGCCTCGGAATGATTTCCACCGCAATCCCCGTGATCGCCATAGCATGCGCGATTATACTTGCATATCTCTTCGCTATCAACTTCGACATTGCCAATATGCTCACGGCAGCCAACCTGTCCAAGGGCCTTTACGGCGTTGCGATTGCGGCGGTAGGTATGCTCAGCACCCTTGGAATTACGCTTGCGACCGATGCCTACGGCCCTATCGCCGACAATGCGGGCGGCAATGCGCAGATGAGTGAACTTGAGCCGGAAGTGCGTGAGCGCACGGATGTGCTCGACGCTCTCGGAAACACCACCGCAGCCACCGGAAAAGGCTTTGCAATCGGTTCCGCGGCCCTCACCGCCCTTGCCCTGCTTGCCTCCTACATCGAGGAAATAAAGATTGCCCTCGAACGCACGGGCGAGAAGGTTGTTTCAGTGGCCGGAGACCTTGTTTCCGCAGCCGACGCCAGCATCCTGGACATTCTCAACAATTATAATGTCAGCCTGATGAACCCTGCGGTTCTCGCCGGTGTGTTTATCGGTGCAATGATGGCCTTCCTGTTCTGCGGACTCACGATGAACGCCGTGGGACGCGCCGCCGGCAAGATGGTGGTAGAGGTGCGCCGCCAGTTCCGTGAGATCAAGGGTATCCTCACCGGAGAAGGCACTCCAGACTATAAGAGGTGCGTGGAAATCTCCACTAAGGCGGCTCAGCACGAGATGCTCGGCCCTGCCATCACAGCTATCCTCGTCCCGGTAATCACCGGTTGCGTGCTTGGTGTGGCCGGTGTTCTCGGTCTTCTCATCGGCGGCCTTGGCGCTGGCTTCGTGCTGGCGGTGTTCATGTCCAACTCCGGCGGAGCATGGGACAATGCGAAGAAGTATGTAGAGGAAGGCAACTTCGGAGGAAAGAATTCCGACAGCCATCATGCGACAGTCGTTGGCGACACCGTGGGCGATCCTTTCAAGGACACCAGCGGACCTTCACTGAACATCCTCATCAAGCTTATGAGCATGGTTTCCATCGTGATGGCCGGCCTTACCACAGCATTCCATATCCTTTAATATTATATGAGACATTTTACAGTTCCTGAAGACGGGGGCCTGCGCATGGCGGGGCTCCCTGATGATATACTCCACGGATACGACAAGATTCGGGCGGAGATGTTCCCCGGCGCGTCAGAGGGGAGCGAGGCGGTGTCGGAGATTGTTATCAAGGCGATCAATTCTTTTGGAAAGAAGAATCCAGGAAAGATTTTCCGGCTTGGCCTGTCAACGGGGGCCACACCGGTGTCTCTTTTCAAAAAGCTCAGCCGCAAATTCAGCGAAGGGAGGGTGTCTTTCAGGAATGTCGCGGTTTTCTCGATAGACGAATATTACCCCTCATCCCCGGAAGATGCCCAGAGCCGTAACCGCAAACTGCACGAAGAACTGCTGGACAATGTGGATATCCTTCCGGAGAATATCCATATTCCCGACGGGCGTATAGCTCACGAAGAAATTTCCCACTATTGCGCTGAATTCGACGCTGCCGCCACCGGGCTCGACCTGCTGGTGGTCGGAATCGGCGAAGAAGGCCAGGTCGGCTTCAACGAGGCCGGAACCGACGTCCAGAGCCGCACCCGCACCGTACTTCTGAGCTATGCCAGCCGCAAGGGTCAGAGCCGCTACTTCAACGGAGACCTCGCGGCCACTCCCAAACAGGCTGTGACCGTCGGAATGGCCACCATGCTCACCGCGAGTAGGGTGATACTTATGGCGTGGGGAGAAAATAAGGCGGAAGCGGTGTCTAAGGTGGTTGAGGGCGATATTTCTCCCAACTGCCCGGCAACCTTCTTCCAGCTTCACAAGAACGTCAGCATTTATGTTGACGATGTGGCCGGGAGCCTCCTTACCAGAGTTGTGGCTCCATGGCTCATCGGCCCCTGCGACTGGACTCCGAAGTTCCGCCGCAAGGCCGTAATCTGGCTCTGCCAGAAGGTTCACAAGCCGATCCTCAAGCTTACCCATGCGGATTATCTCCAGAACTCCCTGGAAGAGTTGGTTGACCTGGAAGGTTCATACGACCAGGTGAATATCAAGGTGTTCAACGACCTCCAGCACACCATCACCGGATGGCCCGGAGGAAAACCGAACGCCGACGACAGCACCAGGCCCGTGGCGAGTACCCCGTTCCCCAAGAACGTTCTCATTCTCTCGCCCCATCCGGACGACGATGTCATTTCCATGGGAGGAACCTTCATCCGTCTTGTGCATCAGGGACACAATGTCCATGTAGCTTATGAGACTTCGGGAAATGTGGCAGTGCACGATTCCGTGGTTCTCCAGCACATGGATGCGGTGGCGCAGCTTGGCTACGGCAACCATATCGCTGAAGTCAAGGCACTCATCGACTCCAAGAAGCCCGGTGAGCCCGAACCGCGCAAACTCCTGGACATCAAGGCGGCTATACGCCGCAGCGAGGCTCGCGGAGCCGATTTCTCATTCGGCTTGCGCGGAGACCATATTCATTTCCTGAATCTTCCTTTCTACGAAAGCGGCGGTGTGAAGAAACTTCCTTCCGGACAGGCCGATGTGGATATCATCAAGGCTCTTATGAGCGAGATAAAGCCCGACCAGATATACATGGCCGGGGACCTTGCCGACCCTCACGGAACGCACCGTGTGTGCACCGAGGCCGCCCTCGAGGCGTTCAGCCAGCTTAAGGGCGAAGGCGCCCCCTGGACGGAGAGCTGCCATATCTGGCTCTACAGGGGAGCCTGGATGGAGTGGGAACTTTCCCGCGTGGACATGGCCGTTCCTCTAAGCCCGGACGAGGTTGTGGAGAAGCGTCACGCAATCTACAGGCATCTTTCCCAGAAAGACATCGTTCCTTTCCCCGGAGAAGACCCGCGTGAGTTCTGGCAGAGGGCGGAAGACCGCACTCAGGCTACTGCAAAGGCTTATGACGAACTTGGTATGGCCGAATATCAGGCCATTGAAGTTTTCCTTAAACTAATATAAACATTATGAAAGTCATTATTCGCAAGAACTCCGCCGAGGGTTCGCTCTGGGCAGCACATTACATTGCTGACAGAATCAAAGAAAAAGCAGCACGGAGCGCCGATCCTTTCGTGCTCGGACTTTGCACAGGTTCAACTCCGATTGAAACCTATGCGGAATTGATCCGGATGGTCAAAGCCGGAGAGATTTCTTTCAAAAATGTCGTGTCCTTCAACATGGATGAGTATGTGGGACTTCCCAAAACCCATCCCGAGAGCTACTGGTCCTTCATGCACAAGTACCTCTTCGACCATATTGACGAACCTGCGGAAAACATCCACATCCTCAATGGGAACGCTCCGGACCTGAATGCCGAATGCGAGGCATACGAGAAGGCCATTGCGGCTGCCGGAGGATTCGATCTTTTCCTTGGAGGCATAGGGGAAGACGGGCATATCGCTTTCAACGAGCCCTTCTCTTCGCTCAATTCCCATACCCGCGTGGTTACGCTCACCGAAGACACCCGCATAGTGAATTCACGTTTTTTCAATAACGACATGAATCAAGTGCCGGCCCAGGCGCTTTCAGTGGGGGTCGCCACCGTTACCGGTGCCCGCGAGGTTGTGATCTTGGCCTTCGGCCCTAAGAAGGCTAAAGCCGTACACGACGCCGTAGAAGGCCCTGTGAGCCATATGTGCACCGTATCCGCCCTGCAGCTTCACGAATTTGGCACCATAGTGTGCGACGACGCTGCGGCCTCCGGACTCCAGGAGAGCAGCCGCGCTTATTTTGCTGCTGTTGAGGCTGCGGAAAAGCGTTAGAAAACGAGTTTTCTGATGATAACCCTTCCGATTCGGACGGGAAGTACAAAGGCGACGGCTGAGTCCGTCGCTTTTTTGTCTTTATGCATTGCGGGGATGAGTTCCTGCTCGGGGCAGGGAAGATCGGTCGGGAGACCGCACGCCGAGAGATCGCGTTTCAGACGCTCGGAAAGGCCTGGCTCGGCTATACCGAGTTCTTCGGATTTCCGGGCCGCCTGCACCATCCCTATGGCCACGGCTTCACCATGCGTGTAGTCTGTCCTGCCGGCATCCTGTTTTTGCCACCACTCGATGGCATGTGCCCATGTGTGGCCGAGATTCAGTTTGCGTCGCGGTCCGCGCTCGAATTCATCCTTCTCCACTATGCCTTCTTTTATGGCCGCGGCTTTTTGTATCAGATCTACGAAGATGCCTGCGCCTTCCCGGCTTTCCAGTGGCGCCGGATGCTTCTGCATGAGGTCCATGAGCCGAGAGTATGAGCGGGCGTCTCCTATGACGAAGCTTTTGGCCATTTCCGCGAGTCCGCTTCGCATCTCCCGTTCGGGAAGACTTGCAAGGACCTCGGGGCAGATCGCGGTAAATTCCGGCTGCCGTATGACGCCGAGGATGTTTTTGTAGGAATCCAGATTGACTCCGGTCTTTCCGCCCAATCCGGCATCTACCATGGCAAGCAGGGTGGTGGGGATATTCGCGTAGCGGATACCGCGTTTGTAGATGCTCGCGGCGAATCCTGCCATGTCGCTTGTGATTCCTCCTCCTACGCTCAGAAGCAGCGCCTGCCTGTCCGCATTCTGCTCCAGGAGCCAGCGGCAGATGCCAAGGACGCCGTCCATGTTCTTGTTCTCTTCTCTCGCCTCCAGATAGTAAATCGGATAATTGCCCAGAGTCCCGGCGAAAGACGCTACATTCCTGTCACATACAATGAATATGCGGCGGTATTTTCGAAGTTGAGCCTTAATCCCCATTATGCGAATATTATGCATGCAAAAATAAGAAAAATTAGGTATCTTTGCAGCCTATCCATCGCCCGGATGGCGGAATTGGTAGACGCGCTGGACTCAAAATCCAGTATCCCTTAAAGATGTGCGGGTTCGATTCCCGCTCTGGGCACAGAACCGGAATCTCCAGAAGAATTTGGAGGTTCCGGTTTTTTCTTGCCTTGTAATCGCTTGGTTTCCTGTAAGATGTGGTCAGAATTAGTGTTGACAATAAGGGTTCGATAAAAATTAAGTAACTTTGCATTCGCAAAGATTTATGTCCCTTCTTGATTTCATATTCTCGCGGCGCAACAAGTCGAAAGAGGCTTCCAAGAAACCGGAGCCGTCCAACGTCATGTCTAAAGCACCTACAGCAGAGTATGCTCAGTTGCTCCAGTTCACCCAGCGATTGAATTCACTACTCCTCGAGGATAGGTATCTGGCACGCAGTGACTACAAGCAGCTGATTGACGAATATACTGACATCAACACCTTCTTCCAGAACCAGAAGACCGCAACAACTCTCGGCCTGTACTGCGAGAAGTTCGCCATACCAGCAGCATCCGTCGAGGCTTTCCTGCGGAATTATGCTGACCTCTCAGACCTAAGAGAAGGCTCCACTGGCATCCAGCAGCACAATCATTCCTTCCTGCAGAGGCACCTAGAAACCGATAAGCACTATCTGGACACGGTTCTATCCAAAGTCGATCCAGCAATCTCGCTGGATGAAGAGCAGCGCAAGGTGGTCCTCACAGACGAGGACTATATGCTGGTAGTGGCCGGCGCAGGAGCAGGAAAGACTACCACGGTGGCCGCCAAAGTGAAGTACCTGGTCGAGAAGAAGGGAGTCAAACCCGAGCAGATTCTTGTCATCTCTTTTACCAATAAAGCCGTTGGAGAACTTCAAGACAAGATTAACAAGGCACTGAAAATCAATTGCCCCGTCACGACATTCCATAAGACCGGTTACGCTATCCTCCGAAAGCAGGATGCAGATAAAAAGAATGTGGTGGACAGCGGCTATATGTTTGACGTCATCAATAACTACCTCAAGAACGATGTCCTCCGGGAGTCGGATATGGTGAATAAACTGATCCTCTTCTTCGGTAGTTATTTCGATGCTCCATACGAAGGAGATGACCTTAACGCCTTTTTCAACTACATCTCAAAGGCCGATTTCTCCACGATGCGTTCCAATATGAATGAGTACGTGGAGACCATTACCAATAAGCGTACAGGCAAATCCATCACCATCGATTACGAATCCCTCCGCTCTTCGCAGGAAGTGATGATTGCAAACTTCCTGTACTTACACAAGATTGACTATGAATATGAGCGGCCCTACCCTTACGGATTCCGCCATTCTCACAAGCCATATACCCCAGATTTTGTCATCAGGCAAGGAGATCGAACCATCTACATCGAGCATTTCGGCATCACTGAGGACGGTAAGAACAATCGCTACTCCAAAACGGAACTGAATCGATACAAGAAGGAAGTCAACGATAAGATTCTCTTCCATCGTGAACATGGCACCGAGTTGATATATACCTTCTCTGCCTACAATGACGGACGTCCGTTCCTTGAACATCTGGAAGACCAGTTGAAGGAGAAAGGCATTGTCCTGGACCGCCGCTCCGATATGGAGGTATATCAGAAGATTGTCTCCACGGAGGAGAACAAATACATCTTCAAACTCAC
>DEFD01000028.1:217968-218665 GCA_002350615.1 Bacteroidales bacterium UBA2861 | reverse complement strand
GATACCGACAAGTTCCGTGAGATGCAGCGGATGACCGATAATGTCCGCACCAAACTCTTCCTGGACGTTTGCCACCAGAGTTATCTGGAGTACTCTAAGAAATTGAAGGAACGTGGAGCCGTGGACTTCGAGGATATGATAAACGACTCCGCCAAGATACTGCAGGAGCAGGTGGAAATCGGCGAGAAACTCGATTTTAAGTACGTTATCATCGACGAGTACCAGGACATATCCCGACAGCGTTTCGACCTTGCACGGGCGCTTTCTAACGTCTGTGACGCCAAGATTATAGCCGTGGGAGATGACTGGCAGTCCATCTATGCCTACGCTGGCTCAGACATCACACTCTTCACCCATTTCTCCGACATCATGGGCTACGGCGAAGAGTTAAAAATCACCAAGACCTACCGTAATTCCCAAGAGGTAATCGACATCGCCGGCAGTTTCATTCAGAAGAACTCATCGCAGATTCAGAAGTCCCTTATCAGCCCGAAGCATATTCAGCGGCCGATTATCATTGAGGCGTACTCAGAAGAAGCCGATAAGGAGTTGGCGGGAGGAAAGGGCGGCAAATTCTATCTCCGTGCCCAGGCTGTAGAACGCTGCATCGGCCAGATTCTCGAATCCAATAAGGCCGAGGGGAAACCGGAGGGCTCTTCCATTTTGCTCATAGGCCGATACAACTTCGACGGATTCC
>DEFD01000028.1:14495-217917 GCA_002350615.1 Bacteroidales bacterium UBA2861 | reverse complement strand
AAAAGCGAAGATTACCTTCCTGACCGCACATCGCGCAAAGGGTCTCGGCTACGACAACGTCATCATCATCAATGCCGCCAACGCCGTCTTCGGCTTCCCGTCCAAAATTGAAGACGATCCGGTGATGAAATTGGTCATCAAGGAGGACCGCACGATTGAATACGCAGAGGAACGTCGCCTATTCTATGTGGCGATGACCCGCACAAAGAATCGTGTCTATATTGTAGTACCCCAGCAGCGCCCGTCTCGATTCGTGGCAGAACTGATTCAGGACTATTCGGTAGTCCACGTCAACGGCGACCTGGACATCTCCAAGACTGACTCGCCGGACATCTCAATGATTAAACGCTGCCCGATATGTGGCTATCCGCTTCGAGTTCGACAGAAGAAGGACTTTGGTCTGCGTCTATGGCTCTGCACGAATGAGCCTGAAATCTGTGACTTCATGACCAACGACCTCTCCGGCGGCATACTCCCCATCCTCAAGTGTGACTGTTGTAAGGACGGCTATCTCATTGTTAGGAAAAAAGACAACACACCCTTCCTTGGTTGCACGAACTATAAACCCGATAAGAGCGGCTGCAACCGGAAAATCAACCTGACGTACTATGAGAATATGCTAAAGCGAGGCGAAATCGAGCTATAGCTTGAAAAGATTCTCAAGGATAAAGTGCTGCGCGTTGGCATCATAGGAAACAGCGAGATACTGTCCCTGAGAGCCACCTCTCCATGCGGATGTCATTCCGATGGATGTTCCGAGTTCTGTCGGAGCCTTGTATTTGCGGCCGTCATTGCTTTGCTGCTCTACAAGGTACCCAACCGAAACCAGCCACTGGGTCACTTTTGATGCGGCCAAAGGTTGCATATTTTCAGGAATCACTTTGTTGATCTCCTTGACGAACATAGCGATACCCGTTCTCTCGGCAATATAGACCTTTGACGCTATCTCCGGGGTAAGCTGAAACTCAAGTTCATACTGCTTCTGACGGGAGGATGATTTCTTCCCAGCATCTTCAAGCACATGGGATACGTAGAACAGGCAGCGGGAGATGTGAACGTTGTTCACGATGTCGCTATCAGGAAGTGTACTACCATCAAGCGGATTCATCCCGTTGGCGAGTTTGTTAATCCAGTCAATCGCGATTTTTAATTTGTTTTGGTCTATTGTAGTTATCATCGCTGTGTATGGTAAAGATAATTGCACTAATATAATTGGTTATTGCTCCTCTATCTCTTTGGGTGTTTCCGGATTATTCAACGTCTTGGCATTCTCAGAGGATATAATGCTTCTTCCCAACTGGTCTTCCAAGGCTTCGCGAGCCACTTTGGCCACGCCACCTCCTCTGCGGGCGATATCGATGCTATGGGTGATTGTCCCGGGGTCCTCATTCTGCGATATCTCCCTGGTTGCCACTTCGGCAAGCGTGGTTAGAGCACTTTCCGTATCAGTCATATTGTCTCTAAGGTTTTCTTTTTTCAGGCCTTTAAGATGCTTATATTCTTTCGCAGTCATGCCCGACCATACCTCATAAATCGCATTTGTCAGGATTGCATATTGCTTTTCCTTTACACCAACTCGTTTCCATTCATCGGTAAGTTTCTTACGTTCCCTTTTGCCTTGAAGTCGTTGATTGATCCACTCCTCCGAGTATCCCTTGCGCCGATACATCTCTATGGCCCGGTCAATAGAGATCTCAGGATCTATCATTTCATCAATCCGTTCGCTGGCAACTCGCGCAATCCATACTTTTATAGGTTCGACCTTCGGAGATGGTATTGACTGAACAAGACGGAAGAGTTGCTCTTGATCGGCAACATCTGTAGCATACATTTTCCCGTCCGACGATTTCATTTTCAGTTGTCCGATTTTTTCGGACAACTCACTCCCTTCTGCAATCAGTTTCCGTTTCAGGTCGGACCAATACTTTCTTGGGCGATCCGTATCCACCAGTGCAGCTATAATATCTATTACGGAGAAATACCACTTCTCCTCGGCATCGTTCCAGGCAGTTCTTATCTGCTTCTCTCCAAATAGTTGTATCTGTTCCAAGTTTGACATAGTCCGATATGTTTGTTCAACAAATCTACAAACAACAATAAACAGTTGCAAGAGGAAAGTGCTTTGGATTCGGCAAAAACTCATGATTTTCCCACAATCGCTCTATCCCCTCCAGCAAAAGGTTCGAGAATACCACGGTTAGGGGCACAGAAGAAGAAAGGCCGGCTGTTTTCAGTCGGCCTTTCTTTCGCGTTTGCGATCCTCGTTTGCAACCCACATCTTGGGCGTCATTCCGGTGATCTTTTTGAAAGTGTTGTTGAATGAAGATGCGCTCAGGAATCCGCAGGCTGTGGCTATTTCGTCCTGCCTTGCGTTGCGGTGGTTCAGGATATACTGTTCGGCGTAATCCACGCGCAGCGTATTGATAAGTTCCGGGAATCCGAGATTGTAGGTGTTGTTTACCATCTTGGAAACATAGGTCTTATTCGAGTGCAGGCGCTCCGCAACGTCGTTGAGGCTTAGTCGTGGCAGCAGGAAGAGGTTCTCATCCACCATCAGATGCTGGAAACGCGCCCTGAGGCTGTCGTCTTCCGGATTGTCGGCCACAGCCTCGAAAAGATGTCCGGCAATCGTCGGCACTTCTTCCGTCTTTTGTTCTTTTTGCTCGCTCTCCTCGATGATATCTACGCTCTGCGTCTTTGACTGTATGTACCTTAATGTAGCATCATCGGCTTCTTCCAGAATTTCATCCAGATACCTCTCTGTAATTTCCTCCCTGTCGTGTATGGAATAATTGTACTTCCACCCGTTCATCATTTCCTTCAGGCTCACCATGGGCTTCGAACTGAAAAGGGCAGTATAACTGAACGCTGATATCCCGATTGTCATGAGTATGGCCGCAAGCGCCATGGTCCATTGATGGTCGTTAATGTATTGCTCGAACAGGACCAGTTTAAAGCTGATGACTATCCAGAGCAGGACGATATTGAACAACTGAAGGCCTTTTACATGTATGCGTTTCCCTCCAAAGAAAAAGCCTATGACATGGGAGAATTTGGACTTGTCCCTGAGGGCGTCGTGAATACCGGTTACAATAAATATTAACAGCTCCAGAGCAATTACAAGCCTGTAGACCATTGCCGTCGAGATGAAATACAGCATGACAGTGGTACCCTTGTAGTTCTTGAGGATTGCAGAGCCATGCGCTTCCAGATCGGCATAGAATTGTTGTATGGCAGTGTCTCCTGAAAGGAAATACAGTAGAAGCCCCGAGGTCAGCAAAGCCGCGGGAGCAATAATCCAAAGGAGCTGAAGCGGGTGAGGACCTGGATCGTTGCGCAATCGTCTAAGGTACGAGCCCACTATGGGAATTATGCAGGGCGTCGCAAACTGCGCGATCAGTCCTGTCGTAGTTATGATGCTCCAATTCGTGCGGACGTCAGTATAGCAGCTGTCGCTGAACAAGAACAAAGCTGTAAAGATCAGCAGTGTTACGACGTTCCCAAAACTACGTAATCTGAATCCCTCCAGGATGTGGATAAGGATCCAGAATGCGCATGTCACGACGGGCATGAAAATTATCAGCGTCTTAAGCATCAGAAATCGTCATTGTTTTCGTAAATATGCGTTTCCCAGTCACTGACCGAGGCCGTAAAAGAAATCTGTTTGAATATTTCGCTGAGATCGAGTCCCAAGTGGAAGGTGTATTGCTTCCCGTACACGAACATATTGTCCGGAAGAAGGCCGTAAAGCATATATTTGGCGACCTGATTTTTCAGGGGCTTGTGTGTGTAACCGTCAATGGTGATCGGATCCACATCATATATTACTTCCACGCACTGTTTGCCTATTTCGATATCGTCAGGGATAGAATAGTAGCGGTGACTGTCGGCCATACGGTCCACCAGCTGGTCGAAACCTACGAATCTTTCCTCTTTGGAGCCGACTCCCACAGGGGCGTCTCCCTCAAACACGACGATGCTGCGGTAGAAGCCCTGGCGGTGCCAGCTGCCGGTATTTCCCTGTACGTCGTTGATATATATTCCGGCCTGGGCGACATTTGTGGCTGTCACTTTGCGAAGACGGATATGTCCCTGGAGCTGAGGATCGGGAGTTACATCACAGATCTTGAAGCCGATGTCGTTCGTGATGTGCTGGAACACGAGGGGAATCATGTTCAGCTGGCTAACCGCTTTTTCGACTGTCTTGGAAACAAGCGGACCTGCCTCGGTTTCTTTTATTGAATAAGGTATGGAATAATTAAGGAAATCCTCCCCGTATTCAAGACTGTTCACATAGGGGTAATATGCGCTGAAACTCAGGCTGTTAGCGTCATCCCAGAGGTAATTTTCAAACCAGCCGCTGTAGCCGTTCCCGGTGTTGCTCACCTTGGCATTGTCGACAAGTAGATCACCTTTGGCATAATCTATGCCTACAAGACCGAATGCAAGATCTTTGTTCATGGTGGCCATTTTGTCGGAGGATTCGAATCCGGCGCTGCGGGACATTATTCCGGCACGGTGTTTAGGAATCATCTCACCATCCCTGGTGACAAGAACGTCGAAGTCCACTTTACTGCGGTACTTGTCGCTGTTCTTGGGTTCGGGAACGTCTTCTATTTTGGCGCAGGACAGTGCGCCGAGGGCTGCGGCAATGATTGCGAAGCTCTTTATAATATTATAATAGGTATTGGACATCATTATTTGATTGTCTATGTTGTCTTTCCGCCTGCAAATATAAGTAATTATTTCTAAATGCAAAATATTTTTAGATTTATTTTCAAATAATTTTTGAAACGTAAATTTCGCAAAAAATAGTAAGACCTTTTACAGTACTCGATATTTACCCCCCCCTCGGGATTATTGAAATCATTACCAGCCCCATTATTGCCCCCAAGTACGTTTATTTTTGAAAAAACTCAAAATTTTATAAGAATCCGCAAAATTTTTATGAAAAAGTAAAATTAATTGTTGGAAAATAAAATTTTTTGCCTTACCTTTGCATCCGACTCCAAAAGAGGAGCTGATGGTTGAAAACCTGTTAGTAAGTTTTGATAGCGCGACAGCTGGTTAGAGTCGCTTAGCGCAAAAACAAAATATTTGAAAAAGAAAAAAACTCTGAGTTTGGTTAGGGGGAATTTCGCCTTTTATCTCGCTCGCGCGTGATTATATGGATGAAGACCCGGCCACAGAATTGAAAATTTGGACTTAATAAACAACGCGTTGATATGAAAAAGTTAATTTTGGCTGTATCTGCTCTTCTGGCAATGACGATTGCCGCGGAGGCCCAGCAGATTTCCGTAACTTCTCCCAGTCAGGCCCTCAAACTCGAGTTCAGGGGCGCAAAGGCTGTGGCGAGTGATGTTGAACTTACTTTCCTTGTCACCAATCTCTCCGAAAACGAGGCAGTGATCAACCTCGTCGGCGGTCAGTATCAGAACGGAGCCAGCGGTTCCGTGGTTTATGACAACGAAGGTAACATTTACGAGCACACCGACGTTATCGTTGCTGTTGGCAAGAAAGCTCTTACGGAACAGTACAGCGCCGGAAGCTTCCCTTCCAACGTCCCTGTAAAATGCCACCTGGTAGTTAAGAACGTCGATTCTTACGCAACCACTCTTGCAAAAGTGAAGCTTTGCGTACTCAGCCCCCAGCTCGGCATTACCAACACAGGGATTTGTTTCGAACTCAACAACGTAAAATTCAAGTAGTTTACCAGTTTTAGCGCATGTTCGGTTTCCGTAGAATAGCTTCGCTCTGCACAGTGCTGCTGATGGCCTCGGTCATCGGCCGTGCCCAGCATGCGAGCAAATCTACGGAAGTCACGGTTTTCTTCCGGGTAAACAGCACTGTCATCGATCTCGGCTACTTCGGAAACGCCGAAGCTCTCCAGAAACTTGACAAGACCATCGACATCTTCCGGATGAACATCGACAGCGTGAGCATCGTGGCATACGCTTCTCCTGAAGGCAACTTCCAGTACAACCAGTGGCTCTCCGCAAACCGTGCGGCGGCCATGCGCAAGTTGCTTGTCGAAAAGTACAGCGACGTTGACTTCAAGAGCATCAAAGAAATCGTAGGCGGTCCGGACTTCGACGGTCTTACCAGGAAGATCGAGGCCGATCCCAATGTTCCCTACCGCGAGGAAGTCCTCGAGATCGTAAGGAACTGGGGTAATGAGCCTGTTGCAACGTTCAAGGCACTTCGTGCCCTGCGCGGCGGCAAGCCTTACAGCTACATCAGCTATAAGTATCTCCCCTGGCTGCGTACCGCTACCACTGTCATCTTCCACTACAATGCATCTGTCTCCCTTTACAAAGAACCGGATGCAAAGCAGCAGGGAGAGGCCGGCAGCGACTATGTGCTTCCTGCCAAGAGCAGTTCTGTGGATCAGACAACCGCCACGGCGGCCGATCCTCTCGCAGGTCTTCCCGCAAGCAGCGTGAGTTCTGCGGAAAATCAGCCTGCAGGCAGTGGAGCGTCCGGCAATGTCGGTGGAACATACCAGATCCGCTTTGCTGTGAACAGCTCAGTAATCAATACCAAGAGCGTTCACAATGCGCAGGCAATCTCTGCGATTCGCGAGGCCCTTGGCGGAGCCGCTCCCGCAGAAGTGATAATCGTGTCGCACGCTTCACCTGAAGGTCCGGCCAACGGAAACAAGATGCTTTCCGACCGTCGTGCCGAAGCGGCCATGGACATGTTCGGCGATCTGATCCCTTCTTCAACCAAGGTTACCTACCGTTCCGAAGGTGAGGCATGGGAAGGTCTGCAGGGTAGTATCGAAAGCAATTACAACCGCTCGGACAGGCAGCAGGTTCTGGATATTCTCTCCTCCAATCTCAGCAATGAGCAGAAGAAGCAGGCCATCAACAAATTGGCCCCTGAATCCCGTAAGCATATCGTAGGAGAACTTTCCGAAGGTCTCCGCTCCGTGACAGTCACCATCGTCCCTGCAACTGCAGGTGCCGCCGGAGCTGCTGGTGCCACTGATGGCACCGGTGCCGGTGCCGGCGCTGGTGTTGGTGCTGGAGACGGAACTGGAACTGGCGCTGCCGGAGCCGGTGTCGCTGGTGCTGGAGCCGGAGCCGCTGGTGCCGCTGCTGCTGGTGCGGCCGCCGCAACTTCGCAATCCGATGCTACAGTAGCCGCTGGAGCTGCCGCTGCAACTTCTCAGTCCGACGCTACCGGAGCCGCTGGTGCAGGTGCCGCTGGCGCAACTTCTCAGTCTGACGCCACTTCAGGTGCTGCAGGTGCCGCTGGTGCCGGTGCAGCTGCTGCTGGCGCGGCCGCCGCAACTTCGCAGTCCGATGCTACAGGTGCCGCTGGCGCTACATCTCAGTCAGACGCCACCGGAGCTGCCGGAGCTGCCGCTGGTGCTACATCTCAGTCCGACGCTACTGGAGCCGCCGGTGCTGCAGGCGCTGCTTCTCAGACCGACGCAACTTCAGGCGCTGCCGGAGCTGCAGCTGGTGCATCTTCTCAGACCGACGCAACTTCAGGCGCCGCCGGTGCTGGTGCAGCCGGTGCAGCAAGCGATTCACAGGATGCCACGGCAGCAACTGCTGCAACACCCTCCCCTTCGCAGTCCGCTGTCGCCCCCGTAGCCTCTACATCCGCTGCTGATTCACTGTCCGCAGTTCCCGTCGCCGCAGCCGCTGCAAGTTCTGCAGTCGCCGCAGCCACGACAACTCAGCCTTCCAGCGAGTCCCAGGCCGCCCCGGTCGCTGATTCTCAGTCCGGCGCTGCCGCAAGCGATTCCAAGACTAGTGCATCGAAGGATGATTCCCAGTCCGGCGCTACCGCAAGCGATTCCAATACCGGCGCATCGAAAGACGATTCCAAGTCCGGAGCCGCCGCAAGCGATTCCAATACCGGCGCATCGAAAGACGATTCCAAGTCCGGAGCCGCCGCAAGCGATTCCAAGGAATCTACTGAGTCTTCTGAGTCCCAGTCTTCCCAGTCCGCAGTTTCCACCTATAAGGCTCCTGCAGACACTTCCGCAGCAGCAGCTCCCGTACTTCCTATCGTTCCCGTTGCAGAACCGGAAGATGCAGTGCTTTCTGAGGATGTCAAAGTGGAAGATGACGACACTGTCGCCTCAGCCGCAGGTAAAGACAAACTTTCGGTTGACAACCGCGCACCCAAGGTGGACACCCTGGCGCGCGCTCCCGAGGCTCCCGTACTTGCAGACGACATCAATGTGGAAGACGACAATGCAGTTGCCGACAGCACCGCAACCGAGACCCTCCACGTGGACAACGACTACCTGGTAGATACCCTCGCCCGTGCAACGGCCGATTCTACAGAATACATCCGCAAGCCCTTTATCGCAGTAAAGACCAACCTCCTCTACGATCTGCTGATCACTCCCAACATTGGTTACGAAATTCCCATCGGACAGAAGTTCAGCTTCTTCAGCGACTACACTTTCCCTTGGTGGGTCAACCGCAGCAACGACCGCGCATGGCAGATGCTCAAGTGGGACATCGGCGGACGCTGGTATTTCAGCAAGCATGACAAGGAAGACCTTCTGGACGTGCTCCGCGGACACCACCTCGGACTCGACCTCACCGCAGGTTACTACGACCTTGAACCCAAACACAAGGGCTGGCAGGGCGAATTCCAGGGCGCAGGTATCGAATATGGCTACACATGGAGGCTCAGCGAGCGCTGGAGACTTGACGCATCCATCGGTGCCGGACTGTTTGCAACCAAGTTCCGTTATTACAAGGGCGATTCCAGCGACGTTCATCTGATTTATCAGAATCATGGCAAACTGTTTTACTTCGGACCCATCGAGCTCGGAGTCACACTCAAATATTTATTCACCCGCAAAGTAAAGAAGGAGGAAGAGAAATGAAAAAGCTGAGGTGGATAATAATAGTCTTGTTCATAGCTCTTGCGGCCGCGTGTGAGCGCCGTCCGCTCGAGTACACATACGGTCCTACTATCAAAACTATCGTAAAGGTCCTCTGGGAAGTGAACGTTCACGCATATCCCGACGGAAAGAAGCCTACGGGCATAACGCTCTTCTTCTTCCGCAACGGACAGTTCTACAACAGCTTCACCACTGCCAACGTGGATTCCTGCACCGTTGAACTTCCGGTGGGACAGTACCGCCTGTACATGATAAGCCAGAGCCCTGAGGAATACTGGAAGGTTGATTTCAAGAATATGAGGTCTTTCAACGGAGCGGAGAGCATCCTGAAACAGTCTTCCTCCAAGTGGGCGCTCCGTTCCGGACTTGAGGACGAGGCAGTGGTGGAGAATCCTGAAATCATTTATGCCGGAACCTCTGCAGAATTCGAGGTCACCCAGGCAATGATCGACGACTATCAGTACTACAGCACTACCCTTCACCGCAAGCTTGCGTCCAAGGGAAGCTTGCTGGACAAAGAGATAAAGGATCTTGAACAGGCCGTTTACTATTATACCATACGCATACCTGTCTATCCTTACAACATCGTATCCCAGCTGCAGTTTATCATCTACGCTGCAAATATCGATGTACTCCAGGCCGTACGTGCATCCAACAGCGGTATGGCAAGGACTTTCGAGCTCACCCAAAGTACTACCGGCAAAGAAGAGGCGATACAGATGATTACAAATGAATGGGAGCGCACGACGGACGACGCCTCGAAGCGTATCGGTCACATAACCGGAACCATCACCACTTTCGGACTTCCTAACGGCGAAATCCCTTCGGCGTCCCGCGACTCCAGCCTCAACGTTTCGGCGCTGCTGATTGACAATGCGACAATAGCCAACTATACATTCAACGTTGGTGACAAGATACAGAAACTTGACCCCAACCCCGGCTACAGGGCCCTGTACAGGGTGGTGTTAGGAAGCGTGGACAACCCGGCGATAACACTGCCCGATGTCAAGCCCCATGGAGGCGGCGGATTCATAGCCTCCGTACACGATTGGGAAGAAGAAATAGAATCCGATATAGTTATTTGATGAAATTTTAAAAACAATACAAACTAAATTATTAACTACAAACACTTTTATGATCATGAAAAAGTATTTGATTCTCGCTGCAACCGCAGCCCTCGTTCTTGGCGCATGCGCTAAGGTCGAAACCATCGCACCCAAAGCCGAACCTCAGGTCATTGGGTTCTCTAACTACGCTCCGAAGGCTCTGAACAAGGCCGCCGCTGCGAACTATGTTAACTCCAACGTTCTTGTAAACGGCGCTCAGTTCGCTGTTTGGTCCTGGAAGACTGCCAACGGAACCGCCTTCACCGGAAGCAACGGAGCCAAATTCTTCTCTGACTGGTACACCGTTACCTATCAGAACGGTGGCGATGCCGATGGAAACAAGAACCTTTATCCTCAAGGACTTCGTTACTGGCCCAACGGAGAGAATCCGGACTGGCTGTCCTTCGCAGCTTACTATCCTAAGGCAGGTGCCGGCATCACCGCTCCTGCTGCAGGTCTCGGTGCTTACAGCTTCACCGCTCAGGCTGCCGCAGCCGACCAGGTTGACTTCATGGTCGCTGACGTAGTTGCTGACAAGACCTACGAGAACTGCACTCCCACCAAGGGAACCGTTGCTCTCACCTTCCGTCATCAGCTGACCAAGGTTCAGGTTAAGTTCAAGACCACTCCCGCTGTTGCCAAAGATGCAGGCATCACCGTTAAGATCACCGATGCAAAGTTCTACAACATCAACAATGCCGGTACCCTTACTTCCAGCTATTCCGCCGGTGCCACCAGCACTACTTGGAGCGATCAGGCCGGCGAAGCTCAGTATGCAATTGCATTCCCTGCCGAGAAACTTGACTCTGTCGCAAAATCCAAAGCCGGCGAGACTGTCGCAGATGAGGACATCTTCCTGATGGTTCCCCAGACCATGCTCGCAAACAACGATGCCAAAGCCCAGTACATCGAGGTTAAGTGGACTGTCGAGATTACCGGACAGGAGACTATCAATGGTACCAAGAAGCTCTATCTTGACGACTGCTACAGCACCGACGGCGGCGACACCCTCGCCAACATCGACTGGAACAAGAACAACTTCGTGACCTACGTCATCACAGTTGGTCCTCAGCCTATCCTCTTCACCGCAACTGCCGTAGAGTGGGATCCTGAGCAGATCGGTTACTACAACGTTCAGTAAGATTCTTTTTGCCTTGCAGGGACTGATACTCCCTGCAGGGTCCCAAACCCGGGAATCCGGGATGGCGCCGGGAAAGACCGGAAAACAAAATAAAAAACGAAACTGCAATGCTTCGCAATAATATCATAGGTGTAATCGCGCTGGCAGCCGTACTTTACGGATGTGGGAAAACCGAGTATTCTACCGGATCCCCCATCCAGATACCCATGCATTTCAGCAGCTATGCCGCCAAGTCCTCCGCGCCTCAGGCAGAACTGGACGACTGGAACGAATTGGAGTCTTCCAACGCGGGAGTTCCAGCATCCAGGGCCAACGACAGTTTCGTACCTGCAAACTCGGCTATTTTCCCCGACGGAAGCTCTTTCGGCGTCTATTCCTGGTTTGAAGGCACTTCGACACCCCGCTATTTCATAAATCAGGAAGTAAACTGCAGTGTGGAAGAAGGCGTGGCGACATATAGCTACTCTCCGCTCCGCTACTGGCCTCAGACTGAAATGGATTTCTGGGCATACTATCCTTACGGAGATTCAAACCTTTCCCATATTGACGGCGAAGGAAATGCATTCGGATCGAGTTCAGAAGGCCTCGGGCAGATAGATTTCACGGTACCTGCTGATGCAGCGAACCAGAGCGACCTCATGCTGGCCGACGAACAATACGGACTTACCTACGACAACACTCTAAACGGCACCGTTCCGTTTACTTTCCACCATATGCTGACCCAGATTCAGTTCAAGGCCGTGAACGAATTTGGCGGAAGCAATACCATTTCCCTCACCGAAGTAACCCTTCTGGACGTTTATTCGCATGCCGTTCTTTCCATAGCAGGCAACGCAAGCGCTTCCGTCTGGGGCAACCGTGACAGCGACATCGACGTTTCCATAGTTTCTGAAACCACCCCCGTGGGTGCGGAGGAGATTCTCCTCACCCCGACTCCGCTACTGCTTATCCCGCAGGACATCACGAGCATGAAGCTCAGGATATGCTACAGCATCCGCACCGGCGGAAAGACAATCGAGATGGCCCCGGAGGAGTATGATGTCAAGACCACACAGGTGCCTTCCTGGCAGGCCGGAAAAAGTATCGTATATAAACTTAATCTGGGCGCAAACCTCATAACCGTTACGCCGGAACTTGTTGACTGGAGGAACGCTACCGGTTCATCCATAACTGTAGAATAGCGATGAAGAATACAAGACATACCGCCCAATCCTTACTCTTTGCAGCACTCGTATGCCTGCTTCCCGCAGCGATTTCCTGCGAAAAGCATGGCGATACTCCCAAGGAGCCGGACACCCTGGCGCCTATACCCATCCGCTTCGGGGCGAATCCCGTAAGCCGGGCGTTGTTGGAGAGCAATAATTTCCGCACGGACGGCAACCGTCTGAAAATCTACGACTTCCTCACAGGATTCGAGGGAAAGGTGGACGGCGTGAGCTGGCCGGCCGAAGGTGCTTTCTACATCGACGACATCCTTTATTACGACAGCAACGCAGATGCCGCCATCTGGCAGTACCAGAGCGAAGACAGCTATGTGTGGACCAACAGCGGAACCCACCGATTCTTCGGCTATCTTACCGAAGATGCAGTGGAAGACTCCGACAACCATCTCATGACCACGGATCTTTTCGGTACGCTGCCGAACATCGACCTCTCTTTCGGAGATCCCCGTCAGGTGATTCCCGTCACCACGATGACAAGTGAGACACCTCAGCTGGATTTCGTGTTCTCCGAGGTTTACAACCGTACGCAGAGCGGCAGCAGCCATGACTACAGCAGCATTCCGCTTCGGTTCCAGCATCTTTTCAGTGCCATCAGCATAACCGTAGAGAATACCATGGATGAGGATGACGTCGTATTGGAATCCCTTTCTTTTGGGGGAATCCACAACAGGCAGGGAGCATCCATCGCCTTTGGTCCCACCACACAGTTGGCATACAACGACCCCACTTCGGTGGGGAACTTCCTGCAAGGCAAGACTTACGGTACGCTTGCGCATAAAACGATCGTCAATGACGAGGCCGTGACCGAGAAATACGACGCCTTCACCGGAATTAAGGTAGATGCAAGCCATCCAGCCGAATACAGGCTGGTCTGGCCTCAGAGCGCAGATGTGGTGAGCCCCCAGAGCGAACCTGATGCACTTGGACGCTATCCTGTCACGGACTCCCTCATCTCCATAGGATACACTCTCAAGGGCATCCACTACGACAAGCACGTAAAATTCCCTTACACTGCCTGGGAGCGCGGACGCAAGCATCAGTTCAACCTGATGTTCTCGGACCGTATCATCGAGCTTACAGTGCGCACAGACGACTGGGACTATCATGAATTCAGTCAGAGTTTCATTGACAAGTCCATCGAAGGCGGCCGTCTGGAAGTTGACGGTCCCGCCATCATAGAAGGCAAGACCGCCACCGTGGATGCCGGAAAGACAATCAAATGTCACTTCCACCTTCGTACTCCGCAGGGAGGAACATGGGTAATCGGTAAAGTCGGCGACGTGGAATATTTCACGATAAGCCCCAACACCGGCACCATCGATGCCAGCCAGAACGGCGGCCGTATTGATTTCGACATCATCCCCAACCTCAGCCTTCCCCGCGACAGCGACAAGGTCATAACTCTCAGTTTCGCAGTGCGCATGGGAGACCGTGAGAGCGATGCCAATACCGAGCTCAACCGAGACAAGATTAAATTTATCCTCCTCAAGTAATGAAAAGATATATAGCTGCATACATCCTTGCCATGGCGGCGCTGCTCTCCTGCGAACGGGAGCAGATGCCTTCCACGCCATATCCTGACGGCGAGGGACTATTCCTCTATATCAATGCGAACAGCCCCAGGACCAAGGCGGCCGACTACGACGACGAGGAGATCGAGCCTTATAACGAGATGCTCATAAAGACCGTCGATTGGTTCATTTATCCTGAAGGCGGCACCAATTCCAATGCAGTGCTTCGCGGGCGCTGGACGGCCGATGCGGGCAGCAGGGTGAACAAGGAGCAACTTGTGCCAGTGACCGTCAACGAAAGCGACCTCAATACCCTGGTTTTCCCCGGCAGCAACAATACCTGCCAGGCCTACGCTATTGTGAACTATCCCGGCAATATCCCCGGGACGGATACCAGCATCCCTGCCCTCAAGGCTCTCGCCATTTCGGCGAATTTTACCGGCAGCGTCAAGCAGGACAGTTTCGTCATGGAAGGCCAGCAGCAGATTACGCTTTCTTCCCGCAAGGCTACCAAGGCTGCCTACGGCACGATCAACGTGAAAAGGGTTGCGACAAAGCTTACCCTGAGCCTTTCCGTGGTTGATACCGTCAAGATTCCCGTCTATCTCAAAGACGAGGACGGCAACTATGTTTATCAGACCGATGAGCAGGGGAATGTAATACTTGACGAAAAAGGAGATTCCGTACGGGTTATCTCCGGATATGAGAAATGGACTCCTATCCGCAGCGGCCTCAGGGCATATCTCGTCAACGCTGTGGACAATGCCAAGATTTGTGCGGATGCGGACAGCGTACAGCCCCACTTCTTCTCCTATGGCTCACGCTCGCCCAAGACTTCCAGGCAGGAGACAAAGGACGGGGAAGAAATTACCTGGTACGACTTTGAACCTTTCTATTCCTATCCCCACAAATGGGTTTACGGTGCTTCGGACGAGCCTTACATCAAGGTCGAGCTGCCCTGGAGCAACGGCACCCGCCAGAAGCAGTTCTACTATCGTATCATGACCCCCGGCAACTATGCGAACAGGAACGAGTGGTATCATCTGAATGTGGACATAGCCATTCTGGGAAGTGAAACGGACAATGTCCGTGTGGATCTGAACAGCGGCTATCATGTGGTGGATTGGAACGAACTCATCATTACCAAGGAAAGCAAGATCCTTGACGTGCGCTATATCACGGTACCCCAGGAAACCTACTATATGTACAATATAGAGGAGATGACCTTCCCCTTCTCGTCCAGCCACGACTGTAAGATCACCATCAACAGCGTAACCTACTACGACTTCAGCAACAGCAGCACTGCAAACGTTACCAGTACTGCCCGCAGCAACAATTGGGTCAGTCTGTCCGGCGCACGCACAGTCAAGATTGCCCATAACCTGAACAATGACATCAACTCATCCTCGATGGATGTTTCGCCTTATACCTTCAACTTCACAATACAACACAATGACGAGGAAGGAGCAGCATACTACAGGGATGTAACCGTAATCCAGTATCCGGCCATCTATCTGACAGAAGCCCTTTCAAATGGCAGGGTGTTCGTGAATGCAACGCAAAATACCGGAAACAGTGGCAATGCTACCGCATACGATGACAACAGGACCAGCATAGGCTCGGTCGCGCTGCCATCCGGAGTAAACGGCCAGGGAACCAATAACAATCAGCATCAGTACAATGTTTATATAACAGTTCTGGATAACGGTGAAACCATGATCGGCGACCCCAGGGGGGATGCAACATCCTTGAACGGGCTGAATAATCTGGGTAATGGATATAAACCTGCGGGAGAAGACGCGGACAATTATATTGCACCTATCATCAAGATAGCTTCTTCTTACGGGAAAACTGTGGTGCTGAATTATGAAAACGCCCAAAAAAGGTGTGCCGCATATCAGGAAAACGGCTATCCGGCAGGGCGTTGGAGATTGCCTACAAAAGCGGAAATCAATTTCTTGATGAATTTGTCCGACCTGAACAAGATTCCTACTCTGTTCAACCCCCAGACCTCTTTCTACTGGGCTGCCGGGCATCTGGGCTTTAATGGCGACGATTTTACTGATTATACAAATCGTACGACGGCCACCGGTTACACCCGCTGTGTTTATGATGTGTGGTATTGGGGGGACGGGCAGCATCAGCTGACAAGCTGGAACGGCTACAAGACGGATTACGATTCAACTTACGACGAATAGTATTAGATAATGAAAAGATACATACGCATACTTCTTACGATAGCGGCCCTCGCTTCCGCTTTTGTCTCCTGCACCAAGGACAGGCTGCAGGAAGTCAAGGCAGAAACCGGAGAGTGGGACGGGAAGGTGAAACTTCACTTCTCCGTCAACTATCCCAAGGCCGCCGGTGTCATTGTGCCCGGCAGCAAGGCGATGGCCGACAAGCCTGAGATACAGAGCCTGCATGTTGCAATCTTCGGAGGTTCCGGATACCTTAAGGAATATGTCCTTGCAGAGGAAGAAGGCACCGAATTCGCTACCGAGAACACTGTGCGCTACACTTATAGCGTAAACCTCAGCGTGAGCGACAGCCGTCTGCGTATGCATCTTATCGCAAACGGGCCGGAGGTCATAGATTTTGCCTATGAAGACGAGGTTATGTCCGCCCTCTATTCTTCCGGAAACCAGGATG
Source organism: Bacteroidales bacterium UBA2861 (assembly GCA_002350615.1). Lineage (GTDB taxonomy): Bacteria > Bacteroidota > Bacteroidia > Bacteroidales > UBA932 > Cryptobacteroides. The sequence goes on along the minus strand of DEFD01000028.1, from coordinate 201,409 downwards.
CCTATTGGCAGCGTCTCATACTTGAAAACGGTATTCAGTACGACAAGGAAAAAGCGGAGCAGGATCCCCCTGTTTACGAACTCCCCGCCGGATTCATTGAAGAAAACCATCTTGAAAATATTCCGCTTATCCGTAATTTTGCGAAGATTACCGCAGTGTCCCAGACGCCGGACCTGGAACTCATCTCTTTCGCACTTGTAAATAAGCCCAACCGCGGCACCATTGCCCCTTACAACCCGAACAAGGCATATACTGCGGACTCCACCCATTTCATGGTGGCATACAAAGACAAGAACTACGAGGCTCTTCTTGCGGAATATCCCGGCAAGATGCCCCCCAGTGCCATAATAGACGGTACGGTGCCGGCAGAAAGCATCTGGGCGGATGCCACTGTGAGCGGAGCGGGATATTATATGTACGAACGTCCTATCCCTACCGTGAATCCCACCTTCTTGATTCTCAAGGGATATTTTACCAATCCTAAGACAAATGTGAAGGATGCCACTCCCAGCTACTACCGTGTGGACCTTCGTGACGGTGCCGATTATTATGCAATCTTCCGTAATTTCCGCTATGTGGTGAATATTACGGGCGTCGCAAGGCGTGGTGCCGAAACCGCTCAGGATGCCGCTGAAGGCAACGGCGGTGGTGACGTATCTTCCGATATCAGCACTCAGAGTCTCTCGGACATCTCCGACGGCGTCTCACGTCTGGCAGTTCAGTATATTGAATACACCTGTACCCAGAGCGGCGACTACGAGCTCAAGTATCAGTTCCTTCCGGACAACGAGAATACTGACAACAGCAAGGTGAGCTTCGAACTCGGTGCGGCTTCCAATCTTGGCGCCGTCATCACAGGATACAGCAACGGAAGCACCGACGATGCGGAAGGCTGGCGTACCCTTACGCTCAACATCGGCGAGCCCTCTGCGACGAGGCGCAACCAGAGCATAAAGGTGATTGGCACCAAGGAAGACGGTACTACCATATGGCGAAACGTTACGTTCAACCTGATGGCCGTGCAGCCGATGGTGGTAAATTGCAATCCTACTGATGTCAGAAAGATTACGGGAGAGCTCATGGATATCGAGGTGTCCATTCCCAAAGACCTTCCGGCATCGCTCTTCCCGCTGATATTCAATATCGAATCCAGCGAAAACAGCCTTACTCCATATAATGACAACCTTCCCGTTTACTCCGGAGCTACAATCGTCCCTGGGAGGAGTGGCAGGAGTTTCTACTTCAACAAGACTCTGAGCAAGGCCGAGTACGATGCCCTTCCTGAGGACTCCACCGGTGACATGGTGACATTTGTCTGCCATTTCAAGACCAACAAGGAAATAAGTGCGAGTACGGTGTATGTCGCAAACAGGTACTTTATAACCGGACACGACGCCTTCGGCAACTACGAGCAGAGGGAGTTCGAGAACCTTGCCTTCAGCAAGAAGGTGTTCGAGGGAATCGGCGAGGATACATACTTCTCCTTCAACATGAATGAAGTGGATCCTCTTCAGACTGTAACACTCACCCTTACCGGCCTGCAGCCCGCTGCCGACGAAACTCTGCTCAGCCGTATAGGAAGCACCAACCAGTACACCTTTATCCCGACAAGTGCGGCCACCAACAGTTTCCACCTTGTTTCCACAACCGAGGATGAGACAGTAACCGTAGCCCTTTCGGCCAATCACTACATCCCGGCGAGCCTGAGCGACGACCGCAGCAAGCTGAATTTCACCAATCCTCACTTCACGCAAAGCAGCTATGCAAAAGAAGTGGGACTGCCGGTTGAATTCGACTTCGAATACCAGGAAGATTACATCGAGAGAATTATAGTTTACCTCACCGGCCTGGAGCCTGCAGCAAGCGGCAACAGCGGCACCTTTACGGAGATAAGCAGCGGCGTTTACAGCTACACACCTTCATCCACCAGCCTTGGAACAGAAGCCTTAAGTCTGGTAACCACCTCTGCAGAAGGCAATGTGGGCGTGCGAATTGTGAACACCCACTATAATGAAGAAGAAGTAACGGCGCCGAGGGAAGTGCTGCATTTCAGGAATCTTGAATTTACGACTGTTCCCGAACTTAAAGTGGGCCAGCAGGCGGTATTCAGATTCCGTTACCAGCAGGACAAGGCATCTGAACCCATAGTTGTCACGCTTGGCAATCTTGGAAATCGTACTCCTACAAGTACCACCGGTACCCTTTCCGACAATGGTGACGGCACCTGGACCTATACTCCGAACAACAACGGTACGGTATCCAACAACACGTATCACACAATCACTGCCTATGCCAGCGACTTCGGCAGCCATGTGGACGTGACCATCGGCGGCGGAAGCTATGAAGATAGCTCTATCAGCACATTTAGAAGAGTGGTTATTGCCGCACAGGCGATTCAACTGACAGGTTCCACCAATTATACATTCACGATATACGAGAATGCTTATAATGGTAACAATACCGGTTTGAGTTTCGCAAGATATAATGCAGGAAGCAACCGCAATCCCATATACGTCAATAGATATGAACAAGCCTGGACGGCCAGTATGGATATGACAGAATCGACGCCTATCTATCTGACATATGTTTATTCAGGCTGGTTTAGCGACACCTACTACTATGGTTCAGCAACTGTCAGTGCCCTGATCAACGCAACCAGCAGCAATAGGGTGACAGTTAACATTACCGCGCATTAGTCGATCCTCTGACATAACCAAACTACGATAAAACAAGCGCTGCCCGAAACGGCAGCGCTTGTTTTATTGATCCCTTGTCGGAATATTACCAAAAATAAATTATTTTTTTTGTAAAATCTCTTAAATATGCCCTCCGCCTTCGGCGAGGATCTGCTCATCCACGCGTTTTTGTTCTTCGGTGAGCAGTTTGAGAAGCCAGACTTGCTGTTCTTCGCTCATGCCGAGGTCCCGGCAGGCGGACTCGTAGCGGTTGATGACTGCTTCCTGATATCGGTGGGCGATCATTGATTTCCTGATTTCGTCCTCTATGGTTTCATGCTCAATCTCGTAGCTGTCCTTGTACAGTTTCTTGTATGCCCGCTCCGAGGTAAAGCTGATGCAGAACCAGAACATGCCCGCTGTGAGGATGACAATGCCCAGAATCCCCAAAAGGAGAGGAACTTTCTGGATAAGTCCCAACATGCCCAGGAGGCCGCCAGTCAGGAAGATGCCGAGGGCGTAGAGTTCGTATTTATGGGCTTTCAGCAGAGAGAGGTTCAGTTTCATAGATTGATATTGTTGGATTTGCGGTTGAGCATTATCATGAGCTTGAGGGCGTTCTTCTCTTTTATGGAATCAAAGAACTTTCGGTATGAGATCCTGGCCTGGAGCATCTGGCTGTTTTTGTTGCGCAGCTCGTCCAGATTCTGCCTGAGCTGCCACTGGGACAGCAGTATGGCCACGAAAGCCACCAGGAACATTAGCAGGAAGCCTACAAGGATGGTGGCCTGGTTCTGGGCCTTGAGCCGGGCGGCGTCTTCACGCAGCTGGGCATTGTTCATTTCGGCATCCAGGATGGCGAGGTCTTCGTTCTGCACCTTTATATATATGGAATCCTTTTCGTTCATCAGCTGCGAAAGCTCGCCGTAGGCGGAATCGAACCGGCCGGTGGCTGCGTAAATGCCGTGCTTCATGGAATGACGGTCTTTGGCCGTGCCAAGCTGGTCCGCGCGGGCGAGCGCCTGCTCGAAAAGGCCCTTGGAACGGAGGTACACCACATCGATGCGGCAGCGTGAGTCGGATTCGGTCTGCATTTCATACAGAGGGTCCGCAACAAGGGTGTCGTAGCACTGCCAGAAAGACTCCCATTCTTCCCGGGCGTTGTACAGATAAGCCCTTGTCATAAGGGTTTTGATGCGCATGGAAGGGAAAAAGGCCTGGTATTCTTCGGCCCGGGAGCATGCTTTTTCCGCCTTGTCGAACTCTCCCAACTTGGTTTGCTCCTGGGCTATCAGCACCAGAAGGTTCGGTAGTTCATGCTCGGCTTTGGCTTCCTTGCAGTATTGTGCCGCCTTTTCGAAGTTCTGCACGGCCAGCCAGGAATTGCTTCGATAGCTCTGGATGAGTCCCACGATGCGGTAGGAGTACATCTTCCCGAGTGCATTTTTCGCACGGTTGGCCAAGCGCTCCATTTCGCGGGCTTCCAGCATGGCATCCGCCGCCCTTCCGGAATGGATGAGATACTGGCAGTATTCGTTGATTACGGAGAAGTAGAAGGCCCTGGTGTCCGGCCTGGTTTTGAGCATCTGCTTGATTTCCCCCACGGCTTCGTCCATGCGCCCGTAATTTCCCTGGGCGAATCGCACCGGGAACTCCAGGGCGAGACCGAGGCATTTGTAGCGGAAAGTACCTTCGAGAACGCCTGCCTGATAGAGAGAATCCGCGAGTACCAGATTGTCCGGATTGTACATCTGCATCCGCCCCCAGGCGTAACGCTGGAAGACTTCGTCATCTACCTTGAGTCGGTTGACGATCTGCGCTTCCGCCGCGAAGGAGCAAAGAAGCAGGGCAATCAGGACGGCCGCACGTTTCATTTACTTGCCCTTTGCCTCCACAAGCTGCATCTGGTTCACCACGCAGGTGAGGAGCCGTTCCATGATTATGGGCTTCATTATGAACTCGTTGGCCCCTGCGTTGAAGCCCTTTACAATGTCTTCGTTGGAATTCAGTGCGGAAAGTATGATGATTTGGATGTCCGCTGTTTCAGGATTTTCGCGCAGACGGCGGATGACTTCGAAGCCGTCGATGCCAGGCATCATGAGGTCCAGGAGGATGAGGTCCGGTTTCTGCTGCGCCACTGCATCCAGTGCCTGCTGACCGTTGGCGGCAGTGCGAATCTTGAAGTTGAAGCGGGACAGCATCTTCTGCACCAAAAGCAGATTCAGGGGAATGTCGTCAACCGCGAGGACGTTGTACTTTGAGTAATCGTGTTCTTGTGCGTAAATGGGAATCATATATTTGTTTTATTTCTCTTCGGCTTTTTCGGGCAGCGTGAATACGAACCTCGCTCCGCCCTTGGTGTAGGATGTGTCAAGGAACACCTGACCTCCCATCTTGCCGGCAATATCCCGGCAGATGCTGAGGCCTAGTCCTGTCCCCTGTACGAATTCGTTGAGTTTGGTGAATCGGTTGAAGATGGCTTCCGCCTGTTCTACGGGGACGCCGGTGCCAGTGTCGGTAACGGAGTAGGTGACCTTTCCCGGGTTCTCGCTCAGGGAACATTTCAGGACGATTTCACCTTCCGTAGTATGCTTGCAGGCATTTGTGAGCAGGTTGATGATAATCTGCTGGGTTCGCTGGGGATCCGTGCGGAAATAGTGCTCTCCCTCGAAATCCTGCTCGTAGCGGAGCTGTACGCCTGGCTGCAGGCGGTGTTCTGCGCTGCTGATGGCCGCCTGGGCTATGAAGCCGCATTCTCCGTCTTAGTAATTGATGCGGTAGTTGCCGGAATCCATCGCAGATGTGTTCAGGATGTCGTCCAGCAACATGGTAAGCATCTTGGTATTGTTGATGATATGGCTGGCGAATTCCGCTTTTTCCTCTTCCGGGAAGCTTCCGTCCGGCAGGCTCAGAAGCTGGCTGAAGCCTACTATCGCATTGAGCGGCGTGCGCACCTCATGGCTCATGTTCTGCACAAAGCGTGTTTTGGCGGCATTCGCAAGTGTAACTTTCTCGTTGGCTTCCTGGAGTTTGATATTGGTTTTGCGCAGGGTGCGTATATGGAATACCAGGAAGGTGACTATGCAGAGCAGGATCAGTGTGAGCAGGATCATGGAATGGCGCGTAATGCGAAGCACCTTCTCCGTAGCGCTTTCCAGTTCAGCCGTGAGGGTGTTGTTGCCCATCCTGGCATTCATTTCGGAGAGCTTGGACTGGTTCACTTCTGCAAGACGGAGCTCATTCCGCACCACCAGTTGTTTTTCTATTGCAAAAGCCTCTTCCTTGAAGCCGTAAACTTCAGCGATATTGGCAATGAACTTGATTTCCCTGATTTTAGAAAGCCTGCTCACGGAAGGGAGAGTCTCCGACATGTCCCCGTCTATCATGGAATCTATGATGGAGAACATCTGAGGTGCGGTGCGGCTCACAACTCCAAGTGAGGGGTCCGCGAGGCAACAGTCCCTGTGACGGCGGTATTCCTGAATATTCTTGTCGAGGGCGGTGCTCCGTGCCAGATAGTAGTGGCAGCGCAGTGTGTCCATATGCACACGGGCTGCTTTTACGGCTTTTGCGACATATAGTCTCGACGAATCCGTCCCCACGGGGTAGGTGTCTGCAAGGTCGCAGTAAAGACGGCACACAGATTGCTTGCGTATGGTAGGGTCCGAGGATTTGTCGTGCATCTCAATGGCCTTACGGATAAAGCGTTTGGCCGATACGTAGTCGTTCTGCGCTATGTACAGGCCGGTGAGATAACGGTATCCCATCCACTCGCCGTAGGGCTCTCCGCGCTTGAGGGCTGTCGTCTGCATCTCCTGAACCAGTTCCATGGTGCGCACGGGGTTGCCGTGATTGTAGAAGTAGTTCTGGACAAGTTCGTAGGAGTAGTAGTAATATTGCGGGTATCCCAGCTTTTCGGACACTTGTTTCAGGGCTTCCTGTGCTTTTATAACGCTTTCGTCCTGCTGGCGGGTAGTAGGCTCATTGCCTGGGACACGGCGTATAACATCCTTTAACTGAGCCACATAGTACAGTGTCTGGGCCTTTGTATCACCTTTGATGATGGCCGCGTTGAGCAGTTTTGAGGCATATTCTTCATATCCGTCCTGCCCGGCAAGCAAATCCGCTTTGTTGAAATACTGGTAGCACTCGTCGTCTATTTCGTATGGATTGTTCTGGGCGACCGCAGCAGAAAATAGCGCTGTCAGGGCAATGAGTACGGAGAAGGTTCTTTTCATAAACCCTCAAATATAATAAAAAATGCGAAAAACCCCTGCAGAAGGGGCTGCTTTTATTGTTTGAATACCGGAATTTCGGCTTTTGCAGAGGGAGTGCCGCCGCTGCCGGTGACCGAGGGCCAGCCGTTTTTCCATACCAGTTTGTCCAGCATGAGAACGCGCCCTTTTTCTATATAGTTCTTCGAGTAAGCGTGATAGAGGATCCAGCTGTCTCCTGCATCGTCCGTGATTATTTCCGAATTGTGCCCGGTGCCGATGAAGGGCCTGGCGTCCCCGCGAATCAGTATCTCGTGATGGTTGTCCAGCATTTTCTCCCCCCTTCTGTCCAGGTAGGGGCCAAGTAGGGAGGAAGATCTCCCTACTACTGTCTTGTAGGTGCTCTCGGCGCCGTTGCAGCAGCTTCCTATGGAGGCGAAAAGGTAGTACCAGCCATCTTTCTTGAAGATATAGCTGCCCTCATAGGCGCTGCCTGCAATGCGTATCTTGCCGGCTCCGTAGTCGCCTTCCACGCTGAGCCCGTCGTCCGACAGTTTCACTGCATAGATGCCCTTGAAACTTCCCCAGAACAGCCAGTTGCCGCTCTCGTCGGCGAAGAAGCAGGGGTCGATGCATCCGCCCGCACCGGTTTCCTCTCCGCAGAAAAGTTTGCCGCAGTCTGTCCAGGGGCCGTCCGGTTTATAGGCGACGGCGACTCCGATGCCCGTTTTTTCATGTTCTCCCCATTTCGCCAGGGAGTAATACATTACATAATTGTCCCCGATTCTGTTCACGCATGGGGCCCAGATGCTGAAACCTTCGTTCCACTGCGGCTTGCCGCCCTCGGGGAAGGCTGATGCGTGGTAACTCCAATGCACGAGGTCCGGGGAACTCATCACCGGCACGCGTCCGCCGCTTTCCGTGGCGTAGAGGTAGAAAGTGCCGTCTCCGCCCCTGACAAGGGACGGGTCCGGAAGCCGTTCGGTGCAGACGGGATTGCTGTAACAGGGGACCTTGTCCACTGCTGTTTTCCCGCCGCAGGCAGCAGCCAGTGACAGCCAGATGAGGATAGCGGCAGACATTGCGGAACGATTCATTATTTAATTGGATATCTGGGATTCTTCCCGGCTTCGGCCTTGTTGGCGGTAATCTTCTTTATCACTTCTACTTCCACAGGGTTATACGGGGTGTAATCTTCCCAATAGATGCTGTGGAACCAGAGGTCGGGCTCTCCGTCGGCCTCCTTGTGGCCCCAGGGGAAGCGGTATTTGCATTTGCCTTCTACGAGGCCCCAGTTGAGGGCACCCACCTTTTCGCGCTTCATCACGGGCAGGCAGGTCTCGAAGGTGGAGCCGAGCGTACGGCCCATGTATTCCTGGCAGATCATCGGCCTGTGGAAATGGTGCAGCATGTTTATGAAGGTCTCCAGTTCCTTGGCGGGGTAGTAGCAGTGGAAGCTGATGATGTCCGAATTCTGGCATACGAAGGATACCATGTCCAGGCGGGTCTTGGTGCCGGCGTATCCGGGGCGCTGCCATACGGGGGAGGTGAGGGGCTGGTCCGGCCTCACTTCCCAGGCCCATTCGTACATCTCTTTCATGAATTTGAGGCAGTCGCGGCCCATGCGCACGTTCTCGGGCTCGTTGTAGAGGCACCAGTAGAGGATGCGGTTGTCTTTGCCGAAGCTGCGCAGGATGTCCTGCAGATATGCCTTGAATTCGGGCCAGCGGTCTTCATTGAAGAAGATGTCCTTCCCGGGGCTCTGGCACCAGTGGCCGCCCCCGTGAACTCCCGGCTTGGGACCGGGCTGAGGACCGAGTTTCTCGGAATCGCTGCCGCCGTTGGTGCAGAAGGTGAAGGTTACCTTGATGCCATGCTTCTGGGTGAGGTCCAGCACCTGGCGGATGCGGTCCTTGAAGCCTTCGGCGTCGGCGAACCAGAGCTCTTCGTGCAGATAGATGCGTACAAGGTTGAATCCGAGCTCTTCGCAGAGGCCGAATTCCTTGTCCAGTACCGGCAGGTTGAAGGTCTCGGGCTGCCACATCTCGAACTGGTTGATGGCATAGGAAGGTACGAAGCAGCAGCCTACAGGCCACTCCTGACCATCCCACCAGGCCTGTGCCTTCTCCACGGACCATTGCTTCACAATGGCCCCTTGGGTTTCCGAACCCCCTGCACCCCCTTTCAGGGGGACTTTTCCGGACTTTGTCCGGCCTGCAGAAGCAGGCTGGTCGCTTCGCTCCGAAGCATCGCAAATTAATGGCGAACTGACGGCCATGGCACATGACAGGGCTATCAAAGCAATTATCTTTTTCATATCATTCGGGTTTTATCGGGTATTGGGGATCTTTTCCCGCGTCACTCTTATCCGCGAGGAATTCTTTCAGGTATTTGATTTCGGCTTCACAGTAGGGGGTGCGGCCGTCGTTGTAGAAGATGTCGTGCTGCCAGATGGAATACGGCTTTTCGCCGGGAGCCGTCTTGGACAGGAGGCCCCAGTTGATGGCGCCGATCTTCTCGCGTTTGAATATGGGCAGATAGGCGTCGAAGTAGGAACCCCGGTTGCGGGCCATGTACTCTTCGCAGATCATCGGCCTCTGGAAACGGTGCAGGCTCTTTATCATGGCGTGCAGAGCCACCGGCGGGCGGTAGCTGTGGAAGACGATGATGTCGGAATACTCGAGGGCGAAGGCGTCCACGTCGTAGCGCACCCTCGGGTTCCCCTTGTCGTTGAGGGGATACCATACCGAAGAGGCGAGAGGCTGGCTCGGACGAATCTCCCAGGCCCATTCGTACATCTGTGCCATAAATTTCATGACATCGCGCTTGCGCTGATAGCTGCGCAGATTCTCGGGCTCGTTGTACAGGCACCAGTAGAGGATGCGGTCGTCATCCTTGAAAGTGCGCAGGATATCCTGCATGTATTCCTTGAATTCGGGCCAGCGGCTTTCGTCGAAGAAAATGGGGTCCTTGGGGCTCTGTACCCATCCGTCGCCGGGCTGCTGCTTCTTGCCGAACACCGGCTTGCTGCTGCCGCCGTTGGTGCAGAAGGTGAATGTGATGCGAATCCCGTTTTCGGCTGCGATGTCCAGCACCTTGCCTATGCGCTGCTTGAATCCTTCGGCATCGGCAAACCATATATCTTCGTGAAGATATAACCTTACCGTGTTGAAACCCAGCTTGCTACAAAGGGCGAATTCCCGCTGGAGCTGGGATTCATCCCAGGTTATGCTCTGCCACAGGTCGTATTGATTGCGGGTGCCGGCGGGTATCATCATGCAGCCTACGGGCCATTCCTGCCCGTCCCACCAGTTGCGGGCCTGCTCCGCGGTCCATTGCTTCACTTTCTCGGGAGCGGGGGCCTGGACTCCCCATCCGTCGATGGGATAGACCGGCTTCTGCCCGGCTTTCTCCTTTTCCGCGGTGATGCGCTTGAGCATCTCCAGCTCTATTTCGCTGAAGGGTTTGTAGTTCTCGTCATACAGGCTGTGGAACCATATCTCGGGTTCCGGATCGCCCTCCTTGTGTCCGCGGGGATAACGCCATTTGCATTTCCCTTCGGCAAGGCCCCAGCTGATGGCTCCGATCTTTTCCTGCTTCATGAAAGTCAGGCATCTGTCAAAGGTGGAACCCTGGGTGCGGGCCATGTATTCTTCGCATATCATAGGCCGGTGGAACACTGCCAGCTCCTTCACGAAGGGCTCCAGCTCATAAACGGGCTGATAGCAATGGAAATTGATTATGTCCGAGTTGAGGCAGACGAAGGAGAAGATGTCCCACATGCGGCGGTAATCCCCGTTCGCGCCGCGGCCGTACCATACGGAAGAACTAAGCGGCTGGTCCGGACGCACTTCCCAGGCCCATTCGTAGAGTTTCCGCATGAGCGGAAGGGCATTGCGGTAGCGGGTCCTGGAACGGAGGTTTTCCGGCTCGTTGTAAATGCACCAGAAAAGTATGCGTTTGTCTTTTCCGAAAGTTTTCAGGATGTCCTGCAGATAGTCTTTCAGCTCTCCCCAGCGGCTTTCGTCGAAGAAGATGCCGTCCCGCGGGCTCTGCACCCAGTGCCCTCCGCCGTGCACTCCGGACGGTTCGGGCTGGGGGCCGGGCTGTTCGGCGCTGCTGCCGCCGTTGGTGAAGAAGGTGAAGGTGAGTTTCAGCCCCTTGCCTGCGGCGATGTCCAGCACCTTGCCTATGCGCTGCTTGAAGCCATCGGCATCTGCAAACCACATATCCTCATGCAGATACATGCGCACGAGATTGAAGCCAAGACCTTTGCAGAGCTCGAATTCCTTTTCTATTATTTCCGGAGAGAAAGAATCCGCCTGCCAGCATTCATACTGGTTCACCGCATATGTCGGGGTGTATGTGCACCCCACAGGCCACTCCTGGGCAGCCCACCATTCCTGAGCCTTCTGCGCAGACCACTGCCTTTCAACGGCAGCGGCTCCGGATTTTTTCTCCTTTTTCGCCGCGACTGCAGGGAAACACAATGCAGCCGCGAGGGCTATCGCCAGAATCTTTTTCATTTCTCAGAAATTTTACCGCGAGTTACAAATATCTGTGCCTTGTGCTGGGTGACGCAGAGGATCTCGTCGCCGCCAATGTCGCATAGAGAGTTCCAGAGCCCGTTGTCCCTGCTCTGGTCTATGTCCATGGGCCGGAAGCCGCCGGACATTTTCTTCCACTGCCATTGGCTTTCAGCGGACGATGCGGACAGGGGACAGACATAAACTTCAGGCACTGAATTGCTGTCCGTCATGCGCTTCTCGGCACCTTCGGCACTCTGGCAGCTCACCAGAAAATATTTGTCCGTGCTGATAATATAGGGCGCTCCTTCGTAGGCCGGACCCATCCCGAAGGGATAGAATCGCCTTGTGGAATTCACGGGGATTTCTTCTGGCCAGTTCTCGTCCAGGGTGCAGCTCATGCACTGAATCATCATCGGGTAATCTCCCCGGATGTCCTTGTGCTCCACGACCAGGTAGAGCCTGCCGCTGGAAAGGGTCACCACCGGCATGCCGTCCCATCCGCCCTCGCTGTGGCAGACTATGCGGGCAGGGCCCCAACTGTCGCCGCCGTCGGCGGATTCCACCACGGAAATATTGTTGCCGCGCTTATCGCCCTTGGCATAATAGGGAGTGTTGTCTGTGAAGTAAATCTGCACCGTGCCGTCCGGAAGTTCCAGCACGAAAGGCTCCCAGGCTCCCTTGGAGGCATCCGTATCCCAAAGGCGGGAGGCATAAACGCTCTTCTGCCCGCTCCAGTTCTTCCCGCCGTCGTCAGAGACGCTGCAAACTATGGAGAAGGGGTGCACTGTGGATTTGTTGTCCTTCGGACGCAGGTTGGCCGCCAGGATTATCCTTCCCGGATGATGGGGGTTGTCCGCGGAGAGCCTTGCGAATTCGGGATTTGCGCAGCGCACCGTGGCCGTGCCCTTGTCCGTGGTATGCTCGAAGCCCTGCATGGCAAGGATTTCATCGCTCCAGCTGCTTCCCTTGTCGGTGCTGAAACGCACATAGTCGTTGCCTCCCCGGGAATAGCAGGCCATGAGGCTGTCGCCGGAAATGGCATGCACCCGGCCGTATCCGCCTGCGCTCACTTTCACAGGAGCTTCCCATTCAATCTTGAGCTTTGGACTTTTCGCTCCCTTTGCGGATTTTCCGCATGCCGGGGCGCTTGCTGCGATAAGCGCGATGCCTATCAGCAGGATGCTGATTTTTCTCATAAAGGATATGAAGTTTTTAGTATCCATAATTATTGCAGCCCGCACCATTCAAGGAATTCCTTCTTGCTGCAGCTGGCTATGCCGATTTCGGAATGGCCGGGCAGGAAGTACAGTTTGTCCCTGTTTTCCACGGCACCGACGTGCCCCCAGCCTTCGTAGTACATGTATATGCGGTCTTTGTATTCAAAGCAGGACGGAGCCCAGATGGCACCCTGGTCCCAGGAACCCCTTGGCCCCCTTGTGAACAGCGGCTGGGGATTCTGAACCTTGGTCCAGTGGATAAGGTCGTCCGATATGGCCAGATGGAAACGCTGGGGAAAATCTCCCTGCGTTACGCCCGCCTGGTATGCGAGGAACCATTTGTCCACGCCCTGCAGGCGGAAAATCTTGCCGCCGTTGATGGAGTACCAGTCGCAGTTGTCCGGAGCGCCGCCCTTCTGGATTATCTCATATTCTTCGGCGGCATCCCCGCTGAGCGGATCGTCGTAAACATAAATCCGCCTTGCCACGTAAAGGTAATAGCGGCCGTTCCATTTCAGCACGTCGGCCACGCCGCACTCCTGCTTCCAGGGGGTGTCGTGTTTCGTGAAATTCTTTCCGTCCGTGCTGGTGCCCACCATTACGTGCACCTTGGACTGGGCGTCCGTACCTTTATAATAATAGTAGAAGGTCCCGTTGTCCGTGAAGCCGCAGGGGTCGATGACGCTCTTGGCGTCCCATGTGCCCTGCCAGCCGGCCGGAATCACCGGGTTGCCCTCGAAGTAATCCCAGGGCCCGAGCGGATTGAACCTGGCGGGATCCTGCGTGTAGTATCCGAGATGTCCCCGCACTCCGTCTCCTCCGCGCACCAGAAGCCACCATTTCCCGTCTATGGTCTGGGACGGGTATAAGATCTGCGGATTCGCGATGGAATTGCACATCCATGCCTTGGAGGCGTCAGGAAGCAGATGGGCGTCGGCCCGTTTGAAGAGGCTGAGCGCCGAAATGTCCTCGTCTGGGACCATGACGTCGTCGAAATACCAGGTGCCGGGAATCTTCTCCCCGCCGTCCGGCATTATGTAAACTTTACGGTAGAAATTGGAGTACTGCTTATACTCCGAGAGGTCGAATACCAGTTCCTGCCATTTCCCGGCGGGCCCGGTGGGCAGGGTGATCATCGTGGCCTCGCAAGTATCGCTGTTAAGCGGCGCGAGTTTTATGGTGAGCGAGGCGCCATCCCTCGGGGGAAGGACCTTAAAGCGGACTTCCGCTGTGCCAAGGGCATAGTCAAGAGGACAGGTGGTGTTGCAGGCTATGCAGTCCCATGTGCCGCCGTTGAGGGTGATGCACCCCACCAGGGCGGACGGATTGACTTCGTCACGCACCGGATTGATGTCCACGCTGAAGCTCGCGTTGGCCACGCCGATGTCGCAGCTGCGCCTGTCGAAATCGCAGAGGGTGACCAGCCCGGGAACAGCATGCTCAGGTTCGGTATATGGCTTGATTCCGGAAGGATCGCAGGCCGCGACGGCTGCCGCGGCGCTGAATCCGTAAACCATCTGCAGTATCTTTTCAGCGTAGCGGTGCCCGAGAAGGGTGATGCCCTGCCTGCTGAAGTGAAGATTGTCTTTGTTGACCTTGCAACCTTCCGCGCTTGCCCAGTCACATTCAGGTACGATTTTCATAAGGTCTCGGATTTGAGGGTTGATGGTTTCTGCGCGTTTGAAGCTGTAATTTGTTTCTCCTACTATGAACGGGATGTTCCCCACCTTGAGTTCGCTTCGCAACGACCGTGCCGTTTCGGCAACCTTGTCCGCCCACAGCGGAGCGTATTTCTCATGGGAATCGGCTTCTCCCTGATGGAAAAGTATGCCTTTCAGCTGCCCGTATTTCATTGCCTGACGGGCGCGGCGGACAGCCTCTTCATAAAGGACGGGGATTGCCTCGCCATCCTGGAACATGTCGTCGGATGAAGGGCTTTCCGCAATTACCGGGTCCGCTCCGGGGAGCCACTGCCTTGCGGAAGTGCCGCCGCGGGCGTTTACCACGAGCAGGACTTTCCTGCCGGTGGCAAGATGGATGTCCCTGGCGAAGGAACCTCCCAGGCACATTCCCTGCATGGAAAGCTTTTTCCGTACGCTTGAATAACGGTTCAGCGGCTGCTTCGCAGGCTCGATTTTCCCTTTGTCATTCAGGAGGAAGACTCCGTCGAGGCTGCGTTTATCGTCCGGGAAAAGATATCCCCGTCCGGCCATATTCGACTGCCCTATAAGAAGATAGACGTCGAATTCGTCGCAAATCCGCTCATCTGCTTTTTTCTTCCTGCCTGCAGCGTCAAAAACGGCTGCAGGCAGAAGGAAGAGAAGCAATATGCAAAGAATTTTCCTGTTCATTCCTTACTTGAGATTGCCAAGATAGTAATTCGCCCAGATATTGTCGTTACGCTCCCTGAGGGCCTTGCGGAACGCGCGTTTGGCGGCGAGTTTACGTCCCTGCGCGAGGTAGCCGACACCCTGGGTGTAGTATGCGCGGGCGTTGACGTCGTTTACATATTCGCCGCGGTCGAAGCTTTCGAAGAAGTTCTGGACGTAGTCGGTCTCAAGGGCTTTTCCGGCCTTGACAATGTCCTTGAACATGGCGCGGACTCCTTCTTTCTTCCCGAGTTTGCGGAGGGCCAGGCCCTTTTCGTAGTTGTACACGCAGTCCTTGGCCTTGACCTCGGTACCGGCGGCAGCCTCGAAGCACTTGCGCGCCGCTTCGTCGTCACCGGTCTTCTCGTATGCGAGTCCGAGCAGGTAGTTCACCTGAGCGTCCCTCGCCCAATATTCAAGATGGCCGTAGAACTGGTTCTCAGGGTACTGTGCGCTCTTTAGGAAGTAGTCCAGGGCTGCTTTGTCATCGCCCTTGCTCCATGCGCGGAAGCCTGCCAGCTGGCAAACGTCCACGTACATGTCGTGGAGGTCGTCGATATGCTCGCGGCGGCTGTAGGTGCGGGTGAGAAGTGCCTCGATCGCAGGGTCGAAGTCCCCGTGCAGGATCATCTGGCGGAGCTTGCGGGTCTCGGAATCGTAGCGTTTGTCCGCGATTTCAGGCTTCGCCATGAAGAGGTCGTAGCGCTGCTGCAGCGGCGAGTTCAGGCGTTCCATGATCTCGTCCGCCTCGGTGAGGAAGATGGCGCTGCCGTCCTTGTCGGCCGCGATGGCCTTGAGATAGAAGTCAAGTGCCTTTTCGTAATCGGCATTGTCCTTCTGATGGTACTCGTCCTTGAAGCGCCAGTACCAGCCGATGTTCCTCAGTGCCATGGCAAAGTCCGGCTTGCATTCCACGGCCCTGGTCCAGCATTCAAGTGCTTTCTCCGGCTGTTTCTGATACCAGAGATTGCCGAGATAGTACCATGTGGTGGCACTCTGGGGCAGATATTCGAGCGCTTTGCCGAGAACGCGCACCGTCTCGATGCGGAAAGGATACACATAGTCCGTGCTTGCCGCTTCGGCCTTGCGGAAGTATTTCTCCGCCTTGGCCTTGTCGCCGTCGCAGACATCGGCAAGGTATCCGAGGTAGTATTCGACGGTGGGATAAGGTTTGATGGCTTCGGCTTCCTCGAGCACTGCGCGGCCTTCCGCCTCAAAACCGTTGTTGAAGTACTGTACGGCAAGGCTCAGGTAGGATTCGCTGACGCCGCGGAGAAGTTTCACAAACTCACTGCGGGGAGCGGCGCCGAGCAGGGTGAGTTCCCTCTGGGCGTAGTAGTTGAGGGGATCGAAACCTATTACCTCCTTCGCGAGGGCGATGGCTTCGGCCTTGCGTCCCGCTTTGCGCAGAAGGCTGGTCTTCAGGTTCCTGGCATCGATGTTCATGCCGTTGTAGTTCACTGCCATGCCGGCTTCCTGCAGGGCCTGCACTTCGTTCCCGCGGATGTTCGAGATCTGCGCGAGCTGCAGATATGCGGCGGAAGCGTACTCGTAGTCCCATGCCGCCCTGTAAAGGGTGTCGATGGCATCGTGCCAGAGGCCTTCCTCCTTGAGGATGAGACCGAGGTTGTACATGGCCTCGCCGTCGCTGGGACGGGTGTAATTGGCGGTCTGCCTTGCAATCGCCTTGCGCAGGTAGGACTTGGCCTCGGGATATGCACCGTTCTTGCGGTGGAAGATACCCATCTGTGTGTTCGCACGCACATCGCCCGGATCCCTGCGGAGAACTTCGAGGAAGTAGTCGTTGGGATCCACGTGGGCCTGGTGGAACTGGAGGTTGCGCATGCCCACATAGAAGCATTCTTCGGTGTTGGCGATGCTCTTAGGGTCCGGATTCACCGGCTTGAGGTCCTCTGGCAGAGGGGAGTTGATGTCGTGCCTGTAGGGATGGTGGTCGATGAGAAGCTCTCCGTCCGAGGCATAGAGGCTGATAGTGAAATTCTCGGGCTTGGCGGCCAGGGCTGCATCCACCTTGAAATTGTCGCTGAAGGGCTTGTCGGGGGCGATGAGGGCAGTCTTGCTGTAGATTTCGCGTCCTTCGCAGCTCACTTTCACCACTGCGCCGGGGCGCTTCTGGGTGCTGTTGGCGGCGATGTGTATGCTGCCGTCGGCTTCCACCTCAAGGTTTACCGCACCCTTTTCGTTGCCGCGGATGCAGATTTCATCTTCGGTCCGGATATTCTTGACGGGGCCGTCCTTCATGTCGCGGATGCCATACCAGTAGGCCGTGAATTCCTTGGTCTCGCCGGGGTTGATCCAGCAGTAGTCGGGCTGGTTGTCGGAGTAGGCGGAGGTCATGAGCTCTACATAGGGGCCGTCCTCGTCGGTGAGGGTGACGCAGTCCCACATGTGCCCGTAGGTCTTGTGCCCCCAGGTCCAGAACTTGCCGCCCTTGTTGATGTTGTGGTTGCCCGCCAGCATGGTGCCGGCGTTCTTGCCGTAGTCGTAGCCGCCTACCCAGTCGTCCTGAAGGTCCTGGATGAATACGGAATCGCCCGTGAGGGAAGGAAGGTTCTTCCAGAGGCTGACATCCACCCCGATAAAATCAGGATTGCCCTTGTATGGCTCGTTGGCTATGGGCCAGTGGATATGGCTGAGCTTGTGGTGGAACATGCCGTACTTCGTTGTCGCGGGGAAGAGGATCTGATAGTCCTCGTTCGCGTGGGTGGCGACATTGTTCCAGTGCAGCATGGAATTGCGGTCCGCGGATTCGTTGAAGAAGCGGCCGGTAACCTGGATATAGCTCTTGTCGGGGAAGAGGGTGAGACCTATCGCCCAGCTCATGCGGTGCCTGTTCTCAAGTTCTCCCACCCAGATGGTCTTGCTGCCGTCCCCGTTGTCCACGAGCCTGTAGTCTATCGGATACTGGCTGGTGGCGCGGTGATGGTGGAAGACGTTCCACTCCACGCCGCCGCTGATCCAGGCTCCGAGCATGCCCACATTGGCGGGCTTGATGGCATGCTGGCGGTAGAAGATCTCGTAGCCGTTGGTCTTGTCCGTGGCATAGAAGAGGCGTCCGCCGATGTCCGGGAGCACGCACACTTTCAGATAATCATTTTCCAGGAAAAGCGCCCTGTGGGTGCTGTCCACGCGGGTATAGGTGGGATTGTCGTTCATCGCGTAGGGGTACACCCAGCGTTTCGCCCTCTGGTATGCGAAATCCCTGGCGAACAGGGGGGCTTTTTCGGGGGCGTTCACCCTGTATGTTGGGAGGTCTATGGTGCCTTCCCAAATCTTTACCGGTCCGTTCTGGGCGTTCATCGCAATGGCGAGCAGAAGACCCGTTGCAGCAAAAAATAATCTCTTCATATCACTTGTTGGATTTTTGTTTCATATATTCGGCAGGAAGCATCCCGTAGGCTTCCTTGAAGCATTTTGCGAAATAGGAGGGTGAATTGAATCCCACGGAGAAGGAAATCTCGTTTATGCGCGCCTTCCCTTCCGCAAGCATCTGCGCCGCCACTTCCAGCCTGCGCTTGCGCAGATATTCGTTGGGAGTCGTGCCCAGAAGCGCCCTTACCCTGCGGTTGAGGGAACTCCGGCTGACGAAGAGGGCGCGTTCCATCTCCTTGTTGGTGAAGGAGGCGTCGCCGATATTGGCGTTAACGAGTTCGTCCAGCTTGCGGATGAAATCCTCATCCCTGTCGGCCAGGTCCACTGCCGGAGCCGAGGGGCTTTCGCGGTAGGCCGCCTTCATGCTCTTGCGCTTTTCGAGCACTCCGTGTATGCAGGCTTCCAGATAGTCCTGGCTGAAAGGCTTCTCTATATAGATGGTGGCGCCGTTTTCCATGCACTTTATCTTCGTGTCCGTGGAGGAAATCGCCGATATCACTATGATGGGGATGTGCGAGGTGGCGGGGTTGCCGCTTACTTTCCGGCAGAGCTCCACCCCGCTCATAGACTGCAGCCCGATGTCGGTGAGCAGGAGGTCAACCTTGAATTTCTCAAGTTTTTCCAGCGCCTTTTCGGCCGAAGGCACGGCGATGACTTCGTAATCTTCCTTCAGCTTCCGCTTGAGATAGGAGGCGAGGTCGCCGTTGTCCTCCACCAGCAGAAGAAGCGGCCTGCTGCCTTCGGGATGGTTCTCTTCCTCGGCGGGAAGCGTCTCCTGCGCGGTTTCAGCGGCCTGCCTGAGCGGCAGGGTGAGGATGAATTCAGTGCAGTCGGCACGGTCGGAAAGGATGAGGCTGCCGCCCTGGAGCTCGGCGAGTTTTCGTGCCTGTGCCAGGCCGATGCCGAAGCTCTGCGTGTATTCGCTCTTCTTGTCTGTGTATCGCACGAATGGCAGGAATATGCTTTCCCGATGCTCGGCCGGAATGCTCGCCCCGTCGTTGCAGAAACGTACCACGACGCTGCCGTTTTCTATGGAGGCGTGGATCTTTATCCAGGATTCGGAATACTTTACCGCATTGTGAATGAGGTTGTTGAATATCTTGGAGAGAGCCTTGGTGTCAACGGCGGTGACTATGCTTTCGGGCTCGGCGTCGTATTTCAAACGGATGTTGGAGTTCTTGGCCGTTTCCGTGAAATTATAGCAGACGAAGCCCAGGCGTTCCACTATGTCGGTGTTGCGGAGGTCGGGCACATAACCGTGCTCTTCCACCCTGACGAACTCCAGCAGCTCCTTCACGAGCTGGTCCAGATAGTCGGTGGAATTGCGTATTATGTTCAGGTCCGCCTTCTGCTCCTCGCTGGCACTGCCTGAGTCCAGAAGCTGCTGCAAGGGCGTGCGTATGAGAGTTAGCGGAGTCTTAATCTCATGGATGATATTGGAGAAAAAGTCCAGTTTTTCGTGATAGGCTTCCTTCTTGCGGCGTTCGTCCATCTGACGCAGCCGCCTGCGTTCCCTGCGCGTTGCGCGGATGCTCATCAGCAGCACTGCGAAAGCGATGATTCCAAGGAGAACGAGCAGCGCCGCGGTCGCCTTTCCGGCCCGGGTATGGAAGAATCCGTGCCTGGAGGGCGTGGCAGGAGGCAGCGGGTTGCTGAATTCTGAAGGGTTGAAGCGCACGAATCCGTCGGTGCACCCGAATAGCATGGTCCCGTCCGAAAGTTTCAGGGCGGATTTGCTGAAATTGTCGGAGAGCAGGCCGTCGGCCACGCGGAAGACGCTTACTCCCATGCTGGCGGGGCCGAATTCCACAAGCCCGGAATCTCCGGAAAGCCACAGGCGCCCCTTCTGGTCGGCGAGGGCGGAGAGGTAAAGGTCCGTGGGAAGGGCGGGAACATTGTCCCGGTGGTAGCGCTCAAAATTGCCGGCGCTCCTGCTGTATCTGTAAAATCCTGTGCTGAAACCTATTACCCATACGGCTCCGCCGCGGTCGATGCACAGCGAAGAGGTCATTTCATGCATGGGTCCCTTGCCTATCTGCACCCCGAAACTTTCCAGGCTGCCGCTTTTGGGATCGTAGCAGAACGCCCCCTGCGAATAGGAAGCGGCCCATAGCAGTCCCCCTCCGTCTTCGGCGAGCTGCTCCACTGTTATTCCCTTGAGCGCCTCCACGAAATCGAAGCTGGCTTTCTCCTCATTATATACCCTTACGCCAACGGGCGTACATACATACAGATTGCCAGAATGAGATTTGTAAAGGCTTACTACTCGGTTGTCGTTTTCCTCGTCGCTGCCGCCGAGCTGAGGGTAGTGAAGGCTCTGTCCAAGGCTGTCGGCGCCTGAGATATTGAGCCGCCAGATACCCTGCTGGGAGCCGAGCCAGAGGAAATCCCCGTCGGCGGCAAGGGCGGTGATATGCCGGGGGAGCCCCGCCACGGCGGTGTAGGGAGCGGGAATGCCGTCGGAGGTCATGACAAGCAGGCCCCTCTTTTCGGTGGCTATCCAGATGCGGCCGTGGCTGTCTTCCGCAAATCCGCGGATGATGGCGCCTTCGAGGCGCTTGCCTTCGCTGTCCTTCCAGTAATTGTGGAACCTGTCATGGTCCGGATGATAATAATTGACGCCTCCGGAATTTGTTCCAACCCACAGGCCGCCTTTTCGGTCCGTAATCGCGTAGGTGGTATAGTCGTCGGAAAGGCTGAAGGGATCTTCGGGCACTGAGCGTATCTGGGTGGCGATTCCGGAAGAAAGGTCGTAGCTTACTATGCCTCCCGTGCTGGACAGCCACAGCTTGCCGCCTTCCGTGCTGAGCCCGGTTGGTCGGTGGACGCCTCCAAGTTTGTATAGGCATCTCACCTGATCGCTGCCGGGAAGGATTTCACAGAGGCCCTGCCGTTTGGCCGCCACATAGATGACGCTGCCTTCATCCACAGTGCGGAATGCGAGGCCGGAAATATCGTCGAATTTAAAAAATCCGTTGCAGGCACTCTGCACCGAGTCTCCGTCCAGACGGAGGAGATCCTTGCAATAGGAGGCCAGGTAGGCCCTTCCCTTCCAGTCGAAGACAATCCTGTAAACATCTTCTATATCGGAGGTGCCCGGCACCGACTCTATGCTTTTGCCGTTGCTGCGGTACACTCCCTTGCCACGGATCCCTATCCAGATGCGACCCTGGCTGTCGCGCACCATGCAGTAAACCCTGCTGTTGATGATATTGGTGCCGAAGGAGTGGAAGCGGAGTTTCCTGCGGTCGAAAACGACAATGCCGTAGTCGGTGCCTATCCAGATATTGCCTTCCTGATCTTCCGCCAGGGAGCTTACGTAGTCCGAATCGGTGCCGAAGTCGCTCCTGTCATAGTTCGTGAAAGCGTGGCCGTCGTAACTGGAAAGCCCCTTGTAGCTGCCTATCCAGAGGATTCCCCGGCTGTCTTCCATCATTGTCTTTACTCCGTCGTAGCAGAGTCCGGAACCCGCCTTGGTAAAATGAGTGAAGTTGATGGCGGCCCCTTGCGCGGCGGGGAACAGCAGGAGCGCCGCCGCAGTTGCGACAGCCCTTACAATGCCTATGAGCCTTGTGGATGCCATTCAGGCGCTTAGTTTGAATGCTTCTTTTCGTATTCGGCGGCGTCGAAAATGTCGAAGCGCATTTCGTCAGCAGCGAGTTTCACGCCGCAAACTTCCGCCGTGCTGCGTTCCGCCGCGTTGTAGAGGATGCGCAGGATTTTGCTCCCGTCGGCGTTGTACCACTCGGAGCGCTTGACATAATAGGGCAGCTCGCTGGTGTCCAGCACGGTGAAGCGGCCGTCGTAGAAATAGTCTCCGTATTCGTCGAGCTTACCCGCACACCAGCCCATGGGCTCGGCGTATTCGGGATCGGCCGCCATACCGCGCCGGCAGGTCCAGAGTTGCGCATCGTAGCGTTCGCCCATCACGAGGGCGCTTTTGACCTGTCGCCTGTAATTGCCTTTGGAAGAGAGGAAACCCCTTTCCGTGGTGATCGCTTCGGGGAAAGTGTAGCGGAAAAGCTGGGGGAACTGGTCGCTCTTCACCCTGTAGTCCGCCTGGATGTTTCCGTGAAGGAGCTGGCAGTATGCCGCCGCGATGTCGGTCACGCCTTCGGTCCCGAGTACCTTGCCGGTGGAATATGAGAGGTCCATAGCGTCCTGGAATATCTTTCGGTGCGATATCCAGGCTTCGTCCACCCTGGGACCGTGGTCGTGGGTGTCGTTGAAGCAGGGCTGGTATGGGCAGAAGCCGTAGCAGTCCATAAAGATGCAGTCCGGCCCGAAGGATTCGAGCTGGCGTACCTGGGCCGCGAGCTGGTCCCTCCAGCGCGGCGAGCCTTCGCAGGCGAGAGGGAACTGCACCTTGCCGAGCCTCTGGCGGATCTCGCCCCAGCCGGCATACACGAAGGCCGGACGGTATTCATTGCCGTTTATGTCAAGCAGGCGGCATTCGGCGCCGTATTGCTTATAGAAATCGCCCGAAGGGTCCATGAAATGGCAGTTGCACTCCAGAATCACCCTTCCGCCGAGCTCCTGCACCTTCTTGATGGCCTCTGCCAGCTCCTTGAAAGCTCCGGGGTAGGGCTCTTCATATTTGGGGTAGGCCCTGTCCATTCCCTCCTTCCACCAGGAGAAGAGAAAGATGGTCTTGATACCGTACTTCGCCCCATCCAGATAGAGCTGCGGCAGGTCGGCTGCGGTGTAGTAGTCCTCGCCGAACTGGGAGCGCATCAGTACGCGCTGGAAACCGGTCATACGGTGCATCCAGTCGTCGATTTTCGGGGCTTTGAAGAAGTTGGCGTCCGCCCAGGCGCGATATGTTTTCGCAGCATCGCGCCAGTCGCCGTCCAAAAGGCCGATCACCGAGGAGGGGAGTGTGAGCTTTTCACCTGTGCGGGCCATAGGCCAGTGGTCGATGGTGCAGATGAGGTTTTCGCCTCCGATCTTGTGACGCAGGCTCAGGAAGCAGAGGCGCATTTCGGGATCCTGGCGGCAGACATAAAGGAATTTGTCGCCGCTCTGCACGCCGTACCAGCTCATCGATGCCCTGGGGTAGATGAGGTTCACGTGCGTTTCATATTCGTTGTGAGAGTAGTAGGCCGGAGTCATGTTGTCCAGCCATTTCCAGGGATTCGGATGCCTCACGCCGGGCCCTTCAGGCCAGTAGAGGATGTCTTTCGCCTTGTCCGAGAAGAGAGTTTCGAGGTCCGCCATGGGGCAGAAGCACTCGTTGACGCGCACTCCTTCAGCCTTGTTGTCAATGCTTGGAGTAAAGTTCAGCAGGCCCTTCTCCTCCTTTATCATCACCTCGAAGCGGATGGGATATTCGTCCCCGTATTCCGATACGAGTTTTTCGTAGCTGACAAGCAGTCCTCCGTCCTTCGCCACCGCCTTGCCTTTCTGGGCGGAAGACAAAACGGGGATTTCGGTGCGCTGACCGTCATCCAGGATAAGTCTCCAGAAATCGGCGTTCTCGCTGGAAATCTGTCCTTTTTCCTTGTGGGTATAGCATGCGCCGGAACCATCCTTGCCGATGGAGAAGCTGAGTTTTCCCGCTTTTATGGTCTCGGTGGTCTTTGCCGTGGACGGCTGCTGCATGAGCATGAAAGAAACGGTGCAGAGCAGAGGAAGCAAATATTTTCTCATATTTCGCTGGTGTTGAGATTCGGTTCTATTGGTCTGATACAAAGTTATCCTTTAAATACCAATAATAATAGCAGAATGGGCGAGAAAAATGAAAATATTTTCCCAAGGGATTTTGAAGGGTGTATAATTGCACGCTTATTTTTATATTTGCGGGACACCATTGATAACTAAAGGCTATGAACAATCGGATAATTGCCATTTCCGCCGCCGTGGCCGCATTGATCCTTTTCACCTCCGGCAAACCGGTAATGAAGACCACTCTGGTGCGCACCAGCGCTGCGGATCCCTGTCTTGTTTTCGACGGATCCGAGTTTTTCCTCACCATGACCGGCTCCACAAAAATCGCCCTCGTGAGCGACAGGAAGCTCAGTTGCCTCACCACCGCCGACCATCCTACCACGGAAAACATCATCTACGATTCCCAATACGATCCAACTGTGGCCGAACTCTTCGGCGAGGGCGCTCAGATCAACGGCACCTGGTCCCCTGAACTGCATTATTTCAGTGAGGAGGAATTCCCCGGCAAGTCGGGCTGGTATCTTTATTTCGCACTGAGGCAGAAGGTTTTGGACGAAAAAGGCAAGGTTAGTTCCAGAAACATAAATACAGTAATACTCAAATCCGCTTCCGGGAGCCTGCGCGGCCCCTGGGTGCACCCCGTTACGGGAGTTCCCGGGCAGACCCAGCCGCTCCTCGAGGAAGACGGCAGCATCGTGAGAAGATGGGTGGTGGGAGCCAGCGTGCTGCGCATCCCTTCCGGCAGCCATGCGGGAGCCTACATCACGTGGGTGGAAGAAGAGGGCCGCGGACAGGGCCTGGGCAAGTTCTTCCAGAAGATAATGATTTCCAAGTTCTCCGCTCCCTGGCAGCTGCAGGGTGGGCAGGGCGTGATCACCACACCCACCCAGGAATGGGAATTCCACGGCTCCAGCCAGAAACATCCGCGGGTGGTGGAAGGCGGTACGGCCGTGTACGGCGACAACGGAGAAGTTTTCATGACATATAGCGGGAGCGGCTACTGGTCGGACTACGGCCTGGGGCAGCTTACCCTCAAACGCCACGGCGATGAATATGAGGATCCTCTTTTGACGGAATCCTGGATCAAGTACGAAGGCAATCCGGTGTTCACTTCGGTTGGCAGCGAGGAACTTCGCGGGGCCGGACACGGCTTCTTCCTCAAGGATGCCGCCGGCAACCGTTTCGTCTGCTTCCATGCCTATCCCGTGGTGGACGGCAAAAAGGCCAAGGGCCGCAACGCCTACATCGAGCCTTACAGCATCGACAAGTCGGCCGCATGCCCCACGGCTCCGGACGGAGTCCTCAGATTCGGCATTAAGGGAAACGGGAAGACTTCCCCGGTGGAATCGAAATTCGTATTCGTCTCCAAATAAAGTACTTACCCGGAATAATACGCGCTTCTCACTTTTTCCGCGATGCTCGCCGCACACTCGCCGAGTACTTCGTGGATTATCCCGAGCCTTGATTCCGAGCAGCGGAATCTGGGCAGGCACATCCCTATCGAGGCAATGGGCCAGCCTCCCACGAGGACGGGCACTCCCACACCCAGCATGTGTTCGCGGAAGATGGTGGTGCTGATGCCTTTCTCCCGGATTTCAGCGAGGCCTTCCAGAAGGGCGTCCACGCTGTCAATCCCTTCCCAGGATTCGTGTGACGGGAGACCCACGCGGGAAACGATCTCCCTGATTTTGTGCTCTGGATAGTAGGCGAGGATTATCCTGCCGGTGGCCGATTGGTAGATGTCGGCAGAGTGCGGAATGCGGGCGGTGATGCCTTCGTGGCACTCCATCAGGTTCAGCACCCTTCTCTGACCTCCGTATTCGGTGGCCAGCACCACTGTTTCCTCGAAGATGTTGTAAATTTTCTTCACCTCCTCGGCGGAAAGCTCCTTCCATTTTTCGTAAACATAGGCGGGACCTGCCTGCATGTAGTATTTGTAGCCGAGCCTGTAGCCCTTGCGTTTCTGCGGACGCACCACATAGCCGGCGGATTCCAGCGTGTTGAGGATATTCGCCAGGGTGGTTTTCTGGATTCCGCAAGCCTGCGCTATTTCGGACAGGCCGGCAAGCCTGTCAGGATCTGCCGAGAGGTAGTCCAGCACGGAGAAAGCTCTTTCGAGTACTTGAATCATGTGGCAAATATATTCAATATTATTGAAATAATCTATAAAAATTCCGGCTGTTGAATTGTTTCAGTTCAACATTGTTAAATATTGGATAATTTTGTAAAGAGAAGAATAATTGCTAATTTTGAACTGACCAAACCAATAGACCAAGCCGATGAAACAATTCCTGACCATCTTTCTGTTCGGGGCCCTTTGTCTCGACGCTGCGGCCGGAGTGACTTTCTCCGCCTTTACGAAACCGGCCGTTGACGGCCTTGAAACTTCACTCGAAATAAGCAAGTGCCGCGAAGGACGCACCAATGTCTGGCAGATCGAGCTCTCCGCTGTGAACAACAGCGCTGAGCAGCAGACTTTCAAGCTTGTCCTTGCAGCCGTTCCAGGTATCAAGGCCACGCGCTATCTCATCCCCGGAGTGCTCTACAACGGCAACGAGTTCGTGGGCGATTTCATCCTCAGCGACGGACGTGCCTTTTCTACGGCCATGCCCAACGGATGGGAAAAAGACGGGCAGCCCTGGATCTTCGCGGGGGACCGCAGTTCCATCCCGGCCTGTACCATAAGCGAAAACAGGCGCAAGGCATTCGGCCTCTTCGCCTCCGACGCAGACCTCAATTCCATAACCGGTTCCAGTTCCATGGAGAAGCTCCCCGACGGCTCCTTCAGGCATATGATCTACTGGCCAATGACGGAAGCCCCGGTTTCCTACACCGACAAGAGGAAATTCACAGAAGCATACGACAAATACATCACCCTCGCCCCGGGCGAAAGCTACAAGGTTACGGCCTATGCATGCCAGGGACGGCCGAAATGGAAGAATTACGGCTATACGGTAGTGTTCCCCGTCGCCTGGAAGTATCTCCAGCATGAGACCAAGGCCCAGCATACGGTTGAGGAAACCGCCGCCCTGGACCGCACTTTCCTCAAATGGAACCGCCGCCGCAACGAAGACGGCTCATGGTTCTCGACGGGACATGACGACAAGATGTTCACGATGGGTTATATGAACATCCCGCGTTCCAAGGAGGGCTACACCCTGGAAGACTACGAGAAGGATTTCACCCTGAACCGCTGGAAAAACGACGATATCGAGAAGTCCAAAAAACTCGCCCCGGGCGAATACATCGTGAGCAAGGGTACCACCAACATCGGCTTTGCCTCCCAGAGTTTCCAGAAGGCCCGCCTCACCCTCGAGTACGGCCTCAAGGACGGCGATGCCGAGAGCGTGAACTTCGGCTGCGAAGTCTTCCGCAGCTGGATAAGGGACAGGCAGCAGGAAAGCGGATTTTTCCGCCGCGGCAGCAAACCCGTTCCCGGCAAGACTTTTACGGATGCATCCGAAGTGGGCTGGGCCATCGGAGAGCTTTCCCGCACCGTGCTTTTCCTCAGGGCGCACAGGGATGAACTCAAGGCGCTCGGCTGCGACGCCGATGACTATGCCGACGAATTCGAGGCATCTGCAAAAAGGGAAGTGAAGGCCCTTCTCGCCTCCCTGCCCGGTGACGGCGGCCTGGGTTCCCAGTGGGATTTCTTCACCGGGGAACTCACGAATGCGGCCGGCGACTGCGGCGGTTATGTGCTGATGGGACTCGTGCGCTACTGGAGTCTCACCCACGATCCCGAGGTCAAGAAAGCCATCAACGCCGGATTCAAATATTATTACGGACGCGATATAGACCGCTACGAATGCAACGGAGGCGCCATGGACTGCTCCAGCGTGGACCGTGAAGGCATTCAGCCCTTCTTCTCCGCCGCGGTGGAGATGTGGGAGATGACCGGCCGCCGCCGTTATCTGAACTACGCCCGCAAGGCAGGTTGGTATTTCCTCTCCTGGGTATATCTCCAGAATCCGGTTTACGGCCCGGACCAGGACCTTTCCATATATAACTGGCGTCCCGCCGGGGCCACTATCGTGGGCACCGAGCACGCCGCGCTCGACGACTACGGCAATCTGCTGATATCCGAACTCTTCACCCTGGCCAAAACCGACAGGAACGATATGTGGAAAGAGGTGGCCGCCCTCATGTGGCGCAACGGCACTCAGGGTTTCGCCGACGAGAACAGGGATGTCTGGCACGCTCTCGAGCGTCCTGTCGGATCCAAGAACGAGGCCTGGTTCCAGACCCGCTGGAGCAAATACCGCATCGGCGAGAACAAGAGGGGCAGCCTCAACGACCATCTCATGAGCTGGGGCGGCACGTACAGGCTCGCTTCCCTGCAGCAACTCTCCGAAGAGGATATAGCCTGGCTGGAAAGCGTATCCGAACCCTGCACCCAGGTAGTGCTTTCGAACTCCTTCGGCACGGCCCGCATCGATTATCGCGGAGCCAACATGCGCAGCTGGAAGCCCGCCGGAGAAAGCGAGGTCCTCGGCAATCTGGGCATTCCAATCTATTGGCCCTGGGCTATTTACGAAGGACGCCCGGGCTGCGACATCCATGGCCTCACTCCGTATTTCGACTGGAAACTCGCTTCCAGCACCGAAAACGAAGCGGTGCTGACTCTTGAGGACAGTGAATCTTCCCGCAGGGTATGGCCGCACAAGTTCCATGCTGAAATGAAATACAGCCTCGGCGAGGAGCTCAAGGCTGAGTTCAGCGTCACCAATACCGACGACCACGAATTCAGCTGCACCGAACTGCTCCATCCCTTCTTCAGGGTTTCGCATCCCTCGAACTGCAGCATAGAGGGGCTGAGCGGCAGCAGATATTTCTGGAAATACGAGGCCGAAAAGGGCGGAGACCGTATCTGGAAGGGTGCTTTCCCGGTGAAGAACATTTCGGGGGGCAAGCCCGGGATCGTCTTTGAAAGCGGCGAAGGCCGTTATACCCTTGTGGATGGCGGCCGCAGGGTGAATGCGGATTTCAAGGGCGGCATCAAATTCATCGCCTACGTGGCCCCGGAAGGCGCGGTGTCCATGGAAACCGGAACCATTTACCGCGACCGTGCCTACACCCTCAAGCCGGGCGAAACCCATAAGGTAAGCGTCACTCTTTTAGTCGAATAAACATACTTATATTATAATATGGCAAGAAATATTCTCATAACAGGATCGTCCCACGGCATTGGTGCCGGATGCGCGATAGCGTTTGCAAGGGATGAAGGGGCCAACATCGGCATCTGCGGCAACAAGAGCCCGGAAGGAGCACAGGAAGTGGCGAAGCAGTGCGAGGCCTACGGCGTAAAGACGAAAATCTATCTCGGCGAGGTGGGCAACCACGACTGGTGCAAGGCCACGATGGAAGATTTCATCAAGACTTTCGGAAAGATAGATGTCCTCATCAACAATGCGGGCGGTGCCCTGCAGATACCAGGAGGCCCCAAGGGCGAATTCAAGGACATGCCCATGGAATACTGGGACAGCCAGATAGCCCTGAACCTCAATGCGGCCGCCTATCTCTCCCGCTATGCGGTGGCGGATATGGTGGAAAAAAAGACCGAAGGACGCATCGTCAACATCTCATCCATTCACGGACAGGTGACATGGGTGCATCGCCGGATGCTGCCTTATTCCGCCGGCAAAGGCGGTCTGAACATGTTCACCAAGGCTCTCGGAGTGGAAGTGGCGAAGTATGGCATCAGGGTCAATGCGGTGGCACCCGGACTCATCTTCACCAAGGTTATCTCCCGTTACTCCGACAAGGATCTGCAGGCCTTCGCCCATAAGATTCCGGTTGGCCGCGGAGGCAGCGTGGAAGAGATTGTGCCTATGATTCAGTTCCTTGCGGATATAGAGAAGGCCCGTTTCATCGTGGGACAGGTTATCTGCGTGGACGGCGGCCAGTCTGTGGACGGCTCCATAGAATCGATGAATTTTCCTATAGAATAATAGTTATTAAACATATCAGAAAATGAAACTTAAAAGTCAGTGGGAATTCGGCCAGGCGAGCGAGTGCCGCCGTGGCCTGATGTGCGGAATGGGTTATTCTGCCGAAGAGCAGAGCAGGCCGCGTATCGCGGTAGTAAATTCCTGGAACGAATACAATCCGGGACATGTGCATCTCAAACAGCTCGCAGAGCGTGTCAAGGCCGGTATCCGTGATGCCGGCGGACTTCCCCTCGAGGTCATGACGACAGGTATCTGCGACGGTATGGTCCTCGAAGATCCGAAATACATCGAGGTTCCGAGCCGCAACTCCATCGCCGACCAGGTGGAGATTACCGTGGAAGGCAACTTCTTCGACGGCATGGTGCTTCTTTCCACCTGCGATTCCATCGTTCCGGGCCACCTCATGGCCTGTGCGCGTCTGGATCTGCCCGCCATCATGGTGACGGGCGGATATATGCCTCTCGGCGTATGCCGCGGAAAGGAAGTCCTTCACATCCATGCCCAGGACAAAGTGGGGGCGATGGAAGAAGGAAGGATCGATCCCGATCTGTACAACGACCTCGTGGAGCATTCCTGGGGCACCTGCGGAGGATGTACTTCCATGACCACCGCCAACTCGATGTGCATGGTGGCCGAAGCCCTCGGTATGTCGCTTCCCGGCAACTCTTCTGTAGCCGCCACCTCAAGCGAACTCTACGCCATCGCCTACAAGGCCGGCAAACGCATCATGGCAATGGTGGAGGAGGGTCTGACCGCAAGGAAGATCATCACCCCCAAGTCCGTGCGCAATGCAATCAAGATGGATATGGCCATCGCGGCGTCTTCCAACCTGCTGCTCCATATCCCCGCAATCGCCAACGAGGCCGGCTATGACGAGCCCTGGTGGAAGTATTTCGACGAGGCTTCCAACGATATTCCGCTTCTCGCGCACATCGCGCCGAGCGGCCCGAAGTACTCCGTACACGATTTCTGCCTCGCCGGAGGCATGCCAGCCCTGCTCAAGGAACTCCTTCCCAAGCTCGACGGCGACTGCATGACCGTCACGGGAAAGACTCTCGCGGAGAACGTGAAGAACGCCGTGGTGTATAACAGGGACGTCATCCATTCTCTCGACAATCCTGTCATGAGCGAACCGGGAATCGGAGTCCTCTACGGCAATCTCGCACCGGAAGGCTCCATCGTGAAAATCGCCGCCGTTCCCGAGCATCTCATGACTTACAAGGGTCCTGCAAGGGTTTTCGACGAACTGGACGATGCCCTCGAAGCCCTCAAGACAGGCCAGATCAAACCCGGCGACGCCTGCGTGCTCCGTTTCCTCGGACTCAAGGGACGTTTCGGCACCACCGCATTCACTTTCCAGGAGAATCTCAAGGGCCGCAAGGAACTCTTCGAATCCTGCGCCATCATTTCCGACGGACGCTTCTCCGGAGGCACTTCCGGACTTTCCATCGGCTATGTTTCTCCCGAAGCAGCCCTCATGGGACCCCTCGGACTCATCAAGGACGGAGATATCATAACCATAGACATCCCCAACAGGAGGATCGACGTGGATGCGGACCTCGAAGACCGCAAGAAGGACTTCAAGTGGAAGTTCGACACTTCGAAATATCCCCGTTACCTGAATCTCTTTGCGAAGAACGTAGGCTCCATGGCACATGGAGGAATCTGGGAGTAGATTATGATTGTCGCTATAATAAGGGGCTTCGAGCCCGATGTATGCCTGAGGCTGGCCGAAGCCTATGCGAAAGGTGGGATCAATATGGTTGAGGTCACCTTCAACCAGAAGGCTCCCGAAAGCTGGAAGGATACCGCAGCCGCAATCAAATCCATAAAAGAACACTTTGCCGGCACCGTCAAGGCGGGCGCCGGCACTGTGCTCACCCAGGAGCAGCTTCGAATCTGCGAGGATGCCGGAGCGGAGTTCATGGTGACTCCCAACGTAAACCCTTCACTGATAAGGCAATGCGTAGCGGACGGGCTCATTGCTATGCCAGGGGCCCTCACTCCTTCCGAGGCGGTCGAGGCCTTCGAGGCGGGTGCCAGCTATGTGAAGATCTTCCCTGCCGGAGTGCTTGGCCCCGGCTATATCAAGGCCATCAAGGCCCCGCTGTCCCATATTCCCTTCCTTGCCGTGGGCGGAATAGGCCCGGACAACATCGCGGAATTTATCAAGGCAGGCTGCGTGGGCGCCGGAGTGGGAGGAAATCTCTGTAATAAAGAATGGATAAAAGCCGGGGAGTGGGACAAGATCACCGCTACAGCCGAGGCCCTTGTACGCAATTCTCAAAATGTATAAAGGCGTTCTGATAATAGGCGGAGGCCTTGCCGGCTGGCGTGCGGCAGAAGCTGCGGTGCAGGCCGGCGTTCCCGTGACCCTGATGGCCAACGGAGCGGGAAACACTCCCGACATACATGCCCTCAACTGCCCCGTGCTTCCTGACGACTCAGCGGAGCTGTTTACGGAAGATACCTTGGCGGGCGGCAAATATGGAGGAGACCGCGCTCTCGTGGAGACAATGTGCCGCGGCTCGCTTGCCCTTAAAGACGAATTCGATTTCGACGGCACCGTGATCCGCCCTCTGGGCTGCAGCGTTGCGCGCGCGGTGTCCATCCGCCATGCCATCGGGCTCATCGCCGTAAAGGAGATCAAAGCCAGGATAGGGGACAGGGTCGCTTTCGAGAACCGCACCGTCACTCCGGAGGATCTTCTGGCCTGGCGGAAGGAGAATCCCAGGCTTAAGATAGTCATCGCAACCGGAGGCTGGTGCGGGAAATACGATTTCTCCACCAATCCCCGCTATCTCAAGGGAGACGGCCTCAAGATGGCCGAAGCCTTGGGAGCAGCCTTGAAAGATGTGGATGAAGCCCATGTGCAGTACGAGCCTACGGTGCGTGTGGAGGGCCCCCGCAGGGGCGTTCCCGTCATCACTACGC
This sequence comes from Bacteroidales bacterium UBA2861, assembly GCA_002350615.1. Lineage (GTDB taxonomy): Bacteria > Bacteroidota > Bacteroidia > Bacteroidales > UBA932 > Cryptobacteroides. Next base: position 168,460 of record DEFD01000028.1, on the reverse strand, counting down.
TTCTTTACGAAGGGGCCAGGATGCTGGATGCCCAGGGCCGGGAGCTCCCTGCCGCCGGGCTGAACAAGGATGAGCTTTCATCGCTGATTTTCAAGGAAGGAGGCACTGCCATTTATGATTTGACCGCCGTTCCGGACGAGAAAATCCTGGAATGCAAGATGGATCTTGAAGAGCGCCTCATAAAGGTTGCGCCGGCACCCCATTCTTCTCTGGGAGGAATTGTCATCGACAGCGAATGCCACGCCCTTGATGCGGAAGGGAAGATAGTCCCGGGACTGTATGCCTGCGGCGAAGTCACCGCCGGCGTACACGGGTTCAACCGTCTCGGGGGCAACGGAGGCACGGCCGCCATGGTGTTCGGCTCCATCGCCGGACGGCAGGCAGCATTGGAATTTAAACAGGACAACAAATGATAAAACCGGAAGATTTACGCTGGAAAGGCGATCCGTATTGGATAGATGTGAAACCGGCCGGGGAATTTCTCGGCCTTGCAGATAAGACGGTCCTGCATGCAGGCCCCCCGATCGAGTTCGACAGGATGTGCGCCGGGCACAGGCGCTGCATGATAGCGGCATGCTTTTTCGAAGGATGGGCCCGGACCGAACAGGAGGCCCTGCGTCTCATCGAATCCGGGGAGGTGAAGATAGAGGCGGCTTACGACTATGCCACGAACGGCTCCGGATATGGCATCATCACCAAATCCGTTCCCCTTCTGATAGTAGAGGACCGCGAAACCGGCGGTGTTGCCGGTCTTTTCCCCGCGGAAGGCAGATTCGGGGGAGGATTCTGCGGCTGGGGCCAGTATTCGCCCGAAATCGCGGAGAATCTCCGCTGGATCGGCTACAGCCTGCTTCCGCCTCTGGTGGAGGTGCTGAAGGATGCCGGCGGATTCCCTATGAGGGAGCTTTTCCACAAGGCCCTTGGCATGGGAGACGAACTGCATTCTTCCCAGAAAGCCATCGATGCCCTGTTCACCAGGGCGATAATTCCCTATGTCCTGAAATGCGGCAACAGCCACGACTTGCTGGACTATTTTGCCAGCACGGAGCGCTTTACGCACAATTTCGGTCAGGCGGCGAGCCGTGCGCTGCTGCTCGGGCTCGAAAAACAGGGAGTCAAAGGGCTCATGACCGCCGCCGGCGGAAATGGAGTGGATTACGGGGTCAAGATAGACGGAGTCTGGCATGTGGCTCCTTCTCCCATGATCGTGGGCCCCTATCTCACGCCGGGAGCCAAAAAGGAGAACCAGCTGCCCTGGCTCGGCGACAGTTCCGTAGTGGAGTGCAGGGGATGGGGAGGAACGATCCGCCCTATCAATCCCGACTTCGGCGTGGAAGGCAAAGGGCTGGTAATCAATGGAGGAATGATGGATGTTAACGGCGGATGGATGGGCGCAGGCTCCACCCGTATGCCAGATTTCGACTGAGTATGAAAGGTCTGGACATATACGAATATAGCGGCGAAGGTTATCGCCGTCTTGTAAACAACGGAAAATGGACGCTCGCGAGCCTTAACTGGGCGCCGCGTTTCGACGAAGCCAACATGGTGGAACTGGAGCGCCACAATTGTACGGACGAAGTGTTCGTTCTCCTCTGCGGCAAGGCCACGCTCCTCATGGGCGAGAAGGCTGAGCGGCTGGAGATGGAGCCGCTGAAGTACTATAATGTCCGTGCGGGTATCTGGCACAATATTTTTGTTTCCAAGGATGCCCGGGTGCTGGTGGCGGAAAGTTCGGACACTTCCAAGGACAATACCGACTACCTTTCGCTGGATACCGGCCGGATTTTCAGGAAATATCCCCAATTCGAAGAAGTCCTCCCGGATACATATCTGCTTAAAGTCCCTTTCGGACCGGTCTGGACGGGCATCATCCTGATAAAAGGGGAGAAAAACATCCTCATAGATTCCTCCCATCTGGAGCCGGAGAAGTATCTTATACCGGCTCTCGATGCCCTTGGGATGAAGCTCTCCGACATTTCCTGGCTTCTCAACACCCATGTCCATGGAGACCATATCGGCGGGCATCATGCCCTGGTAAGCCGCTACGGGCTCAGGACGGCAACCCTTAAAACCGGTGCCGACGCCCTGCGCGACCCCGTGAAGGTCGCGATCAGGGTGAGGACGCGTTTCCCGAAAAATTCCCCTCCGCCGCAGTCCTACCTGAAAGGCGTGGAGCCGGACAGGCTGCTGGAGGAAGGGGAACTGCTCGAAGGCAGGTTCTATGCCATATCCACTCCCGGGCACGATGACGACTGCCAGCTGTGGGTGGACAGCAAGACCGGCACCGCTTTCACTGGAGATTCCATCCAGGCGAACGGCACCCCGACTCAGGGAATCGCCTTTTACCGCAACCTGGAGGCCTATCGCGGCAGCCTTGCCAAGATAGCGGCGCTGAAACTCGACAATCTGGTCTGCGCCCACGAATACGACGGCATAGGCAGCGTGGTTAAAGGCCGGGAAGCAGTGGCGGCCGCACTCGATTATTGCGCTTCGCGTGTGGATCTCTATCAGAAGAAGCTGGAGGAATACCTTGCTGCGGGGGTGCCGGCCGAGGAAGAGCCGGTGACGCTCGCCCTGAAACTCATCGGAGAAGAAGGCTGCGGCATGCCCGCATCTCTTTTCCTTGCATTGCACACCGTATCCGAACATCTGAAACTGATAACAACACGATAACCAATGTTCAATTCACTCGATTATCTTGAAATTGCGCTGTTTTTCGTTATCCTCCTGCTCATTCCGGCAATAGCCGCGATCCGTTCCAGGGGCAAGGGAGCAAACGAGTATTTCAAATCAGCGGGCACGATGCCCTGGTGGCTGATCGGCATTTCGATGGTGGCGGCTACCACCAGCACCAACAGCGCCAACCTGTTTACGGAAATCATCCGTCGTGACGGCCTGAGCGGCAACTGGACATGGTGGGCGTTCCTCCTTACGGGAATGCTTACCGTTTTCATCTACTCCAAACTCTGGGTCCGTTCGGGTGCCACCACGGACATTTCCTTTTACGAGCTTCGTTACTCCGGCAAGCCGGCGGCTTTCCTGCGCGGATTCCGTGCGCTTTATCTCGGGGTAATCTATAACCTCGTGGTAATGGCCACCGTGCTTCTGGGCGCAATCAAAATCGGGGTTGTCCTCTTTGGCGTGCCAGCCTATGTGATTCTGATTGTCACCGGCGTGGTATCTTTCATTTATTCCTGCCTCTCCGGAATCAGGGGGACCATCTATACGGATTTCTTCCTTTTCACCGTTGTGATGATAGGAGCCTGCGTGGTCATGTATTTCGGCGTGCACCATCCGGCCGTTGGCGGCTGGGCCAATCTGATGAGCAGTCCGGACGTGAGTTCGCGCCTGTCTTTCTTCCCTGATTTTTCGGACACCGATGCACTTATAGCCATCTTCATCATCCCGGTGGCAGTCCAGTGGTGGAACGTCTGGTATCCCGGTTCTGAGCCGGGCGGCGGCGGATACATAGTGCAGCGCGTGCTCACCGCCAAGAGTCCGAATCACGCAGTTGGCGGGACCCTCTTCTTCAATATCCTCAATTATGCCCTGCGCCCCTGGCCCTGGTATATTGCCGCTTTCGCATCGATCCTTATTTTCCCCAACCTGGATTCCATCGCAGCCGCCCTGCCGGGAGTAGATCCCGCCCTCATCAAGGACGACATGGCCTACCCCGCCCTTATCAGGACAGTCCCCAACGGTTGGGTCGGATTGGTGGCGGCTTCGCTGATGGGAGCTCTTTTCTCCACGATTGCCGCGCATATCTCGATGGGAGCGAATTATGTATCCAACGATATCTGGAAGCGTTTCATCCATAAGGAAGCAGGCGACCGCGAAATGATCTGGGTGGCACGCGCATCCTCTCTCATACTGGTTGTGGCCGGCTGTTCCCTGGCGCCCTTCGTCGGCAGTGCGAAATCCGGTTTCGACCTTATGGTACAGATAGGTGCGGGCACCGGTGTCATCTTCCTGCTCCGCTGGTTCTGGATGAGGATCAATGCCTGGACGGAAATCGTCGCCATGATCGTGTCTTTCCTCGCCGCGGTGTTTTTCCAGCTGGTATGGCCCCATATCTCTTCGGAACCGCTGCTTTTCTGGGAAAAACTTCTCTGGACCATTGCCGTGACCACCGTCTGCTGGCTTGTGGCCACCTTCCTCACCAGGCCCGAGAAGTCGGAGGTGATTGCAAACTTCAAGTCGCTCGTGCGTGCTGACGGCCGCGATGTGGGCAAAGGACTCCTCAAGATGTTCTTCGCCTCCATGGCCATCTTCGCCCTTATGTGGGGAATAGGAAAACTGATTACCCTTTAGACTGATTCCCGGAACTTCCCGGGTGTTACAGCCTCCGCGCCGCTTGCCCTCCAGGGGCGCCTCCCCACTACGTGGGTCCCCTCCCTTTTCGGGAGCCAAAGGCCCCTGGAGGGCACATGGCGTGGCGGCCTGTAGCATGGCGGAACTGATTGGGGAGACCTGCTAAAAGGTGGACCGCCTCCCCGAAATAGAGCCAAAAATCAAGGAGACCTGCTAAAAGGTGGACCGCCTCCCCGAAATAGAGCCAAAAATCAAGGAGACCTGCCGAAAATCTGCAGGTCTCCCCAGAAATAGGCCTAAAAAAGGGGAGACGTGCCAGGAAATGGACCGTCTCCCCAATAGTTGGTTCAGGTTTATTCTATTCCCAGTAACCCGTGCCTGTGATGTCGAAGGCACCGATTACAGAGTCAGCCGCATCATAAGAGCAGAAAAGGAAATTGCCGATGTTGCTGGATTTCAGAGTTTCAGTAGTTACGCCCGCAACCGTGGTTCCATGGGCGATTGTGCCTTTTGCCTTGCAGTTCTTGAAACTGCTGTCGGCATAGTAAACAGTTGCATCGGTGGAATCTTTTGTGAGACCGCCTTGGCTCGAGGTACCGCCCTTGATTTCTCCCGCAAGTACAGCGTAGTACTTCATCGTGGAGCTAGTGCAGGCGGAAAGAATCTTCAGATTGGCATAGCAATTCTGCACCTGGCACTGGCTGATCATAATGCCGAATATGCCGCCGTTGGCAAAGCTCAGGTTGCTCTTGCCGATTTCGCAAGGAGTATTCGCAGTGCCAACATAAGCACCGTCTATATCCAGGTGTCCGCCGAGTCCGATAAGGCCTCCGTTCACTGCCTGATAGGAAGATCTGCTGTAACTGCAGCCTCCGTCTATGGTTCCGGTATTGCCGCAGGTGGCAACCCCGGTGCCCGTAATCTTGGCGTGTTTGTCCTTCATTCCGAACGCCACGCCGATCAGGCCTCCGGCAAACTGTTTCATCCTCAGCACGTATGACGGAGTTGTGCTGTTGGAAGGAGCTGCAAGGACAACTTTCCCGGAGTTTACGCAGTCGGTCATCTCAAAATAGGGGCCGTCAATATAGTCTTCATATGCGCCGCCGTCGCTGAGTTTATTTCTGGCATCACCATACGCACATCCGATTGTTCTTCCGCTTGGCCAGCCCTCATTACGGCTTCCGAATACAGTTCTTGCTCCAGGAAGGAAGGCTACGCCGATTATACCTCCGGCGTTGGCATTGGAGTAGGCCGGAGCGGCATTGACAGGCCTGGTATTGGTGATGTTGCCGCTGTTGGAGCAATCTTTTATGGTAAGGTAATTTGTTGCATTTCCAGCGCATACCCAGGCAACGATGCCCGCTGCAGAATTGTACTGGAAAGGAGCAGCTGAGGACCAGGAAGATACGACCAGGCTTACATTTCCTTCGTTGTGGCAGTCTTCAATCAAGACCGGACCGTCAAGATTGTTGGGAGCGGTTGTGAGTTCGCCCACGATAGCTACTATGCCGGCGCCATAAACATTGGGTGTGTTTGCGGCGTTTTCCACATTCAGGTCGATATTTCCCTTGTTGGTGCATCCACGGATAGTACCATGTGAAACCTGCCTGCAGATGGCACCGAAAGCATAATGTTCCTTTGCGGAACCTCCGCTGAGGTTCATCTCGTTTATAACCCCGGATATGGTGCCACCTCCCTTGAGGGTCCTTGCAACTGTGCAGAAGCCCGGATTTGACTTCGCTGAAACACTGGCATCGGTTATGGCCCCTTTGAGGGTCAGGTCTTTCACCATGCCGCCGTCGATATCCCGGAACAGCGGACCTTTGCCTGCAGTCTGGGTTATGGTATGGCTCTTACCATCCAGAATATATTCCCAGTTATCTACTCGGCTGAGGGCTGTTGCGCTGATATCCCCTACAAGCTCGACCTTGCCGCCAACGATCCAGCGGTCCAGGTTGCGGCCGGCGTTCATGTCGGCTGCGAAGAGTTCCCAGTCGTTGGCGCTGCGGATCTGGCCTTTCTCGGCCGGGGTGGCGCTGAAAGGCAGGGTGACGGGCAGAACAATACCCGGGTGATCGTAGAAGGAGAAGGGATCGGACTTGATTGAAGAAAGTTTTCCGTTCACATCCTCGGCCGTAATGACTAGACCTCCGGTGAAGTTCCTTTCAGGCACTGCGATGTAGATAGGGGTGCCGGAAGCAACGCCCTCTTCGCCGCAGTCCATCACGAGGTTGTCGTTCGCCTGTCCGGTTACAACGGTGGTGGAAACCAGGCCGTTCTCCTTGAATACAGCGTAGAACTTCCCGGTAATGCCGGATTTGAAATCGCCGTGGGTGAGGGTCACCCTGCGGATATTTGCCGCAGAGCCCGTGACGGTAAGTTTGATGTACGAGCAGATGTGCGTCATCGTGAGAACGTTGTTCTCCGCACTGGCTGCGAGCATCGCCACCGTGGGGTCGAAGGTCCCGGCTGTATAGTGCTGGGTTTCCGGGAAGGTGACGGTGAGGAAGTCGTACCAGTTGCCGTTCGTGGATTTGTAACCGGTGGTATCCGTACCGTTCACCGTATAGCGCTCGAACGATCCTGCGTCCACAAGCGCCGCGGGATAGAGTGCCCTGTAGGGGGCCTCGAGACCGGTGCCGTCGAAGGTGGCGGTGAAGTTGTCGGCCGAGAGTGTGGGGTTGGAAATGGTGACACCGTTTACGCTGATTGCATCGTCCGCATTCCAACGGATCTTATACACTCCGGCTTCTTCGCTGGATATCGCGGTCTTGCCCTGAACCTCGGCAATACCTGCAACAAGTTTGTTCGCCCCGTTTCCTCCGTCGGAAGGTGCGGGAGCATCTTTCAATTCAGTCTGGGAGCAGGCTGCCAGGATGATGGCAGACATGATGGCTCCGAAAAGTTTCATCGTCTTTTTCATAATGGCAGTCATTTAAAAAACTTCCCAATCGATGCCGAGATTGTCTTCGGTAAGATCATCGATGTTCCCCCTAGGATCGGTGGAACTGCAAAGTGCCTGGCAAGCAAGGTCTAAAAACAATTGCTCACACTCAGGACTGAGATACTTTTTTGTCATTTCGGGTTGATTAATGTTATTAATTGCCCGAAAGTTAGGGAATAATTCGCGGGGGGGGGTAAAAGATTCTTCCCAAAGGATAAAAGAAAACGCTACGTCAGGGGTATGGCCATATATGGCTCCAGTGCCTTGAGCCGGAGGTCCACTTCAGCCCGCTGGCTGTCCGTAAGCTGCTGAACATGCAATTTCCAGCCGCAGGGAGCCTTTTTATCCGCCACGCGGGATACCATATTCTTGAAAATGCCCCGCTTGCAGAGAACATAGAGATGGAAACTGCGATGCTCGTCCGGTGCCTCGATGGTTGAACGCATCAGCAGCATCGACATCATCTGGCCGAAGGCCGCATCCGCCTTCTCGCTCCCGTTCTGGATCTCGCGCCAGATATAGGCATAGACGTCAGCGTAGGCGGGACGCTGGGTGAGCACTCCGTCGGTGCCCAACTGACGGGCCTGATAGAGCCACTGCCAGCTGCCCCAGGCGCTGAATACCGCGTGGATGTCGGGCTTGGCGGCAATCATCTCCGCAATGTAATCGTTGCATTTCGCCCCAGGTACCTCGCACTTGACATAGCCCATGACGCCCGGGTACTTCTTTGCCAGGGCCACCATTTCTGCTGCGGGCAGGTTTGGAAAGCCCTTTCGGAGCCAGGTCTGGAAGATGAAGGGACGATGTATGGCTGCGCCGATGGCATCGAGCGATGCCACCAGGTCCTCGAGCGTTTTCAGATTGGATGCCGGGCGGGCGAAGAGGAGGATGTCCACTCCCAGTTGTGCGGCTTTCTTCTCCGCATAGCGGCAGTTGGCGATGATCGCCTCCGTGCTGGCGGCGTTGCAGCAGATTGCAAGGCGGGCCCTGCGGCCCTTCATCGCGGCGATAACTGCATCCACTCCCTGACGATACTCCTTGGCCGACAGGAGTTCCTGATCCGAGGACGGCCACACCATTCCGGCGGCCCCGCAGTCATCTACGAAGCGGGCTTCCGCCGCGAGGGTTTCAGAGTCCAAAGCCCCGTCCTCGAAATATGGCGTGCTAAGGAACAGGAAGGGCCCGCGAAGTTCGGGCGCCCCGCCCTGCGCTTCGCCTGCCGCCGGAACCATGCAGTGGGCAAGTCCGCCTACAAGCAGACAGCATATTGCGAGGATTATTTTTCTCATTGCTTTATTGGACTATTTCGAATTTCACTTCATTTTCTCCCGATGCATAGAAGTAAACGGCTCCGGCAGGAACTCCGTTCGCTGCATCCACCACGGGAACCGAGACTTCTTCGCAGGAACCGCTGCCGGAAGAGACTATGCTGCCGTCGGCGCAGCGCAGGCGGAAGCGGAGGAATCCTTCCGAAACAGCGGAATCGAAACTGGCCGTCTGTTCCACAAGTGTGGTGGGGTAATCCAGCACGAAAGATGCGTTGCGGCTATATGCTCCGCCAGGACTCTGCATGGTGGAAGTGTTGCTCTTCCAGCGGTTTCCGTCGAACCATTCGAATACCCAGAACACCGGGCTCTCGCGGCAGTACATGGGCGCCGTGAACTTGACTTTGGTGCCTGCTGCGAAATTCTTCACCGGGATGCGGAATTCAAAGTAATCGTCCGTCCAGACACCCTTGACTGCAGGGGAAGATATGGCGCCGTTGCTGAAGGCGACACAGTATGTCGGCACTTCAGGATTCGGGATCGATGCCATGTACCATTTGGCATAGGACCTTTCGCTGGGGGATACCCATATCCTGTAGGGCAGCCAGTACGGCTGTTTTTCACTGGTATTCCTGCCGTTTCCAATTGGGAAGAGAACAGGGAAAGGCTCCGCTCCGGGGAAATCCGCATAGCTGTCAAGCGTTTCCGGACCGCTGGTATCTACCGTGTAATCGGTGGAAACAGGTCGGTTGGAGAAGTTGCAGATGCTCCACGGATAGGCTATTGCGCTGTCTATCGCTTCGTAGAGCAGGGGCATGTTGGCATCCAGCACCGGCGTGTTGATCTCAGACTTCTCGCAAGGGAAATACTCGCGGAAACGCCATGGAATACTCTTGATGTCTATGCCGGTGAGAGGCGTTATGAGCTTCTTGAAAAGCAGCAGGCCGGCGGCATAGCGGATCATACCGTAATCCATGTGTACGGCGTCGCCACGGGTGAGGTCGATGTCCGGATCCAGATTCAATCCGCTGGTACGCAGACTCTGGATCATGGCTCCCGTGGAGATGACGTCTTCCACATCCGTATCGTCCAGGATATGCTTGAAGACCGGCGCAACAGTGTTGAAGAATTCCACGCTGCTGCCGTTGAAATGTGCCACGGTGGTATTTTCATAGGTGTTGCCGTGGGTGTGCGGGAAGTGCAGCAGGATTTTGGCCTTCGAACTCTTCTGGGAAGCACGCAGTTTGCAGATGAGTCCGTCCACTGCCTCCCTCAGGTCTTCCGACCATGTCCAAGTGATCTGGTTGCCTGGGTAGTCCTGCAGCACGATGATGTCGTACTTGTCGTATTCCGCCGCGCGCTGGGGTGCATACAGGGTTTCATTGGTGCCGCTCCAACGTGCCTGGCCCGGTTTCCAGTGGTAGATGGCGCAGATGCCGGTATTGGAATAGTTCTTATTGTACAACTGAAGGGTGTAAGCCCCGTGATAGGTGCGCGTCAGCTCCACGTTCTTTACCCCGGCTGCATTCAGCAGCTGCGGCAGGAAGCAGCTGGCGTCTATGGTGAGGCTGTTGCCGATAAGGAGAATCTTGTACGTGCTGCCGTCCAGGGGCTCCTGAATGTCCAGCCATGCCCCTGCGTCGCCTTCTTCCAACTCCGGTGTTCCCATTCCCTTGTCTTCAGGATCAGGTTCAGGATCGGGATCAGGGTCCGGATCCGGTTCCGGATCGGGCTCAGGATCCACCTTCGAATGCGGCTTGTCCGGCGCAGTGCATGACACCGCCCCATAATAGGGCAGTGCCAGCAAAGCAGCCAGGATTATTGCTGTAATCAGACGGAATCTCACGATGCTATTCCTCTTCGATGTAGGTAAGAATCAGTTCTTTGATTACGGTAGTGTTTCCATAACCATAGTAGCGTTTGCCGGGTTCCGGGTCAAAGATTGAACGGACGAACGGGCCGGTCTGTGCTTTCTGGATACTCAAGAGGGATCCTCCGGGCACATAGCTCGGTGCTCCTGCAGTGCCGTTCATGTCATTTACGGAACTTATGCCGAAGTTCCTTGTCGAAGAACCGTTGCCAAGGACGATGATTGCGCGGTGCAAAGCATAACCCTCGATGACAGGGAAGCCGATGTACCTTCCCTGAAGGACGAAGTAGTATGTGCCGCTTGCGCTTGCAAGATATCCTCCCTTGCGGGTGAATTCGTAGCTCTCCCCGTCTTCTGCTGCCTTCATGCTCCAGCTTTGTTCGGTGACATTGTTGCCGGTAGGCCATCCGTGAGGATTGTCGCTGAGGTTGAAGTCGAAGCTGAGGGTCTTGATGTTGGAAGTGGTGCGGCTGGTACCGGTCCAGCTGTTGTCGCTGACGGTGCACCAGTTGTCGCTCTGGTTCTTGGTATTGTCAGGCTCGGAAAGCAGGCGGGATTCGAAGTTGCCGGCGCAGGCATCGTAGTAGGTATAGTCTTTAACGCCTTTCTGCCAGGGGTCGTTGACAAGGTTGCCCTGTACGCTCACTCCGGTGATGGAAGAGCCACTGAGGTTCTCCATATTGTCGATACGGGGTATGTGGCTGTCGTTGGAACTGCCGTAGCCCACTATGAGGCCGAACCATTTCTCCTTATACCAGTTGCTGTTGAAGATATTCACCTTGTAGGTTCCGCAGCTGACCGTGAACCTTCCGAATGCAGCTCCTATGGCTCCGCCCACGGAATGGGCGAAGAACTGGTCGCGTGATCCGATATTTGCATTCACGCTGCAGTCCTGGATATTCACGAAACTCGCGACACCTGCGATACCTCCAAGATTCACTGTCCGGGAAGCACGGACGGGGTAGTTGTTCGCCCCATTGACACTAATGGCGGACTCCCTGTTGCCCGAAGTCTGGAAACCGCCCCCGGCAACCGCTCCGGTGTTGGTGCAGCCTATGATGTCGGCCGGGTGCGTGGATTTGCCGGTAATGGTTCCCACAATTCCTCCTATGCCGTTCTGCCAATGGGCTCTCCAGTCGCCGATGTCATTTCCCCATACGTTCTTGGCATCCATAGAACCGCTGTTGCTGCAATTTTCGATCATGACATAAGTGCCGTCGGTAGGGTCTCCCTTGCATTTGTCATCAGCAAGTCCCAGAACCAGCGGAGGCGTGGTGTTGGATCCGGTTGTGCCGTAGGGGCCGGAATGTCCGACAATACCGCCTACGGCAGGGCAGTATGACCCTGTAAGTACGTTGGAACGCAATGTGATGGTTCCATTGTTTATACATTCGTTGATGTACACGAAGGCTTCATCAGTGGTCCTGACATTGATCCAGGAAACGATGCCGCCGAAAGCCGGGGCCGTCGTGGCCCTGTTGACCGTGCCGTTAAGGGTGAAGCTGATGTTACCCTTGTTCGTGCAGGATGAGATGTTGACCATCCTGTCAAGCGTGTCCTGCTGCACGAAACTATGGGAGCCGTTTGTGGTGAAAGTGCGCGGGCCAATCACCGCCACGATACCGCCGCTGTAAGTCAGGCCTCCCGCTTTGGTGACATCTATGGTCTGGGTGATGTCACCGTTGTTTTCACAGCCCTCGAGGGTGCCGCCTTCCAGCTGGTAGCAGATGCCGGCGAAACGGGACTGAGGAGAAGAAGATGTCAGGTTGACCTCGTTGGAGCATCCTGTAATGACTCCGTCCAGCATATTGAAACAGATGCCTGCGGCAGGATTCGTTGCGGTCAGATCGAGGGTGCCGTAGTTGTGGCAGTTGGTAATGGAACCGTAATTCATCGCGGCGATGCCGGAGATTACCTGCAGCCCGCGTCCGTCGTCACTGATGGTTCCGTAATTGTTGCATTCCATTATGCTTCCGCCGGGAGCTACCTTATAGGCTATGCCTGCCATGTAGCGGGCACGCTCCATCCCGGTGGTTCCTTCCGGATAGAATCCGGTGATGTTCACGAGGTTGTCCACGTTGCTGATAAGGCCTCCTTCCTGAACCGTGCATGCCACAGGCGATGCAAGCTCGCAGGTGCGCTGTTCAGCCATGGTGCCGGCGAACTTGATGTTCTTGATGGTGCCATAGACATTGATGAACATCGGGGTGTAGAAGTCGGCGGTGATGGTGTGTCCTTCGCCGTTGAGCACCCACTGCGGAGCGAAATTGGAAACGCTGCAGTAGCGTTCTCCGGGGATGAGCGTGCTCCAGTTGATGCGCTTGGTAAGCGTGATGTCCTCGAGGATGTGAACCTCGCCGTCCTCCGCGATCCAGCGGGAAATGTCCCCGTGCGGAATCGTGTCGGTCCATTCCTGGACAGCGAACCAGTGAGGGCAATCTACAAGGCCGTCGGCTTCGTTGAGGAAGGCGATCAGGTCAGCCTCCGTGCGGATTCCCACCTCTGTTTCGGTGCCGGTGGGCTCGAATACCACGGAAGTGGGGTAAACCTTGCCTGCCTTCAGCACATAGTTGTCGGCTGAACGCTTGCGCATGATATGTCCGGCGGTATCGGTAACCTTGATTATGATTCCGTGGGCATAGGTCTGTGCTGGAACCGCTATCACCGCGGTGCCGCCAAGCTCGATGCCTTCAGCTGCTCTCAGGGTGAGTTCTCCTACCGAAGCCGCGGTTACGGCAAGGGTGTCGTAATTGGTGGAGAATGTGCCGCTGAGGCCCTCTCCGTCCACGGAAGTCAGCTGGATCGAAGAAATCTTATGGTCGGTATGGCTGCCTGCGGCTATGGTAAGTTTAAGGTAAGCCATGGGCGATGAGAACTGGAGTCCGTTTTCGGAATCCCCGATGCCCACCATAACGGCCGCGTCCGGGTCGAAACTGCCGGGAACGTAATTCTGCACTGCAGGCAGGATGACGTCCGCGGTGTGATTTTCCAGGTCGGTATTGGTGAATATTCCGGCAGGATAGCCTGCATAATATGTCCCGTCAAGGACTTCGTTGAACTCAAAGCTCGCGCGGCTCTGATGTTCTTCCACATTCTGAAGCGGCGATGATCCCACGTTGTTGATGATGATCATATCACCACTGCTCCAGTAAACCGGGTAGGTTTTGCCGTCTTTTTCTCCAAGGGCCGTCTTTGCGGCGGGGGCTGCCACTGCTTCGACAACGGTGAGAACTTCCTTTTCAGGAGCTGGTGCCAGTTCTTCTTTAACACTGCAGGCCGTGCTTACTGCCGCGGCCAGGCCCAACAAAACGAAATACTTTTTCATAACCATTTGTCGATTAGTAGTTTTCCCAATTGGATTCATCTATTTCCTCTTCCTCGAGGCTCACGATTTCGGCAGAATCGCTGTCGCAGAGGACTTCCGCCCGGATGAGCTGAGAGAGCGCTTCCGGGGACAGATAAGCTCCGCGTTCCTTACACGGAGACTTTGATTTTCCGGTGGTAAACATGTTATTGAACGTTATATTAGTTTCTAGCGTTATGTATCAAAAGCAAAAATAAAGATTTTCCCTCGCGTGCGCGTGAGATAATATTCCCAATGAATAAAAGAATATTCCCACTATAACGAGAGCGTCTGCCAGCTGGAAGGGGTGCTGCCGTCGGCGAATGCGAAGGGGGTGCGGGTGCTGCCTTCCTCAAGCATGACATAGCAGCGGAGCGTAGTGCCTTCCGAAACACCCAGGGAAGAGATCGGTATGCCTGCCTCGGCCACCCAACCTTTTGCCCCTGAGGCGCTTTCCGCTTCCGAGGCGCTTGCCGACGCTCCGGATGCGGAGGAGGAGATGAGCCCTTCCGGGCCGATTTTTATATTCACCGGAGAACTCCCGTCCTCTTTGCACAGGATGATGGTGGCGCCGGCGCTGAGATTTTCGTCGAGGCAGTCAAGCGCGAAACAGAGTCTGCTCCCGGAAAGGGCGCAGCGCACGAACAGTTCCACCCCGGATTCGCTCCCGAGGAACCAGCCCTTGTCCGTGGTCCATTCGGCGGGATTTCCGTCTTCCTTCACGTCGATTCTCGCAGCCTTCTGCCTTTGGTTAAGATAGAGCATGGCGAGATGCACCCCTTCCGCATCGCTGCAGCAGGCCGCCATGAGAAGGTTGCTGCCGGCGGTTTCCGCCATGGGCCAGCGGCATTTTACGGTCTTGGGGAAGGGGAAGGTGAAAGATTTGGCATCGGCCTTTGTCCAGCCTTTGGCGCCGAAGTAGTTCTGGGCGGTGGCATCCGCCATGCGCAGATGCTGGTATTTCCCGCTGGTGCAGGACAGGACCACTTCTCCTGAAGGGAACACTGCCACATAGCCGCCTCCGGCATTGTGGAAAAGGTTGGTCTTGCGGCGTTCCGGTCCCACTGCATCTCCCTCCAGGGCGGTCCAGTCGAATCCGTCGTTGAAAACCAGCGACATGTCCACATAGCTCTTGTAGCTTTCGCTGTCGTTGCAGTCCGCGGGCACCGGGTCCTCAAGCCTGCATTCCAGCCATCCGCAAAGGGTTTTCCCGTCCGGCAAAAGCTTGAAAACCGGCATCTGGTCGGTGTAGATGCGGGTTCCGTTGTATTTGACATGGTCCGGGTCCGTGGTGTGGTAATCGTATTTATACTGCCGGCTCACGCGCTTGCGGCCGCTCCAGGTCTTGCCGCCGTCGAAGGATTCCACCATGGCGGTGCCGCTGTTCTGGGTATTATGGTCGCTGTCGGTGAAGAAGCACTGTATGCGTCCGTCCGGGAGTTCAAGCAGGTAGGGCTCCCAGTTCTGCTGGTTCCAGATCATCTTGGGTTCGCTCCAGGTTTTGCCTCCGTCGCTGCTGCGGCGCATCACGACTCCGTTGAGCCCTTCGACGTCCCTGAATCCTACACAGCGCTGGGCGCACACCGCGAGGATGTCGCCGTTTGCAAGCTGCAGGATCTCCGGATTCGCAAAACGCACTGCGGGACGCTCTCCGGCAACCGTAGCGTAATAGGGCTCGAACAGGACACGCGGAGTGGTCCAGTGCTCGTAATCCTCGCCCATAACGTACCATATCCGGGACCATTGTCCGCTTTCCAGCCCCCCGTGATAGACCATCATGAACAGTCCGTTCTGCAGCCTTTTTATGCGTGGATAGCTGGGATGTTTCTGATTGTCAGGGAGATCGCTGCCAACGGTGAGTTTCTCCGGCCCTATGGTGTGGCTGAAGTTCGGCATGGGCTGCAGCACGCTTTGAAGCTCGCAACCGATGTGGGATCCGGGAACGACCTCGCTCCGGTTCATCTCCATCACCGTATGGAGTACGACACCCTTTTCTGGCTTCGGTGCAGGTGGCGGATCGTCCTTGCCTCCGCATGAGGACAGAAGGAAAATGCTGCAAATCCAGAAAATACGTTTCATATCATCAGAGCCTTATTAGCTGCCAGGTTGAAGTGGAGCCTCCGTCGGCCTTGCTGAACATGGTGCGGGTGTTGCCTTCCTCCAGTATGACAAGACAACGGAGGGCGTCGCCGGTTTCTACCCCGAGGCTGGCGAGGGGAACTGATATTTCAGACACATAGCCCTTTTCCCCGGACTCGGTCTGGGCGAGACGGCTTTGCGCCGTGGCCCCGTTTATGGACGAACTCACGAGCCCTCCCGGGCCGGCTATGACGTTCAGGGGGTTCTTGGACCCGTCTTTCGCGAGCAGGATCCTGACGGTTGAAGCGTCGCTTACGGAATCTTCCTTGCGGTCCAGGGCGAAGCAGAGTTTGCCTTCGCTGAAGGCGCAACGCACAAAGAGCTCGGTTCCGGACTGGGATGAGATGAACCAGCCCTTGTCCGTGGTCCATTCGGAAGCATTGCCGTCGATGTTGATTTTCTGCTCGGAAGGTGCCTGGCGCTGGTTGAGGTAGTACATCCCGATCTGCATGCAGCCGGGGTCCTTAGTTTCTTCGACGGGGGATTTGTGCATGGCTACCGCCAGCATGTTGCTGCCTACCGGTTCCGTGCAGCCCCAGTATCCCTTGCCCTGGAAGGGGATGTACCAGTTGGCGTCGTCCAGCCAGTCGTTGTTGCCGTAGAAGCTGGTGACGCCGGCATCGCAAAGGCGGATATGGAAAAGGTTGTTGAGCCCGGAGGAAATGAAGACTTCTCCGGAAGGGAAGGTGGAGATGTACCCCGCATTCCCTTTTCTCATGACATTGGTAAGCCTCCGCTCCGGACCTTCGCTTTCTTCACCGAGGGCCTTCCAACTGAGCCCGTCGTTATAGACGAGAGACATTTCGCAATGGCTTTTGTAAGTATCCGAATTGCCGCAGTCGCTGGGCGGAGCGGGATTCTCTATACGGGCTTCCAGCCATCCTACTATTGTCTTGCCGTCGTTGAGAAGGCGGAAGCAGGGCATCTGGTCCGTGTAGATCTTTTCGCCGTTGTACTTCTTTTTCTCTTCTACCGATGTCTTATAGGTATATTTGTACTGGCGGCTCACGCGGATTTTTTCACTCCATGTCTGCCCGCCGTCGGTGGAAACTATGAGGGAAGTGCCGCTGTTGCGGGTCTGGGGAGTGGCGTCGGTATAGTAGCAGTGCAGGGTGCCGTCCGGCAGTTCCAGCAAGTATGGCTCCCAGTTCGCCCCTACCGGGACGTTCACGGCCTTGTTCCAGCTTCTGCCGTTGTTGGTGCTTCTCCTGAAGGACAGGCCGCAGTCGAGACCCTCTCCGTAGTGGCTTGTGGCACGGTAGGAACACACCATCAGGATCTGCCCGTTCCGGCTGCCGTTATGCTTCAGCACCACGGCGTCCGGATTGACGAAACGCCTCCAGTCCTGCACGGTCTTGTCCCCCTCCGGGATGTCCACGGAAACAGGTTCGAAAAGGAGTTCGGCGCTTGTCCATTTTACGAAGTCCGAACTTGTGCGCGCCCAGATGCGTGAGCCGAACTGCCCGCTATGATAGAGCATCAGGAAACGGCCGTCCGCCATCTGCTTGATCCGCGGATAGCAAGAAAAGGCCTGGTCGGTGGCGGTGGCGGGAAGGCCGGGGAGCATGTAGGCGTTGGGGATATCCTGAAACTTGCTCCAGATGGGCTGCAGCACGCTGCTGAGCTCGTCGCCGGCATGCGAGTTGATGCTCACGCTGCTGGTGTCCATGTCCCATACGCTGTGCAGCAGCACCGCCTTCTTGTCGGCCGGAGTGCCGTCAGTGTCCACCTTCTCCCCGCAGCAGGCAAGAGCCAGCGCGGTGAGCAGCAGGGCCGTTATTCTATTCTTATTCGTTGCCACGTCTGAGGATCGGAATATATTGAGTTAGTGAATCTTGCACGGAAAGCCGCTTTTCGCAGCTCAGCAAATATACAAATATAATCGCCGCTTTGCACGCCAAGTTCGTCGAGCCCGATGGAAACTTCCCCGTTGCCGGAAACGCTCTTTTCCACTATATTGCCTCCCGGCACGCAGAGGCGCAGTTTCACAGAGCATCCTTCGCCTTCCTTGACGTCAAGGAGAAGTTTGCCGTCCGAAAGTTTGGAGCGCAGGTACATGTCCCCGCCTCCCTTGATGCCGAGGTAAAGCGCATCTTCGCTCCATCCATGTTCGGAAGCTGAAATGCGGTGGTTGAGCCAGAATTTGCCCATCTGCAGGCCGTCGGGGCCGTGCATCGAAGCCACCAGGCTCTGCCGTCCGTCAAGTTCCATGCAACCCCAGTAACCGCTTTCCGGGAAGGCGGCAAGCTCGTCCGATGTCCATGTCTGTCCGAGCGGAGGCTGGGCGTAGGTATCCAGCACCTTCATCATGAAGGAATTCTTGTGGTTGTGGCTGATGACAACTTCCCCGGAAGGGAAGACGACCATGTAGCCGCCGGCAGCCTTGCGCACATTGGTGAATCTCCTTGCCGGCCCGGTCCCGTTCTCCGGAAGAGATACCCAGTCGAAACCGTCGTTATACACCATGGAAGCCTTGCAGTAGCTGGCATAGTACTTCTTGTCTTTGTAGTCCAGTGGAATCTTGGTCTCCAGACGGGACTCCAGCCAGCCTGCGATGGTCTTTCCGTCCGCGAGCAGACGGAAGCAGGGCATCTGGTCCGTAAAGATATCGTGCCCCTGATATCTGTATTTCCACTGGCGGGAAACCAGCTTCTTTTCTCCCCAGCTGAAACCTCCGTCGAAGGATTCCAGCATCGCGGTTCCGGAACTCCAGATGGCTGGCCGGGCATCGGTGAAGAAGCACTGCAGACGCCCGTCGGGAAGCTCGAGAATGTAAGGTTCCCAGTTGGCCTGGCCGTAGATCTGCTGCGCTTCGCTCCAGGTCTTTCCGTTGTCGCTGCTGCGCCGGATGCTCAGGCCGCAGCCTTCGCCCTTGTTATAATGGGAAGCCGCCCTGAAAGAGCAGACCATTATTATATCTCCGTTGTGTCCGTCCTTGTTGTGCTGCAGCACCACGGCATCGCCGTTCACAAAGCGCACAACGTCTTTTTCGCCGTCGGGCATGACGACCGAATATGGCTTGTAAAGCATCTCGGGCTCGCTCCAGTTGAGGAAATCATCGCTGGTGGTTGCCCAGATGCGGGAGCCGAAGCGTCCGCCCATATAAAGCATCAGCCAGCGGCCGTCGGCCATTTTCTTGATTCTGGGGTAGCAGGCGAACTTCTGCTCGTCTGCGGTTTCTGGAAGTCCGATCAGCAGGTTTTCGTTGGGAACGGTGTATTGGAATGCGGGCATCGGCTGAAGCACGCTCCACTGTTCCTCACCTGTATGCGAGGCCTTGAAAGGAGCGGGTATCTGCCTGTCACTCAGGCGGATGCGCTGCCAGGTGTCGGGAGCGCTCTCTTTAGCGTTCCAGAATCCGTCGGCAAGTTTGCCGTCCCCGAGCACCGTGGCGTTGAAGCAGAATTCGCTTCCGGAGCCCAGGAGCTGAAGCGGGATGGCGATTTCGGCGACATATCCGGGAGTGCCCTTTATGGTCTTGCCTCCGCGCACGCAGGCCTTTACCCCTTCAGGCACCTTTCCTTCGGCCCCCTGCGGGCCAAGCAGCAGGCTCAGGCCGGAACCCGGTTTCATCTTCGGCGATGCCGCGTTGCATACGGAAATTTTTATCTTGCTGCCGTCGCTTATCGCATCGTCGGCCCTCTCCGCGAGGATATACAGATTGTCGGAATCGTGCGAAGCGCGAAAAATGGTTTCCGCAGGGCCGTCAGAGCCTATGAACAGGGCTTCGCCGCCATTCCATTCGGCACCGTCGCCGTCCAGGACAGTATTCTGCGCGGGTGCGTCGATGCGGTGGTTGAGGTAGGAAACAGCCAGCTGGATACCCTTTCCGCCGTTTCCTGTATCCATGGAATGGATGATATGGTGCTTGTCTCCGCTCGCCTCTATGCTGCCCCACACGCCTTTCAGGGGACAGGGCTGCAGCCAGTCGGTCTCCCAGCGGCGGTGGTTGAACTGAGTTCCGGTATGGTCGGCTATCTTCACGGAGTGCAGGCCCTGGTATCCGGTGGAAAGCAGCACCTCGCCGGAAGGAAGGGTAACAAGGTAAGGGGCGTTGCTGTTCAGCACGTTCTTCATGCGCTTCTTCGGCCCTTCGCTGTCTTCTCCGAGGTTCTGCCAGGAGGTGCCGTCGTTATGGATGATGGAAATCCAGTAGCTGCTGCCTCCGTCCGGGCCCTCCATCTCCAGCCTTGCCTCTACTGCCGCCATGAGGGTTTTGCCGTCGTTCAGCAGCCTTACGCATGGCATCTGGTCGGTGTAGATGCGTTCTCCCTTGTCGAAATACTTGTACTGGCGCATCACCCTCTTCTTGGGGCCGAAGTCCACACCTCCGTTCCTGGATTCTATCAGGGAAGTACCGCTGTTGCGGGTCTCCACGGTGTTGTCCGTAAAATATACCTGCACGGTGCCGTCAGGAAGCTGCATTGCATAGGGCTCCCAGTTCGTACCTTCATAAATGACGTTGCTGCGTGTCCAGGTGCGCCCGTTGTCATGACTGCGGGCCGCCACTATGCCGCATCCCTTTCCGCCCTTGCGATAAAAATCGTCGTTCCTGAACGATGCCACGAAAAGCAGGGTGCCGTTGTCCAGTACGCAGGCGTCGATGGTGGTGTAGCGCATATAGGTCTTTACTCCGTCGATCTCAGCCTTTTTCGGCCCCATGATCACCTGAGGGGTGGACCAGTGGATGAGGTCGTCGCTGAAACAGCTGAGAACGCGCGAAGCCACCTGCCCGCCCTGGTAGAACATGATATACGACCCGTCCGGCAGGGCTTTGATCCTGGGATAGAACGGCTTGTTCTGCTCTTCCGGGAAATTGGAAGGAATCAGGGACGATGTCTCCAACAGCTTGTTATAGCGCCATATAGGTTCCAGGCTGCTGTATTTCTCCACTCCGGCATGCGAGTTCAGCTCGTGCTGCTCCGGATTCATCTCGTCCTGGGTATGAATTCTCACCATCTGGCAGAAGCCCGGAAGCCCCGCTGAAATCAGCAGGGCCCAGGCAAGGATATGCTTTGCAAACGTCATTTTTACTTGTTGTATCGTATCGCAAAATAATTCAGCTGGCTTGGCTGGCCGGTATCAATCGTGCCGCCGTCGTAGCTTGAGGGCGTGCCCGCCTTGTCCACGGAGGGTCTCAGGCGCACATATATCTTGGCCTTGCCGAGCAGGGCGTTGTTTTCGGGCAGATTGAGGGTGACGTACTTGGGACCGGGGCACTGCCATGCCTTCCGGTTGGAAAGGATGGGGAAGTCAGGAACGGTGTATCTGCCGAATTCTGTCCAGCCGCTTCCGTTGAGGGAGTATTCGGCAACCCAGTAGCGGGGTGCACCGACCACACGCCCGAGGCCCTGCGCCGCACCGAACTGGACCGACAGCGGGAAGTTGGCCTGGGTGAGGCCCTCGGTGCTGAAACTCGCCCTCCAGTATTTGTTGGTGTTCCAGCCGCTGCAGTACCAGGAAGAGCCGTTGTCGTCGATGATGAGTCCATATACGGCAGCTGAGGAAATCTGCCAGTGGGCGCTGCTTCCGTAGTAGTCGTAAACTCCGTTGCCGTCGGAAGGTGTTGACATCTCCCACCTGTCATTCACGGGGCCCAGATGTGTCCAGTCCCTGTACAGGCCGACAGATTTGGCGCTCGAGCCTTCATATACCTCCAGCACGCCGTTCACGGCGCCTGCCGATGCGGGCGATTCCACAGCCGGGTAGGTGGAGTAGATGACATTGCCCACGGTGTTCTTCACCAGGTTGTCGAAGCTCTTGTTGCTGTATCGGATTTCCATGAGGAGTTCCGAGAAACCATCCTGGAAATCTGTCGCAAGGGCTATTTCGTCCTTGCGGAAAGGCCGTATCTGGTAATTCCCGATTTCGCCCACGCCGGTGATGTATTCCGGGGACATGCCTTCGGCCTGTTTCGCCATGACCTTGGCGTTGTCCCATTCGAAATTGTCGCAGGTTTCATGAACGATGACTCCGGAAATGTCGCCCGAGCCCTCGGGAAGCCCGAGCCCGTCCCTCTGCCAGGCGGCGCTGAGGTTGGTCATCAGATGGAGCGAACCTCCGCGGATGTCGCGTACGGGCATGGGGTAGCTGTTTATCACATAGATATGACGGGTGTCGATCGGCACGAAGGGCCCTTTGCGGATAGGAATCTCGCAGTCCTTAAGGGTGACGAAACTGTAGATGTCCTCGTCCGTAAGTTCCTCTATATATTTTTCTTTCGCAACGATGTCGTAGGCATTGCCTGCGGCCGATTCCAGGACCGACTTGGCCCCGAGTCCGGTGATGTCGTAGAATTCGGGGGAACTGTGCTTCATCAGGGTAAGGGAATCCAGCAGGATCTTCACATGGTCGTAGCGGCGCAGGGTGTTGTCCGACGCGCTGTCGAATACGAGCTTCACTCCGGTGCTGCCGTCGGCTGCCTGAAGATAGACGGTGCGAGCGGCGAGGGTATTGTCCTGCAGGGAGGCGGAGAGGTTGAGGTTGGGACCGCCGTTCCCGGAAAGGTTGTCTCCGGAAACTATGCCCTCAAGAGTGTAGTCTCCGAGGATTGTATTCTCCCCGTCGGCTTTGGCGAGAGACTTGAGTTCCTCGAAACTGAGGGCCTGAAGCTCTGTTCCCGCCCCGAGCTGGCAGATTACGAGTGCGTCGGAAAGGGAGGGATCGCTCTTGCCGGTCACTCTCAGCGTGGCATAGCGGCGTGCCGTAGAACTATTGGCTATAACGTTGAAGCTGAGGTAGTTGTTGGTTTTCTGCACGGCATCTATCCAGCCTCCGGAACCTTCATAAACAAGCTCTATGTCAAGGTCGGAATCTTTGCAGAGGGTGATGAGCTTCACTGCGCAGCTGCCTTCCGCCGCATCCACGGTTATGCTGCGGTTCTCGAACTCGATGCCTGCGGAGAGTATGCCTTTCTGGCTGATGCTTATGTCCTGGCTCTTGCGGCCGCGCCTGAGCGAAATCACCGCATTCCTCTGGACACCGCGGTTGATGTCGTATTCGACGGCTATCTCGATGTCGCCGTTGCCGTGGAAGATACGCCCGTCCTGCCCCTGGAACTTGAGCCATGAGGCGTCCGCCGGCAGGGTGGCGGTGAAATCACCGTCCGAATAGACCTCCAGGGTCAGGCTTCCCGCCGTGCAGTCTACGGAGAAGTCCGTCTTGACGGCACCCAGTTCTTCGGCTTCCACCATCTCGTCTTTCCAATTGCAGGCTGCAATCGCGAGAAGGGCTGCGGAAAAATATAGAAATCTCTTCATAATCAATCGATTTACAGTAGATAATCTGAAATGGACGAAGCTTTTTCGGAATTTCCGTCCTGAACCACGTTCACCACCACGCTCTTGCCGCTCGACGCCTTGAATTGCACTTTAGCAATCCTGGCGGGATTGTCCAGGTTGTCATCGAAATAGAAATGAACATGTCCTATGCCCTCTCCCTTCTTTTCCTTGGGGCGGAGCCAGTCGCTGCCGTTGGTCACGCTCACTTTCCAGTCGGTGCCGGAAAATACGCTTATCACGAAGCCGATGGCCTGCTTGTCGGGATCCTCGGGATCCTGGGGAGAGAGCTGCGGGATGTTTATGCGGGTGCTGTTCACGGCCATGTCCTCGCTGAATTTCCATTCCTTGGTGCAGGAAGCGAGTGCCGCGCAGGCAAACAATATGCAGAGTAACTTTTTCATGGCCGTTTAATTATTGGTGTATTCATTGTTGTCCAACGCTCCGTGGGAGTAGGTGATCTGCTCCGCAGGGATGGGAAGATAGCGGTGATAGGGCTGGATGTAGTCCGGGAGATACATGCCGTCGTTGTACTGCACTGTCCTCTCGTACCAGATTCCCCAGCGCACGAGGTCGAACTTGCGCTGAAATTCTCCCAGCAGTTCGCGCGCCCTTTCGAGTCTGATCTCTTCCATGAGAGCTTCCTCGTTTCCGCCCATGGCGGCGGGAGTGAGCTTGTTCAGCTTTGCACGTACCCTTGTGATATTCAGGTACTTGGTGGCCTCGGCCTGACGGCCTGCCCTCAGATGGGCTTCCGCCAGCATGAGTTCCGCGTCGGCGAAGCGGAAGAACTTGTAGTTGTTGCTGTCCATGGTGTAGTACATGTTGTTGCACCAGAACTTGTTGCCGAGCCAGGGACGGTTGATGGCGGACAAGGTGCCGGCGCCCGAACCCGAGCCGCTCTTGAACCAGTAAACAGCACGGTTCTCGGGTTTTCGCTCACCATCGTCGGGAGCCCATCCGCTCCACCTCCATGCGAGGTTGCCGCTGCCCTGCCTGGCCTCGGTGGCCCCGTTGGAATACTCTCCGCTCCTGATGTCGGGGGAGTCATAGGAGAGTACGGTTTCGAAATAATATGTGGTGGGCCGCACCGAAGTGGCTATGCGGCACTGCGTGCCCAGTTCGGGGATGGTGATGCCGCAGAAAACGTCCGTCATCACGTATTCCTGCTCTTCGTCGCCTTCCGTAATGGTCACGGTGTTGTTGTTGGTCTTGGAAGGTGTGGTGTACATTGCCAGGCCTCCCGAAAGCTGCACGCCGTATTCTTCAACCTTGTTCTCTATCTCCAGAATGGATTCCGGGACGAACTTGCGGCTGAAGGGAACGTCCGTGATGGGATAGTCGATGGCGAACTGCTCGGGGTTGTCGGCATAGTGCCCGTAGATATCTTCAAGATGTCCGAGCACGTCCACCGCATCGTCCCAGCGCTCGTTCCAGAGGCAGAACTTGCCGGCCAGCATCAGGCCGATGGCCGCATCCATGCGGTTTTCGAAAACTCCGTCGTAGGAACGTTTGAGTTCCAGGGCCTCCAGACCGCCTTCGCTTGCGGGGTAGAGGTAATGTTTGAGTTCTTCGATGAGGTAGTCGCGGGTGTCGTTCGCGCTCATTCGCGGCAGGCTTGCAATCTGCTTGCGGTTATGCTCCGTCACCACGTCGGTGTAGAACGGCACGTCCCCGAAAGTGCAGGTGAGAAGATAATAGAAGAATGCCCTCAGCACCACCGCCTCGCCTTTCAGCTGCAGGCCTTCCTTCTCTTCAATATTGCCTTTTTCCACAGCCTTGTCGATGGCTGCGAGGATGGAATTGGCTCGCATCACCCCCCTGTAGCTGTATTGCCAGATGGTGGTGGCGATGCCCGGAGCCGACGGAGAGATGCGCAGCGTAGCGTTGTACATGGTGGACATGTTCAGGTACATGAGGTCGGTGGTGGCTTCGGTTGCCATCCAGAAGCCGTTGCCGCCGAGCTGGCTGCGTATCAGGTTGTAGCAGGCGTTGATGCCGCTTCGGCACTGGGCCGCATTGGTGTAGAAGTCGTCGCTGCGGGTGTAGCTCGTAAGCTGTTCATGCAGGGTGCACCCGGCTGCAAGGAGCGAAATCAAAAGAATTGCAAAAAACTTTTTCATATCCGGTCCTCCTTAGAAATTCAGTTGCAGGTTAAGTGTATAGGTGCGCGGACGCGGGAACGAACCGTTGTCCAGACGCCTTACGGTAGAGCTTGTGGATACATCCGGATCGAATCCGTTGTACTTCTTCCACAGCCAGAGATTCTCTCCGGTCACGCCGATGTTCAGGGTCTTGAAAATCTTGCTCCATTTGCTCAGCAGCACAGTGTAGCTGAGGGTTACGGATTTCAGGCGCAGGTATGAGGCGTCGTGGATCTGCTTGTCGGAGCCCACGTTGTCGTCCCAACCCGGTTTCGGCTGGTCGGACATGGGGTTGCGGACAGGATGCCAGGCGTCCAGCACATACTTGTACTTGTTCCAGCTGGTGGCCGATGAGCCGAGCCAGAGCTCGGAAAGATTGTAGATGTGACCGCCTATGGAGTAGGCCCAGTAAACGTTCAGGTTGAGTTTGCCCCAGAATTTGAAGTCGTTCTGGAAACCTCCGTAGAGGACGGGGTCCGAATTCCCCAGATAGACTATGTCGTTCTGGTCCAGGAGGCCGTCGCCGTTTACGTCCACGTAGCGGCTGCGACCTTCGTTGGAACCGTTGGAGCCGTCCGCGATGGTGGAAACATAGGTGTGGGTAATCTCGTTGCGCTCGATTTCCTCACGGTTGTGCCACACT
Organism: Bacteroidales bacterium UBA2861; assembly: GCA_002350615.1. GTDB lineage: Bacteria > Bacteroidota > Bacteroidia > Bacteroidales > UBA932 > Cryptobacteroides. The sequence goes on along the minus strand of DEFD01000028.1, from coordinate 142,524 downwards.
CCCGCGTACTGATATCCCCAGAGGGCGTTCACGGGATAGCCCGTGCGGTAGCCGTAAAGGTATTGGGTGCTGTTGCGGGGGTTCATATAGGTGGGCACCACCTCGTCGCCCGCTCCGGAATCCACCACTTTCTGCCGGTTGTGCGAAATGGTGAAGGAACTGTTCCAGCTGAATGCCTTGCTACGGATGTTCTTGGTGTTGATGGTGAGTTCGGCGCCTATGTTGCGGGTCTCGCCGAGATTGTTGAAGTAGCTGTTGTAACCCGTCACCTGGGACTCGCGCACGCTCAGCAGCAGGTTGTGGGTTTTGGACATATAGGCGTCAAGTTCCACGTCCACCCTCGATCTCCATCCGGAGAAGTTGATACCTACGTTGAAGGCATCGGTGGTCTCCCAGGTAAGATTGCTGTTGGCAAGATGCTCCGGCATCGTGACGAGCAGGGATTTGCCGTCGAAGAGCCAGGAACTCTTGTTGTTGGAGATGGTGGCCATCGACAGATAGCTGGAGATGGCGTCGTTGCCGCTCCGCCCGGCGCTCACGCGCAGCGATAGGTCGTTGAGCCAGTAGCTTTTCTTCATCCAGGGCTCGTTCATGATGCTCCAGCGGAAGGCTGCGGCGGGGAAGAATCCCCATTTGTTGTTCTCGCTGAAGTTGGAAGCGCCGTCGGCCCTCGCCGTGAGGGTGAGGTAATAGCGGCGGCGGTAATTGTAATTCACCCTCCCCAGCACCGACATGCTGGTCTTTATGATGTTGTAGGACGAGGATGAATAGTTCTGGCTGTTGTAGATGCCGGTCATGTTGTAGTGCATGGCCTTGTCGTTCACATAACCGGTACCCTGGATATTGCTGTTGTCCCGTACCGTCTTGCTGGCGGTGAACCCTCCGAGGGCCTCCAGGTTATGATGCCTGGAGAAGGTACGCTTGTAGTTCAGGGTGGTTTCGCTCAGGAATTTCTGCTCGTCGTAAACGCTGCGGCTCGCCGTACCTCCCTGATGCCTCGCCTGTGCCACCGGCATGGTGGAAGGGGAGTAATAATAGGAGAGGTCGTTCTGCCTGGTGAAGGAGAAATTGGAATTGAGGGTGAGCCGCTTGCTCAGGTTGATGCGTACCCAGGGAACCAGGTTCAGGTTCCATTTGTCCGCCCTGTTGGTCACCTTGGTGGCAAGCAGGTAGGGGTTGTTGAAAATCACGCCCTGCTCGTCGTCGAAGGCATATTTGTTCCAGATGCTGTCCTTGTCGAGAACGGGGGAGATGAAAATGGCGGCGCTGCTGTCAGTGCCCTGCACCTTGGCGCTGGTACGGTTCGTGTCCCAGTACAGTATGTTGAAACGCAGGCCCAGGGTGATGTATTTGTTGAGCTTGCTGTCCATGTTGAACCTTGCGGTGTAGCGGGAGAAATCCTGCCCAATCACTATGCCGCGGTTGTAGTTGTAGCCTGCGGTGGCGGTGATGTGGGTGTTCTTGGTGCCTCCCGATATGGATACGTACTGGTTGTCGTAGATACCCCATTGACTGAGCACGTCGATCCAGTCCGTGCCTTTTCCCACCAGGGTGGGATCCCAGTAGGGGTAGGCCGAATTGGGCCCCTGGGGAGTGGTGGCGACGGAACTCGAGTTGGCGAGGCGGATCATATTGTACCATGTGGCATATTCCTCACCATTCATGAGGTCGAGCTTGCCGGCGATGTGCGAGAAACCCGTCGTACTCTTGATGGTCACCTTGTAATTGGCGTTCTTGTCCTGCTTCTGGTCGGTCGTCACCAGGATGACGCCGTTTGCTCCGCGGCTACCGTAGATTGCGGTGGAGCTTACGTCCTTCAGCACGGAAATTGCCACGATATCCGAAGGGTTGAGCTCGTCCAGGCTGCTCACGGCATCCTGCACGCCGTCCACCACTATCAGAGGGTTGTTGCCCGCCGAGATGGAACGCGAACCGCGGATCTGGATGCTGGTGCTCTCGCCGGGTTCGCCGCTTCCGGACATGATTTCCGCTCCGGCGATACGGCCCTGGAGGGCCTGGGCTATGGAAGTGGTTGGCGTTTCCTGAAGGTCTTCCACCGCCACGACCGCCACCGCGCCGGTGAGGTCGCCCTTGCGGGAAGTGCCGTAACCCACGGCCACGGCGCTCTCAAGCTGGGTGGCTTCCGGCTGGAGCTGTACGTCCAGCGTGCTGCGCCCCTGCACGTTGATGAGCTGGGTGGCGTAGCTCAGGAAGGAGAATTCCAGGATTGCATCCGGGGAAACCGTTATATTGTACCGTCCGTTCATGTCGGTTACGACTCCGTTCTTGGGATTGGTCTTGTCCAGAACCCCGGCGGAGATGATGGGTTGGCCGCTTTCATCGGTCACGATACCTGTCACTTTTATATTCTGCGCCATCAGCGCCACTGGCGCCAGCAGGCAGAAAACGAGGGTGAGTATTCTCAATTTCTTCATATCCGTCAGTATTTAACGGTTATTTCAATTGCCTTATGGGCCATTCCGGCGACAGGTGCGTCAAGCACCTTGACCATGGTGGCGGCATTCCACAGCGAAGAAGATGCGTAAACATAGTCCGCTCTCCAGTTGCGGTCCCCGTCCGTATAGGTGGGGTTGTAGCCGCGGTTGGCCATCCACACGCAGTCCGCGAGGCCTGCGGCCTGCATCTGCCTGTCAGGCAGGAAAGCGTTGTCCGAAGGGTTGGCGGGATACCATGACGGGGTTGCCGCATAACCTGTCTCCATTACGCTGTAGTAGTAGAAGGGGCCTCCTATCAGCCATTTCGCACCTGCCCCAGGCCTGTCGTAGCCCCGGGCGAGGACTGTCTTGGCGTATTCCAGCAGAGTGGCCGTACCGAGGGTGTCGGACAGGAAGTCCGCATACATGACGTTGACGCCGTCGATTACGGCAGAACAGCTATTGGGCTCGCTTAAGAATTTAAAGGACTCCACGGGGTGTCCCGATGCGTAGATGGCATAGCCTTCGCCGTCCCCATTTACCCACACATGGCCGTCTATCTCATCTTCGGTGTCAAGCTCGTTGAGTTCGAAAAAGAGGGGCAGCTTGCCGCTGCAGCAAAGTACATCCACTCCTTTCATCCACTGATTGACTGCCGCGGCGGATTCCGCCCCCGCTTCACCGAAATCGGCGAAGCGCACGGTGAGTGAGGTGAGTTTGCTGTCGATGAATTCGATGTAACTGTCCTGAGGGCTGCTGGAGTATTCCTTTCCGTCGGGCACACCCTGCTGACGCAGCCATAGGGTATCGGCCCGCATGTTCCTCAGGGACTCGATGATGACGGCGCCCCTGCGGCTGGGATTGGAGTTCACGAAATCCGATTCGTTGGAAGCGTAATACATGGTGAAGGCTCCGGGACCCTCGCGTCCGTTCACATCCAGCGAAATCCAGTCCGCGGAAGTGCGTACGCGCCAGAGTCCGTCCTGGTTCACGAGCACCGTCTTGGCGCCCGGCAGGGCGGTCACGTAAATCTCGCCCACGCGTTTCCCCGCCTTGGACGTTTCCGTCTTCTCGGTGCAGGAGCATGCAAGCGCGATTCCCAATATTATTGCTATATACTTTTTCATACTTATTCGAGAATTCCAGGTTTTGTTTCAAATCCAGGCAGGCCGCTTCCGACCTCGGTGTTGGCGATGACGAAATCCTTGCCTTCTACCCGTTTGACCTCGATGGCAGGCAGCTGCACGCGGATGAGCTCCTCGGCAGTCGTAATCTCGAGTGAAAGTTCTCCTGCCGCATATTCAGCGGGAGGAAGCACGAAGAGGAAAGAGGTGAAGCCGCCGTCGGCGTCTTTGCTGGATACCGCGCTGCCGCCGAAGTCCAGGGAGATCTCCGTCCGGCTCACGGAAGTCGTGGCTGTTTCGCCGGAAGGAAGGACGCCCATGCGCCCGGAGAGTCCCTTTGAACCGCTTGAGAGCTTCATGCCCTGCACTTCTATCGCGTCATCGAAAGTGATGCTCACGTTCAGCAGGCCGAGAGGGTATGCGAAATGGAGGGCCTTGTCTTCGCCGAGACTGGCGAAAATCCTCGGGCAGAGCGATGTGAAATGACTTGCGACGCTCGCGTCGCTTTCGAAGGGCTGCACTGCCGCGAGGTCGAGGGGAATTGCTCCGTTCTCACGGCTGAGTCCGTTCTCATAAGGGGCGTAAGCCGCTATCTGCGAGCCTTTTACAAGCTCGCCATAGAAGGATGCCGCGCTTAGCCCAGCATCGCTGCGTTTGATGTTGAAACAGGCGTTGCTGCCGCTTTCGCTTCCGAAGATCCCGATGCTCGCTCCGTCCGCCCAGACAGCCTGGGAAGCGGCGCCTCCGTCAAGGTCAACTGCCTCGATGTCCACATTGAACATCGTATATCCTTCGAGATTGATGTCCTTGCCTTCGTCCTTTACGGTTTTCTGGCAGGCGGCCACGGAGGAAACGGCCAGTAGCAGAGGTATGATGTACTTTCTCATAATCTATTCGCTTAAAGTTCCGTCCCAATAAGAGCTTCCGCTGATCCGGATCTTGTCCAGGATCTTGTAGCCGAGTCCGCCGGAATGACTTCCGAATGCGGTCTTTTCAAAGTGGTTCACGTTCGCCGACGGCGAAGCGATGAACTGGTCGAAGTTGGATGCGGTGATATTGGTCACCACCGCGTTTCCGAATCCTGTCTTTGCGCTATAAGTGACCACATTCGCGCTGAGGGAGATGCTGCCGCCGAAGCTGCAGTCCGTGACCTCGGAACCTTCAAGTTCGAGGATGTTGGGCTTCACGCCGCCCTGGGTATTGACGCGGCTGCTGATGGTGAATCCCAGGCTGTAATTGTCCTGGCTGTAATTGGTGGCGCGCACGAGGTCTATCTCGCTGAAAATCTTGCAGCGGATCATCTTGAATGCAAGATGTACATAGCCGAGGCCGCCGCTGGCGGAATATGAATGCCATTTCATGGATCCGACCTTCTGCGCTTTCTGCACACAGTCCGTGAAATCGGCGTAGCCGGCATATCCGGCGAATCCTCCGGCTCCCTGACCGAGCGCCGCCCTGGTGTAGCTGACGCCCTGATATACAGTTACATTGCCGAAATTGCTGCAACTGTCTATCTTGGCATGTGCCGCCTGGAGTCCGTTGACAACTCCTATGAGACCTCCGGAGAATGCTTTGTAAGGCTCGTCCGAGCTGCAGACGCTCGTGACGTCGTTGTTGGTGCTTCCGTAGTTGGTGCACCCGGACATCTCGAAATAGATGCCGTCGAAACTGTCGAATTCATCGGCGAGCACGTTACTGCCGCGCTTGGACCAGATGAAGTTGGTGCCGTTGGAAGTTATGTTCGCCGCCATGCCCACTATTCCGCCGACTCCGCTGAGAGAGCCGTTGGAAGTGGAGGGGTCGTTTTGGAGTTTCAGTGAAATGTCCCCTTCGTTGACGCAGTTCTCGATACGGAGGAAACTGGTTTCGTCTCCGGCGAGTACGGTTCCCAAAATGCCCCCGTAGCCTGCGCAGACAGGTTTTTTATTGTTGTTGGAGGGCTTTATCAGGGTTATTATGACATCGCCCTTGTTGGTGCAGCCCTTGATGAGGCAGGGGCCTTCCAGGGCGTCTCCGCTCAGCGGCTTCACCGTAGCCACGATTCCTGCTGCTGTAACGGGGTAGTCTCCATCGGAAATGTCTATCGAAGGCCTTACGTCGGCTTCGTTGGTGCAGTTGAGGATGTTGCCGTGGTAAAGGTCCCTCGCGAAGGGGGCCGTTACGGTTTTCTGATCGGCGAAAATGCTCAGTACGGCCTTGTTGGTGCAGTTTTCAATAGTTGCGCCTTCTTTCAGGTTCCCTGCAAATATCGAGGCGAGGTTGAGGTCCGCCGGGGCGTTGGTGCCGGCGATGGTAAGGTTCCTTATCGCCGCGTCGCTACCCGTCAGGGAACGTACCAGGGGGCTGGTCATCGCGCTCATCGTGATAGTGTGGCCGCAGCCGTCGAGCACTCCGGTGAGGATTTTGACAGGGGTGAGATTCTCTGCCTGGAAATCGGCTCCGATGCGTATGGTGCCGTCCTTGCAGAGCCATTCGTCTTCCCAGCCCGCGTCCTCGGAGTTGTATGCCGCCGCGAATTCCTCCCAGTCCTCGGGAGTGCAGATTTCCCTGGCATCCGGGTCGTAAGCCGAGTTGGCGAAGCATACGATCCTGCCCGCAACAACGCTCACGCCTTCCTCTGCCTCCTCCGACTCCCTGAGCCAGAAGCTCCTCTGGATGTGTTTGCGTGCATCGTCGAAGCGGATGAGGAAGCCCTTGGAATAACTTCCCGCGGGGATTGCGAAGTAAAAGTCCGTACCTTCGGCCGAGAGCGCGACTCCCGTTTCCGGTATGGTCATGGAGATTTCGCTTACCCCGCCCTGCGCCGCCGCGCTGAGAGATCCGTCCTTGAGGAGGAAACTTCCCGCAATGGACTCTCCACCGAGGCTGCTTATTTTCAGGGACTTGATTACCGAACCCTCGGAGTCGTTCAGACGTACGCGGATGGCTCCGCACAGGTTCTGAAGGCTTGCGCTCCCGCCGTCCTGCGATTCTCCGTAAAGTAGGGCCGCCCCGCTCGCAAAACTCCCTTCAGTCCATTCCTGCGTTGCCGGAATGTCGATGAGGATGCCGCTTTCAGAGCTGCCTTTCCATGCCGCCGCAGGATAGACGATCTTGTAAGGGGCGCTTACATTTCTGAGCTGGAAGATTGCGCTGGACAGTTTCTGCCCGTCTTCGACCCGGATCGGTGAACTTGTGGTGCCGTTCACGGCCACGCGGTCGCCGTCGCTCCAGTAAACCGGAAGCGGCCCCTCGTCAACCGAGGAATCCAGCCAGGTCCGGGTGCTGCTGGGTGCAATGCCCAGATTGAGCGACAGCCGGTCCCGTTGCGCATCTGTCGCGCTTTCGTTCTTTGCACAGGACAGGAGCACCATCCCGCAAAGCAGCGCGAATGCCGATAGGAATTTGTGTTGTGACATATATGCCGGTTATTAGTAGTTTTCTACCCAAATATATAACCTTTTTTATAATAAGGTTACACACTGGATTTCCGGCATGGCGCATATTGGTACTTTTTGGGAAAATTATTTCACCGTGAAAACGGGCGAGGCCCGATTATTTGTTCGGTACCTCGCCCACCAGATTGGCCTTGGAGCGGCATCTGCGGCCGTTTGCCCGGGCGAGATCGTGCTGATAAAATCGGACCTCGCCCGCAAGACTATTTCACTCCGTCAAAAGATTCGTAGAATTCCGGGAAGGCGAAGCGCACTTTATGAATAGTCGTGGGGTGGCAGGCGAGGAAAGTGATGGTAGCCGGTAAAAAACTTACCGACTACCGTCAAAAACGGCCCAAAATGAAGGTAGCCGGCAGAAAAATCGCCGATTACCATCACTAAGGCTGTCTCAGCCGCTGGAATGTGCCGAGGTTGACTGGCACCGCCGCCGGAAGGTGGCAAGTCCGGCGGCTATGCCGGTGAAGGCAGATGTGGATCTACATGCGCAAGGCAACGATGTCGTAGTAGGTCACTGCCTTGGTGGTGAAGCGAAGAACCTTGCTGGAGTAGCCTGAGGTGCCGACTCCGCTGGGGTAATATCGAACATACACCTTGTCGCTCAATTCGATGTTTTCGCTGTTGTTCTTCCTTTTGATATTGAAATAGCAGTAATCGCCGGAGGGGTCGGGGACGACCGAACAGTCGATTCTGTCATCGTTCGCGCTCACTTCATAGAATGCGGTGCCGGCTTTGTTTATCTGCTCCAGAGCGGTCATGTCGGCATTCGGCTTTTTAGCCACAATCTGGACCGAACTGCCAATGTTGCCAATGTTCTGCAGGGTGGCGAGCGGGTAGTCGGTGCCTTTCAGACAGAAATATACGTCTTGCGCATAATAGGTGTTGATGTGCACCGTCATCTGGATCCAGTCTTCCTCGCTGATGTTGAAGCGGATATTGAGCTGCGCGTTTTCGCGGGGTTTGCGGTTGATGAGCAGGATGCCGTGGTAGCCGTACATGGCCCATTCGGTCTTCAGTGGAGCGAAACCGGCCGCCGTGCCCTCGCCTATGAATTTGCCGGTGAAATTCGCGTCGAAGTTATCTACTGCTTCCTCCTTCACATAGTCTTGGGCTTCATTGTCCCAAAGCACGATGTAGCGATAATCTCCGTCCACGTTGAAGGTGGTGGTCATATAGCCGTCCTTCATTTCTTGCAGGACGCCTTTATTATCATTGTCGAGCTTCATCAGGCTGAGGATGTATCGTTTGGGAACCACTTCCACGTCGACCAGGGCGGTAGAATTGCCTATCGTTGCGGAAATCTCAGCCAAACCCTCTCCCTCTGCGGTCAGTATGCCGTTTTTGACCGTTACCACGTTCTTGTTGCTGCTCTTCCACTTGATTTTCCCGGCCAGGTTCGCTGGTTCCACGACAATTTCAGGCTGGAAATTATCGCCAAGCTGGATCTTGATGGGATAGTCCGGGAACTCGAGAACGTCTGGGCTTATGTTCTCAGATTTGTCTTTTTTGCACCCGGCGCAAAGGAGGCACGCCGCTGCGAAGATGATTGTGAGGATCTTGACGTATTTCATATCTCTCTAGAAATCAAAGGATTCGAAGAATTCGGGGAAAGATTTTGCCACGCAGGCGGGGTCGTCTATGACGATGGGCGCGGCTTTGTCCGAAGGAGCAATGCCGCCGGCCGGGGCAGAGGCGTCGGCGAGTGCCTTGGCAAGCCCGTATGCCGTTGCGGGTGAGGCGCCGATGGAGGCGACCTTCAGGGCCATCGCCAGGCGGTGGTCTCCGAGGGAAGAGAACTTGCCACCTTTGAGGAGACGGCCGTTGAGGGCGCGTGAGGCAAGGTTTTCTCCCCACACCAGCAGGTCGTCGCCATCTTCCTGCGCCTTTACTCCCAACCTTTTGAGAATATCCAGAATGGCTTCCGCACGGTTGCTTTCCTTTCCCACAAGCCTTCCGAGACCGGATATTCTGGACATCCCGTCACTGAAAGCCGCAAGGATTGAAACGATGGGGAAGAGGTCGGGGGCGTTGTTCAGGTCCGCTTCGAAACCTTCCAGCGGGGCCTTGCTCACGCAGACGGCATCGTCCAGTTCGGACACTATGGCACCGGCCTGCACTATGATGTCGGCTATCGCCAGGTCAGCCTGGATGCTGTCCGTTTCCAGTCCGTGAACTTCCGCATTCCCGAATATCGCTCCGGCAACAAGGAAATTGGCTGCGGCGCTCCAGTCTCCTTCCAGGTCGATGTCGGCGGCGTGATATTTCTGCCCGCCTTTAATCTTGAAAGTGATTCCGGTGCAGGCGCTCCAGTCCTGCTGTTCTATCATCGCGGCGTCGCCCTCCATTTCAGAAGATATGCGGATGCCGAATTTCTTCAGCAAGTCGCATGTGATGAACATGTAGGGGATGCTTTTGGGATCGGAAATCAGAAGGGTGCTCGGCTTTGCGCAGAAGGGCAGGGCCATCAGGAGACCGGAAATGAGCTGGGAGCCGTCCTTGCCGGAAATTTCGGCCGTGCCGGGGATGATGTTTCCGTGCACCGTGATGGGAACCTTGTGCTCCTTAACCAGTACGCCGAAGCTTGCCATGATGTCGCTGACGCCTTTGAGGGGGCGGTTGGAGAGCGTTTTCTCGCCGGTTATGGTAGCGGGGCCTTCGTTCAGCACCGCCAGCAGGGGGATGAGCAGCCGGGTAAGGAGGCCGGATTCGCCTGCATGGATTTCGCTCAGGTGCAGAGGATGGGCGGCCGGGGCGGCGCATGGCTGCGCCTGGCAGGCCTTCGCCTGCGTCATCAGGGGTTCCGCTCCCGATGCGCCCCGCCCTTCGGCTTGCCGCTGCTCCGGGGTCTGCCCCTCCGTGGCTGTTAGGGACGCCGCTCCAAATGCGCCCCGTCCTTCGGAGTGCCGCTGCCCCGTGGTACGACCCTCCGTGGCTTTCAGGGACGCCGCCCCGAATGCGCCCCGCCCTTCGGCTTGGCGCTGATGCTCCGGCTGGAGGCAGGCTCCGATGCCGTCGATGCTGAGGGTGCTTCCGTCCAGCCGGACCCGTGCCCCGATGGCCCTGGCCACGGCTATCGCCGCCTCACTGTCCCCGCAGGGCGTATAGCGGCGCAGATGGCTTCTGCCTTCTGCAAGCGCGGCGGCGATTATCGCCCTTTGGGCAAAGCTCTTCGATGCCGGCACTTCGAGGTCGTTCCGATAGAAGCCTCCCGGAGCCGGCAGACCGGCGTAAACCATTTGGAACAGCCTGTCCACCTGAATCTGTCCCGGTGCCGTGGCATCCTCTTCGGTCAGGCATGCGTATGTGAACGGGGCTCCCCGTTTCAGACACTCTATCCTGGTGGCACGTCCCTCCTGCCCCATTCCGAAAGCGATCAGACGTTCCGTTGGAACGGGCAGGCCTTCGCCTGCGTCATTAGGGGCCGCACCCCTAATATACCCCGGCCTTTGGCTTGTCGCTGGCGCTCCGGGAACGGGCAGGCCTTCGCCGAACTGTGTCAGGTGTCCCTGATTTTGGGACACCTCGCACGTTTTAGGCCGATTTTGTGTCAGGTGTCCAGAATTTTGGGACACCTTGCACACTTCATCGTCCTCATTCTGGGGGAGACCCTCCATTCCTTGGACCGTCTCCCCAATTTCGGGCCGATTTTCGGTGTGACCCTCCATCCCATGTACGGTCTCCCCAATTCGTGGAGGTACGCCGTCGGCAAAAGCCGACTCTCCGGTTTGGGGCTGAACCGGTCTGGCATCTTCGGGGCCGTAAAGAGCCAGGATTGTGGCGGCGTCGGAAGCGTTCCGGCATGTGGTGACGATTTTGGCGATATCCGCACCGTAGCGGTAGCAGCGCGCCTGGATCATTTTGAGGTATTCCAGGTCCGGCGTGCCCTCAAAATCGTGCCAGGAACGGATGATTTCCGTGCCGCACTCGTGACAGAGGGCGCGGAAGCGTTTGCTGAAGTCCGCGCTGGCCTCGAGTTCAAGGTCGGCGAAGCGTGCCCCCGCCTGAATGGCAATGGAGAGGCGCCGCTCGGCCTCGCGTTCGGATAGTTCCGCAATGCGGCAGGTGGCGATGAGAGGCGTGTCGGTTTCGCTGAAAAGCTCCTCTATCTCCTTGTCTTTCAGATTGCAGCGGTCCAACCTGATCTCGGCGAGTTCCACATGCGGATCCTGCAGAATGTCCAGGATTTCCTCGTATGATTTATATTGTATGCTGGTGCAGATCATATAATCCAGTCTTTTTCCATCTTCACGGTCCTTTCCTGCAGGATGGCATCATCGCCCATCAGGCAGAGGATGGAACCATAGTAGCCCTCTTCCAACACATCCTTGGGCTGCTCGCCGCTGATGACGCTGTTGCAGAACGTCTGCATAAGTTCGATGCTGCCGTCTCCTTCTATGCCCGGCACCGCATCTTCAAGGATCACTTCGCCGTGAAGGTCGCGGTTGTTGTCCGCCGCCCAGCTCGTGCCTGCGAAAGCCGTGCTGGAAAAGATGCCCTTTTCTATATCCGTGATGAGATGATGCATGCCGCTTTTGTAGGTCGCATGCTCCCGGTAGATGCGGTTGCCCGGTAGGTCGATGGTGGCCTCCTTGCAGAGGATGCTTTCCCCCATGCCGAGATGCTTGTTTGAGATTACGGACTCGAATGTCATGTTCACCCCGTTGGGGAAGGTGTAGATGCAGCATACGCTGTCCTGTACTTCGCGGCCGTCTTTCCAATACACCAGGTTTCCGGTGCCGATGACCTTTTCCGGCAGCATCCCGGTAGCCCAGGTGCCGTTCTGAAGCTGATGGCATGCAAGCTCCGTCATCAGGCCTCTGGAATACTCACGGTAGAGCCTCCAGTTGATATGCCTTTCGAGTTCCGGATGATCCGCCGGAACCTCCCTGCGCCAGTCCCCGTTGCGGAACCAGTAGCCGCGTACGTTGACCACAGGGCCGAACTCGCCGCTGCGAATGCGCTTCATGGCAAGCAGATACTTTGGATCGAACATCCGCTGCTGGCCGATGATCAGAACCTTGCCCGTCTGCTGGTGCTTACGGTACATTTCCAGGCATTGCTCCTGGGTATAGGCCATGGCTTTCTCGCAGAAGACATGCTTGCCCGCTTCCAGCGCGGCGATGGTCATTTCGTAGTGAAGGTGTAGGGGCGTAGCGATGATGACGCCGTCCACCTCCTTGTCTTCCAGGAGTTTACGCCAGTCAGTATAGAGTTTGGCTCCGGGGACGAGGGCGGCCGCCTTTTCCAGGTTCGCAGGGTAGTTGTCGCACAGGGCGACGATTTTCGCGTTGTCGATGTCGAGCAGATGCCTGATGTGCAGCAGGCCCCTTGAACCGGGGCCGATGATTCCGAGCCTGGCGACGTTGCCCTTCGTTTCGTCCGTGGCCTTGGGGGTGCAGGACTGGAACCAGGGGAAAGCCCCGGCGGCTGCGGTGAGCGCTCCGATGCTTCCCAATCTCTCCAGAAAAGCTCTCCTGTTTATATTGTCTTTGTTCATAATCTTTTAGTTGCAGTCTGACGGAAAAAAACCGCTTCCCGGCTGACCTCCGCTGCCTCTCTTGGCAAGGCGCCTACGTGTCCAGCTTTTATTGCAGGGCTTCCCTTGGCAGGGCGGTGAAGGTATAACCTCCAAAGTTAGCAATAATTTCTTTGTGAAGCTCCGACGGGGCGGCATAAAGCGCTGTGGACAAGGCTTCGCAGATGATGGCGGAACGCCCCTGGACGACGATATCGGCCTTTGCGCCTGCCATGCGGCCAGTGATGGGGTTCACTATGTGATCGCGGCCTTCCCTGTTTTTGCCCGATACCGACATGGCGCTGTCCAGCAGCCGGAAGCACCGCTCTACCTTTTTCGGTGTGACGCCCTCTTCGGCACTCTCTCCGGCCTCTGTCTGACGGTCGGCGCCCCGTTCCTCCGCCTGCTCGGTGTGCAAAAGGGCCGAATTCTCACACGGGACCGGGGTGGCGGGCCGGACTTCCCAGTGCGGGCCCAGAGGGTGATGCCCCATCCCGAGCGCGGAACTCCCTCCGAAGTTCAGAAGGGCGTTCCGGACGCCGGCCTCATCCAGGATCTTCCTCACACGCTCCAGGGCATATCCCTTGGCGATGGCTCCGAAATCCAGGATACAGCCACGCCGGGTCTCGATTTCATGGGAGCCGTGAATCAGGCGGAACGGCGCTTCCGCCGCCCATGCGCCTCCTGGGCCTGGCACCTCTCCGTATGCATCGGCAGCATCTTCCGCCGCCCATGGGCCTTCGGTCCTTGGCATCTCTCTGGATGCACAGGCAGCATCTTCCGCCGCCCCCGGCGCTGCGCCGGATGCACCCGCAGATCGCCCGGAACTCCCCTGCAACGCCGAGCCCCTGTTGGACAGCGCCGCTATGTCGAAGTATCCCAGGCTTGCCTTGCGGAACTGCTCCCCGAGCTCCAGCAGGAACCACAGCTCTTCACCCTCCACCTTCACCCTGCCCCTGCTGCCGTTCAGCCGCGCCACCGGGCTCGCCGGGTCGTGGCGGTTGAATATCGCATCCATCCGCAGGATTTCGGACTCGATCCTTTCCGCCAGCGCGCGGCATTCATCATAAACAAGGCACCCGCCATCGGGCACCCAAAGTGCCTCGAAGCGGGTATGCATGGCATCGAAGGCGCAAAACGCTATCGGCGCCCGAGGATTTTTTTCACTAAAATAGAAATCCCCCATACCAAGAGACGCAGAAGGTAAAGCGCAATGGTTATCGTGAGCACGAATCCCACCTGGGTGAAGAGCTCGGTCCAGTGCCCGTTGAACTTGAGGACGGCATAGACATCCACCAGCCAGGCTGCCAGAAGACAGCAGCAGAAGATTATGAGTTCGCGCTTTAAAAGCTTTCCCGGAATAATCAGATCTTTCATGTCGGCAAAGTTAAGAATTAAGACCGAATCCAGCACAAAATAATCATCAGGCATCTGGCAGCCCCCAGAGGCTGATTTTCTGGGGATCCTCGGACTTGACGGCCTGTGCTTCGGTCTTCCCTATGGCATCGTCCAGGTTGGGGAAGAGGGTGTATCCGAGCTTCTCCTCCAGAGTCGAAATCGAAATCGCCATGTCTTTGGTGATGGGGGCATCCACATCGCCCCACTCGGTATGGTCGTACCAGAAAGCTATGCCGTTGAATCCCTCGTGCCCCATGCTTGTGGTTTTGGCGAGCCGCAGCAGGGCTTTGAAATAGGCGGAGGGAATGTTGACGCCGGCCCTGGTGACGGAGGTTCCCCGCACCGCTCCGGTGACAACATACATCGTGTCGCAGGAATATGAGGTGGCCCAATCGCGCACCAGAGCCTCGAGATAGGCCCAAGTTTTCTGGTTGAAAGTCGCCTTCTGCGGGGTCATGTTCGTGGAATAGAAAGTGCTTGCATTCCTTTCCCATGAGCCATAGCGGTCGGCGGAAGGAAGCTGGTGCCCGCGGTCGTAACCGCCGTAACCGAAGGTGATGTCGTACTGGTAAGCCTCAGGCACTTCAGGGTCGTAGCCCCAGGCATCGGTCCTTTTTACCCAATCCCCGATGTAACCTGTATTCAGAGGATATGCCACCCAATAGCTGATGAGGTCCGTATAGCTGTAGCAGCAGGTCCAGTTGCGCACCGTCTCGCCGTCAAGATCCATATAATGCCTGACTATGTGCAGGTCGCTCCCTTCGATGGGACCCGGGAGTTCCAGCCAGCCCGCGGGAGCGGGTTCCGGTGCCGGAGACAGGGTGGAAAAGCTTTTGATTTCGCCGTAGGTAAGCTCTCCCTTGTAGATGATGAAGGCCCTGAAGCGGTACAGGGTGCCGGGGTCGAGGGCTTCTGCGCTGACGCTGAACATTTTATTGGCATCGACGCCGGAGGCGAACAGCACCTCGCCGTTTTCGGGGGAGGGCTCCGCTTCCATGGAATACACTATGCCGAATCCGGCATTCTTGCCGCTCTTGCTCAGGTAGGCATATCCGCTGAGTACGGCGCTGGTCTGCTCGAGCCGGGTGGCCGAACCTGTGACGATGCGCCCGGGCCCGTTGTCGCCTGAGGATCCGTTGTCCTTGGAGCATCCTGCAGAAAATATTATGGTAAAAAATATGAATGCTGAGGCTATCCTTTTCATTGTCATGCGGTTTATATCTGCAAATATGCCTAAATGTCCGGAATAATCCAAAAAGTGTTAAATTCGCATCGATATAGTATAGAAGAAAGAGATGGATACATTCGGTCAGTATTTCAAGGTCACCATTTTCGGGGAGTCCCACGGCCCGGCAATCGGCGTCGTGCTGGACGGAGTGCCCGAGAACATTCCCCTGAACGAGGATGATTTCACTGAAGATATCGCCCGCAGGGCTTCCGGCGCTCCCGGGACTACGCCGCGCAGGGAATCGGATAAACCGAAGATTCTCAGCGGAGTATATGAGGGCTATACCACCGGAGCCCCGCTTACCATAGTCTTCTGGAATTCGAATGTCCAGAGCCAGGATTATCTTCTTTTTGACGATATCCCCCGCCCGGGGCATGCGGATTTCACCGCCAACATCAAATATAATTTTGCGAACGATCCCCGGGGCGGCGGCCATTTCTCGGGGCGGCTGACCCTGCCGATAGTGGCTGCGGGGGTAGTGGCGAAAAAAATCCTCCGCGCGGAATATGCCGACGATGCCTACGGCCAGCCTGTGGTGCTGCCGGAAGCGGAAAGGGCAGGTGGCAAGCCGATGGAAAATGCGCCCGGGCAGGAAAGGAAAAAGCTTGATATCCATGTAGATGCCAAGCTGATAGAAGTCGGAGGCGAAAAAGACCCTTCAAAATGGGAGGCCCTCGTCAAGAAAACCGGCCAGGAGGGAGATTCCCTCGGTGGAATCATCGAATGCACCGTCACCGGCCTTGGCGTCGGGGTGGGCGACCCTTTCTGGGATTCCCTTGAATCCTGCCTGGCCCATGCGATTTTTGCCATCCCCGGGATACGCGGCATAGAGTTCGGAGACGGATTCGCCGCCGCCCGCATGAAAGGCTCCCAGCACAACGATCCCTTCGGCCCCGACGGGCCGGTGAAGAACGGCTCCGGCGGCATCAACGGCGGCCTCAGCAACGGCGCTCCGGTGGTGTTCCGGGTGGCTGTCAAGCCCACTGCAAGCATCTCCCAACCCCAGCGTACCTGGGATTTCAACAAGAATGAGCAGGCGATCCTGCGAATCAAGGGACGCCACGATGTCTGCTTTGCGCTCCGCACCCCCGTCATCGTCGAGGCCATGGCCGCGATAGTGGTGGCGGATTTGCTCTAAACGGTGGCAGGTTCCTCACATATACAGAAAACCAATGCGGCACGTCTCCTGGAGGCGGCCGGAATCACCTTCGACCTCATACCGTACGAGGTCGATGAGAACAACCTGGCTGCCGGGCACGTGGCGGAGCAATTGGGAGAACCCGTGGGACAGGTATTCAAAACACTGGTGCTTCGCGGGGACCGCAACGGACTTTTCGTGTGCGTGATGCCTGGTGACATGGAGGTGGACCTGAAGCTGGCGTCGAAGATTTCCGGAAACAAGTCCTGCGCCATGATCCACATGAAGGAGCTCCTTCCCGAGACCGGCTACATCCGGGGCGGCTGCTCTCCCATCGGGATGAAGAAGCCTTTGCCGACCTTCATCCATGAGTCAGCACTTCTGTATGATTACATTTTCATCAGCGCCGGAGTGCGCGGCCTTCAGATAAAAATCAATCCCGAGGACCTGATAAGGTTCACCGGGGCGGAAATATATCCCCTATAGGCGTATGGATACAAAAACCATCCTGCTGGCGGCCGTGCCCCGGGTATAATTGGAAAAGTGGAAAAAATCCCCGAAAATCCTTTGGAAAAGTGGAAATTTGCTATTCCTCCTCATACCACCTGATTGGGTAGGCGCAGGTGAGGGTAAGGTAGAAGAGGCTTGCGGTTACGGTTAATCCCGGAAGCGGATCATCCCTGCGGTGAGGGCGAATGAGACGCAGGCGATGATGGAGTTGTAGCCGAGCTTGGATTTGATGTGGTCCTTGTAGCTTTCCACGGTGTGGGAACTTATGCCGAGGGCGGTGGCGATCTGGCCGTTGGAATAGCCGCAGGCGATTAATTCCAGGACGTTTATTTCCTTCGGCGTGAGCCCGTGGGGCTTGCCGGAAAGGATGTGCTCGTCGTTGCCGAATACCGCCCTCAGGTCTTTGGGCGAGATGGTATCGCCAAAAAAGATGCAACTGCCCTCCGCCACCTGCTTCACCGCTTCCGCTATCACACGGGGAGTGGAATCCTTTGCTATGTAGGCCTTTGCTCCCATCGTGACTGCCTTCAGGATATAAGCGGGATTCTTATAGTGGGACAGGACCAGCACCTTGAGCTGCGGATAGTCTTTTGCAAGCTGCCCTACCAGATCCAGCCCGTCGGTTTCCGCTTCCAGGGAGACATCCACCACTGCCACGTCGATATCCGGGTGCCCGGCAAGAACAACCAGCGCCTCGCCGGCAGTATGCGTTTCGTACAATTCTTCCACGCCCTCCGCCTTGAGGACTATGCGCATCCCCACCTGGAATACCTTGGAGTCGTCTACAGTCAGAACTTTCATTTCGGCGCAAGATAATCATTTTATGCAGATTGCAAATGGTGGAAAACACTATAAGAGCCGTAAATAATTCCATTACATGAATTGACGCCTTTTGGACTAATATTGCAGGAACTTAAATTGCAATGGTATGAATAAGATTCGAATCATTATGGCCCTGGCAGTGCTGGCGGCGGCTTTTGTTTCCTGCACCGGGGACGATGATGGTGGCGCTGGATCCAGCGAAAGCTCTGCCTTGAAGGGCACGCCCGGCGCTATCGGAAACGGCACCAGCGGCATCTTCACAGGAGGTTCCGCATTTATGTACAGGACCCGTCTTGTCCATCACTTCCTGCTTTGCGAGGGCGAAGCGAAAAACTGGAACGATGCACTTAAGAGGCCCCATCTGGAAATCGGCATCAACGATAATGCGATATTGGACGATATTTTGTCGATAACGGATATGTCTAAGGCCATAGATATCAATGACCCCAGATTCGCCAATGCCGAATGCCCCGTGTCGGTCCGTTGGAATCGCGGCGACGGAGTACGCTTCCAGGGCAAGTATGGCTATCAGGGAGGCGTGGGCAATTATGTTTTTCAGGAAGGCAGCCTGTTTGTTGCCAAAGGACCGATAAAAGGGATGTTCACGATTGCCTTTGTCGGCCACGGCGTAGATAAGGATAATAATTATTGTTCAACGGAATGGTCCTACGGAGGACAGTTTTCTAGATAATTGATTATGAAGAAGATACTGCTTGCCATTATGGCTTTGTTTTGCGCTACTGCAATGTTTGCGCAGGTGGATTTCAGTAAGCTCCGTTTCGGCGCCCGTGCGGGTTTCGGCATCGGAATGGCAGATTCCAAATATGAAGGCGAAACGGAGTCCCAGGCCGGTTTCCAGGTCCTTCTTGGCGCCACGGCCGAGCTCCCTGTCTGGAAATTCCTGCGTGTCACCGGAGAAGTGTATTTCGAGCATACGGGCATTTCCGACGAGAGCAACAGGATGTATATGACGGGAACCACGGTTTACGACGCGACCATATTCGAGAATATAGAAACCAAGTACCCGCTCAACTACATCCACATCCCGATTATGGCAAGGGCCAGCTTCGTGAAGGATATCGTCTATGTTGAGGCCGGTCCCCAGTTCGGATTCCTCGTCGGAAAGGTTAAGACCCACAGGGAAGGCAGCATCACCACCAAACCCAACGGTCCGGGGCAGAGCATCGTCACCAAGGTAGATGAAGACTCGGACGCCAGCGACAGCATGAAGAAGACCCACGCGGCCTTCAACATCGGCTGGGGCGCGAATTTCGGCAGCGAGAGGCAGTTCTCCGCCGGCATCCGCATCGGCTTCGGCCTGAACGACATCCAGGCCAAAGACCACAAGATCGACGGCATGCGCGTCACCCACTCCGACATCCAGGTCAGCATGCGCTACTGGTTCTGATAGGAAATATTTATTAACTTTGTAGGCTAATGCCTCAAAGTGAAGACATAATCCGCAGCGCCACGCAGCAGGAATACAAGGAAGGTTTCGTCACTGAAATCGACCAGGAATTCGTGCCCAAGGGCCTCAATGAGGATATTATCCGGCTTATTTCCGCAAAGAAGGCCGAGCCGCAGTGGCTGCTGGATTTCCGCCTGAAGGCATTTGCCAGGTGGAAGGAAATGACGCCTCCGGAATGGGGGCATCTCAGCCGCCTTCCGGAAATAGATTTCCAGGACATAATCTACTATGCTGCGCCCAGGCGCGATGAGGACCGACCCAAGGAAATAGATCCAGCGCTGCAGGAGACCTTCGACAAACTCGGCATCCCCATCAGCGAACGCGAGGTGCTTGCGGGAGTGAAAAGCAAGGTGGCGGTGGATGCGGTCTTCGATTCCGTGAGCGTGAGCACCACTTTCAGGGAGGAACTTTCCAAACTCGGCATCATCTTCTGCTCTTTCAGCGAGGCTGTGCGCGAGCATCCCGAACTTGTGCGGAAATATCTCGCCACGGTAGTGCCCGCTGGCGATAATTTCTATGCGGCGCTGAATTCCGCAGTTTTCTCCGACGGTTCCTTCTGCTATATTCCCAAGGGCGTCAAATGCCCGATGGACCTCAGCAGCTACTTCCGCATCAACGCCAGCGGCACCGGACAGTTCGAACGCACCCTCATCATCGCCGACGAAGGCTCCAGCCTGAGCTATATGGAAGGCTGCACGGCGCCTATGCGCGATGAAAACCAACTTCACGCGGCGGTGGTGGAGATAATAGTGGAAAAAGATGCCGATGTGCGATACAGCACCGTCCAGAACTGGTATCCGGGCGATGCGCAGGGGCGCGGAGGCATACTCAATCTGGTCACCAAGCGCGGCATCTGCCGGGATGGCGCCCATCTCAGCTGGACCCAGGTGGAAACAGGCTCCGCCATCACCTGGAAATATCCGTCCACCATCCTGCAGGGGGATTACAGCAGTTCGGAATTCTATTCCGTCGCCCTTACCAACAACTACCAGCAGGCGGATACGGGCACCAAGATGATACATATCGGCAAGGGAACCCGCAGCCGGATAGTCTCCAAAGGCATTTCCGCCGGATTCAGCGAGAACTCCTACCGCGGCCTTGTGCAGGTGCTGCCGGGAGCGGACGGAGCCCGCAACTACAGCCAGTGCGACAGCCTTCTCATCGGCAACCGCTGCGGCGCCCATACTTTCCCCGTGATCCGGAATGCCAACCCGAATTCGGTGGTGGAGCATGAGGCGACCACTTCCAAGATAAGCGAAGACCAGCTCTTCTACTGCAATCAGCGCGGGCTCGCCCCGGAGGAGGCCGTCGGCCTGATAGTCAACGGCTACGCAAAAGAGGTGCTGAGCCGTCTTCCCATGGAGTTCGCGGTGGAGGCCCAAAAACTTCTTTCAGTAAATCTCGAAGGTTCAATAGGATAATGAGCAACATTCTTCAAATACGTAATCTCCACGCCGCCGTGGAGGGAAAGGAAATCCTTCGCGGCATCGACCTTGACATCGCCGAGGGGCAGGTGCATGCCCTGATGGGACCCAACGGAGCGGGGAAGAGCACCCTCGGGGCAGTGCTGACAGGACGCCCCGGCTATGAGGTCACGGAAGGTAGCATCCTCTTCAAGGGGCAGGACCTGCTTGCGATGACGCCGGAGGAACGCTCCTGGGCGGGACTTTTCCTTTCTTTCCAATATCCGATAGAGATTCCGGGCGTGAGTATCAACAATTTCATGAAGGCGGCGGTGAACGCCAAGCGCAAGGCTGCCGGGCAGAGCGAACTCAGCCCCGCGGACTACCTGAAGCTTCTCAAGTCAAAGACGGCGCTGGTGCAGATGAAGGGAGAATTCATCAAGCGGGATGTCAATGTAGGCTTCAGCGGAGGTGAGAAAAAGCGCAACGAGATATTCCAGATGGCGATGCTGGATCCGGATTTGAGTATCCTCGACGAAACCGACAGCGGTCTGGACGTGGATGCCCTCAAGATAGTGGCGGACGGGGTGAATGCCCTGCGTTCTCCCAGCAAATCTTCCATTGTGATCACCCACTACAAGCGTCTTCTGGACCTTATCGTGCCGGATGTCGTGCATGTGCTGAAAGCCGGCAGGATTGTGCGCACCGGCGGCCGCGAGCTTGTGGAACAGATTGAAAATCAAGGTTACGACAGTATAAATGACTAAGATTTACATGCTCGGCCGGGACGAAGTTCCGCGCCGCCTGACCTTGCGGGAAAACGACGATCTGCATATCGTCTTTGTCGCACGGCCCGGCTATTCCGGGAATGTGGATTTTGAGATTGATATCGTGCGTCCCGGGGCGAATCTGGAAATAGCCGGCCTCTACCTTTCCAACAATGGGGACAAGGTGAATTTCAATGTTTGCGTGCGTCATCTCGTGGGTGGTTCGCACTCCAGGCAGATTTTCAAGGGGATAGTCGGCGACAGGGCGGCGGTGAGTTTCGACGGACTCATCTATGTGGCGCAGGATGCGGAAAAGACGGAGGCCTACCAGGAGAACCACAGCATCCTGCTTTCCGACGGCAAAGTGGATACGCGCCCGCAGCTTGAGATTTATGCGGACGATGTCAAATGCTCCCACGGTGCCACGGTGGGCAGCCTCGACGAGGACGCGCTCTTTTATATGCGTTCCAGGGGCATCCCTTTCGAGGAGGCCCGCAAAATGCAGATGATTTCCTTCGTTTCCGACATCCTGGACCGTTTGCCGGAGAGCTATCGTAACGATGTGATTTCCAGGATATGAGGCTTTATCCAAATGTGAAGCTGAACCTCGGGCTGCGCGTTCTCGGCGTGCGTCCGGACGGCTATCACGAATTGGAGACGCTTTTCGTGCCCTGCGATGCGTTTCACGACCGGATGGAGATTGTCCCATCGGAGGTTTTCAGCCTTAAAATCGTTGGCCCCAGTTATGGAAACTGGCCGGTGGAGAAAGATCTTGTTGCAAAAGCATGGATGCTTTTCAGGGATGAGTTCGGAATAGATTCTGTATCTGTCCTGCTGGAGAAGAATTCACCTGTCGGTGCAGGCCTCGGAGGCGGCAGCGCCGATGCGGCTTTCATGATCCGGGCACTGAACGATATTTTTTCACTTGAACTGGATGATGCGACCCTTGCGGCCCTCGCGGCCCGTCTCGGTAGCGACTGTCCCTTCTTCATTTACAACCGCCCCATGTTTGCAAGTGGCCGCGGTGAGGTTCTGGAACCCTTCCCGCTCGACCTGTCCGCATACCGCATCGAGGTGAAAGTTCCCGACGGTGTCTCCGTGAGTACGGCCGAGGCTTATGCCGGGCTGGATGCCGCTGCAGGGAGGCAGTCGGTTTCAGCCCCTGCCGCAGTGCAGTCACCACTCTCGGCTTGTCGGCAGTCGGTTTCAGCCCCCGCCGCAGTGCAGTCTCCACTCTCGGCGTCAGGGTGCACTCAGGGGCGACAGTCGGTTTCCGCCCCCGCAACATCAATCGCCCCCCTCTCAGCATCGGGATCCACACAAGGGGGGCAGCGGTCTCAGACAACTTCCGCCCTGCCGCAGTCTCCCGCAATGCCCCAGCCGGCACCAATGTCCTTGAGGGAGGCGCTGACGCTGCCGATTGCGCAATGGAGGGACTGCGTGTTCAACGACTTCGAACGCAGTGTTTTCCCGGCGCACCCCGAAATCGCCGCCTTGAAAGAAGATTTCTACGCCCGTGGCGCCATCTATGCCGCAATGTCCGGTTCCGGCTCCGCTGTTTTCGGCATCTTCCCTGCCATCTGACCCCTCTCCGCCACCGCCCTCCCTGCGAACCCCTCTCCCCGTGTGCAAAAACCCCGGTTTTCAAGAGGGTGGCTGATCCAGGGGGAAGCTGTGTGCGAAATTCCAGGATTTATACATGGGCGGCTGTTTCAGGGGTGCGGCCTCCACTGCACTGTGCTTAGCCCGCTGACTTTAAGATGGGGTAAGCGCGAATCGGGCCGTTTTTGTGCTTACCCCCTTTCGAAATCTGCCTGCCAAGTACGCTCCAGCCCAATAGTTTTCTGGGGCAAGTCCGCCACGCGAAGGGCTGCTGTAAAGGACCGGGAGGCGCGATGCGACGGAACTTGCGCAATAATCTTGAGATTTGTGTAAATTTGCAGGCTGGAAATGTCGGCGATGGACGGAAAACATGGGAAAGCTGAAAAAATACACCCTCACCCTGATAGCGCTGATGCTTTGCATCGGTGCGGCGGCCCAGACCACCAAGATCCGTGGCCGGGTGGTGGACGAAGAAGGGGAAGGCATCCCCTTCGTAGGAGTGTATTTCGACGGCACAACCACGGGCATCACCACCGACCTCGACGGATATTACAATCTGGAGTGCCGGGACCTGAGCCGGACCACCGTAACAGCCCAGCTGCTGGGTTACGACCCTGAAACCAAGGAAGTCAAGCCCGGCAAGTTCAGCGAGGTCAACTTCAAACTCAAACTCACCAAAAACGAGCTGAGCGCCTCCAGGGTGAAGGCTGACAACAAAAAGGCCCGCCGACTGCTGGCGAACATCCAGTCCCGCAGAGACAAGAACGACCCGGACAAACATCCGGAATACAGCTGCGACGTGTACAACAAGATGGAACTGGATCTCACCCATCCGTATGAACAGTTCACATCCAAAAAGTTCAAGAAGGAATTCGGTTTCGTCTTCGACTACGTGGACACCTCGGCCATTTCCGGCATTCCCTATCTTCCGGTGATGATTTCCGAATCGGTGGCACGCAGGAACCATTCCTCCAACCCGGAAGTAAACAACGAGACGGTGCTTGCCAACCGCATCTCCGGCATCAATCCGGACATGAACCTCCTGAGCCAGTTCACCGGCTCCCTGCACCTCAAGGTGAATTTCTACGACAACTTCGTGAACGCCTTCGGCATCGAATTCCCGTCTCCAATCCAGCCGGCGGCTCTTCTATACTATAATTATTATATCATAGATTCCCTGATGGTTGACGGACGCAAGACCCTGCTTGTCCGCTACCATCCCAAGCCCCTTGTCTCCACTCCGACCTTCGACGGGGAAATGAAGATAGACGCCGAGGACTTCGCAATCAGGAGCATCCACGCCAACATGCGCAACATTACGAATGTAAACTTCATGCGCGACTTGGTACTCGATGCGGAATATGCGCGCCAGGAAGATTCCACCTGGTTCTACAAGTCCGACAAACTCTATGTGGACCTCTCCATGAGCCTCAGCGACTCTTCCAAAATGCTGTCCTTCATAGGCAAGAGGGAGATGGTTTACAGCAATGTGGACTTCTCGCCAAAGGAAAAACTGCGTGTAAGCGACGGCCTTGTCAAGGTTAAGGAAGATGCCGGAAAGAAAGACGAGGACTATTGGGCGGAAGTGCGGCCGGAGCCTCTGACCGAAAAAGAGCAGAGCGTCTATGAAATGGTGGAGCGCATCAAGACGGTCCCCATGTACAAGAACCTCTACAGCACCGTCTATACCCTCATAAACGGCTACTGGGAATTAGGTCCGATAGGGATAGGACCGTATTATAAACTCTTCAGTTTCAATGATCTGGAAGGATTCCGACCCCAGATAGGCTTCAGGACCTCCAAAGATTTCAGCCGAAAGGACCGCTTCACGGCATATACGGCCTACGGCACCAGGGACCAGACCTTCAAGGGCGGCGGAAGCTGGGAGCATCTGTGGAACCGCGAACCCGAACGCAAACTTACGCTCGGCGCAAAATATGACGTGTACCAGCTCGGCAGCGGCGACAACGCCCTCACGGAAGGAAACATCTTCGCATCCATTTTCGGAGGGAACCATAATGTGCGGCTTTCGCTGATGAGCGATTTCTACGGCAAGTACGAGCATGAGTTCAACATGAACCTGAACGCCACGGCCGGTTTCAGGCTGCGCAGATATTATCCCAGCGCCAAGCCCTGGGTGAAAGAGCAGTTCCAGGTGCCGATGCTCGGAAGGGACAGCAGCAAGATAAGCAGCGTCGCGTCCAACGAACTTTACGCCACCCTTCGTTTCTCATATAAGGAAACGGTGAACAGGGGCTATTTCACAAAGACTTACGTCCATACCAACTATCCTATCGTAGCCTTCACGGCGGCAGGTTCGGTTGGAGGAATACGCAAGAACGACTACAGCTATTTCCGTTCGGAAATCGATATTTACTGGAACCCCAACACCCCGCCTTTCGGACAGTCCCTGCTTAGGGTAAATGCCGGAAAGATATTCGGAAGCGTCCCCTATCCGCTCCTGCATCTGCACGAAGGCAACAGCACCTTCCTGCTGAACAAGCAGGCATTTTCCTGCATGGACTATATGGAATTCGCTTCGGATACCTGGGTGACGGTGTTCTACAACCATTGCTTCTGGGGATATTTCCTTGGCAAGATTCCTCTCCTGCGGAGGATGGGACTGCGTGAAGAAGTCACGGCCAAGGCCACCTGGGGCAGCCTTTCCGACAAGAACAACGGCAATTTGGCGGACTTCTCCGGCCTGGATGAGATAAAGGCGCCGATGCTCTTTCCCAACGGCACTTCGAAACTTGGAAAGGTGCCTTATGTGGAAGTCGGTGTCGGCATCAGCAATATCCTGAAATTCCTGCGTGTGGACTGCTTCTGGCGTGTCACCCACCGTAACGAGCGCGTGGTGGTGAACGACGCCCGCACTGATACCGGAGCGAGGGTGCTGAACCATATCAAGACCTCCAACTTCGCGGTGCAGGTCGGAGCGGAATTCCGGTTCTGATATAACAAAAAAACAGCCTCCTGAGAAGCTGTCTTTCGTGCGGACGGTGAGACTCGAACTCACACAGGCCAACGCCCACTACCCCCTCAAAGTAGCGTGTCTACCATTTCACCACGTCCGCATTTCTACTTTGGGACTGCAAAAATAGACATATTTCTGAAAATCGCAAAATTTTACCCTGCTTTTTTGCTTTTTTCTTCTGTCGCCTGGCGTATAAGGCGCCGGCTCAACCGCCCAACCTGCCCGGCAATAAATGCCCACCGCGCTATTCCGCCCTGTGTATGCGGATCGCGTTCAGCACAGGACGGCCCTTCACGGGAGTGAATCCCACGCTGAGGCCTTTTCCGCCCAGGACGTCGGCGGTGAACTTATAGACCACGGCGCGGTTGTGCCCGTACTAGGAAGCTATGTCGAAGTCCTTCAGGACGACAGTGCCGTTCAGGCTGACGTCGAAAACCCTTTCAGCGCTCTCGCCGGAGATTACGTCGTTGCCGAGATTGTAGGGGAGCGGCTTGCCGTCGCTGCTGCCGGTGAGCTCGGCGAAATAAAGATAAACATAGTACTTGCCGTCGGGAACATCGGCCTTGAAGGCCTCCAGTCCGGCCCGCTGCGTCTGGAACACGGGGTCCAGCGAAGTTCCCAGGATATTGGCCTCGAAAGCCGGCCTGGTGCCGTTCTTGAGCCTCGGGCGCATTATTTCACCTCCTACATATCCCCAGGATCCGGGGCGGTATTCCTGCTCGGGAATCCATGCCTGGCCGGCTTCCCTGTCTTCGAAATGGCGGGAGGATCCGAGCATGACATTGATTTCTTCGAACTCCGCCATATTCTCCGGAACGAGACGGAAATCCACGCGAAGAAGGTCGCTGCAGCCATTGTCCGCCTTTGCTTCCAGTTGGTTCCATCCTGCGCGGAACGGGACGTCGAAGACTGCGCAGTTATCGCTCACAGCAGCGCTCCCGAGACTCTGCCCGTTGATCGAAAGATCCACTGAAGAAGCATTGGAATACACTTCCACCTTCTGAACGCAGCTCCCGCCGGCCTCCTGCCCGCCGCGGATTATCCAACTGTGTCCGCCGATGCGGAGGAAGGGCTCCTGGCTGAGCGTGGCCTTGTAGAGCCAGTACATGTCCTTGGGCTCGCGGGTGAGGGTGGTGAGACCCTTGCAGTTCACATGCGGCACTGCGAATCCCCTCACTTCGGAATAGAAATCGTTGATATTCCACACATTGCTTCCGGCAAGATAGTCCTTTGCGCGGATCACGGGGATATATGCCTTGTGGTATTGCAGGGAATAGTCTATGGTATAGTCAAAACTCTCCGGCGCGAAGCTGTGAAGTCGCGCGTCGGCATCGGCCCCGTACTCGCTCAGGATGAGGCTTTTCCCGGGAAACATGGTGTGAAGCTTGTCGAGGGTGGGCCCGAAAGTGTTGAGACCCGGAGTGTACCAGCCGCAGTAGAGATTGAATCCGAGAATGTCCGGAATCTCCGTGATGCCGCTTTCCTTATATAGTGCCGGTGCATTGTGGCAGGGGATCATGGTCGGCCTCGAAGGGTCAGCCTGGCGTATGGCCGCATCGATGCGCGAAGCGCAGTCCCGGAGTTTGGCGAAGTATTCCTCCTTGCCTATGCTTCCGTCCCGCCAGGGGCGGTCGATGATGACTTCGTTCATGTAGGCCCAGATCACCATGGAAGGGTGGTTGTAGCTCTGGTACACCATCTCCTTGACCATGTTCACGCAGTTGTCCGCGAATTCATCGCCGCTGCCGATGCGGTCCACTATGGGAATCTCCACGCTGGTAACTATGCCCAGGCGGTCGCATGCGGCGGATACTATGGGATCCTGCGGGTAGTGAGCGATGCGGAGGAAGTTGCCTCCCATCTCCTTCAGGAGCCGCACGTCTCGCAGATGCATCTCGTCCGGAAGGGCGTTGGCCCTGTCCTTGAAATCCTGATGCCGGTTCGTTCCCATGAGCTTGAGATGCCTGCCGTTGAGGAAGAATCCCTTCTCCGGGTCGAAGCAGAAAGTCCTGACTCCGAAGCTGTTGCGCTGCTCGTCGATTATGTTTCCGTTCCTGTCCAACAGCCTGGTTATAAGGGTGTAGAGCTGCGGCGAATCCACGTCCCAGAGTTTGGGATTGGGGATGCGCAGATCCTGCGTGCACACCGTTTCCTCGTCGCTCTTGCCGAGAGCCGTCTTCACCGCGGCCACCTGCCTCCCTCCGGGGGCGATGATGCGCTGCTCAAGGGAGAGGTCCTTTGCCTCCGGGGCGATGTCCAGATGCGTCTGCACGCGGGCTTTTGCCAGATTGTCGCCCACCTCCGGAGTGCTGACGTAAACCCCGTTGCTGCCATAATGGCTTAGGCTGATGTGGCTCTCCGGAACGATAATGAGATTGATATCGCGATAGATACCTCCGAAGAAGGTGAAGTCCGCCCGCATCGGCGGGATGTTCTCGTCGTGCGAATTGTCCAGGCGGATGCGGAATTCATTCGCGCCCTTGGCCACATATTCGCTGATGTCGAAGCTGAAGGCGGTGAAACCTCCCTTGTGATTGCCTGCATGGCGGCCGTTGACATAGAGGTCGAGTTCCTGATAGGCACCTTCGAAGCGGACATATAATTTCCGTCCCTGCAGTTCGTCGTTTATGACCACGCTTTTCTCGTACCATGCCGCTCCGCGCCAGAATCCCGGCTCGTCGTCGTTGCAGTCGGCGGCATTCCAGCTGTGGGGGATATTCACCGTTTCGCTCCGGTCGGAGCCTTCCTTATGGAAACTCCAGTTGTCGTTGATGCTCCGTTCGAATCTGAATGGCGCAGCCTGGACTGCAAGTATCTGGCACAGCGCCAGCAGGAGGATGGTTATTCTTTTCATTGTGTCCTTTTTGTGGTCCCTTTAATCCCTCAAAATTACAAAAAATAGAATTAACTTTGGCGACATGAAGAGTTTCAGAATATATTTCGCAGCGATCCTGGCCTTTGCAATCGCATTTTCTTCCTGCGGAAAACAGGAAAGGGAATCAGCTTCAAAGGGTTTTGTCAATATAGCCGACGTCATTCCCGACGTCATCCTCGAAATCCGCTATTACGGCACCTACAACTTCGTGGGAACGAGGATAGACGGCTATGAGCAGCCTACCGCCATCCTTTCGAAGGAAGCGGCGGACAGCCTCAGGGCGGTGAGCGAAGATGTCAAAGGGCTGGGTTACAGGCTCAAGATTTACGACGCCTACCGTCCCCAGCGCGCAGTGGACCATTTCGTGCGTTGGTCGCAGGATCCTGCGGACACTGTCATGAAGAGGTATTTCTATCCCATGCTGGACAAGCCCGTACTCTTCGAGCAGGACTATATCATGGCCAAATCCGGGCATACGCGCGGCTCCACCGTGGATCTTACCCTTTTCGACATGAACAGCGAAAAGGAGCTGGATATGGGCGGGACCTTCGACTGGTTCGGACAAGAATCGCATCCGGACTGGTGCGGCGATCCGGAAACTGGGACCTATACCGGGGATACCGGCAAGGATTCGGAAGCCTCGGGGAGACGTTTCCCTGCTGTGCCTGAGGAGCTTACAGAAGAGCAGTTCGCCAACCGCATGATCCTGCGTTCGGCCATGCTGCGCCACGGGTTCAAACCCTTGGACAGCGAATGGTGGCATTTCACCCTCAAGGACGAACCCTATCCCGACACATACTTTAACTTCCCGGTGCGGGAGCTCCGCTGATTACTCTCCCAGAGTGGCGACCATTACGGCCTTGATGGTGTGCATACGGTTCTCCGCTTCGTCGAAGACGATGCTGGCAGGGCTTTCGAACACATCTTCAGTGACTTCCACGCCGTCCATGCCGAACTTCGCAAACACATCCCTTCCAACCTTGGTCTCGAGGTTGTGGTAGGAAGGCAGGCAGTGCATGAACTTGCAGTCGGGATTGCCCGTGCGTGCCATAAGGGAAGCGTTCACTTGGTAGGGTTTCAGCAGGGCGATGCGTTCTTTCCACACCTCGTCGGGCTCTCCCATGGACACCCAGACGTCGGTATAGACGAAGTCGCATCCCTTCACGCCTTCATCCACATTGTCGGTGATCGTTATGCGTGCGCCGGTCTGTTTCGCGATTTCGCGGCACTGCGCCACGAGTTCTCCGGCGGGCTGCAGTGATTTGGGAGCCACGATCCGCACGTCCATGCCCATCTTGGCACCGCCGACGAGGAGGGAGTTCCCCATATTGAAGCGGGCGTCGCCCAGATATGCATAGCTGATTTTTTCCATCGGCTTTTCGCTGTGCTCACGCATGGTCAGGAAGTCCGCCAGGATCTGGGTGGGATGGAACTCGTTGGTGAGTCCGTTCCAAACCGGCACCCCTGAGTATTTAGCAAGCTCCTCCACGGTCGTCTGGGCGAATCCGCGGTACTCGATGCCGTCGTACATGCGTCCCAGTACCCTGGCCGTGTCTTTCATTGATTCCTTCACCCCGATTTGCGAACCGGTGGGGCCGAGGTAGGTGACATGGGCGCCCTGGTCGTAGGACGCCACCTCGAAGGCGCAGCGAGTGCGGGTGGAGGTCTTTTCGAAAATAAGGGCTATATTCTTGCCTTTCAGATGTTTCTGTTCCAGTCCGGCCTTCTTGTCCGCCTTAAGTTTAGCCGCAAGGTCAAGCAGGAAGCGTATTTCTTCTGGTTTATAATCAAGCAGTTTTAGGAAGCTGCGTCCTTTGAGATCGATATCCATAATTATAGTGCTTTAAGCTGTGATTCTTGTTCCGCAGGCAGGATTGCCGAGCTGCCCGGCCTCGGTTATGATGCATTCTCCGCCGCCGTTTTCCACGAAATAGATCGCGGCCCTCACTTTAGGGGCCATGGAGCCCTCGGCGAACTGCCCCTGGGCGAGATATTCTTTAGCCTGGGCCACGCTGATGCTGTCCAGCGCCTTTTCGTCCGGCTTGCGGAAATTGACATAGACTTTGGGAACGTCCGTGAGGATGTAGAATTCGTCCGCACCCATCTTCACCGCGGCGAGCGCGCTTGCAAGATCCTTGTCGATAACGGCTTCCACGCCTCTGAACGCGCCGTCTTCCTTTACCACGGGGATGCCTCCGCCGCCAACGGTGACGACTATCCTGCCCTCCCTGGCCATCCTCTCGACGAGGTCGATATTCTTGATCCCTATCGGCCTGGGGCTCGCCACAACCTTCCTCCAGCCGCGCCCGCGGGCATCTTCGCGATAGCGGGAACCGCCTGCCGTCAGGACGCCGTCGGAGCCTTCCTGGCAGCTGGCACCCATCGCCATAAGCTCATCTTTGCTGTAGTACGGCCCTACCGGCTTGGTGGGATTTTTGAATCCGGGGTCGTCGGAAGCCACTTCCACGCGGGTCACCAGCGACACAACCTGTTTTTCCAGCCCGGCGCGCGCAAGCACCCTGTCCATGGCGCTTTCGATGAGATAGGCTATCGACCCCTGGGTCTCGGCGCCGCAGAAATCCATCGGCATGGCTTGCAGACCGAAAACCTTGGCTCCGGCCTCATGCCTCAGCAGGGCATTCCCCACATGAGGGCCGTTGCCGTGGCCGATTACCAGAAAGTTGCCATCTTTAAGAAGCGGAACCAATTGGGAACAGCTGCTTTCCACATTAGCAAGCTGCTCGGCATACGTGCCTTTCTGCCCCGCGCGGAGCAGGGCGTTGCCACCGAAGGCAATCATTATAAGTTTCGCCATGGCTAATCCCTTCTTAACGGCAGGGTGGAGCAGCGGAGCAGTCCTCCCATCTTGGAAATCTCCCTGTAGGGAACGGTCTCGACCGTCATGCCCCAGACATTGCGCAGATGGTCGTTGAGGCGGGTGAAATGCTCTTCGCTCACCACCACGTCTTCCGAAATGGAGAAAATGTTGGAGTTCATCCAGTACATTTCTTCCTGAGTGATCTCGAAGACGTTCTCCTTGCCGAAATACCCTATCAGATGGTCGGCGTCCCGGGGGTTGATGAAGCCGTCCCTGTAGATGATGGCCTTCCCTTTGCCCACGGGCATGAAGGTGCAGTCCAGATGCAGGATGCCTTCGCGGGGGTCGGTGTCGCTCTTGCGGAGGTTAAGGGGTACGATCTTCTTTTCCGGGAAGATCATCTTCAGGTAATCTACGGCCAGACGGTTGGTACGGGCTGTCTTGAGCGAAGAGTAATCCGCGAAATCGTACTGGCCGAGGAAGATTATATCCCCGAAAACAATCACGTCGCCGCCTTCCACATGCACGGTTTCGGGCAGATTGTAGATGTGCTTGAAAGGTATCTGACTGTAGATACGGGCGTAAGCATCAATCTCCTCCTGCCGGTCCGGGATGATGTTGGATACGATGATCTTGTCTCCTATCACGAAGCCCACGTCCCTGGAGAAGACCTGGTTGCAATTTTCCACCAGCTCGGGGCGGTGTACCTTCACGCCGTACTTGTGCAGCACGGCGGCGAAGGCGGACATTTCCGCCACGATATCTTCTTCCTTCGGGAAAACCCCGTTCTTTACGGATTCGTATGATTTGCTGTCGTAAGTCTCTTCCAGTGAGGGCGTACCTCCGTTGGAATACGGCAGGCCGAGTATCACTTCCCTCAGCCTCCCTGTCTCGTTATCAATATGCAGTTTCATTGTAACTGCAAAGATAATTCAAATTGGCGAATATCCTATGGCTTCGCAGCGATGGATAAATCCTGATGCATGCTCAGAAATGCTTCCGGGAACAGTATGGGAAGACCCCTTCCGAATACATGGAATCGCTCAAGTGGTTTGAAAGGATGATAAAAAACACTATATTTCGTGAACATTATGAAAAGACTGACAACAATCCTGTTTCTTGTCGGGCTTGCATGCGCATGCACAGCCCCAAAGACAATCAATATTGCTGATCTGTAATTAGCCATTCTTGTATGAAACTTCGTTTTATTCCCGTTTTTGCTGCAGCTGCACTGTCCTTTCATATTGCTGTAGCCCAGCCCCTTCCCGCCTGGCAGGAGGGCTGGCTGGACATCCATACAATTGCGACGGGCAAGGGCGACGCCACCTTTATGATCCTTCCGGACGGCACTACGATGCTGGTGGATGCGGGAGATATGACCGGCGTTCCCAAGTGGGAAGTCAGCCACCCGCTGCCATATGACGGCCGCACCCCTGGCGAATGGATGGCAAAATACATCTTGGACCACTCTCAGGGCCTGCCTCATCCGGACAAGGTCGATTATTTCCTGCTGACCCATTTCCATCCCGACCATCTCGGCAGTCGGACGGCGATGAAACCAGGCCCCCACTATGGCCTTTGCGGAATCATGGAAGTCGGAGAGCAGATCCGTTTCGGCACCATCGTGGACCGCGGCTGGCCTTCGTACGATTTCCCTTCTGGGGCATCTCTCGAAAAGTCCTGTCCTGGCACCATCGGCGAGTATATCAAATATGTGAATTGGCAGGTGCAGAATGCCGGCAGCAAGGCCGAGCAGTTCCGAATCGGGAGCACCAAACAGTTCCGGCTGCTCAACCATCCAGAGCGCTATGCCAAGACTTTCAGCATCCGCAATATCGCGGCTAACGCCCGCATCACCACGGGGAAGGGCTATGGCTCACGCCCTCTCTATACCAAGGATGAGAATCCGGAAAAATTTGATGAGAATATGTTCAGCACGGTCTTCCGTCTGGACTACGGTCCCTTCTCCTATTACAACGGCGGCGATCTGCCGGGGAACAATTATCCCACCAAGGCGAAGCACAACCGGGACTATGAAACGCCGGTGGCCGATGCCGTGGGACACGTGACCGCGATGACCGCCGACCATCACGGTACCCGCGATTCATCCAACCCATATTTCCTCTGGAAAACCTCTCCTGACGTGATTCTGGTGCCCGCTGCCGAGAGCAAGCATCCCTGGGAAGACACCTTCGACCGTTACACGGATCCGCAGAATCCCGGCAAACGCATGCTGTTCGTCACCTGCGATGCCGGCCGAAAACTCCTCGGCGAGGAGCGCTGGGCGCAACTTCCGCCCACCGGGCACATCGTCCTGCGTGTCTACGAAGGCGGCAAGACCTACCAGATCTTCGTCCTGGATGCCGCCAGCGGCGACTATCGCATCCTCTATCAGTCGGAAATCCTGGAACCCTAGCCAGCAGGAAAAACACCGACTGCCTCTCTACTGTCGTTCCCCTCTTGGAAACAGGTGAGGGGGAAGTCAAATACGGGCATTTTTGCTGTTCCACTCTCTCAATAATCGGAGGGGAACAGCACTAGTGTTGCCGTAATGGCTTACGCTGATGTGGTTTTTCTTTTTTATAAATCTTCTTTGTGAATAATTGCTCGGATTGTGTTAACCGTGAAAGGTGGAGATGTGATAACTTAGCGCATCATGATTTGTATAGGAATTGTTTTGGCTTTGCTCCCCTTCTGGCAGAACCCGGAGATCAATCAGGAAAACAGGCTTGAAACCACGGCCACAGTGCAATTGGACAGGCCCGCGCTGTGCCTGAACGGAGAGTGGAAATTCAGGGGATGGCCATCGCCTGAAAACCGCGACACCCTTTTTTACCGGGAAGATCTGGATGATGGCTGCTGGTCCTCTATGCCTGTCCCGGGAATGTGGGAACTTAACGGATTCGGCGACCCGATATACGTAACCAGCAAATATCCGTGGCTCTGGCATTATAAAAACAATCCTCCTTTTGTCCCTTTGAAAAACAACCACGTCGGGCAGTATCGTCACTGTTTTGAATGGAACGGGACCGCTGCGGGAGAACGGCTGATCCTGCGTATAGGTGCAGTCACCTCCAATGTGCGCGTGTGGCTTAACGGCAGATATGTGGGATATAGCGAGGACAGCCGCCTTGCCGCGGATTTCGACATCACGGATTTCATACGT
The DNA here is from genome assembly GCA_002350615.1 of Bacteroidales bacterium UBA2861. GTDB lineage: Bacteria > Bacteroidota > Bacteroidia > Bacteroidales > UBA932 > Cryptobacteroides. Next base: position 107,847 of record DEFD01000028.1, on the reverse strand, counting down.
CGTGGCAGCAATCTGCTTGCGCTTGAAGTTTTCCGCTGGTGCGACGGCACCTACCTGGAAGATCAGGATTGCTGGCGCATGAGCGGCATATCCCGCAGCGTGGAAATCTTAAGTCGCCCAGAAAACCGCCTGGAGGACATCCGCGTGGAGGCATCGGCATCAGGAAAACTTTCCTTGACTTTTGCCGTATCCCCCGGAGTGAAGGCATTGAACATCCGCCTGAAATCGCCTTCCGGCCGGGTCCGCCATTGGAAGGCAAGCGCCGCGTCGGATACTGTCCGCTTTGAAAAGAGGATCGCGCGCCCGAGGCTTTGGAGTGCTGAAACACCTGATCTGTATGCACTTGAAATAGACGTCATCGATACAGACGGCCGCCTCGCGGAGACCGTCAGGACGGATGTTGGATTCCGTGACGTCGAGGTTCGGGGGAAAAGCTTTCTGATAAACGGAAAGCCGGTGCTGCTTAAAGGCGTGAATCGCCATGAAATGGATCCCGACGGCGGTTATGTGGTGACGCGGGAGCGTATGCTTGATGACATCAGGCAGCTGAAACGTCTGAATATCAATGCTGTGCGCACTTCGCATTACCCGGACGATCCGTATTGGTACACACTCTGCGACCGCTACGGAATATATGTTATGGATGAGGCCGATATCGAATCGCACGGCATGGGCTATAAAGCTGATGAGACCCTGGCGGCAAAGCCGGAATGGAAGGTCGCCCACCATGAACGTTTCGTGCGTATGGTCCGTCGGGACAGGAACCATCCCTGCATAATCATGTGGAGCCTTGGCAACGAAGCCGGGAATGGTGAAAACCACGCCGCAAACTACCGCTGGTGCAAAAAAGAGGACCCCACACGGCCTGTGGTGTACCAGAAACTTCAGGGCCGCAGGGACGAACTCGACTGGACGGACATAGAGTTCTACCATTACCGCACCCCGGAGTTCTGCGAAGAGTATCTCACGGACGGCCGCCAGATCAAACCTTTCATGCTGCAGGAGTATGCCCACGCTATGGGCAATTCCCTCGGAAATTTCAAGGAATACTGGGAACTTATCCGTAAGTACGAAGCTTTCCAGGGTGGGTTCATCTGGGATTTTGCCGACCAGGCCCTGCGCCGTGGCGACGGCTGGGCGATCGGTGGCGATTATAATAATTACGATGCCTGGATGGGCTCCATGCACTGCAACGGCCTTCTGACATCGGACCGCAAATGGCATCCGCACGCCTGGGAAGCTGCCTTTATGCATCGCAATATTTTGGTCGAGGCCACGCAGGAGGAAGCATGCAGAGGACGCATAAGACTTCATAACGAATTCTTTTTCAAGGGGTTGGAGAATTATCGTCTGCTTTGGGAAGTGCTTTGCAACGGGGACGCTTCCGGGCTGCATGGCAGCGTAAACCGCCTTAGGATAGGACCCGGGCGAACCAGGACCATCCGCCTGAAGGGCTTCTCCGAAAAGGCATTGGAAAAGCTTAAAGGTGAAATCGTACTTAATGTCTCCTTGGTGCTTAAGAGCCCCGAAGGACTTCTGGAGGAAGGTGAGGAGCTCTCCTGGGGGCAGGTTCTGCTGAAGAAGTCTGAGCCTGACATGCCTGAGAGCTCTCCAACATCCTGGGAGTTGCGTTTTCGCAAATCGGACGGATTCCTTTCGTCCTGGCACGCAGGAGGGAGGGAATTGCTTGCCGGACCTCTGGAACCCTGCTTCGGGCGGCCGGTCACGGAAAATGACGTCGCTGCGATGCTGCATCACAAGATGGAGCAGTGGCTGTATCCGCATTTCAAGCTTGAGAAACTCGACTTCGACGGAGCATTGAACGATTCGGGCTCCGAACTCATCTGCAGTGGCGGCCCTGCACGTCTGCGGGCGGAATATACCTTGAAGGATTCCGTGCGTGTGGTTATGGAGTATAATATACATGAAGGTGGGGTTCTCTCTGTGAAGGGACATTTGAGCGCACCATCTTCAGCTCCTGATCTTTTCCGCGTGGGTATCTCCTTTGCAATGCCGGGGCGCTTCGACAAGCTGGATTACTACGGGCTCGGACCTTTCGAGAACTATTGTGACCGCAAGGCTGCGGCCCGCCTCGCCCATTATTCAGGCAATGTGGGCAGGCAGTATAACTGGGGATATGTCCGTCCGCAAGAGTCCGGGAATCACGAAGATCTGCGTTATTTCAGACTGACCGATGCCGACGGGTACGGGCTTTACGCAATCTCGGACAGTTTGTTCTCCGGCTCCGCCCTGCCGCTGTCCCGCGAAGCGATAGACCTGAGCATTCACGAACCAGGAGATGTGCACCCGCCTGCGACGCTGACCTGGCAGAAGCATCACCACTCTTACGAACTGTTGCCGCAGGCCTGTCTTGACGACCGCGGCAAAGGCAAGACTTGGGTGCATCTGGATGCCCGCCAGATGGGTGTAGGAGGCATCAATACCTGGGGTGCACTCCCTTTGGAGAAGTATCTGATCCATGCCGGGAATCATGATTTCAGCTTCACGCTTTTGCCGCTTGCACCGTGCCGGAGGACTGATTGACTTATGTTGATAAATGATTGGTTTGGACTACCATATCTGCCTAAGAGAGGGTATTTTTGCTATGTTGAAAGTAAGTACTTGATATATTATGAAAAAACAAACACTTTATTCCGAACCGGATGCTCTCGTAATGAGGATTACGACGCAGACGGTTATCGCAGTCTCTTTCGATGAAACCGAGGGAGGGGTAACAAACGAGGGCTTCACTACGGATGGAGATCCTATCACTTTCTAAAACACGCAGGCCATGAAGAATCTTTCTAAAATCTTTGCACTCGGGGCGGCAATAGCATCCGTCCTGGCTTGCAGTAAATCGGAAAATGCTCCTGAAACGCTTGGCGTAAAAACCGGCAGGCAAATGACCATCATCGCAGGAACGGAATCGAAATCCATAATGAGGGCAAGTGGTGCCGTACACTGGGTTTCTGACGACAAACTGGTCGTGTTTGACGATGAATACAGCGGTGTTGTATTCAGCAATGACCCGGATGCCGACGCATCAGCCACCGCCGTTTTTACCTCCGACAGCTGGACGGGCAAAACTCCGGTACTTGCAGTACATTCCGGTGATGCCACCCAGTTGGCAAGCCACAGTTACGACGGCTCCAAAGTTACGGCTTACCTTAATCCTATCCAGAAGATTTCCAACAAGGCTTCCTATGCCAAGGCGGCGTCTCTTTCCATCGGACAAATCAGTTTGAACGAGGGCCAGTATCAAGTGGAGCAGATGAAAAACTGCTTTGCCCTGCTGAGGTTCACCCTGAGCGGACAGTCGATAACCTCTATCGTAATGAAAGGCAACAACAATGAAATCCTTGCAGGCTGGGCCGACGTGTCCTATAATTCCGGGGAACCGACATGGGCGGTGAATCCCTCGAAACCCGGGGCGGACGAAATCAAACTGGGTGCGGGCGGGACGGCATCCGACAATGGTACTTTTATACCGAATACGAATTACTGCATAGCCGTATATCCCCAGACACTTGCAAATGGTTTCAGCCTGGAATTGACAAAATCGGACGGGACTGTGGCCACCCGCAACATAAGCTCATCCGTCGTGCTTAAGCGCTCCAAAATCAAGGAATTCTCAGCACCGATAGACCAAAACCTTGAATGGAAGACCGGCGATCTCGTGCTTGACTGCACGAATGCAGGCAATTTCCGTTATGGCGAAGGAGATGGGACAGCGCTGCCCAATCGTGGAAGTACAGTGGAAACTGATTTCTGGCTCATTGGCTACAAAGATTATTTGTTCCACGGAACTGTTGCAAGGTGGAGTAGCAGCAATTTGAATGCGAAGTCTCCGGTTAAACTTCCTACAATAGCAGGTTTCACACTGACGGAAGTCAATATTACCTATGCTCACCATAGTGATGAGCGCACGTATAGTATTACAGACGGAACAAATACTCTTGGTTCCGTGTTGAGGGGGAATTCAACGACAGGTGAAACGAAGATAGATCTTTCTGCAGCCGTATCCGATTCTTCCGATCGCTACTTGGTATGCAGTAAAGAAATGGGCGTCAAATTCATCCTTACCTATACCCCTAACGGATCTGAATAATGAAAAAGACTGTCATATCTCTGTCCCTTCTCGGCCTCCTGTTCGGATGCTCGGCCCCCAGGGTGGATGTGTCCGACACTGCCAAGTCGGTGACTGTACGCGCCAAGCGCTATATCGATCCGCGACACTATGCCGGTACTGTGTACACCCAGGCGTTGGCGGAACTATACAAAGAGACAAAAGACGAATGGTGGCTGCAGCAGACCTGCGGGATATTGGACAGGTTCGAGTCCGGAGAGTTGCTGGGATATGGCTCTTTTATCAGCTATGAATGCGGCGGTACAGCCGCGCCCGAAATGCTCCTCCTCGGTTTTGAAAAGTATCGTGCCATGGCACTCGGCGCTGCCGAAAGAATGTTCGAGACCCAACCCAGGAACGACGACGGGGTCATGCTGCCGCCATGGCCGGACCTTGAAGGGCGGAACGGACTTTTCATGGACCCCGTCTTTGCAGTGACACCTTATCTGCTGTATTCCGGGCTTGTGGCCGGCAGGCAGGACTGGGTGGACTATGCAGCCTGGATGACGCTTAAGACATTCAGCGACCTGCGGGACAGCACAACCGGCCTTGCCCATCAGGCGAGGGATGTCAAGAATCTGTCCCGGGGGCAGATCACCGAGGACTGCTGGAGCCGCGGGAACGGCTGGGGAGCGATGGCGCTCGGCGCCCTGATGCGCGACCTTCCGAAGGACAATCAGTATTATTCCCAGGTGTGCGAACTCGCACGGGATTATTTCCAGGCTGTGCTTCGATACCAGGACAAAGAAGGCCTGTGGCATCAGGAAATGACATGGCCGGACAGTTTTACCGAGATTTCCGGCTCATCCCTTCTGCTTTACGGACTTGGTTCCGGTATAGAATCCGGCGTGCTCCCGAAGTCATGGACCGGTGCTTTCAAGAAAGGCATCGCCGGCCTGCTCAGGTATATCGACAAATGCGGCAATGTGGCCAACACCTGCTCAGGATGCCTTGCCTATGGCGACGGAAGCAAGGCTGCCTATGCATCTCACGCCTATTACTGCAACGAACAACACGCCTTCGGCCCCGCTCTCCTCGCCCTGGGGCAGTCCCTGAGGCTGGGTATCAAAAAAGTACGCAGCGCGCTCGGAGCTTCGATGGTGGGGAAGGCGCCAGAATGTGTGGTACTTCTCAATGAGAGCCGGAAAGGGGATGTCGCCTGGGAAAACGACAGGATGGCGTTTCGTCTGTATTCAGGCCAGGTGAAGCACAAGGTGAGCAGCGGTATCGACTATTGGGCAAAGCGCGTGGACTACCCGATCCTTGCCCGATGGTATGAAAAAGAGGCCTCCGGAGGCAGTTATCACAAAGATGACGGCGAAGGATTTGATTTCTACAATGTCGGTAAGAACAGGGGTGTCGGAGGAATAGGCGTCTGGACTGCGGACGGCCTGCTTGTGCCGGACCCTTATGAAAGCTTCGAGATAGATTATTCCACTCCCGATTCCCTGAGCTTCACCGTTTCGTATCCCGCCATAGTCACGAATGATGACAGTATCGTCCTCAATGAGACGATCAGCATCAAGCTCGGTTCCTACTTCTACAAGGCCGCCGTCACTGCCAGCTCGGCGTCTGGAAAAGACCTGGTGATTGCAGCCGGCCTTACCACCTTCGGCAATCCGCAGATAAGCAAGAATGAAGAACATTGCAGCCTCAGTATCATAGAGGACATAGAAGGAGTGAACGCAAGCATCGGCACGGTGATAGTCGCGGACAAATCCGCTTTCCGCGGTTTCGCATCCCAGGGCAGCGACGAACTCGTGCTTCTGTCTCTCCCCGCCGGTTCAAGTGCGGAGTTCTTTGCCGGGGCTGCCTGGAGCCGGGACGGCCGTTTCGACCCCTTTATAAAAAGATGGCCCCGTATTGTAGCCGAGGCTGACTTCGATAAGATTCTCGCAGAATGAATGCATTTCTCAGATATGCGGCACTGACGGCACTGGCACTGTCGGTCCTGACACCCGCCTTCGGGCAGACTGTTCCTGCGACCGGCAGGGCCGGTTTCCCGATCTATAACGATTGCTCCATTCCCCTGCCGGGCAAGCCTACCCAAATCACGGCTTCGGATGTCAAACTCACCGACAAATACATCAAGTATTATCCCGACGGCGTCCCGGAGGCGGACCAGAAGATGCTCCGCAAACTGTATTTCTATTTCAAGGACGACCCTGACGGACAGGCGGAGTGGGAAGCGTTCCAGAACAAGGCCATCACGGCCATATCGGCCTGGGATATGCGCAAAATCAGCAAGCGCAGGTATGTTTACACCATAGGCGAGGAACTCAAACCGCTGGCGTATGTCTATATCTTCACCGGCAACGAACTGGTGTCCGACTTCATTCGCGGGCATCTTGCAAGAGCGGCGTCGATGCCGATAGATTTCTGGATTCACGCCGAGCTGCGAAAACTCATCCCTGAAAAGCCCCAGGGCTTTATCGAGACTTCTTACATAAATCAGGGCCTCGGTACGGCAATCGCGGCTGTACGCCGCAATATGAGCGCCGAGGAGATTTCTGCAATCGAGTCCGCATGGTATGAAAAAGGTTATCAAACAGCTCTGAACTGGCTGGATGCCCACACTGACTTCATGGGGAATTTCCAGGCGGTGATTGCTGTTGGAGCCATGTATGCGGCGAAGTATTTCAACGATCCCCAGGGATGGGACAAAGGTTTTTCGGGCCTTAAATTCTATGTTGACAACGCTATCCTCCCGGACGGCTCCGACTATGAAGGATATGGCTATTTCGGCTACCCTGTTAGCGCAATCCTCAAGGGAACCTCGGTTATGAGCGTTAAGCAGATAGATTCCCTGCTCAAGAATTCCAACCTTTCCAAATCGCAGCAGTGGAGGTTGGCCGGAATGTTGCTCGGCAAGGACTCCAAAGGGCGCCCGGGGGCTTTCCGGATAACCTATGGCGACAATCCGAGCGCTGCTAAAATGTGGGGAGTCAAGGATGCGCCCGTACTGCTGGCAAGCGTTGTCTGCAGGGATAAACTGGCCGCCTGGGTTAATGAAAGATGGCATCAGAAATGTAATTATTACGGATTTCTGCTCAAACAGAAGTATGGCGACCGTCCTGTCAAAGCGCTCGGCCCTGACGAGGTTGGAGTGCCTCTGATGACGACTTTCCAGAGCGGCGACTGTTATATTCGCAGCGGCTGGGGCGACAACGACGTGGTGCTCGGACTCAAGGCGATGAACGGCATATACGAAAGCAAAACCTACATCCACAGCCGTCCAGAAATCAATTCGGTGAATCTTGGCGCCTATGGTGAATACCTGATATGCAACGCGGCGTCGGCTTCTTACAGGAGCCCTATCCGTTTCGAGCACGATCTGCGCAGCTGGAGGGCCAACATCATTACCGTGGACGAGAAGGATCAGCTGTATCCCTTCAATTTCAAGGACTTCACCAGCCCGGGCTATCCCCACGCCGAGATAGTGCGGAAGGAAGAATTGCCGGACGGAGGAATGATCCTCACGAATGAAGCGAAGGGCGCTTACGCCACTCCCATGAAGCAGGCGAGCCGTACCGTCCGCTATGTCCCGAAAGGCCGGTATTATATCATAAAGGATGTGATGATACCTGAAGATGGAGAGCTTCACCGTTTCGACCACCGTTTCTTCATCTTCAATCACGATTTCAAGACCTCGATTTCGGACGATGGGCAGATGGTAAGCGTCAAGAGGCCCTTTGCGGAACTCTACATCGCAGTGAACGCTTCGTCGGAAATGAACTTCGAATACCGTGAAGCCTACATCCACGGACTTGCAAAACGCGACTACGACCCCGACGGGCCCAACCAGGGCAAGCCCGGCAGCGCCAAGGGCCTGCAGTGGAGCTGCGAGAGCAAGTCCCTCACCGTGATATCCGTCCTCGTGCCGAGGAAACCCGGCAGCGGAGTTCCGAAGATCGTTTTCGAAGACGGCAGCGTGACAGTGAACGGTTCAAGCTGTGATATATCTGATCTATAATGGCGGATAAGCTATGAAGCTTCGTTTTTTTCCATTGATAGTTCTCGCTCTGCTGTCCGCCCATTCCTGCCTCGTGAAGGATATGGGCTCCGCGGAAGAGCTTCTCGAGGTTTCCGACGTGCTCGTGCCGGCGGATGCCTCGCAGGCCTTTGGCAAAGAGGATGGAACCGTACAGGTTTCTGTGCCTGTGAGGTGTTCCGAGAGCTGGTCGGCGAAGATAGCGGATGCGTCACGGACCCCTTGGTTGAAAATAGTCTCCCAGAACGGACTCAACCCCGAGGGCGCCGTGGTCACTGGCGCGCTTGTCCTCTCCTGTGAGGAGAACCGGGACGCGGAAGCCCGCAGCGCCGTCATCCGTTTCGTTACCGCGGGCTCGCTGAGGCGCGACATTGTCCTAACCCAGAGCGCGAAGACAGCCCGTATCTCTATCGAAGGTGAAAACGCGGTGAACATCAGTGCCGGAAGCGACAAGGATGTCCGGATCAAGATAGTGTGCAATACCGCATGGGAGGCCCGACTGGACACGGAGGCTTCCAATACTACGGCAAGCATAACCCCGGACCGTGGAAATGGCAATGCCGTGGTAACTATCAGCACCCCTGCGAATTACGACTGCTCCGCTTCTTCCGTAGCCGTGATAAGGTTCCTGACCGACGGGACGGACAGCGTCAGTTTCAGCCTGACAAGGGCTGCCTCCAAGCCATTCATCGGAGTGGACAAGAAAGATGAGCAGCAGAACGAAATGCCGGCTGCAACTTCCGGCAGGCTGCGTTTCAACTGCAACTCGCCATGGAAGGCAGAAGTCTTGGAGAGCAATATCAGGGATTTCCAACTCGCCACCCTTGCGGGCGAAGGCGGGATGGGAAGCGAGATCCCTTTCACGATGTCGCCCAATGACGGGGATGAGAGTCTTATGGCAAAAGTGAAATTGTCACTGGCATCCAATGCCGGCAAGAGCGTAGTCGTTATGGTAAGGCACTGGTGCGGATTCACCATTGACGTGGATTTCAGCAAAGTGTCCGATGCCGCGTCCTGCCCTTTGCAACCGGCCGATACCCTGAGCCCGCAGATACCCTTCACCACTACGACCGGACTTAACAGCGGCGAGGAAGTGTATAACTATAAATTCATATCCGGAGAAAAGGAATATCTATTCGGAATATGTAATCCGCTGATCAACATCTCCGGAACCGGCAGCAACGGTTATATCCGCCTGGGCCAGGGCTATGTCAGGTTCCCTGCCGTCGAAGGTTACAGGCTCGGCTATGTGGAATTCACCACTGCGGCCACCGGTAAGGTTTATTCGATAACGGACGCTCCCGCAGGAACAATCTTCGGGGCCAAGAAGACGACGGCAAAAGAAGAAACCGTATCCTGGGAACTCGACGGGACCGAGTACGGTAAATCCTATTACGAAATCATATCTACCAACGCTTCGAGGCAGCACAACCTGAAACTACTTTATGTGAAATGAGAAATAGAATCATCATAACGGTGCTGCTGCTCTCTTTTGCAGTCCCCATGTCTTCGTATGCGGATTCGGTCAAGGTAGTTCCCGACTCGCTCGGATCGGTTCAGGCCTCCGCCACCAGGCTGGCGGAACTCCTTGAGGGGGAAGTGCCCGGGCTGAGTGTGACCCGCACCGGAAAAGGTCCGCTTTCCCGGCTTCGCATGGACATCCGCGGAACCGCAACCCTCCGTGGCGACGGCCAGCCTCTTCTGGTCGTGGACGGAGTGATGATGGAAAACTCGTCAAACATCAATCTGAACCCGTTCTGGAACTATCCGGAAGTGGGACCGGTGGAAGCGGTAAATGATTTCTTCCACCTTTCTCCCTACGATATAGAGAGCATAGAAGTACTCAAGGACGCGAGCGCAACCGCAGTTTATGGTTCCCGCGGCGCCGCCGGCGTGATAGTGGTGAAGACAAGGCTTGCCCGGCCGCAGGGTGAGGAACTGCGTTTCCGTCTCAATTCAAATGTAGGATACGAATCCGGCGGAGGCCTGCTGCACAACCATTACCTGAACGCCGGCTCGACCAGAAGGAACACCTCATTCAACACATCCCTTTCTTATAGGAATTATGCCGCCGGAGCGGACGGTATCGGTCTGGACGAATTGAGTTTCCGCAGTTCGTTCGAGACGAAATCATCCAAAGTCCTGTGGCTCGGTACCAGCATCTTCGGAGGAATCGGCAGCTTCGACAACTCCGGTACATCCATCGCCGATTACCAGGACAACGGAAAACGTTACGGGGTGAGTGCATCGGCCTGGATGCGGCTGAATATCTTCAAGTCGCTGAACTGGACTACAATCTTCGGGGCCGATTACAAGAGTGCGGCCCGATTCATCTGGTACGGAACAGGCAACGCCACAGGAGCCGCCCTCAACGGCCTTTCAGGTATTACCAACAACAAGGCGCTGTCCTGCAACCTGAACAGCAGCCTCAATTTCAAGCGCTATTTCGGGACAAGGAACGGCGTCAGCGCAAGTGCCGGCGTGGAATGGTACGGCGGACTCAATACCTACAATTCGCTGGCGGCGAACGATTACCTGGCCGAGGAACTCAAGGCCATGGGTATCTCCCTGTCCAACAGTGTCCGTCCGAACTTTGTCTTTGAGGAAGCGCCCTCGCACGCAGCGGCGTTTGCGCGCGCGGACTATTCTTATGGCGATATGGCCGGGGCCGGTGTCGTATTCCGCGCCGACAAGACCCTGGACGCTTTCGACGGCCGCATCGACAAGTATCCTGCCGCGGAAATATGGACTGACCTTCGCAATATCTTCCTGAAATCCTCCAAAACGGTATCGGAGCTTCGCCTTTCCGGCGGTTTCGGATACAGCGGCAACGAAAAGTCCTTGATGTATCCTTTCTTCGGAACCGCAATGGGGACGGCGGCTGTCCCGCAGATAGAAAAGTCGCGCAGAAACTATTTCAACGCCCGCTCGGCCCAACGTCTGCGCGAGTGGAACGCCGGGCTGAATGCAGGGTTCCTTGCTGGCCGCATCGGCTTGGAAGGAGGCTTCTTCGACCGCTATATGGAGGATGCCTGGGACATCTTCGATTCGGGATATATGGATACCGACGGCAAATGGAAGAAAGGCGGTGCGGAGCTGCATTCTTCCGGCAGTTCCGATTTTACCGTCAGGGGATTTGAAATCGGCCTCGCCGCGGCGGTAATCCGGAACAAGGATCTCAGCTGGACCGTCAGGGGAAATATTACCGAAGCCCGCACGCAAGTGACGGAGGTCGCTGAACCGGACTCGCCTTATGTGGCCGCCTGCCCTGTAGGTGTTCTGGTCGGATGGAAAGTCGGTCCCGACGGGTACTATAAGGACATAGTGCCTGACGGACGGATAGACAATTCGGACCGGGTGGTGCTCGGGAATAGCCTGCCGGAGTCTTACGGCGGTTTCGGAACAACGCTCCGCTACCTTGGGTTCACGCTGGACCTGGATGCGGACTTCGCTTTCGGATTCAATGTCGTGGACAATGCCTTGATGCGCTCCGAGCATCGTTCCATGCTCACTTCCCGCTATGTACAGAAAGGAGATTTCCTACGTCTCGGCAGGGTGGCGCTCTCGTATGACATCCCTCTGCGGAGCCCTGCGGTGAAAGTGCTTTCGCTGAGCCTTTCCGGCTACAATCTCTGCGGCTACAACATCTTGTACACGCGGCCGTCGGTAATTATCGGTTTAAGCTTAAAAATGTAGGAGGATGGCAGTATGAACAAACTCAGCATTAAATCGGCGGTTGTGGCAGTCATATTGCTCCTGTCTTCCATTTTGGCTTTTGCGGCGGGAGACGGCATCACCGTGCGCGGCGTGGTCACGGACAGCAAGAAGGAAGCGGTTCCCGGAGCAGTGGTAATGCTCAAGGGCAATACCTCGGTACATGCCATTACCGACGCCGAAGGCAGGTATTCTATCCAGGTCCCCTCGGAAGGGGCCGTCCTGGAATTCTCATGCCTCAATTTCAAGAGCGTCAGCGAACAGGTGTCCGGACGTGCCGTGATAGACATTGTGCTGGAAGAAGATGCCCTGCAGCTGGACGAAATCGTGGTGGTGGGTTACGGCGCCATGAGGCGTTCGGACCTGACAGGTTCCGTGGCATCGCTCAAGGTGGATGAGGCCGATGCTTCCCGGAGTACTTCCATAGACCAGTTGCTTGCGGGGCGTGTGTCCGGAGTACAGGTTCTCAACAATGGAGCTTCGCCGGACGGCGGCGTGAGCATCAGGATACGCGGATTAAGTTCTTTCAACGGGAGCACCGAACCCCTTTACGTATTGGACGGCATCATCATCAACGGAGCATCTGTTGCTGCCGGAGGCTTTACCCAGGGAGGCACGGAGGCCGGAATCGCCGAGGAGACCAACGGTCTCAGCGGAATCAATCCGCAGGATATCGCCTCCATCGAGATCCTGAAAGATGCCTCCGCAACGGCAATCTACGGCTCCCAGGGCGCAAACGGAGTCGTCCTCATTACGACGAAAGGCGCCCAGAAAGACAAGATGACGGTGAATGTAAGCGCAGGAGCCACCATCTGCCAGGTGAATAAGAGGATAGATGTGCTGCAGTTCGACGAATACTCGCAATACCTGCAGGACAACGGCTGCCTGGCGGCGCTGGAAAGGATATACGACAGCAGGACAGGCAATCTGAAAGTGTATCCTACGGACTGGCAGGATTATGCTTTCCGCCTGGCGGTGAGGCAGAATTATTATTTCTCCGTTTCCGGTCGTCCGGATGCGGTGAAATATATGTTCACGATGGGATACAACAACACTCAGGGAGCCGTCCGCGGCACAGGATTCGAACAGTATTCAATGCGTCTGAACCTGGACAGAAAACTCTTCGACAAGGTTAGCGTGGGAGCGAAGGTCAACCTGGCTTTCTCATCTTCGGACCTTTCCCAGAATGCGAACGCTTCCAATGTGTCTGCGGCCGGAAGCTGGATGCGCAGCATCGTTGCATCCCCTCCGTACTCCTCTACGGATGTCACCGACAATGATGACGACGACGAAATCATAACCGCCACGCCCAACCGCTGGTTCAAGAATTTTGTAAGCAACAAAAAGGAACTGAGGCTGACTCCGAGCATATATGCACAGTGGGAAGTGCTTCCATGGCTCGATTTCAAGACCACCCTCGGAGGCGATTGGCGCAGCTCAAGGCTGGAAAAATACAAAGGGGAAAGAATCAGCCGTCTGTCCGGCTCCCTTGCCAACAATACGGGAATGAATATCCTGAACTGGAACTGGGACAACCTTCTGATGTTCAAAAAGACCCTTGGCAATTGGCACAATCTTTCGGGGACTCTCGGAATGAGTCTCTCCGGCAACAAGAGGAGTACTTTCTATAATGAAGGCTGGTGGCTTGCCCAGGATGCCGCCAAGGCTGCGGCGATAAGCAATGCCGACCCCGTCTTCAGCACATTCTCCTTCGCTGAGACGGCCTATCAGATAATGTCCTTCTATGCAAGGGCCGTATATAACTGGCGCGAGCGTTACATACTCACGGCCACCTTGCGGGCCGACGGTTCGAGCCATTTCCACGGCGCCAACCGATGGGGCTTGTTCCCGTCCTTCTCCTTCGCATGGCGTATCAACCAGGAAAAGTGGTTCGACGTCCCTGCGATATCGCAGGCGAAACTGCGCGCCGGATGGGGAATCGTGGGTAACCAGTCCATGTCTTCCTATGCTACAATTCCCACTTTCTCAAGCGCCAGGGTGCCCGACCATTCTCCCTACAACGAATCGCATTCGCAGATAGGGATATATCTCGACGGCATCGCCAACCGCGACCTCCGCTGGGAGAAGACCGAGCAGTACAACCTCGGCCTGGATATGGGCTTCTTCAAAGGACGCCTTGCCTTCAGTATCGACCTTTATAACAAGCTCACGCGCGACCTCCTGCAGCAAAAGCAGATCGCCCGCTCCAGCGGATTCAGCACGATGTGGGTAAACCAGGGAACCATCAACAACCGGGGCATCGAGTTCTCCCTCAATACGGTGCCTCTGCAAATCCGCAATTTCTCCTGGTCCCTGGGGGGCAACATTTCCCTGAACCGCAACAGGATCACCTCCATCGGCCGGGATATCCAGAGAGGGGAAATCTACATCGCGCCCGGAGACAGGAGGGATGTGAACTATTTCTGGGGCGGCACCATCCGTGCATCTTCATCCAACATAGCGGTCCTCAACATCTTTATCGAAGGACAGCCCCTCGGGCAGTTCTACGGCCTCAAATCCGCCGGCATCGTCCAGGCGGGTGAGGACTGGCCGGGATTCGGAGACGGGGCCAAAGCGCGGCCGGGCGACGTCAAGTATCTGGACCTCAACGGGAACGGCAGCATCGATGATGACGACCGCACCATCATAGGGGACCCCAACCCGGATTTTACCTTCGGCTTCAATACTTCCATTAGCTGGAAGAACTTGACGCTTTCCGCCGATTTCAACGGCTGTTACGGCAATGACATCTACAATCACAACCTGACATCGGACCTGAATACAAACAGCACCTCCACCGAAAACTGGGTCCGCAATATCCGTACGGAAGCATATCGCGACGCCTGGTCCCAGACCAACCCTGGCGGCCGCCATCCCGCGCTCGGCTATTCCGAAGACAATGCATATATAACGGACCGTTATGTGGAAGACGGCTCCTACCTCCGTCTCGCGAATCTTGCCCTGTCCTACAAGATACCTCTCAGGAAGCGCAATACCTCTTTTGTGAAGGCCCTTTCCGTAGGCGTGTCATGCAGCAACCTCTTCGTGCTCACTTCCTATAGCGGCTGGGACCCTGAAGTAAACAGTTTCGGAGCCGATATCCGCAGGATGGGCGTCGATGCAGGCTCCTATCCCAACACCCGCGCATACAACGGCAGCGTCAAATTCACTTTCTAAACGAGTATGTCAATGAAGAGAAACATCATATATGCAATTGCCGCGCTTGTCTTGTCGTCCTGCTCTTTCCTGGATGAACATCTGACAACGTCGCTTACTTCGACATACGGTACGGAAAGCTCCCTGGAGGCGAATATGCGCGGTATCCAAGCCAGCCTCAACTTCTTCTTGAGGGACTATCCCGAGAACCTGGAGTCCTGTTCCGGGCTGGTGCATTTCGGCGGCACCACGAACCGCGTGGAAGACAACCGCTGGAAGTGCATCCTCACCAATATGACCTACACCTCGATGAGTCTGAATATCGAGCTTTACGGGAATATTTACTCGGCGATCAACAGGTGCAACGTCCTGCTGGACCATCTCCCTGACAGCCCTGTAGAGGAATCTTTCAAAAAGGAGATAGAAGGGGAGTGCAAGATGTATAGGGCGCTTCTGTATCTCACCGCAGTGCGCCTGTACGGCGATGTCCCCCTGTCGCTTACCCCTAATGAAAACAATTTTTCGGCGAAACCGCGCACTCCTTATTACGAGGTATATGACCAGATAGTGGAAGACCTCAAGGATGCTTTCTCCACCATGCGGGATGCCGCGAAGGTGGAGGAACTGACGCCATATCAGGGCCGCTCGAACAAATGGGCCGCGAGGGCCCTCCTGTCTGCCGCCTATCTCCAGATGGCATCGCTTCTGACGGTCCCGCAAGACGACAATTTCTACGATCCTTCCAAGGAAGGTCGGACTCCGGTGTTCGGGGCGGACGGTATCGGCACCGACTCCGCCAAAGCCTGGGAAATCTGCTACGAGACGGCCAAGGATGTGATCGAGCACGGGCCATACAAGCTTGCAGAGCATTATTCCGACCTCTTCAAATGGACGGAAGGCTACACGGATTCGAGAGGAAGGGACTGCTGGAATCTGGACGAACGCATCATTACGGTGCAGTCGGAGGCTTTTACTTCCGGCAACTACATCGCCACCCGCACCCTGCCTACTTTCCCTCCCGACGTCGTTGCCGAGGTCAACTGGACTACGGTCTCCCGCTCCGGGAACATACGCCCCAGCCGCTTTTTCTTCAACGAATGGTGCCGTCGCTATGCTGACGACGGGACGGGAAACCTGGTCACGGGCCCGAGGGATTCCTTATACACGGCCTGCCTGGATCCGAGGCTGAAAGTGGCGCTCATCGAAACTTCCTATATCCCCTGCAACGCTACGAAGGCGACAACCATATATCCCGCCGCGGTCCAGAATAACTCCATGCCGTATTTCAGGAAATACCTCACCCCTACCTATCAGGGAAAGCCCGACGTGGCGGACTACTACTATATGCGTCTGGCAGAGGTGTATTACATAGCGGCCGAGGCTGCCATGCATACCGGGCACGAGGACGATGCACTGGACCTTGTGAATGCGGTGCACAAACGCGGCGGCACCCCGGCCTGGACGAGCGTGAGCGTGGACGAAATCGTCTGGGACAAGCTTCTGGAACTCTGCTGCGAGGGGCATTCCTTCTATGAAGTGCGCCGTCTCGGAGCCAGCTGGTTCAAGGAGAATATCCTCGATGCGAGGAACGCTTTCTTCGATACGATGGGCGATCAGGGGGAAAATTATATGCAGGTATTTTTCGGGAGCAGCGACTTCCGTTACGACTTTGCGGACGACATGAACAAGGTTCGCGCCGCCCTTCTCTGCGAGTTCCCCAAGGAGGAACTTACGGCCAATTCCGCGATGTCCCTTTCGGACAAGAATGATTTTTCAAGAGAATAAGAAACTATGCACAGGTTTTTCCATCTTATGCTGTTGTCTTCGGCACTGATCCTTTCCTGCACGGGGAAAGAAGGCGACTATACATATAAGGGAGTCCCTCTAGAAAGCGTCCGTTTCTCCGGCGGGCTTCTGGCGGAAAGGGGGAAGGTGGTGCGCGAGAACACCCTTCCTTTCGCTTTCCGCAAATGCGAAGAGACCGGGAGGATTGCCAATTTCGCCCGTGCGGCGGGTCTGGACAGCAGCGAATTCACCGGGCTTCGCTACGACGATTCTGACGTTTACAAGGTCATGGAAGCGGCATCCTACGCGCTTGCCTGCGATTACGACCCCGTTCTCGACCATTATATGGACAGCCTGATCGCCCTGGTGGCCGCCGCTCAGGAACCGGACGGCTATCTCTACACCATACGCACTTCTGGTTGTGTCCATGTGGATGAAAAAGCCGGGAGTGAGAGATGGAGCAACATCTTCCATAGCCATGAGCTGTATAATGTGGGCCACATGTACGAGGCCGCCGTCGCTCATTATCATGCCACGGGAAAGACCGATTTCCTGGATATCGCGAAACGTAATGCGGACCTTCTCTACGACACTTTCCTTAAGCCGGGACGGAAGATCGTTTCGGGACATGAAGAAATAGAAACCGCCCTCGTGCGCCTTTATCGTGCCACTGGGGACAAACGTTATCTCGACCTCGCTTATTACCTTCTGGAATGCCGGGGAGGAGACGGGGAGATTACCACCTACAGGCAGAATCACAAAAAGGTGACCGAACAGTATGAGGCTGTCGGGCACGCCGTCCGCGCCGTTTATCTTTATATGGCGATGGCCGATATTGCCGCCCTGCGCGGGGATGCCGCCTACAGGACGGCGATTGATTCCCTTTGGAATGACGTAGTAGGCAGGAAAATGCATCTTCACGGGGGAATAGGAAGCCATCTGAGCGGGGAGAGCTTCGGCGAAGCCTGGTATCTGCCCGATTCCGACACCCACTGCGAAACCTGCGCGTCCGTGGGCAGCTGTATGTGGAACTATCGAATGTTCTGCCTTACGGGCGAGGGGAGGTATTTTGATGTCTTCGAGCGCACCCTCTACAACTCGGTCCTGCACGGGCTGTCAGATGACGGCATGCTGTTCTTTTATGCGAATGTGCTGCAATGCAGTCCGGAAACCTACGAGTGGCAGAGGGAATGGTTGAGGAAGAAGCCGTCATCCGGGCTCAGGAGAACACATCGGCGTGCGTGGTTCGAGACATCCTGCTGCCCTACCAATCTTGCGAGGTTCATCCTTTCGCTGCCCTCATATGCCTATGCGACAGGGTGCGACGGTGTCTATGTAAACCTTTTCGAGTCCGGACACGGTGCTTTCGAAACCGCAGGCGGGGAGAAGATAGAACTCAGCTGCAAAACTTC
Organism: Bacteroidales bacterium UBA2861; assembly: GCA_002350615.1. Taxonomy (GTDB): domain Bacteria; phylum Bacteroidota; class Bacteroidia; order Bacteroidales; family UBA932; genus Cryptobacteroides. The sequence continues at coordinate 89,663 of DEFD01000028.1, read as the reverse complement.
ATATCCTGCGGAAGGAGCGGTGCGGCTGACTGTTGAAAAGGCACCCCGTAAATCCATGGCATTGCGTATCCGCATCCCCGGGTGGGCCTGCGGTCACCCGGTTCCCAGCGGACTTTATAGCTATTCAGACGATTCCGCCATCCCGCCTGAGATAAAGGTCAACGGTGTGAAATGCGGATATGAAACAGTCAAAGGCTATGCGGTTTTAGACAGGAAATGGAAAGACGGCGACGTGGTTGAGCTGACACTGGATATGCCCGTCCGCTTCGTCCGGGCGGATCCCAGGGCTGAAACGCTTGCGGGCAGATGCGCAGTAGAGAGGGGACCCTTCGTCTATTGCACCTCCCTGCCTCTCTCCGCAAAGGACATCCGTTCCCTTGAAATATCTGTCTCCGATAATTTCGTGGCACGTGAAAAGAGCCCGGGAATCGTAAGCCTGACAGATACGGACCGGAATATTGAATTCCTTCCTTATTATCGGCATGCGCAGGAAAGAGAAACACAAATGAGCGTTTGGATATATGAAACTCATTGAAAAGACAAGCTTGCTGATTCTGCTTCCGGCGTTGCTGGCCTGTACGGTCGAGGATCCCAAAGATTCGACGCCGAAGGCCAAGTGCTATAATTATTTCTCGGCTTCCGCTTCTGCTGCCGAGGTGGGAGCTGACGGAGGCACGGTCTTCCTGCTGATAAATTCCAATGTGCCCTGGCAAATTTCGGCGGACAGGGGCCTCGCTCCCGATGTCCGTGAAGGTTCGGGTAACGGATTTGTGAATATCACCGTTCCGGAGAACCCTTCATTCGATACCAGGTCTTTCTCTTATTCCGTCTCCACGGAGGAAGAGCTGGACGTGGATGACCCGGAGCAGTGGACGGTGTTCGGGAGCAAGCTGGACTTCCGGCTGGTCCAGGCGGGGATGGAGAAGAAATTCCAGGTGGACAAGTCCCAGTTCAACCTGCCGTCATCGTCCGTATCGGCTTCGCTCTTACTCACCACGAACCTGGACTATCAGATCCGCCTTGCGGAAGAAGGTCTGGCATTTGAAACGGTGGACGACGGGCCGCTGCGTCACCTGATCAACTTCAGTTTCCCTGCAAACAGAAACCCCGAAACGGTGACTTATCACGCGGAAATCGTTCCGGAGGATGAATCCCTGGAGCCCATACAGATAGTTATAACCCAGGCAGCATTCAAGATCCTGGTTCTGGAGTGTACCAATGCCGCCAATTTCCGCTATGTGAACGCCGCCGGCGACACTCTGTCCCTTCCCGCAAGGACCAATTCGATCTATCCTACGCTCCAGGCGGTGGACTTCTGGCTCAAAGGCAAGGAAGAATATGTTTTCAATGGTGCCGTAGCCAACTGGGCCAAAACGCTCAGCGCGGCCAGGAACACTCCGGTGAAACTGCCTTCCATCGATGGATATGTGCTGGGTGAAGTGGATGTGACTTATTCTTATTCCACCTCGTCGCGCACCTACAGCGTGGTGGACTCCGAGGGCAAAGTCCTGGGAAGTTGCAGCAGGACCCGTGCGGACTCGGATTCCGGTACTGTTACAAAGATCGACCTCACCGGCCTTGTCGCTGTCGGGACGGAGCTCTCCCTGGTTTGCAATTCTGAAATGTGTGTACAGTTCATATTGACTTATGCGGGTATTTGACAAATATTTGATTCCGTTGTCGGCTGCGGCCTTGCTGATCTGCTCCTGCGGAGGCAAGGATGATCCGACCCGTCCCGTGAAGAATCATACGGCGGAGGGTGACGGCTTTACGGAACTTGTACCGCAGACCCAGGACATCCAGCTGGCTGCCGACACGATTCCGGATTTCAGCAGGGTCGGTTACCATTATGGCGATGACTCTTTCCCGGATTATGCCAATGTGGTGCAGCTGCCCTCTCCCGAAGAAATAGGCGGAGACGCCACCGAAGTAATCCAGTCTGCGATAGACAATGCTCCTTACGGCAGCGTGATACAGTTCCGCCCGGGACGCTACATAGTGGACGGACTTCTGATTGTGGACAGGGACGGGATAATCCTGCGCGGCGCCCCAGATCTCGGGACGGAGATCTTCGCACGCGGAACAGTACCCATTGAAGATGTGCCGCCTACATCCGACAGTTCATTCTTCAACTGTGTCAGGCCTCTTATAAATATAGGTGTCAGCAAGTCCGAAAGGGTGGTGAGAACAAGCCTGCTCCTGATGAGCAGGACCACGATACGGAACACGGACGATGTCCTTATCGAGGATCATTCCGAGCCGTGGAGGGTGGCCGGTCTTGGCCTGAATTCGGCTTTCTCCACCACTGAAGGGGAAGGTTCGAATATAGTGGAGGATGCTTTCTGCGGCAGTTCTTTCGTTACCGTGCATGATGCGTCGGCTTTCAGTCCCGGGCAGGATGTGGTTGTTTACAGGCCGGGAACCCAGAAATGGATAGACGACCTTCAGATGTCGGCGGAATATCTCGGAGAAGACGGCTGTTGGAAACCGGACGCATATTCCATGCGATGGGAGCGTAAGGTAAAGGCTGTAGTAGGAAACAGGATATACTTCGACATACCCCTGGTGATGTCGGTCACGTCCGAGTATGGAGGCGGAGTAGTGCGGCCCTGCAATGCCCGTAGAGTCAGGGAATGCGGTGTGGAAAACCTTAAGCTGATTTCCGATTACAACGAGGATCGCAATTACATCGTGAACGGGCGCGAAGTCAAGGGGGATGTCTATCACGCGGTATCCGCGATCGTATTCTATGGCGCCGAGCATTGCTGGGTGAAGAATGTTGAGACTTGGTATTTCAGCGAATCGGCCGTAGCCATTGCCGGCGGGGCCAAGAATATAAGCGTTCAGGATTGCTGTCAGCAGGAACCTGCCGGATATGTCATCGGAGGACTCCGTTATGCATTCCATATCAGTGCAGGGCAGCAGAGCATTGTGCGCGACTGCGAGAGCAATTTCGACCGTCATCAGTTCGTCACCGGCCCGAGAGTCCCCGGGCCCAACGTTTTCCTGTATTGCGAAGGAAAGAATGCCTATGCCGATGTGGGACCTCATCAGAGATGGGCTACCGGAACGCTTTACGACCATGTCGCGACGAACGCGACGATAGCGGCAAGGAATACAGGGCTCTCGGGAACGGGACACGGCTGGCAGGGTACGAATCAGGTTTTCTGGTCCTGCTCGGCAGGGGCTGGCTATGATGTCAAAAGCCCCTTCGTCACCGGAAACAATTATTGGATAGACGGGGGCTCCGTCTCATTGTATGAATCACAACGTAGGAAAGATGGGCAATAAAGTACTATACGCATTTTCAATGCTGGCGTTGCTGATATCCTGTGAGAGACAGGTTGTTCCGCCGGAAGAGGACGGCGCCGTCCGTATGACGGTCAGTTGCGCCGGAGCAGCTTCCAAAGTGTCGCTGGATCCGGGACTCAAGACAGTCTGGAACCGCTCCGATCTGCTCAGCGTTTTTTACAGGGGCTCCGCAAACAGCAAAGCGGTTTTCACCGGAGAAGACAAGTCTCCGGCCGGCCCCATCAGTTTCAAATGCCCTGCGTCAGGTGATTCCGACAAGGTGTCGGGGACCTATGCGGTCATACCTTACCGAAAGGACAACACTCTGACCGGCAATATCATCCATAGTTCAATCCCTGCCGTCCAGCATTACAAGGCAGGCTCTTTCGATCCGGAAGCGGTGTTGCTGACAGCATTCTCCGAGAATGAAAATCTGAATTTCCGTTATGCCTGTTCCGTGCTGAGCCTTGAGCTCAAATGCGAGGGAACTCTGCCGATAGTTGTGGAGTCCGTCGCTCTTTCGGCTATAGGAGGAGAGAGTCTTGCCGGGGATGTGGCAATCGATATGCAGGATCCGGCCAATCCCGTGACATCCCCGGAGAATCACGGCAGCAGCACCATCGAGTTATGCTCCAATACCGGAGCTCCGCTTTGTACCATTACGAAGGGGAAGAGCGAGTTTTTCTATTTCTGCGTCGCCCCCGGCGAACTGTCCAAAGGATATGAATTCAGCATCCGTTGCTCGGATGCCCCCCTTTCCAGGACTGTCGTATCACGGAATACCGCAGCAAGCGTGCTGGAAGCGGGAAAACTGTCGGGAATCACTTGCATGACATCGGTTCAGAAGACCATCGTCATAGATTTCAATACGGTCAGTTTCACTCCATCCCTCCCTTCAGCATCGACGGCTCCCTCAGCCTACAGCTACTCGTATTCCTTCGACGGCGGCAGGTATAGCATAATGCCGAATCCCAATGGCGGCAAGTTCTATCTTACTGAAGTGGACGGAGTAAAGTGTCTGCGTTTCGATGCGGCCAAAAGCTGCCTCCGGCTCCCTTACATTACGGGGATGTCCCTTAAGGTTCTCGGAGTGCGGGTGCTCCAGGGAGACTCCGTCTCCGGCAAGTCACTGAGCCTGTCGTCGTCTGACGTCATGGAAGGAGACAGGATTCCGGAAGATATCGTACCTTTACAAAGATTCCCGAACAAGGAGATGACTAGGTGCTATGTCGATGTCGCCCCGAATACGCCGCTTTATTTGTTCATGGAGCAAATAAACATCCAGTTGTCCAGAATAGAAATGGTTTTTGAGTAAGGCAGAGAAAATGAAAAGAAGAATCACCGGAATAATCGTCCTGTTTGTCATGCAGGCGGTCCTTGCAGCTTGCAACGGACTGCAGAAATCGGCCGATTACGGCAAATACGACACTGAATTCGATAAGGTATTCAATGATATCCGCGCCATACGCACCACCGACGAATTGCATTCTCTCGTCGTCCTTAAAGGCGGGAAACTGATTTATGACCGTCACGATCCGGCCCACGGCCTGACTTCCAGACACATTCTCTGGAGTGCAAGCAAAAGTTTCACTTCCATCGCCGCAGGGTTTGCCATTCAGGACGGGTTGCTCGCCCTGGATGACAAGGTGGTCGGCTTTTTCGGCCCTGAGGATCTTCCTGAGGAGATCTCACCGCAGCTTGCAGAGATGACGGTACGGGACCTCCTCATCATGTCGTCCGGCTTCGCCAAGGACATTATATACCAAACCAGAACCGGCGAAATCGCCCATCCCATACGTGAGACCCTTTCGACTGAGATAAACTTCGAGCCGGGTTCGCGCTTCCATTACAATTCGATGGATACTTACCTTGTGGGCGTAATAGTCAGCAAGGTTACGGGCCGCGACCTGGGCGATTACCTTGACGAAAGGCTGTTCAAGCCGCTCGGCATAAAAGACTGGTACTGGGAAAAAACGACGGATGGCTACCGCGCGGGAGGCTGGGGCCTTTTCCTGAGTCCGGAATCCCTGGCCAAGGCGGGCCAGTTCCTTCTTCAGGAAGGCCGGTGGAAGGGCAGACAGCTTCTCGACCCTGCTTACATCCATGACGCTACGTCCGCCCACATACTTCAATACGAAGAAGGAAAACTCTCTCCCGCCCAGATTGAAAACCTGCCCCGGGACGACAAGAGACAGGGCTACGGCTACCAGTTCTGGTGTCTGACACACAATGCATACAGGATGGCGGGGGCCCACGGCCAATGGGTCATCGTCATTCCGGACAAAGACGCTGTCGTCGTGGTGACTTCCTTCTGCTCCAACGAGCAGAAACTTACCGACAGTATCTGGAAGCATATTTATCCCTTATTATGATAATGGCTAACTGAAGTATAATGAAAAGATTAGTATCGATTTTTAGCATCGCAGCCCTCGTGCTGCTGCCGATGAGGATGTCGGCCCAGGCCATAGCGGGATCCCCCGAATATATAAAGGCTCTCACGGCTGAATGGACAGGAGAACGCTTCGAGGACGGCCGTCCCAAGGTGTCGGATGAACTGTTGGAGCGCCTCAAACACGTGACCATCGAGGAATGCTGGGCCGAATTGATGAAACTCGGATACCAGAACCAGTACGAAGGCGACTGGATGCTCCTGCACAACACCGAGGATGCCGTGATGACGGGCCGCGCCGTCACCGCCCAGTTCATGCCCCTGCGCCCGGACCTTGAAAACGAGATCATCGAGCAAGGGAAGAAGGAAGGCCGTATGTGGCAGCAGAAACGCACGGTGTCCTGGGTTATTAATTCGCTGGTGAAGGGCGACGTGTATGTCGCAGACACCTACAATAAGGAGTTTCTGGGTACGGCCGTGGGCTCGAACCTTGGCAGCGGCGTGTTTGAAAAGACGGGCAACGGCCTCATCACCTATGGCAACATCCGCGACATCGAGCGCCTGCGCCGTATCCCCGGGCTGAATATCTGGATGAAGAACTATGATCCGTCCTACATGCGCCAGACGATACTTGTGAACTATAATGTTCCAATCAGGATCGGCCACGCCACGGTCCTTCCGGGGGACGCGGTCCTGGCAAAACCCGGCGCCGTGCTCTTCATCCCCCCGCATCTGGTGGAACACATTGTAATCACCTCGGAATTCACGAAACTTACCGATGAATTCGGCGAAGAGATGATAAAGTCCCATGTTTACACCGCCGGCGAAATCGACAGCGCCTGGACCGACGAGATGAACAAGCATTTCGTTAAATGGGTGCGCAATTATCAGGGAAAACTGAACATGAGCAAGGAGCAGCTTGAAGCCTGCCTGAAAGAACGTAATTTCTGATGCGAGCCATGCGTAGGATACTGACAACGATTGCATTTGCATTGCTGACGTTTTTTAGCATGTCGGCACGGGAGAGTTATGTGCTCGACAATGGGAAAATCCGCGCAGCGTTCAGCGGCGGTGATGTCTTTGCAAGCGAAGAGATTGTCATGGACGGACAGAAGCTGGCAGGCGGCGGTTCGATTGATTTCTGGCATCTCTCCCTGCTTGGTCCGATGGGGGAAACCCCGCTTTACCGCCCCAAGGTGGCAAGGTATCAGGGCGCCGAGCAGACCAGGGAGGGCAGCCTGCAGAAAATCTGCTTCACCTGGTTCCTCAGACTGGACTATGACGGTTTTTATCCTTTAAGGGCGACGGTCAGTCTTCCCGACGACGGTGACAGGATTTATTTCGGTCTGGAAGCCGAACTGCCGGAAGGTTGGATCGTCACCGATGCCAACTACCCGCGGCTCGTTCTGGAGAAGCCTTCTGACGCCAAGGTGATCATCCCGGAAGGATGGGGGCTGGAGGCTCCGCTTTCCGAAGCCGGTCACACCGCCGTGTATCCCACAAGTTCGATGCAGTTCATGATGGTCCACAATCCCTCCGGCGCCGTGTACTTTGGTACCGAGGACCCCTCAGGCAGCCGCAAGGACTATAGCGTGGACGGCGACGGTGCGTTGCACCTGTCCTTGGATGTTCCCTGCAGCGAAGCCTGGATTTCCGGCGGCAGATTCACTCTTCCCTTTGAAGCGAACCTCGGTTTCGACCGCGAAGGCTGGGAACACGCGCTCAAGCATTGGTACAAGCCCTATTCCTATACGCTGCCTTGGGGAGGGGAGGAACGCAAGATCAAGAACCGTCAGGACGGAATCGCGCAGTGGCTTCTGGATACCGAAGCCTGGGTGCGTCTCAAGACGGTAGATGATGAGTTCGCAGCCCTGGACCGGGCTGCCGACCTGCTTGGTCCCCATCTGAGCGCCCATTGGTACTGGTGGCATCAGATAGAATACGATACCCACTATCCCGAGTTTCTGCCGGCACGCCCGGGCTTTGCCGAAAGGATTGCCGAAATACACCGGAAAGGGGTACATGTCACCCCGTACATCAACGGACGCCTCTGGGATCCTCATTCCGAAAGCTACAGGATCAAGGACGGAGCGAAGGAATCGGCCCGCAGGCTGGACGGCAATCTTTATACAGAAGTGTACCGCACTTCGGGAGTGGTGAATTCTGTCACCTGTCCGGACAGCAAGACCTGGCACGACATAATCTGCTCCCTCGTGGACAACATCCAGGAACAGTATGGCGTGGACGGTGTCTATATCGACCAGGTAGGCTGTACTATTCCGGCCCCCTGCTGGAGTCATTCCCACGGACATCCAAGGGGAGGGGGCAGCTTTTGGCTGGAAGGATACCAGCGCATCATCCGTGACATACGCAAGGATTACCTGCGTCCCGGGAAGATCCTCACGACGGAAGAGAACGGAGAGTGCTACACGGATCTTTTCGATATGATGCTGATGGTAAACAGCCTGAACAATGACTATCATGGACCGCTGAAGATAGTCCCGGTGTTCCCCATGGTGTATTCCGACCGCGTTATAACCAGTGCGTTCACCGCTCCGCCGGAGGTTGTAGAGGGCACGGATCCCAGCACTTATCGCTTCGCCTTCGCTAAGGCGCTGTTGTATGGCTCACAGTTGGCTTGGGTGAGGGCTTTCGTGATTACGGACCCGAAATTCGCATCGGAAGCGGCATTCCTGAGGAATCTTATGGATTTCCGTTCCGGAATTCACGACATCGTGCTCGGAGGAGAGTTCGTGCGGGAATTTGTTCCCGGAGGTAAGAACCCGAGGAAGAATTATGTGCGGTATTGGGAAGAAACCGCGGTGCTGGGCGCAGAATGGAAAGACCGGGACGGGAAGACGGCGTTCATCCTTGTGAACACGGATTCGGTATCCCATAAAGTAACGCTTCCAAAGGGAGCTCCCGCAAAGACGGTTACCGTGCCATCGGACGGAGCAATCGTTGTAAGATAATAAACGGACAATGAAGAGGTTTTTGACTGCAGTACTCGCCTTGATTCTCTGCTCCGCACAATTGCAGGGCCGGGAATTCATACGTTTCCACACAGCCAACAGCGATATTTCATACGACGGTATCAGCAATATCTTCCAGGACTCCAGAGGCTATATATGGATCGGGACGTTCAAGGGCCTGAACCGTTATGACGGCACGCGTTTCCGGATATGGTACAAGGAGGAACTCGGCCTTGCGTCGGATTATATCCACGAGATAGCGGAAGACGCGCACGGGAACCTCTGGATTGGAACAGACGCCGGCGTGAGCTGCTATCTGAGGGACGAAGACCGCTTCGAGCCTCTGCTTGCCGAAGCGGACAACGGCACTCGCGTCACCGGCAAGGTGACATATCTCTCTTGCGACGATGACGGTCTTGTCCGTATGCTTGTGGGCTTTGACGGCTGTTTCGTCTATAACCCGGAGGAACGTACGCTCGTGAATTATCTGCGGGGCGCCGGAAAGGAGGCCGCATGTTCATTCAGGAAACTGCTCAGGGACGGCACCGGGGGTTACTGGCTTTCAAAATACCGCCGCAACCTGTATCACGCCGATTCCCTTTTCTCCAACAGATACGCTATCGACCTCGGCGAGAACTCTTCCTGGTTTGCAGGCGACGATGTCGAGGGCCTCTTCTATGCCGGAAATGATTCTTCCCGCTTCTATGCGGTAAGTACATTGCACGGCATATCCGAAGTATGCCCCGCCGGGAGGAAAGTGCGGAGTCTTTTCTCCCTGCCCAAGGGGGTTGTGCTGAATGATGTCTGTCTGGAATCCGGACAGCGTTTCTGGCTTGCCTCATCCATGGGTCTGTGGGCCTACGACCTCGCTTCCGGCGAGTCTGCCATGTACGGCGAAGACGATACCCAGACCTTCTCCCTCACGGACAGTCAGGTCACTACCGTATGCGTCGATCGCAGCGGTGGTCTCTGGGTGGGGACCAAGGACGGGGGCGTCCACTATTCCGGACGGGACCAGAAGCGTTTCAAGAAGATATATGGCAGATCCCTGCAGGGCTCGCTCGTGAGCGGTTTTGCCACTGACGGTGGCGACCTGGTCTGGGTGACGACGGGGCGCAAGGGTCTCTTCTGCTATAATCTCTCTACCGATAAACTGGAAGCGGTCGATACAGGGCTGCAAGGTATGCTCTGCTCGCCTTGCTATATAGACGGATACCTCTGGCTGGGTTCACAGGACGGCCTCTACCGTTATGATGTCAGGCGCAAGTCCCTGCAACTCTATGGCAATCTGCGCAACAAAGGGGTTGACGACTGCAAGGTTTATGTCGTGGCAAGGGCCGGGAACGATCTGTATGCTTCCACCACGAGGGGCGTGTTCCGATACAATGCATCGTCGGACAGTTTCGAGTCCCTCGACGAGTTCTACGGATATTTCATGACAAGTATCGCCGAAGACAGGGAAGGACGGATATGGCTGTCCTCTTTTGACGACGGCGTATTTCTTTGGGACCCGGTGGAGCGGGAAATCCTCAAGCATTACTGCATAGCAGCAGGCAACGGGCTTGCATCCGACAAGGTCTGTTCCATGTGCATAGACGGGGCCGGAGGGGTCTGGGCGATAGGTTTCTCTTCCGGATTCTACCGGCTTGACAACCTGACGGACCGCTTCGTCCGGATTTCCGTGGACAATCACGCCTCCCTTCCCACGGATGTGTTTTTCAGGGCCCTCGAGTCTGCGGACGGAGATCTTTACCTTTCTTCGGACGCCGGACTGGTGCGGTATGTGCCTTCCAGCGGCGAGGTGGCTCTCTATACGGAAATGAACGGTCTGCTGGACCGGAAATTCAGCAATTCGGCATTGCAGTTGAAGAACGGGGAGATGCTTTTCGGCTCCGAGAACGGGTTCATCCGCTTCTCCCCGTCCGGCAATGCTCCCGGTCTGCAAAATCCCGTCGTGGAGATAACCCAGCTTTGCATCGGCGACGAGCGGGTGAAAGGTTTCAATCCCACAAAGCGTCTGGTACTGAATCCGGACCAGAACAACATCAGCTTTGAATTCGCAGTGCTCGGAAGCTCTTTCCCCGCCACGGAACGCCTGCAATGCATGCTCGTACCCAGAGACGCCTCATGGCAGGATGTGTCGTTGAAAAAGAGAATGTCCTGGTTCAATCTTGCCCACGGGACATATCATCTCCGTCTGAGGACTGCTGAAGTCGGGGGAGTGTGGGTGGAGAAGCCCTCCGCCCTGGAGATCGTGGTGAAACCCACTTTCTGGCAATCCCCGGGAGGCATCGCGATGCTGGTGCTCCTTTCCCTGCTGCTCCTTGCCTCCATGTTGGCAGTCGCCCTCTGGCAGATCCGGCGCGACCAGCGCGAATCGGAGGAGCGCTTCCGCAAGGCGAAAGAAGAAGAATTGTTCTCGCAGAAGCTGGACTTCTTCTCCCACGTAATACACGAGATCAAAACGCCGCTCACCCTTATCCGCACACCTTTGTCCAAGATGATGTCCAAGGGTGGTTTCGACGAGGCTGCAATGCATGATCTCTCGGTTATGAACAACAGTACCGAGTATCTCACTTCGCTGGTGAACGAACTGCTCGAATTCGTGCGGATAGAGCGTAAGGGCTATGAACTCCATCCCACTCTCGTGGATATGGCCGACAAACTTAAAGTACTGGTTTTCAGCTTCTCCGATACGGCGGCCGCCAAAGACGTCAAGATAGAATTCGAGGCTCCTGAATTTCCTGCCGTCGTGAGTGCCGACGTGTCCGCATTGGACAAGATTCTCAACAATATCCTGATAAATGCGGTGGAACATGCCGCAAAGCGGATCAGCATAGCCATGACTCAGGATGGAAAGAATATCCGTGTCGCAATCTCCAATGACGGACATAAGATTCCGCAGGCTTATCGTGACGCCATTTTCCGCCCGTTCGTACAATATCACAGCGAGACCGGAGAGACTTCCGAGGGCGTGGGCATCGGCCTGCCGCTTGCCAAGATGCTGGCACAGATGCACGGAGGCGACCTTTGCCTTGCTGATACCCCCGGCGATACATGTTTCGTGCTTACCCTCCCTCTCTCTGAGGAAGAAGACTACGGTACGCAGGCAAAAGACGAGCAGGAAGAAGTCGTCCTGACGGATGACGGGCGTCCGAATCTCCTGCTTGTGGAGGACAACAAGGAACTGCGGGACTATCTCTCCCAAGCCTTGGAGGAACACTATTCGGTGCAGGCCGCCGTTTCAGTGGATGCGGCTCTCGCGATCCTGAGAGAGCGCTCCATAGACCTTGTGCTTACGGATATAACCATGCCGGGCAAGAGCGGGCTGGACCTCTGCCGGGAGATACGTGAAGACATAGAAATCTCCCATATCCCCATCATAGTCGTGTCGGCGAGGACTTCCACGCAGTCGAAGGTGGAAGCCATGCGCCTCGGGGCCGACCTGTTCATAGAGAAGCCTTTCGATATGGAATACCTGCAGGCCAGCATTCTCAACATCATCAACCGCAGGGGTCTGATGAAGAGCGCTATGAGCAAGGGAATGCTGAGCCGGGACATCTCCTTGTTCGGACTCCCGAGAAGGGACGAGGATTTCTTCCTCAAGTTGGACAAGGTGATCATGGACAACATCCCGGGCGGCGATATTTCCAATGAATTCCTGGCGGAACAGATGTCCGTGAGCCAGGCTACGCTGGTGAGAAAGGTGAGACGGATGCTGGGAACATCGCCCAACAACTACGTGCGTAACAAAAGGCTTGCGGTTGCCGAGGCGATGATGCACGAGCCTTCGGGAAACAATGTTTCCGACATCTGCTATGCCGTAGGCTTTACTAACCTTTCCTATTTTGCCAAATGCTTCCGGGAACAGTATGGGAAGACCCCTTCCGAATACATGGAATCACTCAAGGCTTCACGGCGCGGATAGGGCATCCACGGGCGCGGAAATGTCGAAAATTCAGGCCGTTTATTCCATGCTTTCCACCACGGCTTTGCCGCGGGTGACTGCGAGGCGTATTTCACTCGCCTCGGTGGATTCGAAACTGTAGGTCTCGGAAGCGGATCCGGACTTGCATTGCGCTTCGCCCTTGTAGAGAGGCAGGAACTGACCTCCTCCCTTGGTCCAGAGGATCTCGAAAGAGCAGTCGGTGCCGGCGCCCCATTTTACCGTAAGCTTATCGACAGCCTTGCCTTCCGGCAGGGGGATAGTCACATCTTCGCTTACGCCGATTCTGGCGGGGAATACCGCTTTCTGCGCTGAGGCGTCATCGGGGTAGGCATCCGCCTTGTCGGAATCTCCCACTGTCAGGCATGCCTTGAGGCGGATATCCACGGAGGACGCCCCTATGAGGATGTCGAATTCTCCGGGCTCCACCACACGCTGGAAATCGGCGTTAAGCAGGCTCAGATCCTTGGAACTCAGAGTCATACGCACCGTCTTTTTCTCTCCCGGAGCAAGCGGCACGCGTTCGAATCCACGCAGCTGTCTTTCATAAACGGTGATGGAACTCAGGCGGTCGTGCACATAGAGCTGCACCACCTCGTCGCCAGCGCGCTTGCCGGTGTTTTCCACGTCGAAGCTGACTTCAACGCTCTCATCGGGCGATATCGCCTCTTTGGAAAGTTTCAGATTGGAGTATTCGAAAGTGGTGTAGCTGAGCCCGTAGCCGAAATTGTAGAGTGCCCCATGCACCCTGGACTGCTTGCCGGAGGGTCCCTTTTTGTTGCCGCCGTCCACCTGGGAGCCGGGTTTGTAGGGGAAGTTGAAGGGAATCTGTCCCACGCTGCGGGGGAAGGTGACGGTCAGCTTGCCTCCGGGGTTGTAGTCGCCGAGGAGCGCTTCCGCGATGGCAGTACCGCCGTGCGAACCGGGATACCAGGCTTCCAGTATGGCATTTACATTGGCATCCGCCCAGTTGATGCTGAGCGGCCTGCCGCCGATGAGAACCAGTATCACGGGCTTCCCTGTGGCGAAGACTTTCTCCAGAAGCAGCTGCTGCCTGCCCGGGAGTTCCAGGCTGGAGCGGCTCTTATTCTCGCCGCAGGTGCGCATGCCGCCTCCGAGCACGACAACGGCCACATCGCTCTTCTTTGCGAGTTTCACCGCCTTGTTTATTCCTGCAAGTTCCTCTTTGCTGGGAGCCGTGGGAAGGATTTCCGAATCCGGCCAGTCGGCGTCCACCAGCTCGCAGCCTTTTTCATAAACCACGCTGGCCTTGCCTTCCAGGGCCTTGCGCAAACCTTCGTAAACGGATATGGATTCAGTGGCGAGGGGGCCGTAATGAGTGTGGGTGAAGCTCACCTCGTCGGCATTCGGGCCTATTACCGCCACTTTTTTGAGAGCGTCCTTGTCCAGCGGCAGGGTGCCGTCGTTTTTCAGCAGGACGAGGCATTCGCGGGATGCCCGCAGAGCCACCTCGTTGTTTGCGGCACCGTCAACCTCGCGGTCGGCAGCTTCGTAATCGGTCTGATAAGGATGGTCGAACTGCCCCGTGAGGAATTTCACTCGCAGGATGTCGCGCACCCGGTCGTCGATGAGGGACATAGGGATGGTCCCTTCCCGCACCAATTCCCTTAAAGGAAGGACGAAACTGTCCGGGGTGCGGAAGGTGCAGCGCACGTTGAGCCCCGCCTCCACGCTTTGCCTCACGGATTCTTTCATATCCCTGGCGACATGGTGTTTGCTGTGCAGGTATTCCACCGCGTCGCTGTCGCTCACCACATAGCCGCGGAAGCCGAAATCGTCCCTCAGGCGCTCTGTAAGCCAGTATCTGCTTCCCTGCACGGGGATTCCGTCATAGTCGTTGTAGGAGCTCATCACTCCCAGGATTCCGGCCCTGCCGATTACCTCCCTCCAAGGGTACATGTGGATGTTTTCCACTTCGTGCGGAGCCATCTGCGGGTCCACCCTGGCCATGCCCTCGCGTCCGCCCTTGTTGTTGGAATAGGCGCAGTAGTGCTTCGCCGTTGCCGCCACCTGCCAGTCCGTCTGCATGCCGGAAGCCATCTGCACGCCGAGTTCGGCCACCAGATAGGGAGATTCTCCATAGATTTCTTCGTAGCGGCCCCAGCGCTGGTCGCGGCCCACGTCGAGGATGGGAGCATAGACATTGGTGTAGCCGAGCAGCCTTCCTTCCCTTCCGGTAATGTAGCCGATCTGCCTCACGAGTTCGCGGTCCCAGCTGTGACCGATTCCCAGCTGTGTGGGGAAGTTGGTGGCGCGGTATGCTTCCACGCCGCGGATGCCCTCGTTAGTAAAGTCCGTGGGGATTCCGAGCCTGGTTTCTTCCACGAAGAAGCGCTGCACGATATTCAGCGCCCTTGCATGCTTGGAAGCGGGCCAGAGCCATTCGCTTTCGGTTATAGGGAGGTCCCAGTTGCGGAAACCGTTAAGATGTTCATCTATCGCCCCGACGCCGTCTTTCCATATCTTTTCCTTCCATGCGGCAGTGGGGAGTTCATCCTGCAGCACTCGTTTGTAGCCGTAGAGGGTAACCATCTGGCAGGTTTTCTCCTCCAGGTTCATCTGCGAGAGCAGGTCCTCTATTCGTGCGTCGATATCGGCGGAAGCGTCTTCATAGACATCCTTGACCCCGTTCTTGTTGAAATCTATCCAGCCTTCGTGGTAGATGCCTCCCTTCCCGAATTCCTCGTTTCCGGCGGAACCCTGCCCCATGGCGAAAGTGCCGCCTGCGAGCGTGGCGCAAATCAGAATAAAGCGTTTCATTTCTTTACAGCGTATGAATATCCGTCAACCTGGTTCCAGGCCCCGCGGGTGAAATCAGGCACCTCTACCGGCATGCTTCCATGTTCGATGGAGAGACGGCTGAGCTCGGTCAGGCAGCTCCATTCGGCGGCGTCGTAAACGTCCTGGTCCAGCGGAAGCCCGTTCCTGAGGCAGTAGATAAGGCGGTAGTCCATGATGAAATCCATGCCTCCGTGGCCTCCGACCTTGCGGGCCTCGTCCTGGATTTCCTTGACTATCTCCGGTTTATACTGTTCCATGAGATGGTCGAAGACTTCCTTGGGAACGAAGCGTTCGCCGTCTAGGTTGTCGTATTCCTTTTCGGCGTCTTCTATCTTGTCACCCTTGACCGCTATCCCCTGAACGGGATACTTGTTCGCGAATCCCTCCGTGCCGGTGAGCTGGTACAGACGGCTGTAGGGACGGGATGCATATACATTATGCTGAATCTCGATCTGGTGCCCGAGAGCCGTGCGGATGAGGGTAACGGTATGGTCTCCGTCGGCAAAATCCTTGTCCGCGGACACTTCCTTGCCGTGGAAGGAATCGGTATCCTGGGACACCAGGAAGTCCATCCTGTCGCCCCTGTGGATGTTCAGGACCTGGCAAACGGGGCCTATGCCGTGGGTGGGATAGTTGTCTCCCCGGTGGTTCCTGTTATATTCCATCCTCCAGTTGCTCTCGTACTTGTCCCAGTAGGGATCCAGATTGTGGATGTATCCGCCTTCGGCGTGATAGATTTCCCCGAACAGGCCATGCTGCGCCATGTTGAGGACGGTTGCCTCGAACCAGTCGTAAACGCAGTTTTCCAGCATCATGCAGTGCTTGCGGGTGCGTTCGCTGGTGTTTATCAGCTGCCAGCATTCGGCGATGCTCATGGCAGCGGGCACTTCCAGGGCGACATGCTTGCCATGCTCCATGGCGTAAACGGCCATCGGAGTATGCGTCTTCCAGTCCGTACAGATATAGACCAGGTCCACATCGTCTCTCTCGCACACCGCTTTCCAGCCTTCAGGCCCGTCAAAGCATGCAGCTTCGGGCATACCCGCTTCGGCAAGTATGCTGGCGCTGTTCTGCACCTTTTCAGCCACGAGGTCGCAGAGCGCGGTGACCTTAGCGCCCTTCAGATGTATGAAGCGTTTCACGGCTCCGGTTCCGCGCATTCCCAGCCCGATGAATCCGACCCGGACTGTGTCGATGGCAGGAGCGGTGAGAAGCAGCGCATTCTGCTGTCCTGCGGGGCGTGCAGGAGTTTTGAGAACAATCTTTCCGTCCTTGATGCGGGCCGGAACGGAAGAATCGATTTTGACTGAACATGCGCAGAGGCATAAAAGCGCCGCCGCGATTATCGGAAAATGCTTCATAATTCGGATATTTCTTTGTTGTATTTATCGTAAAGTGCCTGTGAAATCTTGCGGGGATTGCCCTTGGGCTTTGCGGCCATCTTGTTGAAGCCGTGCGCCCAGTCCCATTCGAAGTCGTTGCTCCAGGAAAGGAAAGCCTTTTCGTCAAAGGCGATGCCTTCCGCCAGGCTTTGCTGCAGGCCGCCGATGAATTTCTCCCATCGGGGCAGATAGTAAGTGCCGATGAGGCCGTTCCAGTCTCGGTTGGCATAGTCCGTCAAATGACGTCCCTTCTGGCCCCAGCAGGTGAGAAGCAGGCGGGAATCGGTTTCGAACCAGTCCTTTTCTTCGGGAGTGGTACCCCATGCACGGGCGTCTTCAATCCATTTCCCCATAAGGAAATAGCTGTCGGAGGCCACCAGTGCGTCCACATCCCGCAGGATTTCCAGCATTCTCGCACCCTTGGCCGTCACGCCTTCGGAATTCCCGTCCTTGTAGTC
Organism: Bacteroidales bacterium UBA2861; assembly: GCA_002350615.1. Lineage (GTDB taxonomy): Bacteria > Bacteroidota > Bacteroidia > Bacteroidales > UBA932 > Cryptobacteroides. The sequence goes on along the minus strand of DEFD01000028.1, from coordinate 72,423 downwards.
CTTGAGCAGACCTGCGTAGAGGGCGGTGAAATAATTGTCCAGGCACTGGCGGGCCCAGTTCACGCAGTCGAAGCGGAAATCGGCGCTCCCGCTGTCTCCGGCCTTGAGAAGTTCTCCCCATGCCTGCAGCAGGTCCTTGTTGTCGTAGGCGGTACTGGGGGTGTTCCAGGCAGCCTTGCCGTCGAGCCTGGGCCTTGCGGGAATCTGGGACACCACGTGTCCGGAGATCTGCTTCTGCACCTTCTCGCAGAGAATCTGCCATGCCTGTCTGGCGTGGGGATCCTGAGAGCCGAAGCGCCTGTCGGCGAGGGCGTCGATCCAGGCTTTGTCGTCTCCGGTACGCTCCCAGGCGCGGTCCAGCACGTATTCGTACATCGCGGGGTTCACGTCAAGCCCTTCCAGGGTGCATCCGAGTCCCACACACTCGTCGGCCGCTTCCTGATAGACGCGGTCCAGCTTCATGCTCACATCAGCCAGGTCGCCGGCAATCATGGTGGCGCCTCCGAAGTTGCCCAGGTAGCTCCAGATGAAGTCCTGGCCGTAGAATTTCTCGGTCTGCCGGTAGATTTCAACCTTCTCGCAGTAGTAGTCCAGCATGATCAGACGGCCCTTGGGCACAGGAGTGATATAGGCCTTGATGCGTTCCGGAGTCCACATCTGGCGCTTGTGCCAGAACAGCCAGCTCATCTGCAGCCACACGGCATCGGGATCGTTCTCGCTGATGGCTTCGTAGGTCAGCCTGGCGGCATCCGAAAGATATTCGGGATCCCATGAGGGCGGATTCACCTCGTTGAAGAGGTCCACTCCGTAGATGTGGCAGTCTTCGCCGTAGATTTTCCTCTGGTTGCGCAGGAAGGCCTTCTGTATCTTGCGGAAGAGGCTGTCCGTGGGGTTGAGATACCAGGCGTTGTACTGCTCGTCGAAACTGCCCCAGCGGTTGAGTTTGCTTATCTGCGCATCGGGATATACCTCCTTTAGGGCGGCGGGGACATGCCCGGTGAAAGAGCCCAGGATGGGGGAGATGCCCAGCGAGGTCTCGCGGGCGATGATTTTTTTCTGTAGTTCGCACTGGCCGTCCAGCCAGCTCTGCGGCAGCGGACCATGCCATCCGTCAATATTGGTCATGCGGTGCCAGGGCAGATATGCGGGACCGGTGAAATATGCCCGGATCTGCTCGAGGCTGAGCCCGAATTCCTGCCAGGTTTCCAGCCAGACGCTTTCCTGTCCGGTGTTCGCCAGCACGAGCGTGACGCCGTGCATCGCCATCCAGTCGATAAGGCGTTCCCAGTCCTCCCATTTCCACCAGGGAAGGGAGTAGCCGTAGGTGCAGTAGTTCAGGAAGAATCGCTTGTCCACCAGGGCCTTGCGCTCCACGCGTTCGGGAATCTGAACGAGAGTCTTGGGTTCCTGCACCTTGTCGCGGACGAACCAGGTTACTCCGGTGTGGCAGTAGTTGCGAAGATAGTCGCCGAGCCCGCGGGCCAGCGCATTGGCATCGGTGCCGCCTATCTTCAGACGCCCGTCCACCGTCTGCAGTGAATAATGCTGTCCTTCTCCTTCTTCCAGGACGAAATCAATTTTGGCGCTCTGCTTGGGCAGTATCCTTGCGCACAACTGCTGGGCCGCCGCCACCTGCGGATCATCGGACCAGACCTTCTCATTTTTGCACCCCGCCACTAAGATGCATGCCAGGGTGATTGCTAAAATATGTATTCGTTTCATAATCTGACGGACTTCTATCCAACAGTAAAGATAGTGCAAATTCGCCTTATTCCCAAAATACGCACTGGACGCTGTCCGCTGCCTGGCTTGAAGCTCCGGAAGGGGAATGGTAGTAATCCATTATCTGATAGATGTTCCAGTGGAGCTGGCGCATCATGTCCGTAAGGCCGTAGTAAGGCTCGTAGGCGGGATTGACTACGCCCTTGTTGTTCCAGCCGTAGGTTTCGGAATAGTCGTCGGTCATCTGGAACCACTGCCATCCTATGCAATGGTCGTATGAGATGAGTTTGCGCACGAAGTTCTGGTAGTACTGCCCGCGGGACTGCTGGCCCTTCACGATCCATCCGCCGCCTTCGCCCGTGTTGCCATAACTTTGTCCACCGAAGCTGGCAAGGGCGTCGCGGGTGTAGAATTCAGTCACGAAGCAGGGTTTGCTGCTGTTTACCCAGCTTTTGAACTGGGAGATGAAATAATCGTCATTGGGTTCCCAAACCCCGTAAACGTTCACCGAGACAATGTCACAGTACCTTGCGCAGGCGGCGTGAACCTGCTTCAGCGTCTTGGGCTTGCCATGCAGACGCGAGCCCAGGATAAGGTGGTTGGGGTCGTACTTGCGGATAGCGGAGGTGGCGGTGCGGTAGTAGTAGTCGCAGATGTCCGCGAGGAAGGCGTCGTCCATCGCGGTGGTGACATTTGCCGCCAGCGGCTCCACGTTGTATTTCTCCCTCATGAAATTCTCGGCATAAGCCTTCGCATAGGCGAATGCCCTTGGCGATGAAGACGAGGTGTCCAGCGCCAGCCAGTGCTTGAGATAGATGGCAGGTGTGCTTGCGCTTGCAAAGCGGAACTGCAGTTCGTTGTCGATGTAGTAGCCTATGAAGGCTTTGTCGTCTTTGAAAAGCGCCGTCCCGTCTTTTGCGAGCGCGTCGATGTAGTCGAGATAAGCGGGGTCGAACATGAGGGTGAAGACGCTGCCCTTTGCGGCATCGAAGGATTTGCCTGTCAGGGAATTGTAATCCCAGGAAAAGGTGCGGAGCAGATAGAGTATCTCCACCTGGCTGAGCTTGCGGGAACCATCGGCGTCGCGCATCAGGGCCTGCACTCCTTCAGGATAATTCTCCCGGTATATGCGGATGCGCTTGGGATTGGTAGAGTAGAAGTTGAAGCTGTTGTCCGCGAGGAAGTGCCCTGCCCATTCGGCCCATTCCTCTTCGCTGGCGAATTTCTTGTCGTATTCTTCCTGCGCAAGCGCTGACGATGCCTCTTTCATGTAGTTGGGCGCAACGCCGTTTATGCCGTGCAGGATGGTCACGTTCCCGTCCGGGTTCACGCATACCCAGCGCCCCTGGTATTTGCCGGTGCGCCAGAAGCCGGCGGTGTTGGTACTCACGTAGCTGTCCGGATGCACTCCGGCATAGCCTCCCCAGCGGTCCGTAGGATCTGCGGCATAGTGTGCCATTCGGTTCATCCCGTTCACGGTAATAGCCTTTGCAGTGCTGTAAGCAGCGGTCTCGGCGGTTTTCTTGTATTGGACGTTGATGCTTGTGAATTCTGCTGCCGATGCATCACCAGGCATAAGCACTCCATCCGGGAGAACTATCATCAAACCATAACGCTCTCCTTTTTCGAGGGCCCTGCCGGTGAAATGCAGTTCCTTGCCGAGTATCGAAACGCTGCAGTCTTTCCCGCTAAGGTCAGAAGGTGCGACGGTGATTTCAAGGGCTGGGTTCTCGTCTGTCAGGGAAAGCGCCGTTCCCAGTTTCAGGCTTACGGCCGATGCTCCGCCTGCAAGATCCGCCCCCTCGCAGGCAAAGCTGAGCTCTGCGAGTTTCTCGCCGATGTGTTTCCCTGCTACCGGAATGATAGAAAGGATACAGTAGTCCTGGCTCATAGTAAATTCCGAGGGCCAGGACGCGCTCAGTTGCACCTGAGCGCTGGTGCCGGGACTGTATGGCTTGATGTCCTGGGCATCCGCGCTTTTCTGTTTTTGATTTGCGTCTATTCCGGCATTCCGCTTCAGGATCACGCTGCTGCCGGCTTCCAGATTCGTCTTGAGGCTGAAAGCGCCCGCTCTTGTGCCTTCCCCTTGAGTCAGCCTGGCCTTGCCGACAACGCTGCCGTCCGAAGGGTCCAGCGCCAGGATTTCCTCGTCTTCCTGCCACACTCCCGGTTTCTCGATCCTGCCGATCAACGAAAACTCGTTGCGGTAGTTCTCTTTCTTGTTGTCCGGGTTCTCTTTTCCTGACGCCCCGCAGGCGCTGAGTACTATGGCTGCAATGGCCAGATATCTGTAAACTTTCATCATTTAAGAGTCACTTTTGCATAAGGTCCAACTGAAAAGTTGGCGTCGGAGAGGGATGTAATGCGCTTGTCGCCTATATAGAGCCCGTCTATCTCTACTTCTACTGAATGATCTTTGTCCAATCCTTTGGCGCAGTTGCCGCAGGGCGGCATATATGCGAGATGCACATTCTTCATCTTTACGTTTTTGATTGCTCCGGGCGACCATACCGCGTCGTTGCCTATCGAGACGGACGGCCCTTTGTTTTCGCGGACGATGAAGTAGAGTCCGAAACGGAAGATGTCCTCGAGATACACGTTTTCGTAACTTATGTTGGAGATTACTCCACCGTCGGCCTGGTGGATGGTGGAGCCTCCGTTCATATACGCTACTGAGCCGCTGTGCACGGATGTGTGAACGGAATAGATGTCTTTATATGTTACGTTGGTGACGTCCCGTCCGCATTCCCAGCCGATTTCGAAAGTGTTGCCTCCCTGGATGTTCCAGCCGATGCAGTCTTCATAGACGATGTCGGTGGTGCTGCGGTCGTAGGTCCACTTACGTGTCTTGATACAATAGGTATCGTCGTGGCAATATGAGAAACAGTGCTTATGGGTGATATATCTGCATCCGTGGAGGTCGAATGAATCGTTTTCCACGCCGGTGGCGGTGAGCTGGGAAGCTTCGCCGTAGGTCTTCACGTTGTCGGCGAGCACGTGGTCCGTTTCGCGGAATACTATCCCGTAATTTGAAGTGTTGAGGACGATCAGGTCTTTTACCAGTACGGAATCGCAGGTGTCGAGGGTGAATGCCCGTTCGGTACCGGGGGTGCAGTTGAGCATTCCGGCTCCTGCGAAGGTCACGTGCTTTTTGTTCTGGCACAGCACGCGCCCGTTCACCAGGGCTCCGCCCTCGAAATAGACGGTCTGGCCGTCTTCGGGACTGATTATCCCGGAGCTATGGACCTTGCCTGCTTCGAAGAAAATCACATTGGGGTCGTTCTTGTCCGGTTTCAGGCTGTCTATAGGATTCGCGAATATCAGCAGGGTCTCGTCCCACTCGCCGTTGATTTCAACCACGAATCTGTCCTTCGGTGACATCTTAAGGGTGATTTTCCCGTTTTCGAGCACATAATCCGGGTTTTTGGCAATCGGGCGGACTATTGCTTCGGTAATCTTTGCCGAAGGGGAGTCGATTTCCACGGTTACCTTGCCCTCGCAGCCGAAAGCGCAGAGATGCTGTTCCGATGTCGGATACACGAACTGCTGCTCGCCGTTCACTGTGACGTAAAACTTCATCGAAGGCGCAAGTCCGGCGTAATACCGGTAGGTCTCCACCTTGCCTTCGTAATCCGTTTTATTGCCGTCGCCGCCCTTTTTGTCGCTGTTGCCTTTCGCGCAGGAGCAGGCAATCAGGACGGGGACCAGCAGACATATCAGTCCGTGTTTGAATGTGATTGTCATACTAATATAATTCTATTGTCCTTTTAAGATGGACCTGTATTTTGTCGCCTTTGTTGAAAAATTCAGCACCGGCAGCGCCGAAATGGTCGATGCTCTTGACGGGCTGCATATACACTTTAAGCCTGTCCATGGTAGGGTCGTTCGTGGAAGCGCCGGAGTAGAATATGAACATCAGATAATTCTCGCCGCTGCGGTCTCCTGCCTGGCTCATCGTCTGTGTCACAGTGATTCCCTTCCCGAACATTTTAAGCCAGGAGGCTTTGTGGAAGCGGCTGCCGTCGAATTTGGGGCAGTTGCCGATGGGCGTGGTGGTGACGTTGTGCGAGGCGTCGTAGGTAAACTTGTTTGTGCTCTCGTTTTCGTCACCGATAGTTACCATATTGAAGAACTGTGCCTTTCCCTGGAGCATACCCCCGTGGGCCTGCTTGAACTGGAGGTTATCCCTCTTGATTTCGAGGCTGTTGTCCCATTCTATGGTGTTGTCCATCTTATAAACGGCGTCGTAATCGTGAACTGCGGTGAGCACAAGATTGCCTTCGGCGTCGAGTTTGGGAAGGGCCCTGCTCGATTTATGACCGGGCTGGGTGGCGTCGACCGCATAAACATTGGAATTGAGGACGATCCTCAACTCGCTGCACTCGATGTCTTCGAAACTGCTGTCCGGGTCGAATTCCGTGCCGTCCGCATAGAACTTCTGCGAATTGCGGATCTCGCATCCGTGTCCGGCTCCGACGTGGCAGGCTTCATTTTCGTATCCGGCGATATTGGGGTTGGTGTAGAAGATGAAGTTGAGATTTCCCTGGATGCAGTCCAGCTCTCCCTGTTTCTTTATGTATTCTGGATACCACACGTCTCCGCAGAGGATGGTTTTCTGCTTGCCGTCCCCATAGTTCAGGGCGCTGGAATAGTACTGATGTACAAAATGGTGCACCAGAACATCCTTGCCGTCTGTTTGAGGGACAAGCACGTCGAAACTAGTCGCGGAAGTCCTGTGGATCGTCATCTTCAGAGGCTCGGGCTCGGGAGTGACTTCTCCCTTGCCCTGCGTCTGCTTGCCGCAGGCCGTGCCCGTAAGCAGGCCTGCAGTAAGTAAGACACTGAGAAGTTTCTTTGTATTATTGTTTATGCTCATTCTGTTAACGGTTTTCTTCATCGACTATGCAGCGGACTGACATTGCGCAGGCTTTGTTGAACGTCGCGGTCCTGCAGTTGCTGAGCGTGTTGCCGTCCTGCAGATATGCACGGGCCTGTACGCCTCCGTTTCCTCCGGCGAAATTCGTCCATCTGGTTCCTTGTGTTGCCGAGGTCCCGGAGTTGGCCATTCCTTCAGTGGCGATTCGACCGTTCGTGGCCAGTTTGTCGACATAACGTCCTGGAATAGAGAGGTGGTTGTCCGGGCTCAGCGAAGAATAAGTATAATACGCGCCTGCCGTTGTTTTCACTGCCGTTATAGTTCCGGCCATTGCATTATAAACTGCCGGATCAGCAACTCTCCAGCCTTTAGGGCAGGGATCATATATCGATTTCTCTCCCTCCGCCGTCTGGTTGCTCTTCATATTGCCGCCCCAAAGTGCGCCATAATTTTCGCTATGCCAGTTTTTCATTTCATTGCTGGTAGTCTTTCCGGATTCATAGCCTTCCGACGTAAGAATGCTTATTCCGGGATAAGACAGTGCTTCTTCTACAGAAACAGGTCCTTTTACAAGAGAGATGCTGTAACCGCTGGCGGTAGTAAAGTTGTTTGTGGGCCAACTGCTCCAGTAGATGGGTGTAGGTCGGCCCCACTGGTAGTACAGATTGGTGCGGAAAATCACGTCCGGATTGCCATTGGTGTTTTTATTTGCCACCCAGGTCTCGAACTGGGTAGTATTCTGGCCTATGTCCATATTGGCGAGTTTATAGGTCTTCTCTCCTGCTGCAACGTCCGTCGATCCTAAGCGGGTTCCGTCGGCCGAAACATTCCAAAGGGTCCAGGACCAGATCACTTTGCCGTCCTTTTTCATCGAAAGGATGGGCGCGCCTGCATATGCTCCTGTGTTGGTGATCTTCACGGTGTATGCAGATGCATTCGGCGCAATCGAGAAACTGTTTTCATTGCACGCAGTGTACCCTCCGGTCTGGATATTATAGATCGTAGATGTCCCCAGTTTCTTGACCCACTCGAATGTCACTCCCTCGGGCTTGTCAACCTTGAGGAAGTCCCCGCGGGCTCGGAAATCGATATCCACCGATGCGGGGATGTTTGCATCCGGAGAAAGGTTGGCGCCGTTGTATGTCGCGCCCTTATATTGGATAAGGTAGCAGTTGGCAGCGCCGTAACCGTAGCCTACAACCGGCATCAGGCGGGCGTCGTGCGGCTCATACCAGCCCACGCAATCGGCATCCGTGATCCCGCTGAGAGGGAAGTAGGACACTTTGTTGGCCTGGATGGACTTGCCTGCGAAACCGACGGGCAGGGTGTAGGTCTCATCATCCTTGGTGATGACGAGCGCGATATCTACTTCCTTGCCTGTAGCGTCGCATGGGGCGGAGACAGCCCAGATGTCCTGCAACTCGCCGCTGAGAACAACGGGAGTTGCAAGACTCACCTGGACATAGTCTTTGTCCGTGCCGGAAAGCACGGTGCCTATGCTGCGGATGATGACCTTGTTCACGGTGGCGCCCTGGAGGGCGGATCCTGCCGATACGCTTACCTTGACGATCGCCGTTTCGTGGGTCAGCGTTGCTGCCGGGGCGTGTCCGCCGCTGACTGTGACAGCCGCGGACTTGGCATAAGCATAATCCTTGAAAGAAGATGCTCCGGCTCCGGCCTGTGCCTGGTCAGTGGCCACGCCGTCGGATCCGTACACCAGACGCACGCTCGTGCCGTCCGCTATAGTTCCGGGATACTCGAAAGTTCCGGAAGCGGAGCCGGCTCCTTCGGTGAGGGTGGCGGTTCCTATTTCGGAATCATCGGCTGCGTTTATTACGGTCAGCGCGTCTCCGGCCTCCCAAAATGCTTTGTAGGTGTCGCCGGTCTTTTCTCCGATGGAGATTTTCGATGCGGGCGCGAGCGTCCCGGAGAAAATGGTTACATCTTCTCCGGAGACAGCTCTCCTGTCAGAAGTTTCCGCCTTCGTGCAGGCTGCTCCCATAGCAATGATTGCTGCAAAATATAGTAATCTTTTCATAGAGCTTCCTTTTAAAGACGTTCAAATTCTTCTTCTTCAAATTCACCCGGATCAACAATGTCTCGGGACTGGCATAATACGGATGCCTCCAAAGCAGAGACAGTCGCCTGGGGGTGTATATATTCACCGCTGAACAATAAGGTCTTTTTCATCTGCAAAATGCTGAGATTATCTGTTCTTGTCGTCTTTCTGGCAACGTACCCTTGCGGCTGTTCCCCTGTTCCTGGTTGTGGCCTTGATGTTGCCGGTGACCTGGGTTCCGTATTCGAGAACTACAGGTTGAACGCCATTGTGCCAGCCTACCCAGTTGCTCCAGAGAAGGCCCTGGCTGGTCTGTTTGCCGGCGTTCGGACCGCCCATCGTTGCAACGCGGCCGTTGGTGGCGACGTAGTCCTCATAGTATCCCTGGACAATGAAAGGATTTGTTCCTGCGTTGGGGATGGAGCAGATGACTGCGCCGGGGATTGCGTTGCTGACGGTAGCGGGAGATTCTGCAAGGTAGTCGAACACCCTTACATCGGGGACCCTCCAGCCCTTAGGGCACGGGTCGTAGATACTCTTGGTGCCTTCGTCCGCCCTGGTTTCGGCTTTGAGCCCGCCGCCCCAGAGGTCGCCGTAGCGGCTGTTGTCGTCGGCCCAGTCGCTGATCCTGGTGCCTTTCTCGCTCTTGAGGATAAGACCGACATTGTTGATCAGGGCATCCTGGAAGCTGAGAGGTCCTACAGTGACGGGAACGTTGCCGGTTGTACCGGTACCGATCGCGTTGGTCGGCCAGGAACTCCAGAATACAGGAGTGAACCTGCCCCACTGGTAGCAGTAGGAGAACCTGTAGATGACGTCGGGGTTGGTGCTGTTGGTCATTCCGTTGTCGGACCAGATCTGGAACTGGGTGGTGTTCTGGCCTATATCCATATTGGCAAGTTTATAAGCGCCTGCCTGAATTGCCTCGAGTTTGGTGCCGTCGGCTGAGATGTTCCAGAAGGACCAGGCCCAGAGAGCCTTTCCGTCTTTCTTCATAACGAGGATGGGAGCGCCTGCAAATGCGCCGGTGTTCTTGACCTTAACCTTGTAATTCTCGGCATCTACCGTGAAAGTGAATGCGCCGGAATTGGTGACGGCCTTGTAGTTGGCGGTCTGCGGCAGATAGGTGGTGCCGGCATTCTGGAACCATTCGAACTCAGCGCCGGTAGGATCTATGGCATTGCTGAAGTTGCCCCTTGCGCGGAAGTCGATTTCAACCTCGTCGGGGATGTCTGCGTTGGCTGCATAAGTGGCTCCTACATAGGTCTCGCCGCTCTTGCACTGGATCAGATAGGTGTTGGCATCGCCATAGCAATAGCCGAGAGCGGCCTGCTTGCGGGTCTCCACAGGGTTGTACCACTTTAGGGTGTTGGTGGCGGCGGACAGGTCGTCAAGCTTGATTTCCTTGGTCTGTCCGGCTTCGAGCACTACGTTGGACAGCTTGACAGGGATGGTGACGTTCTTGTCGTCGTCGGCCAGGTAAATGACAACCCACATATCGTTGGATGAGTAGTTTCCGGGGAGTGCCTGAACGAAGAAATTCTGAGTCTTGCCGGATTCGATGGGAGTGGGGTTGGTAACAGAAACGGTAACCTTCGAGAAGGTTTCAAGTTTGTTGAATTCCTTCGTGCTGGTATTCACGTTGAAACCTCCTCCGAGTTCGGCATTGCCGCCCAGGTCGGCGAATTCCACTTTGTAAACACCCATTCCTGCCAGCTCGCTGGAGGTGATGGCGATCTTTACAAGGGCCGTGATAGGATCAAGGGAGAATTTGAAAGTCTTGTCCTTGCCGGGGATTCCGCTGAATTCGCCGAAAGCGAAGCAGGAAGATGCGACGTCGGCGGTGGGCTGAACCTGGTTCTGTCCTACCTCGAGGGCGTAGATGATGTTGTTGAGGTACACAAGTTCGGGATCGTAGGGGGTGTAAGCGATGAACTTGTTGGGGCCTGCGATGAGGTCGAGGGCCGGAGTGCTGAACTTGCCGGTAGCCTGTCCGTCATAGGGTGAGGGCTCGTAAGGGATGGGATTGCCTTCTTCGTCCTTGGCATTTACGTTTGCCCAGCCGTCGATGCGGCATTCCTTATTCACTGCTTTCACTCCTTCAGTCGCTGAGTAGAGGCCGATCACTGAATTTGTGGACCAGGTGAAACCGGGAGTATTCACCGTGCCTTCGAGTACATAGGTGGCTCCTGATTTAGGAGTGGGGTAACCGGATCCCTTCTCTTCCTTGTCGCAGGCAACTGCGGTGAGGAGAAGTCCGAGAATACCAAGATAAAATACTTTTTTCATAATAAAAGTGTTATTAAAATGTTTGATTACCATTGTGCGTTTTGTGTCAGATTCTTGTTTATGGCCATCTGCTCTTCCGAAATGGGAAGCCATATCTTGTGGTGGAACCAGTTGTCTTTCAGGCTGTTGATGCCAACATACAGATAACCGTCCTTGTAGAGATTGATGAAGCGGTCTGCGAGGATGCCCTTCTTTTCCGCAACTTGTTCTCCGTCGAGGGATGCAATCGCCTCGTCTATTTTATTGAAACGGATGAGGTCCCATTTGCGTGAGAACTCGAATACGAGCTCGCGTTCACGGCTCTCCAGAAGTTCTTCGATGAAATCGTCGCGGTGGTAGGCGGCAAGGAGCTCATTGTAATTGTCCTCGTCCTTTGCAGCCCTTCTAAGCACCTTGTTCATCCATACACGCGCCTCGGTCTCGTCGCCGCAGTAATACAAGGCCTCGGCATACATCAGGTAGACATCTGCAAGGCGCATCAGAGGATAGGAGAAAGCGTGCTGGGATTTGGTGTGCTGCAGTTCGCCGTTGCAGGCCAGGCGGATCTTTCCCGGGCACATCGCAATGCCGCTTATAGGATTGTAAGTCTGGATGTCGTTGTCGTAGATGGGATGGGGCACGTCCGTATATGTCGTCTCAGTTCCCGTTTCAGGATCCACTTCGGTATATGTAATCAGTGTTTGCGCCGAGCCGGGAATACAGTACCGGACACCGTCGATTTTCTCAATCTCCGGTGCGACGTCGTATTTGCCGGTATAGTTGTAGTCCCTCCTGGGGTCCTTTGGACTGTACATATAGAATCCGCGCGGGGTGGGCACGTGCCTGCCGCCGTATGCCGTAGGAACCACGCCGCCGCCGGATGAGGGAGTGTGTATGTAGAAACTGTTGGGCCAGTAACCTTCCGAACCGGCTTCTGCAAGTTCCGCGAGGAACAGGCATTCCTTGTGCTGGTCGGTCTTGGTGGTCTCACGGAACAGCCTCGAATAGTCGTCGATGAGAATGTAGGGAGACAGGGTGACCACAGAATCGAGCGCGGCACAGGCCTTTCTGGACATCGCGTCTGCATCGACCCAGGCAAAATCGTTGAGGGGCTGCTCTGCCACAAGGTCAGCTCCTATCCCGCTTCGCTTGCAGGCAGCCAGATAATTACAGATCCTTCCTATATAGGCATCGGCCGTGAACCTGTTTGCCGACACGTCGGGGATGATCCCGGTCGCTCCGAGATTGGCGGATGCAAAATCAAGGTCATCCAGGATCAGCTTATACACATCTTTCAGGGGAGAACGGGCCTCGTCGCCTTTGGAAGCGAAATTGGTCACGATAGGCACGCCTCCGTAATTCCAGGCCAGATGATAGTAGAAGAAGGCCCTCATAAACCTGGCTTCCGCCTCATACTGGACCTTTTTGTCATCGGACATAGGAATGTCCTTCACATAGGCGAGGATGGTGTTGCAGCGGTTGATGCCGGCGTAGAACACTTTCCAGAAATAACGGACCACGCGGGAAGCCTCGTTGAAGTTGCCCCACTCCATCTCGAGACCCTCGTTCTGGGTGCCGTTGGAGGCGCAGACATCGTCCGAAGGAGCATTCATTATATAAAGGAGTCCCTGGCCATAAGAACCGTACTGGCAATAGGTCAGCCCCGGAATCTTGTGGGTGTTGATGGTCTCGTAGCAGCTGACGAGGGCCATCCTCATCTGTTCTTCTGTGGAATAGAAATTCTCCGGAGTTACGCTGGAATATGGTTTCTGCTCCAGAAAGTCGCAGGAACAAGCCATCGAAAGGGCAATGATGAAATATGCGATCTTTTTCATAAAGCTTAGAAAGTCAGATTGATACCGAAAGAATAAACCCTTGCCTTGGGGTAGGACATCCTGTCGAATCCGGAGAACAGGGAGTTGCTGGAACTAACGTCAGGGTCCATACCGGTGTATTTGGTGAAGACGAAGGCATTGTCCACCGACAGGGTGAACTTGAGAGTGGATATCTTCGCCTTGTCAAGAAGCTTGGCAGGAACGTTATATCCCAGGGAGATGTTCTTGATGCGGACGAAGGAGGCGTCTTCCACATAGTAGGAAGAAACGTAGGTTCCTGTCTGGTTCATCAGGCGGGAGTAGGTGGTGGATCCGTTCTCCGGCGTCCATCTGTTGGTGTAGGACTTGACCTGGAGGTTGTTTGAGTATGCGGAAGTTCCGTTGGATTCGCTGCGGCATTTGAACTCGTTCAGGATTTCGCGGCCGAACACGCCTTCGAGGAATACGGAAAGGTCGAAATTCCAGAAACTGAAATTGTTGCCGAGACCCATCGAGAACTTAGGGTTGGAGTTGCTGATTATCTTGCGGTCGTCAGCATTGATCACCCCGTCGCCGTTGAGGTCTTTGTATTTCCTGTCACCGGGCTGCACGTTCACGGAACTGATTCTGGTGACTCCGTCCTTAAGCGTGAACTTGAAGAATCCGATATTGTCGGTAGTCACAATTTCAGGATTGTCGGTAAAATCGTTGCCGTACTTGTCCTTGATTATGAAATCTGTCAGCTGGTAGTTACCTATGCACTGGTATCCATAGCCGATACCTATCGGCTGACCCACCATAATGCGGGATATGTCGGTGGTGAAAGTTCCGTTGGACATATTGATGCTGGTGTAGTCTGCTCCGCCTATATCCACCACCTTGTTCCTGTTGAGGTCGAAGGTGTAGTTGGTGGTCCAGGAAAAATTCTTCTTGTCGATATTGTGGGATGTGAGGCTGAGTTCGATACCCTTGTTCTGAACACGTCCGATGTTCTGCCATTGTTCGGTGAAACCTGCCTGCGCTGAAAGGATAGCGCGGTAGAGCATATCCTGGGTATCTTTATAATAAACGTCCAGGCTCATATCGATCCTTTCTTTGAAGAGGGACAGGTCCAGGCCGGCGTTATATTGGTAGGTGGTTTCCCATTTCAGTTTCGGGTTCGCGGAGGTGTTGGGCGCCATACCCATTATCTCGCTGCCCATACTCGCATAATAGTTCTTTGAGAGTGTCGCCAGCGCTGCATAGGTAGATACGCGGTCGTTTCCTGAAGCACCCATACTGAGGCGGATCTTCATATTGTCCATCCAGGATTTCACTCCGCTCATCCAAGGCTCTTCCGTGGGCCTCCAGGCGAGGGAGAAGGAAGGGAATATGCCGGTGCGGTTGTGCTTGTAGAACTTAGAGGATGCGTCCACACGGACATTGAAAGTCGCATAGTACTTGTTCTTATAATTGTAATTGACCCTTCCGAATGTGGACATCCTGGTACTTTCAGATACGTTCTGGGAAGGATTGTTCAGCACTCCGCCTTTGCCGATATCATATGCTCCGGTACTCCATTCGGAATAATTGTATGATGACATCTGAAGCTGGTCGTAGTGATATTTCGAAAGTTCACCGCCGATCATTGCATCTGCCGTATGTCCCTTCCCGAATTTCTTGCGGTAGGTGAGATATGCATTGGTGTTGAATCCGAATGTCTGCACTTCGTTCACGGAACCGTATCCGTTTCTTGCCTGTCCCCAGCGGCTATACTTTGAATAGAATTCTTTAAGGTTGGAATTGGACATGTTTCCGGCTGCGTTCAATCTGAAAGTCAAGCCCTTGAGAATATTGATTTCAGCATATGCGTTGCCCATCAGGCGGTCATAAACGGTTTTGCGGAAAGTCTCGTCGCTCATCATACTGGTCAGGGGAAGGAAACCGTTGATGTATTCTGTATCGGAGTCCGAATAAAGGTTCACCGGGCGTTCCAGATATATCAGCTGGATGAGACCGCTGTTTCCCAGGGATCCGCCGCCGGATGCAACCGCACCTTCCGTGACTCCCCTCGAGAATGTGGCGTTGGCTCCGATCTTGAGCCACTTGTTCACGTTGTTGTCCAGTTTCAGGCGGCCGTTGTACCTTGTGTAGTCGTTGTTGATGACCAAACCGGGCTGCTTGAGGTAGCCTAGACTTACCAGGAACTGGGTTTTCTTCCCGGACCTGCCGCTTGCGGATATATTGTACTGCCGCACAACCGCCTCGCGGTAAAGTATATCCTGCCAATCGTAGTTCTTGAACGTGGAAACGTCTTTCGGGACGTCGGAAATGCCGTCCCCGTCGGTGTCCGTTCCATAGTAGCTCCAGCCATAGTCGGAGCGGGAGAAACGGTAGTTGATATACTGCTGTTTGTCCAGCATGTCGATATGCTTTGGCACTTGATGCACGCTGAGAGTCGCATCGAAGGTAATAGTGGTCCTGTCGGCGTTCTGCCCGCTTTTCGTGGTGATGATAATGACGCCGTTAGCTCCCTGGGCGCCGTAGATTGCGGTAGCCGAAGCGTCCTTGAGTACCTCCACCGATTCGATGTCGTTGGGATTCAGGAAGGACAGAGGGTCATAAGTGCCGGATCCTGTTGTTCCGGACGACGCAACTTCTCCCGATGAGATGTCCATCTGTACGCCGTCAATCACGAAAAGGGGAGTAGTGCCTGCATTGATGGAGTTGTTGCCTCTGATCCTGATCTGGAAACCGGACCCCGGCTCACCGGATTCCGAGGTAATATTCAACCCCGCAACGTGGCCCTGGAGGGCGCCGAGGGCGTTGTTGCTTCCGGTTTTCTTGAGTTCGTCGGCCTTGATCGAGGACACGGATCCGGTGAGGTCACGGCGCAGCTGTTTGCCGTAGCCGATCACCACTGCGTCTTCAAGAACCTCGCTGTCGCTTTCGAGGACAACGTTGAGGTCGCTCTGGCCGTTAATCCTGACAACCGAGGTCTTCATTCCGTAGAGGCTGAACGAGAGATCCCGTCCGTTGATTGCCCGGATCGAATATCGGCCTTCGGTGTCGGTCATCGTGGCCTCGCGCGTGCCGTCATAGAAAACTGCCACTCCCGGCTGCGGGTCGCCCTTTTCGTCGGTGACCACGCCGCTCACGCGTCCGGTTTGCGCTCCCGCGGGCAGGACGAGCAATGCCGCCGCGGCAAGCAAAGTGATTATGTGCCTGAAATGTATCATATACTTCTATTTGAAAGATATGTCTGCGTTTGTCAATGTCTTGAATCCGGCTTCCGTGGCGTTCACGGCCTTCTTCCCTTCAATGAACAGGTCTTCGAAGCGGATGTTTTTAAGGGCGTGCGTGGCGGAGTCGTAGCCTTTGGCGAAATTGCCGTAAGCGGTTTTGCCGATATGCACGTTCTTGAAACTTATGTTCTCCATATATCCCGGAGCCCATGTGACGTCGTTGCCTATATTGTAGTTGCTCTGGATTATGGTCATGTATATCCCATATTCTTTCGGATCCTCCAGCCATACGTTTTCGTAGCTGATGTCGCTGATCTTGCCTCCGGCCCCGTTATGTATGCCGATGGCTCCGCGGCGGTATTCCGCCCGTCCTGCGCTGTGGATGCTGAAAATATCCTTGAAGTGGATGTCGTAAACGTTTTCCTGGAGTTCGTATCCTATTTCGAAACTGTTGCCGGAGCCGTGGTTCCAGGCTATGCAGTCCTCGAATACTATGTCGTGGGTTTCCGCCCCGTAGGTCCATTTGCGGCTTTTGATGCAGAAGGCATCGTCGTGGCAATAGGAGAAACCATGCTTTATGCGTGCGTGTGCGACTCCCATAAGGTCGAAGGCGTCGTTCTCGTTGCCGCTGCCGTCGGCCTTGTCGCTGAAAGTGGCTATCACCTTATATCCGTCCGCTTCCAGGTTCTGGGAATCCGCGATGAATGTAGTCCAGGCGTTCCTGTTTCGTACAAGGACATTCTTCAGGCTGATGCCGTCGCATTTGTTGAAGAACACGGTTTTCTGGTCTCCGTCCCCGTTGTCAAGTATTCCGCAGCCTTCGAGTCCTACATTTTTCTGCCCTGTGCAGGATACTGCGCCTTTGACTATCGCACCTCCTTCGATATAGACTTTCTGGCCGGATGCAAGGGATATCTGACCGGCGTCATACACCTTCCCGGTTTCGAAATACTTGTAATTGCTCCTGTCCGCCGGTTTCTGCTCGACCGGGTTGGCGAAAACGAAAAGGGCGCCGTCTTCACTGCCGTTGATCTCCACCACGAACCGGTCGTACGGCTGCATATACAGCGTGATCCTGTCGTTCTCCACCTCGTATTCCGGGTTCTTGTTCAAGGGACGGACGACTGCCGATTTGATATGCTCTTCGTACGAAGCGATTTCTACTTTCACCTTGCCACCGGCTCCGAAAACGCAGAAGTCCGGCTCGGTGGTGCTGATTACCGTCTGGTTTTCTCCGTTCACTTTCACGGAATATCTCACGGAAGGAATCACCGATGCCGCATAAACATAGGTTTCCACCGTTCCGAGGGATTCTTTCTGCCCGGGAGCGGAACCCTCGCCGTTGCGGCAAGAGATTAATAATGATGCTGAAACCGCAATTGCGGTCAGATGTCTTAGTGTAATTATCATTGGCTGATAGCAAAGTTAGTCTTGTGTGTAGTTGCTATGGTATAATTTTGAACCGGAATTAGGGTAATTTTGAACTTTTTTCTATATTTACCCTCGGTAATATGAAACGCTTTCTTTTTACTCTGGCCACGCTGAGCCTTTTGTCTTTGTCGCTGGCTGAGGCATCGACATATATCAGGCCCCCTGTCTTTGAATCCATCAACAGCGGAGCGGCCTATTCCGTCTGTCAGGACGGCACCGGGACCATCTGGATCAATTCGAGTTCGGGCCTGTGCAGATATTGCGGCACTCAGCCGCGTCGGGTGAGCCGCCCTCTCATCACCCACGGCCTTGCCTGCAACGGCGACAGGCTTGTCTATGCGGTTTCCTATCAGTCGGTCCTGCGCTTCGATGTAACTGAAGATTCCCACTCGCGCCTATCCAATCCCGGCATCGATTACCTCGAATGCGTGTTCCTGGCGGAAGAAGACAGCCTTCTGCTGGCTTCCGATTCCGTCCTTTACCATTCTGCGGGGGATACTCTGCTCCCTCTTGCCGGCTGCCCAGGCGAGTCATTCGTATCGATGATCCGTTCCTCGCAGGGGGCTCTCTTGCTGGCTTCAAACTCGGGCGCCATCTACAGCTATGCCGCCGGCGTCTTCAACAAGGAGGCACAACTTGACAGGACCATCAGCGTCCTTTATCAGCGGCCCGGAGGGAACTATCTGGTGGGATTCGCTACCGGAGGATTCGCGGAACTCTCTGCCGGTTTCAGCCAGGTCCGTGTCTGGGAGAAAAAGCCCGATAAGGAAGTTCCCAACCTCAAGCTGCGCTCCTTCTGCTCCCTGCCGGACGGCTCGGTGCTCATAGGGGCGGCGGACGGCCTCTTCCGCCTGCTACCGGACGGTGAATGCGTAGTGGAGACCGGAGGAGTGCCCAGGGGCGAAGCGGTCTGGGAAGTGTTCCGGGACAGGAACGGCAATATTTGGGTGAGCACTTTCTATAACGGAGTCTATTTCAGGAACGGCGCCTACGACGCATTCAGCCCGCTGGATACCGGCGACCTCAGCCTGCATCAGGTGAGCGCGATGGTGGAGGATGTCCGCGGCGACGTGTGGGTGTTCACGGACAATTACGGAATGTTCCGGCTCGGGAGCGATGCCGGGCAGGACGAGGAGATCGCTTCGGGATCCGGCATAAAGTTCCAGGCGGCCCTTTACGATGATAAGAGGGATGGAATATGGGCAGGGGAATTTCAGGGGCATCTTCGCTATTACGATATCCCATCTTCGACCTGGGAGGATTATTATTTTCACGATGAGCGCGGCGTCCAATACGAGGAAAGTGTCCAGGCCATAGTGCAGCGCGACGGGGCCCTGCTGCTCGGCACCAATCACGGCTGCTTCGTATTCGATCCCGATTCCGAGACCTTCGTCTCCAGGAAGCTTTTCCCCTATGACAGGCCCGTGTACTCGATTACGGAATATGGCGACTCTTCGCTCGTCTTCAGCTCTCTTGGCGTCCTGAAGTACGATTGCCGCACGCACAGCCTGGTCTCTTTGCCTGTCACCGGGCATTGCGCCAATGCAGTTGCCTCGGGGGATACCTTATATGTA
This sequence comes from Bacteroidales bacterium UBA2861, assembly GCA_002350615.1. Classification (GTDB taxonomy): domain Bacteria; phylum Bacteroidota; class Bacteroidia; order Bacteroidales; family UBA932; genus Cryptobacteroides. The sequence continues at coordinate 53,455 of DEFD01000028.1, read as the reverse complement.
TGTGTTACCGGAAGGGGAGTGGCGAGGCTGATAAACGGTGAGCTGGAGGATGTGGTGACCTCCGGACTTTCGGACAATTCTGTCGGCCGCATAACGCCGCTTCCGCAGGGGCGCTATCTTGTGGGCAACCGTTCCGGACTTGCGCTGATTGGCCCCGGCGGAAAGGTGGAAGCCAACTACTCCTGCGCGGACGGTATGGGGCTTGGCTCCATCAGGGGAGGCTGTTTCCTCAAAAGGGGCGACGGCACCATGTGGATAGGCGGCAAGAACGGGATAGAGATTTATTCTACCGGAAAGTCCCAGCCCGCCCCGCTGCCGGGAAAGCCTTCTTTCGACATGATATTCGTGAACAACAGCCCGAGGAATTTCGGGACCCGCCTGCCCTTCCTGAAGTCTGTGGAACTGCAGCCCGGCGAGAGGAATTTCTCCGTCCAGGTCGAGGACTTCGACTTGTTCGCGGTGACGCCGGTCTATTGGAGATACCGTCTCGAAGGTTTCGATGAAGAATGGACTCCTTTCGATCCCGCGCTTCCTATTATATATATGAATGTCCCCGAGGGCCGCTACAGGCTTGTAGCCCAGTACAGCGGCGACCCCGGTTTCGCCAATCCGGGTGAAATCTCTCTGCGTTTGCGCCTCCGGGCCCCGTGGTATGCCACCAAACTGGCAAAATCGGCGTATGCTCTTGCCGTGCTCCTTGTAATAGTCCTGCTCCTTTATATCCTTTATTCCAGGATGATGCTCCGCCAACGCCTGAACTACGAAGAGGAGGAAAGCCGTAGGAGGACACGCCTTTTCGTGGACATCTCCCGCCAGCTCCGCACCCCTCTCACCCTTATCCTGGGCGATCTGGAGACCTTCTTCTCCCGCTACGGTTCCTCCGCCAACGGAATGAAATACATAGAAAGCACTTATTCCAAGGCAAAGGAGATGAGCGGAATCATTTCCGGCTACGTGGACCTGGAAAACAAATACGAACCGGTCCAGCAGCCCCACCTGCTGCGCCCTGCGGCGGATTCTCCGCTCCAGGAGGTGGACCTTCCCCCGTCCAGGCGCCATCCCGAGCAGATGCTCATTGTGTCCGACAATCCGGAGATGACGGCAATGCTGAGGGGCGTCCTCGGCGAAGAATACGACATCCTGGTGAGCTCATCGGCAGCAGAGGCCCTTTCCGTGGCTACATCCCGGCAGCCGGACATCATCGTTTGTGACCTCGCCCCGGATTCTTCCGACGAGCTCGGCCTGGCGGCACAACTCAGGAGCAAATATGAGACGAGCCATATTCCTTTCGTCCTCATCACGGCGCATGCGTCGGAACAGAGGAATCTGGAGAGCGTGCTCTCTGGCGTCGATGCGTTTATAATCAAGCCTTTCAAGACGGAACTGCTTGTGGCAAGCTGCCGCAGTCTGTTGGAAAACAGGCGGATCCTGCAGGAAAAGTATGCTTTGGCCGGCGGTCAGCAGCGAAGCTCGAACCGGAAAGACTTGAATTTCCTCAATGCCGCAATCGGGGCAGTGGAAAGGAATCTCTATTCGGAAGGTCTCAATGTCTCGCGGCTCTGTTCGGAATTGAATATGAGCAAGACTTCCTTGACGGAAAAATTGTATGCGGCAACCGAGATGAGTCCCAGGGATTTCATCGAGGATATCCGTCTGCGGCACGCCGCTCAGATGCTTCTTGACGGAACGCACCGTGTTTCGGAAATTGCGGACGAACTTGGCTTCAGTTCCGCGAAATACTTTACCATCCGCTTCAAAAAGCGTTTCGGCGTACCCCCTTCTGCCTACGGTAAATAGGGGAGTCTCCCCAATATAAAAAACAGAAATATTTAGATTGTACCCAGCTTTTGACCACAAAAAGACGGAAATAGTTGTATAGTATTGCAGCCTTGAAACGATAAATCATAGTTGCATGGATAAATTACATCAAAACAAATTCGGTCTTGCATTGATCGGAACGGAAGAAGTTGAGGGGAAAATCATCACTATTCGTGGCCAGGAAGTAATCGCAGATGCTGATGTCGCGGCGCTGTACGGGGTGAAAACGCGGGAAATCAACCAAGCAGTCCGCAATAACCGCGATAAATTTCCAAAAGAATATATGTTTGAATTGACAGCCAGTGAGTTACTTGATTTGCGATCAAAAAATTTGACCACAAAAGTGTCGACAATGAACCGCAATTCTACCAAGGCATTTACAGAAAGAGGGCTGTATATGCTGGCGACGATCTTAAAGAGCGAGCATGCAAGAACTGATGAAACACTTCGGTAATGTCTTGACAGATATTGTGATGCCGGATTTGGAGACTAGGGAAACTGAGTCGTCGCTGGAGATTAACTTTGTGATAGGGAAGTTGAAGCACACCGTTAAACGCGTGCGCAAGGGAGATTCAACCCCTTGACGTAGTAGTGTCCCGCTAAAACAGGCCCGCGATAATTTCGTCGGCTATGAACCACGAGCTTTCCGGGATGCGGATGCGGCCGACTTCCTTTGTCAGTCCGTCCGGCAGCGCTTTCTCATCGGAACCCTTTCCTCGGATTTCATCCTTGACACAAGAAGCAATGAGCCCTGGATCTATTCCCTCTGATGTGCGCAGTCCCAGCATGATGCGTTCTTCGCGGATTTCCTCTGCCGTGAGAGTTTCGCACTCCCGCTTCCATCCGCTCAGGACCTTGCTGTTCCAACTGCGAATCTTTGCCTCATAGCCGCCCTCGGAGCCATGCGACAGGACTGCTTCTGCAGTCCCGGGGTATATTAGGGGCGGGGCCCCTAATGACGCGGCCGAAGGGCCGCTAGCGCAAGGCGCTACTGCTTCTGCAGTCCCGGGGTATATTAGGGGCGGGGCCCCTAATGACGCGGCCGAAGGGCCGCTATTCGCTGGCGCAGCGGCATAGCCGCCCAGCGAATGTGCTCCTGGCCCAATTCCGACATAGGGCAGACGCTTCCAGTAAGCTGAATTATGCTTGCTGCGTTTCCCCGGCAGGCACCAGTTCGAAATCTCATAATGTTCATATCCGGCAGCACCGAGTTCCCTGCAGACCATCTCGTACTGTGCCCGGCATTGCTCCTCCGGCAGCTCGGAAACCTTGCCGGAAGCGATCAGATCGGCCAGGGCGCTGCCCTCTTCTATGCTCAGCTGGTATGCTGAAATGTGGTCCGGTCGCCACTCTATGATTTCCCTGAGGGTCTCCGACAGCGTTTCCTCCGTCATTCCAGGCACGCCGATTATCAGATCTACGCTTAAGCTGCAGGCAGGTACGTGTTTACCCCGTCCGGAAATCGGGGGTGGTGGGAACGTTTTGGCCCCTTTTTGTTTCTCCCCTCCCGAAATATGGGAGGGTGGGAACACCTCCGACGCTTCCTTGAGGATTTGCCAGGCCTGGCGGGCGCGGGCTGCGTCGTGCCGGCGGTTCATCCAGCGGAGAACCCCGTCATCCAGGCTCTGAACCCCCATGCTGATACGGGTAACACCGAGATCGAGCAGGCCCCGGACGAACTCCGGGCCCCGTTCAACTATATCTTCAGGATTAACCTCTATGGTGAATTCCTCGTAGCGCCTCACCGCGGATGTGACCCCTTCAACTCCCGCCGGACCGACGGGCACGCCGCTGACTTCCGAAAGTGCCTCCACTATCCGACGCAGTGCAGGCAGCGGCAGCACGCTCGGAGTCCCCCCTCCTATATATAAAGTATTCAGCCCCAGCGTGGCGCGGATCTCTTCCCGCCTCGCATCTATCTCGCCGCACAGCTCGTCGGTATAACGTTCAACGACTGAATCCGGGCGAGGTCCGATTTTATCTCCTACACCTCGCCCACCTAAATGGTCTTTCAGGCTATTCTGCTCGCACTCACGCGGGCGAGATCCCCGCCCTAAAATCGGACCTCGCCCATTCGTGCTCACGGTTCCCGGGACGCCATCACTCGTCAGAGCAGCACGCTCGCACTCCCGGTCGGGGCGGGCGAGAATCTCCGAGTAGAAATCGCAGTAAGTACAGAAACTCCTGCAGAAGGGTACGTGGACGTAGATCATCGGTGGTACGCGAAAGCGGCCGCCTCCTCAGTGAAAACCAACTATCGCAGCAGGGTTTCCGCCTTTCCGAGCAGGCCCTGCGCCGTGTAAGCTTCTACAGTATAGACACCCTTTACGTAGGATTCGATATTGTTCACATAAACGCTGATCTCCACATCGCTGCCCTGATAATCGATTTCACGGGAAGCGGTGGCCGGGAGCGCCGAACCCTCGAAGCTGAAACTTGCGTTGCTGCCGTCCTGGAGCAGGAATCCTTCAGGGTCCTTAACCCTTACGTAAACACGCACCGGGCCTTTTGCGGCAAGGTCGTTCTCGATAAGGGTCATCCCTACCACCATCCGTACCACACGGCTGCTGCGGTCCGTAGCCTTCTCCGAAGCATTGTATGCAGTGAGAGAAACTCCGCGTGCCTTTATCACCGACCCGACCGCCACTCTGTTGGAAAGGTCGGAAACCTTCTCGCTCAGCTCTGCGTTCTTGCGCCCCTGCTCGTCGGCTTCTTTGCGTGCCTGGTTCAGGTCTGCGGTAAGCTTATGGTTCAGGGTGTTGAGGGAATCGATCTGCACGATATAATTGCGCATGATGCTTCGCAGTGTGCCGAGTTCCTTTTCATACTGACGGATTTTCGCACGGTCCACGGCCTGCGTCTTCTTGATGCGCTCCACAAGCTGAGCCACTTCTTCGCGAGATGAATCCAGCTGGGAATTGATTACGTCATATTCGGATGAAAGCTCGGCGTAGTCCTTCTGGAGGGACTCGATCTGCACTGTGAGGTCCTGTTTCTCCTCCTCCAGGGCTCCAACAAGGCTGTTTTTCTGCATCCAGATATATGCGAGGGTTCCTGCCAGGGCGAGGGCTATGATTGCCAGCACCCATATCACGGGCCGGAGTGAGCCGGCACGTTGTTCGCGTTCCGCTTCTTCGCGGGCTATTCTTTCGAGGGGATCTTCTTTTGCCATAATAATCGATGTTTAAACAAAGGGGCTGCAACTGTCGGCATCCGCCCCAAAAGACAAAGATAAAAATTTATTTGTGTATATTTGAACGCACTTAACGCGGATGCTTATGAAATACCTTGTAAGAGTTATAAAATACTTCGTCTATCTCACTGTAATCCTGACGCTTTTCATTGCCGTGCTTATCGCCTTCAAGATGGTGGGCACCAACGTGGACGAAATCTTCCGCGACGGCGCCAGGTCCCTGTGGCAGATCGCCGGAATCATAGCCGTTTTCGCGGCCGTTTATCCCGCCATGGGATTCACCCGCAGAGGCGCGATAGTCCCCGGAAGCTACGCCGAAGTTCGCAATGACCTGGTTAAAGTCATGAACGACCGTGGCTATGTGCTTGAAAGCGAGAAGGCTGATGTTCCCGGACAGGAGCGCCTGACCTTCCGCAAGCGTTCCCCGCTGCTGCGGCTTACGCGGATGCTGGAAGACCGCATCACCATGGATAAGGAAGTAGCCGGATTCACGCTCGAAGGCCCTTCAAAAGACCTCGCCCGCCTCATCGGCGCCCTGGAATTCAAGTTCCGCACTCCGGAAGCCTGACCGCTAACTTGTTTATCACTAATGATTTAATGCCTTTTGCTCCTCCACTATGATGGGTGGAGCGAAAATGCTGATATGTCTGAATATCAGATAATTATCTGTCAGGCGATACTGCGGCCGTTTTCATCCGCAGCCATTCGGCTACCTGCTGGGGGAGATGGTCCTTCAGCGTCTGGTACACCCTTTCATTATAGGTGTTCAGCCATTCCAGCTCCGGACCCGAAAGCAACTCCTTCCGGAGGATCGATGTGTCGAAATGGCACAGCGTGAGCGGCTCGAAACGAAGCCATTTCCCGAACTCGTTTTCTCCGGCCGGGACGCATAGCAGAAGGTTCTCGTGCCTCACGCCATGCATGCCCTCGCGGTAGATCCCGGGTTCGTCGGACACGATCATCCCAGGCGCAAGAGGCTCCGGATTAAGGTTTTGGCGGATGTCCTGCGGACCTTCGTGAACCCCGAGGAAAGATCCTACCCCATGCCCCGTTCCGTGCCCGAAATTGCGGTAGTTTTCCCAAAGGGGGATGCGGGCCAGCGCATCGATCCTGCATCCGGGCGTCCCTTCCGGGAAGATGGCCCTGGCCAGGGCGATGTGGCCCTTCAGAACCAGGGTGTAGTCCTCCGCTTCCAGGGCGCTGCACGGCCCGAGGGGTACGGTGCGGGTGATGTCGGTGGTGCCGAAGGGACCGGGAAGGGGACAGTCGCTGCCGAGAGGAGTGCCACCCGGGGCATCGTGAGCGGGAGGGGCCCAAGCACCGGCTTGGGAGGGATGAGCTGAGGATCCGCGAACAGGATCGGCAGCCAACTCACCTTCCGAACCCTCGCGCTCCGGTAGTACGCAATAGTGCGCCCCGCTGTCACAGAGGTAGAGGCCGCGCGGCTCCAGCATGGGAGCGTTCTGAGACGGGGTGATGTAATGCGGAAGGGCTGCTCCGGGCCCCCAGGCCGAGATGGTCTCGAAGCTGTCACCCTGATAGCCCACGGCCTCGGCACGAAGTTGCCCGAGCTTCACCGCCGCATCCCACTCGCTCACGCTGCGGTCGTTCTCCAGACTCTTCTCCAGCCACCATAAAAACATTTCCATCGCCACGCCGTCGACAAGATGCGCCTGCTTCATCCCCTGAATCTCGAATGCGCTTTTCACGGCTTTCCATCCCTGAACGGGGGAGGGCTCGTCCATGAGGCGCCCCGAGCCGATGAGTGAGCAGAGATGGTAGTTCAGCAAGTTGCTGTCGGCCAGTACGCTTCCGTCCACGTCGCTCATGGCTATTTCTATCTCTTCGTAGTAACGGAGGTTAACCCCGTCTTCCCGCAGCCTGTCGAAACTGGCCTCGGTGTCCGGGTCCTCCACCTGCTGCTTGAGCACAAACCAGTCCGCAGACTCCGCCCCGACAAGCAACCAGCTTATTACAAAGGGATTATACTCTATGTCGGAGGCCCTGAGGTTGAGGGTCCAGGCAATTTCGTCGAGCGAACCGAGCAATATGTAATCCGCATGTTTTTCGGCAAGGAAATCGCGCAGCCTGCCGAGTTTCTCCACCCGAGAACAGTCCGATGGGACCTCGAAAATCGGTGTCTGGGGAATCTCAGGCCGGTCTTCCCAGATGGCGTCCAGGAGATTCGGCACGCTCACCACATGACAGGCGGCTCCCCGTTCATTCAATTCCTTCTTGAACTCCGCCACGAATCCAGCATCCACGCAAAGGCCGTCCAGCGCTATGTAAACTTCGCTTTCTTCCCCGAACTTCTCTCCCAGCCACTGCGGGATGGGCACTTGTTCCGGAACCCGCATCTTATGCAGCTGCACCCCCGTCCCTTCAAGCTGCCGGTTCGCCTGGATAAAGTAGCGGGTGTCTGTCCACAGACCGGCATGGTCCGCGGTAATCACCACATCTCCGGCCTCTCCGGTAAAGCCTGTGAGCCATTGCACCTGCTTCCACCTTTCGGCAGGGTACTCACTGCTGTGGGGATCGCTTCCGGTCAGCACGACTGCATCCCATCCGCGGCCTATCATCATCGCGCGGAGCGCCGCGATTCTTGTACTGTAATCCATATTCGCAAAGATAAAAAGATTTTGGCGTTTTTGTTAAACCTCTACAACTCAATGGTTTGCCAAAATCAAATTGCGCAAAGTGTACAATTTGATTTCTATAAACAACAGATAGACAGAAAGATAGCAAAAACGCAGCCGGGGCCCCACCGGAAGTCTGGGGATAATTTGCTATTTTTGCGGCAATTATGAAAATAGGAAATCTGGATCTGGGCGAGAGACCGCTTTTGCTGGCACCGATGGAGGATGTGACGGACAGGTCGTTCCGCATTCTCTGCCGCGAGCAGGGGGCTGACATGGTTTACACGGAGTTCGTGCCTTCGGACGGGCTGGTGCGCGACGCGGCCAAGGCCCTGGACAAGATGCGGACCCTGGAAGAAGAGGCGCCGGTGGGCATCCAGATATACGGGCATATCCCCGAGGCGATGGTGGATGCGGCGAAGATGGCTGCGCGTGCCCAGGAACTGGTAGGAGGGCACGGAGCCGATGTGGTCGATATCAATTTCGGCTGTCCCGTAAGCAAGATAGCGGGGCGCGGAGCAGGCAGCGGCATGATGAGGGAACCGGACAAGATGGTGGCCATCACCAGGGCGATCGTCGAAGCCATTCCGGACAAGCCGGTTACGGTGAAGACCCGCCTGGGCTGGGACGAATCCAGTAAAATAATAGTGGAGTTGGCGGAGAGGCTGCAGGATTGCGGAATAAAGGCGCTCACCATCCACGGAAGGACGCGCTGCCAGATGTACAAAGGCTCCGCGGACTGGACCCTGATAGGAGAGGTGAAGCGCAATCCCAGGATGCACATCCCGATAATAGGCAACGGCGATATCGTGGACGGACCTTCGGCGAAACGCGCGTTCGACGACTATGGGGTGGACGGCATCATGATAGCGCGCGCCAGTTTCGGCCGGCCCTGGATTTTCAGGGAGATAAAACAGTATCTGGCGGCTGCCGGTGAGGGCTCTGCCAGTCCCGAGAGGCGTGCCACCCTCGGCAGCGTTAGAGGGAGGGGCCCAAGCATCAGCTTGGGAGGGATGAGCGGCGGGGCCGCGAACCGGATCGGGAGTGGCAGAGTCTTCGCCGGCACGGCGGAACCGTTCGAAATCAGCGTGCGGGAGCGGGTGGCGATCGCAAGGCGGCACCTGGCCCTGTCTTTGGCGGAGAAGGGCGAGCCCCGAGGCATCTTCGAAATGCGCCGCCACCTGAGCTGCTACTTCAAGGGACTTCCGGAGTTCAAGGACACCCGCATCCGCATGGTCACAACCCTGGATGTGGACGAACTCTACCGCATTCTGGATTACATTGAAGAGCGCTGGGGCTAAGGCTCCGGCGTAATATGCGGATGAGGAGTCTGAATGGGGATGAAACGGAAGCCGGCCAGAAGATCCGGCGCAACTTCGGCATCTGTCCACCAATAAACATGACTGCCGGCAAATACTTTCAGGGTAGCCTCGTCGGGCTGTCCTGAAAGAGTGCAGAGAATCGGCCTTCCGAAGCGGCGGCACATTGCAGTGAGCCAGGCGCTTCGGTCCGCGTCCATATCAGAAGAGAACGAAAGGACGTCCGAAAGGCTCCAGATAGTGAACAGCAGTTCCTCATTGCTTCCCGATGAATGTTTCAGGCGCTGCCATCCGTCTCTTTTTCCGTGAACCAGCGCCGCGCGCGGATTGAAATCCGAAGGAAAATCCTTCACGCTTACGGCAGGAGTCGCAGTGAGCGGCTGATTGGTGTAGAAGGCATGGGCGCCGGCAAAGAGAAAACGCAGCCGCTGCTTCACTTTGGACGCATCGGCACACTGCTCCCCGGGATGATAATAAATATCCCAGGCAAACACGGCGCGGTGGTCATAGAATCTTCCGAGAATCGCATCCAGATAGGCGATCATATCGGATTCGGCAACATCCAGGTCGCCGTCGTCTGAGAGGACCGGCAGAACGGATATCCCGGCATCGGCCGCCTTGTCAAGAAGGCTCCCCAGCGCATCCGCAACAGTCTTGTCCTGCAACCATTCCCTGACGGACAGACTCACCCGCAACGAATTGAACCCCTCCGGGATGCCCGACTTGTCAAATTCCGTGGCGGCAGAACTCAAGCCCTTCACAGGCCCCCAGACGGCACAGCGCTGCCAGGCTCTTGCGGCGGACCAGCGGTCACGCTCTTCTATCGGAGGGATCACACTTTGTTCACCGGGGGTGGTCCAGCGGAAATTCCGTATCATCTCTATTTCGCGGGCATCGATAGGGTCCCCGTCATTCCACATCATGTCATGGAAAGGAATATCCCAGGGCTCGAATTCGCTTTTCTTCCATGCAACGCCCCAATTGGCATTAGAAAGATAACCTCCCCAGACATAGAAATGCACCTTCTTTTCCGCGAAGACGGCGAGGGACGCTCCCACTCCGGAACCGTTCGTGCGCTGCATGCACTCCGTGCACACCAATGGCCTGTCGCTTATGCTGTTCAGGTGATCGACAAGATTTCGCGATACTTTCCCTCCCAGCTTTGTGCAGACATAGTCGTGGTAATTATGGATGTCCATGACCGCCTCGACTTCGCTCATCTTGGCAAGTACCGGACTGCTGTAATCCGTCTTTTCGCTGATGTCCCAGAAAATGGATGCGGTAATAGGCTGGCAGGGATTCGCATCCATGCACATGCGGGCGAGTTTTTCCACCCTTTCCAATTCTTCGATGCATTGAGCCTGCTTGAGCCTGCCCCTGGCGCTCGGTTCGTTCCAGATGTCCCAAAGAACTATCCGCTTGTCTTTGCGCAGGGCCGCCACCACCTTCTGAAGTCCCTTAGCCGCAGCATCGAAATCGCTGCCAAGGCTCTGCCAGCGGAGTACGGGAGACAGAGTCAGGGAGTGCTTTTCCGCTTTGTCGAGCAGCTTCCTGATATGCTCTGTCTGCTTTTCCGGAGTTTTATCCGTAATCCAGCAGCGGATGCTGTTGAAACCGAGCTGATGCAGACGTTCGAACATCGCATCCTCGTCTTCTCCTCTCCAGGCCGGGTTGGTGACTCCGTTGATACCTTTGATGATTCCGGTCCGCTTTTCCCATGCGCGGGCCTGCTTTTCAGTCCAGGTGCCCCTTGCCTCCGCCGGCAAGGAAATGACTGCCAACAAGATGGCAACGATAAAAACCCTTTTGAATCCCATGTCTCAGAAATACAATATCGGCAGGACATAGTTGCCTGAAGCAGAAGTTTTGCTTTCGAACTTCATCTGTGTCTGTCCGGTGTCGGGGGCTATCACCAAAAGGCCGTTGTTGGTGTCGTACTGCTGCGAGCACCACAGCCAGTGGCCGTAATCCAATGTTTCCCCGCTGAAGAACTTCGCCGATTTCTTGAACGCGGCAATCCTGTTCTTCCCCTCGTTGCAAAGATCCGTGGAGCCCATGATAATCATAAGGAAGTGCATTGTGGATGATACTTCCTGATCATATTCGTACAGGCCGGGTACCCTTCCGTTGAACACTGAGAACAGGTCGGCGGCCGTGGGCATTATCCAGCCCGAGCAGGTCTTGGAACTGCATTCCAGCGGAGCCTTTGCATTCAAGGCAGTGGTCGAGGTGGCGCCGTAGAACCATCCGTCGCTGCCGGTGCTGCGCGAATCGCAATAGAAGAAAGGTGTAATCTGATATCTCCAGCTGTTTCCGGAATGGGCATCGTTCCAGGCAGCCAGAGACTGTCTGTTGGAATAAGCCGTATGCTTCAAATTGTCGAGGCCGGGGAAACCCAGCAGGTTGTATGAAGCTCCGAGATTGGCGTTGGCTTCGCAGAACGGCATGCCGGCGGAATGCTTGGATGCATATACGTATGATGCGTTCACGGGAATGCCGATTCCCCTTTGATATCCGTCAGCAGCCTCCACGATGCCGTTCCAGCGGAACCTGCCCGTGCTGGAAACGGTGACGTCCGGATCTTCCGTCAACCACTCTTTGCCGATGTGACCCACCATCGCGAAAACCCTGGATTTCTTGGAAGGATCGGAGATGGAATTCTCGAAAATGTCGTTCCCGCGCCATCCTCCGTCTATCACCCTGAGCCTGTCCGAAGAAGTGCCGGAATCGAACAGCCCGTCGCCGGGTTTCGGCTGGTAAGGATCGTACTTGGAAACGATGAACGGAACGGCGAATTCCTTGCCTCCGGAAAACAGCCTCACCACACCTTCCGTCTTTTCTGCCACGGTGCTGGGAACATCGCTGTCCTTGGCCGTCACGGTCAGGGTGCTGCCTTCCATCGAACAAGTGAAAAGGGCCGTCCAGCTCTGCAGGAGTACGCTTTGTTTGGCGGTGGTAGGGCTCACGGTGCAGGTGAAGGTCTGCGTGCAACCCACGCCGATATACTGCGAAGGCCTGCCCGCCCCCGATTTCAGCGACATTGCAACCGCATTGTTTATACTGAGGTTCACGCTGGCAGGCTGCTCCCATACCTTGAATCTCAGGGTCTTTTCCTCGACCGAGCCGGTTTGGCTGCCGACATACACGGTAACGAGGTTGTCGCTGTATTTTAGCGGCTTCACCAAACCGTCTTCGCTGACGCTCAAGATACTTGGATCGCTTGAAAGGAAGGATATCTTGTCTCCGCAGTCAATGGGGTATCCCCTTGCTTCTATGCGTATGCCATTCTCCCCGACATGCATTTCGTAGTAGCCGCCGTTCGATTTCACATATCTTTCATGGGTCTGGTCCGGGTAAACGACTTCTATTTTCGTAAACGGCTCTACCACTCTGACGGTGGCGGTAGCCGATAATGAATGGGTGCCTTTGCTGGTGGCCGTGATTGTGACGCTGCCCTTTCTGATGGCCGTAATCTTGCCGTCTTCATCGACGGTAGCGATGCTTTCGTTGCTGCTGTGCCAGGTAAGTTTGCGTTCGGTAGTGTTGGCAGGGGTAAATTTGGGGTTGAAATAATTGCTGTCTCCGGCTTTAAGCAACAACTCGCCGGGGCTGAGGCCGAAACCTGTCAGAGGAACGGGGTCCTGAACCACTTCTACGGTGCATTTTGCGTTTTTCGAGGCATCCCAGTTGGACACGGCGGAGATAATTGCAGTGCCATAGTTGAGGGCTGTAACCAGACCGTCTTGATCAACGCTGGCGACAGATGTGGCGGAGGAATTCCATGTCACACTTTTGTCGGTAGCCTTTTTGGGAAGAACGGTCGCCTTCAGCAGTTCGCTGTCGCCCTTTATGAGGACGATTTCGCTTTCGTTGAGACTTACGCTGGAAACGTCCACATACTCGTTGTGGGTATTGATTTCTTTCTTGCAGGACCCTGCAATTGCAATTATTGCGGCAATGGCCGCGAGTGTGCGAATAGTTTTCATAGAACCTCCGTTTTGTGCAAAGATAATAAAATGCGGCAGAATTCTTCCCGCATCCCCTCTTCCAGGAACTCAGCCCGTATGGGGACTTCGAAAAGCCGTTTGCGGATTACGTCAGGCACATCCCTGCAGTCCCGTATGCGCTGAGCATCCTTCTCCGTAGTGGCTATCATCGCCGTAGGATATTTCTCCGCAAGGCGGGCGATGCGGCGGATGTCTCCACGGCTGAAACTGTGATGGTCGGCAAAGCCGATGTGTCCGGTCTCCTTGTATTTGTCGCTGAGATAAGCCATCAGCGGGGCGTCGTTGGCTATGCCGGTGAAAAGTATGCAGGACTGGGCATAGCTGTAATGGGGATTGGTATCGGCGAAAGCCGGTTTCGGAGCCTCATATTCTATATATGTATAGAAGATGGGGATATCTTTCCCTGCCGCCAGGGCGCGGACCTGCCTTTCGATTTCCTGCTTCCGCTCATCCTCCAGCCAGCGCGGGCATTTGCTTATAATGACGATGTCGGCGTCGGCGATGCGCTCAGGAAGGTCCCGCAGGCGCCCGAAAGGCAGCATGCAGTCCTTCCATATAGGGCGGTTGCAGTCCACCAGTACGATATTCAGGTCGGCATGGAGCCGATGGTACTGGAACGCGTCATCCAGGATGATGACGGAGCAGGGGCCTTGGGGCCCGGGAGGCGTGCCACCCTCGGCTCCGTCAGAGGGAGGGGCCCAAGCATCGGCTTGGGAGGGATGAGGGGCGCAGCCCCGAACCGGAGCGGGCCCCAAGGCCCCTGCTCCGCCCTCCGCCAGAAGCCGGCAGCCCTCCACGCGGTCTTTGTCCACCGCGACGGTGACCTCCGGGAACTTCCGCTTTATCTGGAGCGGCTCGTCGCCTGCGAACGAAGCGCTGCTGTCCGTCCGGACATACTGGAACCCCTTGCTCTTGCGCTTGTACCCCCTTGATAATACCGCGATACGTAATGCCTGCGGATGAGAATTATCGGAGCTATGCGACAGGACTGCTTCTGCAGTCCCGGGGTATATTAGGGGCTGGGCCCCTAATGATGCGGCCGAAGGGCCGCCAGCCTGCGTTAGCAGGCGGATAATTAATTCGGTATGCGGCGTCTTGCCGGTGCCGCCCACGGTGATGTTCCCTACGCAGACAGTCGGAACTGCCGCACCCGGGGCCTTGCGCCATTGCGCGGCCCTTCGGCGCAGTATTGCCTTGTACAGGAACATCCGGGCTTATTTATGAAAGGCCCTTGTATCGCTACACCGTAAGGATTTCCTTCTCCTTGACGGCCACGATGTCGTCGATGGCTTTGACGTTCTTGTCGGTGATCTTCTGCACTTCCGCCTCGCCTTCCTTCTCGGTATCCTCGCTCATGCCTTCGTTCTTCTGGGCTTTCTTGAGAAGTTCGATTGCGTCGCGCCTTGCATTGCGGACCACGATCTTGGCATTCTCTCCGGCCTCCTTGGCCTTCTTCACGAGGTCGCGGCGGCGTTCCTCCGTGAGAGCGGGAACCGTGCAGCGGATGACCTCGCCGTTGTTGGAAGGGGTGAGCCCGATGTTGGCATCCAGGATGGCCTTTTCAATCTGGGGGATGAGGCTCTTGTCCCAGGGCTGGATGGCAAGCGTCTTTGCGTCCGGAGCGGTGATGGAGGACATCTGCGCAAGCGGGGTGGGAGCACCGTAGTAATTCACTACCACGCTGTTGAATACGGAGGGATTGGCCTTGCCGAGCCGATAATTGCGGAGGTCTTCTTCAAGGAAGAGGACGGCGCCCTGCATCTTGTCGTCTGCGCCGCCGAGGATTTCTTTTGCTCTGTCGGTTAACATATTCTATGTGTTATGGTTTTCTTGTCATGCCGGCATGCTTGTTCAGGCATGCACCAGGGTGCCGAGTTTCTCTCCTTCCAGGATGCGCAGCAGCGCGCCGGGCTCGTTTATGTCGAACACCACTATCGGCACCGGGCCCTGTTCGCAAAGGGCGAAAGCGGTCTGGTCCATCACCTTCAGCTGGTTCACGAGGCATTCATGGAAGGTGAGCTCGTCGTACTTGCGGGCATCGGGATCCTTTTCCGGATCGGCGGTATAGACGCCGTCCACGCGGGTCCCCTTCAAAAGGGCGTCCGCCCCTGTTTCAAGCGCCCTGAGGGCGGCTCCGGAGTCCGTGCTGAAGAAAGGATTGCCGGTGCCTCCGGCGATGAGCGCGACCCCGCCTTCTTCCAGGACCTTCACCGCATTGTCGCGGGTGTAGAGCCGGGCGAACGGAGCCATGGCCGTTGCGGTGAATACTTCCGCGGGAATGCCTTCGCTGCGGAGCGCAGACTGAAGGGCAAGGGAGTTGATGACTGTCGCCAGCATACCCATGCGGTCCCCGGTAACGCGGTCGTAGCCCTTGCCTATTCCCTGAATGCCGCGGAAAATGTTCCCGCCGCCGTTCACTATGGCAATCTGGTATCCGGCTTTCACCGCCGCAGCTATTTCCGATGCGAATTTTTTGAGGCTTCCCTCGTCCAGGCCCTTCCCTGCAGGCCCGCCCAGGCTTTCGCCGCTGAGTTTAAGAAGTACTCTCTTGTACATAAGTCCCTTAAATAACAATTATTGCTACAAAGATACAAAATATCAAGATTTCGCCCTATATTTGCATCTCAAACTATTAGAAAGATGTTCATTTTCAAATCTTCAATCGGCAAAAAGTTCATCCAGGCCATAAGCGGAGCTTTCCTGGTGCTTTTCCTCCTCCTCCACGGAACCATCAATTTCTTCTCCGTAATTGACAGTTTTACAGGTAAATACGGTATCGCCGCCAACGATGACATCCTCTTTTCGGAGGGTGACGGTCTGTTCAAGCTCGGCTGCGATTTCATGTCCACGCCGGTCATCGACATCATGGTCCCCATCCTCGCGCTTGGTGTCCTCGTGCACATCGGATACGGCTGCTGGCTTACCTTTATAAATATCCGCGCACGCGGCGGAGTGAAACGTTATGAAGTTTCCAGCAAGGCGGCGGCCGACAGCTGGAGCGCGCGCAACATGTTCGTGCTCGGGCTCGTGATCCTTGGCTTCCTCTTCTTCCACCTCAGCCACTTCTGGGCCAAGATGCAGCTTCCCGAGATGTTCGGCATAGGCAACTATGAGAACAACCCCTACCTGCTTCTGAACGCCACTTTCGGCAATCCCTGGATACTCGCAGGTTATCTCCTCTGGTTCGTGGCCATCTTCCTGCACCTCTCACACGGCGTCTGGAGCATGTTCCAGACCGTTGGCTGGGACGGACAGACCTGGTTCAAGCGCCTCAAGGTCATCAGCATCATAGTCGCGGCCCTGATTTTCTGCCTTTTCGCATCCACCGCCGTCAATGCTTTTGTGCAGGCCAATTTCATCGGAGCGTAAAAACTTTTTGAATTTTGCAGATAAATTTTTATCTTTGCGGCCCCTATTTTTCGTAGGGGCCAAATTTTTATTATAGTATTTATGGACACACTCAGTTACAAGACAGTTTCGCTCAACAAGGCGACTGTAGACAAGCAGTGGGTTTGCATCGATGCGACCGACCTCCCTCTGGGACGTCTCGCTTCCCGTATTGCCCTTGTCCTCCGCGGCAAGAACAAGCCCGGCTTCACCCCCAACGTGGACTGTGGTGACAATGTCATCGTGGTCAACGCCGAGAAGGTGGCCCTCAAGGGAAACAAGATGACCGACAGGGTGTACACGCATTACACCGGATATCCGGGCGGACAGCGTTTCACCACCCCCAAGGAGATCCTCGCAAAGAGGCCTGCAGAGCTTGTGAGGATGGCAGTTAAGGGTATGCTGCCCAAGACACGCCTGGGTGACAAGATTCTCGGCAACCTGCATGTCTATGCCGGTGCGGAGCATCCCCATCAGGCTCAAAACCCTAAGACTATCACACTTAAAGAACTTTAAACGCAAATGGAACAGACAAACGCCCTTGGAAGACGTAAAGCAGCTGTAGCTCGCGTTTATCTCACCGCCGGAAAAGGCAACATCACCATCAACGGCCGTACCCTTGAGGAATATTTCCCTCAGGGAGACCTCCGTTACATAGTGAACCAGCCTTTCGCCGTCGCCGGATGCGAAGGCCAGTTCGATGCCAAGATCACCCTCGTTGGTGGCGGCACCAAAGGACAGGCCGAGGCAGTAAGGCTCGGTATCGCCCGTGCGCTCTGTGAGGTGGACAAGGAAGCATATCGTCCGGCTCTCAAGGCAGCTGGTTTCCTGACTCGCGACGCCCGTGAGGTGGAGCGCAAGAAACCCGGCCAGCCCGGTGCCCGCCGCCGCTTCCAGTTCAGCAAGCGTTAATCCCGCTGGTCAGCTGATTTACAAAAAAGCACAGCCGCGGTTCAAACCGCCACGACAGGAGGTTGCCGCGCTGCGGAAAAGACGGAAGACCTGCAAGGCAGTTACTTCCATCTTGAAGAAAAGAGACCCGGAGCTCCGGGACAGAAAACAAACAATTTATTTAAAACAATGTCACGTACAAATTTCCAGGAATTGCTTGATGCAGGTGTTCACTTCGGACATCTCGCCCGCAAGTGGAACCCTAAGATGGCACCCTATATCTTCGATCAGAAGAACGGGATCCACGTCATCGACCTGCACAAGACTGTCTTAAAGATAGACGAGGCGGCCGAGGAGATGAAGCTTCTCGCTAAGAGCGGACGCAAGATCCTCTTCGTTGCCACCAAAAAACAGGCAAAAGACATCGTAGCCGAGAAGGCCGCCGCTGTCGGAATGCCTTCAGTAACCGAAAGGTGGGCCGGTGGTATGCTCACCAATTTCCCTACCATCCGCAAGGCCATCAAGAAGATGAGCACCATCGACAAGATGCATGAGGACGGTACTTTCGACAAACTTGCAAAGCGTGAGCGCCTGCAGGTTACCCGTCAGAGGGAAAAACTGGAGAAGAACCTCGGTTCCATCCGCGACATGAGCCGCCTCCCGGCCGCCCTGTTCGTGGTTGACATCCAGAAAGAAGCCAATGCAGTGAAAGAGGCTGTCCGCCTGAACATCCCCGTGTTCGCAATGGTGGATACCTGCTGCGACCCTACTCCCATCGACTATGTGATCCCCGCCAACGACGATGCGGCAAAGAGCATCGAGTGCATACTCGGTATCCTCTGCGCAGCCATCCAGGAAGGCCTCGAGGAGCGCAAGCTCGAGAAGGATAAGGAGCAGGGTGAGGAAGCAGCCGAAGGCGAAGCGAAACCCGCCGCCAAGACCCTGCGTTCCCGCAAGGCCGCTCCCAAGGCCGAGAAGGTTGAAGAACCTGCCGAAGCCCCCGCTGCCGAGCCCGCCGAAGCTCCCGCAGCTGAAGAAGCAAAAGCCGAATAATCCAAACAACACAGAATTATGGCAAATATTTCAGCAGCAGACGTAATGAAGCTTCGCAAGATGACTTCTGCCGGTATGATGGATTGCAAGAACGCCCTCATCGAGGCCGACGGCGATTTCCAGAAGGCAGTTGACATCATCCGTGAGAAAGGCAAACTTGTCGCCGCAAAGCGCGCAGACCGCGAGACCTCCGAAGGAGCAGTGGTCGCCCGTATCGAAAACGGCAAGGCGGTTCTCGTGGCACTTGGTTGCGAAACAGACTTTGTGGCCCGTACCGAAGGCTTCCAGGGCCTGGTAGAGGCTATTGCAGATGTGGCCATCAAGAATTTCCCCGCCGACGCGGAGGCCCTCAAGGCCTGCACGATGCCCGACGGAGAGCCCGTGGAGAAAGAGATCGAAGTCTTCACCGGCAAGACCGGCGAGAAACTCTCCCTCGTTTACTACGGAAAGGTTGAGGCCCCTTACATCTACGCCTACATTCACAAGCTCACCGGCAAGCTCGGTGCCGTCATCGGCCTGAACAAGACCGTGGACGAATCCCTTGCCAAGGGACTTGCAATGCAGGTCGCTTCCATGAACCCCGTTGCCATTTCCCCTGAGAACGTCTCCGCGGAGATGCTTGACAAGGAGTTCAAGGTTGCAGTTGAAAAGACCAAGGAAGAGCTTGTCCGCAAGGCTGTCAACGCAGCTCTCGAGAAAGCGGGCATCAATCCCGCACACGTGGACAGCGAGGAGCACATCTCCTCCAACACTGCAAAGGGATGGCTTACCGAGGCACAGGCGGAACAGGCCCGCGAAATAATCAAGACCGTCGGCGAGCAGAAGGCTGCAAGTCTTCCCGCCCAGATGGTGGAAGGAATCGCAAAGGGCCGCGTCCAGAAATTCCTCAAGGAGAGCACCCTCACCGAGCAGGAATACCAGATGGCTGACGAAAAGATCAGCGTGAAGGACGCAATCGCCAAGATCGACAAGGAAGCCCGCGTCCTCGATTTCAAACGTGTAAGCCTGAGCGACTAAGAGCTTACTTCGGAAAAAATGAGCCGGCTGGATTCAGCCGGCTTTTTTATTGTCAGTCCAGAAGACCTTCCGGAAGATTGAGTGAAAGTCTAATCGACCCTTCATCCGCAGCGACTACGAAGTCTTCGTGAAGTGGAATCAGGGACTCGCTGCCGTCCGGGCGCTGGATATAAAGGCAGGGATTTCCCGGGATGGGCTCCATGCCGCTTACTTTGCCGATTTCCCTGCCATGGTCGAGCACCGTCCATCCGGTGAAATCCTCCGTCTGCTCGTCTTCGAATTCGACGTCCGCGAAAATCTCCTTTCCTGCGAGTTCTTCCGCATCGCCGAGATTGCACACGTCGTTGAGGTGCAGGATATACCTGTTGCCTTTTTCCTGAAGCCCGAGGATAAAGAAAGGAACCCGCAGTCCATCGAAAACGATGTAAACGGGTTCCTTGCAATCCAGTTCTTCAAGGGCGACGGCACTGCTCACAAGAAGACCGCCGTCGGTGCCGAAAGATTTGAGGATTTTGGCGATTGCCTGCATACTGGGTAGGATCCGGAGCGGAGCGACAAGCGGGCTTGCGCCCGCCTGCCGGAGGCCGAATTAAACTACTCTGCGGGCTGCTCTGCGGGAGCTGCCTCCTCTGCGGGAGCTTCTTCAGCTGCTGCTTCGGCCTGCTTTGCGGCGAGTTCAGCGGCTTTCTTTGCGATAGCCTCTGCGCGTGCTGCGTTGACCTTTGCCTCTTCAGCCTTTGCCGCCTTCTTCTGCTCTGCTGCTTCCTTTACCAGGGAAGACTTCTTTGCAGAGATCTTGGCATCCCTCTGTGCTTTCCAGTCATTCCATTTCGCGTCTGCCTGCTCCTGGGTGAGAGCACCCTTTGCGACTCCGCCTTCGAGGTGCTTGCGAAGAAGCACGCCTTCGTAGGAGAGGATCCTGCGGCAAACGAGAGTGGGCTGGGCACCTACATTCAGCCATGCAAGGGCGCGCTCGCTGTTGAGCACGATGGTAGCAGGGTTGGTGTTGGGGTTGTAAGAGCCGAGCTGCTCGATGAAACGACCGTCACGCGGTGAACGTGAATCTGCCACTACAATGTGGAAGAATGCGAAATTCTTCTTACCGTGGCGCTGTAAACGAATTTTAACAGCCATTGTAAATCTGTTTTTAAGTTAATAAGTACCAATCCCTTTTCTCGAAAGGGATTGCAAAGGTAACACTTTTTTCCTAAAAGACAAGTCCCCGAAGGCCTAAGTTCCCCTAAATCAGAGGTATTATCAGCTTCACCCCGAAATTCCTGCCCGGCCCGAAGAAACCTTCCCTGCCTGTGACCGGATTCAGCCCGGCATACTTCAGGCGGCCGAGATGGTCCTGATAAGAGACGTCTGCAATATTGTCGCAGAAAAGCAGGAGGCTTACGATGCGGGGCTGCCGTCCTTCAGCGTTCCCCGCAGCGGACCTCTTGCCGAGTCTGAAATCCGCCTTCAGGCTGGCATAGAGCAGTCCGTAGGCGGGTGTGGCGCTTTCCGTTCCACCAAGGGAATAAATGTGGTCCTGCCGGAAATGACGGGTGTATCTGAGTGTAAGGGCGGCTCCGTCCAGAACCTTTCCGAGCCCGGGTAAGGCGTAACTCGCTTCATTTTCCAGACGGGGCGCCGGCGTGAAGGGCAGATAGTCGTCCTCTTTGCCGCCGAGTCGTGCATCCACGAAGGAGAAGCTGCTTCCGAGGTGAAGCGCCTTCCAGGGGTGCAGCTCTATCGCCGCTTCCCCTCCGGCAAGTCTTGCGGGAGCCTGGCTGTAACCGAACATCGGCACGCCTTCCGGGCTGTCTTCACCAAGCCCGCGGATGTAAATATAGTTGTCTATCTTATTGTAGAACAAGGCTATGTCCAGCATGAGCCAGTTCAGGTCCAGGGTGCCTCCCAAATCGGCCTGGGCGCTTGTCTCGGGGGAGAGATTCCTGTTGCCGATTTCGAAACGGAAGGTGCCTTCATGCTCGCCGTTGCTGCCGAGTTCACCTATCCCCGGGGCGCGGAATCCTCGCGACAGGTTCGCCCTGAGGTCGAGACCATGAAGCGGATGCCATACCGCCCCGATGCTGGCGGACCAGGAACCGAAGGCCTTGTCTATGGAGCTGAATCGTCCGTAGCCTTCGTCGGAGGAGAGAAAACGGCGGTCGTAGCGAAGCCCGCCGCTGAGGTCCCAGTTGCTGAATTCCTTGGAAGCTGTTGCAAAAACGCCGGCGTCCAGAAGCTTGTAATCGGGAATCAGGGCTTCTTCGCCATGGTTGCCGGAAGACTGCAGCATGCCCGCCACCCCGGCATTGAGTTTCCATAGGCCTTCGAGGGGGAGTGTATAACGAAAATCGTAATTGAGGGTATTCAGCCGCATTTCCAGCTCGGCTTCACCTTCTTCCTCGAACTCCTGGCGGATGTTCCGCTGGAAGGCGAGCACTGCCTTCAACGACCCGGGCCCTATGGTGAACAGGTTGTCAGATGCAGCCTTGAAATGTCTGACGTTCTGGAACGGAGAGCCGTGGCCGTAGTCGTAGCGGCCGCCTTCTCCTCCCATTTCAGGCATGGTCGGAGTAAGTTCCCAGGCGGAAAGCTTGAGATAGCTGTGGCCTCGGGAGAAGTTCCTGCCGATGAGTCCGGAAGCTCCCATTTCGCTGAACTGCGAGCCCGGCACATAGCCGTCGGTGGAATTTGCGTAGCTGTGGGCGCCCTTCCCGCTGAAACGCAGGTCCCAGACTGTTCCCTTGATGTTTCCGGAATTATAGACGGATCCTCCTATGAGGCCGTTGACTCCATGATACTCGGCAAGGATGCCGGATTCTATCCCGCCGGGGGAGGGGAAGTGGGGACGGTTCAGTATGAGCACCCCTCCTATTGCGTCGGAACCATAGAGGAGGCTTGCGGCGCCTTTGAGTATCTCCACTGTCCCTGTCGCGTAGGAATCCGCTTCGAGCCCATGCTCGTCACCCCATTGCTGGCCTTCCTGCCGTATGCCGTCCACTACGCTCACCACCCTGTTGTAGCCAAGTCCGCGGATCACGGGCTTGCCGATGCCGCTTCCAGTCGAAATCATGCTCACTCCCGGGATATGCGCCACCGCATCCACAATATTGCTGCTGGCCTGGGCATGCAGGGCCGCCTCTCCCAGATAACCGAAAGGGATGGGGGACTCCCTCAGGTTCACTGGGCCGGCGACGCCCGTGACCACCGCCTCTTCCAGACGGAGTGTATCTGTGCTTACGTGTTGCGCCCGTGACGGCTGCAAAACGCAGCAGATCAGCACAAAAAACAGTGCGATGCTCTTTTTCATGACAGGCAAAGATACTAAAATCATCACAGTAGAATCGCGGATTTTTATTATGTTTGCATAAAATTGTTCATGAGTATCCTGTGTTTGACACTTAGGATTTACTGATTTGCCGATAATAATGGGCCACAGACCGCTGTAGGGGCGATTTGTGGCTTTTTGATTTTTTTTTAACGTTACCAAGTATACGTTTCGGGTACGTCGAAGTCCTGAAGGTTTCCATCGCCGGAAATCCCCTCCGTCGTATCTATATAAGACGACTGTGTGACTTCGAACGGCTTGGCAACTGCATTCGAGACTGCCTCCCTTATTGCGGATCGCTCCTTTGGACTATAGCTGTATTGGGCGGGTGCCCAGAGGACATTTGCAGGATCAGTCCCCCGAAGAACAGCCGCCCAGGTAAGTCCGGCGATATAACGCCCGACATCATAAGACAAATGGTATCCGTCCCTGGTCAGAGTGTCTCCGTACAGGCTCGTCCGAAGATTCTGCACAGCGGTACCGGATGGTATTATTCCTGAGAAGACCGAATTGGGAACAATCACCGACTGGACCGTCGATACGATGGCGTTGTACATCTGCATCTGATCGGACCCATAATTGGGGAACTCCTTGTGCGAAGAATTGGACTGGTACGCCCATGTCATATGCCAGAGTATCCTGGCATCCGGACAATGCTGCCTGACTATGCCGACTATGTTATCCAGATATGGATTGTATGTCCCCGGAAGCCCCGATGAACCGCTTGCCTGCTGTATGGTTATATAATCCCAGTCCCTCTCGTCCAGTGCGGTCAGAGGAGCGGCCGAGGTTGTTTTTGTCCATGATCCGGAGGTGTTTTCGTAATAAGTGTATGCACCATCGTTCGCCAGGAAATGGTTCGAATGGGTTTCAAGGGTACAGCCTCCGATATAAAGGTTCCCTAGGACTATCCCTGTAGCCCCGTCAGATGCAAGTATATCGTACAGATACTGCATGGCATCTACGGAGAAACTGTTCCCGATTGCCAGGACACTCATGCCACCGTTGATGTATTCGGGTGCCGCCGTAAGAGAGAGACTGTTTGTACTCTGCGCCGTATTGTCCAATGTGCCGTCAAGAGGTGCATATATTTCAAGCGACGACTTGAGCATCCTGCCTTCCTGCAAAGCCTGCATTTCCTCTGCATTCATTCCGCTACGCCAGAAGAACAATTCGCGCACGGATATGTCTGACGACGCACTGCCAAGCCAGAAAGCGCCTGGAGCCAACCGCTCGGAAAGAGAGCCTTGCAAGAAACCGTCCACATACAGGTAAGTCTTTCCCTGAGCATAAAAGTGCGATATGGATATCTGGTGCCATTGTCCGTCCCCTACCGGCGTCGTGCAGGCAAATCCATCATAAAACAGTTTTCCTGCATTTGAAACGTACAAATTGCGTGAGAAGCCGTCGCCGTCTATTTCCATCACCTGTCCCCTGGCAGATGTCCTCATTCCGAAAGATAAAGTGAACGGATGCACGGCGCCTTGTGGCTTAAAATGCACAGCCGAACCGGCAGGGAGTGACATTCCTTCACTTATATGGCGATGTGGGGGTTCTTTGCCGGCATGCAGCGCATCAAAAAGTGAAGGGACAACGGCCAATGCCATTTCCCTGTGCCCCGCATCGTTCGGGTGTGAAGCGTCCGCATAATATCCTTCCATCCATTTGCCATTACCGGCATCGATGGCTCCCATGAGGTTTACTGAAGGGACGTCCCACTGCTGTATGTCGAGATTTATCTTCCGGATCCAGGAATAGTGTGCTTCCGTATATGTGCCCTTGGCATAATTCCCGGTCACAATAACCTGTTTGCCTTCCGCAAGGGCAGTCTTGACAAAACTGTCGTCATTCAGATAAACCCTGTTCTCCCATTGCTCATAAAGTGCGCGACGCGCATCTTCACTAGAGGCCGAGGCAAGTCCCTCATTCCCAAGGGAAAGGGCTATTATGAGTGTCTTGCCGCCGTCCACGGTCTGTTCATCGAAGCGTTGCGACAGTTTTGTGGTTTCATCCCCGGGAACTGACAGATTCGATATGTACCATGGCAACGGGCTTTGCGTTGCGAGTATTGCGCCCAACTGCCGGATATAACCGTTTTTCTCCGTAGCACCCTGCCCCCATGGAACGGAAGAGCCCATGACCGTAATGCGGTACGGATCCAATTCCCCGCTATGAGTGACATCAAAGATATACGAACGCAAATCCAAGGTAACATCATATTCCCCCGGATTGATACGTACCACTTCCGTCTCTCCCGCACTGGCAGGGGCGATGCTCCGGCGTGTACCGGAAATGCGTTCAAACGCAGGATACCAGGAGCCTTCCCTGGTAAAAGAAAAGGATAGTGACCGGTCGTATATAGGAAGACCGTCAGCATCAAACACAAGGTTGGTCCCGGAATACACGCCGTGTCCTTTGTATTCCAGACGCGCCCCCATGGTATTGCTTATACTCTTGAGTGCCGTCCCCTGCACCAACATTATCGGCATCGGAGTGAAATTGCACGTCCGGGAATCGAAGTCCACTTCCAGCCACGCAGGGCCGTCTACAGGAGATGGATACTCAAATGAAAAAGTGTCTCCGTTTCCGGTGGTTCCGGACATGGTTACATCCGTAGCGGTAAAGCATGACACTCCGGCAAAGACATGCCCGGTTTCAGAAAGCCGCCTCATCCCGAATGTTTCTTCAGAAGAAGTTACCTGCAATGAAACAGGAAAGATTTCGGGTATTTCCACCTGTTCGGGGGGCTCGGGATCCACCGGAGGTTCGACAGGTGTCACTTTCCCCGGAGACTCCGGATTTTCACTTTTGCAGGCTGTCGGAACGAGGAGTAAACATATTGCAATTATACTGAAAAGACGCTTCATATCATTTGTTCTATTGTTCAAGCCAGGTACCCAGTTCGCTGTATATTTTTTCTGCGATGAAGGCCATCGCTTCGGAAGACGGGTGACAACCGGCGCCGGTTTCAGGATTATAGTCGTGCTTTGGCATGTATGTCTGGTCATTAAATCCGTTAACCTGAAGCAAATCAACTGTTTTTGCGCCATAATGCGCAGCCGCTTTAAGGATGGACTGTTCCACTGCTTCCGACAGATAGTCACCTATGATACACACAACCTTGCATTTGGGATAACGCTCACGTATCTGGCACAGGAGTTTGGCATATGCCTCGCAGAAAGATGCATCGGGCAGGGCATTAACCTCCTGACGCGTCGAAGCCGCATCGGCAGTGGCAAAAACGCCCGCAAGATCAGCATCGGACGGGATACCGGCCAGTTTAGTAGTTGGAGACCCCGGGAACAGCGGGTCGGCATTGTGCCCCCAGTCGTTCGTTCCTCCGTGAATCAGGATAATGTCCGGACGACCCATACCTCCACATTCCACAAAACGCGTCACATAATCGTGTCCATACCATGCCGGGACGGTGGAGCCGTAACGCTTCTGCAGGTTTTCCTCCGTAGTATGGGTGACCGCCGAGCCGGAAAAGGCAATATTCATATCCAAAGTAGCATCCTGCATGTGGTCATATATAAGGCGGTACCACCAGGTTTCATCAACCAAAGTAAGAGTCCCGTCCTTGGCCGGATAATGCGTTGCATACCCGGAAGGAATCCAGCCACGGAAAGTTGAAATGGAATCGCCTATCACGCTTACGCGTTTTTTGGCCTTAGGCTTGATGTTCGGGTCTCCGGGCAGGTCGACAGGGACAGGTAGACCGTCCGTACCGGATATCCACTGCACTCCGTCAGCGTGCGGCTGCAGAAGGGCAAGCAGGGTCCCGTCGGAGAAAGATGCTGTGGGAAGGCTTCCGCAGCCCTGCTCCGTCGCATTGGAATCTCCGGTACCGAGTTTTATACCCTCGTCGCACCAGCATCGGAGTACAGACGTAACCCCCGTGGAACGACAATAGATGCCACCGTAGTAGTCGTAGCCTGATATGGAAGAGACCATTTCGTTCTGCGAAAACAGATTAGCCGGCGTGACGGTGCTGTAGGAATTGCGGAAAACAACTTTCCCGCTTTTGCAATTCTGGTAAGCGACAAGACCGGAAATGGCTCCATTGTTTCCGTCCGAGATTGTCTGTATGAATGAGGGATTGCTGCAACAGTCCGTAACGACCAGCTGGTTGTTGCCGTGTGACCAGCCTATTATTCCCCCTATAAGCGAATACAAGTTGCTGCCTCCATTGTTCCCGGTTGCCGTCAATTCTGCTCCAAGAACTGCACATCCCCGGACAGTGACCGGCTGCACTGCATCTGACAGGCCGGAATTGCCCACGTAACCGACTATGCCGCCCACGGCATACTGTCCCTTAATTACACCATAGGAAGCACAGCGTTCAATGGTTATCTCATCAACCGGCAAAGTGGCTCCCACCATACCTCCGACGAAGTATTTGTCGCATCCTATCATCGCATAACTGCCAAGGACACATTTCTCCAGACGACCGCCTTCCATCCTTCCTACAATTCCACCCTGAAAATACCCTGCTGCCGTCAGGTTCCCTTCAAAACTGCAATCACGTACAAGGGATTCCTTTCCTTTAAGCATTCCTATGAGGCCGCCGTTGATATGATAATAGACGTTGACCGTGTTTTCCTTGAGGAAGTGACAGTCCGATATACGGGAATCCTCCACATAACCGAACAGGCCTCCTCCGTACATACCATAAACTGTCACATTACCATCAAGTGTGCAATTCTTGACTGTGCAGCCGGAAAGCCACCCGGCAAGTCCGCCGCTGTATCCCTCGTTATTGCTGCCAAGGACATTGAGGCCCATGGTATATTGACGGATTTTCCCGCTTACCATACAGTCAGAGAGTGTGGAATTCCACATACGTCCGGCCAATGCACCGCAGAACACGTACCCTGCATCCACATCAATGCCTGTGAGGACGAGATGCTCCACCCGGGCGTTTTTAAGCTTTGCAAAAAAACCACAGGGTCTTTGAACGGAAGAGCGGATTCTCAATCCGGAAATGCGATGGCCCTTTCCGTCGAAACTTCCGTAAAATGAACCGGGAGATGACTGGAACAAAGGAACAAAACCCTCCACGCCTGACATGTCGATATCGGACGCCTGTTCAAAATGGCATACAGAATACCGGGCGGAATCCGCAGAATTGGAAAGTGCGGAAAGCAACTTCAAGTCTGCTGCCGAAGCAATCAAATACGGCGCTTCCACCGTTCCATAGCCACCGCTGAAAAGCCCGTCTCCAACCGGTTCCACACGCCCTGCCGACGGGTCGTCTTTTTTCGTCGAACATGCTGCCGGGGCCAGCAGCAGCGCAAGCCCCAGCAGCAGAGCAATTACGGGCAATACAGGCTTCCTCATAAGTCTTCGGCAAATGAAACCTCAAAGCCCTTGAGATCAGTCCAGGAAGTATTCTTCGGTTTTGTCCGGTCAGACTGATTGCCGGAGTACCACGTGCGAAGACGCAAATAGAGAGTGCCGTCGGCAATGCTTACGGGCGAAGTGAAAGTATATTTCTTATAGGAATACTTTTCCGTATCCGTATCTTCTTCGAATGATTTCTTGACGTATTTTTTTCGCAGATTTGTATAGCCTGAAGCGGATATTGTGCTGTATGTAGTCCAAAGGTGGGCATTGACGGTATGTTCGCCTCTGGTAATACTATAATAATTACCGAATCCTGTCCAGCTCGAACCGTTGGTAGAATACCCCAGGAGCCATATTCCCGCACCGGATGCCGCACCGCCAGCACCCATTTCGATTGTAAACCGGGTCACATCCTTCACAAAATTCTTTACCGGGATAGTCACCAGCCAATAGTCATTCTGTGCCATACCATTGAATTGGATGCTTGGATTGAAACTACGCATGATTGTAGTATCCGTCTTGGTAGTTACAGCCGTCAGCCTCGCATCGGCATTAATACCGGATGTAGGAAGCAGATACCCGTCATAAATCCAGTGCTGTCCGTTTTCTGATGCTTTCAGAGAATCCAGCGATTCAGAAGCACTGGTATATCCGGCCGCATAGAAATTCCATCCGCATGGAAGTCCCGACGGGAACACCAGCCCGGTCGTAACATTGCCAAGGTCCTTCCCTCCGTTCTGGGGAATGGCCAGCGGATTGGTGCCTACCTTTTTTGCTGAAGCGGAATACTGATTGTGGAAAGTGAGTGTAAATCCGTCTGCAAGCGTTACAGGGGCAACCGCAATGTAATAGTCTCCGGCTGCGAACGTGCCGGATACAGGCTTGATCACCACTGAGGACCCGGAAGGGGAACCGACGAGCGATCCGTCGGCGGCATTCACCTGTACGTTTCCGGCGATGCCTTCATTGTTGGCTCCGGTAAGTTTTACGGAAGCGATTCCCTCGCCGAGCGTTACCTTAACAAGTCCGACCACATTCTTGAAAGAAACACCGCTTCCAAGGGACGTAACCTTTGACACGGCGACAAGGGCTCCGCGGGCCGTTGATTCTCCTTCGGCTATTATCTGTTCAGCCGGGATGTTTACGGTCACATAGTCCCCACCGTCTTCAGACTGGGCACCGGAGAAAGGATAAACGGCATAAACAGTGGTGGCTTCTGTGCTTATGCGCCCCGAGAAGGTAGCACTTGCGCCGCTGTTAGCTGTCATATCGAACTGCCTTTTCTGTCCGTCGAATACCGCTACGACATCACCGTCATTCCAACGGGTTTTGAACTCAGCATCAAGATATGTCCTTACATGGGGTTGAAGCGAAGCAGTCAGTTCGACCAACTGCTCTTCTCCGGAAACTGATTCCGGCTCCGCGCTCTGAAACTGCTTGGAGCAGGAGACTGCCGCAACAAAACATACGGCGGCAAGAGAGATATATACAAAATGTTTCATAAGCCTACCAAACATATGAGTCAAGGTTATCAAAATCTTGAAGTGTCGCATCCTCATTGGCTGGGATA
The DNA here is from genome assembly GCA_002350615.1 of Bacteroidales bacterium UBA2861. Classification (GTDB taxonomy): domain Bacteria; phylum Bacteroidota; class Bacteroidia; order Bacteroidales; family UBA932; genus Cryptobacteroides. The sequence continues at coordinate 23,896 of DEFD01000028.1, read as the reverse complement.
CTGGAGCAGAGCGGACTGCAGCATAATGGCACGAGCAAGGCCGTCACGGGTGTCTCATACGGTTTCTTTTTCATAAGCAATCTGTTATTAATCATTGATATAATAAATATTAAAGTCGGTGTAAACAGGAAAATGGTCCGAGCAGACGGAAGTTCCGTCAGCCATGGGGGTATTCACCACTTTATATCTGGCGGCCGATGCGTTGCGGTAGAAAATGTGATCTATCGCCACCCAGGATGCCGCATTTGTACGGAACCCGGTATAAGTCGGAGAACCGTCAGTCTTTTTTGCATTCGTACGGGCACCTTTCATCCATCCTTTTAGCGGGGAAAGAGCCACGTTGTCGTATTTCAGATTAAGGTCTCCGCAGAAAAAAACAGGATCGTCATCGGAACACTGAGCCTTCATCCTCTCGACGCTCATCTGTGCACACGCAAGACGTGCATCATCGCTTTCAGGATTCGGGAAGAAGTGCGTATCCCATACGAAAAACGTCTTCCCGCTTTCCTTGTCGCGAAGCTTCAGCCAAAGGGTCAGTTTCGGCGTACCTCCCATGACGAAGCGCTCCCCCACATAGGAACTCACATCCGGAGTGTCGCTGAACCAGTATCGGCCCCAATCCAGCCGTTCAAAGCGCGAAGCACGTACAGCAATAACATTGCGCTGCCCGCTGTTCCGGAACAGGGCATCATCATTGCATTCCTCCACGGATTCAGAGCCGGTGACCTTTACCCCGTCCTTCGCATACATGAAAAACATATGTTCCGGAAGGACGCCCTTAATGTAATCCAACTGTTCGCGGCGGCATTCCTGCAGGCAAAGGATGTCCGGCTGCGTATCCTCCAGCATCGCTCCGCATGCAGGCTTGCGTACAGTCTCCCACTCATGTCCTTCAATATCACCGTCTATGGAAAGGATATTGAAACTCATGAGGCGGAACGACACTTTTACCGCACCTTCAGGAATCTCTTCTTCTCCCGATTTGTTTGGCGGCGTGCCTGCGGGAGCGCAAGCCTTCATCGCCAGCACGAAAGTGCATAAAAGCAGTAAGCGAAAAACCTTATACATCATCGTCATCGTCATTCATCAAATGATATTTCCAGACCTTTCAAATCTGTCCAGCCAGACTTTACAACCGTTGTCGCTCCGGGAGTAGCATTATACTTCAGGGCACGGAGCCTCAAATACATCTTGTCACCGTCAATGCCATAAACGGCGAAAGAATACTGGCGGTAAGTATCATCCGTGTCCTTATCATAAGTGACGCGTCCCGGCGAGACAATTGAACTTGCAGTATTCCACAGGTGGGCGGGGAATACATCCGTTCCGCGGGAACAGTTCGCCGCTCCGTCAGCAACATTCCACACAGCCCCGTCTCCGGAGTATTCCAGTATATAATACCCGACAGATTTTCCGGCACTTCCGCAACCGGCCTCAACTTTGATTTTTGTGCCGTCATGCATATTTTGGACAGGTATTACGGCCAGCCAATAATCATTCTGCAACATTCCCTGCACCTGTATGCCCGGATTCATTGACCAATCTGCAGCGCCCTTTGCCACCTCAGCGGTCAGCAGTGCATCCGGATTCACTCCGGAAGTGGGAGAAAGTGCGTGCGGCGCATTTATCCATGACCGTCCCTCAGCACTCTGCTGCAAGTCAGTACGGGTGGCGTTGGTCCACCCAGCGGCATAAAAGTTCCAACCGCATGGCAGCCCGTGCGGATTGGAATCAGCCGCAACACTGGTCTTTACGGTTCCGACAGGCGTTCCCCCGGCCGCTACATCGAAATACACGGTACCGGCAGTTGTAGGCGTGCCCGAGACGGATATTACAGCTTCTCCGTCACCGTCTTCCAGTTGAATTGTCTGTTCGTTTACCTGCAAGCCGGCAGAGCCTTCACCCCGCACGGAGGCTGTGAATTGTACGCTTATTTCGGAGGATGCATCCGTATACGCCACGCATATTTTCATACTGCTGGCTTCATCCTTAACCAGGAAGCCCTGCGTCCGAAGAGAAACATAGTTGAAGGCAACCGCGTCCTGCGTTACCATAACAGGGCAACGCAAACCATTATGAATCAGATAGAACGTTCCGGTCCTTGGTGCCATGGTCGTATTGTACCTGACTTTGATGTCGTAAGGCTGGAAATCCACGCCATTGCCATCACCGCTTTCCGGGACGATGGTAATCCAGTCCGCATCGCTCTCCGAGGTCCAATGACCGGAGCAAAGAAGATAATGGCGCAAACTCTGCGCGATACCGGAAGCAGATACTGCATCGGTATCTCGCTGAAACAGGTCGTCTTTCTTGCCGCAGGCAAAAGCAAGCAGCACACATGCGGATATTATCAACCATTTTTTCATAGCCGTCGTCTTTTACCAACCATAATTCTGTCCCAGGCCGTCGTTCAGCGTTATATCCGGAGCTGGAATCGGATACAAATACTTTTTCTCCGACCAGTAATACCCCTGCTGGATGCCGGTAGCCACCTTTATGTATCCCTTGTTTCCTTCGGAAAGGACGTGGCCGGCGCCGGAAAGCGAAGATCCGTTATAGTTTACCGTCAGCACGCGCAAACCGGCTTTCTCGGTAACCTTTGAGGACACAAAGTTGTCGGCGACTCCGTCTTCGTCAAGATCCAGTGGTGTTTCCAGGGACGGGATGTATATCCCCGTCTTTACCTTGACCAGCAGGTTGCCCATGTGCCAGCGGCGTATATCGTCCTGACGCAGATTCTCCATAGGGAATTCCGTCCCGCGTTCACGGCGGATCTCAAGAATCACAGGATCCGTCACCGTATTCTCGAAATAGGCCTGCATATAAGGATCTGCCACGGTCGGATAAATACTCTTGACACCGCTCCGTGCCCTGGTCAAAGCAACGGTTTTGTCCCATATTGCTTTCGTGCACGCTCCCATTTCCGCTTTGGCCTCAGCATAACTGAGCAGAATCTCGGCGTATCGGATAAGGGGGACATCAGTGTATGTAGCATCATTTATCTCATCTTTGATATCGTCAGTCAGGTACTTTACAGGCTGGTATCCTGTCTTTGCATAAACCAGATCCGGAGCGTAATTCCTCCTTCCTTTGTCCCTTGTAAAGCCGGGAGTACGTATGGTCTGTTCCAAACGATAGTCGCGGCCCTCACACTCATCCGGGAACGAAACGTTATAATATGACGTCCCGGCATAACGGGAAGTAAAAGGAGTGCCATCCAGCATCAGGTAGGTCATGATGAAATCCCTGTTGAAAGCATATGACGCATGCTGGGCATTTATCATATAGTCGTTTATGGAATACGACTTGTTGCTTACCTGATAGCCTTCGTCATAATCCCTTGCCCATATCCATTCATCGGTATAGTCCGCACAGCCGTCTTCAGCCGTGAACATGGCCCGATACTGAGTTCTGCGGTTGCCTGCCACATCAACCAGACTGTACACCCTCGAGGCCATTATTTCTTCACATGCATTTATACATTCTTCCAGATACGTCGTTCCCTCTGCCTTTTCTTCAGATGTCCAGGGCTTTCCGGTAGAAGGATCCACAGTATGATACTTGCGGTATGTGCCTTCGTAAAGGCAGAAACGCGCCTTGACCGCAAGCGCCACATACCTGTGGATCAGGGTTGCACGAACACGGTATGCCTCATCGTCGGAACAGTGAGCACAGGCATAATTCAGGTCATCAAGTATGTGCCGGCATATTTCCGACCGGGAATCACGGTCTTTGTAAAGGTCTTGTTTATTGGAAGATTCGATTACATGGTCATACCAAGGAAGGGCGCCGAACGTTTTCATCCGCCGGAAATAAAACATTGCCCGGAAGAATCTCCCTACTCCTTCGTAATGGTCTAGCACGGCAGCATCTGCCTTTGCCTCACGCATATGCTCCAGATAGTAATTGATGGCACGGAGCGACGACCAGCTCCAACTTGTGGAATTGGCCACCGTATAGCGGTCGGTATAGAACAACTGCTCACCGTCCCAGGATTGAGTATCGGAGTAACGGTCTCCGTTGATGAAATCCATTATCTCCGTGGCATAGGAACGGATGAGCCCGTTCGTATAAAGCACCAGCGAGGATTCGTTTTCGAAGAAGAACTCGCTGTTTATCGCATTCGGATTCTCCCGTTCAAGGAAATCCTCGCAGGATGTTGCCATCAGGCACACGGAAAGAAAGAATAATATCAATTTTTTCATATGCAGATCTCCTTTATCAGAATGTGATACTGACTCCCATGGTAACAGTCTTGAAGATAGGATAAGAGTTGCCGTTAAGGCCGCTGGCCGAGAAGTCGGAGTCTCCCCCGTCGATACCTTCCGGGTCAAGATTCGGAGCCCACTTGTGGAGAGGAGTGAATGTAAAAAGGTTTTCTGCGTTCACATACACTTTCAGCGCGCCAACATGCATTGATTTGCATATTTTATCCGGAAAGGTATAATCCAACTGGACATTTTTCACCCTCAAATAGGCAGCGCTCTGCATATATCTGGTATTGGGCATGTTAAGTATGGTTTGTTTGTCGTTGGAACCATTTGCGACGTATGTCGTAAGGCGCGGCCAGTATGCAGTATCGTAATTGAGGCATTCCGTTCCGTCGTCACTCATTTGTGCAACGCTTGGATTGTCCTGCGCATGGATGCTTGGAATAAAATAAAAGAATGGGCGGGAATACTTGCCCCAGAAATATCCACAGTCCTTTCCTGGATACCAGTCCCGCTTTCCCACTCCCTGAAGGAACACAGACAACCCGATTCCGCGCCAGCCAGCCGAAATATTTAGTCCGAAACGATACCTTGGAGAACTGTTACCGATGATGCTCAGGTCGCCATGGTCGTCAACGGTCAGTCCGTTGTAATCAATGGTTCCATTATCGTCAAGGTCAGCAAACTTGACCTGCCCGGGACGGGTAACCAGATCCGAGGATTGCTTGTAATTCTGCGTAGGCGAAGAATAGACGTCCGCCCAGTCTTTGAACAGCCCTTCAACCGTATAACCCCACATCTCGCCCAACTGCATCCCCACATAATATGAAGGTTCCCCCATATTATCCACAAGGTGCGCCACGGTCCCAAGGCTGCACTGGTCGTTGCCTGCATACTTTGTAATAACGGAAAAACTGTCCCATAGGGTCCCTTTTACACTATAGAAAAACGGAGATGCGCCGAGTTGGAATGTATCTTTCCACTGGATGGAGAGTTCCCATCCATTTGTCCGCAATTCGGCATTATTCCCTTTTGGCACAGACCCGCCGAATACCGGGGGGAGCGACGCTCCGTCGGTGTACATGTTGGAAGTGTACCGCAAATAATAGTCAAACGAGGCAGACAGGCGGTTGGTAAACATGTCGAAGTCCACGCCAGCATCGTATGTAGTCGCTTTTTCCCACGTAAGTGAATATGGGACAAGGGACGCAACGGACGTATATGAAGGCAACAGACCGGCTATCACAATATCATCCGCCTTGGTAACAGTCATCTCCGAAGTGTATTTATAAGGCGACACGTTGCCGTTGCCCATAGATCCCGCCGACAGTCTCAACTTCAGATTGTCCAGCACCGGCCGGCTCCATTTCATCCATGGCTCTTCGGACAGACGCCACCCTGCCGAAGCCGAAGGGAAGAAACCCCAACGGCTGTTGGACGGAAATTTGGAACTGCCGTCGTAACGACCGCTTGCCTCGAAAAGCCAGCGGCTTTTCCACGAATAATTGATTCTGCCGAAAAACCCGATGTATGCCCACTCATAACCACCGCTCGTAATAGACGCCTCTCCATCCATCAGCGAGAAAGAAGGTTTTTCGGAAATAAACCCCAAACGGTTCGAAGTAACCGTCCTGTAATTGCACCATTCCAGGTTATACCCAGCAAGAACGGACAGGCTGTGGTTGTTTCCGAGGGAGGGAGTAAAGGTGGAATAGGCATTAATGGCCTGATAGCGGTTGTCGTAACCGGCCTGGCGCAGGAAATCGGCCGGGGTGACCGAGGACACAAGTATTTCGCCCGGGGACTTTGAATACTTAACTCCATTCTGGACAATCCTCCGTGTGCGCCCGGTATAATTATATGAATAATCCGCCTGAAACTTAAGTATGTCCCGGACAATGTGGATATCCAGATCGACTTTGTCCCGCAAATAGATGTAATTATCCGTAATGTAATTGTTCCCCTCTACCATAGCCGCGTAGCCCGACTCTGCCGCCGCGGGGGTCCATGTACCGTCTGGATTGCGCAGGGGCGACATAGGCGAAAGGCAATGCTGCATGAAACGCTGTACACTCTGACCCGTCTGACTCCGTGGAATGTAGTTGTCATCAATACTGAGGCTGGCATTGTTACTGAAGTTCAACCATGGGCGTACCTTCAAGTTTCCTTTCGCACGAAGATTATATTTTTTGTAATCCTCGTTTCCTACCCGAAAAACGCCCTCCGAATCATAGAAACGTCCAGATACATAATAATCCGAATAATCCCCGCCGCCAGCCACGGAAATGTTATGTTCCGTAGAAGAATGATAATCGCTGTAAAACTCCTTGAACCAGTCGTGATTGTCGTAATATGCCCATCCAAAGCCCGGAACATCATAACTTTCGGCTACTTTCGCCAGGGTAGGATCCTTTTTGCGACGGAGTATTTCATCATAAATCGCCTGTGAATACGGAGCCTTGTTGTCGAGATTATCCAAAAGTGCTTTGGAACCGTTGTAATAACCGTTATAGCAGGCTATCCACCAGTCCAGCCACTCATTGGAATCAGTAATTCCATCCGGAATGACAGTACGGCGGTTAATGCTATAGGAGCCATTGTAATTGATTACAGGCTTACCTTTGGTGGCTTTTTTCGTTGTTACAAGTATAACTCCAAATGCACCTCTTGCACCATAAACGGCCGTTGACGACGCATCCTTAAGCACTGAAACACTCTCCACGTCCTGTGGATTCACCATAGAAAGGTTCCCCTCAACGCCGTCTATCAGAACAAGGCTGGATCCTCCGGCACCGATTGAACTGGTGCCGCGGACATTGTACGAACCGGCATGGGAAGGCTTGCTGTCATTGATCGTGATATTCAGTCCGGCCACCTCCCCCTGAAGGGAACGGGCCAGGTTGGAATTCGCGCGGTTGCCGATCACCTCCGGGCCGACCGCATCAACGGCCCCGACAAGGTCGCGTTTCTTCATTGAACCATAACCGACGACCACCACTTCATCCAGAAGGGCAATATCGTCAACCATTTCAATTCTTAGAATGGAAGAGCCATCCCCTATCGGCACATCCTTGTCCTTATATCCCAACAGACTCACCTTCAATGTTTTCTCCCCTTCCTGAACAATGATTGAGAATGCACCGTTCCCGTCCGTCATAGCCGCAGCACTTCCTGTCTGGACTACTGCTCCGGCAAGCGGTCCCACTTTATCCACTACGGTTCCTGAAACTTTCATGGTAACAGGATCGCTTGGAGCCGGAGAAACAAAAATGACAATGTGGGTGCGGTTCTGCCGGAATGAATAGCCGGCATTTTTCAGCACCTGATCCAGCAGCGTTTCGACGGTCATCGTTCCCGAAGGAGCCGTGACTTTCTTTCTCACATCGATTATGGATTCATCATAGTCGACAGAGAAACCGGTCTGTGCTTCAATCTGATGAAATACGAACAACAAACTGGTTATTCCGCCTTCCATCGTCACGTATCGGTTTTGTGCATTTGCAGGCATAAAACCGCCGAAACACAATAGGACTGTCAGCAGTAGCCGAAGGGGTTTTCTCATTTTATAATGCATTACATCGTTTATACTTAAAACTAAGTTTTAACCGATATAACACACAAACGAGATGTGAATATTTATTTAAAATAAAAATAGACCTTCCTGCCCGACGTTTTGCAGCGCGACCCGGGAATCACCATTGTCAAGACCTCAAGGGCTTCATCAAGCGACTCGTCCGGCATAAAGCGGAGATTCAGGGAACGGTTGTATCCCTTGCTGGAATCATAAATGAATTCGATATCATACCTCCTCTCCATACGGGAAACGACTTCATCAAAAGAAGCAGAGACGAAATACAGATATCCATTTTCCCACTGCGCCACTTTTTCGGCATCCACATTCGACACGGATATATCCCGCGCAGGGATATTGAGAGACAATTGCATCCCAGGCTCAAGGATGAAAGACTTGTTATCCAAGGAAGGGACGCTGACACTTACCTTCCCCTCCATAAGGGTTGTCCTGCAAATCCGCTCCCCATTGTACGATTCTATGCAGAACCTCGTCCCCAAAGCAAGCACCTCCATATTATCCGTCTTGACGATAAAAGGATGTTCGGGATCGCTGGCAACGGAGAAATTGCCCTCACCGGAGAAAAAGACGGTACGCGTCCCGCCGTCGAAACTGACAGGATACACCATGGTGGATCCACCATTCATGGCGACTTGCGTTCCGTCCGAAAGGCGAACAATTGCAGTATCGCCATAATGGACGCAACATTGGGTGAATTCCGTGGCAACCGGATGTATGGATTTCCTCGTCAGATATACACTTACCAACGCAACGGCTACCAAAGCGGCCGCAGCGGATATGAAGGACAAAACAGGTCTCCGGAGTGAGGAATGACGCAAGCCCAGACGCGAAAGGGCTGCACTCAACTGCGCAAGGGTCTCCGTACTTACCTCCGCATCACACCCATCCCAGATTTCCTTCAAAGAAACCTTTCCCTCCAAAAAATCATTTAGTACTTTTCCCTTCATCCTATACTAATCTAAACCAAGTAAGCCTAAACACACAAAAACCAACGAAAGATTAACCGCTTTCCGGAGAATTCCGAGCGCACGTGTCATATGATTCTCCACCGTCCGTTTGTCGATGCCAAGCAGCCGGGCTATTTCCGCGTTGGGAATTTCAAGGAAACGGCTCATCATAAAAACTTCCTTGCAGCGAGGAGACATCTCATTTGCAGTCCTGACAATCAAATCGGAAAGATTCCTGGCAAATACATCAGGTTCAATGTCGTCCATCTCAACTTCTCCGTGCAAAAACTCGGTACGGAACCGTTCCCCTACCGACAAACGGTCATAATAATTATAAACCTTATACCGGGCCATTCTGAACAGGTACGAAGAAAAATTGTTTATATCGGAAAAACGCCCCCGCCCATCCCAGACATCAAGAAAAATATCCTGTGCCAGGTCTATCGCAACATCATGGTCTCCTGTCATACGAGAAAGGAACATGGTAAGCCGCGGATGATACTTCAGAAACAGCCATTCGAAAGCCCTGCTGTCCCCTTCGCTCATCCGCTTCAGTATTTCCTTTTCACTCTTCTTTTGGTCCATTGCCTGCGAAGGTAAGGAAAAAACGGCTCATCTGCAAAGTCCATCCCGTGTTTGACACTTAGGATT
>DEFD01000028.1:14274-14450 GCA_002350615.1 Bacteroidales bacterium UBA2861 | reverse complement strand
GCCCATCCGGCTCTACTCGGCATCATCGTCCTTCTCCCTTTTCTTGGTCTGGGCAATGATAGTCCTCATCTTCTGCTTGGTGACGATCTGGGTGTCCGTCCTGAACCCGGCGCTGCCGTGCAGGTTGTTCGTCAGGTCTGTACGCGTGTATGTGGGGATATAACCTTCTCCGGCCA
>DEFD01000028.1:414-14170 GCA_002350615.1 Bacteroidales bacterium UBA2861 | reverse complement strand
ATGTCAGGAAGTGTGCCTTGATGAAGCGCTTGGCTTTGACAAAAAAAGACCCTGGAAGGTCTTCAGATAAAAAAATCGAAAATTATTGTGTCAAACTACCGAGGCAAAGATACTAAAATCATAACAGTAGAATCGCGGATTTTTATTAAGTTTGCATAAAATTGTTCATGAGTATGTTTACAGTAGGTTACAAGGATAATTTCCAATGCATTTTCAGGTCCGTTCTGGCAATCGCCGTGGGCCTCGCGCTTATCATCGTCAAAGATGCCCCGGCGCTTCTGGTGCAGATAGTCGCCGCTTTCGTGGCATTCGGAGGCGTGGCTTCCATCGTGGCGGCCTTCGCTTCCAAGGCGGACAGGAAAGGCGGCATTGCCGCCGGAATCGGCTCGCTGGTCATCGCAGCGCTGCTCTTCATCTTCTCGTCCCAGATTTCCATAGCGCTCTTCTATCTGATTGCGTTCGGACTGGTACTCTTCGGCATAATGCAGCTTGGCGCATACACCAGCATCCTGAGTTTCCAGGGCTTTGGATTCTTCTCCATAATAATGTCCGGAATCATCATCGCCGGAGGCATCGTGATGCTCATCCTGCTCTTCGGGAACGCCAGGGAGATAATCCGTCTGCTGAGCATCCTTGCCGGTTCCTTCCTGCTTATTTACGGTATAATGGACCTCATCAACGCAAGGACCATCCGCAGGACCATTACGGATTATTATGCGGCGGCCGATAAGCCCCAGGCGGCGGATGAACAATAGTGACGGAGAGATGGCGGAGATAAAAAAAGCGGAAAGGATCCAGACCTCGATACTGAATGCGGCTGAAAAGAAGGCCCTTGTCTGGCTTGCGGGCAGGCAGCCTGCATGGATGACGTCCAATTACCTTACGATAATAGGGATAATCGGTTCCTTTATGATATTCGCCGGCTATGTTCTCACCAATCTCGACATGGCATGGCTCTGGCTTGCTTCTGCAGGTTTCGTGGTCAACTGGTACGGAGATTCCCTTGACGGTACACTTGCACGCGTGAGGGAGGCCCAGCGTCCTTTTTACGGCTACTATCTGGACCATACGGTGGACGCCCTCAATGAATTCCTGATGTTCTTCGGCATAGGTTTCTCTGTGCTCTGCAACATCTGGATCGCGCTCACCGGTTTCATTTTCTACCTGCTCCTTACGCTCAATGTCAGCATGAACGCGCATCTGAAGCAGGAATTCAAGCTTACCTATGCGAAGCTCGGGCCCACCGAACTGCGGGTGATAATGATAATCGTCAATACGCTGTTCATTTTCATAAGGCCGCTTCGCGAGTGGTCCACCGATATTTCCCTCTTCGGATATACTTCGAAGCTCACTCTGTTCGACTGCGTCGGTGCCGTGCTGGTGGGCGCCCTGATTATCGTCTATGTCGTGACAGTCTTCAAGGATCTGGCGGAGTATGCCAGGATGGACCCGCCCAAAAAGTAGAAGCGGTCCGTCATGCGACTACCCGACAATATCCCCAGCCCGCTGCTGCCATTGGAAGAGATGGCGTCGCTTTCCGGCCTGTTCCGAGGAAGTGCGGGACGGGTGTTGGCAAAGGGGATCAAAAGCCTTCTTAAGATAGATGAGGTAGAGTATTTCTATGCCAAGATATGCGGCTGGGACGGCGAGAAGGAAACCGGTGCCACGGGAGCGGAATTCGCCAAAGGGGCGATAGAGGAGTCCGGTTTCAGGATGACTCTGAACGGGATGCCCCGCGACGAGGCCATCGGCTGGCTGCGGGAAAATCTCCCTTCCGGGGCTTTCATAACCATCAGCAACCATACCCTGGGTGCCCTCGACGGCCTCGGGCTGATAGATCTTTTCGGGCATGCCAGGGAAGATTACAAGTTCATGGTGAACAAACTGCTTATGCGGATGAAGGCTGCCGCCTCCCGATTCATCACGGTAACCCCTACCGGTGCTGAGAGGACCGCTCCCACAGCCGACAGCGTGGCCGGCGTCCGCGCTGCGGTCGGCCACCTGCAGGCAGGTGGCTGCCTGGGACTTTTCCCCTCCGGGGCGGTCTCCGACAAAGTCCCGGGCCGCCGGCCACTTGTCACCCTGCCCCCGTCCGGCCCCGCTGTGCCTTCGACCGGCCATGTTGCGCCTTCGTCCGGCCTTGCTGCGCCTTCGACCTGCCCCGCTCCCTGGGGCCTTCCTGCCGCTTACACCGAACCCCGCATCCGGGACAGGGAATGGCAGATGAGCATAATCAAATTCATCAAACGCGCCGGCGTGCCCGTGATTCCGGTACTCGACGCCACGCTGAATTCCAATTTCTACTACAATCTGGGTCTCATAGACTGGCGCATCCGCATCACCCGCCTTCCGGCGGAGATGCTCAACAAGCGGGGCAAAGAACTGCGTTTTGTGATGGGACAAGCCATCTCGCCGGAGCAGATTAGCTCCGTATCGGACATCAAAGACCTCCGCACCCTGCTCAGGGCATCGGTCTATACCATGCTTTAAAAGCCTTACTTCAGCATGGCCTGCACCTCCTGCAGGTCGCCGTCATTCTTTGAAGGGACTATTCCCAAGAGATGGCAGATGAGCGGGTAGATGCTCACATTGCGGAAGCATTCCGCCTTGAATCCCTGCATGAAATCAGGTCCTTCGGCACGGAAAACCACCTGCATGTCGGGGTAGGACGGGAAGTAGCCATGGGCTCCGTGGAGCTTTCCGGGCCTGTCGGTGAAACGCCATCCAAGTTCCGGGGCAACCACGATATCTCCTATGCGCGGGCTGCTTCCGTAGCAAAGCTCCGCGGGGATATCTTCCTTTTTCCAGACATACAGATGCTCGATCCCCCTGAGGGCGTTGTAAATAGAATCCCTGCAGGCTGCATTCTTGCTGAATATCGAGGTAGGAGTGCCGTAAACCACTTTGTCCGCCCATTCACGCTTGAAGCTGTTGTCCGCGCTTATGCATTTTTCCGGGCTGATTTCGGTCATGCCATGGTCGGAAAGGACTATCAGGTCCACCTGGCTTGCAAAAGGCAGTGCGGCGATGCCTTTGCGTATGCGGCCCAGCAGCTTGTCCATTTCCCGGACTTTCCTGAAGGTTTTCCTGCTCCCCGGGCCCTCCATATGGCCGGTATGGTCCGGTTCGCTGAAATACAGCATCACGAGATGCGGCCTCACGGGTTCCGGCAGCCGCAGCCATGCGAGCGTGGAATCTATGCGTGCCTCATTTGGGAGAATCTCGTTCGCCACATACCTTCTGTAATAGCGCGGCAGCTTGCCGCCGATGGGATATTCCGAGCCCACCCAATAGCAGGTGGCGGCAATCACTCCCTGCCTCTGGGCGGTGTTCCATATCGGATCCCCGAGGTAGAAATAGGTCTCGCACTTTATCTTGCTGGACATCTTATAGAGCTGCTGATGCTCCGGATCCCAGAAAGTATTGTTTACCAGTCCGTTGTGGTCCGGGACCAGCCCTGTGGCAAGGGTGTAGTGGTTGGGGAAGGTGGAAGCCGGGAACGAAGGCGCCATCACCGCGCTCACCCCGGCCTTCGCCATTTTGTCGAAATTAGGAGTGTGTGTCTTCTCGATATAATCGTGGCGGAAACCGTCCATGGACACCACGAAAACATACCTGTCGCTCCGCTGTGCAAACAGTACGGCGCTGCTCAGCAGGAAAGCAGCAAAGAGGAAAAATCTTTTCATCAGAATATGTATGCAAGCCCGGCATGAAGTCCCGAGCTGTACCAGCGGGCCTTCTCTGTCGGAGTCGTTTTGGAAAATCTCGGGACCAAGCCCAGATCGTAGCCGAAATCTATCAAGAGATGTCTTGCCAGCTTGACGGCGACACCCGCTCCCAGATACAGATTGGCTCTGTGGGAGTAAAGCCTGCCGTCTGCATTGTAGAAATCGTAGTCTTCGCCTTCGGAACTTAGACCGTACTGGAAAGAGGCCCCTGCGTAAGGGGACAGGGAGAAGGCCCTGGCGATCCGGAATTCCCATCCGCACCTGACAGGCAGGAAGAGATAATCTTCCCTTACCTGCATTTCATGCAGTGTCCCCCAGGCGCGCCTGAAGCCAAGGGAGACGTCAAGGAACAGCGGCAGGTTTTCTTCAAAATGAAATTCGTACCCGAGGGAGGCGTAGGCCCCGTGGAAGTTGCCGGAAAGGAAATGCTTGCCGGCATCCTCGTACTTCATCTTGATACTCTCCAGATGGTTGCTGTATCCCGCTCCGGCATGGAGGCCGCGCGGGAATCTGCCGTTTCCGGCGATGGCCGCCGCGCACAGCAGGCTGCTGGCAAGCAGGAGTATGAATCTTTTCCCCGACATGTCGCAAATATAGCAAATTCCCTTATCAGATTTCTTTCAGCACCGCCTTTTCGACATCGGCGGAGCCGGCATAGTCCTCATAGAGCATGCAGACGCAACAGATGGGGCCCTGATGCTTCATGAACAGGGTGATACGCCCTTCCTTGACTTCGAAGACACTCTTCCAGGTGCAGTTGTTGCGGATGAGGCTCATGAGTTTCTTGCTGCTCTCGTCGTGGGGCCCGTCGCGGAATTCCTCCACCACTGTGGTGGGCTCTCCGTACTTTTTGACGAGCAGTTCCTTGAGGGTGCTGTAGTCGTTTTCCAGTTTCACCCAGCTCATCTTCACGGGAAATTCCGCGCGCACCGCCGTGGCTTCATTGCTGCTCACGGGGCCCAGAATGTTCACTTCTACATCCTTGTATCCGGCGAAATTGCCGATGAGAAGCGGCACTCCGTTGTTGTTTTCTTCGTAACGGAAGCCCTTTTTTCCAAGCGCCGCCACCATTTCGTCGCGCGTGCCGGTGATCTCTACGCCCTTGAAGCTGAGATGTTTGCCTGCCTGGGCGGGAAGCAGCATGAGCGCTGCAGCTATTGAAAGGATGATCTTTTTCATATCTTCTTGAATTTAGTGGTTATCTGTTGATTTCTGCAAGTGCCGCGATCAGGGCGTCCAGACTGGTGTTGAGCCTGGAATTGTTGCCCACGTAATTGTTTACCATGAGGCTGAAGACGATAGTGTCCTCCTTGCGTCCGTTGCCGGAAAGGATGTAGCCGCTATAGCAGCGAACCCCGTTCATGCTTCCGCTTTTCATGAATATCCTGCTCTTGTCCGGACAGTCTTTGAGCCTCGCCGTAAGCGTCCCGTCCTTCATTCCGGGGCGGGGGAGAGATGCCAGATAGTCCTTCCAGACACGGCTTCTTGCCATCGCCGCAAGGAAATCGGCCATGAATTCCGGGGAAATATAGTTTTTTCGGGAAAGGCCGCTGCCGTCGGCGAAGCGCATCCCGTAGCTGCGGTCCTTCAGACCGAGCGGGGCGAGGGCGTCATGAAGCGCCGTGGTGGCGGCTCCGTATTCGTCCGATCCCCTGTATTTCAGGCCGAGGGCCTTGACGAGCGTTTCAGCGCAGAAATTGTCGCTCCAGTGATTGGCCACCGATGCTATCTCGCGCAGCGGCGCGCTCCTGACCGTTCCTATCTGATGCAGAAGGCTGTCCGGCAGCGAACCGCTCATGGCGTTTCCGCAAACCTGAATGTGGCCGTTCGCGCCGCCGAGCCATTCCGCGAAGTACAGCGCCGCGGCGTATGGGCCGTCAGGCACGCTGTCCTCCATCCTGCCTCTCCAGGTGAGGCCGCGGGGCACTACTCCGTCCTTGGTCCTGTGGTCTTCCATGCTCCAGTCTCCATGCCTGGGTTCCCCCTTGAAATAGCTTCCGTCGCCGACTATATCGCCCTCTATCCGCCGGATGCCGGCATCGTCCAGTACCTTCTGCCATGCGCTGAATTCCCTTCCGGGCAGATAGGGGAAGAGCTCTCCGATCAGGGGATCTCCGCCTCCTATTATATAAAGGTCGCCGCAGAGTACGCTGTCCTTGATTTCGCCGCTGTGTGCGAAACGGGTTTCGAATCTGTATTCAGGTCCGAAGGCCAGAAGCGCGGCTCCGGTGCTGACAAGTTTCATATTGGATGCCGGCACGAGTCGCCTTTTGGCGTTGAGGGAGACGAGGCTTTTCTGCGTGTCCGCCAGTTTGAAGGCCTTGAAACCCCAGTTGCTGCTTTCGAGAAGCCCTCCCGGGGCGTCCAGCGCGGCGGCTTTTGACTGCACGGCGGAAGCTGCGCCTTGTGCATGCGCAGCGATGCCTGCGGCGAGAATCGCCAGGGTTATGAGCCAGAATCTTTTCATCGGCAGACGCAAAGATACAAAAAGAAGACCATTCGCCCTAAATGCTTCCTTCGGAAGGGACGAAAGATGTCTGGAGCAGGTAGGTTCCGGCGGCTCCCTCTGTCCTGGCCCGGGCTGCGAGCCTGCCTATCGGACTGTCCGGATTCCTGCCGACATCGATGATTAGGCCCTTGGCCATGTCGCTGAAAGAGCTGAGCATGGGCACGTCTCCGTTGGAGTCTCCCGCCACGAGAACAGGTCCCCTTCCCCCGTATTCCGGGGCGATGCATTCCTTGATGCATTCCACCTTTCCGCTGCCCATCGGCTGTGGATAATCAGGGTCGAAGCTTACCCGGAGCGTGTCGGACGGCACGAATCGAAGCCCGAAAACCCTTTCGGGAGGCAGCCCGGGGCCAAGGACCGGATCGCAGGCAAGTTCTTCCACTATCAGTTCGAGCGATGCGGAACACACGTAGGCATCTATACCGGACCGCTTCATTTCCCGGTAAAGCTTTTTCATTTCAGGAGAAAAGAAGATGCCCCTTTCCACTCTTCCCTCCCAGAGCCCGTCGGGGGATTTCCAGTCTTCCACAGCGATTCTGTCTTTGCCGAGATGCTCCCGGATGGCATCCTTTACCAGGCTGCGGGCCTGTTCTTCAGTGTATCCGGCGAGAAGCCCCGGCATCCACAGATAGGATATGTTCCTTTCGAAAATCCCGTCCATCCTGCATAGCAGGCAGTGCATTTTAGCCCGGAAATCCAGGTAAGTCGGAGTCGAGTGGATGTCGCCGAGTGAAGCTCCGGCATCGAGCATCGTCCTGAGACTGTCGTATTCCGCCTTGAGTCCGCTACCGAAAGCTGCCAGCGTGAGTCCGGGATAGATTTCCCGGCCGGAGTCGGGGATGCCGTCCATGAAAAGATGCTCCGGGGCCTTGGCGAATTCCAGATGTTCTATCTGGTACACCCAAAGGGCCTGGGATATGTCGTGCACTATGCTGGTCTTGTCGAAATCGAACACCGCATATCTCCCGCGGCTATCTTTCAATACAGCCTTCAGGGCCTTGTAAACCGTCGGGTCCCAGGTGTTTCCGTCCCGCTGACTGCAGGACAGGCAGATCAATGGAAGGGCTGCGGCAATAAGTAGTCGTCTGAATCTTCTCATGGCAGGGCAAAGATATCAAAAAACTTGAAACCGCCCCCGATTCACATCGGGAGCGGCCTCTCTAACCTAAAATTTAACCTATGAAAAAACTATTCGGTTGCAAATATAGCAATTTTTGTACCAATGGAGTTTTCTATTCGGCTGTTATTTTGATAATTTTTACCTCGGAGAGGGGGCAATCCCTGGCATTGGTCTCCACGGAGGCTATCTTGTCCACCACGTCCAGGCCTGAAATGGTCTCGCCGAACACGGTGTAGGCGCCGTCGAGCTGTGCGCAGGTGTTGGGATCCTGGACAATGTAGAACTGCGAACCGGAGGATTCCTTGAGCGGATTGGCCGCATCGCCGCGCCTTGCGGCCGCAAGGGCTCCCTTCTTGTGTTTATATTCTTTCACGAATTCCGCGGGTACGGTGTAGCCGGGGCCGCCGGTGCCGAAACGGGCGGAATTGGCGAGGTCTTTCGTGAGCGGGTCTCCGGTCTGAATCATGAATCCTTTGATGACACGGTGGAAGAGAATGCCGTCATAAAAGCCTGACAATGCCAGTTTGGCAAAGTTGTCGCGGTGTTTGGGTGTCTTTTTGTAAAGTTTTACCTTGATGGTGCCGAGGTTCGTGACAATGTCGAATACTGGCTCCTCGGAGAGTTCTGAGAGTTTCTTTTCCATGACGATCGAATCTTGTTTTTCCTTTTCGGCCTTCACCGAATCGGCTGCGGCCTGTTCCTTTGCCGCCGCTTCGGCCTGGGCGGCTGCTTTCTTGGAGCGGTTGCCGCAGGAGGGATGCATCGCCAGCACGGTCAGCAGGCAGCTGCAGATGATAATAATCCTTTTCATATTTATAAATAATTTAAAGTTCCATCGGCGGGTAACGCAAATTTAGTTAATTTTGCCCAATATGAATCTAAAGAGTCTTGCAAAAGATACGGCGGTTTACGGCCTCAGCAGCATAGTCGGAAGATTCCTGAACTATCTGCTTGTCCCCCTATATACTACGAAGATTGCGGCCGAGAGCGGCGGGTACGGCATAGTGACGAACCTGTATGCCTACACCGCGCTTCTGCTGGCGCTGCTCACCTTCGGCATGGAAACCACCCTCTTCCGCTTCTGCAACAAGGAAGGGGAGGATGACAGGATGGTTTACAGCACGGTGCTGAGATTGGTGGGGAGCGTGGGGCTGCTTTTCCTGGCGCTGGTGTTCTGCCTTCTCGGGCCGCTCAGCACCGCCCTCGGTTATCAGGCGCATCCCGAGTATGTGGGCTGCATGGCGATAATCGTGGCCATGGATGCCTTCCAGGCCATTATGTTCAGCCGCCTCCGCCAGCAGGGCAAGGCCTTCAGGTTCATGGGACTGAAATTCGCCTTCATCATCCCGAATGTCCTGCTGAACCTTTTCATCTTCCTCGTCATGCCCTCCTTGTTCGGCACTTTTCCGGCGCTGGAGCGCATCTATACTGAATTCGATTACGGGGTGGGCCTCATCTTCTTCGTGAATCTGCTTTGCACCTCCCTGGTAATGCTGGCTTTCCTTCCGGAGCTCAAGGGTATCTTCTACGGTTTCGACCGGGGGCTTGCCAAAAGGATGCTGGGCTATACCTGGCCACTGCTGCTTCTCAGCCTCGTGGGGATACTTAACCAGGTGGCGGACAAGATTCTTTTCCCCTTCCTCCTTCCCGGAGAAGAGGGCAGGGTGCAGCTCGGCATATACGGGGCCTGCGTGAAGATAGCGATGATAATGGCCCTGCTCACCCAGGCTTTCCGCTATGCCTACGAGCCCATAGTCTTCAACGGCAGCAAAGACAAGAACAGCCCTGAGACCCTGTCCCAGGGGATGAAATACTTTGTCCTTTTCGGGATACTCGCCTTTCTGGCGGTGATGCTCTTCATGCCGGTGCTCAAGTTCTTCGTCGGCAGGGGCTATTGGGAAGGCCTCAAGGTTGTGCCCATAGTCATGGCGGCGGAGCTTTTCATGGGTGTCTATTTCAACCTCAGTTTCTGGTACAAGCTCAGCGACCGCACCTGGTGGGGCGCGATAATGAGCGGCGTGGGAGCCGCCGTGATGATTGCGGTGAACCTGTTCGGAGTGCCCCGCTGGGGCTATATGGCATGCGCCTGGGGCGGTTTCGCCGGCTACGGAGCCGCGATGCTGCTGAGTTGGTTCATCGGACAAAGATACTATCCGGTCAAGTATGAACTGAACACCATGCTGCGCTTCCTCGCAGTCGGTATCCTCGTGTACGGTACTTCTGTCGGGCTCGGGGATTTCCTCGGCGTAGATGCCGCCACCCCGCTTTTCGCCTGGCGCAGCCTGACGCTTCTCGCCTGCAACGCCTGCCTGCTGGGCGGCTACGGCTACCTAATATGGAAAGAACTGAAATCCTAACTTAATTTGATATATGAAAAAAGTATTGTTCGCATTGGCCCTCGTGGCGCTCGTTGCCTGCGGCAAAGACGGCGGCGGCAAGAAGTCTGTGGAATCAGTAATGCTCGACAGGTCCATGATGATGTTGGGCGAGAGAGTAATGAGTCATCTGCACCTGACAGTCAAGCCTTCCAAGGCAGATGCTGAAGTGGAGTGGAGCTCGGACAACCCTTCTGTGGCAATGGTAAACCCCGCTGGTGTCGTCAGCGGAGAGAGTTGCGGAGAGACATATATACGCGTGAAAGCCGGCGACAAGGAAGACAGGTGCAAGGTGGTGGTATGCCAGATGCCGGAAGCAGTGGATCTTGGCCTCGGCGGCGTCAAGTGGGCTTCCAAGAATATAGGGATAAGCTCTGCTGAGACAAGTAATGGAGAAGCATTTGCCTGGGCGTCCATCGTTCCCAAAAGCATGAATCCCAATCCCCCGACACCGTATTTCACAAGGGTGGAGATAGATGGCGTGTACAAAGAGCGCGTCAGCAAATATTGCCAGAATGCAGAATACGGGCTTAATGGCTATACGGATAATCTTTCGGTCCTTCAGGGAGAAGACGATCCCGCCACACAGATACTCGGTTCCGGGTGGAGGACACCCACGCAAAACGAGTTTTTTCAGCTAACGCAGAACTGCAACTGGTTCTGGGATGAATCCAAAAAGGCTTTCAAGATTGTCAACAGGTCGGACGCGAACAAGATGATATATCTTCCCATAACCGGCAATCCGGAACCGGCATACGACCAGGAAGAAGGGTATTACTGGACAGCAACGCTCCAAGGGCAATACCCTACCAGTGCATATTGGTTTGAAATCAAGCACGTTCACCCGACCGACGCGAACTACGATCTTCACACAGTCGTGGACGGAAAGCGTTACGCCCTCAAATATATCCGGGCTGTCCGCGAGGACTAGGCCTTAATCCAGCGGCCGGTAGTTGTATCCCAGGTCTTTGAGAATGGGAAGCTGATAGCCTGAGAGGACTTTCAGGAAGCGGTCGTAGTCCTTGCCGTCGGCAGGGCTCCACTGCACTTCCGAAAGAGCCAGCAGGCGGGGGATAAGCATGTATTCTATAGTGGCGTTGTCCGCGATGAATTCCGTCCACATATTGGCCTGTACACCAAGTATATGGCTTTCGGTACCGGGCTCGAAGCCTGCCAGCGGATCGGCATTGTAAACCTTCTCCAGAGGAATGACCCTCTTGCCTCTGGCTCCGGCGATGGTCCAGGGCTCCTTGTCCAGGTTCGGGCTCTGCACATAGTCGAAATAGCAGTAGTCCTTTGGCGTCATGACCACGTCGAATCCCTTCTTGGCGGCCTTGATTCCACCTGCCGTGCCTCGCCAGCTCATTACGGTGGCGCCTTCGGAAAGATCGCCCTCGAGAATTTCGTCCCAGCCGATTATCTTGCGTCCCTTCGCTGCGAGATGTGCCTGCACCCTGGACGTCACATAGTTCTGCAGGCGCTGTTCCTTGCTCGCATGCTCATCGCTCTTGAGACCGAGTTCTGCAATGCGGGCCTGGCAGCGGGGACAAACCTTCCAGGCATCCTTGGGGCATTCGTCGCCGCCGATGTGTATGTATTCCGAAGGGAACATCTCGCAAATCTCGTCGAGAACGCCGAAAATGAAATCGAAAGTCTCTTCCTTGCCTATGCAGAGCACGTCCTTGCTGATGCCCCATCTCGTCCAGACGCTGTAAGGCCCTCCGGTGCATCCGAGCTGCGGATATGCGGCGAGAGCGCCCAGCATGTGGCCGGGCAGGTCGATTTCCGGAATTATGGTAATTCCAAGATTGCCTGCATATTTGACGATCTCTGCAACCTGCTCCTTGGTGTAGTATCCGCCGTAACGGACGCCGTCGTGCCTGTTGCGGTCGTCCTTGACCTGCGTGCCGTCGCGGTACGCTCCGATTTCCGTGAGTTTGGGATACTTGCTTATCTCGATCCTCCAGCCCTGGTCTTCGCTGAGATGCCAGTGCATGGTATTGAGCTTGTACATCGCCATGAGATCCAGGATTTTCTTCACTTCATCCACGCTGAAGAAATGCCGGCAGCAGTCCAGCATGAGCCCGCGGTATGAGAAGCGGGGAGCGTCGCTGATGCGGCAGCAGGGGAGTCTCCATGAGGACTTGCTGTCGGTGCCTCCCGAATAAACGCTTGCCGGCAGCATCTGCCTGATGGTCTGCAGGGCATAGAGGAAGCCGTTCTTGTCCGGAGCGCAGACCTTTATCGCCTTGGGGCAGATCTCTATGCTGTATCCTTCCGCCGGAAGAGAGGGGTCGCAGAAGAAGAAAACGCCCTTCAGCTTGCCTGTGGCGCTGTCTTTGTCGGTCCCCGCGGCGCTGCTTACCGTGCTGGATTTGCCGGTGGCGACATATAGCCTGTCAGCGAGTTTGCCTATGGCCTGCACCGCTTCGGCGGGTACGTTCTTGCCATAGTTGAAGTTGGCTCCTTTGATTTTGAAGCTTCCTTTGCCGAATTCCACCTTTGCCGGACGCGGAACCACGTTCAGGCTCTGCTCTTTCTTAGCGCTTGCGCCGATACAGGCGAGCGCCATGATGCTGATTGCGATAATTCTCTTGAACATATTATGTATCAATATAATATTAATCCTGTCAGCCCTCCTGCCAAAATCAGCAGGATAGGGTTTATTTTCCAGATGAAAGAGGCGGCGAGGCTTGCTGCGAGAATCAGCCACGAGGTCCAGTGAGGGAAAGTGCTCTGCAGTATCCCGATATTCAGCCCGCCGGCGCCGAAGTCTATTTTGAAGATGAGGATGATGGCGGCCGCGAAAATCAGTCCGGCCACTGCCGGGCGAAGCCCCGTCATTATATCGGAAAACAGCCTTGTCCCCTTGTATTTGTTGTATAAGGTAATGATACCGTAGAAGATAAGGAAGGTGGGCAGGACAAGGGCGAAAGTGGCGCATGCCGAGCCCAGTATGCCGGCAAGATGCCCTCCGGCGCCCGCTCCGACTTCATATCCCACATAGGTGGCGCAGTTTATGCCGATGGGCCCGGGCGTGCATTGCGAAATGGCCACGATATCGGCGAACTGCGATTCGCTTATCCAGCCGAAGCGGCCTACCACCTGCATCTGAATCAGCGAAAGCATCGCCCCTCCGCCTCCGAAGGTGAAAAGCCCTATCACGAAGAAGACTCCGAAAAGCTGCAGATAGATCATCTCCCCGAGCGCGCCTCCCTCGCGAAATACAGGCCTGCCGCTACGGCGATGACCACCATTATTATATATATGGGCGAAAATTTAAGCAGGGCGACGGCCGCGCATGAGGCGGCACAGAGCAGCCAGGCCCACCACTTGCGGCAGCTCTTGGCCAGGTTTACGGCGGGGATAATTATCAGGCCGACCGCTACGGGGCGGATGCCCTTGAATATCTTTTCCACCACCGGATTGTCCTTGAATCCGGTGAAGACCATGGCTATCAGCAGTATGGCGATGAAGGACGGAAGCACCGCTCCGAGAGCCGCGGCGACGCTTCCCTTGACACCGCGCAGCCTGTATCCCGCGAACACTGCCATGTTCACGGCCAGCACTCCCGGCGCGCTCTGGGCAAGGACCACTATGTCCGGCATGTCCTCTTCGGGAATCCAGCCACGTCCCGTCAGTTCCGCTTCGATGAGCGGGATCATGGCGTAGCCGCCCCCTATGGTGAAAGTGCCGATTTTGTAGAATACCCCGAAAATCTGCCATAATCCAGCCTTGGTGGCTGTTATGTTCTGGTTTTGAGGATTCTGATTCATGTGACTGTGCCTTTTTCTACGCTCCCGTTAATGTCGGAAAACAAAGATAAACATAAAAAAATCAAAAAAAAGTTTGGAGGAAAAGAAAAAGTGCTTATCTTTGCAGCCCCTTTCGGAAAAACCGGGGGTTGAGATCTTTGAAAATATTGGAACGAAAGTACAAGCAAGTACCGAGAACTAGAAAGATCGAGAGCGTTGATTTCTTTAAAGAAGGCGTTGGGATCAAGCTGAAAGTATAGAATATACAA
>DEFD01000028.1:0-332 GCA_002350615.1 Bacteroidales bacterium UBA2861 | reverse complement strand
CATGCAAGTCGAGGGGCAGCGGGGAGTAGCAATACTCTGCCGGCGACCGGCGGAAGGGTGCGTAACGCGTGAGCAACATGCCCGTATCCGGGGGATAAGCGATGGAAACGTCGTCTAATACCCCATAACAACAGAGGTGACATCACCATTGTTTAAAAGATTCGTTGGAAACGGATTGGCTCGCGTGACATTAGCTAGTCGGCGGGGTAACGGCCCACCGAGGCGACGATGTCTAGGGGTTCTGAGAGGAAGGTCCCCCCCACTGGAACTGAGACACGGACCAGACCCCTACGGGAGGCAGCAGGGAGGAATATTGGTCAATGGGCGAGAGC
>DEFD01000012.1 GCA_002350615.1 Bacteroidales bacterium UBA2861 | reverse complement strand
CAACCAAAATCAGGAAACGACACTCGGAAAGAAACTTGGGGGTGCAGAGGCATGTTTCTGCCCCGAAATCATAATCTGAAGGATATCACTGACTTTATATTTGCCAGCAGAGCATGGCGCAGGTGCGAAAAAATGCCGGTGACCTGCACCGCTAATAATTATTAACATCCTGAAAGTCAGAAACTTATCTTTTTATGATGGCGCAGGAGACCACGAAAAATTCGCACCTGCGCCATCAACGGGGGCAGAAAGGCATGTTTTCGCCCCGGAATGTTGGTAGTTTCGAGATAACGGTGGCGGAGAAACAGCCTTGCCGTGCCGCGAAGCAGATTCCTGGCATGCTCGAAATGCTCTGAACTGATGCGCTTCACTCCTTTGCGGAAGATAGAAATTATGGCATTACTTAATCTTGATGGGAATTCCGAAGCAAAGTAGTCCCCTCGTTCTCTTGTAATTGGGACCCCCTGTTCCGATGCAAAGTATCCCCCTGGTCATAAGAACGAAATCATAAAGAGAATGCAGGCTAGTGCGGTTTTTCTTCCCTACAGCCTGCATTCTTAATTTCGATGAAAAGAAAAGATAAAGGGGGTTACTTAGGTACGGAATGAGGGGGTTACTTTACAGCGGATTTTCCAGCTTAATCGCTGTTCCCAAAAGGGAGTCTAACCAGAATCGTTTGCTGGCCTTCGACAAAGGGAACCGTCTGGACCCATTCGGCCGTGAAAGTATCCGGTGTGGGCTGCCTCAGATCACCGTTCTGGCATTGGAATCTCGACCTTATTACGCTTTCCAGAGTAGATGAACGAACAGAAATATAATCCACTTGCTTGTAGGAAGAGCCGTTCGCCTCATAGGTTACCCAGTAACCGCCTTTGTAGACAAGTTTCCCTTCTACCTTGTCGAGTGCCTTTCGCAGGTCCGCTCCCTGCTCTAGGGATAAGTTCCGATATACCTCAACCGAGTATTCAATCTGATCCCCTTCTTCCCAAGTAATATCTAGCCCTGATTCGTCTGCGCTGTTCAAGATGGCTTTCGTTTCAAGCTCATCCGAAACACTGAATTGTAATTGCGAGGAGAAAGCGCCCTTATTGCACGCTGTCAACAGCAACGAAATAGCGGTAATACCCCAAATAAATAACTTTTTCATAATCGATAATCTTTAGTTGTTCTTATTAAAGTAGATTCTATAAGGCAATACCCGCGTGAAACCCAATCGTTGGCCCTATGCTTGGACCTATAAAGAAGTTGGACTTACCCCACAAATGAAATGCAATGCCGGGTTCCCAGGAAATCCACACCCGCCAGTTTCCGGGCAAGATGGGCCATTCCGGCTCTGACGTGGGGTTGCGTTGGTATCCGTTTTCCATATACCCGTCGCTCAAAGCATAAACATACCGTGCACCAAGCATTATATCGCCGTATAGAGAGAAATGCTTTTTGTGCCCAAGGGGAATGTAGTGTCGATGATACACGAAAAAATTCACGCGTTGCCCGGTGACATTCCCTGGTCCCGGTCCAAGTATATACCAGCACTGTCCCCAGCCGACTCCAAGGCCGAACACTTTATTTTGGCTGGATCGGATGCCTCCCGTGAGGTTTACGGAACAATCCAGGAGCATAACGTTTGCCCTTAAGCTGAACTCAGGCTTCCATTCTTTCCGGCCTTCTGCCGACAGATGGGCTTTAACGCCGTCGAAATAGTCGCGGACAAGGAAACGGGGCTGCTCGAAGTTCAGTTTCTCTCCAGTTACTGTTGAGGTGGTATCTGCCTCCTGGGCTGTGGCCCAGACGGCAATGAGCGAGGCTAATATCGTAAAAATTAAGTGCTTCATATCGCTATTGCTTTTCAAACATAGAACGCAAGTCTTCAAGGGTGGCGCTGCCTTCCAGATAGAGGATGGTAATGATCCAGGCGGGACCAGCCGGCCTGGCTTGATAGCAGAGGTAACGGCGGACCCTTGCAAATGGCGTCGGTTGTATCAAGGCATATGTCAGGAGTTCCCCGGTCTTTTCCGTTTCGGCAGATTCGGCGGCATCGGCATCTGCAAGGATGAGTTCGGCCACTTTCATTGCCGTTGCCTCATCCACCTGGAATTGTACACTGTGGTAATAATCCAGTTTATAGGTGGCCATGCTCTCGCCTCGCACTTCCGTCACTACCATCCGCTTCGCAGGTACCACCTTTCCTCTAAAGACAGGATAGCAGTTCAAGCCCCTCTGGGCCCAGGAAGTGCCGGCAATCAAAAGCAGAGCCATTATGCATAACAATATCCTTTTCATCGCTGGAACATTTCTCTAAGGTTATTATCAGCAATCGAGCTCCCTGCAAAGAACTCGGCAAGCGAGGACTCTACAGAAGACATTATTTGCTCATTATTATTTGAAAACTCGCCATATGAATAGCGGACGCAAAGTTCATCTTGATGGCCGGTTTCCGTTGTTTTTATATTCAAGCCGATGGCAACGACCGCAACTATGCTTGCCGCCACGACAGCAAACGAGTACATCCGTACGGTCCTTGCCCGACGGGCTTTCTTCTCCCTGCCGATGGACAGGTAACCGAGCACGCCCCGGATTTCCTCGAAGTCCGGATCGTCTACCCTTGCCGCATACCGTGCCAGTTCCCGCTCCTCTTCCGGAGTGGTCTCCGCCTCCCAGTAGCGCTGCATCAGGGCTGTGTATTTCTCTTTATCTGTCATTTTTCAGTGCGTTTCTAAGTGTTTTGCGGGCGCGGGAGAGTTGCATTCTTACCGCCGTCGGCTCCATCTTCAATTCTTTGGCAATATCTTCCAAAGTCCGTCCGCCATATTCCTTCTCCTTCAGTATGTATTGTTGGGTTGCTGTTAATTCTGACTGTATCTTTCGTTCCATTTCGGCGTAAGCCTTTTCTTTCTCAGCTGTATCCGGGCTGTCATCTGGATAATCGATTTCCAAAGGTCCCGTCCGTTCCCTTCTTCTTTCATTCAGGCTTGCATTCCGGACTGTCTTATTCAGCAGCGCCTCGGCTTCTTTCTCAGACTTAAGGGGGTACTGTCGTCGCCAGAGCCGGACGAAGCTGTCCTGCAGGATATCCTCTGCCGCTCCCGCATCCGACAGCAATCTGCCGGAAGTCAGTTTCAGCCTCTGCCGAAGCCTTATGAACGCGTCTGTCAAATAGTCAGCCATTGCCGCTGCGGTAACATCATTCTTCGCTCCGTCTACTTATATAACACATGAACTCCGGAAACGTAACACAAAAATACGTAATTTTTGATTTCTCCCCTTGCGTACACTACTGCATCCACTTGTGACAAAAATGATAGAATGATTTAAGCCGATGCCGATTGTTTGGGCCAATGCTTCGCTGTTCCAGCGGTTGTGTCGATACCAAGGCCGATAAGAAAAGCGGTCAAGAGACTATGCCCGGCGGGGCAGGTGCGAAAAAATGCTGGTAACCTGCGCCGTTCCATTATTATAAAGAGCTAATTATCAGATATTTACGAAACAATATCGGCGCAGGGGACCACGAAAAATTCGCACCTGCGCCATCAACGGGGGCAGAAAGGCACCTGCCCGCAAACACCACCATCTCTATTTACCCTATCAAATACCCTTTCCAGCAG
>DEFD01000026.1:14879-15035 GCA_002350615.1 Bacteroidales bacterium UBA2861 | reverse complement strand
TTCCTGCTGCAAGAAGGACAACAAATTGACATCCAAGGAAAAAGCGGAAGGCTGGGAATTGCTTTTCGATGGCAAGACACTGGCCGGCTGGCGGGACTATAACGGAACGGAACTTACCGGTCCGTGGACGGTGGAGGACGGCGCCATCCTGGCGGA
>DEFD01000026.1:3854-14868 GCA_002350615.1 Bacteroidales bacterium UBA2861 | reverse complement strand
AAAATTTCCCGTGGCGGCAACAGTGGCATGCTCTATCACGTGGTGGAGCATCCCAAGTATCCCGTTCCCTACATCACCGGCCCTGAATATCAGCTCATTGACGATGAGAATTGGGAAGAAGTGAACGGCTTCGCCCTGGAGCCCTGGCAGCGCTGCGCCGTGGATTATGCCATGTATGTGCCGGATTTTGAAACGCGCAAGCTGAATCCTGCCGGCGAATGGAATACCTCCAAAATCGTCTTCGACAACGGCCATGTAAGTTATTGGCTGAACGGACAGATGACCGTGGAATTCGATGCCTGGACCCCGGACTGGTATGCCCGCAAGGATTCCGGCAAGTGGGAGAACGCCCCGGAATACGGCCTGGCCCGCAAAGGCCACATCTGCCTGCAGGACCATGGCTATCCGGCCTGGTTCAAGAACATCAAGATCCGGGAACTGCCTGCGAAACCGGAAGAAAAAGACCTGTTCAACGGCGAGGACCTGACGGGCTGGGATCTCTATGGAACCGACCTCTGGTATGTAGAGAACGGCGAACTCATCTGCGAGAGCGGCCCCGACAACACCTATGGTTACCTGGCCACGCGCGACTATTATGACGATTTTGACCTGACCCTGGAATTCAAGCAGGAAGCCAACGGCAACTCCGGTGTCTTTTTCCGTTCCTTTGTCCAGCAGCCTGCTATCGTGAATGGCTGGCAGGTGGAAGTGGCGCCCAAGGGGCACGACACCGCCGGCATCTATGAGTCCTACGGCCGCGGCTGGCTGGTCCAGATTCCCGACGAGCAGGAGGAAATCCTGAAGGAAGGGGAGTGGAACACCCTCCGTATCCTGGCCGAAGGCGACCGGGTACAAACCTGGTTGAATGGTGAACCCATGGTGGATATTACCGATGAAAAAGTGGGTGCAGGCCGTGGCCGCATCGCCTTGCAGATCCACGACGGTGGTGGAATCAAAGTCCGCTGGCGCAACCTGCACCTCAAGACGCTCTAGTCTTTCTTTTTACACCAAACATCCAAAGCCTCGGCGGCGGCATGGCCGGAAGCCATGGCCCGTACCACCAATGAGGCTCCGTTGAGGGCGTCTCCTGCAAAGAAGACGTTCTCTGCGTGTTCGGGCAGCTGCGGTTTCAGGAAACCCATCGCCTGCAGGACGATATCGGCCTTGACCACTTCCGGCTTACCGGCCGGAACCATCTTGGGACGTCCTCCGTCGGGATCTTTTTCCCAGTCGATAGGTTGGATTTCCACACCGGTCAGCTGTCCGTTTTCGCCAATGAAGCGGAGCGTGTTGATGTTCCATCGCCGCTCGCAACCCTCTTCGTGGGAAGAAGAGGTCTTAAGCGTCCGCGGCCAGGCCGGCCAGGGATTGGCCGGGTCGTCCGGACCGATGGGCGGTTTGGGCATGATTTCAATCTGCATCACGCTCTTGCAACCCTGGCGGTGGGCCGTTCCGATGCAGTCCGAACCGGTATCTCCGCCGCCGATCACCAATACATCCTTGTCTTTGCAGGTGACGCGTGCTTCCGGAGAAAACTCTGCGCCATACAGGACGCGGTTCTGCTGCGACAACAGTTCCAGGGCGAAGTGTACGCCCTTGAGCTCGCGGCCCGGAACGTTCAGGTCACGTGCCGTAGGGGTGCCGGTGGCCACGACGTAGGCGTCGAAGCCCTTCGGCAGGGCATCGGGAAGGACCGCTTCTCCGTAGCGGAAGCAAATGCCTTCCTGCTCCATCAGGGCGATGCGCCGGTCGATGACCTTCTTGTTGAGCTTGAAGTTGGGAATGCCGAAGCGGAGCAGGCCGCCGGCCTTCTCGTTCTTCTCGAAAACCGTTACGGCATAGCCTTTTCTGTTCAGTTGGTTGGCAGCGGCCAGGCCGGAAGGTCCCGCCCCGATCACCGCCACTTTTTTCCCGTTGCGAACAGGCTTGCAGGGCTGGATATAGTTTTCCCGATAGGCAATTTCCGTAATGGCGGCCTCGTTCTCCCGGTTCGTCGTAGGCTCGTGGAGGGTGAGGTTGAGCACGCAGGCTTTCTCGCACAGGGCGGGGCAGACGCGTCCCGTAAATTCCGGAAAGTCGTTGGTGGCGTTGAGCAGGCGGTAGGCCAGCTTGAAATCGCCCTTATAGACAGCATCGTTCCATTCGGGCGGACGGTTGCCCAACGGGCAGGCCCAGTTGCAGAAGGGTACGCCGCAGTCCATGCAGCGCGATGCCTGCAACCGGCGGTCTCCTTCGTTGAGCGTCTGTTCCACTTCGCCGAAATCCTGGATACGGTCCCGGATGGGCCGGTAGCCGGCTTCCTTTCGGGGTATCGTCAAAAATGCTTTATAATCTCCCATGGCGCGTCAGTATTGGATTTGGAGATGCTGCACTTTCTCGGAGAGGGCACGGAGGCGCTCCTGTTCGAGAACGTGCTTGTATTCAATGGGGATAACCTTGATAAAATCGTCCACATAGCGGGTCCAGTCGTCGAGCAGGGTCCTGGCCAGGCTGGAACCTGTGTAGAGGTAGTGCTGGCGGATGAGCTCGTGCAGTTCCTTCCGGTCGAGTTTGTCGTCTACCAGGGAGATTTCTACCATGTCCAGGTTGCAGTAATAGTCGAACACGTGGGCGGGATCGAAGACATAGGCCACGCCTCCGGACATACCGGCGGCGAAGTTGCGGCCAACAGGGCCCAGAACCACCACACGGCCGCCTGTCATATATTCGCAGCAATGGTCGCCCGTGCCTTCCACAACGGCCTTGGCCCCGGAGTTGCGCACCGCGAAACGCTGGCCGGCGCGTCCGGCGACATACATCTCACCGCCGGTGGCGCCATAGAGGCAGGTATTGCCCACGATGGTATTGTCTTCTGCCTTGAAGGAGGCCCGTGTGGACGGCCGGATGGCCACGCGGCCACCGCTCAAGCCCTTGCCCACATAGTCGTTCGCTTCGCCCTCGAGGCGTACGTTGACGCCGCCTGCGAGGAAGGCGCAGAAGCTCTGGCCGGCGGAACCCTTGAACTTGATGTTGATGGTGGAATCCGGCAGGCCTTCGGCACCGTATTTGGCGGCAATCCGCCCGCTGAGCATCGTACAAGCGGCCCGGTCGGTGTTGGCAATCGGATATTCGAGGCTGATTTCCTCCTTCCATTCGATGGCCGGCTGCGCCGCCTTGATGATTTCCATATCCCGAACCGTCGGGAGCGGGTGCAGCGGGGCGCCGGACCATCCGCAGGAACCTTCTTCCTTGAACAGGACCCGCGACAGGTCTACCCGGGCCGCTTTGGACGTGGGCTCCACATCCTTGCGGACCAGCAGCTCCGTGTGGCCGACAATGTCCGAGAAACTGCGGAAGCCCATTTCGGCCAGATATTCCCGGACCTCCTTGGCCAGGAAGGTGAAATAGTTGACCAGATAGTCGGCTTTGCCGATAAAATGTTTGCGCAGTTCCGGGTCCTGGGTCGCCACGCCGGTGGGACAGGTGTTGAGGCTGCATTTGCGCATCATCACGCAACCGAGCACGATGAGCGGCAGGGTGCCGAAACCGAACTCGTCTGCTCCCAACAGACCCATCAGCACCACGTCGCGGCCGGTTTTCAGCTGGCCGTCCACCTGCAGGCGAACCTGGCTGCGGAGGCCGTTGCGCACCAGCGTCTGCTGCGCTTCGGACAGGCCGATTTCCGGGCTGATACCGGCAAATCGCATCGAAGAAGCCGGGGAGGCACCCGTGCCGCCTTCGGCTCCGGACACCACAATCAGGTCGGCCTTGGCTTTCGCCACGCCGGCGGCAATGGTGCCCACACCGCTCTCCGACACCAGTTTTACGCTGATGGCGGCAGCCGGATTCACGTTCTTGAGGTCGAAGATCAGCTGTGACAGGTCTTCGATGGAATAGATGTCATGGTGCGGCGGCGGGGAAATGAGCGAGATACCCGGAATGGAATTGCGGGTCTTGGCAATGATGGCATTCACCTTGAAGCCCGGCAGCTGGCCGCCCTCTCCAGGCTTGGCTCCCTGGGCTACCTTGATCTGGATTTCCTGGGCATTCACTAGGTATTCGGCCGTAACGCCAAAGCGTCCGGAGGCCACTTGTTTGGTCTTGCTCGACAGGGAAACCCCGTCCACTTCGGTATGATAGCGTTCGTTGTCTTCTCCGCCTTCGCCCGTGTTGGAGCGGGCCCCCAGGCGGTTCATTGCCAGGGCGATGGCTTCGTGGGCCTCGATGCTCAGGGCACCGAAGCTCATGGCGCTCACCACAAAGCGCTTCACAATGGCCTCTACCGGTTCTACCTCGTCTACGGGAATCGCAGTGCCGCGTTTGAAATCCAGCAGGTCGCGGAGGAAAAGGAGGTCGTCCTTGGTATCGACCGCGGCGGTGAATTCCTTGAATTTCTTGTAGCTGCCCAAACGCGTGGCCAGCTGCAGCGCGGAGATGGTTTCGGGATTCCACGCGTGCGGGATGCCGCCCTTGCGGTAGTGGAACTGCCCTACATTCGGCAGGAAATCGGTAGGGGTGGTATCGGCATAGGCCTGTGCGTGGAACCACATGGCGTCGCGCGCGATGGTTTCCAGACCCACGCCGCCAATGGTGGAACGGTCTGTTCCGAAATACTCGCGCAGCAGGCTCTCCTCCAGGCCGATGCTTTCGAAAATCTTGGCTCCCCGATAGGAACGGATGGTGGAAATACCCATCTTGGCCATGATTTTCAGCAGACCCTTCTTCATGGCTTCTATATAGTTGGTACGGGCCGTGGAGTAGTTCAGCTGCATCTTCCCGCCGTGTGCCAGGCTGGAGATGATGGCAAAGGAAAGGTAGGGGTTGATGGCCGATGCCCCGTAGCCGAGCAGCAGCGCGGCATGCATCGTCTCGCGAATCTCGCCGCTTTCCACAATCAGGGCCGTCTGCACGCGTTTGCCGGTGGCAATCAGGTGATGATGCACGGCGCTCACGGCCAACAGGGACGGGATGGGCGCGTGGGATTCGTCCACGTCACGGTCGGACAGGATAATGTAGTTCACCCCGTCGTCCACACACTTTTCGGCCTTCTGGCAGAGGCTCTTCAGGGCCCGGCGCAGGTTGGCGGCGGCATCGGCGGTGCTGGCGGCGCATTCGAAGAGCATGGGCAGCTTAACCGTGTTGAAGCCCTTGTAGCGGATGTTGCACAGCAGGTCCAGCTGCGTATTGGTCAGAATGGGATGCGGCAGGCGCACCATCTTGCAGTTGTCTTCGTCCGGGGTCAGGATACCCGTTCCCACGCGTCCGATATATTCGAACAGCGACATGACCATCTGCTCGCGGATGGAGTCGATGGGCGGGTTGGTCACCTGTGCGAACTGCTGGCGGAAGTAGTTGAAGAAACTCTGCGGACGCTCGGTCAGCACGGCCAGCGGGGTATCGTTACCCATGGACGATGTGGGCTCGATGCCCTTCTCGCACATGGGCTTTACGGTCTTTTCCACATCTTCCGCCGTGCAGCCGAACAGGAGCTCCTTGTGCAGGAGGTCTGCCTCGTTGTGCTCAATCTTTCGTCCGCTGTGCAGGTCTTCCAACTGGATGCGTCCGGCAGCCAGCCACTTGCGGTAAGGATGCTCGGAGGCCAGTTTTTCCTTGATATCGGCATCGTACCAGATCTTGCCTTCCTTGGTATCTACCAGCAGCATCTTTCCGGGCTCCAGGCGGCCCTTGCACTCGATTTCGGTGGGGTCGAAGTCCAGGACGCCCACCTCGCTGGCCACCACCAGGAAGCCCCGTTTGGTAATGGTGTACCGTCCGGGACGCAGGCCGTTGCGGTCCAGGATGCCGCCGGCGTAACGGCCGTCGCTGAACAGCAGGGTGGCGGGGCCGTCCCAGGGCTCCATAAGGATGGAATGATATTCATAGAACGCGCGCAGGTCCTCGGAGATGGGGTTGGTTTCGTCGAAACTCTCCGGCATCAGCACGGATACGGCCTGCGGCAGGCTGAGTCCGCTCTGGGTGAGGAATTCCAGCACGTTGTCCAGGCTGGCGGAATCGCTCATATCGGGCTGTACGATGGGGGTCAGGTCACCGATATCGCCCAGCGTCCCCGAATTCAGCACGCTTTGACGGGCCTGCATCCAGCTCCGGTTCCCCCGCACCGTATTGATTTCACCATTGTGGCAGAGCATCCGGAAGGGCTGTGCCAGGCTCCACTGCGGGAAGGTGTTGGTGGAGAAGCGGGAATGGACGATGGCCATGGCGCTGGTGAACCAAGGACTGGTCAGGTCCGTGTAGTATTCGCGCAGCTGGCGGCTGGTGAGCATACCCTTGTACACGATGTTGCGGGTGGAAAGGGAACAGACATAGCAGTCCTTGCCCAGCCGCTCGATGTGCTTGCGGATACGGTAGAGTTTGCGCTCGAAGTCGGCCTCCTCGATGAATTCGGCGCTGGTCACGAAGATCTGCACCGTGTACGGCTCGCCCTTGGCGGCTTCCTCACCCAGACAGGCCGCGTTTACCGGAACCGGCCGGACGTGGCTCAGCCGGCAGGCTTCCCGTTCCATCTCGGCACGCATGGCCTCCAGGATGTGTTCGCGCTTGGCGGCATCCTTGGGGAGGAAGACCAGGCCGGTGCCGTATCGTCCTTTTTCCGGAACGGGAATTCCTTGCAAGAGAATGAATTCATGGGGAATCTGGACCATGATTCCGGCGCCGTCGCCCGATTTTCCATCCGCCCCTTCTGCCCCACGGTGGCTCATGTTTTCGAGCACCGTCAAGGCGTTGTCGACCAACTCGTGCGTCTTGTCGCCCCGGATATTCACGACCATACCAACCCCACAGGCATCGTGTTCCGATGCCGGATCGTACAGTCCGTATTTCATAAACTAAACTAGCTGATAAACAGGAGTTCGCGGTACTTCGGAAGCGGCCACATCTTGTTGTCCACCACTTCTTCCAGCTTGTCGATCGGCTTGCGAAGGTCGTAGAGGCTTTCCGCAATCTCGTGGTAGGCCAGGGCGCGCTTGTAGGTGTCTTCGATGACGTTGGCCTTCTTGCGGGCTTCCTTCATCGCCGTTGCCTTGACGCGGACGGCTTCGACATACTTGTTGATATCGTCCAGAATGCGCAGTTCGGTGGTGCAGTTGTCCAGGTTGCCGTAGATTTCCTTCGCCAGCATCACTTCCTTCAGGAGTTTGCCCTTGTACTCGAGGGCGGCGGGAACGATGTGGTTGAGGGCCATGCGGACCATGACGCGGGATTCTATCTGGACCTTCTTCACGTAGGTCTCCCACTTCACGTCGTTGCGGGCTTCCAGTTCTTTCTCGGAATAGACACCCGTCTTGGTGAACATCTCCACAGAGGCCGGTTTGGTGAACTGGCAGAACATCTTGGGAACATTGGTCTCGATGTCGAGGCCGCGGCGCTCCGCCTCTTTCTTCCACTCCTCGGTGTAGCCGTTTCCGTCGAAGCAGACGGTATCGATGACAGACTTGATAATGGGCTTGAGGGCATCCATGATGGCCACGGGCACCTTCTTGCCTTTGGCGATTTCTTTCTCCACGTCTTCCTTGAAGGCGATGAGCTGCTCGGCCACGGCGGCGTTCAGGGTGGTCATGGCACCGGCGCAGTTAGCGCAGGAACCCACGGCGCGGAACTCGAAGCGGTTGCCAGTGAAAGCGAAGGGAGAGGTGCGGTTGCGGTCGGTATTGTCGACCAACACCTCGGGGATATGCGCCACGCCGAGCTGCATACGGCGCTTTTCGTCGAGGACTATGGCCTGCTCCTTGTCGGCGTTCTCCAGTTGGTCGAGCACCGCCGAAAGCTGACTGCCGAGGAAGACGCTGATGATGGAAGGGGGCGCCTCCTGAGCACCCAGACGATGGGCGTTGGTGGCAGTCATAATGGAGGCCTTCAAGAGGGCGTTGTGCTTCTTGACGGCCATCATCACGTTGACCAGAAAGGTGACGAAGCGGAGGTTCTCCTCGGGCGTTTTGCCAGGGGTGAGGAGGCCGACACCGGTGTCGGTGCCCAGCGACCAGTTGCAATGCTTGCCCGAGCCATTCACGCCGGCGAAGGGCTTCTCGTGCAGCAGCACCTTGAATCCGTGCCGGCTGGCAATTTTGTGCATCAGCGACATAAGAATCAGGTTCTGGTCGACGGCCAGATTGGTCTCATTGTAGATGGGCGCCAACTCGAACTGATTGGGTGCCACCTCGTTGTGGCGGGTCTTGCAGGGGATGGCATACTTGTAGGCTTCGAACTCAAGCTCTTTCATAAACGACTGCACACGGGCGGGGATAGCGCCGAAGTAGTGGTCCTCGAGCTGTTGGTTCTTCGCCGACTCGTGACCCAGCAGCGTGCGGCCCGTCAGCAGCAGGTCGGGGCGTGCCGAATAGATTGATTCGTCGACGAGGAAATACTCCTGTTCCCAGCCCAGATATGAATAGACCTTGTGCACCGTGGGGTCGAAGAGGCGGCACACCTCTGTGGCGGCGCGGTCAACGGCGTGCAATGCCTTGAGCAACGGGGTCTTGTAGTCGAGCGCCTCGCCGGTATAGGAGACGAACACCGTAGGGATGCAGAGGGTGTCATCGACCATAAAGGCCGGCGATGTGGTGTCCCAGGCGGTGTAGCCGCGAGCCTCGAAGGTGTTGCGGATACCGCCGTTGGGGAAACTAGAGCCGTCGGCTTCCTGCTGAGCCAACAGCTTGCCCGAGAACTCCTCGATGACGTCGCTCCCTGGCTGACCGGCATATTCGATAAAGGCGTCGTGTTTCTCGGCCGTGCCCTCGGTGAGCGGCTGGAACCAGTGGGTGTAATGCGTGGCACCCATATCCAGTGCCCAGTTCTTCATACCTACAGCCACATTGTTGGCCATTTCGCGGTTGAACGGAGCCCCGTTGTCGAGCACATCGCAGAAAGCCCTGTAGGTCTCTGCCGAGAGGTAGCGTGCCATTTGTTTTCGTCCGAAGATGTGGCTGCCGTAATAATCGGAAACCATACCGGCAGGAGGCTGGACGGCAACCGCCTTCTTGGCGAAGGCCTCCTGCAACACTTTAAATCTAAGATTACTCATTGTTTGTAAATGATGGTTATATGATATTGTGATATTATTTTCCAAGTACGGCAGGCAATAAAAAAAATATTTAACGGAACGACAATAATAATATTGTGTCTTGCATAAAAAAAATGGCGCCGTGGATTCAACCACCAAGTGCAATACTGTTGAAAACAGCTCACCAAGCTGTACAAGGCCTTTCTGTTGGCTTCCTGCAACGAAAACAAAACCGAGGCCATTGCTGTCCTCGGCTTTCTGTTTGGCAGTTAAGAGCTTTGAGTGACAACACTATTGGTTATTTGCCATTCTTTTTTTCTTAGCCTCCTTCTTGCTGTGGGTCTGCTGGGCTTCCATCTCGGTGCCCCCAATGCGCCAGGTGAGGCCGAAGCTGACGTAGCGGCTTTCGGTGGTCGATTCGCTGACGGAGGGGTTGTAGGGATTGAGGCTACTTCCACCGGTGCGGACGGTGCCGAACACATCGGCCACGTTGAGGAACAGCGACAGGCGACGGTCGAAGAGGTCGGTACTCACGCCGCAGTCGAGGGTGAAGTAGGGGCCCACCTCGGCCAGCAGGGTCTGGGTGCGGCTGCGGTAGACAGCGTTGGCGAAAAGTTGCAGACCGTCGAACCAGTGGGCTGACGTATGTTCAAGAACTTTTGTCCAGAAGTTGAGACGCAGCGAGTAGCACAACATCTCGTTCTCCTGCCACCGGCCTGGACGGTATTGGATGCTGTAGTAGTCGTTGAAGAGGTTGGCGTAGAACCGTATGTTCATAAAGTCGAGCGGACGAAGGGTTGCGTTGAGGCTTATGCCGCCTTGCCGTGCGGAGCCGATGTTGGCCGACTGGCTGAAGGCGACTATACGACCGAAGCAGTCGCAGTAGGCCACATCGGTGAGGGTGCCTGCAAGAGGCTGTTTTTCAGCGGCGGGGCGATCAGCCTTTGGACTGCAGTTTTTGCATGAAGCGCTCGGTGTCGATCACGAAGCGCTCGTGGGTGCCCTCGCCGATGAGTCCGGCCTCGTCGTAGGCCTGCACATGGAACACCAGCCGGCGGCGGTCCACCTCCACCAGTTCGCTGTCGCACCACACGCGCATGCCTATCGGTGTGGCCGACACATGGCTCACGTTCACCAGCGTGCCCACGGTGCCCTGCCCCTCGTCGAGGTGCGGCAGCACGCTCTCGTAGCAGGTCTGTTCCACCAGCGCCACCAGCATGGGCGTGGCAAACACGTCCACCAAGCCGCTGCCCACCCGTGCGGCGCTCATCTCCGGGGTGACGGTCTGTTCATGATGTCCTTTGATTCCGGGCTGTAGCATATTATTTGAGATTGTGTTTTTGAAGGTATTTCTCCCTGACGCGCTGGCTCAGCCACCCCATCAGGAATGTCACGCTGTCATTGTAGGGTATGAGGTGGTCGTCTCGGAGGATTTCGGTGCGCTCCTCAGCGGTCATCGGGCCGCTGTAGAGATTATAGCCGAAGAAGTATTCGTCGAATGGACCGCCATACATGTAGTGTATCTGCGTCTGGCGGCGGTCGAGGCTGACGCTGATGCCGATGCAGCCAATGGCCCTCAGCCGCTGACAGATGGCGTCATGCTCGGCTGTGGTCAGTCCTACTGCTTGCAGCAGAGAGTCGCTGTCGAGGACGTGGACGCCGAATCTGAGTGTGTCAGCAGTGCCGCAGGCGCGTACGTACAGGCCTTCGTCGCCATTGGGAAAGAGATGCAGCCACAGATAGGCGCTATCGTCCACGGCGCGGTTGGCGTAGGCTGCCAGCTGCTCCATCTCGCTATGGTGCTTTTTGTAGAAGCGTTCCATCTTGCCGATGGAAACAGGGGTGTAGATATACCGCCATAGCAGGAACAAGCACACTGCTCCTACCGCAAACAGTACGACTATTGTCCAGAGAAAGACTTTCTTGGTCTTCATTTATCGCTGAATGATGATGGCCGGCGGCTGGTTCTGCTGGCGCTCGCGGTCGCTGAAGCGGGTGCCATTGGCGGTGATGAACTGC
>DEFD01000026.1:0-3826 GCA_002350615.1 Bacteroidales bacterium UBA2861 | reverse complement strand
CGCACAGCCTCGGGGTCCAGCTGGTGGTTTTTGATCAGACGGTGGCGGGCCACCAGTTTGGCCACAGACTCCTCCTTGGGCGAGAAGGGCGAGTCGACTTCCGCCACCTCGTCCCACCCGCGGAACGAGAAGACAAGGTAGGCCGTCGGGGCGCCGTCGGGGAACTCGCGGCTACGGTTCTCCTTGTCGGTAAAACTCTCCTGCCGCACGATGATGAGCAGGTCGTCGTTGGCGTCCACGATGGTGAAGACGCATTCCGTGCTGAGCAGCTTGCAGCCCTCCTTTTCGATGTAGGCAATGGTGTCGCCGTTCACAATCATCTCGCCGTCCTTGCCGACGGCGACCTTCTGGCGCTGCGCGAAGGCCGTCGTGCCGACGGCCAGCAGCAAAGCGATAAGCAGTGCGCGTTTCATATCATTGATGTTTAAGGTTATAACGTGCAATTGTATTTTTCATTGTGCCAGGGTCTATTTTTTTCATGTCAGTGATATTTTTTTGCCATTGGCGCACCTAATACATACAAAAAAAAAGAAAACTCGGATATGAAACGTACACTCCAAACCACCCTCATAGCCGGGCGGCACTCATCTCGGGGGTTACAATCTGCTCCTTGTGTCCTTTTATTCCAGTCTCTATCATACAAAAAAAGTTTGCATCTTTAACGCAGGATGCAAACTTTTTATTGTTTACCGTTTGTTTATAGTTTTTTTCCGCAACAGTAAAACGTAAACTGTAAATCGTAAACCATATAGCTTTCTTTCACTCCTTTTTACTCCCTCTCACTCCTTTTTCATAATGTAGCGGAAGTCCCAGTCGGCTCCACTGGAGAACGGCGCCAGCACAAGTTCGTCGCTGGTGAGCTTTTCCACCACAAATACCCTACCCTTATAGCAACCGCCTTTAATCTCCAACAACTGCTTGCCGGATTCTTTTGAGAGGGTGTAGTTGTGCCACTCTGCAAGACAGTCCGTCCTTTGATCGGATACCAATACCTTGTCGTCTGTAAACTCCATGTAGATATAACCTTCCGGGATATCCTGCCGTCCCGAGATAGTCACTTCATACGATTGAGCCGTGTTGGTCCATTTGCCGATAAGGGCTTCATTGTCTTTGTTGTCTTTGCCGCAGCTGGTCAGCAGCAGCGCGCCCAAAGCGAGAGCGACGAGGGATTTGATGATGTTGTGTTTCATATTGATTATTTTTTATGGGTTAAAAATTTCGGTTATAATTATTTCGACTTCATCCATTTCTTAAACATCTTACATTCATTAAGGAAGGTATTCCGACTCACTATAGTGTGTTTATGCTTGCGATAGAGTTGCTTCAAGGCAGCATCGACATCGGTTCTCATCTGCTCCAACCGATAGGGTGCCGCGTGATAGATGGCGATGGATTCGTCCTGCGACTCCACACTGCGGANNCTATCGGCAACTTTTTTTCGGCACGCTCCATCATCGCCTTGTAGTATTCCATCTGCTCCTCGTAGCCACGACCGCGACTCTTGAGAAACTGAAGTTTGATGTATTCCGCCAGACTTTCGCCCAAGGCGTAGTCGCGGTATTCGAAGAAGACGCCGTCGCCCCACCATTGGTGCGCCACCTCGTGAGGAATCCACGAAAAGTCGGGTATCATCGTATAGACATCATAGAAATAATGCCCGAAGATAATCATATCCCTCAGCGACTGGCACATAATGAACTGCGGGTCGCCAATCTCCACGATGTTCATCGGCTTTGAAGACAAGGAATCTCCGAAGAAAGTGCAATAGAAGTTGTAAGAGTCAATGAACTCACGGTAATATGCTTCGGGGCGCTGCGTAGTGTCGCTTGCAAGGCGGTAGAAATGGAAGGGGCGCGTAGGCGTGTCAATCACCTTGCAAGCATATTTGTCCTTCGGCAGCAGAACGAGATGGATGTCGAACGAAGGCTCCCATTCCGTGCCGCCAAGGATGTAATAGTCGTCTGCCTCGATGTGTACCTGTGCCGTCAGCAGTTCGCCGTTGGTATGCGGGTACCAGTTGCCCTCGCGTCGCAGCACGATGGCACCATCGGCTGTGCGGTAATCGGCAAGCGGCAAGGAATAGGCGGTATCGACCTTGATGGGTTGTCCCGTATAGGTTTCATAGGGGATGAGATAAAAACCCGACCCCCGCAGCGTGTCGCCCTCGATGTGTAGGTTGAGGCTGTATTGTCTGTAGTCGACAAGCGAGGGGTGGATATAGAGATCGGCCATATCCAGATGTGGAAGATAATCCTCAATGGGTCCCATATCCATACGTCGTCGACGTTCGTTCAGGTGCTCGACATCGTCGATAAGATGCATTCCGGTCAAACCGTCACGGGTAAGCCCCTGAGTTCCGTATAGTTGAGGTTTGTCCTGATGGTCAAGGTCACGGTCGGTCATATAGGCAATCCACGAACGAATGAAGTCGCCACTGTCGGCGGCAACCTGCGCCTGCTCCAGAAACCAATGCAGGTACTCTGGCGGCGAGTGCTGTGCTATCAGGGCGGCATAGTCGCAGCATTTGTACCCAAATTTGGACAGCGTCGGGAATCCTCGTTCGGCAATAAGTTGTTCAAGTGCAATAAGATTGGCTGAATCGACCTTGTGGATGATGCGCCACGCCGAGGCTTGGTCCATATCGCTTTTAAGCAGATGACGTGCTTCCTGGTCGGCTTGGAACATCGCCTCTATGCGTGAGTAGAACACAGTGTCATAGATGCTCTCCAGCCTGTCGCGTTCGATTAGATAGCCGAGCCATTCAGGGTCATAGTCGCCACTGTCGGCGGCGGCTTTGGCCTGCTCCAGATACCAATGGAGAAACTCCAGTGGCTGGTACAAAGCTATCGCTGAGGCATATTTGACGCAATAGTAGCCCACCCTGCTATATGTCGGGAAACCTCGTTCGGCAATCAGCTGCTTCAACTCACTCATATTAGCAGAATCAACCATACGAATGGCATTCCGCACCGAATCTTGGTTGTTGTTCTGCATCTGCCGTGCTGCATTATTGGCTCTGTTCATCGCCAGCAGGCGATTCTGATAGACGGTGTCCTGATAGCCTCGGGGCGCAATGATGGCCACAATGTCGTTCCAGTAATCGAGCGTGTCGGCCTGTTGACTTCTTGCCCAGTCGTCCAGGTAGCGCATATCGCAGCACTTGTTTTGCGCCAGACGGAACATCAAAGTCTTTTCCGCCTCGCGGTCGGGTACAAAGTCGTGCGACAAGGAATAGTAATAGTAGAGTGCTTCGAA
Source organism: Bacteroidales bacterium UBA2861 (assembly GCA_002350615.1). Taxonomy (GTDB): domain Bacteria; phylum Bacteroidota; class Bacteroidia; order Bacteroidales; family UBA932; genus Cryptobacteroides. The sequence goes on along the minus strand of DEFD01000026.1, from coordinate 571 downwards.
ATCACTTATCCCATACAGCGAGTCCATCGTATGGAAAGCCTTATGTGCCCCAATATAGTCCTGCCCTTTAAGCAAGTTGTAAGCGGATGCCGACAACTCCTTATATGTAGGGGTCTGTGCCGAGGTAGTGACTGCAAAAAACAGGAACACCGAGCATATAATCAAGGTTTTCTTCATATTGATATTTCTTTTCGTGTCTATCTTGTTGGCGGCAGGCATGCTGCGCGGCGGCGCTCGTTGAGCCTCTTCGGTTTGGCAGTACGGATATGCTTGTCCGTTGTCGGCCGAGCCGACGGCACACCAGCGGCAAGGGTGCCGTACCAGTCTTTGTCGTAGAGACGATAGTAGGTGCGGTCGTAGAGTGAGGCATAATCCTCAGCGTGGAGGTTACCACGTTCCACTTCGCGCCATAGAAGGGCAAAGAACTCTTTATAGTCGCCTTTGGTCAGTTCGTCGGTCATCTTCTGCAGCGAAGGATAGGCGTGGTTCCAGGCGTCGACTTCGTAGCGGTGGTAGTTCTTGCCGCTTCGGAGCAGGGCCTCGAAGTCGGCGCGGCTGGCGAGGGCGGCAG
>DEFD01000009.1:5354-5620 GCA_002350615.1 Bacteroidales bacterium UBA2861 | reverse complement strand
ATCACCGTACATCCCGCCTCGATATGAGCCGATGAACTGATGATATCATCGGCAAAGCCTCGCGGCAGGATATTCCTGAACAGCGATTCATCGCCTTTCTTGTCGGCGCGGAACACCCGGTCCGCCGTTGGATGGCACTTATCAAAAGACAGTTCATAATCTGCCTGCAGGAATATCAGGGCAAAGGCAAGCAGCGCCGCCACCAGCCCGGTGAAGTTCAGAACCACCGCCACCGGATACCGCCGGATCAGGCTCTTTAAGTTTCG
>DEFD01000009.1:0-5184 GCA_002350615.1 Bacteroidales bacterium UBA2861 | reverse complement strand
TAGCCTTCCAGCCTGTAAATGAACTCTTTCAGATACTCCTGGGCCGAATAGACGGCGATAGGGATGCCTATGACGCAGGCTATTCCCACCATCACCATGTAGTCGCGGATGGTCCGCCTGGTTTCTGAATCCACCGTGCCGCCAAAGACCTTGCGCACTGCGATGTCATGGGCTTTTTCATCGGCATAGAAGGTACTCATGGCAAGCAAATCAAGGAGTGAAAGTAGCAGGGCCAGTATCATGAACACCTCCATCAGGCGCATATTGTTCCGGGCGGGCCGCAGCGCCTTTTCGTAGAATTCCGTCAGATAACCGTCGGCAAGTTCGTAATAGACCATATTGTCCTTCTTCCAGGTCTCATAGGTTTCCCTTATCTGTTTCCTGGCCTCTTCCCGGTCTCCGCCGATTTCCATCAAGATTCCGTAGGTATAAGGATACGATGTCTGCATATCATTTACCAGGACAATCATGTTTTCCTTCATTCCCATATTGTTCAAAGAGACCGGAAAATCGGCAATGACACCGCCCATGTTCTCGCAATTCCCCAATTTCTGGCTCAGAATTCCGATATCGTGAGACGCAGCGGTAAAGCCGGTAGCCGAAAAGGCCGATTCTCCGAACCAGACGGTATTGTTCACGGGGGCATTGTAATCGGCCTGAATATCGAAGCCAAGCATGTCAAAGGCATCTTTGTCCATGTGGTAAACCCGGTAGAGGATATCTTTGCCGTCCACTGTTTTGCTATATTGTCCATTCCCTTGCTGCCCTGGCACTTGAAATGACAAGCCTGTGCTTTTGACGAAAGGCAACGCCTCCAATGAACTTCTGAGAGACGCCAGGCCAAAGGAGGCAGACTGAATGAGGTACTTGTCTCCGATATTGGCATGAACGGGCCGGTTCAGCGATTTCCGGTACTGCGCTTCCATGACGATGGCAAGGGCGATCAACAGGACCGACAGCGCATTCTGCAGGATGATAAATACCTTGCTGAAAGTCATTTTGCTTTGCGCCCGGAAGTTGCCGCGGACAACGTCGATGGGCTTCCATCGGCCTGAAAACAGGGCTGGGAGGAGTCCAGACAGCAGGCCCACCACAATCACCAGGGCAGTAAAAATGGCAAGGTATTTAGGCGTAAACTGAATCCGGATGGCAATGTCAGGGTCGTTCAGCAGGCGGTTTACCATCGGCGTCCACCAGACGGCCAGGAGGAGCGAGACGGCAAAGCACACCAGCGTAAAAAACAGGGATTCCAGGATGCGCCGGCCGAAGATGGAAGCCTTCGAAGCGCCGATAAGCCGCCTTGTGGCCATCTCACGGGCCCGTTTTGCGCTGAGCGCCATGTTCAGGTTGATATAGTTGAATACGGCACTCACAAGCAGGAGCAGTACCGCTGCGAGGAGCAGGTCCAGCGTCCGTTTGTCGCTGTGAGCGATATTGCCGTTGATGGTATTTCCGTGTACATCCCCGAAGAGCAGTTCGTCCAGCCGATATACCCGTATCCCCTGCAGGAAGGATGTCCCGTAAAGACCGCCATAGAGGCTTTTGCAAACCGAAACGGCCTTATCTTGCAAGGCATTCCTGTCGGCCCCGGGGCTCAGTTTTACGAAAGTATAGACACTGCCGAACTGGTCGTTGGGGTCGGAGAAACCTTTGATGGGGCCATCAATGGAAAGGACGATATCGGCATACTCGAAGAGCGTGGATTTCCAGTCCTTCATGATGGCGGAGACGGTAAAGGAGTCTTTTCCCAATTTCCAGTTGTCTCCGACTTTCAGGCCGGACTTGTGCGAAAACTCCTCGCTGATAATCATGTTGCCGGCATCCGAAAGCACCTCCGGGCTGCCTTCGACAAATGTCAGATTCGGGAACAGTTCGAAGAAATTCCTGTCGGCCGTGACTACTTTTGCCTGCAGGGTCCCTTCTTTCGGCGTCATGAGCATCTCCACCGGAGACAACCTGCCTGCCATTTCCACCTCCGGCGCCGCCGCTTTGATGGCATCCGTGAAGGTGTAAGTGAGCCCCAACTGATCCGGGTAGCCGTCTTCCACCATGGCAAGAGTGTACACGTCTCTCCAGTTCGGGTTCTCATACTTGACCTCGAACTGTTGTACCACATAGCTGCCAATCAGAATCACAAACGCCAGGCTCACGGCCAACCCCACCGCCTCGATGGTGGTGTACAACTTGTTGCGGGAAAGGAATTTCAGGTAACTATTCATATTTATTTGTATCTTTGTCAAAACACTTGATTATGCAAATCCTTCAGCAGGCAATCTCCATAGCGGAGCTTAAAAAATTGGCGCATAATACCTTCGGCGACATGATTAAATGCGTGGCCGATGTCAAGCGAGGCCTTTTGGCCGTTGATGCCGACCTCCATGCAGACTTGGAACGTCTTCTGCTGGAGGATGGCTCTGCACAGCCGGATCTTTGGGGCTTCAATCTCTTGGTAGAGGAAGAAGGCGAAGATTTCATAGAGTTCGACTCCCTCATCAATATTCGCTCCTGGCAAGGGAATCCAACCCGTGGCGTTGAGGACCCTGAGGTTCGGGAAGCCATCAAATCCATTGTCGACAAATTCATTACAGCATAAATGCAGCACGCTTCCCTGGAAAACGGCCGATGGGCCGAATTGTCTTTCCCGCAGCAGATGGCCAACATCGGCAGCGAAACTTCCCGTGTCCTGAAGGCCCTTGACGCCGGGAAAGAAAACCGCGCCCAGGGTGCCTTCGCTCGTTTCCAGGAACTCATAGACCTTACAATACGATACGGGAGGTTGGGCGAGGGGCCTTCGGCCCGCGGTGCCATGTGGGAGGAACTTTGCCGTTTCCGGGAGCTGTACTGTGCCGCCTTCGAGAAGCGTAACCTCCCCGAACTTGCTGCTGCCAACCGGTATCTGGACCAATTTGCTTCCATACGATAGCTATTCCTTTTTCAGTTCCGTCGCCGGGTTGGTCCGGGCGGCCTTGAGGGTTTGCCAGAGGACGGACCCGAAAGCCATGGCAAATGTCAAGACAACGGCCAGGACAAAAATCCACCCATAGTTTTCGAGCCGATAAATATAGCTCTCCAGGTATTTCTGAGCCGCCCACACAGCGATAGGGATGCCGATGATGCAGGCTATGCCAACAAGAATCATATACTCCCGTACACTGTGCCAAAGTTCTCCGTCCACGGTGCTGCCGAAGACCTTGCGCACGGCGATGTCCTTGGAGCGCTCGCCGGCGAAGTAGGTGCTCATGGCCAGCAGGCCCAGCAGGGAAATCAAGACAGAGAGCAGCATAAACAGTTCCAGCAGGCGCATATTGTTGCGGGCAGGGCGGAGCGCTTCCCGATAGTTTTCCGTGAGGAAACCGTTGTCCGCCACGCTGGCAATATTGGTCCGGCTCCAGTCCTCATATACCTGTCTGATTGCTTTCCGCGCCTCCGCCCGGTCACCGACGGTCTCGATGACCCAGCCTCCCCACATCAAGTCCTCACGCTTCATGACGGACACGAAGAGATAATCTTCCGTTCCGGCGTTGGACAGATTCACCGGGAAATCCTTGATCACGCCGGCCACATACTCACACCCCCGCGTCCTTTGGGACAGCGTCTGGCTGATGTCGTGATACTCGTCGTCAAATCCCGATGCCGCAAAAGCCGCCTCGCCAAACCAAACGGCATTGAATTTGGGCGCCTCAAAGTCCTTCAGTTTCTCAAAATGGAAAATGTCGAAGGCGGTGCTGTCCATCTTGAAGGTCCGGTACATGATCTCGCTTCCGTCGCGGGTCAGCGAAAACTGTCCTCCCGTCCGGGCGCCCGGAGCCCCCTGGCTGAATCCGATTCTTTTCACGCAGGGCAATGCCGCCAGGATATCGGCCAGTGGCCCCTGGTCGGAACGGCTCTGGACACGAAGATAATAGACGTCCTCGATATTCGCGTGGAGCGGTCGGTTCATCGACAGACGATACTGCGCCTCCATGACGAGGGCCATGGCCAGCAGGAACACCGACAGCGCACTTTGCAGTACAATGAAGACCTTGTTGAAAGTCATCTTCGCCTGGTGGCGGAATGTACCGCGTACCACATCGATGGGCGAGTATCGGCTTGACAATAATGCAGGCAGAATCCCGGAAATCGCGCCGGTCAGGACAATGAGAGCCAGATAGGCAATTACGTAACCCGGCCGCATCAAGATAGAGACCGGGACATCCGGATCATTAATCAGGCGGTTGAACGACGGCACAAAGGCATATGCCAGCAGCAGGCCGATTCCAAAACAGAGTGCTGTAAACAGGATGGATTCGACAATCTGCCGGAGTACGATACTGCGTTTCTCTTCACCCAGCAGACGGCGAGTTGCCATCTCCTTGGCCCGCTTTCCGGCCAGGGCGAAACTCAGATTGATATAATTGAAAACAGCTGACAGAAGAAGCAGCAAGCCCACCAGCAACAAGATCCTGAGCGTACCGATGTCTCCGTGGCGATAGGCTTGCGGGTTGCCGTCGTACTCCTTGAAGAAAATCTCATCGAGGCGCTCCACGGACAAGGTTTCAAGGAAGGACGTTCCGAACATGCCCGGGTATATTTCTTTGCAAAGCGCTTCCGCTTTGGCTTGCAGCATAGCACGGTCCGTTTCAGGAGCCACACGGGCAAAGGTTATCGTGCTGCCATAACGGTCGAAAGGGACTTCCCAGGCCTGGGCGTTCAGCCAGCTGTCTGGATGGGCGATAATATCGACCGAAGGGAAAAGCGTCTGACGGAAGTCTTCCACGATGCCGGCAACCCGGAAATCCCAGTCCCGCGTATGCAGGACATCTCCCACTTTGAAGTGATGCGCCCGCGCAAAGGATTCACTGAGAAGCACATCCTCCTTAGTGGTAAGGCTCTCCGGAGATCCCTCCACAAATCCATAATACGGAAACAGTTTGAAAAAGGAAGGATCGACGGCAATGACGCGCGCTTCTATATCTGAATCGTCAACGTGGACGTAGGTCAGTATGTCCGGACAATAGCGGGCGGTCTGCACCACTTCCGGGACAGCATCCGCTAATTTCTCGGCGAATCCGAAAGTCAGTCCCGGCCAGTCCGGCAGATTGAAGGTATAGATGCTTTTCCTGTCCGGATTTTCCCGCGTCACAGCCCACTGTTGCCAGGCATAACTGCCGATGATAATCACAAACGCCAGGCTCACGGCCAGTC
>DEFD01000036.1 GCA_002350615.1 Bacteroidales bacterium UBA2861 | reverse complement strand
GTCGTTGCCGCCGAATTCGAAGACCACGACATCGCCCTCCCCGACGGTATGGAAAAAACGGTCGAAGATGCTGCGGCCGGTTGTGATGGTGCTTCCGAAGCGGGCGTGATTCGCAAGTTCCAGGCCCTTCCCGGAACAGACCTGCTCCAGAAATCCCGCCTGAAGCAGACTGTACTTCAAGGTTGGCCCGTCCGTAAGGACCGCCCCTTTCAGGATGGAATCGCCGAATCCGATGACTTTCATCAGTGGTACAGATAGCGTTTGATGCTCATCTTGGGTGTCTTCTCAAAAGGCTTTTCCACCAATTCCACCTTGGCAATTTGGCTGTAGGCGGGGAGGGACTTGTTGGCTGCGGACCGGATGGTCTCGGGTACGGAGTACCGCGCCTCGGTGTCCATATCCTCGGGAATGTCGGCATGCACCAGCGCCACTATCCTGCCGCCGCGGTCCAGCACCAGGGTCTCCGACACATAGGGACAAGTGGACAGGACGGCCTCCAGCTCCTCCGGATAGATATTCTGCCCGGAAGAGCTGAGGATCATGGACTTGATGCGGCCCCGGATGAAGATGTTCCCTTCGTCGTCCACGATGCCGCGGTCCCCGGTGCGGAACCATCCGTCTTCCGTGAAGGCCGCCTCATTGGCCTCCGGATTCTTGTAATAGCCGATGGTGAGGTTGGCGCCCCGAGCCTGGATCTCTCCGGCTATATGTGCGGGATCCTCCGAGTCGATACGGATTTCGTGGACGGCCTTACCGCAGGAGCCCGGCACGAACTCCTTCCACCACTCCCAGCCCAGCAGCGGGCAGGCCTCCGTCATCCCGTAACCCACCATATAGGGAAGGCGCATCTTGCGGAAGCAGCGTTCCACTTCCGGCTTAAGCGGCGCCCCGCCCATGATGAAGCAGCGCACCCTGCCGCCGAACGCAGCCTCCACTTTCTTTCTCACGGTCCTGTAAATCAGTTTGTTCAGGCCGGGTATTGCCAGCAGTACTTTCATTTTCCCGAGCGCCGGTTGGATGGAGCTGGCATAGACCTTCTCCATCACCAGCGGCACCGTGACCACCATGTAGGGGCGAACCTGCCGCATTGCACCCAGGAGCGTCGTCGGCGACGGGGTCTTTCCCAGAAAGTACACCGTCACGCCGTCGATATTGGGATGGATGAACTCAATGGCAAGGCCGTACATGTGCGCAAGCGGGAGCATGGAAACGATGGTTTCGCCGGGATGGTTTGGGAAATGGCTGTTGCTGAAATCGTCCGTGTCGGAAAGGGCCCCGTAAGTGAGCATAACGCCCTTGGGATTGCCGGTGGTGCCGGAAGTATAGTTGATGATGGCTACCTCGCCCATGTCGTGTTCCGGAATGGAGATCTGTTCGGGCCGCATACCCTCCGGGAAGCGGAGACGGAAAGCGGCCTCCCTGTTCTCCCAGGCCTCCGCCGCGGTCTCATCGGCATACCACAGCAGCCGCCCGCTCCGGATGTCGATGGCGGCTTTCAGAAGCGGCATCGATTCCGGACGGAGCCTGGACCAGATGTCTTCGTCTGTAAACAGCAGCACGCTGTCGGAATGGTTCACAAGCGCCTGGATGCTGTCCGGATGGAAATCCGCCAGAAGCGGCACGGCCACCCGTCCGTTCGCATTGACTCCCCAGAAGGTCATCGCCCAGCGGGCTGAATTGCGTCCGCAAAGCGCTATTTTCTCACCTTTCGATATACCGGCATCATCAAGGAACAGGCGGAATTGTTGGATGTTCGTTGCAATGTCACCGTATGTAAACTGCTCGCCGCCGTAGTCGCAGAGCGCTTTCTGCTCCCAGTGAGAGCGGATGGTATCCTCCAGTTTCTTCAGATAATGTTTCATCTCTTTTTAGGTTTTGGTTCACGTTGCAAAGGTATCCTCAATCGGCCTCTTAGATGTTATCCTTACTTGACAAGATATTGTCCTGTATTGATTAACTGCGTGAGAAACACTTCCTTTATTGCGAGGATTGATTATCTTTGCAGGGGAATAAGCAGATTTCACGATGAACCTTTCCATCCATCAGCTGGCCATCGAAGAGGTGCGGTCCCGGCTGGATACACTTTCGGCCGGCAGGCCATTCTTCGCCCGGGACGGCTACTCCATCCAGATGGACGTGGACCGGCCGCTGCTCGGGGACGTCCTGTCCCTGATGCGTGTTCCGGCCCGCTTGTCTGAAAACAGGATTGTCCTTGTCACGCGCGGCAGGGCGCGCTTTACCCTGGACATGGAGAGTTTCAGCATCCAGGCTCCTTGCTTTGTCCTTCTCAAGGACAAGGCCCTGCTTCACATCCATAGTGTCAGCCCCGACTTTCTCTGCCAAGTCATCGCGTACGGGGAACGATCCGTCCTGGACGCCCAGCAGAAAGTAGTTGTCCCAGTATCGGATGCAGAAGAGAAAAACATCGAAGCGCTGATCCGGCTCATCTGGCGCTACTGCGCCGCAAAGCCTTTCCTCTATACGGTGGTGAGCCCGCTGCTGGAAGCCCTTTTCGAGCAGTACGCCGCCCTTTCGGAAAGGGCGCAGCAAAAGGGCGGCAAGGTGGCCGCAAGCCGCAAGGAAGAATTGTTCCGGGGCTTCCTTGCCCTCGTCTCCGAGCACTGGCTGGATGAGCGGGAACTTGCCTGGTATGCCGATGCGCTCTGCATCAGCGTCCACTACCTCTGCGAAGCGGTTTACGCCGTGGGCGGACACTACCCGAAGCACTACATCCGACAGACCATCGTATCGGAAGCCAAATACCTGCTTTGCTATACGGGTGGCAGCGCCGCCGCCATCGCCGCCGAGCTGAACTTCCCCAGCTCCGCCTACTTCAACCGTTTCTTCAAGCGGGAAACCGACCTCACGCCCGGAGAATTTAGGAAGAAGAATCGTATCCCATAAAACAACAAAGCCCAGGCACTCCGGAAGGAATGTCGGGGACTATGTTATACCGATAAATTCGAATTTACTTGACTATTATTCGTCCTTTTTGCTTGGGCGAAAAACAATAAATGCCGTTTGAATGATTGAGATGACGATGGAAATAGCCGTTAAAACAAGAGTGTGATTCCACGGGAAGTGGAGCACTAATGAAGCAAGCAGCCATGCAATGATGCTTACAACAAGAAAGGTAAGCATTCCTTTTAGTTCCTTTTTCTG
>DEFD01000031.1:113376-134535 GCA_002350615.1 Bacteroidales bacterium UBA2861 | reverse complement strand
ACATTAATTCGTTGATAAAAAAAACGATTGCTGTTCAAGTTCTTATTTGCTTCAGGTTCCCGTTTTAATATAAATTGCGTAACTAAAGGGAAAACAGAGCTGTAAGCATATCCACATGGTCTCCAGGGATTACTACATGATGATTGCCGATTGGATTCTTCAAAAAATAATCAACGATGACCGACGGCGAATCCATTTTTACCAGAATCTGCGTGCGGCATAAATTCTCTTCGTACGAATTCCCGAGGATTTCGGCTCCATGGACGAAAACTCTGCTCTGGTCCGGCGAAATCTTGAACAGCGTTGCACGCCCTTCAGGAATTTCACCGTGAATGCCTACTCCAATGCCCGATTCGAAATGCGTATCGAAATTATAGCTTCTGGCCATGGACAAAGGCAAAGTACAATGCGCAAACAAGATTTCACCGGTTTCCGGGTTCATTTTCGATGCATTGCACTGGAACCCGCTGCAGCCGCTTACAGCCCGGGAAACGGCCATTGTCAGCATCGCGGGAACATCGCCTTCACAGGTGGCGACATATCCTTCGGAATTCAGTCTGGCCAATGCGAGGCAGCCGGTATTATGAACTGCAGTCAAAAGGTCGAAACACCTTATTGTAAGACCGCTAAGTCTTTCATTTTCAATTATTTGCTTTAATGCAACATAAATTTTGTCAGCCATGGGCAAAGATGCCCTCACACTGGCCTCAGAGGCCGGTTTGCAGGCGATTTCCGCATATTCCGAGCACTCCCCTTCAGGAATTGAAGCAATTGAATCAAGGAGCCTCTGCATCGGAATATCCACCAGTTCTATTCCAAGGTTCCTGCGCACCGTACCGTAGTCGCAGCCGCTTGAAATGAGCCAGTCCGAAGGCGCTCCAACCACACCGAGACGCTGTCCTGCAAGCTTTTGACGCACATCTGACAACTTTGACAGAAGGGAAATACGTTTCCTCAGGTATTCAGCGTCGCCGTGCAGAATCTCCCCTTTCAAACCGTGAAGATTAAGATAGGACAGTATTTCCATCGAAGCGGCGAGAGAGTTGCTCTTTCCGGATGTAAGGAGATAGAAAGTCCGGTCTTTTTTCAAAGACGGAAGCAGATCACGGAAGATGCCTTCCGTACCGCCGGTCCTCACGTAAATAAGGTCCAGGCCCGCTTTTCCGAACGAAGTGAAATCGCTCCCCTTATAATCGAAATCCAGACCGATTTCCGAAAGGAACCCCGCCGTAATGGCATCCACGGCCATGCTGTCGTGAAGCGATGATGTGAGAGTGTATATAGATATCATACCGTCATTCAAATGAGTACCAAATATACGTCGAAATGCGGTTAATTCAAAGCGGAGAATAAAAAAAGCGGCCCGTCAGAGCCGCTTTTGTACAAATCCTTGTATCAGAATTACTTTGCCGGAGCAAGGGTTATCTCAAGGGTCGAGGTATAGTTCTCGCTGCCCTCGATCTCGCCGGATACTTTGATGAAGCATTTGCCGTCGGAGAATTTCACCGACCCGCTGGCTTCGGCCGTAAGGATATCATTGCTATTATCCTTGAAATAATAGCTGAATGTACTGGACTTGAGATCCCATGAGCCATAATAAGAAGGCTGGGAAGCGAAATCCACTATGAATTCACCGGTCTTGGTCAGGATAACATTCTTGATCGAGTATCCTTCGAGTTCATCGGAATCGATATTTATGCCGTTGTCTTCCAGATATTTACCGATTGCATAGAGGTCACCGTTATTGAAGATGCGTCCGACAGCGGGATTGTCTCCGTCTTTGACGTTTATGTCAATCCTGCTGACAGTCCATTTGCGGCAGAGTTTGCCGAGGATATCTTCAGCTACATCCTTGGCGGGGAAGATAGTGACATTGCTGATGGTAATGGTAGTGTCGTCCTTGGTGATCGTGAAAACCCCAGTCTGGGCATCGAATGAAGCGCTGCCTTCAAAATCAGTAAGGGTGTAAACGGAACCGCTGACAGTGAAATGATACACTTCGACTACCTTCTGATACGCAATTCTCTTAAGAGAAACTCCGGAAGGAGTCAGGGGCGGTTCCTCCTTGATCATCCGAACTTCTCCGTTTCCGAGGAAAGTTGCGCTGACATAACCGAGTTCCTTGGAGGGGAATACCATTGAGGTTTCCTCCTGAAAATACTTGGTCTCTTCGAGAGAAGCCGTGCTCTTTTCTTTTCCGCAAGATGCGAAAACGGTCAGCGTTGCCAAAGCAGCGACAAAACCGGTAATTCTTGACAATTTCATATACGTTGAATTTATGGTTTGTTAAAACAATCTTACGTTGATGCCGAACTTCATCATCGGCAGGAAAGGGAACTTACCCAAATCATCGATGATATGCATGTGCCTGCCGGAAAGAGGATTCTCAATAGAATCTTTTCCGTCAGTCATTCCGCTTGTTATGTATTGGGGTTTTTTGTCATAATCGTAAACTTCGATGCCAAGGCCCTTTACATACATGGCACCGATTTCGAAACTCACGCTCACCCTGCGTTTCAGGTTTGCTCCCCTGCCCCATCCGATACCTACATAGGGACGTATTTCCTGCTTGGGGCGGAAGGAAACATTCAGGAAACCTTTTTTGTCGGTACTTACACGTGCTGTCTTGCTCGGATCCGTTGTGTCTTCCAACTCGATATATGCGGTACCGTATTCATCAGGATCAAGAGTACCACGAAGATCCGCCACTATATCGACGAAACTGTTTGAACCTACGCCGTAATAAGCACCCACGGTGAAATGGAATGGGGTTCTGCGGCCGGGGAAGAAGTCCAGGAACGCACGCGCGGTGGATACACCGGGCTTTATTTCCAATGTAACATTGTCAAAAGAGCGCGGAGAACCGTTGACTGCATGATCTCCCAAATCAAACGCTTTCTTGTAAGAGATACTTGAAGGAATGAAGGAATAGCCTCCCCTGATTTGGAAACAGCCTCCCAAAGGAAAAGCGATATCAGCCCCGATACCGTTCAGGATACCGAAGTTGACTCCGATCCCCATATGGTTGAAGTATTTGTACTGACGGCCTTTGACCGAACGGCGACCGTCACGTTCCGCTTTCCTGATAGCTTCCGCCTGGGCCGCTTTCCTCTCCGCTTCTGCAGCTGCGAGTTCAGCCGCTTTTTTCACTGGATCGGACTCGCTGTCGGCGCCCGCGAACTGCGATGCGGCCGGCTGTGCGTCGGTTTTTTCTTTTTTCTCCTTCGTTTTATTCTTTTCCTTGGAAGCAGTCTGCTTCTTGCTCTGCTTTGCGGTCTGTTCGTCTGCAACTGCCGCTACGGGCGCCGGGACGGCAGAATCGCCAGCATCTGAAACTGAGGGAGCTGCGGCCGCTGAATCTGCGGGCGCTACCGGAGCGGGAACACTTTGAATAGTATCGACCGGTTCCTGAACCGCCTTTGCGAGCGTATCTGCGGGCTGCGGAGCAAGGGCCTGAAGCGTGTCGCCCGGCTGTGCTGAGACCGCCTGGAGACTGTCACTGGACGGTGCCGCAACCGCCAGAGTGTCAGGAAGAACCACGGAAAGGCTGTCCGGCTTGGACAGACTTTCCTGCGCGGATAGCGAAATACCGACAAGGATTGCGGCTGCGCAGAAGAATTGTTTTTTCATAACAAGGCGTTTAATACATGCAAATATACACATATTTGAGTAAAAACCAACAGTTTACGCATCGCCCTCTTTTGCGACGACAGGATTGCCGTATATATGCCAGAAAATATCACGGATCGCGTTCTTATCCAGCTTCCGCTCAAGTTTTTCGATCTTGTGTTCGGTATATCTCTTGAATTCTTCCAGATCCTCAGGAGTGTATTTCGAAGCGAAACGCGTTGTCCCTGTCATAAGGTCGTAGCCCATATAGTTGGTTTTCCACAGCTTGTAACCCGAAATGATCCTTTCGTCCAGAATCCTGCGGATCGCCTGGTAACGGTCATTTTTCTCATACCATGATGCGCGGGTTATCTCTTTATCGGTCAATGGCTTGCCTACTGTCAGATGAATTCCTCCTTTCCATTGGCGGATACCTGTCAGGATACTGTGCATATCCTCGTTTTTCTTTTTCTTGTAGCTGCCTTCCGTGGCTTTGATGTAAATCTCTCGCGCCTTTCTGGAATCACAGGGCTCGTACTCGTATGAGATGCTCATGGGAATGATGTTCAGCTCCTTGAAATTGGACCTGAAATCTTTTTCTCCGCTCATGTCGAACATCTTCAGAAGTCCCTGTTCGGTGATGTCCAGGCCGTTTTTGGTACGTCCCTCCCGCTGTGCTATCCATACCGAACTCTTTCCGGAGGAGATTTCACTGCGGATGAAGCGGGAAAGAACCTGGGAAGAAAGGTAAACTTCCCTTGCAGAAATGCCACGAATAACGGTAATCATCCTGTTGGAACGCAGGAGCGCCTCGACAATTCCGCTGGAAAGCAGATTGCTGCCCACGCATATCTCGGTCATGGGGATGTTGTTGAGCATCAGCATCCACTGGGTAAGGGCCGGATCGAGGATAATGTCACGATGGTTCGATATCGCGAGGAATTTGCCGTCGCACTTACGCAGGTTTTCCACACCTTCGAATGTGAAACCAGAGGAAGACCTCCCCAGGATGACATTCACGGCCTTGGCGACAATGGAATACTGGAAATCTTCAACGCTCTTGATCTCCCGCAGCATTTTTGCGAGCGTGTCCACCGGAAATTCCGGGAAGATATATTTGCTGATTACCGGCAGGGCGGGATGTCTTGCTACCCGCTGAAGGGCTGCAACCGCCTCTTCATCGGTATATGGCTGAATATTTTCGAAATCTTCCATAATCATAATGTCTTTCTGAACAACAAAGAACTGTCGCCATAACTGAGGAAACGGACCCCATGCGACAACGCAAAGTTATAAATAGTACGCCAATCTCCGCCGACAAAAGCGGAAATCAGCAGAATAAGGGTACTCTCCGGCTGATGGAAATTTGTCACCATTCGGTTCACAATACGGAAAGTGAACCCGGGGACTATGATTATCCTGGTGCCTGCCGTAAGAGATTCAAGTCCTTCTTTTTCAAGGAATTGTATTATGGCATCGAGAGCATCTCCGGTACTGTACGGATAGTCCCGCGTGTAGGGATCCCATTGGCCCACATCTTCCGGATGCCCTTTTTCAATGCAGCTGACACCGACATAATAGAGCGATTCCAGGGTTCTGACAGAAGTAGTTCCCACGGCCACGGTCTTACCTGCAGAATCACGGAGTTTCCTGAGCAGCGAGAGACTTACGCTGAACGGCTCCCTATGCATGGGATGCTCCGCCACGTTGTCAGTTTTGACCGGCAAGAAAGTCCCGGCGCCAACATGAAGGCAAACATTCTGTATATCAACGCCATTATCCCGTATTGCCTTAAGTACTTCTTCAGTAAAATGGAGGCCCGCGGTGGGAGCTGCTACGGAACCTTTGATTTTGGCGTAGAGCGTCTGATACCTTTCTTTGTCAATCTGCTCCGTTTCACGGTTCAGATAAGGTGGAATAGGCACCTGGCCGCACTGTTCCAGGATTTGCGAGAAGCTGTCTCCGCTGTTCCAGGAAAACTCTACGACGCCGGTACGGCCGTCCCGTTGCAAGAGCTTTGCGCTGAGGCCTGAACCAATGCTATCATTCTGAATTACATCGTCTTTCCAGCGTTTTGCATTGCCTATGACGCATTTCCAACTGCAAGTCCGATTAGAGGCAAAAGCCAGATTATATTCCGCAGGGGACACAGGTTCAAGGCAGAAAACTTCAATCTCGGCGCCGCTTGCACGGTGAAAATGCAGGCGTGCCGGAACCACTTTCGTGTCGTTGAATACCATCAGCGCCTTGTCCGGAAGGAGTTCGGGAAGGTCCCGAAAGATCCGTTCTCCAACTTTTTTGTCTTTGTAAACCAACAGTTTGGACGCATCACGNNGACGCTCTCAGAGACCGTACCGTCTTTATACACAATAAGTTTCGACGCATCCCGCCTCTCCAGCGGATATTTTGCGATACGATCCTCGGGGAGATCGTAGTAGTAATCTTTGATATGAATTTCTGGTATCATAATCTTGTACAAATTTAATGAATATTCTACTGTTTTCCAACGTCACATTGTTTTCAAGTTTATTAAATAATGTAAATTTACAAAACCGAACGATTACATTTGCAAAATGTTTAATTTTGTTGAATCAGAAAATTTTATGAAGAATTTTCCGTTATACTATATTGCTCATTATCAGTATTTTATATTATTTGACTAAAGAAAAGAATCACCATGATTTCAAGAATACTTCCTTCGATTTCTGGAGACGCGGCGAAAGACACTGCAAATATTATAAATATTTGCTTTATAATCAGCACTTTAACAATATTTAGCTAAATATTAAATTCACCTTATTTCAAGCCGTTTTTCGAAGCTTTACAAAAGGATCCAAGTCCAACACATATGCTGTATGTCAAAAATAATTCTTACATTTGTAAAGTAACAGTTCAAAATATGCACAACAGGTTAAAACAGTTTTTGGCCGCTGAAAACATCAGTCAGTCGCAGTTCGCCGACGAAATAGGCGTCGCACGGGCCAGCGTGTCCCATATCCTCGCCGGAAGGAACCGTCCCGGCTTCGAATTCATAGAGAGCATGCTCCTCCACTACCCCGCCCTGAATTCAGAATGGCTGATAACAGGCAAAGGAAAAATGTACAAAGAGGCCACTACAGTGCATTCTGCGCCAGATTTCAGTGCTTTGGAAAAGGTTCCTGAACTGCCGTTGGCCCCAGCGCCCTCTTCCCCGCAGGCGCTTCCCGAGCAGCATGTCGCAATCGAAAGTAATTCTTTAGATAATAAACCGAAAAAGGTTGAAAAACAAAAGAATATATCTAAAATACTCATATTCTACGACGATAATTCGTTCATCGAAGTAAAATAATGAGTAAATTTGCCTGTATATGACACAGGCTTCGATTTGCACAATCGGTGATGAAATCCTCATCGGCCAGATTGTGGACACTAATTCTTCCCGAATTTCCCGGGCACTCGGTGAAAAGGGAATCAGGACAGACCGGATGATTTCCATTCCGGATGACCGGCAGCAGATAATAGATTCTCTTTCTGCAGAACTCCGTACGCATGACATCGTCATATCTACAGGAGGTCTAGGCCCTACCAAAGACGATATTACAAAAGATGCCCTGGCCGAGCTTTCAGGCAGCAAGAACTATGTAAAAAACGCCGAACAGGAAAAGATCGTCCGCGAGTTCCTCCATGCCAGGGGCCTTGACGTTCTGGAAGCGAATCTCAGGCAGGCGCTGGTTCCGGACGGCTGCGAGGTCATACTGAACCGCAGGGGAACCGCACCCATCATGGTTTTCCGTTTCCCCGAAGAACGCTTCGGCCACAATGCCGTCCTTTATGCACTGCCCGGCGTTCCATATGAAGCTGAAGCCGCTCTGCCTGACGTTGTCGATGATATCTGCAGCCACTTCCCTATTGCCGGCATCATCCACAGGACCGTCATGACATACGGACTTGCTGAATCGGCGCTGAGCGCGTTGATCGCCCCCTGGGAGGACAGCCTGCCTTCGGACATGCATCTGGCCTACCTTCCAAATACGCTCACGGGAGTACGCTTGAGACTGTCGGTTTACGGAGGCGACAGGCAGAAGGATTCCGCCCGCATCGATGCCGAGATTGAAAAACTGCGTCCCTATCTTGGAGCAAATCTGTACTCCGACATGGACGACAGCCTTCAGGCCACCGTAGGCCGGCTTCTCAAGGCTTCAGGGACCAGCCTCAGCACTGCCGAATCATGCACAGGCGGGGAAATCGCGCATCTGATAACATCGGTCAGCGGATCTTCCGGCTATTATCTCGGCTCCGTGGTGTCCTACTCCCCTTCCGTAAAAACATCCGTGCTGGGAGTCAGTCCGGAAACCATCAGGGAAAAAGGTATTGTCAGCAGCGAAGTAGCAGCCGCGATGGCGGAAGGTGTCCGGAAACTTACCGGAAGCAGCTATTCCGTAGCCACTACCGGCTGGGCCGATGCCTACGGCGACGAGTTCGAACCGGCGGGAACGGTCTGGGTGGGCATAAGCGGTCCGAACGGCACCCTGACACGCCGTTTTTGCTATCACAATGACCGTCAGCGCAATATAGAAAGGTTCGCAGCCAGCGCCTTGGATACATTGAGACGATACATTATTGGCGCCTTTTAGATACAAAAGTGCATCCAAAAGAAATATTTTTTCTATATTTGGACGTTGTTAAAATCTAAACCGATTTATGGAACTTAAAAGAATGATCGTCGCCAATTCCCTTCTCGGAATGGCCGGTGGGATTCAGTATCTCGCTTTGAAAAAAGCCGACAAGAATCCAAGGAAATCCAGTGAAAAAACCCTGCGCAGCATACTTAAATATGCGAAAGACAGCGTTTATGGCAAAGAGCATGACTTCTCATATATACTCGAGGCTGAGGACGACACTGAATTGTACAGACGCTACAATGAAAAGGTCCCGGTAAACGATTATGAGGCCCTCCGCCCTTACGTAGAACGTCATAAGCATGGAGAATCGGACATCCTTTTCCCGGGAAAACCTGTCCTTTACGCCACCACTTCCGGAACCACCTCCGAACCCAAGTGGATTCCCATCACCAAGGAATATCTCAGCAATATTTATGGTAAGATGACCAAGGTATGGCTCTTCAATTTCATCAAGAACCGCCACAAGGTCTTCAGCGGAAAGATTCTCAGCATAGTCGGAAAGGTCATTGAGGGATACGCACCCGACGGAACCGTTTTCGGCAGCGTTTCCGGAGTTACCCAGAGGGACTGCCCCGGCTTCGTAAAGGCCCTTTACTCCAATCCGCAGTGCGTTTACAGCATCGCCGATTACAATGCAAGGTACTACGTGCTCATGCGCATGGGTATCGAACAGGACGTTACGCTCATAGTTACCGCCAATCCTTCCACGATCGTGGAGCTTCAGAACAATGTAAACGTCTTTTTCGACGAATACGTGGAAGATATCGAGAAAGGAACCCTTTCCCAGAAAGTCCAGATTGCACCAGAGATCCGCAAGGAACTCGAGGCCTGCCTGAAACCCAACCCCAAGAGGGCTGCGGAACTGAGGGCGCTTAAGGCAAAATACGGACACGTGCTGCCCAAGCACTACTGGCCCAACATCCAGCTGCTCACAACCTGGAAATGCGGCAACACGAAGATTTATCTCGACAAATTCAAGAATTCCTTCCCTGA
This sequence comes from Bacteroidales bacterium UBA2861, assembly GCA_002350615.1. Classification (GTDB taxonomy): domain Bacteria; phylum Bacteroidota; class Bacteroidia; order Bacteroidales; family UBA932; genus Cryptobacteroides. The sequence continues at coordinate 125,272 of DEFD01000031.1, read as the reverse complement.
GAGCATGCTCTACCAGGAATTCGGCTATTTCGCATCCGAATGCCGCTTCGGCCTCGTATTGGACGACACTCTCAACACGGTCCTTTTCCCCCACTTCCATTACTACGAATTCGTAGCGGAGGAAGATATGGAAAACCCGAATCCGAAGTACTATCAGCTGCATGAACTTCAGGAAGGAAAGCGTTACTGCCCCTTCGTCACCACGTTTGCAGGTCTCTATCGCTACAACATGAACGACCTTCTCGAAATCGGTCCCAAATTCATGAATACGCCTACCGTGCACATGATTCAGAAAGTGAACGGGATAGTGACCATCACCGGTGAGAAGCTGCATGAGCGCCAGTTCATATCGGCAGTTCAGAAAGTGGCCGAAGACACCGGCCTCAAAGTCCGTTTCTTCATTGGCTTCGCCGATCTGGAGAACTCCTGCTACCGTTATTATTATGAATTCGAGGATCAGGAAGTCAGCCAGGAGCAGTGCGAAGATTTCAACCGCAAGGTGGATGAGGTCCTGAAGCAAACCAATATCGAATACAAGGCCAAGAGAGATTCCCTCAGGCTCAAGGATCCCAAGGCATTCAGACTGGTAAAGGAATCCTTCGAACAGTTCAAGGCGGCCTGCATAGCAGAAGGCGCCAGGGACGGGCAGTTCAAACTTCAGCTGCTCATGCAGGATGAAAAACGTCATGCCAAGTTCAAGAAGCTTGTGAAATGAATATACTCCTTCCCAAAAGGACAAAACTTGTAATCTTCGACCTGGACGGCACGCTCTACGATAAGAAGGGCCTGCCGTTCAGGCTTGTTTTATCGCAGCTCGGACACCTTTCCCTGCTCCGTTCCGAACGGAAGGTCCGCAGGGAGCTGGCAGGCAGGTTCTTCGGTTCCGAAGATGCTTTTTACGAGGCTTTTTTCGGCAGATTATCAGCTCTTTGCAACTGTTCTGCTGAAGTAGCGCAGCAGTGGTATGAAACCTCCTATATGCCGGCAATGGTAAGGATTCTGAAGAAGCATTACAGAATCCGCAAAGGCTGGCAGGAAATGATAGGCAGACTGCGGGACAAAGGCATCCGCATAGCCGTCCTTTCCGATTACGGATGCGTGAAAGAGAAACTCGAAGCCCTGGGTTTTGACCTGGCGCTTGCAGACGGAATCTATTCCTGTCCGTCGATAGGGGCCCTCAAGCCTGCTGTAGAGACTTTTCTCGGCGTGGCGGCAAGGATGAATGTGCAGCCCGAAGACTGCCTGGCTGTGGGAGACAGGGAAGATACTGACGGCAGGGGTGCATTTTACGCTGGTATCCCCTGTTATATCTTGGGTAAAAAAGGAAAATTGTATGAGTATAGGAACTTTTCGCTGTGAGCCTGGGACCTATGTGCCTTTCGGCCTTGAAAAATACCCTGACGATCCTTTCAAGAGGCTTGTGGAGGTTGAAGTAGAGGACTCGTCCAAGGGACGGTTCCGTTTCGATGACAGTTATCCCTATCTGGACAATTCTTTCAATTATAAATGGAACCGCTTCCTCGGTTTCTTCGTGCAGTGGTTTGCCGTCGCCCTCATAAACCGCTTCAAATACGGCGTAAAGGTCGCTGACAGAAAGAATTACCGCAAATACCGCAAGCATTTCAAGAAGGGGGCGATTGCCATATGCAACCATGTTTTCCAGTTCGATGCCGTGGCCGTTTTCCAAGCGGTGAGGAGGTTCCGGAAAATGTGGATCCCGATGTATGCCAAGCATTTCAACGGCAAAGACAGTTGGTTTATAATCAATTGCGGGGGCATTCCTGTACCGGAGACCCCTGCTGGCATGAGAAAATTCGACGAGGCTTTCGATGAATACGCCCGTCGCGGAGACTGGTTCCTGATTTTCCCCGAAGCGGTCCGCTGGGATTTCTACACCCCCGTGCGTCCATTCCGGAAAGGCGCCTTTACAATGGCTTGGAAATATGACAGGCCCATAGTTCCCTGCGTCATCAGCTGGCGGCCTCGAAGGGGCCTTTATAAGCTCTTCGGACCTGCCGACATACCCTGTGCCACCATCCATGTAGGAGAGCCGGTTTTCCCCGACAAGAGCGTGCGCAAGCAGCACGATATAATCCGCATGCGGGAAGAAGCCCACGCTATCATGGAGAAGATGGCCGGCATAAGCGAGAACCCCTGGAAGGCCATTCCGGAGGACGAATAATACTCAGATAAGGCTTCCCCACTCTTCCATAAAGGAATCGAGGCCTCGCTTGTTCTCCAGATACTCCCTGGTGAGTTCCATGATATCGTCCGTATCTTTCGGGGACTGGAGAACGAGTTCTATAGCTTTCTGCCTGTCTTCAAGCTTCGAGATCTCTTTCTCGAGCCATTCGATACGGCTGCGCCTGCGACGTTCCTCCTTGCTGCGGGCTTTCATCTGCTCGTAGTCGGCTTTGCCGCTCTGATTCGTTTCTGACGGGCGTGCGGCAGTGTCCGGGACATTCTTCCTTTCAAGTTCCTGGAGGGAAGCCAGTTTGCGCCTGTACAGGAAATCCTGCACTCCACCCAGATGCTCCTTGACACGACCTTCACGGAATTCATAGATCTTGTCCACCAGACCGTCCAGGAAGTCCCTGTCATGGGAGACTATGACAAGCGCCCCGTCGTAGGACTTAAGGGCCGCTTTCAGGATATCCTTTGATTTGATATCCATGTGGTTGGTCGGTTCGTCGAGGGCAAGCAGGTTATGGCTCTGAAGCATCAGCCGGGCCATTCCGAGCCTTGCCCGCTCCCCTCCTGACAATACGGAAACCCTCTTGTCAATATCTTCACCCCGGAAAAGGAACTGGGCGAGCAGGTCCCGAAGTTTGCTCCGTATATCGCCCGTAGCAATTCTGTCAAGCGTGGACCATACCGTATCCGAAGGATCGAGGACATCTTCCTGATTCTGGGCATAGTACCCGATATGGACATTGTGCCCTACCTTCGCTTCACCGGAAATCGGATCCAACTCGCCCATGATCACCCGCATCAGTGTCGTCTTCCCTTCTCCGTTGCGGCCGATCAAGGCGACTTTCTCGCCGCGCTTGATTTCGATCTCCGCATCGCGGAACACGATTTTCTGCGGATATCCCACCGTCAGGTCCGTTCCCTTGAACACGACGTCGCCAGACCGCTGTGCCGGCGGGAACCGGAGGTTCAGTTTCGCATCGTCCGTTTCGTCGATTTCGATCCGGTCCAGCCTTTCCAGAGCCTTGATCCGGGACTGGACCTGGTTGGACTTCGTGGGCTTGTAGCGGAACTTGTTGATGAAATCCTCCGTCTTCTCGATCATACGCTGCTGGTTCTCGTAGGCGGCNNTCTTCCTGATTCTGGGCAAAATACCCCAGGCTGACATTATGGCCTATGGCCGCCTCTCCGGCTAAGGGGGCAAGTTCTCCCGTAATGACGCGCATCATGGTTGTCTTGCCTTCTCCGTTGCGTCCCACGAAAGCGACTTTCTCCCCACGTTTTATTTCGATATCGGCGTCGCTGAAGACGACTTTGTCGCCATAGCCGACTGTGAGCCCGGATCCTTTGAAGGCAATGTCGCCACACCTTGGAGATGCGGGGAACCTGACATTAAGGGTTGCATTGTCGGTTTCGTCTATCTCTATCCTCTCCAATTTGTCAAGGGCCCTGATCCGCTGCTGCACCTGCTGGCTTTTGGTGGGTTTGTATCGGAAGGCACGGATAAATTCCTCGGTCTTCTTTATCATCCGCTGCTGGTTTTCATAGGCGGAGGTCTGCTGCTCCATCCTTTCCTTGCGCAGCTCTATGTATTTGGAATAGGGAACCTTATAGTCGTGTATGTGCCCCAGCATGATTTCCACGGTGCGGTTGGTCACGTTGTCGAGGAATTTCCTGTCGTGAGAAACAAGCAAAATCGCACCGCGATACCCCTTCAGATAGTCTTCCAGCCACTCTATCGACTCTATGTCAAGATGGTTGGTGGGCTCATCGAGAAGAAGCAGGTCCGGCCTGGATAGAAGGATCTTGGCCAACTCCATACGCATATTCCAGCCCTGGCTGAACGTCTCGCAGAGACGCCCGAGTTCCGAGGGCAGGAATCCAAGTCCGCAGAGGGTCTTTTCCGCTTCTCCGGGGCCTGCAGACGGGCACGATGATTTGACTTCATCCAGCACGCTGCGCCCTTTGTGATGCTCCATAATCTGTGGCAGATATCCTATGCTGATGCCGTCCGGCATATCCACGGAGCCGGAAGTGGGACTCTGCAGTCCTACGATAAGCTTCATCAGGGTACTCTTCCCCGCCCCGTTCTTGCCGCAGAGTCCTATCTTGTCCCGCTCGGAAATATGGAAATTAATCCCATCCAGCAGTGTAAAACTGCCGTAACTCACAGTGAGATTGTTTATGGAAATCACTGTTCGTGCTCCTTCAGGACGTTCAGGAATTTTTCCGGGCAGGCCATAATACGGCCGGTATCGCTGTTAAGGAAACCGAGGACAATGTCGCCTTCGGCGCAAAGCTCTCCATCCTGATTGTAAACGCACTGATGCACGGTGAGCTTGGCAAGCGGAAGGCTGTCTATGCGCGCGGTAACTCTCGCCGTATCACCTACATACAGGGAATGACGGAACTTCATGCTGAGTGAAACCACCGGGAATACAAGACCGTCCTCAGCGCATTTCTCCATACCGTAGCCCCAGGATGCGATCATCTCGTCCCTGGCTATTTCAAAGAAGCGGATGTAGTTGCTGTGGTGCACGATCCCCATAGGGTCGCACTCGTAATACCTTACAGGAAAGGAAGTTTCGTAACAGACCATGGCTACAGCGATTTCAGGGATTCTTCAATTGCCTTAATCCTCGCAAGGGCATCGGATTCCTTCTTCCTCTCCGATGCGACCACTGCCTCGGGAGCGTTTGAAACGAATTTTTCGTTGGACAGTTTTCTCCTGACACCTTCGAGGAAAGACTTCTGATGTTCGAGTTCGGCTTCGAGTTTCCGGCGTTCCTCTTCCACATTCACATAGTCTCCCATAGGGACGGAAGCCTTGACCGTACCGCTGATGAAAGAGGCGGAAGCGCCTTCGGCGGCACCCGCTTGCACCTGAACGTTGCCGAGCTTGTCCAGGACAGGGAAAAGTTCCTGCAGCGAATCCGCTCCTTCGAGGTAGAGGTCCAGCCTGTCTTTAGGAGAGACACCGTTCTGCTGGCGAAGCGAGCGCAGGCCCATGACCAGGCCGCGTACCGTGTCGAATGCGGAAAGGAATGCCGCATCGTACGGACCTGCCTTCGGGCTGCGTTCGAACATTATGGTTTCGCCTTCACGCCTCTCGCCCATCGCATGCCAGAGTTCTTCCGTGATGAAAGGCATGACAGGATGGATAAGCTTCAGGAGTTTCTCAAAGAAATCCACGCTGGCTTCGTAGGTCAGAGGATCGATGGCTCTGCCCGAGCCCGGTTTCACGAGTTCGAGATACCAGCTGCAGAAGTCGTCCCAGAAAAGCTTGTAGATTGCCATCAGGGCGTCGGAAATGCGGAATTTCGAATAATGGTCCTCCACTTCGCAAATGGTCTTGCTGAGAAGATTGTCGAACCATTTGACGGCGACCCTGCCCGTTTCATCCTGCTTGGCGTCAGGATCGACATTCCAGCCGCTCACAAGGCGCCAGGCGTTCCATATCTTTCCGCAGAAATTGCGTCCCTGTTCTATCTGGGACTCGTCATAGAAGATATCGTTGCCGGCGGAAGAACACAGGAGCATGCCGATGCGGACCGCGTCGGCCCCATATTTCTTGATGAGATCAAGAGGGTCGGGGCTGTTCCCCAGGGTCTTGCTCATTTTCCTGCCAAGTTTATCCCTCACGATACCTGTGAGATAGACATTGCGGAAAGGAACATCTCCCATGAACTCGTTCCCCGCCATGATCATACGTGCCACCCAGAAAAAGAGGATGTCCGGTCCCGTGACAAGGTCGTTGGTAGGATAGTAATATGAAAGGTCCCTGTTGGGCTTGTGGTCCGGGTTGCCGGGACGTCCGGCATCGAAGACGCTGATTGGCCACAGCCAGCTGCTGAACCAGGTGTCGAGGACATCGTCATCCTGCCTGAGGTCTTCCGCCTTCAAGCCGGGATTGATGGCCTGTGCGGCCTTGAGCGCGGATTCCTCATCGGGCTCCACGACGAAAGAGCCGTCGGGAAGATACCAGGCCGGGATTCGCTGTCCCCACCAGAGTTGGCGGGAGATGCACCAGTCGTGCACGTTCTCCATCCAGTGGCGGTAGGTTGAACGGTACTTGTCCGGAATCAGCTTCACCTTGCCGCTTTCCACGCTTTCAAGTGCCTTGGAGGCGAGTTCCTCCATCTTGAGGAACCACTGTGTGCTGAGTTTCGGCTCGATGACTGCGTTGGTCCTTTCTGAATATCCCACAGGGGAAACATACTCTTCTACCTTCACGAGGTTGCCGGCTTCTTCGAGCATTCCGACAATCTTCTTCCTCGCAACGAAACGATCCTCCCCTATAAGGATCTGCGCATTTTCATTCAGGCGGCCGTGATCGTCGATGATGTCCATGACCGGAAGATTATGGCGAAGCCCGATTTCGTAGTCGTGGGCATCGTGCGCCGGGGTCACCTTGAGGCAGCCAGTACCGAAGTCCATTTCGACGTAATCATCCTCGATCACCGGGATTTCCCGGTTGATAAGAGGTATCAGAACCTTCTTCCCGTGAAGACGGAAATGCCTTTCGTCCTTAGGGTTGACGCATATCGCCGCATCGGCCATTATCGTCTCCGGACGGGTTGTGGCTATCACGAGGTAATCATCGGTGGGATTGCCATTGCCATCGCTGATGTAATACTTCAGGTGATAGAAGTGACTCTTTGTATCTCTGTGGATTACCTCTTCATCACTTACAGCTGTAAGGCCTTCCGGATCCCAGTTTACCATACGGACTCCGCGGTAGATGAGACCTTTTTTGTAGAAATATACGAAAGTATCTATGACCGCCTTGCTGAGAGCAGGCTCCATAGTGAATTTCGTACGGTCCCAGTCGCAGGAAGCTCCGAGTTTGCGCAACTGCTCGAGAATGATCCCGCCGTGCTCTTCCTTCCATTCCCAGGCGTATTTCAGGAACTCTTCCCTGCCTATATCCTCCTTGCGGATGCCACGTTCCTTCAGACGGGCCACCACCTTGTTCTCGGTGGCGATGGAGGCATGGTCGGTTCCGGGAACCCAGCAGGCGTTTTTGCCGTCCATGCGGGCCTTGCGGGTGAGAACGTCATTGAGCGTGTTGTTGAGCACATGGCCCATGTGCAGGATTCCCGTCACATTGGGTGGCGGAATAACGATGGTATAAGCTTCCCTGTTGTCCGGTTCGGAATGGAAACAGCGGTTCTTGATCCAATAGGAATACCACTTGTCTTCCACTTCCGCGGGGTTGTACTTGGCGCTGAGTTGCATATTCTGATGTTTAATAATTTACAAATCTGTTCAGGCATTCATAAACCTTGTGGACCGGGAATCCCATGACATTGTAGAAGGAGCCCCTGATTCCTTCGATGGCGACATAGCCTATCCACTCCTGGACGCCGTAGCTGCCGGCTTTGTCAAAAGGTTTATATCTGTCTATGTAGTAATCAATCTGTTCGTCCGAGAGTATCCCGAAACTTACGTCGGTGGAGTCCGTGAACGTCTCTTCATGACCGGCTCCGTCCCGGAAAGTCACGGCGGTTATAACCTCGTGTGTCCTTCCTGAAAGGGTTTTCAGCATTTTCACCGCTTCTTCCCTGCTGTGCGGCTTTCCAAGGATAATCTTGTCCAGGAGGACCATGGTATCGGAGGTGATGAGGATTTCGTTGTCCAGAAGCGGACGGTGAAAACCGTGCGACTTTCCCCTGGACATCAGGGAAGGCACCTCGGGATGAGGCGTATCATCGCTAAAGGATTCCTCGAAGTTATTACGGGTATCTATTTCAAAATCAACATCAAGCCCCTTAAGCAACTCGCGTCTTCTCGGCGAATTGCTTGCAAGGATCACTTTCTTCCCTTTCAAATCCATGGACTAGAATATCTTCGAGAATTCGTCCTCGTCAAAGTACCACAGCCCCTGCGCGCGGAGCACCTTTTCTATCACTTCCCTCACGCAGCCCCTGCCTCCGCCTGCCTTGCAAACGTAAGATGCCGCATTGACGACATCTTCCGCCGCATCCGCAGGCGCGGCGCCGATTCCGGCCGCCTTGATTACGGGCAGATCCGGAATATCGTCGCCTATGTAAAGGACCTCGTCTTCACCGAGTCCGTATTTTTCACAGAACTCTCTGAAAACCTTGATTTTACCCCTGCATCCAAGGTGGATGTCTTCGGGATCGAGGCCGCAGGTGATGAAGCGGAAACGCACGCCTTCCGTCTCCCCTCCGCTGAAAACCGCGAACTTTATGCCGCGCATCAGGGCGACGCGTATGGCGAAACTGTCTTTCGCATTGAAGACGCGCACCATCTCATGATCGTCGAATGCGACGAGGCATCCGTCGGTCATGACACCGTCCACGTCAAGCGTAATCGCCTTTATCTTTTTCCAGTCCGCCATTACGATCTCGTTCCTCCTCCCTGGATCAGGTCTCCGAGATTGAAGGTGTTCCCCTGCCCCTCGTCAAGGCGTATCTGGCCGAAATGGGACTCGTACCTGGAGACATTCTCCGCCAGAGCGTTAAGCAGCCTCTTGGCATGTTCGGGGGTCATCACGATCCTGTTGTTGATACGGGGACCGGGCATCCCGGGTAGCGTACTGGCGAAATCCAGGGTGAACTCGCTGCGGGAGTGTGATATAATGGCAAGATTGGCATACGACCCGCCGGCTATGGCGGGATCGAGATTCAGATTGACTTTTTTTTCTTCCATCTTATTATATCCTTTTGAGGATTTCTTCTGTCTGGGCCTCATATCCGGGCTTGCGGAGAAGCGCGAACATATTCTTCTTGTAGGCCTCCACACCGGGCTGGTTGAAAGGATTGATTCCCAGCACATAGGCGGATATGCCGCAGGCGAATTCGAAGAAATAGAAAATCGCGCCAAGATTGTATTCATCTATCTGGCTGACGGACACCTCAAGCTGAGGCACCCCGCCGTCGATATGGGCGAGTTTAGTACCGAGCTGGGCCATCGCATTGCAGTGTTCCACCCTCTTGCCAGCGAGATAATTGAGCTGGTCGAGGTTCTGGGGATCGCTGCCTATCACGACCTCCCTGCGGGATTTTTCCACGTTGACGACTGTCTCGAACATTACACGGTCCCCGTCCTGGATGAACTGTCCCATTGAATGCAGGTCGGTGGTGAAATTGACGCTGGCAGGGAAAATGCCTTTGCCTTCCTTGCCTTCGGATTCTCCGTAGAGCTGTTTCCACCATTCACCGAGATACTGGAACTTGGGATTGTAGGAAACCAGGACTTCAACCTTCTTTCCAAGGACGGAATAAAGCAGATTGCGCATTGCGGCGTACTGCACCGCAGGATTCTCCTCCGTTTTCGACAGAAGGGCTTCACGCTCGTCGGCAGCCCCTTTCAGCATGGTCCGGACGTCGAAACCTGCCAGGACGATGGGAAGAAGTCCTACCGGGGTGAGCACGCTGAAACGGCCTCCTACATTGTCGGGCACCACGAAACTGCGGTAGCCTTCCTGGGTGGCAAGCGTCTTGAGGGCACCCTTATGGGCGTCGGTGATGGCCACTATCCTGTTGGCAGCCGCTTCTTTTCCATATTTTTTTTCAAGATACTCCTTTACGATGCGGAATGCAACTGCCGGCTCCGTGGTAGTACCGCTCTTGGATATGACGACACAGGCCGCATTGCGCTGTTTCACGAGGTCCATGAGTTCGGCGAGATATTCCTCGCTGAGGTTGTTACCGGCAAATACCACCTTGATTGCCCCTTCAGGACTGATAAACTGATGGCTGAGGGCCTCTATGGCGCATCTTGCACCGAGATATGAGCCACCGATGCCTATTACTACCGCAAGGTCGATGCCCTGTGATTTCCAGTCGTCGCGAACCGCTTCGCATTCTGCAATCAGGCTTTCGGGAGTGTCGATCGGGAGCGTTTTCCATCCGAGGAAATCATTTCCCGCACCCGTTTCACTTTCCAGGACGTCGAAAGCGTCCAGAGCCTTTCCCAGATAAAGTTTGTAATCAGATTCTTTCACAAAGGAGGAACAGCCTCCAAGATTCACTTTAACCATAATACCTTCTTATTTTAGGGATAGCAAATTTAAGCAAAATTCTTCATATATTTGTGTTCAGCTTAAAAGCATAATGACATGACACGTAAAATTACCCTTTTGGCGGCATTTGCCGCGACAATCTTTTCCATCGTCGGTTTTTCATCATGCAAACAGAAATTTCCCGCAGTCAGGCAGAACGGTAAAACGGCCATTGTAGCGCACCGCGGCGCCTGGAAGTACGAGGAGGCGGGATTCTCCCAGAATTCCATCGCTTCCCTCGCCTATGCACAGAAGCTCGGCCTCTGGGGCAGCGAATTCGACTTGCACCTTACCGCTGACGGGCAGATTCTGGTTTTTCATGACGATAAAATCAAAAAAGAGAGGATCGATACCGTGGACGCATCCCACTGGGACAGCTACAGGCTTCCCAACGGAGAAAAGATCCCCACTCTCGACGAGTACCTCACCCAGGGGGAAAAGAGCGACAAGACCATACTGGTTTGCGAGCTGAAGAAGCATTATTATCCCGAAAAGGAAATAGAGCTGGTTGACAAGACCGTAGCCGCCCTGAAAGCGCACGGACTCTTTACTCCATCAAGGGTGATTTTCATTTCCTTCAGCAAAAGGATGTGCGACAAGATCGCAAGGGAATATCCCAAGTTCGTCGTGCAATATCTCAATGGCGAAATACCTCCTGAACAGCTCGCACAGACCGGGATCAACGGATTCGATTATGAAAGGAAGGAAGTCTATGCCGCTCCTCAGTGGATCAAGGAAGCCCACAAACTTGGCATGAGTACGAATTCCTGGACAATCAATAAAGCGGAGCATATCAGGCAGCTCATAGACTGGGGCATCGACGCCATCACCACCAACGAGCCGCTCCTCACCCGCGAAATACTTGGAGAAAAAGAGTTTAAACTTGACTGATAATGAGAAAGTTGTTTGTATATGCAGCACTTGTCTGCCTTGCCTTTCCGGCAGCCGCGCAGGAAGAGTTTCACCCCAAAGCCGATTCCAAAGCCGAAGTGGTCTTCGGGAAGGCGCGTTTTACCGTACTGACTCCACGGCTCGTGCGCATGGAATGGGCCGAAGACGGCGTTTTCGAAGACAGGGCAAGTCTCGGCATCGTGAACAGGAACCTGCCCGTTCCGGATTTCAAGGTCAGCAGGAGCGGAAAGAAGATTTCCATCCGCACGGCATCCATGACTCTCAGCTATACCGGCCAGGAGGAATTCAACCAGGCCAATCTTTCTGTTTCTTTCGAAATGAAGGACAGCCACGCCAGAAAAGGCGTCAGAAAAGTGAGCTGGAAATACGGAGATGACGATTCAGGCAATCTGCAGGGCACCGCCAGAACCCTGGACCGCTTTGATTATATCCATAAATTCAAGAACCGCGAGTGGGCAGAAGACGGTGACAGCTATACCCGGGAACCTTTCGACAAGGGTGTTATTTCCCGTGACGGCTGGGCCGTCCTGGACGAAAGCGCCCGCCAGGTATTCGTACCTGTGGATACGGACTGGAAATATTGGGTGGAGAACAGGCCCGCGGGCAAGCGGCAGGACCTTTACTTCTTCGCTTACGGGCATGAGTACAAGGAGGCACTGGCTGACTTTACCAAAATTGCCGGCCGTATTCCCATCCCCCCGAAATACGCTTTCGGATACTGGTGGTGCCGTTACTGGCTTTATTCGGACTATGAACTCGTAGATC
>DEFD01000031.1:113000-113310 GCA_002350615.1 Bacteroidales bacterium UBA2861 | reverse complement strand
ATGATCATCGACATGGACTGGCATGAAACCTATGAAATGGGTGCCGGCGGACGAGGATACCAGAAAGACGCTGCCGGACAGCGCAAAGGCTGGACAGGATACAGCTGGAAGCACGAGCTCTTCCCTTCCCCGTCCAGCACGCTTTCCGAACTTCACGACTACAAGCTCAAGACCTCTCTGAATCTCCATCCCGCTTCCGGTCTGCAGACATTTGAAGAGCCCTACGAGGATTTCGTCAAGGATTATCTTTCCAGGGCGGGCGAAGACTATGACGGCCCCAGAGGATACAAGGACGCCGACGGCAATCCAG
>DEFD01000031.1:98593-112969 GCA_002350615.1 Bacteroidales bacterium UBA2861 | reverse complement strand
GCCTGGGCGGACGCCTATTTCAACTCCGTGCTCGACCCCATCGCCAGGCAGGGCGTAGATTTCTGGTGGCTTGACTGGCAGCAGTTCATGACGAGCAAGTATATTCCCGGACTGAGCAACACATTCTGGCTCAACCATACCTTCTGGTGGCATCAGGTACGCCAGTCCGAGAAACTCGGCAAGGACGCTCCCCGTCCCATGATATACCACCGCTGGGGCGGAATCGGCAGCCACCGCTATCAGGTAGGATTCAGCGGCGACACCTATGCTACATGGAGGGTACTCAGTTACCTACCCTACTTCACCGCAACGGCTTCCAACGTAGGTTATGCCTACTGGGGGCACGATATCGGCGGTCACATGCAGCCTAAGGGCGTCAGGAAAACCGACCCTGAGCTCTACACCAGATGGCTTCAGGAGGCTGTATTCACCCCCATTTACAAGACCCACTCCACCAAGGACATGAGCATGGAAAAGCGCTTCTGGATATTTCCCGAGCACTTCGATGCGATGCGTGACGCAATCCGTCTCCGCTATGACCTGGCTCCGTATATCTACACTGCCGCAAGGCAGGCGTACGACGAGGGACTTGGCATCTGCAGACCTCTTTATTACGATTATCCGGAAAACGAGAAAGCCTATATCGAAAACGAGGAATTCATGTTCGGAGACAATATCCTGGCAACGACCGTATGCCAGCCGGCGGACAAGGTGACAGGCCTCGCCGAGCGCAGGATGTGGTTCCCCGAAGGCTGCGACTGGTGGGATATGGCTACCGGAAAGCTCCATAAGGGCGGCAGCGAAGCCACTCTTCACTACACCATCCAGGAGAACCCCTATTTCGTAAAGGCTGGAAGCATCATTCCGATGTCCTCCCCCAGCATCAGCAACCTTCAGGATCCGAGCAACGAACTCTGGCTGCATCTGGTGCCCGGAGTCGGCCAAAGCGAATGCAGGGTATACGAGGATGACGGCGTATCGCAGGCCTACGACGAAGCCTACGCCTATACACGCATCAGCAGGGAAAGCACCGCGGAAGCCACCAAGGTCAGGATTGCAGCCCGCGAAGGAGACTACAAGGGCGCTCCCGGGACTAGGCTTCTCCGTCTTGTGTTCCACGGTATGGCTGCGCCCGAATCGGTGAGCGCGGACGGCGCGGACATTCCTTACAGCCGCTTCGCCGCCAAGGATGCCGCAGCAGGCAAGGCAGTCTGGGGCTACGACGGAGTGTCCCTTTCAGTGACCGTCTATCTGCCGGAATCTTCTGTCGGGACGGCGCACGAAGTCGTATGCAACGGCGCATTCAGTTTCATCAACGGGGAGCGCGGCCAGCTCAGAAGGATGAGAGCCATCACTCCCGAGGCCAAGACGGTATTCGCCGAAAAGATCAGCAGTCACCTGCAGCTTACCCCTGTCCTGCTTGCATTTGCCGGAACCGGAAGCTACATAACGGAAGACCCTTGGAATGCAGCAAAATATCTTTCCGAACTGGATGTAAAAGTCCTTGAGGACAACCTGCGTTCTCTCGGTAGGATTCCGGAAGAATTCATAAAGAAGATTACCGCACAGGCAGAGCGCTGATTCATCGGACAAGCAGCAGCTCGTCCCATGAGGTAGAGTAGAGCCCGGAGCAATGTTCACGGCGGATTCCGTCGGAATAATGCCCCGGGCGCTGCGTTGCCACCCTCAGCATATTGCGTCCAGCCGCGGCATTCACCCTGTCCATTATAGCGGAAAGCTTGTTTTCCCGCTCGCGGTCCTGCAATCTGTCATCGAAAAGGGAACCCTGCACCTCGTCGTCCGGGTGGGTGTCCGAGACTACGACCCCGGCCTTTTTGTAGCCGTAGCCATCCTGCCACAGACTGTCGAGCAGCCTGGAGGCCGCGCTCACGATTTCGGGAGTGCTGCTCACGGGCGGATCCATCTTGACCGACGCCCAGGGCGCATATTGAGGGAGGTCCGCCCGGAAGCGGTTGGTCTGGATGAAGAGCCCCACTTCCCCGGCCACAGAATGCTCCTTACGCAGCTTTGCGGCGCAGATTCCCGCAAAATCGGACACGCGCAGAAGCAATTCATCCTTATCGGTGATAAGCTCCGCGAAAGAACGGGAGGTGCAGATGCTCTGCCGCCGCTCAAGTTCCGGCTCCTCTATACATGAAAAGCCCTGCAGTTCCTTCCAGGTCCGGACTCCGGTGATACCCATCCTGCCCCGGACCCAGGATTCCGGTCTTGCCACGAAGTCCGCTGCCGTCCTGACGCCGGCAGCCTCAAGTTTGGGAGCCGCACGCCAGCCTATGCCCCAGACATCGTCTATCGGCGTCAGCGACAGGGCTTTGTCGCGCTTGGCATCGTCGTTTATCATGCACACTCCCCTGTAACCGGGATAACGCTTCGCAAAATGGTTTGCCACCTTGCCCAGGGTCTTGGTCGGGGCGATTCCGATACTCACGGGCACGCCCGTCCACTTTTTCACCTTTTTCACGAGTTCCCTGCACAGCGGCAGCATCTCTTTCTCCGGCAGGCCTTCAAGATTCAGGAAAGCCTCGTCTATGGAATAAACCTCCATATCAGGAATCGCATCCCGGAGAATGTTCATAACACGCCTCGAGAGGTCGCCGTAGAGCGTATAGTTGGAGGAACGGACCGCCAGCCGACCGCTTTCTACCAGATTTTTCAGCTTGAAGATAGGAGTTCCCATAGGCACCCCAAGGGCCTTGCTTTCGGCACTTCGGGCCACGACGCAGCCGTCATTGTTGCTCAGCACCACGACAGGCCGGCCCTCCAGTTCAGGCTGGAAGACACGTTCGCAGGACACGAAAAAGTTATTACAGTCGGCCAGGGCGAACATTGGCCTTCTTGATAATGTAGCTTACTACACCCCATACCGAGAAATCGGCGTCTGGGCCTACTGTAACAGGCTTGTACTCCGGATTCTCTGCTTTGAGGGTCCAGGAAGCCGGCCCCACGAGGATGCGGCGCACGAAGAATTCCCTTTCCAGGCAGCAGATGGCTATGCATCCGTCCACAGGGTCCAGCGAACGGTCCACCACGAGGGTGTCCCCGTCGTCGATTCCGGCGCCCGTCATGGAGTCTCCGGCCACACGCACGAAAAAGGTGGCGTCCGGATGGCGGACAAGTTCCTTGTTAAGGTCTATGCCCACGCTCATGTAGTCCTGGGCGGGACTCGGAAAGCCCGCGTGGACGGCGGACTCGGACATTTTGGGGAGATTATCCATTTATTTTGTACAGCAATACTTCAAGCCAGCGCATGACAAGTTCCGCCCTTTTCCTGAAAACAGGCCAGTCAAGGCTCTCAGGCGTGTCCGAAACCTTGTTCGTATTCATGGTTATCCCGGAAGTGAACATCACCGACGGGATGCCCGCCTCAAGGAAAACGCTCTGATCCCCTATCCTGCGGTAAAAGAGTTCGGTAAAGGAAGAACTGCCGTAATAATCGTAGGACAGATGCAGTCCGAGTCCGGAATTGAGTTCCTGGAGTTCCTTTTTCCATTTTTCAGCGCCAAGCGCGATCAGGTAATCCGGACGGCCTTCCTCCACCGGAGACAGGGAAGAACCGAGTATGTCAAGGCTCACCGCCATCTTTACCTTATGCCCTTTTCCCTGAAGTTCTTCCAGCAGGGCCCTTGCTCCCGCCATGCTCGCATTGTGTCCGTCCAGGAAAGCGAATACCAGATTGTTGCGGGAGCCGTAGAGATTGATGTGGCGCAGGATGGTAAGCAGCGCGGCCACTCCGGATGAATTGCTGTCGGCTCCGGGGAAAAGCCGCCCGGAATGAGTGCCCGTTCCGTCGTAATGGGCCATTACCACAATTGTTCCGGCGTTATGTCTGTACTGCCTGGCAGCATTGAGTTCGAGAACCACATTGCAGCCATATCTAACAGAATCCAGTTCGGCCGCAAACCGCTGACACACAGGGGAAAAATTCATTTCCTTCAAGCAGCGCTGGAGATAGAACTGAGTTTCGAAACCACCCCTCGAGGCAAAACCCCGACCGCCGCAGATACTGTCGCAAAGATAATCGACACTCTCCTGCAGTTCCGACACCGGAAGACGGGAAGGTATCCCCTGACCGTCAAGGCGAAAGGAACATGCGCACAGCAGCAAAACACAAAATATTTTTGCCGTGAATCTCATCCGGGCACAATTAATGTTATCTTTGCTTTTTGTAAGGAGGCACAAAATTAGTGAAAAAGATTCTCTGTGCAATAATCTTTTTTGCCTGCTGCGCGAGCTATTCTTTTGCGCAGTACGACCGGGATGTGTTTTTCCTGCGCGGGCGCACCGCCCTGAGCGACGGCAAATACGCCCTCGCCATCGAGAATTTCAATGTTCTCGCCCGTCTGGACACTAACGATTATTGGAATTTCTTTTTCCGCGGTATAGCCAAATACAATCTTGGAGACCTTCGTGGTGCCCAGCAGGATTTCGACCGCAGCGTCCGTATAAATCCCGTTTTCACCAACGGATACCACTACAGGGCGATTACCAAAAGCCGGAGCGGCCAGTACGAAGATGCTCTCGAGGACCTTCAGAAGGCGATAGAACTTCGACCCGGATTCGACGGACTGTACTACAGCCGGGGCGTCACTTACTTTCTCGCGCAGCGCTTCGAGGAGGCCGTGGCGGATTTTGACAGGTACATCAGGAAAGAGCCTAAAGATGCCGGAGCGTTTCTCAACAGAGGTGCTTCCTACCTTTACCTTAAAGATACCACACGCGCACTTTCGGACTACAACCGTGCGGTAAGCCTGGACCGTTTCGAACCGGAATCCTATGTGCGCAGGGGCCGTCTTTTCGCCGCCCAGGGACGCTGGGACGAGGCTATCGCTGACCTTAACGAAGCAATAGCCCTGGATTCCACCAACAGCTTCGCTCACTTCAACAGGGCTCTGCTGTACGCCGAGACAAAAGACTACAACGCCGCGATGGCTGACCTGAACTATGTGCTGAAGCTCGAACCGGGCAACGCCCTAACCCTGTACAACCGCAGTCTCCTGCATGCACAGACAGGTAATTTCTACGATGCCCTCGAAGACATTGACCGCGTGATAGCCATCAATCCCCGAAATGTGCTGGCATACTACAACAGGGCCGCCATGTATATGGAGCTGCGCAAATGGGACAAGGCGATTGACGACTATTCCCGGGCCATCGAACTTTATCCCGACTTTGCAAACGCCTACCTGAACCGTTCTTATGCAGAAAACCAGATCGGCCGCAGGCGTGCCTCCAAGGCGGACTACGAAACCGCGCAGGCAAAGATCCGCGAATACCGCGAAAAGAATGCCGGCGGGCTCTCGGACTTTGCGGACACCACCCGCAAATACAGTTCCCTGCTTGCTCTTGACGCCGATTTTGCGAAAAAGGACTTCAACGACGAACTCCTCCAGCACAAGGATATCGACATCAGCCTGAGGCCACTCTACGAATTCAGTATAGGCAAGGACAGGCAGGGCGGCAGCAGCATGGCCCTTGCGGGCGGATATGAGAATCCCCTTCTGGACAAGTTCATCGCTGACAGTCCCCTGCCTCTCAGCCTCGGCAACAAGGCGGCTGAGCCGCTGCGGCTTGACAGGAGCCTCGGCAGCATCCTGAGCGGCGACGACAGCAGCGGAGCCGGGCAGATCCGTCTTACCGATTCTGAAATCTGCTTTATCAGAGGACTTTACGAAGTTCAGCAGAAGCAGTACAACAACGCGCTCATGTACTTCGACAAAGCGGCATCCCTCGCCGACAGCGACGCATCCATGAACAAGTATGTGCGCTACTACAAGGCGTTCTACCTCATGAACAGGGGCGTGCTGCGCGCGAAGATGATAGATTTCATCGCTTCCATAAGCAATAACGTCCAGACCCTCACTATGGACGAAAAGGGCACGGCCAAGGCCCGCGTGGGCGGCGAAACGATGCGCAGCTACGACTATTCGGAAGCCATCGCCGACATAGAAGAGGCCGCCGGCATCCTCCCGGACAATCCTTACCTTTTCTTCGACCTTGGCAACCTCTATGCCCTGAGCGGCAGGATGGTTGAAGCCATAGAATCCTACGACAAAGCCCTCGGGCAGTATCCCTCCATGGGAGACGCCTACTACAACAGGGCTCTGGTACAGATATATCTGAAAGAGAAGGAGAAGGGATGCTTCGACCTTTCCAGGGCCGGAGAAATGGGAGTCAAAGAGGCTTACAGTGCCATAAACAAGTATTGCAAGGAGAATGAGCAGCGTTAGATTCAAGTCTTTTTCGAGTGGCAGCAGCGGGAATTGTTATTTTATCGGAATCTTCGACGAGATCCGCCATTGCGAGGCCGGCATACTGATAGACGCCGGAGTCAGCCTTAGGCGGCTGCGCAAGGAACTGGAGGCGGAAGGACTGAATTATGACGACATCCACGCCATCCTTATAACCCACGACCATAACGACCATATCCGCTCACTTGGATCATACTGCAAGAAACTGCAGAAACCGGTGTGGCTCACACCGCTCCTGAAACGTTCCCTCTCAGTCCATTGGCTGACTGGCGAATATCTTTCCGGAGTAGTGAGGGAACTCAGTTATTCCGAGTGGAACGAGATTGTGCCGGGGGCTGTGCGGGCAAGGTGCTTCGTCGTACCACACGATGCTACGGAAACGCTGGGATTCTGTTTGGATCTTAACGGGACTATTTATGTGCATATCACTGATATAGGAGAGATGACTGAAGAAGCGCTTGAGTTCTGCTCAAAAGCTTCCAGCATAACCATAGAATCCAATTACGATCCGGAAATGCTCGAGAACGGCCCCTACCCGGAAGATCTCAAGGCACGCATCCGCAGCGGACACGGGCACCTCGGCAACCCCGACTGCGCCGAAGCCATTTCTTCTTTCGCAAACGGGAACACCAGGAATATCTTCCTCTGCCACCTGAGCGAGCACAACAATACTCCGCTGCTTGCAGTCGAGACCTCCCGGCCTGCGGTCGCGGGAAAGGGAATCAGGCTTCTGGCACTCCCGCGAACGAGCGCTTCCCCCTTCTTTGAATTATAGCCAGACCGCTTGGAGTCGCGGATTTTTATTATATTTGTGGAATTATGAAACAATTCCTGAATATGCTGCGGCGATATGCCCGTCCGTACCTCAAATACGCAGGCGGCTCCGTGCTGATGAATGTGTTGAGCGCAGTATTCAATATATTCTCGTTCACCCTGGTCATTCCCCTTCTCCAGATACTGTTCAACCTGAACGACACCGTGTATGAATTCATTCCATGGGATACGGCAGGGGTGGAATTCAAGGAGAAAGCGATAAACAACGCCTACTGGTGGGTATCGAATTTCATGGACATGCACGGCGCAATCGTCACGCTGCTGGTACTTTCCGGCTTCATGGTGCTGATGACCGCGCTCAAAACCTCATGCTATTTCGGATCGGCGGCGGTCATGGTGCCTATGCGCACCGGTCTTGCCAAAGACCTGCGCATGCAGCTTTACAACAAGATCCTTTCACTGCCTCTCGGGTTCTTCTCCCAGGAGCGCAAGGGCGACATTATCGCCAGGATGAGCGGCGATGTCGGCGAGGTTGAGAATTCCATCAGCGGGAGCATCGACATGCTCATCAAGAATCCCATCCTCATCATTTTCTACGTAGGCACGCTGCTATTCATTTCCTGGCAGCTCACTTTGTTCGTACTGGTGTTCGCACCCCTCATGATGTGGCTGATGGGAGTCATCGGACGCAATCTTAAGAAACGTTCCACCGAGGCCCAGAGCCTTTGGAGCGATACCATGAGCCAGGTCGAGGAGACTCTGGGCGGGCTCAGGATCATCAAGGCCTTCCTGGCGGAAGGAAAGATGTCCGCAAGGTTCGACAGGGTTACGGGAGCGATGAAGCGGAAAAACAGCCGGGTATCCACAAGGCAGGCCCTGGCTCATCCCGTGAGCGAATTCCTCGGCACGGCGATGATTTGCATAGTGCTTTGCTTCGGTGGCAGCCTCATCATCATGGGCAAATCCTTCATAGACGCTCCGACCTTCATCTTCTTCATGGTCATCCTTTACAGCGTCATCCAGCCAATCAAGGACCTCTCCAAGGCCGCATACAATATCCCCAAGGGCCTCGCGAGCATGGAGCGTATCGATAAGATCCTGGATGCTGAGAACAGCATCACCGAAAAGGAGAACGCCCTGGAAATTAAGGAGTTCAAAGACTGCATCAGGTTCGAGCACGTGGATTTCTCCTATGATGAAGGAAGGGAGATACTGCACGACATCGACTTTGAAATAAAAAAAGGACAGACTGTGGCCATAGTGGGAGCTTCCGGCGGCGGAAAATCGACGATGGTGGACCTCATCCCGAGGTTCTATGATGTCACTTCCGGACGCATAACCATAGACGGGCACGACATCAGGGATCTCTCCCTGCATTCCCTGCGCTCCCTCATGGGTAACGTGAACCAGGACCCTATCCTCTTCAACGACACCATTTTCAACAACATAGCATTTGGCGTGGAACATGCCACGATCGATGACGTCAGGGCGGCCGCAAGAGTGGCCAACGCCGAAGAATTCATCGACGAGAAAGAGGAGAAGTTCGACACCAACGTCGGCGACAGGGGCGTAAAGCTCAGCGGCGGACAGAGGCAGAGGGTAAGCATTGCAAGGGCAGTGCTGAAGAATCCCCCTATCCTGATTCTCGACGAAGCCACCGCCTCCCTCGATACCGAGAGCGAAAGGGCCGTCCAGGATGCACTTGACAGGCTCATGTCCAACAGAACCACCATCGCCATCGCACACAGGCTCTCCACCATCAAGGATGCTGACGAGATAATCGTCATCGACGGCGGACGCATCGTCGAACGCGGCAAGCATGACGAGCTCATCGCCAAGAATGGTTATTACCGTAAACTTCACGACATGCAGGCCCTGTGACGACACCTAAATCCATACTGTCCAGAGTATTGTTCCTGATGTACCTGGGAGCCATAGCGCTGCTGTGCTTCATCAGCGGCGAAAAGATTCCCGACATCCAGAGGGAGATATTCGGCATACCCACTGACAAACTGGTGCATTTTTTCATGTTCCTTCCCTTCCCTGTCCTTTCCTATATGGCCTGGGACCACAAGGGACGCAATGCCTGGGGGCCGGTGAAGTTCTTCTTAGGCAATATGCTTGCCGGAGCCTGCCTCGCCGCTCTCACCGAATGGATTCAGAACATTCTGCCGACCAGAAGCATGGATTTGCATGATTTTTGGGCCGACATGCTCGCCCTGGGTCTTGCGAGCCTCTTCGTTTTCATAATAGACATAACTCATATAAGCTCCAGGAGGAACTGACGCCATGACCAAGCGCTCATTGCTGTCTGTCTTTCTTTGTTTTGCAGGGTTTCTGTGCCAGGCCCAAAACAATGTCCTCGACGCTTTAAAACCCATGTGCGACAGCCTTACAGTGCTGACAATGGAGCATTTCGGGAACAAGGGCGAAGTGGCGTTGCAGAAGGTGCTCAAGCGAAACGGCAGGTATGACCTCTATTTCACACGGGGACTGTCGGACTGGGCATGGAGGGAAAGCGACCGGAAGTGGTTCCTGGACAAGATCGACGAGCTTTATCCCAGGGAATACAGACAGGTCCGGCCAGGGTCCATCTACTGCAGGAACATTCCCTTTGACGATCTCATCCTGCCAAAGCCTGGCAACAACGGAAGGCCCGGCACCTATAAATTCGCTCCGAACAAAAGCGAACGGCACAGTCTCATCACCGAGCTGGGGAAAACGCAGTGGAGGCGTGGGCTTAGCGGCCGGAATATCGCCCTCTGGCAGAGTCATGGCAGGTATTACAATGAAAAGGAAGACAGATGGATGTGGCAACGAGCGCCAATCCACAGGACCATCGAAGACATCTATACCCAGAGCTATGTCATCCCCTTCCTCATCCCGATGCTTGAAAATGCAGGAGCATACGTGCTTACTCCCAGGGAAAGGGACATTTCTCCTTATGAGGTGATCTGCGACAACGATGCCTGTTTCCTCCGGGATACCCTCAGCTTCGATTTCGGGGACCTTCCCCTCCGCACTGCCGGCACTTATGAAGAAAAAGGCCGATGGAGCAACGCCGGGCAGGGTTTTGCAGACATGAAGGCAGTATATTCAAAGGGCGACAACCCTTTCATGGCCGGGACCGCCCGCACAGCAGGCTGCACCTCATCAAACCGCCCGAGTGCCACTGCCGTCTGGAAGGCAAGAGTCGCCCAAAGGGGGAAATATGCCGTGTACATCTCATATAAATCCCAGGAAAACAGCAGCCGGAATGCCCTTTACACGGTCCGCCACCTTGCAGGGGTGAGCCGTTTCGCTGTGGACCAGACCAGGGGCGGCGGGACATGGATGTATCTTGGAAGTTTCGAATTCTCTCCGGATGAAGATGCAGTCGTAAGCCTCGACAATTCCACCCCGGCCGGCTTCAACTATTCCAGAAACAGTGTCGTAAGTGCTGACGCAGTGAAAATCGGGGGCGGTATCGGCAAGATTGCCCGCGGACTTGACAGCCTGGATGTAAGGCAATACTGCTGTTCCGGACTTCCATCCTACCTGGAAGGAGCCATGTATTGGATGCAATGGGCGGGAATCAGCTACGATGCGGTCATAAACCAATGGGATGGGGATTATACCCGCGACTACGCTTCACGAGGCGCATGGGTCACGGAGATGAAGAACAACCGAGGCGTTCCCTTCGACCTTTCACTGGCTTTCCATTCCGATGCCGGAACCAGCCCTGACGACAGTCTTGTGGGGACCCTAGCTATCTATACCCTGATGGCGGAGGGAAGCCGTAAATACAGTGACGGCCGGGACCGCATGGGCGGAAGGCTGCTCGCCGACTGCGTGCAGACCCAGGTTGTAAGCGACATCAGGGCGGATTTCGACCCGTTATGGAGCAGGCGCGACATACGGGACCGTTCCTACAGCGAATCCAGGACCACGGATGTTCCCGGCATCATTCTGGAACTCCTCAGCCATCAGAATTTTGCCGACATGAAATACGGGCATGACCCAGCATTCAAGTTCACTGCCTGCCGCGCCGTCTATAAGGGAATCCTGAAATTCCTTTCGTCTTGGTACGGAGTGCCTTACGTCGTACAGCCCCTGCCGGTAAGGGATTTCAAGGCCGTGTTCGTTTCCGACGGCAAGCTGCGTCTGAGCTGGAA
Organism: Bacteroidales bacterium UBA2861; assembly: GCA_002350615.1. Classification (GTDB taxonomy): domain Bacteria; phylum Bacteroidota; class Bacteroidia; order Bacteroidales; family UBA932; genus Cryptobacteroides. The sequence continues at coordinate 101,772 of DEFD01000031.1, read as the reverse complement.
TGAGAATATCGATGAAAAGGAACCCACCGCGGGTGCGGACGGATACATATTATATACGCGTGTAGGTGACGGAGTTTTTGATTCCGGCACCAGGATAGATGGCAGGAGCGTGGAATTCAGCATGGAACGAGGAAAGGTCTATTCCTGGAAGGTAGAAGCCTACAACGAAGGCGGACGGAGTTTCCCTTCAGAAATCCTGAGTGCCGGCATCGCCGATTCGCCGAAAGGCAAAGTGCTGGTAGTCAACAATTTCACAAGATTGGCTTCTCCTGCATGGTTTGATACTCCTGCTTATGCGGGCTTCGATTCTCAGCTCGACGGAGGCGTGTCCTATGTCAACGACATAAGCTTGTGCGGAGACAACTACGAACTCAGGCGCGGTAAAGACTGGATAAGCGACTATGCCCCCGGATTCGGAGCATCCGATACAGAAATGGCGGGAAGCGTCATCGCCGGAAACAACTTCGACTACCCTTCCGTGCACGGTAAAGCCCTCCTTGCTGCAGGCTGGTCCTTCTGTTCGAGCAGTGCTTCCGCATTCGACGGTTCAGAGGCCGTGGATGCCGTGGATCTCATCTGCGGAAAACAGGTCAGCACCCTCCGTGGAAGCGGTCTGTCCCCCGCCCCGTTCCAGGTCTTTCCTTCTTCAGTAAGGGAGGCTCTCGGCAAAGCAGCCGGAGAAGGCAGGGCCCTTCTCGTTTCCGGCTCCAGGATAGCCACAGACGCCTGGGACAGCGTTTATCCTTTCGCCGACACCACCATGCTTGCGGACGGATGCGAATTTGCCGAATACCAGTCTATGGCGAAGGAATTTGCCGAAAAGACTCTCGGATATGCCTGGACTTCATCCCGAAGCGGCTCGGACGGACTCCTCTTCGAGAAAAAATCCATGGGCAGGATGTCTGTCAAGTGCAGCATACACACCGTTCCGAACCAGGATTTCTATTGCGTGGAGAATTGCGACGCGCTCAAAACGCTGTCAAGCACCGACAAGGTTCTTCTGCGCTATTCAAACAAACTGCCGGCGGGCGTACTCCATCACGGCGACGGATACCGCAGCGCATCTTTCGGTTTCCCCCTGGAATGTATCCAGGACCAGGATGCCCTCCGGGAACTGATGGAAGAGACAATGAATCTTTTAACAGACAAATGATATGGAAGCAAGACTTATGACCAATCCATTCTATGCGAAAGCCATAGAATTCATCAAGACACACGACCTCAATGCTCTTGAACCCGGCAAGCATGTCCTGGACGGAGACAATCTCTGGGTGAACATCGTTGACAGCAAGATGAAGACGAAAACAGAAGCGCGACTCGAGGTTCACGACAAGTATATTGACATCCAGATTCCTCTGTCGAAGCCGGAGACTTTCGGAGTCAAGGCCCGCAAGGACTGCCTCAAGCCTGCAGGAGAAATGAATACCGAGAAGGATATCCTTTTCTACGAAGACCCCGTGGACTTCACGATATGCGCGGAAGCCGGAGATGTTGTGACATTCGCCCCTGAGACAGCCCACGCTCCCCTGATCGGAGAAGGGACCATCCATAAGGCGATCTTCAAGGTAAGGGCTCTCTAGATACCCTTTTTTGAACTTGGAAATTTACGGGCGTGTTCCTTCAGGTTCACGCCCTTGTCCATATTTGCCGCCATGGCATCCAGGACGCCGATGAAAGTGTTGATATCCGACTCGGAAATGCCGTCGGTAATCTTGGCGACGGTAGAAAGGGCTATTTCTGTTATGGTATCCTGAATCTTGTCTGCAGCGGGGGTTACGTTGATGATATTCTGACGCCTGTCCTTGTGGTTTGAGGCACGTTTTACCAGGCCTCGCGACTCCAGGGAATCGACAAGCTTGACGATGGAATTCTTGTCTTTGATCATTACATCGGCCAGGGCCTGTTGACTCATCGGACCTTCCGTCCAAAGAGTATCGAGAAGAAGGAACTGCTCTGCCGTAATGTTGAATCCTCCATTTTCGAAAGCTTCGTTTACATTGAGTTTAAATCGGTTGTGAACGAAATTCAGGAACACTCCCAGCTGTTTGCTTAATACCATACTGTAAAGGGTCTTACTTTACCGCAAAAGTAAAATAAATTTCCCTTGTTGTCAAGAGAAATCTACTGTTTTATCAAAACTGCGTCAAGCAAGCGCGATGAGTATGAGCAACTGGGCGGCCAGGACACGCAGGAACATGGACAGAGGATACACCGTCGCATAGTTCACAGCGGAATAATCGGTGCCGTAAGCGCCCTGTGCAAATGCCAGGACAGGAGGATTGGTAGTGGAACCCGTAAGAAGTCCGCAGATCTGGTAGAAGTTGAATTTGCAGACATATCTCGCGATGAGGCCGATCACCGTGACGGGGATCAAGGTGATTAGCGCACCGTAAAGGATCCACCAGTAACCGCCTCCTGTGAGTGACGAAACGAAGTTCTCCCCTGCTCCCAGACCTACTGCGGCGAGGAAAAGATCTATGCCTATCTCACGAAGCATCATATTGGCGCTGAGAGTGGTATATGTGGTGATATGCCATTTCGGCCCGAAGTGACCGAGCAGGATTGCAACGATCAGCGGTCCTCCCGCAAGACCGAGTTTCACGGGCTGAGGGATTCCGGGAAAATGGAAGGGAATCATACCGACGATAACGCCAAAGGCGATTCCTGCGAAAATGGGGACCAGGTTGGGATGGGAAAGGGTTTCAGGCTTGTTGCCAACGATCTTTGCAACCGCGTCGATGCCTTCCGGGCTACCCACGACCTGGATGCTGTCCCCCATCTGAAGCTGCAGTGAAGGACTGGCGACAAGCTCGATACCGGCGCGAAGGACCCTGGTGACATTTACACCGTAAAGTGCGCGGAAATGGAAATCATGTATCCTTTTTCCGGTAAGGTCGGATTTGGTTATGCTGAGCCGCCTTGTGACAAGATGGGTGTCGAGTTTTTTCCAGTCGTCTATATGCATCGGAATCTCTTTTCCGAAAATCATCCTGAGCTTGTCCACCTGATGCTGGGAGGTAACCAGAAGGACCTTGTCTCCCTGCTCAAGTATCGTTTCTCCCGTGGGGATGAATATTTTGTCGTTATGCATCACACGGGATATGATGAAACTTCCTCCATAGAAGGAGACTATTTCCTGCACCGATTTCCCGAAAATGCCCGGGTTCTCGACTTCGCAA
>DEFD01000031.1:96030-98490 GCA_002350615.1 Bacteroidales bacterium UBA2861 | reverse complement strand
TCTTGAAAAGAATCAACATCCCGAGCACGCCCAGTACGCCGAGAGGATAGGCTACTGCATAGGAAGATGCAAGTGAGGAAGCTGCATCGCCTGCTACCGTGGCGCCAGCCCCTTCGGCGACAAGCACATCCGAGAGTGTCTGCTGCGCGGCACCGAGTCCGGGAGTGTTGGTAACCGCACCGGACATGACACCGACCATTACATCAAGCCGTTCTCCGCTTATTATATGTATAAGGTATGTGACGATCACTGCAATCAGCACCATTCCGGCCGCAAGCAGGTTCATGCTCACTCCCCCTTTCTTGAAAGAATGGAAGAATCCGGGACCTACCTGGAGTCCGATTGAAAAGACGAAGAGGATGAGGCCGAAATCCTTGATAAAGGAAAGAGCGGCTGGGTTGGCCCTGAAGCCGAAATGACTGAGGACTATACCCGTGAACAAAATCCATGTCGCCCCTATAGTCACTCCTTTTATCTTGAATTTTCCGAGGAAAAGTCCGATTGCGATGACGACGGCGAAAAGAAGTATGGTGTGTGCTATTCCAGTTCCTGTGAATAAATCTTGCATAGCTCTGTTATTTTAGTCCGCAAAGGTACAACATAAGTTTGCATTTTTGTATCTTTGCGCAGTTTTTTGATCGAAGTTATGAACAAAAGTATTTCAATCCTGATGGTTGCGGCACTCTTCGTGACTGCCTGCAACAGCCAGAAAAAATCCGTCATGAGCTCGGCTCTAGACAAATACGCCGTGGTGAAGATAGACAAACCCGACCTTAGCGGCATCACCGACAACGGCAAGGAAGTGCTTAATCTTTATAAGTTTGCGGCCCGCGAAGCCGACAAGATTTACTGGCAGCAGACTTTCGGAGACCCTGCGAAACTTGAAGGTATCGCCGACGAGGCCACGCGGGAATATGCCAAAGTCAATTACGGTCCTTGGGACAGGCGCAACGGCAAAGCCTTCGTGGAAGGATACGGCGCAATGCCCGCAGGTGCCAATTATTATCCTGCAGACATGACTGCCGAGGAGTTCGACGCTCTGAAGGACCCTGCGAAGACAAGCCCCTACACCGTCATCCGCCGCGATGCGGAAGGAAAACTTTCCGCCGTATGGTATCACGATGCATATGCCGAGAACATCGAAACCATTGTGAGCTGCCTCAAAACAGCTGCGGACATCACCATCAAACCCAGCGTCCGCAATTATCTTCTCAAGAAAATCGAGGCTATCCAGACTGATGACTATTATGCAAGCGAGCTTGCCTGGCTGGACATGACAGACAGCAAGATGGACCTTGTCCTCGGCCCTGACGAAGTCACGGACGACCAGCTCTACGGCATCAAGAAATCATACGAAGCCTTCGTTCTGCTCAAGGAGCTGGAGAAAACCGCCCAGTTGGAGAAATACGCTTCCAAGGCCGCGGAACTCCAGCAGGCTCTCCCCTGCAAGGACGAGTACAAGACCTTCGTCCCCGGAGAGAGATCCAATATTTTCGCATGCAACGCCCTCTATTACGCCGGTTCCGCCAATGAAGGAACGAAACTCGTTGCCATCAACCTGCCTTTCGACGAGAAAGTACAGAAGGAAGTCGGAACCCGTACCATCCTGATGGACAACATCATCACTGCGAAATTCAACAAGATCATCGCCCTGGCTGCCATCAACCTGCTCGACGGAGCGGAGGATGCCGTGGACCGCGAGTCTTTCTTCTGGAATATCGCATTCCGCGAAGTAGCCCACGGGCTTGGCGTCAAGCAGACTCTCGACGGTAGGAATGTAGCTACAGCTCTCGGCAACATGGCTGAAACCATTGAAGAAGCCAAAGGCGACATCCTGGGCGTCTATTTTGCGACCCGCCTCGCAGACAGCCATGAGCTTTCGCTCCTCTCCAACCGCAAGAGCAGCATAGCCACATTCCTCGTAAGCATCATCCGTTCCGGTCGCTTCGGCAATGCGGAGCCTATCGGAAGGGGCAATATCATCTGCTACAACTTCCTCAAGGAGCACGGGGCGTTCTCGCGCAATCCTTCGGGCAAATACAGAATCGATTATGCAAAGGCTTCGGAAGGCATCGAGGTTCTTTCCGCCAGACTGCTTGAAATCCAGGCCAAAGGCGACTACAACGAGGCAAAGGCTTTCGTGGACAAATACTCTGCGATAGACAAGGAACTCGAAGCAGATTTCGTCAACCTCCGACTCGAAAAGATTCCCATTGATCTCCGCTTCGAGTACAACTGGTAATTTTTACAAAAAAATATCAAAAATTATTTGGATATTTAATAGTAAAAACCTACCTTTGCAATCCCAAAATTTGGAGACTCGTTAGCTCAGTTGGTAGAGCATCACACTTTTAATGTGGGGGTCTCGGGTTCGAGCCCCGAACGGGTCACACCGATTGAGCTTTTTGAAATACTCTCGAGCTATTTATTGCACCCCTAGCTCAGCTGGTAGAGCAACTG
>DEFD01000031.1:0-96004 GCA_002350615.1 Bacteroidales bacterium UBA2861 | reverse complement strand
TGGGTCTAGGGTTCGAATCCCTAGGGGTGCACAAGAGGATGACTGTTAAGCGTTTACGCTGGATGGTCATCCTCTTTTCTTTTTATGATTTCTTTCATATATTTGAGCAGTCGATAACACTGAAACTGAAATGAAGGTAGGATTATTCATTCCATGCTATGTGGATGCCCTATTTCCGGAAGTCGGAATGGCAAGCCTCAAGCTGCTCAGGCATCTCGGAGTGGAGGTTGTCTATCCTCAGGGCCAGACTTGCTGCGGACAGCCTATGGCCAATGGAGGATTCGAGAAACAGGCCACTCACCTCGCCAGGAAATTTGAAGACAAATTCGGGAACTTCGATTACGTCGTGGCCCCTTCCGTAAGCTGCACGGCCTTTGTGCGCCACAACTATCCCTCTCTAATAAAGGACTGCAAGGTTGCGGATAAAGCCCTGGATATCGTAGAATTCCTTCATGATGTCCTGAAAGTAAAGGGCCCCCTCGGGCGCTTTCCACACCGTGTAAGCATACATAATTCCTGTCATGGCGTACGTGAGCTCGGGCTTTCCTCCCCGAGTGAACAGAACATTCCAAAGTTCAACAAAATCAGGGACCTGCTGCAGCTGGTCGAAGGGATAGATGTTGTGGAACCCGAACGTCCGGACGAGTGCTGCGGATTCGGAGGGTTGTTCGCCATGGAGGAAAAGGCGGTTTCCCAGAGGATGGGCTGCGACAAGATCAGCCGCCACGCGGCTACAGGCGCCGAATATGTCACGGGCCCTGATTCTTCCTGTCTGATGCAGCTTTCCGCATCCGCGGAACGCCTCGGACTCGATATCAAGTGCAAACATGTCGTTGAAATTTTGGCATCCGGATTATGAGTACCTTTCACAGCAAGAGCGCAAAATCCTTCCTCAAGGATGAGAAATACAGCAGCTGGCACGACAAGACCTTCTGGAGTGTACGCCAGAAGCGGGATGCCATGGCCGAAAAACTGGATGAATGGGAGCAGCTGCGCGAAAAAGCCTCCCGGATAAAACTCCACACCCTTTCACATCTCGACAAATACCTGGAAGAATTCTCCGGCAATGCCGAGAAGAACGGCGTCAAGGTGCACTGGGCCGCAGACGCTGCCGAATTCAATGAAATAGTTTTCGGCATACTGTCCTCGCACGGGGTTAAAAAACTGGTGAAATCCAAGTCCATGCTCACCGAAGAATGCGAGATGAACCCTTATCTGGAAGCAAGGGGTATCGAGGTCGTAGAAACGGATCTGGGAGAAAGGATTATCCAGCTCAAGGGACAGAAACCCAGCCACATCGTCATGCCGGCCATCCATCTTAATCACGATGACGTGGGAGAACTGTTCGAGCGGAAAGGCATCAGCGACCAGCCTGGCAACCATGATCCAAGCTATCTCACATACATGGCCCGCCTGAGCCTGAGAGGCGAATTCCTCAGCGCAGACGCGGGCATGACAGGTGCCAATTTCGGCATCGCGGCCACCGGAGACATCGTAGTATGCACCAATGAAGGCAATGCCGACATGTCCACTTCCCTGCCGAAGCTTCAGATATCGGCCATAGGACTCGAGAAGATCATCCCCGACTATGCATCCCTGGCAGTATTCCAGAGGATGCTCTGCCGTGCAGGAACCGGGCAGCCGAGCACCACTTACACGAGTCATTTCCGCAAGGCCCGTTGCGAGGATGGGGAAATGCATATCATCCTTGTTGACAACGGACGCAGCGACTGGCTTGCAGATCCTGCCCATCGGGAAATCCTGAAATGTATCCGATGCGGGTCCTGCATGAATACATGCCCCGTTTACCGGCGTTCAGGCGGATATTCATACAGTTATTTTATTCCCGGACCGATAGGTATCAACCTGGGCATGCTCCGCTCCGCCCGGCAGCATTCCGGGAATCTTTCCGCCTGCACGCTCTGCAGGAGCTGCGAGACCGTATGCCCGGTGAAAATAGGACTCGCCGAACAGATTTATTCATGGCGCCAGTCCCTTTCCGGGCTGGGAACTTTCAACAGGAGCAAGAAACTCATGTCGGACGCCATGAGCCTGGTATTTAATCATCAGGGGCTTTATGACGCTGCCACAGGCGCTGAATCCGTCATGAACATAGTCCCGAGGGACTGGATGCCGTTCGGGCTCAGATTCCCCCGCAAACCCTTCCATAAACTCGTTAAAGAAGATGACAAGTAAAGAGAGAATACTGAATAAGTGCGCAAAGGCTGCAGACGGAGCCTTCGCAATGCCCGAACTGGATGATATCGCGGCCGTGGAATATCCCGATCCTCTTAAACAGTTCTGCGCAACGAGTGAAGCCGTAGGTGGCAAAGTAGTGGAGCTTGCGGACAATCAGGACATCAACGAGCTTGTCCGAAGCCTCTTCCCCGAAGCCAGGCGGATAGCCTCCAATCTTACTGAAATAAGTATAGCAGATACGAATCCAGACCTTGTGGAGAACGCCTGTGAACTCAACGGGACAGACCTGGGCATAATCAGAGGCGAATTCGGCGTCGCCGAAAACGGGTGCATCTGGATTCCCCAGACCATGAAACAGCGTGCCGTATGCTTTATTTCAGAGAATCTGGTCATACTCCTGCCCAGGCAGAACATCGTGAACAACATGCACGAGGCCTATAAGAGGATCAGTTTCAACGATTACGGCTACGGGACCTTCATAAGCGGTCCTTCAAAGACCGCAGACATCGCCCAGGTGCTCGTAATGGGCGCCCAGGCGGCAAGGTCGGTGACGGTAATCCTTATCTAGGGATGCTTTTGCCGGTAACGGCCTCGATAGCTTCGAAACTGCCAAGGTCCGTCCACGGCCATGAAGCCGGGATGCAATAGACATCGCAGGATTTCTCCATGACCGCATAGTCGATGGATATCTTCTCCAGTTTAGGGAATATTTCAGCGGTAAGCGCAGGTTCTTCTTCCTGGCCGAAGCCCTTGGACAATTCATCCATCGACTGGGCAAGGGACGGAGCGTACTGCCTTATCTGGCAAATCATGCCGGCTGCCTGGAAAATGAAGATTCCCGCATTCCAGCAATAGCCGCCCTCCCTCAGATATGACTCGGCTGTAGAGGCATCCGGCTTCTCTTTGAAAGACTCGACCTTATGGATGTCCGGGAAGACACGGCAAAGGTCGGAATTTTCGTCCCGGGATGAAAGTTTAATATATCCATACCCCGTATCAGGCCTTGTAGGAGTAATTCCGACACATACCACAGCATTCTGGCAGCTGCTTGTAAAAGCCAGTGCTTTACGGATGCTAATTGCGTGATTATCAAGAGACGAAACAAAAGCGTCAGCGGGTGTAACAATAATGTTACTTTCTTTGTTTCCGGCAAAAATCTTCCAACTTGACCAGGCTACGCAAGGGGCCGTGTTGCGGGATTCAGGTTCAAGCAGAATATGCGAATCCGAAATGGAAGGCAGCTGTTCTTTGACGAAATGAAAATAGTTTTTCGACGTCACGACCCAGAATTCTGCAAAAGGATCTACATGCAGGAAGCGCTCGTAAGTGAGCTGGATCATAGTCTTTCCACAACCGAGCAAATCTATGAACTGCTTGGGATGTTCGGGAGTGCTGAGAGGATAAAGTCTTGTCCCCTGGCCGCCCGCCATTATCACTATATGGTTTTTCATTTGAATCTTATTGGATATTATCTGTCCATAGACCGCTCAGCGCATCGGAGGGCATTCTCCAGTCTCCCCTCGGCGACAGGCTTACGCTTCCCACTTTAGGTCCGTCAGGCATGCAGGAACGTTTGAACTGCTGGGAGAAGAAACGCTTGAAGAAGACCTTGAGCCATTTCGCGATCGTCGCATTGTCATATACGCCGGCAAAGGCCTTGCCGGCCATCATAAGGATCTTCCGTGGCTGACAGCCGAAACGCATCGCATGATATAGGAAAAAGTCGTGCAGCTCGTAAGGGCCGACCAGGTCTTCCGTCACCTGGAGTATGCTTCCATCCTTGGCGGCGGGAAGCAGCTCGGGAGAAATCGGAGTATCCACAATATCATACAGGACTTCCTGGCAGTCGCCGAAATGGCTGTCTGCAGCAAAACGGACGAGAGTGCGCACCAAGGTCTTGGGAACGGAGGCGTTGACCCCGTACATGGACATGTGGTCTCCATTGTAAGTGCACCAGCCGAGAGCCAGTTCGCTGAGGTCCCCTGTCCCTACTACTATACCTCCGGTCTCCCCTGCCACGTCCATTAGAATCTGGGTACGCTCGCGGGCCTGGGCGTTTTCGTAAGTGGTATCATGGACTTCCAGGTCATGGCCGATATCCTTCAGATGCTGCGTCGCCGACTCCACTATGGAGACAACCCGGCTACTTATGCCAAGACGCTCCATAAGCCTGTCTGCATTGGAGCGAGTGCGTCCGGTGGTGCCGAATCCGGGCATGGTGACTCCGATTATCCGGCTGCGGGACCAACCCAGTTTATCGAAGGCAAGCACCGTAACCAGTAGGGCGAGGGTGGAATCCAGACCGCCTGAGATGCCTATTACGGCAGTTTTGCAGCCTATATGCTCCAGGCGGGTGCAGAGCCCGAGGACTTGGATGTCGAGAATTTCCCGGCAACGGGCGGCAAGTGCCTCAGGATTGCCGCCCGGCACGAAAGGGTGCGCCTCGATATCTCGCAGCAAAAGGGAATCGAAGTCCGTATCGGGTGGATTTCCGGCATCGACAGTGGTGAAACCGTTGCCCCGTCCTTCGCCGAAGAGATCCAGGAAATTCGGATCCTTCGCACGCATGGTATCGAGTTTCTGCAGATCTATGTCTGAATAAATTACCGTGGACTCCCTGCTGAAACGCTCGTTTTCGGCCAAAAGGCTTCCGTTTTCATATATCAGCGAACTGCCGGCCCAGACAAGGTCCGTCGTGGATTCACCGTAACCGCTAGATGAATAGACATAAGCGGCATTCAGGCGTGCGGATGTGGCGCTCACGAGGGATTTGCGGTAATCGTGCTTGCAGAGAGCCTCGTTAGATGCTGAAAGATTGAGTATGACATTGGCCCCTGCCAGCGCGGCATAGCTGCTCGGCGGCACCGGAACCCATAGGTCCTGACATATCTCCACCCCTATCACGGCATCCCCGAGGCGTAACAACTGCTTTGTGCCGAAAGGAACATCCACGCCTCTGATTGATATGGCGGATGATGTAGCCTGTGTGGAAGGTGAGAACCAGCGCATTTCATAAAACTCCGCCGAATTTGGCAGATAAGTCTTTGGAACGGCGGCGAGTATCCTGCCGTCTTTTATCAGGACGGCACAGTTAAAAAGCCTGCCTGCCGACCTCAGAGGGGCTCCTACGGCGACGAGAACGCCGGTCTTGGCCGTTTCGTCTGCAATTTTGCAAATCGCATCTTCGCATGCCTCAAGCAGAAGCTGCTGGCCGAAAAGGTCCGCGCAGGTGTAGCCGCAGACGCTGAGTTCCGGGAAAACAGCCACTGCAGTCTGCCGCGCCGCCGCCTCTTTGACAAGACGGATGATTTCTGACGCGTTGGCATCGGGCGCGGCAAGCCTCAGCCTGGGGCTGAAGGCCGCTACCCTCATGAATCCATATTTATTCGTTTCGCTCATTTCTTGGTATTATAAGGAGTACAAATATACTAAACTTTGCGACTTTTGAGTAACTTTGCCCCACCATACGCAGACCATGCTGGAAAAAGTAGTAAAATTCTTCAAAAACTGGATGCTGCCCATTGTGATGGTACTTGGCGTAAGCATCTATCTTCTTTTGCATTACCTCTCCGGAAGTGCCGAAGATACATACATAGGCATAGCAAAAAGGGTTCAGCCGACTCTTATCAGCGTGATGCTTTTCCTGCAGCTTGCCGTCGTTTCTCCCCGAGATCTCAAATTCCACAGATGGCATTTTGTATGCATCGCCGCACAAACCCTGCTGTTCGCGGGATTCGCGCTGCTCTGCATCCTGCTGCCCCATGGCAATGCCCGGATCCTTTCGGAAAGCGCTATGCTCTGTTTCATCGCGCCCACGGCCGTCGCCGCAGGGGTGATCGCTTCGAAAATCGGCGGAAACATCTCGAGCGTAATGACTTATACCGTCATGATCGACTTCCTGGTAGCCCTGCTGATTCCTGCGTTCATCCCTCTCATACATCCGGAAACCGACGTTGATTTCTTCCCGGCGTTTTTCTCCATCATCAAGAGGGTTTCTTCAATCCTAGTACTTCCCTGCCTCCTCGCCTGGTTCATACGCTACGCCTTGCCCGGGTTGCAGAGACGCCTTGAAAAATGCGTCGGCTGGGCTTTTTACATCTGGGGTATCGCGCTCACGCTTGCCATGTCGCTTGCCACAAGGAGCCTTGTAACCAGCGGTATAGTATGGTGGGTAATAATCTGCATAGGGCTGATTTCGCTCCTTGCCTGCATTTTTCAGTTCTGGCTCGGACGCTGGCTCGCAAGATCCTATGGACACGCGGAGAGCGTCACTGCTGGTCAGGCGCTGGGGCAGAAGAACAACGGATTCATCATCTGGCTGGGGTTCACCTACCTCACCCCCGTTTGTTCAGTTGCAGGCGGACTTTATGCAATATGGCATAATTTGGTTAATTCCTGGGAATTATATCAGGCAAGAAAAGGACAGATATGAAAAGGGCCATTTTGATTTTGACAGGAGCCCTGCTCCTGGCGGCATGCTGCGGCAGACAGGAAAATAGCATCGGGCGCGATGAAATCCGGAATGCGGACCTCCTTTTCGTGGGCATCCCGGCCGATTACAGCCTGGATACGACATCCATGAGTTCCGCGATTGCCGACGCCACCGGAAAAGAAGGGAAACTCAACATCATTCATGTAGCTATTCTCGAAAGGCAGGCGGACAGCGTCTTCATTATCGACGCCACCCTCAAAAGGGGCGTCGCCCGCTACCCTCTCGACACCTTCCTGGTGGATTTCACACTTAAGGACGGCTCCCTGCCCTCTCTCAAGGTCGCGAGGCTTCCAAAGGAGGAAACAAGAGCGGATGACTGCAGCCGTTATATCTCCAACGCCAAGAAATACATCGGAAGGGATTATGATTTATGGTTCCTGCCGGACAATGAAGCCAAATACTGCAGCGAACTCGTCAGGGACAGTTATCTCGGAGCCGACGGCTCTTTCATCTTCGACGCCGCGCCCATGAGTTTCCGCGATTCCCAGGGGAAACTCCCCCTTTACTGGGAGCAGTTGTTCGCCGGCCTCGGCGTGCCTGTTCCGGAGGGCATGCCTGGAACGAATCCCCAGGACATGCTGGGATGCGGAAAATTTGCTTATATTTACAATCTTGATGTAAATAAATAAGCTGTGAAGAAAGCCGTATTCATCGTCAACCCCATTTCAGGCGGAAAGTCCAAGGAAAGAATCGTAAGGATCATAGACGAAAGGCTGGACGGCGGACAGTTCAGCCACGAAATAATCTACACCAGATATGCCGGACACGGCATCGAGATCGCAAGGGATTGCGATGCGGACCTGGTAGTGGCAGTTGGCGGGGACGGAACCGTGAGCGAAGTCGCCAGAGGCCTGATTGCCGCGTCACAGGCCGGCAATGAGAAATGCTTCGGCATCATTCCCTGCGGCAGCGGGGACGGGCTCGCCCTTCATCTCGGCATCAGCCGCAACCCGAAGAAGGCTGTGGATGTCCTTAACCATGGAATCCAGGCGAAAATGGACTATGGCACCGTGAACGGAAAGCCGTTCTTCTGCACCACCGGCGTAGGATTCGACGCCGATGTCGCCCAAGCTTTCGCCAGTTCCGGCAGCCGTGGACTCATTACCTATATAACCACCGCCCTCAAGCTCTGGAAGATTTTCAAGCCGGGGCATTACATCATTCAGGCCGATTCAAGGATCGTCGAAAGCGACGCGGCCATAATAACCATAGGCAATGTAAACCAATGGGGAAACCAGGCTCGCATAACGCCGGAAGCTTCTGTATGCGACGGGCTTATGGACCTTAGCATCGTCCGCCCGTTCAGGACCTGGAACATCCCCAGGCTGGCCATCCTTCTGATGACAGGAAAGGCCAACAAGGCAAGGGAGATGCTATCCCTTCGAGCCGGCAGTATCCGGATAAGCAGGAAGACTGACGGCGCTGCCCATTTCGACGGAGACCCTGCTTCCCTCGGTCTTGAAATCGATATAGAAACCCATGCTTCCGCCCTGGACGTCATGATCCCGGCGGACAAAAAAGACAGAATATGAATAAGCGCAGAGTATCTGACTGGTTTTCCTGGTACGCTCCCGTACTTGCTTTCACCGCATTGATCATCGGTGCCATAACCAGGATCATTCTTTTGTTCAACCCGCTTACGGTAGTGGACTTCACCATCTGGCAGTGGTTCAAGATATTCGTACTGGGAGCACTGAACGACCTGGCTTTCGCAGCTATCGCCCTGGTACCTGCTTTTATTGTTTACACCTGCCTTAACAAGTGGAAGTACGGGAAGATTGCAGGCTGGACCATCTGGGGAATCCTGCTTGCGGCCACGCTGTATTTCCTCTTCTGCAACGACATTTCGGACGAATACGGCGGACCGGTACCCGTGATGGTGAACTCCCTCATGCTGGTCCTGTTCATCTGCTTCAGCATCAAATGGTTCGTTCCCAAAGTCCGCGACGGATGGAGGGTTGCGGGGATGCATGTCACCATGTTCATTTATGCCTTCCTTATTGTGGCCAACGTGGCGAGCGAATACACCTTCTGGGATGAGTTCGGAGTACGCTACAATTTCATAGCCGTAGATTACCTGGTTTATACCAATGAGGTGATCGGCAATATCATGGAATCCTACAACATGCCGCTTCTCATCGGCGCAGCCCTCGCAGCAGGAGCGCTCCTCTATTGGCTCATGACCAGGAAGGCGAGCTTCCGCGAAGCCGGCACCGGCACTGCCCTGCAATGGACTGCCAACCTCGTGGCAATCAGCTGCCTTGCAGTCGGCGGCGGTTTCTGGCTTCATCTCGGCTACAGGCATTTCGTCAGCGACAATGTCTTCGTGACAGAACTTCAGTGCAACGGTTGTTGGAACTTCCTTGAGGCCTACAACAGCAACGAACTCGATTTCAGGCAGTTCTATACAAGTATCGATGATTCGGACGCAAAGGCGGCCAAACAAAGCTTCTGCGGCCAGGATGAAAACGGAGTTCAGCATATAGTCAAGGAAGGAGAAGAAATCCACAAGAATATTATCCTGATAACCATAGAGAGCCTCAGCGGAGATTTTCTCGCCCGCTACGGCAACACGCGCGGAATCACACCGCACATCGATTCCCTTGCAAGGCTCGGGCTGTGCTTCGACAACCTCTTCGCTACCGGGAACAGGACAGTACGCGGCCTGGAGGCCGTTACGCTCTGCATTCCGCCAAGCTCCGGTGAAAGCATAGTCAAGAGGCCCGACTGCGGCGGACGCTTCAGCACAGGTGAAGTCCTGAGAAGCAAAGGATACACTACGCGTTATCTCTACGGAGGAGACAGCTACTTCGACAACATGGGAGCATTCTTCTCCGGCAACGGCTACGAAGTCGTGGACCGCGGGCAGTATCTCCCCGGTGAAATCACCTTCGCCAACATCTGGGGAACCTGCGATGAAGACAGCTACAATGAGGCTCTCCGCCTCTGCGATGCCGATTTTGCAAGCGGCAAGCCCTTTTTCACCCACATCATGACCATCAGCAACCATCGGCCTTACACCTACCCCGAAGGACGCATTCAGTATGACGGCAATCCCATGAGCAGGCGCGCTGCAGTGAAGTACACCGACTACGCTATCGGGAAGTTTCTTGCCGATGCTTCCAGGAAGCCCTGGTTCAGCGAGACAGTTTTCGTGATAGTTGCCGACCATTGCGCCTCAAGCGCCGGTAAGACAAGCCTCCCGCTGGACTGCTACCATATTCCGGCATTCATTTATTCTCCCGGCTTCATAGAGCCCGAGACTGTCGGAAAGACATGCTCGCAGATAGATCTGATGCCCACGCTGTTTTCCCTTCTGAACTTCAGCTACGATTCACGTTTTTACGGTCAGGACATTCTCTCAGAGGACTTTAAGGAACGTGCATTCATGGCCACCTATCAGGACCTCGGATACTATGCTGACGACACCCTTACCGTTCTCTCCCCCGTCAGACAGGTACGTCAGTTCAGCATAAGCCGTGGCAACGGCTGGGAATTCAGCGAGGAGCTCCTCGACAATCCTGCCGAAAAGCCCCTCGAAGAAGCGGTCGTATTCTATCAGGCTGCGAACCTGGGTCTATAGCTTGTATTCTTTCAGCGGTTTGTAACCGAGTTCAGCGGTCAGCTTATCCCAATCCCGGGGCAGTTCTATCTGAACCGTTGCGTAACCGCCTCCCGGCATGGTCTGAACCTTGTTGCGTGCGGCATCGCCGGTTATTATGAACGCCGTCATGCCACGCTTCATCGTTGGGATGGTAAGCTGCTCGCTCTCGGGCGAATCATACCATTCCGGAGTGGAAGTCATCTCAGCGCCTTCAGCCTTCCTGATATGGCCTTGATACTGGTGCAGACTGTGCTCTCCCCCGTCCTTCGCACCGCCGGGATTTGCATAGTAATTGGCGAAGGCACGTTCCTTCACGGGACGGCGCGACGCATCGATCAGGGCGTGTTCCAGAGCCGCCGGACTGCGGTACTTCTGAGCCAGGATCGCCGCTACCGGCTCCGTCATCATGATGGTGCGGAAAGTGGGGGTAGCCGAAAGATCCCATGCGGTCCTGTTTGACGTAATAGCCGCAGAGGTTCATGAGGGCGAGATTCATGAATCGCCCAATGGAGATGTTTGCAGCCTCGTTTATCTGTCCCTGTCCGCTGTCTATGCCGAGCTGCCTGGCCACAGGGCCGTTCAGCCAGCTGTAGGGCATATAAGGTTTAATCGGACGCAAAATTACTTTTCGCGGTTTCTGAAGCAATGAAGAGTGTTCTTCATCAGCATGGCTATGGTCATGGGGCCGACTCCTCCGGGAACCGGCGTTATCCATGACGCAGTTTTCTCGCAAGACTCGAAGTCCACGTCTCCGCAGAGCTTCCCTTCGGCATTGCGGTTCATGCCGACGTCAATCACCACCGCACCCGGTTTGACCATGTCTCCTGTAATGAGTCCGGCACGTCCCACTGCAACCACGAGCACGTCTGCAAGGCGCGTGACCGCGGCCAGGTCAGCAGTACGGGAATGGGCGATGGTCACGGTGGCATTGCGGTCCAGGAGGAGCTTTGCGACGGGTTTGCCTACGATGTTGCTGCGCCCCACCACAACCGCATTCTTGCCGGAAAGAGATATTCCCGTGCTGTCTATAAGCCGCATGATTCCAGCCGGTGTGCAAGGTACGACGCAGTCCTTACCAAGCCATAATCCGGCTACATTTGCTGCATGGAACCCGTCCACATCCTTCTCCGGAGCTATAGTGTCTATCACCTTCTCCTCGTCGATGTGATCCGGCAGCGGAAGCTGGACCAGAATCCCGTCAACGCAGGGATCCTCATTCAGTTCCCGAAGACGTCCGAGCAGTTCTTCCTGGCTTGTGGAAGCCGGCAGTTCGATCAGCATGGATTCCATCCCGGTGTAGGCAGCAGCCTTGACCTTGTTGCGGACATAAACCTGGCTGGCGGGGTTCTCCCCCACTATGATCACACAGAGGCAGGGCTTGCGTCCATATTTGGCTTCCGCGGAAGCTACTTCGGAACGGACTTCGTCCTTGATTGCGGCGGAAAGCGCCTTTCCATCAATGATATTGGCCATAATCAATCATCCAGCGCACAATGCGCTATATCTTTTCTGTAAAACAAATTATCGCAGGCTACTTTTTCGATTTCGCCGTAAACCTTTTTGCGGGCAACATTCAAATCCTTCCCTTCGGCGACAAGCATAAGCACCCGGCCTCCGGAAGTTACGAGCCTGCCGTCCCTGAAAGCGGTACCCATATGATACACCTTGGCGTCCACCCCGTCCAAACCCTCGATGGGACACCCCTTCTCATATTTTCCCGGATAGCCCTTCGATGCCATGACCACTCCGAGGGTAAGCGCATCTTTCCAATGGATTTCAGGCACCGGCCTGCCCTCTGCAACCGCCATGAAAATATCGGAGATATCGCTTTCAAGAAGGGGCAGGACCACTTCCGTCTCCGGATCGCCGAAGCGGGCGTTGAATTCAATCACCTTGATGCCGTCAGCTGTTTTCATCAGGCCTCCGTAAAGGACTCCGCTCAAAGGACATCCTTCTTTCTGCATTGCGGCAGCCGCCTTGCACATGATCTCCCTGTAGGCGAATTCACGGTCTTCCTCGCTGATGAAAGGCAGTCCGGTATAAGCCCCCATACCGCCAGTATTCGGTCCCTTGTCCCCGTCGAAAGCACGCTTGTGATCCTGTGACAGAGGCATGGGATACACTTTGTCTCCTTCTACGAAGCAAAGGAAAGAGAATTCTGGGCCTTCCAGATAGTCCTCCACGACCACACGCCCTTTGCCGAAGGACTCATCAAGAAGCATGTCGGAAAGGGCCGCAACCGCTTCGTCATGATTCTTGGCTATCACGACGCCCTTTCCTGCCGCAAGTCCGTCATATTTGATGACGGCGGGGTAAGGGCGCGACGAGACATAGGACACGGCTGCGTCAAAATCATCGAAGCTCCGGTATCCTGCGGTGGGAATGCCATATTTCTGCATCAATTCCTTGGCAAACTCCTTGGAGCTTTCTATCCTCGTGGCGCTCGAACTGTGTCCGAATATCTTCAGCCCGGCTGCGCGGAAACTGTCGACGATGCCTGCGGCGAGAGCGGCCTCAGGACCTACCACCGTGAGATCCACCCCGTTATCAAGGGCGAACTTCAGCAACGCTTCGACATCAGTATCCTTGATGGGAACATTTTCGGCCTGAAGCCCGATACCGGCATTGCCGGGCGCGCAATAAATCTTCGACACTTTGGAAGATTTCGCCAGAGCGTCAACTATCGCATGTTCGCGACCTCCAGAACCGATGACAAGAACTTTCATAGCCGTCAGTGTTTGAAATGTCTCACGCCGGTGAACAGCATCACGATACCCAGTTCGTCGGCTTTGGCAATCGCTTCCCCATCGCGGATGCTTCCGCCAGGCTGCACGATGGCTGCAACCCCGTACTCGGCAGCAAGGGCTACAGTGTCGTCGAAAGGAAGGAACCCGTCCGAAGCAAGGATGAGCCCCTCGGTATAACCGGCGGCCTTCGCCTCTTCGAGGGCGATATGGGCGGAACCCACACGGTTGGTCTGTCCGGCTCCGATGCCTATGGTATGCTCGTCACGCACGACTGCTATCGCATTGGATTTCACGTGCTTGACTATCTTCCACCCGAAATCCAGATCCTTCATCATGGCTGCGGTAGGCTTGGCCTTGGTGACGCACATCCCTTCGTTTATGCATTCCACCTGTGTATCGAGCTGCTGGACAAGGAGACCACCGTTCACTCCCACATACTGCGTGACAGCCGCTTCGCTGCGGGTCATATCCACCTGAAGTACGCGAAGGTTTTTCTTGGATGACAATATCTCAAGCGCCCCCGGAGTGTAGGATGGAGCAATCACTATCTCGAGGAATATAGGTTTCATGCCGAGGGCCACCTCCTCAGTGAGCTCCCTGTTCACGCCTACGATGCCTCCGTAAATACTCACCTTGTCGGCCTCGTATGCAGCCTGCCAGGCCTTCTCGATGGTAGGAGCGACTGCAGTACCGCAGGGGTTCATATGCTTCAGGGCCACGCAACAGGGTTCGTCGAAGTCCCTGAGCACGTTAAGAGCCGCGTTTGCATCCTGGATATTGTTATAGGAAAGCTCCTTGCCCTGGATCTGGCTTGCAAAGGCAAGGGAGAAGGGTTCTTTTGCAGTGGCCGAATAGAATGCAGCGCTCTGGTGAGGGTTCTCGCCGTATCTGAGAGCCTGTTTGAAATCGAATTCGAGGAACAGCTTCTGCGGCAGTCCGGCCTTCTCGCGCATGTACCCGGCTATGCAGCTGTCATACTGTGCAGTATGGGTGTAGGCCTTGGCGGAGAGCTTGAGCCTCGTCTCATCGGAGGTCCTGCCGTTCCTGCGAAGCTCCTCGAGCACCGGGGCGTAATCTTCCGGATTGCAGACGATTGTCACGTCCTTCCAGTTTTTCGCGGCGCTGCGGACCATGGAAGGGCCGCCTATGTCGATATTCTCTATCGCTTCTTCAAGAGTGACGCCCTCCTTGGCTATGGTCTGCCTGAAAGGATAGAGATTGACGCATACCAGATCGATGGTTTCAATGCCGTTCTGCTCGAGCGTATGCATGTGTGCAGGGATATCGCGGCGGGCAAGGATGCCGCCGTGCACCTTCGGATGAAGGGTTTTCACCCGTCCGTCCAGAATTTCCGGGAATCCGGTCACTTCGCTTATGCCGATGGTTTTTACGCCCTCGCTTTCCAGAAGCTTCTGAGTCCCCCCGGTGGCAATGATCTGCCATCCCAAATCCACCAGGCCTTTCACGAAAGGAACCAGGCCAGTTTTGTCGCTTACGCTTACTAAAGCTCTCATTTCAATAATTTAGCTATTGTTTCTATATATAATTGATGTTCTATCTTCTGTCCTATGCGATGCACCTCGGCAGGATCGCTCCCTTCATATTCGAAGGCACGCTGGGCAATGATGCGTCCTCCGTCCAGGTCCGAATTCACATAGTGTATCGATATCCCATAGACTTTTACCCCATAAGCCACGGCCTGCTCCACGGCATGTGCCCCCTTGAATGCAGGCAGAAGCGAGGGATGTATGTTTATGATCCTGCCCTCATAGGCCTTCAGGAGCACTTCGCCGACTATGCGCATATAGCCTGCCAGACATACGAGATCCACTCCGGCCTTGTCCAGCAGGGCGGCTATCTCGCTTTCATAGGCCGCCTTGGAGGGATAGTCTTTAGGCGAAAAAACAAAGGACGGGACAGCCCGTGCCGCGGCCTTCCCCACGACGGGGGCATCCGGTTTGTCGCAGACCATCAGCACGACTTCCGCATTCAGGCGGCCGTCCGCACAGGCATCGGCAATGGCTTCGAAATTGCTGCCCGTTCCACTTGCAAATACAGCCAGCCTTTTCATAATATCACGACTCCTTCTTTGTCCGTAACACGGCCGATCACGGAGGCCTTTTCTCCGAAGGATTCCAATATCCTTATCGCTTCGGAAACCTGGGATTCATCCATCACGGCAATCATACCTATACCCATGTTGAAGATGTTGAACATCTCCCTATGAGGCACCTTGCCCCATTTTTCAAGCATACGGAAGACGGGCAGGATCTCCCAGCTTCCTTCGTGGATTTCAAGGCCCTGGCCTTCGTGCAGGACACGAGGGATATTCTCATCGAAACCGCCTCCGGTGATATGGCAGATTCCATGGACATCGCAGCGGCGGATAACTTCAAGCATCTGCCTTACATATATTTTGGTAGGTGTGAGCAGGACCTCTCCAAGCTTCCTGCCGCCGAATTCGGGTATTTCATCATCATAACCGAGACCCGAGTCGGCTACTATCTTGCGGACCAGGCTGAATCCGTTTGAATGCACGCCGCTTGAAGCCACTCCGAGCAACACGTCTCCAACCTTGACTTTGGAACCGTCGATGAGTTTCGATTTTTCCACCACTCCGGTGGTGTATCCGGCAATGTCGTACTCTCCGTCGTCATACATGCCAGGCATTTCGGCAGTCTCCCCTCCCACCAGGGCGCATCCGGCCTGACGGCAGCCTTCCGCCACGCCGGCCACTATCGCTTCCACCTTTTCCGGAACATTGTGTCCAAGTGCCACATAATCAAGGAAAATGAGGGGCTCGGCTCCCTGTGCAAGCACGTCGTTGACGCACATGGCAACGGCGTCGATGCCAATGGTATCGTGCTTGTCCATCGCAAAGGCAATCTTGAGTTTAGTTCCCACGCCGTCGGTTCCGCTGACCAGCACAGGTTCCTTGACCCCGAGCGCCGAGAGGTCGAACATCCCTCCGAAAGACCCGATATTGCCCATAGAGCCTGTGCGCGACGTGGATGCGACATGCTGTTTAATCCTCCTCACTACTTCATATCCGGCTTCGAGGTTAACGCCGGCATTCTCATAAGATTTAGCCATATATCATTCCTTGGTTGAAGTATCGTCATAAAGAAGCGTAGGGTATTCCCCGGTGAAACACGCCTGGCAGGGATCCGCGCAGCCGAAGCATGAATCGCGGGTGGACTCGGGACTGAGATATCCCAATGAATCCGCCCCGATGGCTTCGCAGGCCTGTTCCAGGGTGCGGTGCGAGCAAAGAAGTTCCTCAGGGGTGGAGGTGTCCACTCCGTAGTGGCAGGTAAACCTCATCATGGGGCTTGCGATGCGCACGTGCACTTCTTTCGCTCCCGCGTCGCGCAGAAGCTTGACTATTTTGAGGGAAGTGGTGCCGCGCACTATAGAATCGTCCACAAGTACGATCCTCTTGCCCTTCACTATGCTGCGCACTGGGGAAAGTTTCATCTTCACACCCAGTTCACGCATGCTCTGCAGGGGTTCTATGAACGTCCTTCCCACATATTTGTGCTTCACAAGGCCCATTTCGTATGGGATGCCGCTTTCCTCGCTGTAGCCCATCGCTGCGCTCAGGCTGGACTCGGGGACGCCTACCACGATATCCGCTTCCGCAGGACACTCCCTGTAAAGTCTCCGTCCCGCCTCCTTGCGGTATGCATGCACGTTGCAGCCGTCGATGTCACTGTCGGGGCGTGCGAAATAGATGTATTCCATGGCGCACATCCTGTGTCTGGAGAAACGGGAATACAGGGTGCTGCGCATCCCGTTCGAATCGAAGGTCACGACCTCTCCGGGCTTCACGTCCCTGATAAATTCCGCGCCCATGATTTCGAAGGCGCAGGACTCGCTGGCTACCGCATAGCCGTCGCCGATCTTTCCTATGCAGAGCGGCTTTATGCCATATTTGTCCCTGCATGCATAGACCCGGCTGCGGGTCATGATCACCACTGCGAATCCCCCTTCCACCATGTTCAGGGCCTTGACGATGCGGTCTATCCGCGCCTCGTTCGCATTCTTCTTGATAAGCTGCGCCAGGAGTTCGGTATATGTTCCCGTCTGGAAAATGGTGCCGTGTTTTTCGAGGTAGTCGGCTATCTGGGCATAATTCACAAGTTCACCCTCGCCGGCAATCACGAAGTCTCCCCCGCTGTGCCGGAAGTAAAGCGGCTCGATGTTTTCGGGGCCGCCTTTCGAGGCATTGGCATACTTGACGCTGCCTATGCCCCTGTCTCCCTTGAGCGAAGCCACCTTGTCGTCGTCGAAAACCTCGTTCAGGAGCCCGGGGCCGCGGTGCCTGTAGGATTTGCCATCAGCGTCGAAGGTGGCTATGCCTCCGCCTTCCTGGCCCCTGTGCTGAAGATTGTGCAGGCCATAGTAGATAAGGGTCGAAGCGTTCTTTACTCCGTAAACTGACAGAATTCCCATGGCTTATAGTTCTTTAACGTTCTCAAGTCTTTCAAGGACAGTCCTGTAGGAGGCGACGACGTCGCTAAGGTCAAGACGGAAGCGGTCCTTGTCCAGACGTTCCCCGCTGGCCTCGTCCCAGAAGCGGCAGGTATCGGGNNGCGGAAGCGATCCTTGTCCAGCTTTTTCCCGGTCGCGCTGTCCCAAAGACGGCAGGTATCGGGACTGATCTCGTCGGAGATTATCAGCGAGCCGTCGTCGGAAGCACGTCCGAACTCGAGTTTCATGTCCACCAGTTCAATACCGCATCTGTGCAGGAAGGCCTCGAGCAGGTCTCCTGCCTTTCGGGTGATATCGAGCATCCTGCCGACTTCATCGTAGCTCGCAAGACCGAGAGCCACTGCGTGATGCTCATTGATGAAAGGATCGCCCAGTTCATCGTTGTTGTACTGCATGTCGATGACGGTGTTTTCCGTCTTGAAGCCGTCTTCGACACCCAGAACCGCGGCAAGGGTCCCGGCTATCCGCTTGCGCCAGATCACTTCCAGGGGGATGTTCTCCACCTTGCGGCACAACTGCTCCCTGTCACCGACGGTTTCCAGGTAGTGCGTGCTGATTCCGTTCCTGTTGAGATATCCCAGCAGGATGGCGGAAATTCTGTTGTTGAGCACGCCCTTGCCGTCGAAGCGCGCCCGTTTGATGCTGTCGTAGGCGAGGGTCACATCCTTGTACCGGATTATGACCTTATCGGAATCGTCCGTAGAGAAAAGTTGTTTCTCTTTTCCGTCGAATATCAGTTCCTTTTTTGTCATTTGCCTCTGAAATAATTCACTGCGTTTTCAAATATCGGTTGCCGGCAATTGCCGGAGATGTTCTTGAACAGATTCGTTTCGTAGCGTTCGCTGTGCCCCATCTTGCCAAGGATATGCCCGTCAGGGCTCAGTATGCCTTCAATCCCGTAATATGAGCCGTTAGGATTATCCAGGTAACGGAAGGCGACCTGCCCGTTGTCGAAAAGTTCGCGGGCGAGGTCCTCTCGGACCACGAACTTGCCCTCGCCATGGCTGAAGGCTATGCTGTGCCTCTCTCCCTTGCTGAAAGATGAGAGCCAGGGCGAATTGACCGACGCGACTTCCGTGGTGGCGATAAGCGAAACATGACGGTTTATGTCGTTGCGGAACAAGGTCGGAGAATCGGATGAAACCTTGCCCGGCTTCCCGTATGGAAGAAGACCGCTCTTCACCAGGGCCTGGAAACCGTTGCAGATCCCTAAGATCAGTCCTCCCCTCGCAATGAGTCCGTTTATCGCCGCGCTGATTTTCTCATTCACGATGACGTCCGCTATGAACTTGCCGCTGCCGTCCGGTTCGTCCCCTGAGGAGAAACCGCCGCAGAAAGCGAGTATATGGCATCCGTCAATCTCTCCGGCGAGGGCGTCTATCGAAGCCATAACGTCCTCTCCCGTAAGATTGCGGAATACGAAGGGCCGGACCTGCGCCCCAGCATTCCGGAAGGCTTTGGCGGTGTCGTAGTCGCAATTTGTCCCCGGGAAAACAGGCAGACAGACCACAGGATTCTGAACAGGAGTTCCTCCGTAATGCAGCAGGGACCTGTCGTAAGGTCGTTCATTCGGGACGGGAGCCTCCTTGTCGAAAGCCGCCTTCACCCTGGGAGGATAGAGCTTGAAATAGCGTCCTTCCCATGCCTTTTCCAGGTTTCCGAGAGAGAGGCGCTCCCCGTTTATGCAGATGTCGCATTCCGTCACCTTGCCGAGGAGTTCGGCTTCCGGATAATCCAGTTCCGAGCGGCTTTCCACCAGCATGGAGCCATATCCGAGCGAGAACAGATCCTTCTCAGGGATGTTCACATCTACACCCAGTCCGTTTCCAAGGCTCATTTTTACGAGGCCTTCTGCGACGCCGCCGAAAGAAAGCGACCAGGCTGACACGATATCGCCTGAAGCGACGCTTTCATTCACGAAGTCCCAGTTGCGTTCCAGCATCCGGGTATCCGGCATGCGGTTAGCCAAGGGGGTGTGACGGACAAGGTATATCCTGTTGCCGGGAGTCTTGAACTCAGGAGAAATCAGCTTACGCGCATCCGCGGTGGCGACCCCGAAAGCGACTAGGGTGGGAGGCACGTGGATGGAAGCGAAGGTCCCGCTCATGGAATCCTTGCCTCCTATAGAAGGAAGGCCGAGTTCCTTCTGCATCTTGAGTGCACCCAGGAGCGCCGCAAGGGGTTTGCCCCATGTGTGCGGATCCGATGTCATCCTTTCGAAATACTCCTGGTAGGAGAAACGCATTCCTCTCCACGGTGCTCCGCAGCAGACGGTTTTGGTGCATGCCTCCACCACCGCATATGCGGCGGAGTGATAAGGACTCCAAAGCGCTATGTCGGGATTGAAGCCGAAGGCGAGAACGCTTGCGGTATCCGTATATCCGTCAACGGGGAGCTTCTGCGCTGAAACCTGCGTTTCGGTGGCCTGACGGCGTCCTCCGTAAGGCATGAGGACCGTGGAACGGCCGATGGTGGAATCGAACATCTCCACCAGTCCTTTCTGCGAAGCCACATTCGGCGATCCCATCAGGGAAAGCATCTTCTCTTCGAGACTGCCGCCCTCAGGAACGCGTTTGAATGGATCCACATCCTCCACGGCGGAGATTTCAGCCTTGGCGAAATGTTTCGCTCCGGCGCTGTCGATGAATGCCCTGGAAATGTCGCAGACGGTCTGCCCATGGAAAAACATCCTCATCCTTGCGCTGTCGGTAACATCTGCCACATGGGTGATTTCTACATTGTCGGCGGCGCAAAGATCCCGGAAAGCCTGCTCCTGGGAAGCTTCCACTACGACAGCCATCCTCTCTTGGGATTCACTGATCGCCAGTTCAGTGGCATTCAGGCCCGCATATTTAACAGGAACACGGTCGAGATAGATATCAAGCCCGTCAGCCAGTTCGCCGATGGCGACGCTCACGCCGCCAGCTCCGAAATCATTGCTTTTCTTTATCAGCCGGCATACTTCCGGCCTGCGGAACAGACGCTGAAGCTGCCTCTCTTCAGGGGCATTGCCCTTCTGGACTTCGCTTCCGCAGCTTTCCAGTGAGGATTCGTCATGTTCCTTGGATGAACCTGTGGCTCCGCCGATTCCGTCCCTGCCGGTACGTCCTCCGAGCAGCAGGACCACATCGCCCGGAGCCGGGCTTTCCCTGCGTACCGCAGAAGCCTTCACCGCACCCACGACGGCACCTATCTCCATGCGCTTGGCTGTGTATCCGGCGGAATATATCTCGCGGACATGGGTGGTTGCGAGGCCTATCTGGTTGCCGTAGCTTGAATATCCGGCCGCCGCCTTGCGGCTTATCATCCTCTGGGGCAGTTTGCCGGCCATGGTGGCCGATACGGGGGCGCAGATGTCGCCGGCGCCGCTTACCCTCATGGCCTGATAGACATAGGCCCTGCCGGAAAGAGGATCCCTGATGGCTCCTCCAAGGCAGGTGGCAGCCCCTCCGAACGGTTCTATTTCGGTGGGATGGTTATGGGTTTCGTTCTTGAACTGAAGCAGCCATTTTTCCATGCGTCCGTCCACATCGACGTCCACGAATATGCTGCAGGCATTGTTCTCCTCGCTCTTTTCAAGGTCGTCGAGCATGCCGTGACGCGAAAGCCAGCGGGCGCCTATGGTCGCTATCTCCATGAGGCACAGGGGCTTATTCTCACGCCCGAGTTCTGCGCGCATTTCATGCAACAGGGACAGGCTCTCCTGGATCTCATCCTTCATGAATGAATCATCAACGCTGATTTCCTCCAGTTCAGATGTAAATGTGGTATGGCGGCAATGGTCGCTCCAATAGGTGTCCAGAATCCGGAGCTCGGTCTCGCTCGGCGCCCTCCCCTCCTGTCTGAAATAACGCACGACTTCCCTGAGGTCATCGGTGTTCATGGCCAGTCCGTGGGACTTGCAGAACGCCCCGTAGCTTTCTTCCGGCATGGCGTTGAAGCCGCTGAGGTCTTCCAGGGCTTTAACTCCCGCCTGTTCACCGAGTTCGAGGCGGGAAAGGTCCTTCCTGCGGCATTCCACCGGGTTGATGAAATAATGGGCTATCTGCCCGAGGACCTCGTCAGTGACGCTGTCCTCGAAGAGCAGGAGGCGCGAACTCTTGATGCTGATCTGTGCGGACGGATCTATCAGATGGACACAGTCCACAGCGGAGGAAGCCCGCTGGTCGAACTGCCCGGGGATATATTCCACCGCGATATATTTCTTTCCTTCGAGATCGAATGAAGTGCTCACCTCGTCCGTAACTGCCTCTCCGAAGACTCTGTACATGCATTTGTCCAGCAGTTCATCCGAAAAGCCGAAGAGGTCGTAAACATTGAGCAGTCTCAAGCCCCCCAGCTGAAGGGACAGATTCTCATTGAATTCCGCAAGAAGGTCGGCTGCCTCCACACGGAACATTTCTTTCTTTTCTACGAATAAGCGTTTCCCTGCCATAATTATAAACCATATGCCCACCGGCGCGGTCGCGGGGTGGGCATGTTTGTCAGATTACAGTATCC
Organism: Bacteroidales bacterium UBA2861; assembly: GCA_002350615.1. GTDB lineage: Bacteria > Bacteroidota > Bacteroidia > Bacteroidales > UBA932 > Cryptobacteroides. Next base: position 73,968 of record DEFD01000031.1, on the reverse strand, counting down.
AGGACCTTGTCGCTCTGAGCCTTGCGGAACTGCTGAAGCTGTTGTGACAGCGATTCGTCCGAGAGGGCGAGTATGGCCACTGCGTAGAGCGCGGCATTCTTGGCACCGTCGATCGCCATTGTCGCCACAGGGATTCCCGAAGGCATCTGCACTATGGACAGCAGCGAGTCAAGCCCGTTCAGCGCCTTGGATTTCACCGGCACCCCTATCACGGGAAGGGTCGTAAGCGCGGCTATAACCCCGGGCAGATGCGCGGCGCCTCCGGCTCCGGCGATGATCACCTGCACCCCGCGGTCCGCAGCGGTCCTGACATAGTCCGCCAGAGGGCCCGGATTGCGGTGTGCGCTCAGCACTTTCTTCTCATAGCTAATACCGAACTCTTCGAGCGCAGCACAGGCGGGGGCCATTACATCCCAGTCGCTCGCGCTGCCCATTATAACGGATACCCTGCTCATGCAAAGAAGAGTTTGGAAAGGGTCATCGGATCGATGTACTGGCCGTCTTTGTAAACGCGCATGTTGCCTGAAGCGATTTCGTCGATAAGCATGACGGAACCGTCGGCATCGTAGCCGAACTCGAATTTGATATCATATAGTACGAGTCCCTTCTCCTTGAGGTCGTCGGCAACCACCTGGGTAATCTTCTGTGTCATCTCCTTGATTGCATCGTACTGCTCTCCGGACATGATACCGAGAACGATGAGGCCGTCCCTGGTAACGAGGGGGTCACCCTTGGCGTCGTTCTTGAAAGTCATCTCCACATATGCGGGAAGGTCGGTCCCCGGCTCGATATACTCGCCGTACCTGCGGATGAAACTACCCACTGCCTTGTGACGGCAGATCACCTCCAGCCCGTGTCCGAAAACCTTGGCGGGGAGAACCTCCATGGTGGTGTCATCGAGGTTGGCGCTCACATAGTGGGTGCGGATTCCCGCCGCATTGAGTTTCTCGAAGAAATGGATTGACATCCTGAGATTGACGTCACCAACGCCTTCGATGGTGAGTCCTACGGAATTTTCACCGGGATCGAACACTCCGTCCTTTCCCGTGCAGTCGTCTTTGAACTTGAGAAGGTAATGACCGTTTTCAAGGGCAAAGACATCTTTTGTCTTGCCAGAGTAAACTCGTTCCATATAATAATATATAAGGTTAAAGAATTCCTACCAACAACCGGACACAAATTTACATTTTTTCAAGTTTAGCTGCAAGGATTTTTTTTCAAAAAATATCCACAGCGACTGTTGATAATTTTTGAGGAAAAATTTGATAATATCCCGATTTTGGGATAACTTTGAAAGTAATCCTTACAACAATGGACAAACTACATCAGAGAAGAGTCGGAACCGTGTCCCGCGGTATCCGCTGCCCTATCATCCGACAGGGTGACAATCTTGCAGAAATTGCATGCGAATGCATCCTCGGAGCCGCTCGGGAAGAGGGCTTCGACATTCGTAACCGGGATGTTGTATGTGTAACGGAATCCGTCGTCGCCCGAGCAATGGGGAACTATGCATCCGTGGATGCGATCGCCAAAGACGTGCGCGAGAAAACCGGCGGCGGGACCGTAGGCGTCATTTTCCCCATCCTCAGCCGCAACCGTTTCGCGGTCTGCCTGCGAGGCATAGCGAAAGGATGCAGGAAAATAGTTCTCATGCTTTCCTATCCTTCGGACGAAGTAGGAAATTCCCTCGTAAGCCTGGACCAGATCGACGCTGTAGGAATCAATCCCTATTCCGACGTCCTCAGTCTCGAGCGCTACCGCGAACTGTTCGGCGTGAACCTTCACGAATTTACCGGCATCGATTACATCGACTATTACATGCAGCTCATACGAGAGAGCGGAGCTGAAGTCCAGGTGGTCTTTGCCAACAGGGCGCTCGCCATACTCAACTACACCGACACCGTCATCGCCTGCGACATCCACACCCGCAAGCGCAGCAAGAGGCTTCTCCGCGATGCAGGTGCCAGGGTGGTCCTCGGTCTCGACGACATCCTCACCTCTCCAGTGGACGGGAGCGGATACAACGAGACCTATGGCCTGCTCGGCTCCAACAAGGCCAGCGAGGACATCGTAAAACTCTTTCCGAGGAACTGCCAGGGCCTTGTGCTCGACATCCAGAAGCGCATCCTGGACGCCACAGGCAAGCATGTGGAAGTGATGATTTACGGAGACGGAGCCTTCAAGGATCCCCAGGGGAAAATCTGGGAACTGGCGGACCCCGTCGTATCCCCCGCTTTCACCGACGGCCTGAAAGGAACACCCAACGAATTGAAAATCAAATATCTCGCCGACAACGATTTCGCCTCCCTGAGCGGTGAAGAGCTGCGGAACGCCATATCCGAAAGTATCCGACACAAAGATGCGGACCTCAAGGGCAGCATGGCATCCGAAGGCACCACCCCCAGGCAGCTCACGGACCTGATCGGGTCCCTGTGCGACCTCACCAGCGGCTCAGGCGACAAAGGTACGCCCATAGTGCTGGTACAGGGATATTTCGACAACTATTCCACTGAATAATACTGAAAAAGGGGCCGTCAAGGTCCCTTTTTCTTTAGAATTCCAGCCTTATGACAAAGGCTTGCGTTCCGTTTGCAAGTCCCTGGACGTACCAGACTTCTGAATTCGGGGCCTTGGCACGGAGCAGTTCCACTTTGTCTCCTGCATGGATTTCATGATAGTAACAGATCTGCACGTCATGCAGGTCCCTGTCCATGAGATATTCGAGCGGGAGGGTATCCACCGCCCATCCCGGATAGACGCAGTTGTTCACATGTGAATTCGTGTCGAGATCGGAGTAGAGGGCGTCCCTCTCCCCTCCTTTTTCGAATACGATATCCCTGGGAATGACAATCTTGCTGCAGAAAGGAAGGGTGTCTTCATCATAATGCAGGCTGGCGTCGAAGGGGGCTTCACCCCGCCAGATACTGCGGGCGGCGAGGTCCAGGATGGTCCATGCCGAGGTTGCCTCGGCAATGACCTTACCATCTTTGAAAAGACGGAAGTTCCTGTGATAGAGGGGGCCCACCTGGGCACGGGACCAGGTGCGAAGTTCCACCTCGTCGTTCCACAAAGGCCATTCGTACACGTGGAAATGCATCCTGTTCAGTGCCCAGAAAAGATTCTTCTCACGGAGCTGTTCGTAGCTTGCCCCGCAGAATTCCGAGCCATGATAGGCAGCTTCCTGCAGATGGTCCTGGAGGAAAGTGGGTTTAAAACGTGCCTTGACGTCAGTCTCGTAACTCTGGATTACGAATTTCTCTGAGACTATAGGTGCGCTCATTGTATTCCTTTAAGATTCTCTTTAGGTACCAGATAGAACTTCAGCGTGCCTTTTACGCAAAGCTTGCCGTTCACCCTGGCTTCCGCATCCACATTGAAAAGCGGCCAGCGGACATCGGTAAGATGCGCCCTCACGGTGACGGTGTCGCCCGGAAAAACTGAATTCTTGAACTTTATGTTGTCAAGGCCTCCGTAAAGAGCCGTATTTGTCTTGAGTTTTTCCACCGGAATCAGGAGCACGCTGCACTGCGCCATTATTTCGCAGAGGATGACGCCGGGGACCACAGGATAACCGGGAAAGTGTCCCTGAAGGAACCAGGCATCGGCGGGTATAGTGTATTCAGAATTTACATACTCTCCATCCACTTCGCATTTGTCCACCAGGAGCATAGGTTCCCTGTGGGGAAGGATGTTTTTAAGTTCTTCGCGATTCATAACGTTCGAGTTTTGGTTTAGTAGGGATACAAAATTAACAAAATTTCGTCTTTCCACTTATCATGACACCTTTTGCGATTTTTTTTCTACCTTTTATTAAGGCAGAATCACTATCTTAGCGCCTATGAAAAAAATACTCGCATTTTGCCTCATCCTGATATCGCTTGCAGCCTGCAGGAGCCAGATAACACTCAATCGCAGTTATGAAGAACTGCCCCTCGGGGCCATCCGCCCACAAGGCTGGCTCGAAGAGATGCTCATCCGCCAGAGGGACGGCATCACCGCCAACCTGGACGAGACTTATTCCCAGGTGCTCGGGCCGGACAACGGATGGCTCGGTGGCACCGGCGACCGCTGGGAACGCGGTCCCTACTGGGTGGACGGACTTCTCCCCCTCGCCTATATCCTTGACGACGGGGCCCTCAAGGCGAAAGCGCAGAAATGGGTGGACTGGATGCTCGCAAGCGCAAAGCCCAACGGCTACTTCGGACCTGACAAAGGTTATCCTTATATAGAAGGTCTCCAGAGGGGCAAGCCTTTCGACTGGTGGCCCAAGATGGTGGCCCTCAAGATACTGCAGCAGTATTACAACGCTACGGAAGACGGCCGGGTGCTGGACGTATTCGACGGCTATTTCCGCTATCAGCTGGATTCTCTTCCGGTACAGCCAATCGACAAGTGGTCCTACTGGGCGAAATTCCGCGAGGGCGACAACCTGGACGTGCTTCTCTGGTATTACGGCAAGACCGGCAAGCCTTGGCTGCTGGACCTTGCAAAGCTGCTTCACGGGCAGGGAATCGACTATACGGCTGGATTCCTCAAAGGCGAAATGCTCGCCACCGAGGGCAGCATACACGGAGTAAACCTGGCCCAGGGTCTCAAGGAGCCGGTGATCTGGTGGCAGATTGACCCTCAGCAGAAATATCTCGACGCGGTTTTCAAGGCGATGGACGACATCCGCCGCTTCAGCGGCTGGCCCAACGGGATGTACGGGGCCGATGAAGCCCTGCGGGACAATTCCCCCGTGCACGGAAGCGAGCTCTGCACCGCCGTGGAGCTGATGTTCTCATACGAGCAGATGCTCAAGGTCACCGGCGATGTGCGTTTTGCCGACGAGCTCGAGAAAGTGGCCTTCAACGTGCTTCCGGCGCAGGTCAGCGAAGATTTCAAGTATCATCAGTACTTCCAGCAGGCCAACCAGATATCGGCCTCCATCGGGCTGCACGACTTCGACTGCCCGCAGGGCGGAACCGCACTGGCTTTCGGCTTCCTCAGCGGCTACCCCTGCTGCCTCACAAACATGCATCAGGGATGGCCCAAATTTACCCAGAACCTCTGGTACAACACTTCCGAAGGCGGTCTGGCGGCAGTAATCTACGCTCCATGCAAGGTAAATACCGAGCTTGGCGGAAAGGCTGTAAGCATCGAAGAAGAAACTGCCTATCCTATGGAAGAGAGCATCCGTTTCCGTTTCAGCATGCCAGAAGCGGCGGCCTTCCCTGTTGAACTCAGGATCCCCTCCTGGTGCAAAGGCGCGGGCATCAAGGTCAACGGCCGGGCTGCAGAGATCGCACAAGGGGCAGATGTCCTCACAGACGGAGGCGGTATGGTCACTGTATCGCGCAAATGGAAAGACGGCGACCTGCTGGAACTCTGCCTTCCCATGAAAACACGCATATCCCGCTGGCACGCCAACGCCATATCGGTAGAACGCGGACCGCTGGTATATGCCCTCGGCATCAAGGAAAACTGGATAAAGACCGCCCTGGAAGGCGAGCAGAAACGATTCCACGGCGATTTCTGCTATGAAGTCCTGCCCGCTTCGCCCTGGAACTACGGACTCACCTGGGCGCAATTCAAGAATCCTGATGCCCTTCCTGCAGCAGTCACCGACAGCAGCAGACTCGGCAGTCGCTGGCCCTGGAACGCGGAATCCTCCCCCGTCAGCATCAAGGTCTGCGCCAGCCGCATCCCCGAATGGCAGGAATACGGCGGACAGGCCGGACCTATGCCCTGGAGCCCGCTTTTTGGCTATGGCGTTACGCACCAGTCCGTTTACAAGGTCTCACAGCGCGACAGCATCGAGCTGATTCCCTACGGCTGCACCAGGCTTAGGATTTCGGAATTCCCGGTACTTACCCACTGATTGCTCCCTTTCTGTCTGCGCACTCGGAATAATAAGCATACGATTCAAGACGAGATTGCAAAAAGTTCAAAATAATTGTAGGTTTTCCAACTGAAATTATTATTTTTGCAGTCCCAAATCGGGCACTTAGCTCAGTCGGTTCAGAGCGCTTGCTTCACACGCAAGAGGTCGGCAGTTCGAATCTGCCAGCGCCCACAAGCGATTTTTCAGTTTGTCAGGTATTTGACAAGTCCGAAAAATCGCTTATCTTTGTTACCCGTATTTAATTTTTCTATCATCATGAAATACGGGTTCGACAACGGGAAATATCTCAAAATCCAATCGGAACAGATCAAGAAACGCATAGCCGCTTTCGGCGACAAACTTTATCTGGAATTCGGCGGCAAGCTTTTCGACGACTTCCATGCGAGCCGCGTCCTTCCGGGATTCGAACCCGACAGCAAATTGAAAATGCTCATGCAGATGAAGGATGACGCGGAAATCATCATCGTAATCAGTGCATTGGATATAGAAAAGAATAAAGTACGCAGCGACCTGGGCATAACCTACGACGTGGACGTCCTCCGGCTTCGCGACGAATTCCTGGCAAGGGACCTCAGCGTCAACAGCGTGGTCATCACCCACTTCAACGGGCAGTCCAGTGCGGAAGCCTACCGCAAACGCCTGGAGAACATGGGCATCACGGTATATTATCATCATACCATCGAGGGTTATCCCAACAACGTCGCCCTGATCGACTCGGAAGAAGGCTTCGGCAAGAACGACTATGTCCTTACCACCAGGCCCCTCGTAGTCGTCACCGCACCCGGTCCCGGCAGCGGAAAGATGGCTGTCTGCCTTAGCCAGCTATACCAGGAAAACAAACGCGGCATAAAGGCAGGATATGCGAAGTTCGAGACTTTCCCCATCTGGAATCTCCCCCTTTCACATCCGGTGAACATCGCCTACGAGGCCGCCACCGCGGACCTCGACGATGTGAACATGATAGACCCCTTCCATCTGGACGCATACGGCGAGACCGCTGTAAACTACAACAGGGACATTGAGATATTCCCGGTGATGAATACGCTGTTTGACGACATCTACGGGGACACTCCATACAAATCTCCCACGGACATGGGGGTCAACATGGCTGGATACTGCATCTGCGACGACGAAGTCTGCCGCGAAGCATCCAAACAGGAGATAATCCGGCGCTATTACGCCGCACTCTGCAATTTCGCGGACGGGAAAGCCTCCGAAGCGGAAGTCAACAAGCTGTCGCTGCTGATGAAAAAATCGAAAATCAGCACGGCGGAAAGGAAGACCACAGTCGCCGCAAAAGAACGGCTGGAAAAATCCGGTGTGGCCACCGCGGCAATAGAACTTGAGGACGGCACCATCATCACCGCCGAAACAAGCCCTCTCCTCGGGCCCAGCGCAGCCTTGCTCCTTAACGCGCTCAAGCATCTGGCAGGCATAGCCCACAATGTGAAGCTTATTCCCCAGACAATGATAGCCCCCATCCAGAAAACCAAGGTTTCATACCTGCACGGACACAACCCCCGCCTACATACGGACGAGGTTCTGGTTGCGATATCGATGATGAGCCTGATAGATGAGAACTGCAAGATTGCCCTCGACCAGCTGCCGAAACTCGCCGGGGCGCAGGTGCATTCGTCGGTAATGCTCAGCGAAGTGGACCGCAAGACCTTCAACAAGCTGGGCATCGGCCTCACATGCGATCCGGTACGTAAGATAATACGCTAATTATCGGCCACTTGTCCGTCAGCACGCCTGGCGCTCTTCAAGCAGAGCATAATATTCCTGAAGGAAAAGACTATGGCGAACTGCCCGATTACGAGCACCCAGTCGTGACGTATCAGGCCGTAGGCTATTATCATCAGCGAGCCCACCACGGCCAGGACCCAGTGTCCCAGGGGTAATTCCGAACGGCCCCGCCGGTAACTGTAAATCAACTGGTAAACCGAGCGTATCTCATATGTAAACTGCCCAAGCACGCCGAAGAGCAGGAGTTCGGGAGGCACTGCGTCATTGCGAAGGAAAGCTTCCGTGAATTCGTCCAGGTCCCACATCATCAAAGCCAGGATCAGCACGGGGAAAAGTGCCTGCATCACTATTATGAATCGGGGCACCTTCTTGTAAAGCCCCATGGACGAGATGTTCCACATATAGATATAATATCCTACGCTCTCGCCGAAGATAATTGAGAAATCTTTTCGGAGCCAGCCATAGACAAAAAGCACTATCGCTCCGAGGCTGCTCATCACCCAGTACTCCTTGGGATTCTCGACTCTCCCGGATTTTTCCGACTTGTACCATTGGAACAGGATCCTGACGCCATACAGCGCCATTCCCAGCAAGCCGATGAGATATACCCAGAACGGACTGTCCATACTCTACAGATCCCTGCCGTAAAAATGGTTCACCACCTGCTGCTGAAGGTCTTCGGGGAGTCCGCGCAGGAAGGACAGGAGGGTGGTCTCAGGGAAATCTTCCAGCCTGCACAGGATCAGCGCATCCAGCGAATTGGAAAAGAGCGGATCCACATTGAATGTCGCGGTCCTGGCTCCGCAATTTATATACTTGCGGATAAGCACCGGCACACGGTATGCAGAATCCGATATGATTCCCATCAGCCTGTTGAAACGGTCCACATCGCCCCTTGCTCCCAGGAGCAGGTCGTCGGGATTCACCGTCAGGTAATCCGGCACGAACGGATGTGTGGGACTGACTATCCTGTCAGCGCCTTCCAGGGGCCTGCAGCGGGACATGAAATGCACGATCATGCTCTTGTAGAAATGCGGATAATCGTTGCTGATGCTCACCGGACCTATGAAATGAGTCGCTCCGGGACACTGCAGGGTCGCTACCGAAAGTCCGGCGAAAAGCAGCCTGAGCGGATGAATTTCCCTTTGATATTTCGGAACCACGAAAGAACGGCCGAGCTCCATGCATTTGGACAGGACGTCGGCGGCAAGGGGGCTGTAGCGGACAAGGCTGGCGGAATAGATGCCACCGATACCCAGGGCGGAGACTATTTCGGGGCCGAATCCGATACGGTAGGCGCCTGCGACCTCCTGATTCTTTATGTTCCAGAGAACCAGCTGTCTGTAATAACGGTCGTAATTATCGGTATCGAGCGCCAGGCCCGTCCCCTCGCCTATCGAGCGGAAGGTGCCTTCCCTGAGGCGATATATCTCTTTCATAAGGGCAGGAGCTTCACCGCTCTTGAAGAAATAGAGCCGGTAGCCGTCGGTCTCAAAGAGCATCCTGTCCTTAAGCTTTTCGATATCTGCATTAATGGCGTCGGATGGCTGGGCTGCAACCAGCTCAGAACCCCAGTTGTGCCCGGCGGCCGATTTCTCCGGCATACAGAGAGCCTGGAGGGCATAGGTGCGGGCCCGCAGATAGCGTCCGGTCTCAGCCAGGGTCAGTCCGGCGAGTTCAGACGGCTGGATGGGCCGTCCTATGCGCACCTGGATCGTTTTCCCGGATTTATTGAACATCTCATGGATGAGACGCAGGGTGCGGAGACGTGGATGGATCTTGCCGAGCAGATGGAAGATCCTGGAATTCCCGCCGTCGAAATATACAGGTACTACCGGATATCCGGTTTTCTTTATCAGCTTGACGATATTGTCCGCCCAGGGAATATCCTCGACCACCTTCCTGCCGCTCACGCTGGTGCGGAGACGTTTCGGCTGCACCGTAGCCACTTCTCCGGACGGAAAGAACGCTATGGCCTTTCCTTCCGAAATATGGCTGAGGGCGGCACGGATTCCGCTGACGCTCCGTGCGTCTCCCGATTTGAAGTTGTCCACGGGAATGAAGGAATCCCGCAGTCCCGGTATCAGGGAAAGCAGGTAAGTCGTAAGTATCTTGAAATCGGGTCGCAGCCTGGCAATTACGGAACAGAGGATGAGACCGTCCAGGCTTCCGTAATGATGATTGCTGACAGTGATGAAAGCACCTTCCTTCGGGATATTTTCCAGCTGCCCCTCGGGGATTTCGAAGCCCACACCGACCTCTTCAAGGACTTTCTGCGCGAAGTCGGCGCCTTGCAGTCCGGAGTGTCTGGACTGGATGTCGTTTACTTTGTCGAGTTCGAGAAGTCTGTGGATTCCTTTCGCCAATGCTCTGCCCATTAAGCCTTTAAGGCCAAGGGCGCGCTGCAAATCAGATACTTCCACCACGGTGGTATGCGATGGTTCAGGCATTAAGTTTAGTACTTGGTTTCTTAATACGAACCAAAGATAGCATTTTTTTTCTACAATGTCCTATCTGCTTCCGATAATATCCACCCTCCAGGTAACCCCAAGATCGAAATTGTTCCTGTGCATCGCATTGTCCCTGTAATATACCGCATGCAAGCGCATATTATCCCTTCCAAACGGGAACCACTCGAGGCCGCAGCCCGCATACAGATACTCCGTTCCCGGAGCGATGACCAGGTCGTACGGACGGCCTCCCGAATCAATGTTGCCGGCGTCGTTGGCTTCATATCCTGCCTTGGCGCAGATATTCCAGTTCCCGACGCTCCATATTATCTTTGAAATGACGGTATAGTCGCTTAGCAGACGCTGCCTGCGGCTCAATCCGCTGCGGTTCATAAAATCTATGTCGAAGAGAAGCCCGCCCCACTGCATGTGGTTGCCAAATGCGAGGTAGTGGATCATGCGCCTGTCCGCATCTTCCACCAGATTGCTTGTCCAGATGGTCTTCCACCATGGAGAGAACTGCCCGGTCCATGCGATGTTGTAGGCGAATACCGTTTGGAGGCCGAGGGAAAGCGGCGAATTGCAGACCTGGGCCACGATGCGCTGGTTCTCCGCCAGTGAATAGGAAACGGAGGCCCCGAAGGTGAATCCCTGATAGATATTGTTGCAGAACTGACTGTAGTAATAAACGTCTATGGGCGCAGCATCGAATTCATACCCGCCTATCAGCACCGCATGTTTCCCGAAGAGGAAGTTCCACCTGTCCGAGACGCGCCAGTTTACATACAGGAAATCGGTGCCGTTGAACATATTGCGTTCATCGAACACCTTTTTGTTGAACTGCTGCCGCACCCTGTAACTTACTTTGGGGTTTATGTAGCCGAGTACGTGCAGATTAAGATAATCCCCTGTGAACTGGCTTTCATAGCCTTCGTCACCGGACTGCTGATGGAAAGAAGTCCTCATGTCCACGAAAAGATTGTCTATCTTCTGCTGCCCGCTGAGGGCCATAGGCGCCAGGAGCATGAATATTGCAGCGATTCTTCCCTTCATATAATTGTTATTTGTTAGCAAAATAAAGAAATATTTTGATATTTCAAAGCAAATTGCCAAATTTGAAGGAAATAAATAAGCTATGACCAAGTACCTCAAACCACTTGCAACACTTAAGTTCTGGAAGGAACTCCTTATCATGACCCTCGGCATGTCCGTGGGCGCTGCGGCAGTGTACTATTTCCTGATGCCCAGCAAACTCATTATAGGAAGCATGTCCGGTCTATCGATAGTCCTTGCCGAAGTGTTCGGCGGCATCGGCATCAGCATCAAGGTCTCCACGATAATCATAATTCTGAACGCTTTCCTGCTCATACTTGCCTGGCTGCTTATAGGACCGGAATTCGGGATGAAGACGGTTTACACCGCCATGATCCTGGGCCCTCTCGTGGACATGTGGGAGATAATACTGCCCGTGGAGAAAGTCATTACGGACGGAGGCTCGGTAATGAACGATCCCTGGCTGGACCTTATCTGTTTCGTGCTTATGCTAAGCATCTCCCAGGCCATTCTGTTCAGGATAAACGCATCCACCGGAGGCCTGGACATCCTCGCCAAGATACTTAACAAATACGCCCATATCGACATTGGGGCGTCAGTCACGGTGGCGGGAGCCCTCATCTGCTGTTCCGCTTTCGCAATTAATCCTTTCCGGATGGTTGTGATCGGCCTCATAGGCACCTGGATCAACGGCATAGCCGTAGATTATTTCACGGACACGCTCAACAAGCGCAAGCGTGTGTGCATAATAAGTGACGACTATCAGGAAATCCGCCGCTTCATAATCGAGAAGCTTGACAGGGGATGCAGCATCTACTACCTTGAGGGCGGCTATTCCGGCAAAGAAAAGGTGGAAATCGTATCGCTGCTTACACAAGCGGAGTATTCAAGCCTGTTCAACTTCATAAAGAACAAAGGACTGCAAGGTTTCATGACCGCCGGCAATGTCAGCGAAATCTATGGAAACTGGCACAAAAAGAGACCCGAATGACAGAGAAAGAACAGAAATATGCCCTCGTCGCCAAACAGGCGGCGGCGCTGATCGACATCAATGCAGGAGATATTGCAAATTATGCCAACATCTGCGCCCTGCTGCACGGAGAATTCGGCTTCTGGTGGACAGGCGTTTATCTGGTAAAAGGAGATTATCTCGAACTCGGGCCTTTCCAGGGGCCTGTCGCCTGTACCCGCATACCTTTCGGCAAGGGTGTCTGCGGCACGGCCTGGAAGGAAAACCGCAGCGTGGTTGTCCCGGATGTCGATGAATTCCCCGGCCATATCGCCTGCTCCAGCGAAAGCAGGAGCGAGATAGTCGTCCCCCTTAGGAAGGGCGGCATTATCACGGGCGTACTGGACATAGACAGTAAAAACTACGCCGCATTCGACGAAATCGATGCGGCGTGGCTTGAAAGGATATGCGGTCTGTTCGACCGTGACTAAGCTTCGAATCTCTCCCCTATCACCTTCCAGTTGACAATCTTCCAGAAATTGGCGATATACTCGGGCCTGCGGTTGCGGTAGTCAACATAGTAGGCATGCTCCCACACGTCGATGGTAAGCAGGGGCTTGAGTCCCCTCGTGAGAGGGTTGCCCGCATTGCTTTCCTGGGTAAGAACAAGTTTCCCTTCGGAATCGGCAGAGAGCCAGAGCCAGCCGGAACCGAAAAGCCCGGCAGCCTTTGCGGAGAACTCGTCCTTGAAGGCCTGGAACGAGCCGAAGTTCGCATCGATTGCCTTTGCGATTGCCGCATCCGGCTTGTTGTCATCCACAGGAGCTTGGAACTGAGCGAAATACATGTTGTGGTTCAGCACCTGGCCGGCGTTGTTGAAAATGGCGCCGTCTGCTTTTTTGACGATCTCCTCGACAGGCAGGCCTTCGAAGCCGCTGCCAGGCAGAAGATTGTTCAGGTTGTTGACATAGGTCTGAAGATGCTTTCCATGATGCAGGCCAAGCGTTTCGGCACTGATTACGGGCTCCAGGGCTTCCGGAGCATAAGGGAGGTCGATAAGTTTGAAGCTCATATTGTATTGGATTAGAATGCGAAGTTGAGTCCTACACCGAACACGAAGCTGGTGCGGTAGAAGCGGTCGCTGCCGGGGATGATGAGTTTGGAAGGATCGAGTGTTCCGGCAGGAAGTCCGAGTGCCCCGAGTTTGGCGGCAGTAGCGGCGCCTACGCCGTTATAATCGTCCATTTTCTTTGTAAGGTGCGAATAGAAAGACTTGAAGACGCAAAGGTCGATGCCTATCTTTTCAGTTACATTGTAACGGATACCGGCACCGACTGACAAGGAATTGGGATTGAACGACTGGTCTGTAAGGAAGGCGGCATCCTCGCCCCAGTCGAAGTGTGCGTACTGGACACCGCATCCGACAGTGAGTTGTTTGAAGGGATCCCACTCAATTCCGCCGAGCAGTTCGAAGCTGTTGCCGTTTATCAGATCGGTCTTGTCGTTCTTTCCGCTTGCGGAATTGTAAACCTTGCTCTGCTTGTCGAAATAGTAGTTTGCGCCTGCGCTCACGCGGAGATTCTCAAGGATGGAATACTGTGCTCCGAAGGCGAAAATGGCGGGAATGTCAGCTGCGAGGTCGTCACGGCCGTCTTTGTACTGTTCCAGACCGGCATCCTTGCCTTCTGCCGTCTTGTTCTTCAGACGCACCGATGTGTTGAACTCATAACGTGCGGCAAGATTGAGTCCGCCGATCTTGTAGTCGATACCGATTACGGGATTGAATGCGATAGCGCTCTGGCTGCAGTCAAGTTCACGGTCGGCGAACATCCCCTGCACCGCTGCCTGCTGCTCGGGAGACAGATTCATTCCCATGTTGCCAAGGGCACCGATAAGCACTGTCGCAGCGGGTGCCGCGGGGCCACCTGCATAGGAGAATTGAATATCCTTGATGGAGGCGTCGAAATGATTTTTGAGATAGTTGCCGCGGATACCGAGAGAGAAGGAAAGATTGTCATTCAGACGGTAACCGAAATTAAGCTGGGCGGAAAAAGTGTACTGTTCTCCCAGCATCTTTATCTTGGAATCGTACATGAATGCCTGTGCGCCCACAATTCCGTTCAGGGCTGCCGGGATAATGGCAATCTGGCTTTCGAAAGAGCCGAGACCGTCCTTGAAATTGGCCTTTCCGCCGCCGCTGGTGATTCCGAAGTGGAAGGAACCGAACCAATGCTCGTCATGGACATAAGCAAGGTCGAAGGAAGGAATCACGGGAACGGTGGTCCTGCCCTCGAAATGTTTCTTGGACTTGCCTTCATTCTGGAGTCCGAGTGCGAAAGGAGCATAATCGGAATCGATCTGCCTTGTCTGGAAAGCGGTCTGGGAATTCAGTCCTAAATACCAGCCCTTATCTAGAAAACCTACGCCGGCAGGATTGGAATAGGCGCCATGGACGCCGATTGTTCCGGTCTGTGCCGGGTTCCGGAGAAATGCCACGTTCTGGTTAGTGTTGGTGAGATAGCCACCTGCGAGTGCGGATGTACCTGTCATGAGGACTGCCGCGAAAGTCAGAAGTTGTTTTTTCATAACTAAGTTTGTTAACGCGGCAAATATAGGCATTTTTTAGTATATTCGCCAAAAAGACATAAACAGGCGCCAAAATGGAAACTCGCGACCTATCACATACAGACAAAGCAGCCTTGCGCATGCTCCTGAAGGGCATCAGAATGACGCAAGCCCGCATTGCCGAAGCCTCCCGACTCATCCGGGACAAAGTCCTCTCGGACAAGAACTTCCTGAATGCCGAGACGATATTCTGTTATATTTCCATGCCTGGCGAAGCCGATACTTCAGATATAATTTCCGCGGCCCTGCGGCTTGGCAAAAGAGTATGCGTCCCCAGGATAAGCGGTCCCGGGCAGATGAAAGCCGTTCAAATACAGGAAGATACCGTCCTCAAACCCGGGCCATACGGCATTCCCGTGCCGGGAGACGATCTGCCTGAAGTGAATAAGGAGGATATCGACCTTGCAATAGTGCCCTGTCTCGGGGCAAGTGCCGACGGAAACCGCCTCGGACACGGAGGAGGTTACTACGACCGCTACCTTCAGGACTGCAACACTGTCAAACTATGCCTCTGTTTCCGTGAAAGAATGCTCGACGGCATTCCCATGGACAAGTTTGACATCAAAATGGACGGGATAATCTACGGCTGAGCCTTCTCCCCTGCCACCCATACAACGTCTCCTTCTTCAAAAACGAAGTCGGGAGCAGGGTTGGTGATGAATTCTTTTCCCCGCAGCACGCTCACTATCATGGCCTTGCGGTCCCGGAGCCGGAGTTCGTCGAGACGCTTGCCGGTGAACGGAGAATCCGCCTTCAGCAGGACTTTGCGCACTTTGAACTCGGCGGAGGCAGCCGCATCGGCAGGGATTTCCTCGGAATCTTTCACCATATTGCGCAAAGCACCCAGCTGAGCGTCGGTGCCCACGGCTGAGATGATATCCCCGGGATAGAAAACGAAATCGCCCGCCGGGATCGTGAAAGAACGCGAGCCCCGGATGACCTTAATTATATTGGCCCCGGACTCGGCCCTGATCGGGAGGTCGGAGAGCCGCTTCCCTGCGAAACTGGAATCGGCGGAGAGGGTAATCTGCTCAATATGGACATTATACGAGCCAAGCTCCCGCTTTATCGTAGTGGTCACGGGAGCATTTTTCTTCTGCAGTTCTTCCTTTTCGTTGAAATTGGCGAGGAATTTAGCCTCGAGCCCGGCGTAGTAGCTGAAGAAATATTTCAGGACTACGAAGATCAGCAGAGCCGCCACTATAAGGGCGACGAAGGCCCATCCCTCCAGATTCATATAGGATTCCACGATGACCGTAACGAAGGACACTCCCAGGATTATTCTGAAAAGGATCATCGCGACAATCGGGTACATATTGCTCTCCTTCTCCTCCAGAAGTCTGCTGGACAGCCTGTTGATATTGCCGGAAGAGACGCTCAGACCATAAAGGAAAGGCGACACCAGAAGCAGCGTAAGCACTATCATCAGGAAATTGTGCAGACCGGTGCCAAGTGAAGGCAGGAGTCTGTCCATAAGCGGGGAAAGATAGCTCTTCGAGCTGATAATGACCGCGATAGTGGGAACGGAATAAAGGACCAGCCTCGTGACATAGGCCCGTATCATCAGTTTCCACGCATTCTTTTCCTCTTCGCTGCTGCGGCCGTTCCTGACAGGTTTCTCGACCTTGGACAGCCATGCCTCGGGAAGTTTGGCCAGAAGCAGCCTGTGCAGCGCCGGAGCGAGTCTGAGCATGTATGGCGATACCAGGATGGTAACTACCGATACGGCGATGATTACCGGATAGATGAATTCCCTCATCACGCCCAGGTTCACGCCCACGCCGGCGATGATGAATCCGAATTCCCCGAGCATGGCGAGGCTGAGTCCCGCATAGCAGGCATTCTTCAATCCACCGCCCGCGAGTATGACGCCGATTCCGACGAAAAGTGTGTCGCAGAAAAGCACCACGACTGTTATCAGAAGGATCAAGGCCCAGTGCTGAGCTATCACCGAAGGGGAAATCATCATTCCCACCGATATGAAAAATATGGCGCCGAACAGGTCCTTGATGGGGACGACCAGCTTTTCGATATGCTCGCTTTCCACTGTCTCGGCAAGGATGGAACCTATGACGAATGCACCGAGCGCGGAAGAGAATCCGGCCAGGTTGGCAAGGGTCACCATGCCGAAGCACAGTCCGATGCTCACTATGAGCAGGATCTCGTCATTGATGTACTTTTTGGCTTTCTTGAGTACCGTGGGAATGAGGTAGATGCCGACAAGGAACCAGAGTATAAGGAAGAAAGCGAGTTTCGCGAGATTGAAGAGCATCTCTCCGCCGGCGAAGCGGTGCGACACCGCCATGGTGGAAAGCAGCACCATCATGAGTATGGCGAACATATCCTCCACCACGAGGTCCCCGAAGACCATCTGCGCATAAGGTTCGCGCTTCAGCCCCATATCGTCGTAGGATTTGATGATTACGGCGGTGGAAGACATGGAAAGGAGACCGGCGAGGAAGACGCATTCCATCCCCGACCAGCCAAGGGTCTGCCCCAGGGTGAAGCCTATTATGAACATGCCCAGGAACTTGCTCCCGGCTATAGTCACGGCCTGGCTTCCCACGGACAGCAGTTTTTTGAAGCTGAACTCGAGTCCGAGCCCGAACATGAGGAAGATGATGCCTATTTCGGACCACTGATGGACGGTTTCCATGCTGGAAATGCCGAAAAGGCCGAGGTTGGGACTGATAATGAATCCGGCCACTATATAACCAAGTATGGAAGGCTGTTTAAGGGCTTTGCAGATTATGCTGAATATGCCTGCGGAAATGAGGATTACAGCCAGGTCCCTGACCAGATTCAACTCTTCGTTCATGTTGCGAATATACGCAATATTTTGCTTATGTCCCGGCATTTTCTTACTTTTGCCACGCGAAATAAAAATCAGTAAAAGATGATTCTCAGCATTTTGGACACAGATCTTTACAAGTTTTCAACGTCCAACGCTTACTTCCAGCTCTACCCTCTCGCCGAGGGCACTTTCAAATTCAACGACCGCGCGGCGGAAGTCTATGACCAGGACTTTCTGGACGCATTGAAGGACGAATTCCGCAAGCTCGGGCAGCTGCGTCTCGACCGCCAGGAGTTCGACTATGTGTGCTCCCGCATCAAATACATCGGCCGCAATTATTGGGAGTGGCTCTACGGGTTCAGTTTCGAGCCGGACAAAATCGAGGCTTCGCTGGACGCGGAAGGCCATCTGCAGATAGAGGTTACCGACTATCTGTATAAGGTAACTCTCTACGAAGTGCCCATCCTTGCGATAGTCGCCGAGCTCCGCAACCGCTACAACGGGAAGGTTGTGGATATGGAAGAGGCTCTTTCCATTCTCGACGGGAAGCTGGAGTTTGCCAATGAGCACGCCCTGCTCTTTTCCGAATTCGGCACACGCCGCCGCTTTTCGTCGGATCTACACGACGCAATCGTCCGGGAACTCAAGGAGAAATGCCCCAAATACTGCGCAGGAACATCCAACGTGTATTTCGCCATGAAATACGGCCTTACCCCTGTAGGGACCTTCCCCCACGAATGGGTAATGTTCCACAGCGGGGTATTCGGCTACAAGAGGGCCAATTATCTTTCCCTGGAAGACTGGATCAAGGTATATGACGGTGCGCTGGGCACCGCGCTCATCGACACCTTCACCACCCGCTCTTTCCTCCGTACCCTCTCCATGAAACAGGCCAAGCTGCTGGACGGCTTCCGCCAGGATTCAGGGGACGAGCGTGAAGTGGGAGACGCCATAATCGCAAGGCTCAAGGAATTCGGAATCGATCCCATGAGCAAGGTTATAGTGTTCAGCAACGCGCTGGATTTCCCGAGGTACAAGTCGGTCGTCGACTATTTCAGGGGACGCGTGAAAGTGAGTGCGGGAATCGGAACCAATATCACCAGCGACCCAGGTATAGAAGGGTACAAACCCGCCAATATCGTAATGAAACTCTCCCGCTGCCGCATGAGCGGCAAGGATCCCTGGGAGAAGGTGATCAAGATCTCGGACGACCTTGGAAAACATATGGGCGATGACAGGGAATTCGACATCGCCCGATATGAACTTCATATACCGGAGCAGCTCTCCTAAGCGAGAACAGCGTCCGCAAGAGCTTCAAGGGCCGGGAGATCGGAAGATTTCATCCGGCTCTTTATCGTAACAAGCGGTTCTGCTATGCTTACCTCTTTCATGGAGGAGAACATTTCGCGCATGACGCGTCCCGCCGTCGGAGCCCAGGAGCCGTTCTCGATGAGTCCGACACGGCGTTTTTGCCAGGCCTTGTCCTGCAGATGATGGATGAAGCTGAATGCCGGAGGGAAGAGACCCGCATCGTATGAGCTTGCCGCCACGACGAGTTTCCCGTAACGGAAAGCATCTTCCACCGCCTCGGCCTGGTCGCATTCGGCAAGATTGGTCAGGACCACCTTCGGACAGCCTTTGGCCTTGAGGATTTCGGCGAATTTCCCGGCAGCCTCGGCGGTTCCACCGTGAATGGAAGCATAGGCGACGAATACTCCCTCGCTTTCCACACCATAGCTGCTCCAGATGTCATATAGCCGAACGAATTCCGCCGGATTCTCGAGCACAGGGCCGTGAAGGGAACAAATCCTCTTGATTTCAAGACCTGAAAGTTTCTTGAGCAGGGTCTGTACCGGGCCGCCGTATTTGCCGCATATATTGAAATAGTATCTGCGCGCCTCGCAGGCCCAGTCGTCATCTTCGGAATCATTGAAACCGCATTTCCCGAGAGCGCCGAACTTGCCGAAGGCGTCCGCGCTGAAAAGCGTGCCGCTCCCCTGCTCGTAACTCACCATCACTTCCGGCCAGTGAACCATGGGTGCACCGTAAAAGCGCAGGCTCATCCTGCCCAGCTCCAGGACGTCTCCCTCTTTCACCGCCAGTGTCCTTCCGGCAAGGTCGATCCCTTCGAAAAACTGCGGGAGCATAGCTATCGCCTTGGCCGAGGCGACCAGGGTGATGCCGGGGAATTCTTCCAGCGCCCATGCCACCAGGGCTGAATGGTCCGGTTCCAGGTGGTGAACGACGAGATAATCGGGCACAGCGCCTTTCAAAGCTGTTTTGAGATTGTCTTTCCAATCTTCGGCAGTGGCGGCGTCGCTGGTGTCGAGTATGGCCGTTTTCTCATCCTTCAGAAGATAGGAATTGTAGGCCATGCCATCCGGAATGGGGTACTGGTTTTCAAAAAGGGAAGTTTTGCAGTCGTCCGTTCCGATATAAAGGATCTGGGGTGTAATTTGTCTTATCATAACACATCTATGTTTGAATGGCGAATATAGCGATTTTTTCCGTACCTTAGCCGAGGATGAAAGTAAGAATAATAGGTGCGGGTGCAGCCGGATGTTTCTGTGCTGCCAACCTTGTCGGGATGCTTAAGGAAAAAGGCGTCAGGGCGGGGCGGGACGTCCGCATCGAAGTGCTGGAACGCGGCTATCGCCCTATGGTCAAGCTCCTTCACACCGGAGGAGGACGCTGCAATCTCACGAACACTTTCGAAAGTACAGGCTGGCCCCAGTTCAAGGGGCGCCCTACGGCGAAAGGCCTGGCAATGCCTTCCGGACGCGAACTTGCCGCCGTTTACCCCAGGGGATACAGGCTGATGAGCAGGCTCCTGGGAGAATTCGGCCCTGCGGAAACCATGACCTGGTTCGAGAAACGCGGAGTCCTGCTCAAGGTAGAGGAAGGCGGAAGGGTCTTTCCGATAAGCGACGACGCGGCCGAGATTGTCCGGACCATCCGTGACGGGATGCAGGGCGTCGATCTCATCTGCAAAAACGAAATAGACAGCATAGACCCGGACGGTGCCGATTTTACCATCGTCACGACGGGAGGAGGTCCTGGAATGCAGATCCTCTGGAATCTCGACATAGAAAAAGAAGCGGCTCTCCCCTCCCTTTTCGCATTCAAACTCTCCGATACGGCAGATGGCGGAAAATCCCGCCTGTGCTCCCTTGCGGGCATTTCGGCGCAGGCTTCCATAGCTATCGCCGGCACAGGCTTCCGTTCCGAAGGTGCGGTCCTCATAACGGATTCAGGAATCAGCGGCCCGGCCGTTCTCAAGCTTTCTTCCCATGCCGCCAGGCATCTCGCCGACAAGTCCTACCATGCCGGGGTTCTTGTTAACTGGATGAACATGTCCGAGGCCGAAAGCATACAGACGCTTGAGAAACTGAAGCAGGACAATCCGGCCAGGCTCATAGTGAATGCCCATCCACAGGCGCTTCCCTCCCGCTTATGGGAGCATCTTTGCACGAAGGCGGGGATAAAGCCTGCACAGAGGTGGGGCGAAAGCGGCAATGCCGGCATCAGGCGTCTTGCCGCCGTACTTTGCAACGATTCCTATATGCTTTCCGGCAGGTCCCGCAGCAAGGAAGAATTCGTAACATGCGGAGGTGTGGCTGCCTGCGCCGTGGATCCAAGGACTCTCGAATGCAAAAAAATCCCCGGCCTTTATTTTGCCGGGGAGATTCTCGATATTGACGCTGTTACGGGAGGATTCAACCTCCAGGCCGCATGGTCGGGCGCTTATGCCGTCGCAAAGGCCGTCAGCGAAGCTATTTCTGCTCGATAGCCTTCTTGCGAAGGAGTGCCTCGAGATAATAGTAGTCCGTGTAGTTCAGAGGCTTGTCGATATCTGTTCCCGAAGGGAAGGAAGTTACCGAATGCAGGAGAAGGAAACCGTGGTTGCTTCCAAGGTCCGCGGTGTATGCAGGCGTGGAAAGACTGAACACGATCTTGTCGGCGTGAGCCTTGTATTCTTCCTTGCCGGTGAAGGTGTAAAGCTCGTAAAGTCCGGAAGCGAGGATCGCGGCCGCTGCAGCATCACGGGGTGCCGCAGGGATGTCGGGTGCATCGTAATCCCAATAAGGTATGGCATCTTCGGGAAGCCTGGGATGGTTCATGAGGAAAGCCGCCACATGCTCGGCCTGATCCAGATAACGTTTGAATCCGGTGAAGCGGTATGCCATGGTGTAGCCGTAAAGGCCCCAGGACTGTCCGCGGGCCCATGCGGAATCGTCTGAATAACCCTGGGCAGTCTTCTTGTGGCGGACCTCCCCAGTTTCAGGATCATAGTCCACTACATGCCAGGTGCTGTAATCCGGGCGGTAATGGTTCTGCATGGTCTTGTCGGCATGGGAAACCGCGATATTCCAATATGTGGAGTCTCCGGAAATCTGGGTTGCACGGAAAAGGAGTTCGAGATTCATCATGTTGTCGATGATGACGGGGCATTTGCGATCGAGTTTCTCGCTCGCTCCCCAGCTCTGGATGACGCCGGCTGCCGGTTTGAAACGGGTGCAGAGGGACTTGGCGGTGTTCACGATGACATCGTTATACTCTTTGGTACCCTTGAGGCGAAGTCCGTTGCCGTAACTGCAATAAATCATAAACCCTACGTCGTGATGCTTCGTGAAATACTGGATATCGCTAAGGATTTCAGTGTGTTTCTTGGCATGCTCGGCCCAATACTCGTCACCTGTATATTCATACATGTACCAGAGCGTTCCGGGCAGGAAGCCTGAAACCCAGGATGTCGTGGGAACGTACTTGATCGTTCCGTCCGGATTGAGAGTCATGGGAATACGCACGGTGTCCCCTTCCTCGCACTCGGCGATGAGATACTTGAGCTGGGCGGCCGCATTGTCGAAAGCACCTGCAATCAGTTTGGCTGAAGCCTCGGCCTTGGCATCGCTCATCACCTTTTCGGCTTCCGCAGCCTTCTGGGCGGTCTGAGCGGCTTTAAGCTCGGCAGCAGCAACCTTTGCCTCGGCTGCTGCTGCTTTGTTTTCGGCCTTAACTGCCTTTTTGCCTGCACTCACGCTCTTTTTGGCGGTGGAGAGCTGCTTCTTGGCGGCGCTGATGTCGGCCTTGCTCTGATTGATCTGAGCCTGTTCCCTCTTGATGGCGTTCTTCTTGTCGGAGATGCTGGATTTGAGGGTCTTGATCTTGCCCTGATCGTTCTTGATGTCGGTCTGGATGGCCTTGCATTCATTTTCACGGTCCTTCAGCTGGAGCTTTTCGGCCTTGGTGAGACCGCCGTCCGCCGCAAGGGCTTTCTTCTCTGCCTTGTAAGCGTCCTTCTTCAGACCGAGGGTCTGCTGCTTCTGCTTTACCTGGGCATTGATTTCGTTAATGGAAAGGTTGTCCTTCTCGATCTTGAGCTTGAGGTCGGAAATGCTCTCTTCGCTTGCGCTGATTTTCCTCTTCGCGAGCTTCGACACGTTGTCGTAGTTCTTCTGCGCATCGGAAAGAGCCGCCTTGGCCTGGTCGAGATTCTCCTGCGCCGTCTGGGCGTAAAGAGGTGCTCCTGCAATCATGAGGATTGCCGAAGCGACGATTGTCAAGTACTTTTTCATTTGTAGATTTGGTTTATGATTATTGATTAGCTTCATCAAGAGTTTGCAAGATTGTAGATTTCTTCCATTTCCCTGCGGCCGAGCTGCTTAAAATTGCCGACACGGAAACTTCCTCCACGACTGCAGCGTTCGGCCATGAGGGAGATTTCCTCCGCCGTAGCCTTGCGGCCTATGAGTTCCGGGATGCTCGCCGGCATTCCTATTTCATGATAGAAATCCCTCATGCAGGACGTGACATCCTCGAGAACCTCTTCGTCACAGCTGTAATTGTCTTCCCTGCCGAGCACATTTACCGCAAAGCTGCGAAAACGCGCGGGCTCCTCCTGGAACACATAACGGGCCCAGTGGCACCACAGCGCAGCCAGTCCGGCTCCGTGAGCCACCCCGTACATGGTGCTAAGTTCGTGCTCGAGACGGTGGGTCCCGAAGTCGGAGACAGCTCCGCAGCCGGTAAGTCCGTTATGGGAAAGGCTCCCGGCCCACATCATGCTCGCCCTGAGCGCATAATCTTCAGGATTCTTCATGAGGGCCTTCCCGTCGTTGAAAACGCTTCGCATGAGAGCCTCCGCTATGGCGTCGGTGATATTCATCCTTTCCTTGGAGAAATAGCGCTCCATGGTGTGCATCATTATGTCGGTGATGCCGCATGCCGTCTGGTAGGCAGGAAGGCTGAAAGTACGTTCAGGATTCATTATTGCGAAACGGGGCCTGCAGTAATTGCTGTTGCAGCCACGTTTGAGGCCGTTCACGTCATCCGTGAGCACGGTGCTGTCCGACATTTCGCTTCCGGAAGCCGGAATCGTGAGCACTACCCCGACCGGGCAGGCAGCTGCAGGGGCCGCTTTACCGTCGAAGAAATCCCAGATGTCGCCGTCATATGCAAGACCGTAGGCGATGCCTTTCGAGGAATCTATCACGCTCCCCCCGCCTACTGCGAGGATGAAATCCACCCCTTCCCTGCGGCACAATGATATGCCTTCCCGGACGAGGCTCAGGCGGGGATTGGGAACCACGCCTCCAAGTTCGCTGTAAGCTATGCCTGCGGCTTCGAGGGCCGTACGGATTCCTGGAAGAAGCCCGCTGCGCTCGGCGCTGCCGCCGCCATAGTGTATCAGAACCTTGTTTCCACCATACTTCTTGATAAGTTCAGGAAGACGGTTTTCTGCCGACCTTCCGAAAACCACCTCGGTGGGAGTATAATAGACAAAATCACGCATATTCGGCAAATTTAACTAAATTTGCGTAAACTCTGACCGATATGTCCAATATTATAAGAAGAAACTTCCCTGTTACCGGAATGGGCTGCGCGGCCTGCGTCGCGCGGGTGGAAGGGACAATCAAGAATATGAAGGGGGTGAGCGCCTGCAGCGTCAGTCTTGCAGGAAACAGCGCCCAGGTGGATTACGACCCCGGTACAGTAAAGTCCGCCGAGATCAGGGATGCCGTACAAAAAGCCGGTTACGATCTCATCCTCAACGGGGACGAAGACGAAGAAGACTCCGACCTTTCAACGGAAGCCGAAGAAAAAGCGGAACGCATCCGCCAGGATGCATATATCGCCCTCAAAAGGGACATGAAACTGTCCCTGTTTCTTGCCGCACTGACAATGCTGCTCCAGATGGGCTTCCGGCAGTTCCCAGGTAAAGGGCTGCTGCTCATGCTAATATCCGGGATTTCAGTTTTCTGGTGCGGAAGGCTTTTCCATCGCAACGCATTCGTCCAGATCCGGCACCTGAAAACTGGGATGGACACTCTCGTTTCCCTCTCCACCCTCATTTCCTGGACATTCAGCGTCCTCAGCCTCACTATCCTGCCCGGAAACGGCCTCTGGTTCGATTCCGCAGCGATGATTACCGCCTTCATCCTGCTCGGCAGGGTGCTCGAGGAGAAATCCAAGATGGGGACGGCAGCGTCCATACGCGCGCTGATGGACCTTCGACCCAAAGGGCGGAAGATACTCCCGGGCGAGAAAATCAGCATAGGTCCCGGAGAGGCGTTCCCGGTGGACGGTTCCGTAGTGGAAGGCCGGTCCCAGGTGGATGAAAGCCTGCTTACCGGTGAATCCGCAGCTGTGGAGAAAAGCCCCGGATCGAAGGTCTTCACCGGCACGAGGAACGGTGCGGGCACCCTCGTGGTGATGGCCGAAAAGACAGGACAGGACACCGTTCTCGCATCCATTATAAATATGGTAAGGGACGCCCAGGGAAGCAAGCCGGCCATTCAGCGCAGCGTGGACAAGGTGGCAGCGGTTTTCGTGCCGGTCATCCTGGCTATTGCCATCCTCACATTCTGCGGATGGTTCTTCATCGCAGACGCCTCTTTTTCAGCTTCACTGCTACGGGCCGTAAGCGTTCTCGTAATAGCCTGCCCCTGCTCCCTCGGGCTGGCCACGCCGACTGCAATAGTATGCGGCATCGGGAACGGAGCGCGGAAGGGCATCCTTATAAAAGACGCCGACGCCCTCCTGGTAGCCCGAGGTATCGATGCCGTCGTGCTTGACAAGACCGGCACCATAACAATCGGAAGACCCCTGGAAAACGACGAACACAACGGAGAAGACCGGATCAAGGCCGGATCGGCCGAAGCCGTGGCCAGGCTCCGTGACATGGGAGTGGCAGTCTATATGTGCAGCGGAGACAGGAAAGAAACCGCCGAAGCCGTTGCCAAGGCAGTGGGAATCAGCGAGATATCTGCAGCCGGCACACCCGCCGACAAGGCCGGATTCATCAAGGGGCTGCAGGCTGGTGGAAAAAATGTCGCAATGGCCGGGGACGGCGTCAACGACAGTGCGGCGCTCGCCTTCGCCGACCTCAGCATCGCCATGGGCAGGGGCAGCGACGTCGCAATGCAGACCGCAATGGTCACGATAGCATCTTCCGACCTCAGGCGCATTCCCGACCTGCTGCATCTCTCCAGAAAGACCACCCGCATCATGGCGGAGAACCTCTTCTGGGCCTTCATTTACAATATCTTGGCAATCCCCGCCGCAGCCGGTCTCTTCGGTCTCGCACTCAACCCCATGGTTTCAGCAGCCTGCATGGCGGCCAGCTCCGTATGCGTCGTGTGCAACAGTCTCAGATTAAGGAAATAAGATTTATCTTTGCAGACATATGTTTCTTTTCCGTCATAACAAGCCCATAGACCTTTCCGGTTTTACAGACTGCCACAGTCATATCCTCCCGGGGGTAGATGACGGCGTGCAAAAGCTTTCAGACAGTCTTCAGATTCTCGGACGTTACGAAGAACTCGGAATCAGGGAAGTGGTATTCACTCCCCACGTCATGGCGGACGTCCCCAACACGACTGAAGGCCTGCGCGCCCGATTCGAAGCCTTCCGCGGGGAATACAAGGGCGGAATAAAATTGCATCTGGCGGCGGAATACATGCTGGACACGCTTTTCCTGCAGAGGCTTGCCGACGGCGACCTGCTCACCCACGGTGACGGGAACCGAGTTCTCGTGGAAACGTCCTACCTTCAGCCCCCGTCGGGTCTGAACGATATCTTTTTCAACATCCAGACCTCCGGATATGAAATCATCCTCGCCCATCCCGAAAGATATATGTATATGGAGATGAGCGAATATGACAAGCTGCGCGACAAGGGCATCATGCTTCAGATGAACCTCGGATCCCTTGCAGGCATGTACGGAACCAGCGTCCAGAAAAGGGCCCTGCATCTGCTCAAAGGCGGCTACTATTCAATGGCGGGCAGCGACATTCACAACCCGCGCATGATCTCCCATTATCTGGAAGTGAAGCTGGATGCGGCATGCGAAAAGGCATTCGCAGCCATCAGAGAGGTCAGTATTTGAAACTCGACCCTCCGACGAATTCCCTGAGCAGCGAGGTCGGAGGTATTTCCTTGTCCGTTATCGGAGTGAAATAATGGATGAATTTCAGCAGGCGGTGGGCTTCGCTGTATTCTGGGCAGTTTTTGGGGACGCTCCGCAGTATCGGTTCGGCATGATTGCGCAGGACCGCGAATTCCACGAGGTAGGCGGAATTGAACATGACGTCGGCCATCTCCTGATAAGGATAAATCCATTCGTCTTCGGCAGCACGCACCTTCGGCCACTGGCTGATGGTCTCACGAGCCGTAAAAGCCCCTTTGTTGACATCGCGGACAATACGCCGCAGAAGCCTGTTGTCGCTGGTGGGAATGCAGTTGTGGTTGTCAAGCGCCGTGCCGGTGAGAGTCGAAATGAATATCTTGTACTTTTTCGAATCGGGAATTTTCCTGGTCAGACGGGGATTCAGGGCATGTATCCCTTCCAGGATAATCACGTTCTGGGGGCCGAGACGGAGCATCTTTCCCTTATATTCCCTTTTGCCGGTGACAAAGTTGTACTCGGGGACTTCCACTGATTCTCCGGATATGATGCGGAGCAGGTCCTTTTCGAGAAGTTTGTGGTCAACAGTGTCGAAATTATCGAAATCATAGCTTCCGTCCGGCAGAAGCGGGGTTTTCTCCCTGTCCACAAAGTAATCGTCAGTACTGAAGCTAAGAGGACGGAGTCCGCATGCCTTCAACTGGATGCTGAGCCTCTTGGAGAATGTAGTCTTTCCGGAACTTGACGGGCCTGTGATGAGCACTACCCTCACCTTGCTGCGCGAGCGGTAGCGTTTCTCTATCTCCTCCGCTATGCGCACGATCTTTTTCTCCTGTAGGGCTTCGGCAATCTGGACATAGTCGCTGCCGCCATTTTCGAGCAGGGCGTGGTTAAGGTCTCCCACTGTCCGCAAGCCCATGATATTGTTCCATTTGAGGTTCTCCGAGAACATCGCGAAGGTCTTGGGCTGGTCCACATAGGGAGCGAGTTTATAGGGGTCGTGCTTGTCCGGACCCAGCAGCAGCATTCCCTTATGATACAGCTTCAGGTCGAACACCTTGAGGAAAGAGGCGCTCGGCACCAGCCTTCCATAATAATAATCCGCGGTACGGCCGAGGGTGTAATAGTTCATATACACTTCCCCGCTGGTTTCGAGCAGCTTCACCTTGTCGTCGAGACCCTTTTCGCGGAAGATGCGGATGGCTTCCGGAGTCTGCACCTCATAGCGGTGGAACGCCATGTCCTTGTCCACGAGCTGCTGCATCCTCGCCTTTATCTTATCGATATCCTCCTGAGTCACAGGCTTCTTGTCCGCCTTCACAAGCTCGCAGTAGTAGCCGTGGAAGATGGGATGCTCGATATATATCCGGCTTCCGCGGAACACGTCGCGCGTAGCCTTGCACAGCAGGAAGCTCAGAGAACGGATGTAAACGCGCATGCCGCTGGGGGATGTGCAGTCCAGGAATTCGACGTCGCGGTTGTTGTAAACCCGGAACTTGAGTCCCTGTGAGACGTTGTTCACCCTGGCCGATACTATCGGGAAGGGTTTGTCGAAATTGAACTCCGGAAGCATGTCGAGCAGAGTGGTTCCTTCCCTGAAGGATTTGCTCGCAGAATTGTTTTTGCAAAAGACGTGGATCATCGTACTCTCAGTGATGTGCAAATATAGCAAATACACGCCTCAATTTTTCAAATGCAAACAGTATATTTATCAACAATTTTTATAACTTTGCGCCCAAGTTGAACCAAATAATTTTTTATGCGGCCTAATGAAGAAAATCCTGCTAGTTTGTGCAGCCCTCTCGCTGCCCTGCTTCCTCTTGTTCTCACAAGAGGCTGACGAACCCGGCACAGGTGCCGAGTTGACTATTATCCCGAGGCTCGACCTCGGCGCGTATGGCCCTGTAGGAAAGACCGAAGAAAAAGGCGGCCCTACTCTCGGCAATTCTTCAATCTACACCCTCTTCGAAGGGAACATCACTGAGAATCTCTCTTTCAGCGTTGAAAACCACTGGGCGAGCTTCGGGCTCACGGACCGGAAGTGGGACGGCAGCTATGTCACGGACCTTTACAAGTACACCTGGCACAGCGACTGGACCAACTGGTGCGACTGGGCATATCTCAGCTACAGCCTGGGCAATTTCTGGGTGAATGTCGGAAAGGACATGGTCTATCTCGGCGGTTTCGAGTTCGACGACTACGACTTCGACGTGCATCCCCAGATGCTTTCCACGCTATGGAACAATTTCGCTCCCTATCAGTGGCAGGGAGCTTTCGGATGGACGAACGAATCTGAAAACACCACCCTCGCGGCGCAGATCAGCACTTCCCCCTACGGAGAAAGGCCTTTCAGCAGCGGTATCTGGAACTATTCGGCCAAATGGGTGGGTGAATATGGCATTTTCAGCAACATATGGAGTTTTTCCGCCATCGGGAAAGGCGACGGGGAATACTATCCCCTTGTCTGCCTCGGGCAGAAAATAAGCATTACGGACGCCCTCGCAGCAGGAATCGACTACTGGAATGCAGTCTGCGACTGGGACGGCTATCTCACAAAGGGGCACAGCGCCTACGCTTCCCTCTGGTACTCACTGGGCGAGAAATTCGATTTCCAGCTTAAAGGCGGAATCGAGCATGCCCGCTGGTATCCCGGAGACGAAGCCGGGACACAGTGGAACATCGGCGCAAGCGCGCACTGGTTCCCCCTCAGGGAGAGCAGGGACCTGCGGGTCCATGCGGCATTCTCCCGCAGCACCATCAGCGGTGCTTATGAGCTCACCGCCGGCGTAATGTATTATCTGAACCTCCATATCGGAAAGTAAATGGCAAGCGAAGAACGCATCATAGACATCGGGCATCTCTGCAAGAGCTTCGGCGAAAAGAAAGTGCTCGACGATATCAATCTTTATGTCCGCAAAGGAGAATTCCTGACACTTCTCGGCCCCTCCGGATGCGGCAAGACAACCCTCCTCCGCATGATTGCGGGCTTCATGCGTCCGGATTCCGGCAGCATCCTGCTCGAAGGCAAGGACATTCTCGACACTCCCCCGCACCTGCGGCCCCTGAATACGGTTTTCCAGCGCTACGCCCTGTTTCCGCACCTCGATGTTTACGACAACATCGCCTTCGGGCTCAAGCTCAAGAAGGTTCCCGAAGAGGAAATAGACAAACGCGTACGCAAAGTGCTCAAGCTCGTGGCTATGTCCGACTATGAGGACCGCGACGTGGAAACCCTTTCCGGAGGTCAGCAGCAGCGCATAGCCATTGCACGCGCCATCGTGAACAGGCCGAAGGTTCTCCTTCTGGACGAGCCCCTCGCCGCACTGGACCTCAAGATGCGCAAGGACATGCAGATAGAGCTCAAGGAAATGCACCAGAAGCTCGGCATAACCTTCATCTACGTGACCCACGACCAGGAAGAGGCCCTTACCCTCAGCGACACCATAGTGGTGATGAACGAAGGCAAGATCCAGCAGATAGGCACCCCTACCGACATCTACAACGAGCCGGTCAACAGTTTCGTGGCGGATTTCATCGGCGAAAGCAATATCCTGAACGGAACCATGATCGAAGACAAGCGGGTGAGTTTCATCGGGCACGATTTCGACTGCGTGGACAAGGGCTTCGGAGAGAATGTTCCCGTGGACGTAGTTATCCGGCCTGAAGATATCTACATAAAGAAAAATACTGAAGGCGAACAATTTACGGGCACAGTGCGCAGCTGCACCTTCAAGGGCGTCCACTATGAGATGTTCGTGGACACCGACAGCGGCAACGAGCTCATGATCCAGGATTACAACGCTTTCGAGCCCGGCACCACAGTCGGCATGCATATCCGTCCCGGCGACATCCAGGTAATGAAGAAGGAGCGTACGCAGAACAGCTACCGCGCCAGCGTCGTCGCCGATGGACGCGTATCCTTCCTCGGAGCCGAGTGGGAATGCTCCACCGACGGATTCTCGGCCGGAGACGAGGTGATCGCAAGGATCGCCTTCGGCAAAGTGGACCTTCTGGACCATGAAGACGAAGCCGTGACCACCGGAAACGTGGACTTCATCCTCTATAAAGGAAACCACTATCACCTTACCATAAAGACAGAGAGCGGCGAAAAGATTTGGGTGGACACCAACGACGTCTGGGACAAGAACGACTTCGTCGGCATCAGGATAGCTCCAAAGGACATTCAAATTGTCAAAGCAGACGACGGAAATGAATAAGAGATCAACCTGGGCCCTGCCCTATTTCATCTTCCTGCTTCTATTTGTCGTCCTGCCGCTGATAATGGTGGTTGTATATGCCTTCCAGGACAACAGCGGGCACTTCACGCTGTCCAACATCGCGAAGTTCTTCTCCGACGGCGATTCCCTGGGCACCTTCGCCCTGTCCATCGAAGTGGCGGTGGAGAATACGCTTCTGTGCATACTCCTGGGCTATCCTGCGGCATACATCCTTGCCGACAAGAATCTCAACCGAAGCGCGGTGACGGTGGTACTCTTCATCCTGCCCATGTGGATAAACGCCCTCATGCGCACCCTGGCAACGGCTGAACTGTTCAATATGGCAGGCATCCAGCTGGGCAAGGGCACCCTGCTCTTCGGTATGTGCTACGACTTCCTTCCTTTCATGATCTACCCCATCTACAACCAGCTCAACAAGATGGACAAATCATACGCGGAAGCCGCACAGGACCTCGGGGCCACGCCGGCGGAAGTTTTCCGCAAGGTGACCCTCCCCCTCTCCATGCCCGGAGTATGGAGCGGAGTCATGATGGTCTTCATGCCTACGGTGTCCACTTTCGCCATTTCCGAATTCCTCACCAACAACAAGATAAAACTCTTCGGAACGATCATCCAGGAGAACATCAACAATTCGATGTGGAATTACGGTGCGGCGCTTTCGCTCATCATGCTCATCATAATCGCCATTACCACCGTCCTGCAGGGCGGCGGCAATACTGAAGACGCTGCGGGAGGGGCCATATGATGAAAGGAGGACGCATTTTTGCAAAGATCTACCTCTGGGTGCTCATGGCAGTGCTCTACGCACCCATCGTATTCATAGCGGTATTCTCGTTCACCGAGGCCAAATCCCTTGGCAACTGGACCGGATTCTCGCTCAGGCTCTACCAGAACCTGTTCACGGGATCCATGCAGAATTCCGCAGGGCTGCTTTCTGCGGTGAAGAACACCGTCCTGATAGCACTCGCGGCAGCGACCGCCGCCACGATTCTTGGCACCCTTGCCGCCATCGGCATCTCCAAGCTCAAACCTCGGAACAGGGCTGTCATGAGTTTCCTGAACAATATCCCGATGATCAATCCGGATATCATCACGGGCGTTTCGCTGTTCCTGCTTTTCGTTTTCCTGCATATCAGCCAGGGCTATACTACCGTGATCCTCGCCCACATCACTTTCTGCACCCCCTACGTGGTCCTGAACGTGATGCCTAAGCTCTCACAGCTGAATCCCAACATCTACGAGGCCGCCCTTGACCTCGGGGCCACTCCCATGCAGGCCCTACGCAAGGTCCTTGTCCCGGCGCTTCGTCCCGGCATGATATCAGGATTCATCCTTTCCTTTACGATGAGTCTCGACGATTTCGCCGTGACCTTCTTCACGCGGGGGACAATCGGGCTCGACACCCTTTCCACGTTCATCTATACCGATGCGCGCAAGGGCGGGCTCACCCCCGAACTCAAACCTCTCATGACCATCATCTTCCTCATAATACTGGTGGTCCTGCTGCTTATCAACATCAGAAATTCCAAAAACGACAATAAACGATGAAATTCAAGACTCTCGCCCTTGCGGCCGCCATCCTGGCCGCAACAGCATGCGGCAGCGACCGCGGCACGGTTCTTAAGGTGTACAACTGGTCCGATTATATCGACGAATCGGTCCTCCCTGAATTCGAGGCCTGGTACGAGGCCAAGACCGGTGAGAAGATCACGGTGGTTTACCAGACCTTCGACATCAACGAGACCATGCTCTCCAAGATCGAGAAGGGACATGAAGACTACGATGTCGTCTGCCCTTCGGATTACATCATCGAGCGCATGCTCAACGACGGGCTCATCCTTCCCCTCGATTTCGCATCCATCCCGGATTCCATCAACTACATCGCCCTGAACAAATCTCCCTACATGCTCAAGATGTTCAGGGAAATCAATCCGGACATCGATGCCAACGAATATTCCGTCCCCTACATGTGGGGCACCACCGGCATCATCTATAACAAGGCGGAAGTCACCCCCGAGGAGGCCGGGACATGGGATATCATCCGCAACCCTAAATTCGCCGGACGCATCCTCATAAAAGACGCTCCGCGCGACGTTTACGGTCCCGTTCTCATCTATCTCAAGCAGGAAGAGCTGAAGTCCGGCAAAGTGAGCCTCGAAGAGCTCATGCACGATTCTTCCGACGAATCCATAGCTGCAGTAGAAGCTTATCTCAAGCAGGTTAAGGACGGCGTACTCGGCTGGGAAGCCGATTTCGGCAAGGATCAGATGACCAAGGGACGCGGTGTCGTATCCCTGAACTGGAGCGGAGACGCCGTGTGGGCGATCGAGGAAGCCGCAGAGGTAGGAGTGGATCTCGACTATATCGTTCCCGAGGAAGGCAGCACCGTATGGTTCGACGGATGGGTGATCCCCAAGTATGCGAAGAACGTCAAGGCCGCCACATATTTCATCGACTTCATGTGCCGCCCGGACATTGCCATCCGCAACATGGAAGAAACCGGTTACGTAGCGGCCAACGGAGCCTTTGAAGTACTCGAAAGCCAGATCGACGAGGAATATGAGCCGGTTGACCTGAGCTATTTCTTCGGCCCCGACGCCGATTCCATCCGTGTCAACCCCGTGCTCTATCCCGACAAGGCCGTCATCGACCGCTGCGCGCTCGAGCACGACTGGGGCAAGGATACCGACAAGCTTCTTGCCATGTGGTCCAGGGTAAAAGGCGACAATGCCAATTCCTTTACCTATATAATCATAATAGTGGTCCTTGTCGCAATCGTCATCGGCTATGCCGCATCGAAGCGTAAGAAAGGACACAAACACGGCAGGAGGTAAAATATGCTGGATCCGGAAAGAGGGCTTTACATCGCCCATTGCAGCGAAGGCCCCATCTCCCTGGAGGGGAAGATGGCCAACAGGCACGGCCTGATAGCGGGAGCCACCGGAACCGGTAAGACCGTTTCCCTGCAGGTTCTTGCGGAAACTTTCAGCCAGGCAGGCGTACCCTGCTTCCTTGCGGACATGAAGGGCGACCTGAGCGGTATCAGCCAGGCAGGCGCCCTGAGCGGATTCATCCAGAAGAGAATGGGTGAGTTCGGAATAGAGAACCCGGCTTTCGCCGGATGCCCGGTGCGTTTCTACGACGTATTCGGAGAGCAGGGCCATCCCATGAGGACCACCGTCTCGAACATGGGCCCCATGCTTCTGTCACGGCTCCTGGGCCTTAACGAGGTGCAGTCCGGCGTACTCGACATAGTGTTTCGCGTTGCCGACGACAAGGGCCTGCTGCTCCTTGATTTCAAGGACCTCAGGTCCATGGTAGGCTATGTATCGGAGCATGCGGCCGAGTACCAGAACAGTTACGGAAATGTGAGCGCGGCATCGATAGGTGCTATCCAGAGGGCGCTTCTCTCCCTCGAGAACCAGGGTGCCGACAAATTCTTCGGAGAACCGGCGTTCGACATTTTCGATCTTCTGCAGACCAATGACGGGAAGGGTATCCTGAGCGTCCTTGCTGCCGACAAGCTCATGCAGAATCCGAAGCTCTACTCCACTTTCCTCCTGTGGCTCCTCAGCGACATCTACGCTCGTCTGCCCGAGGTCGGCGACCTGGAAAAACCGAGATTCGTATTCTTCTTCGACGAGGCTCATACCCTTTTCACCGACACATCCAAGGCACTTGTGGACAAAATCGAACAGGTGGTGAGGCTTATCCGGAGCAAGGGCGTCGGCGTGTATTTCGTAACCCAGAATCCCACCGACATTCCCGAAAGCATCCTCGGACAGCTCGGCAACCGCATTCAGCATGCCTTGCGAGCATATACTCCCAAAGACCAGAAGGCGGTCAGGGCAGCCGCGGAAACATTCCGCACCAATCCTGCATTCCGCACCGAAGACGCCATAATGGAACTTGAAACGGGCGAAGCACTGGTTTCGCTTTTGGACGCCAAGGGAGCTCCTTCGATCGTTCAGAGGGCAAAGATTCTCTTCCCGCTGAGCCAGATAGGCGCTATAACCGAGTCTCAGAGGGACACGCTCATTAAGACTTCGATGATTTACGGTAAATACGATACCCCCGTTGACAGGGAAAGTGCTTTTGAAGTTCTTCTCGCCGATGCAAAAAAGGCAGAGGAAGAGCAGGCACGCCAGCAGGAGGAGATCAGCCGTCAGGCAGAGCAGGCACGCAAAGAAGCCGATCGCAAGGGTAATTCCAAGGGGACTTCAAGCATCCTGCAGAAGATAGCCAAAGCTGCCTTCGGTGCCGCACTTACCAGCGTTACCGCATCCGCAGGCACGATTGTCGCCAACAAGGTGACCGGAAAGAAGAGCAGGACAAGCGGCAAGGACATTGCAGGAAAGGCCGTGAAGAACGCCACCAGCAACGCATCCAGGACACTGGTCCGTTCCCTTCTCGGCAATCTTATCTGACTTCCGTTACAGTAAGGATATTATCGGAAACCCTGAACTTCACATTCCGCCCGCAGTACGATAGTCCGTATTCGCGGGCGGGATCGTCTTGATACTGGGGCCTTGGATCCTGAGAGAGTATTTCTTCCAGTGCCGCAAGTTCCCCCTCACTGAAAAGAACGGAAAAAGACGGCGGTACAATGACCTCAAGCGGCGGCCACAGCTTCCCGTCGGTAAATCCTCCCTTGGCATCCGGGAAGGCGTCCGCATAGGGCAGATAGGGTTTTACGTCGAATATCGGCGTCCCGTCTGCAAGGTCGGCGCCGCTTACTTCTATCCGGCCGGGACCGGGAATCGATTCTATCTTTACGCAGGAAAGCCCGAGCGGATTCGGCCTGTACGGCGAGCGGCTCGCCCACACGCCGAGACGGCGGTTGCCTCCAAGCCTCGGAGGACGTACGGTGAGCCCTGCAGGAACATCCTTGTTAAGATTGAAACCCCATATCAGCCAGAGCCTTTCAAAGCCTTCCAGACCGCGAAGTGCCTCTTCCGCGGAAAATGGCGGAAGGAACTCCACATACCCCCTGAGCAAGGGTGCCAGACCCGATTGTCTGGGGATACCGAACTTCTCCTTGAGAGGCGAACGGAAAACGGCAACCGGCTCGATATTCATTTCAGGAACGATATGCTGCCTGCAGCACTTCCGAGAGGCTTGGATGAGCGTGTATCACTGCCGCGGCCTGCGCTACGCTTGCATTGAAGTTCATGAGCGCTGCCACTTCGTGAATGAGGTCGCTCGCATGAGCCCCGAGGATATGGGCGCCGAGGATCCGTCCGCTCCCCTCCTCAGAAATGATCTTGCAGTAACCTTCAGATTCACCGCTTGCCAGAGCCTTGCCGTTTGCACGGTACTGGCTTTTATGGACCCGGTAAGATATTCCGCGCCCGGCGCAGTCCTCTTCGGAAAGGCCGACCGTCGCAAGTTCAGGCTCCGTAAAGACAGCGGCAGGACATATATCCAGCCTGATATCGTCTTTGACTCCGCAGATATGGTTCAGGGCCTTAAGTCCCTGTGCACTTGCATAATGCGCCAGCATAAGTCCGCCGGTCACATCGCCTGCGGCATAGACTCCTGGGACATTGGTGCACATGTTTTCATCCACCTTTATTCCCCTCTTGCCGTATTCTATCCCGGCTTCATCAAGGCCGAGTCCTTCCAGGGCAGGCTTTCTTCCAACTGCCATAAGGGCGACATCGGCCTCTACGGAACACTGCTGATCCTTTTTGATATAATTGAGTTTCAGCGCTCCGTCACGAGTGATGGAAGTCAGCTGGGCCGAAGTCTCGATTGCGATTCCGGTCCTTGCAAGGGAAGCCTTGAGGCGCTTTGCAATGTCCGTATCGAATCGGGGCAGAATGCCCGGACAGTACTCGAGCACAGTCACATCGCTGCCGAATTTCCTGAAAATGGAGGCGAATTCAAGACCTATCACTCCCCCGCCTACGATGCAGAGTCTTTTGGGAACTTCCTTAAGTTCAAGCATTTCGCGTGAGGAAAGAGCAAGTTCCGCTCCAGGGACAGTGAGGCTGGCACTGCCGGAACCCGCGGCGATGATTATCTTGTCGGCCGTATATTCCTTTCCATTCACTTCCACCGTGTGGGAATCAAGGAATTTCGCCCTTCCCTGGACGATTTCGGCTTTTTTGAGAAGGAACTCGATGCCTTTGCGAAGCTGCGGAAGTACCTCTTCCTTGCGAAGCATAGCTTCCTGAAGACTTGGAGAGGCACAGAATGTCTTGGTCGGGATACAGCCTTCATTGAGACATGTTCCTCCAAGCGGTCCGTCATTCACGAGGGTGACTTCAATTCCCCTGCGAAGGGCCTCGGCAGCCGTTTCATAGCCGCCGGGCCCTGCGCCGATTATCAATATCTTCATATTCAATATTTAAGTACCGGCTGTCTTGCCGCTGCGGTCTCGTCGGGTCGTCCTATCGGTGTATTGTGGGGCGCGCCCTGAAGGATACGGGGATCTTCGGCGGCTTCCTCCGCGATCTTGTGCATCACATCGATAAACGAATCCAGGGTTTCAAGGGACTCGCTTTCCGTAGGTTCTATCATGAGAGCCTGGTGGAAAAGGAGAGGGAAATAGATAGTGGGAGC
This sequence comes from Bacteroidales bacterium UBA2861, assembly GCA_002350615.1. Taxonomy (GTDB): domain Bacteria; phylum Bacteroidota; class Bacteroidia; order Bacteroidales; family UBA932; genus Cryptobacteroides. The sequence continues at coordinate 36,256 of DEFD01000031.1, read as the reverse complement.
ATGGAAGCCGTAGTCCAGCAGGCGTTTGGCGACATCCAGGGTGGTTGCCCCATGCACGTCGTCATGGCCGCCGTCGTTGATGAGGCCGTCGAACACGAATTCATGCTTGCAGACCGAATCGATAGGAAGCTTGTATGCGTCTTTCAGGCTTTCCTTCACATAGTTGGCTGCAAGGGTGGCGAGAGGTCCTACCATCTTGACATTCTCCCTGCCGAGCATAAGGATATATGCATAAGCCCTCAGCATGACGCCGAAATTGCCGTGGAAGCCTGAAGTGTGCACATTATCGAGATATGGTAGAAGCTTTTCTCCCACGCCCACCGGGCCGCTGCCAGGGCCGCCTCCTCCATGAGGAGTGGAGAATGTCTTGTGGAGATTCAGGTGAAGCACGTCGAAGCCCATGTCGCCCGGGCGGACTTTGCCGACCAGAGGGTTCATGTTGGCGCCGTCGTAATACAGAAGGGCACCGCAGGAATGCACCAGCGATGCAATCTCCCCTATCTCCTTTTCGAAAAGTCCGAGAGTATTGGGATTGGTCATCATTATGGCCGCGATATCCGGTCCGAGCAGGGGTTTAAGGGACTCCACGTCCACAAGCCCCCTGGAGTTGGATTTCACTTCCACGATTTCCAGTCCGCAGACATTTGCGCTGGCAGGATTGGTGCCGTGCGCACTGTCGGGAACGATCACCTTCGTGCGGGCGAAGTCTTTTCTCGCAAGATGATACTCGCGGATGAGCATCAGGCCTGTCAGTTCCCCATGTGCGCCGGCACATGGCAGGAAGGTGAAAGACTTCATACCGGTAATGGCGCAGAGCGCTTTGTCAAGCGATTTCTCTACTTCCAGCGCTCCCTTCACCGTCTCAGCCGGCTGCAGGGGATGCAGGCCGGTGAAGGCCGGCATGGAGGCTATTTCCTCGTTGATTTTCGGGTTGTATTTCATGGTGCAGGATCCGAGGGGATAGAACCCGGTATCCACACCGAAATTCATCTGGGAAAGATTCGTATAATGACGCACCACGTCAACTTCGCTCACCTCGGGAAGTGGCAATTCCGCTGCTCTGAGCAATGCCTTTGGGGTTGCTGCGGAGATGCAGCTCCTCTTCGCAGAAAAATGCTCATCGGTAGCTGCACCGTCCGCAGCAACTGAGGAAGTCTTTTTGCCTGAGGCAGGAAAAGAGTCAGCGAGCCATTTTTCTGGCGAGCTGAACTTTTCCTGCGAAGGCAGTGAATAACCACTGCGCCCAGGACGGCTCAACTCAAATATCAATTTATCGTAGTACTTCATATCGCAAGCTCCTTTACAACATTTACAAGCGCATCAAGCTCCTCCCTGCCATGCTTTTCAGTCACGCAGAAACTGGCATAGCCATCCACTTCGAGCGCAGCGAAGAAACCGGCATCCAGAAGGGCCTGCTGCAGTTTCTCCATATTCACAAGCGGTTTCAGACAGAACTCCTTGAGGAAGGGTTTGCCGGGGAACGCCTCTTCGAACTTTCCTGTTTCAAGCAGGCGGTCATGAAGATAATGGGCGCCTTCGAAACTCAGTTCATTAACTTTCCTAAGCCCTTCGGGGCCCATCAGGGAGAGATACACGGTGACCCAGAGCGCCATCAGGGATTCGTTGGAGCAGATATTGGAAGTCGCCTTTTCCCTGCGGATATGCTGTTCCCTGGCCTGCAGGGTAAGCACATAACAACGTTTTCCTTCCGCGTCATGCGCCTGTCCTACGATGCGTCCGGGCAGCTTGCGCATGTATTCCTGTTTGCAAGCCATGAATCCTACGTAAGGTCCGCCGTAGCAGAGAGGGATGCCGAGGCTCTGACCGTCACCCACCGCAATGTCGGCTCCCCACTCGGCGGGAGTACGAAGGACCGCAAGGGCGGACGGGTCGCAGTACTCTATGAGAAGCGCTCCGGCTGCATGGACGGCTTCGGCAAGACCGCTATGGTCCTGTATGATGCCGTGCCTGCCGATGGAGGGCACTATGACTCCGGCCACATCGGCGTCTATGGCCGACATGACATCGTCCGTGAAGACCAATTCCGCAGTGCCATATTTCATATAGGTCCTGATGACCTTGAGAACATTCTCAAGAAGCCTCGTGCTCACCACGAGCTTGTTCTTCTTCCTCGTACAGGCAAGGGACATGCGCAGGGCCTCCGCGGCGGCGGTGGGGCCGTCATACATGCTGGCATTGCTGACATCCAGGCCGGTAAGCCGGCAGATCATGCTCTGATACTCGAAGATATAACGCAGGGTTCCCTGGGATATTTCGCACTGGTACGGAGTATAGGCCGTAAGGAACTCGGACCTGGAAGTGATGTAAGGAATTACGGCAGGGACGTAATGGTCGTACGCACCCTGGCCTGCCAGCACCTTCAGCTTCGTGTTTTTCTCCCCGAGTTTCTCGAAGAAATCGCGGACCTGCTGCTCGCTCATCGCCGCAGGAAGGTCGTATTCCCCTTTATATATGTAGTCCTTGGGCACATCGCTGTAGAGCCCGTCTAGGTCACAGAGCCCTACACGCTCAAGCATCACACGGATATCTTCTTCCGTATGAGGAAAATAGCAGAACGTTCCCATGTCCTACCCTGCTATTTCTGCATAGGCCGCGGCGCCGAGCAGGCTGTCAAGCTCGCCCTTGTCGCTCATTTCCACCTTTATGATCCAGGCTCCGTATGGATCGGAATTGATAAGGCCGGGGTCGGCGTCGAGTCCGGAATTCACCGCAACAACTTCTCCGCTTACCGGGGAATAGAGTTCGCTGGAGGCTTTTACGCTTTCCAATGCGCCGAATTCTTCTCCCTGATTCACGGAATCGCCTTCCGCAGGGACATCGACATAGGTAATGTCGCCCATTTCACTCTGTGCGAAATCGCTGACGCCGATGATGGCTATGTTACCGTCAACCTTTACCCATTCATGGGATTCGCTGTAAAGCAGCTCGTCTAAAATCTTGCTCATTTCTTATAGTTTGTTTGATAGAATCTTTTCTTGATGACAGTCGCGGGAAGCACCTTACGATGGATTCCTACGCAGAGTTCCGTGCCGAGGGCGGAATATGCCGCATCGACAAGGGCGAAGCAGATGCTCTTGTCCAGGCTTATGGAGCGGTAGCCCGTGGTGACGACGCCAATCTGGCTGCCGTCCTGAAGAAGTACGGGGTATCCGGCCCTGGGAATGGCCCTGTCGTGCACTTCGAGCCCGACTATCTTTTTGGCAGGTCCGTCCGCCTTCTGCTTCAGCAAGGCTTCCTTGCCTATGAATTCTTCCTTGTCGAGCTTGCAGAACATGGACAGCCCCGCCATGACGGGAGAAATATCCTGGCTGAGTTCGTCTCCGTACAGGGGAAGGCCGGCTTCGAAGCGAAGCGTATCGCGGCATCCGAGCCCGCAAGGCAGCACCCCGTCGGAAAGGAACTCGTTCCAGAGTTCAATGGTACGCTCCGGCGTGGCATAGATCTCGAAACCGTCCTCTCCGGTATATCCGGTACGGCTTACGATTATCCGCTTTCCGTTCTCTTCCCAGGATGTATAGGTGTAGAATGACAATGCGGAAACGTCCCGTCCGAGAACCTTGCACACGTGCTGTTCCGCATCGGGCCCCTGCACCGCCACCTGTCCCCATTCGTCGGAAGCGTTGAGGATTTTCACTTCGAATCCGGCGGCATTGTCCAGCATCCAGGCATAGTCCTTTTCAATGTTTGCCGCATTCACGACAAGCAGGAACTCATCCGGGGCGTCTTCCTTATACACAAGGAGGTCGTCCACAGTTCCACCGTCGGGATACAGCATCATGCCGTAGGCGATCTGCCCGGGGAGGAGCTTGGATGCGTCATTGGTGAAGATATGGTTGACGAAACGCAGGGCATCCTTGCCGGAAATGAAGATTTCACCCATGTGGGAAACATCGAAGATGCCTGCGTGACAGCGCACGGCGAGATGTTCCTGGGTTATACCACTATACTGTATAGGCATGTCAAAGCCTGCGAAAGGGCTCATTTTCGCCCCGAGCGCGATATGCGCCGCATGCAGGCAGGTCTGTTTCATAGCTTCTTCCATATAGGACTCAAAAATAAGATATTTAACGGACTTTCCCAAGCAGGAAAGCAGGTTTCAGATAAGTTTTTTCGATTTTTTCTATCGCCGCGATTTCAGCATCTCCAAGCACATACTCGCTGTCGCAGAAACTCTCTATGAGATAAGCCTTAAGCTCCGTCATCGTAAGGCCAAGCCCGAATTCGCGCAGATTCGCAACCCTCTGCCTCACGGACTTGACACCATGCGAATCCAGTTTCTCCCTGGACGGGGTGATGGCTTTTTCCAGCATCGAGAAATCGCTGTCATACAATAATGTACCATGTACCATGCTCATCCCACGGTCCAGGAAGAAGGCGTTTCCGCTCACTTTGCGTCCCTGCACGAGCACATCGTTGTTGGAAGTGCTGACAGCCTGGATGCCGAGCCCCTGCAAAGCCTTGCAGAGGGCCTCCAGATAGCCTGCAAAAATGCTCTGTACGGAAGTGCCTTCCGTGACATGGCTCAGCATGAGGTTCCCTTCATCGGAATAAACGCATCCTCCCCCGCTCTTACGCCTGTAAACCTCCACGCCGTTGGCCTTGCAGAACTCGAGATTCACCTCGGCCTCCATATCCTGATTGCGTCCTATTATGACCGTAGGCCGGCTTTGCCAGAGGAAAAAACCGCCACCGAGTTCACGGGCGGCGAACTCTTCCATTGAAAGATAAAAGACAAGCCTTCTGGGCCTGTCGTCGGGGAGGATGATATGTCTCACGGCCTGAGTACTTCCATGTCTTTTTTCAGGAGCATGCGCGGATCCATGAGGGCGACCTTCTGGAAAAGCTTGATCTGCCAGCCGAGGGAAAGATAGACCTTGTCCTCGTGAGCACCTTTACGCCACCATTTGTAGAAGCCTACAGGATCGTTTTCGTAAGGGATCTTGGCCACTATGCCATTGCTGTAGCCCGGATAATCTATCACGAGCTTCAAGCCTACGAACCTTTTATAATAATCCGGATCCGCACGACGCAGTTTGCTTTCAAGGGGACGCAGAACCTCGAATTCATCTACCTGGAGAATTTTTTCCCGGACAATCATTTTGTGGATGCGCACCGGATCCGATGCTATCCAAGCACCCATCTTCTTGGTTTCCAGTCCACTTTCGGTCTCAAGCGTCAATTCATCTGCAGAGAAATAGACCTTGGCGGAATCTAGAGGAAATGATTGCAATTGTTCCATCGGGGTTCAAAATTGAACAAAAGTATGTAAATTTTGTGAAAATTCCTAATTTTACCGCAGTAAAACCATGTTTCGGCCAAAATGAGACATATCCTTACCAAGTTCAGCAGCATGTTCGACGACGAAGACTGGCTTCCTGCGGAAGGCTGCGAAATACTTGATTTCCGCAGTCTTGAGGGAACCAGCAGATACTGCGATCCGGCGGCGGAAGAACAAATATGCTCCATGCTTGCAAGCCGCCCGCTGAACGCCGTCCATTGGATAGACAGCGGCGATTATCATTACATGACAGCACTTTGGCTCAGAAATCTCAAATCTCCGTCCGGTCTCGTTCTCTTTGACAATCACCCCGACGACCAGCCGGACGCTTTCGGCTCCGAAATCCTCAGCTGCGGCTCGTGGATGCTTGAAGCGAGGCGCAACCCGATGGTGAAAGAAGATTCGGAGAGTGTTTACCTGTCGATAGACCTGGATGTACTCTCCCCCGATTATGCAAGGACGAACTGGGACCAGGGAAGCATGAGCCTCGAAGAACTCTTCGGGCAGATAAGGAAAGCGTTGCAGGGGAAAACCCTTGCCGGCGTCGACATCTGCGGCGGCATCACCATAGCGCAGGGGGCAAGCGCCGAAGACCTCAGCATCAACCGACGCACAAGGGACAGGATTGTCAAATTCCTGGACGCCCTGACTTAGGCTTACAGCATCTTCGCAAGCGAATCCTGATAGCGTTTGCTTACGGGGATGCTCGGGAGGCCTTCCACATCGAGTTCGGCGATAAGCTGCCCGCCTGCATCTTTGCGAAGGATTGTCACGTGGCTCGGATTTAGATAGTAGGAACGCTGTGAGCGCACGAGGCCGTGTTTTTCTGCAGTTTCTTCAAGGGAACGCATTGAACAGCGTAGAACATATTTCTTGGTCCTGCTGCCTTCCTGATAGAAAATATTGACGTAATTTTCGTCTGCATTGATATACAGGACGGCGCTTTGGGCTATTATCAGCTTCACCCGCTTCTGGTCGTCATAGAAGCGTATGAGCGAATCGTCCTCCGCCACCTGGTTCTTCCGCTCCCTCTCCCTGATATGCATGGCAGAAATATCGTATGCCAGGGTCAATATGACATAGGGGAATATGAAGATAAGGTAGCAGTAGCCTACGCAGCGAAGAAGCACCGTAAAATATTGCACCTCGCCCCCCAGCATGAGGAAAATGTACAGGGAAATGAACATGGAAAGGATTGCCACCTCGCCCATGCACCAGAGGATGAAATGGGCCCATGTAACCTTCCCGGCGTTCTTGAGGAAGTGAAAAGCGGTCCCTAAGGCTGCAAGCACCACGAAGACTATCGCCGTCATGATGGATACGTTGAAGGTATAGAGACCTTCCTCCATGTCCAGCACCGTATCCAGATGGAACGGATTGTATGTTATGAGAAAAAGGAAGAAAAACGACGTGCACACGAGAAAGTAAACCACGCGCGTAGTCATTTTGAACATGATAGGGGGCAAAGTATGCATAATTATATCCCAGTTTTTGTCGTGACAAATATACAAAATTTCCTCATTTTGTCCCTAAAATGCGCATTTTAGTCCCAAAATCGATAGTTTCGTCACATAGTGTTCGTCCCTGTCACAATTATTTTCAGGGAGAAAACATTGTTACGAAATTTGCATCAGAAACAAAGGAGACAGGCGGTAACATACTGCCAACCCGAATCCGCCGTCCCAAAAACTTAACCTAAACTTGAGAAGTCCCGCCGCGGCGGGACTTCTTGTGTCATTATCAGATACTTACCACTCCGCTGGCAGCAAGGTTGGCTGCGATCTCCTCGTCGGACACATTGTAATTGGCAAGGTCGCCAGAGAAATAGCGGTCATACGCCGCCATATCTACGAGGCCATGTCCGGAAAGGTTGAAAAGGATCACCTTCTCTTCACCTGTCTCCTTGCACTTGAGAGCCTCGTTCACGGTAGCTGCAATGGCATGGCAGGACTCCGGTGCCGGGATGATGCCTTCGCTGCGGGCGAAGAGGACACCTGCCTTGAAAGAATCCAGCTGTTCTATATCCACCGCCTCTATGTACCCGTCCTTTAGGAGCTGTGCGACTATCGAACCGGAGCCATGATAGCGCAGGCCACCCGCATGGATGTTAGCAGGTCTGAAGGTATGGCCGAGAGTATACATCGCAAGCAGCGGCGTGTAACCGGCCTCGTCGCCGAAGTCATAGGCGAACTCACCTTTCGTAAGCTTGGGGCAGGATGCAGGTTCCGCCGCAATAAACCTCGTTTTCTTTCCGTCCAGGATATTGTGCCTCAGGAAAGGAAGGGCCAGGCCGCTGAAATTGGAACCGCCGCCGAAACATGCGATTACAGTGTCCGGATACTCCCCTGCCATCTCCATCTGCTTTTCAGCTTCCAGTCCTATGACTGTCTGATGAAGGCAGACATGGTTCAGCACCGAGCCGAGAACATACTTGCAGTGCGGGGTATTGAGAGCCAGCTCCACCGCTTCGGAAATGGCCGTGCCGAGGGATCCCTGATGAGTCGGGTTCTCCGTAAGTATCTTGCGCCCCGCCTTGGTGGACATGGAAGGAGAGGCCGTGACCTGGGCGCCGAAAGTCTGCATTATACTGCGGCGATAGGGCTTCTGTTCATAACTGATCTTCACCATATACACCGCGGCTTCGAGCCCGAAGGCCTTGGCGGCATATGAAAGGGCGGCGCCCCACTGACCGGCACCCGTTTCAGTGGTGATATTGGTGGTGCCCTCCTGTTTGGCATAATAGGCCTGGGCGATGGCTGAGTTCAGTTTATGGGAGCCGAGCGGATTGACGCTTTCGTTCTTGAAGTATATATGGGCTGGAGTTCCAAGGGCCTCTTCGAGACCGTATGCACGTACGAGAGGCGTAGCACGGTAGTTCTTGTACTGCTCCAGCACCGCCTCGGGAATATCGATGAAGCGGTCGGTGGTATTCAGTTCCTGCCTGGCGCATTCCTCACAGAATACAGGGTACAGGTCTTCAGCCTTCAAAGGCTGTTTGGTGCCGGGATTCACCGGCGGCAACGGTTTGTTCGGCATGTCTGCCAGAATGTTGTACCATTGTTTCGGAATCTCAGATTCCTGGAGGATAAAGCGCTTGGTTTTCATAATGATATAATGATTGATTGTTAATGATAATGCACAAAAAAGCCCGTCCGGGCACGGACAGGCTGTATTCTTCTTATTATTGGAAACGATGTGTGCACCCGTTTCCCTGATAACTATGACATTAGCCTGACCGTTAAAGAGTCAGACGCCACCATCGAAGTGCAGAATATGCAGAGATTTTCGTCATAGCCGCTTCTGCAAATATATGAATAGTTTTTATATTTGCAACAATTTTTGCCTGGTTATGAAGAAATTCCTGACATTGAGCCCGGTTCTGGTATTCATGGCAGTTTACCTGATATCGGCCGCAGTGATAAAAGACTTTTACAAGATCCCCATTTCAGCCGCCTTCATGATAGCCTGCGGATACGCTTTCCTGATATTTCCGGGCGGGCTGAAAGAAAATGTCACTTGCTTCTCCTCCGGCGCCGGCGACAGGAATGTCCTGCTCATGATATGGATTTTCATTCTTGCCGGTGCGTTCGCGGCAACGGCAAAACAGGCGGGAGCCATCGAGGCGATGGTAAATCTCACCCTGTCCGTAATACCGGGCGGCTTCCTTCTCGGAGGTCTCTTCATAGCCTCCTGCATAGTTTCATTCGCGGTCGGCACCAGCGTCGGTACTATAGTGGCCATAATGCCCCTTGCAAGCGGAATCGCGGCCGAAACGGGGATGGACATGGCGACTACCGCCGCCGCAGTGGTGGGAGGCGCCTTCTTCGGAGACAATCTTTCGTTCATCTCCGATACCACCATAGCATCCACCCAGGCCCTCGGATGCGAACTTCGCGACAAATTCCGCGCGAACATCAAAATCGTCGCGCCTGCCGTACTTATCGTCCTTGTAATCTATCTATTTATAGGAAGGGGGAACGAAGGAAACTTCTCGCACGGCGGCATCGATGTCCCGAAGCTGATCCCCTATCTCAGCGTCATCATAATGGCATTCTGCCGCATACACGTGCTCTGCATCCTCGCGGCCGGCCTGGTCCTGAACCTGTGTACAGGCCTGCTCAGCGGCTCGATAGGATGGACATCCTGGATGGTCGCATGCGGAGAAGGCATCTACGGAATGGGGGAACTTATAATAATCACCCTTCTCGCCGGAGGCCTGCTCGCCCTTATCCGGAGGAACGGCGGACTGGACTATCTTGCATCAGCCCTGACCTACCGGCTGAAAGGACCGAGAGCCGCTGAATTCGCCATAGCAGCACTCGTTTCGCTGGCAAATATCTGCACCGCGAACAATACTATAGCAATCATCACCTGCGGCGGAATCGCAAAAGACCTCTGCGGTCGTTTCAATCTAAAGCCGAGGAAAGTCGCCAGCATCATGGATACGTTCTCATGCCTTGTCCAGGGAATCCTCCCCTACGGCGCCCAGCTACTCATGGCAGCCTCCCTTGCCGGGATAAGCGCTGCGGCGATCATTCCGAAACTCTACTATCCTTTCGTGCTGGGAATCTGCGCGATTCTCGGGATACTCATCGGGAAAGCGGGACACGGAACAGATCCATCCGCTTCCCAAAGAAGTCTTTGAGCTCCTCCCAATCGTAATAGGGGCCTTTTACAGGCTTCAGCCCGCTGAAAAATGACTCTTTGCCATTCACAAGGAGTTTCACCAGGACTGGCTTGGAACTTCGTCTGGGGGTATAGAACACCAGCTGCATATTGCCGCCCATCGGCGTTATATAGTTTCTGAACCACAGGGCGACATCGTCCGCCTTGTCGGGGAAATGGCCATAGCCTTCCACATTCGCTATCATGTAGAGTGTCAGCAGCACGTGGTCGTGTCCGAAGCGCACATCTGCTCCCCTTCTGCTGTCCTTCAGTCTGGCATCGGCCTTGGCGATTATATCTTCGTAAACGGCGCAGCAGGTAGAAAGATACTTATAATACTCCCTGAAACGCAGATAATTGTCCACCTCCCACATCTGAGCGAATTCTTCGGCGGTGAAGATGCCGGAAACATCGGGCACTATCTCATGCGGGAGGCTGTTCATCCCTGCGACAAGCATGTATAGATAGTCCAGAGCCCAGATCCTTCCGTCCTGGCATTCTACCCGGGAGGGATCCTTGAAGATTTTGCCGAATACGGCATCATAATCAATCTTGCGTTCGCAGAATTGCTCGGGGCTCTCCTGTATGGGGAATGGGGCGTAAGCATCCGCATAGGCGAAAGGATTTCCCCTGTTAGGGCGTGCGGCGGGAAGGTCTTCGATGCTCTGGTGCTCATAGATCCGCACGCCTGGACATGCCTGCCCGAGTGCGAGGCAGAAAGAACTCATGCTGAGAGCAGAGCGCATAGACGGGGACACGCATGCATCCACGCTGGCGCCGCGCGAAAATGCCCGGGGGAAAGATTCTTTCATGGTCCTGGCGATCCATGCAAGCTGATTCCAACCCAGAGGCGAAAGGTCTCCCACCCTGTAGCGGACGGTTTCGAAGAAGGGAGCCAGCTCCTTGGCAAGGGCCGCTCCGTATTCCGTAAGATTGGAATCCCGTTCAGCGCGCGAAAGGTTTTCCTTAAGGAAATCGTAGGTCTTAGAAGTATAGGCATATCGGGAACCGTGTCTGGAGTACATGGACACAAAACGCTCCCTGTAACCTCTCGGACGCCTTGTAAGCTTCTGCTTCTGCATGGGATAGACATTGTCCTGTCCGCTTGCGAGCAGTCTGTTCTCCCGCACCTCCTGCCAGACTCCGTCGTATTGTCCATATAAAGTCGTGGATGCAAGGAGGAATGCATACAAAAGGAGCAGAAGGTTTTTTCTCATGATATTTTCAGATTAAGATGAAGCATTGTCAAGGACCTGTGCGATGTCCTGCACGGGGATATCCGAATAATTGCTGAACGTACTCTGGCACAAAGGGCACGCGGTGACTATCCCGTCGGGATCCTCCACACAAAGGTTCTTCAGGGACGCCAGCGTAATGTCCTTGCGCTTTTCGAAGTTCAGGCTTAGACTGCCGAGGCTGCCTCCGCAGCAGATGCTTTCCTCCCGGTTCTTTCCGGCTTCAAGCAACTCGGCCACCGAGGACACTGCGGAACGGGGTTCGTCGTAAATGCCGCATCCGCGTCCGAGTTCGCAGGGATCGTGATATGCAAGACGCAGTGAATCATTGTGTTGCACCGACAACTTACCCTGTTTTATGAGCTCGTCGAAGAATACGCTGTGGTGGACGATACGGATTCCGTCCAAAGAATAACGCTCTTTGAAAATACGGTAGCAGATAGGGCAGCTGAGAAGCAGCGTAGTACATCCGGAATTGCGGATTATATCCGTATTGAGCCGTATCAGTTCCCTGGTCTGTTCCTTCCTGCCGGCCATCATCATGGGCCTTCCGCAGCAAAGTCCGCCTTCCGGATCCATCATCTTGAACGGCACTCCGGCCTTGTCCAGAAGTGAACGAACCGACTTCCCTATCCCGGGGGTCAGATGCGTCATGCAGCCTGCGAAATAAAGGACTTTGGCAGAACCGCCCTCGACACGGAAGCGCTCCGGGTCGATATCGGAATAATGAGGATTGACCCCATAGTTGCGCATCGTCCTTTGTGCAAGACGGAGTTCAGGACCTTGCACTCCAACCTGGCAGACTGCGGTGCATTTTCCGCACATCAGGCATTTGTCGCTTATTTCTTCTATTCGCTTTTCGTTTCCGCGCCGCAACTGCCTGTTAAGATAAACGGTACAATCCTTCAGGTTCTCCTTGCGCACGCTCATGGGACAGGCGTCTATGCATACTCCGCAGCCAGGGCAGGAGTAGAACTGCACCCTTGCGAAACCTTTTCTCGGATGCAGGATATGAAGGCCTGCATTGCGAAGGGGTATCAGCAGCATTTCGGAAGGAATGTGCATGTAACGGGTGAAAGGCAGCACCGTCATGAACACGCCCAGCGCGATGGAGTATGCCCACCAAGTAGGCAGTGCATTCAGCTCGTTGCCAAGGAACTGCCTGAAAATCCAGTTCATCGGGAGCGTAAGAAAACTTCCGCCGCTGATATGGGCGGTGAAGCTCTCGCAAAGCAGACGCAGCGGGAAGATAGCCCACAGCGAATACAGCCCCACCCTGTCGAGGAAACTCGGATTCGTGGTCCTTCTCATGCCGACGATACGCGACCTCACCCGCTTGATGATGGCCAGCACTATGCCGCTCAATATCATCAGCAGGAAGAAGTCCATCAGGAAAAAGAGCACGGCACCCTGAAGCGTCGTCTCCGTCTCCGCGACGAAGTAATTGAAGAAGATGGGGTAATAGAACAGATGTATCCTCTCCGGCAGGAAAAGCATCACTTCCAGATGTCCCAGCAATATTATCATGAACCACCCGAAGGCTATGCTGGAATGCATATAGCCCAGCACCGGATTGCGTTTCCACAACTTGACGTGGATCAGGCAGTTGAGAAAAATATCCTTGATGTCCTTAAGAAGCGTTTTCGGGGTGACGAGGGACAGAAGGAACTTTCTGCGGTCCGCCTTGGGAAGCTGGACAAGTATCCTGATCATGCCGAAAAGGCAGTAGGACAGCACGAAAACCATCCCGAGCACGAAGGGGATGACAAAGGGGTCGAAACCGCTTGCGAACCTTTCTCTCATAGTTCACCCTCCTTGCTACCATAAAGACGGCACAGCTCGAGAATGAGATGCCGGGTATTGATTCCCCTCGGGCAAACCATGGTGCATTTTCCGCAAAGCATGCAGCGGGAAAGCATCTTCTCCACATCACGGAACTGCCCGCGCTGAAGGCCGAGGATGACCTTGCGCACGCTCATTCCGTTGATGGCGCTCACCGTGCAGGTCGCACTGCAACTGCCGCAGGCCATGCAGGTCTTCGCACCGGGTTCCCGCTCGCAAAGACGCTCATAGAGCGACATGTCCGTGTTGTCCAGATTGACTGCCGAACTCGGGGACAGGCTGAAACCGAAATCCATTACTTGAGCGTTTTAAGGTATTCATTTACTGCCAGCGCGGCGCTTCTGGCTTCAGCCAGCGTCTCCGGAATGGTTTTGGGTCCGGTGCAGGTGCCGGCAAAGAAAACGCCCGGTTTGTCCGACAGGGTAAGCTGTGAGACATTGTCCCTGCTGCGGAAGAAGCCGTCTTCGTCCAGAGGGAGGGAAACAGCCTGCGCCAGCCTGTCGTTGTCCCGGTTGCAGACTATACCTGCCATGAGTACAAGCAGGTCGAGGCTCACGCGCAGCGGCTTGCCCGACAGGGTGTCCTCCGCCTTTACGAACACGCGCCCGTCGATCGTTTCCGACACCTCGGACACGCGGCCACGGATAAAATGTATGCCCATGTCCTTCTGTGCGTGTATATAGAAATCCTCATACTTGCGTCCGAAGAGGCGCAGGTCCATGTAGAAACAGTATACTTCCGCCTTCGGAAATTTCTCCTTGAACTCTATTGCCTGCTTGATGGCCGTGATGCAGCAGACTTTGGAACACTGTGTATTGCCGGCCTTGATGTCCCTGGAACCCACGCAATGCACAAACCCCACTGCCTTAGGATTGTCGGGAACACGCTCGTCGCTGCCGGTATTGAACCAGAGTTCAAGGTCCTTGTTGCTGATTACATGGTCGTAAATGCCATATCCGTATTCTTCTTTCTTCTCCGCGCGGAAAAGACTGAAACCGGTTGCAAAAACCACCGCATCGCTTTGGAGTTTGGTTCCGTCCGAAAGTACGAGGCTGTAACCCTTGCGAAGATAATTGATGGCAGCTATCACCGTATCGAGGTGAATTTCAATTCCTTCCACCTTCGCCCTAAGGGAATCGACAAGTTTGCCGGCCGGCGCGAGATCCGGGAAGAGGCAGTTCCATTCCGCCACATGTCCGCCGAGGGCGGACGATTGTTCGACAATCACGGGAGTCCATCCAAGGTCCCGCAGGCAAGCCGCAGTCTCCATGCCGGCGATGCCTCCGCCGATTATAACGATTTTCCTGTCCATAGTCATCAGCAACATTTCAGGACCGTAGGCAGTCCAGGTTTCATGATTTCTTTTTCGTTAAGCCCGAGATACTTTTTCGAGGGATCGTAGGGAACCCCCATTTTGTCAAGCAGCGGTTCCAGGCCAACCTGATGTATCTGGAGCCCCATATCCCAAGGATCGTAGCCAAGCACCAGGGCCGCAAGCTCCTCATAGGTCAACACGGGGATGCCATGTCCGTCCTGTCCATAGGTCTTGCCTTCCATCTCCGAAATCACATATTGCCAGCGGTCCAGGAAGAAGGGACAGCCGGGGCAGTTGGTTATGATACAGTCAGGATGATATGGTTCCATTGACTCGAACTTCTTGTGTGTATTGGAAAGGGAATATCCCCTGTTGGCCCTTACCAGATACTGGCGGAATCCGAATCCGCAGCAATGACGCCTCTCGGGATAGTCTATCACTTCCCCGCCCCATGCTTCTGCCATACCGCTGAGCACACAGGGGTACTCCGCTCCGCCCACGCCTTTATGGGGGAACATCTTGGAATAGTGGCAGCCAATATGCTCCACGATCCTAAGCGGTTCGCCGGTTTCATGGTCTACAAGGCGGAATTTTGCGCGTGCGGCGATTTCATTGCGGAACTTGTAAACGAGATCGCTGGCGTGGGCCACGTATTTTGGCACCTTGAATTCCCGGCGGCAAGCCTTCCAGAGATGTTCGCGCACCCGGGCTTCAAGTTCGGGGAATTCGCGCCAGGTTTCTATGGTTTCACAGTAATTTCCGAAAGATGTTATGCAGGAGGCGACCAGATTCTCGTATCCGGCTTCGGTCATGAGAGCGAACTGGCGGGCAACAATCGTCATCGCAGTTTCCTGCGGAATGGTATCGCAGTGATAGGCTATGCCGCCGCAGGTGGTATGATGCTCAGTCTCATAGATATCCTTCCCAAGATCGTCCCTGACAATCTTCATGAAGAATTTCTCGGATCCCGGGAAGAAGCTCTGACGTATGCAGCTGCGCACATAAAACCAGTGGTCGTCCGGAATGTCCTTCTGATAGTCGGACCAAATTTTTTGTTTTCCCTGATATATCATAATGTTTCCTGTTCATTGTTGAAATGTCCGCGGGAGCAGTGCGTAAAAGTATATGCCTTGTACTCGTCAAGGCTCATGCCCATTTCCTCCGCCTTCTTTTCGGAGAATTTTTCCACGCTCTCGATACGCTCGGTTCCACCTGTTTCATCAAAAATCGCCTTCAGCTCATCCAGGTCCTTCTGTGGAATCGCCCGAAGGATGCCCGGGCCTTCCCCAGCGTAATTTGCTCCGAGACGTTTGTAAACATCTTCCTTATGCTCAAGCACCCATTCGAAGACGGGGCCGGATTCAGGATGGTCCTCATACCTGTAGGTAGAAGGATGGACGCAATAGCCAAGATTCAGAACGTTTCCGGTCAGGGCTTTGGTGAGGGGATATATCTGTCTTCCCTTTTCCGATTCCGTGAAATACCCGAGTTTTATGGAAAGGTTCCTGAGGGCCATTATCACCAGGCCGGCGCCGTTTTTACGCGGGCACCTCGTGAGGCAGGACATGCATTCCCCACAGTACCATATGGTTTCGCTCTTGAGAAGGGCAAGGATGTCCTCGTCGTCCTTTCTCTGGACGGTATCCAGTATCTTGCGGGGATCGTAGCGATAGAATTCTGCCGCCGGACATATAGCCGTGCAGGTGCCGCAGTTAATGCAGGTTTTCATCCCTTCCTTGAAGCGATAATCCTTGCAAAGTTCATCGTATAGTTTACCCATTTCGGTTCAGGTTTGTCAAGATTGCAAATGTAATAAAAAATAAAATAGTGAAAGTTTTTATTATCTTATCTTTCACTATCTTTCCATCATATCCAGAAGCCCCTCATAGTCAAGTTCTTCTTCAGGCCTTTCAGATTCTGGCACCTCGAATTCTTGAATCGGGCACAGAAGCTCGTATGCAGTCATCTCCTCTATGATTTCCTGCAGATGGGCGGGAAGATTCGGAAACAGATTATACCCGGTACGGGCCTCTACCTTGTTCACCGACACGCTGTGAAGGAATATGTTCTCTTTGTATCCGCTGCGCGGTTCGAGTATGAAAGCAATTGATTTCCAGCCGAAACCGAAACGCGCCCTCTTGCATCCCGCCACATACCAGCCATAAGGATACGAGCCGTAGACTACGGCCGTCCTGCCGGCCGGCGACTCCCCCGCCCATCTGCGGAATTCATCCAGGAAAGGCGCCAGGAATGCAGGCACGGAAAGAGAATCCTGGGACATCTCCCACATTATCCAGTTCGGGCGGGATTTCACAGCATCCGAGCCTGTCCATCTGCCGTCCTTGAACTGTACCACATGATCCGGCTGGCCGTCGGATTTAAGAGGAAGGCCCAAAGAGGGCAACATCCTGCGGAGACGTCCGCCTGCACGGGCCCGCACCTTGGAAGCATCCAGCATCTCCTGCGCTCCCATACAGCAGCAGGAAGCGAAGATTATCAGCAATATGCAGGCAAGTTTACGGCTCACGGGATGCAAATATAAGCATTAAATGCAATCCTGCTTTTGATGCAAAAAGTCGCTGTAAGTTTGATATTGGATGAAATATTCATATATTTGTCTCCTGTAAACATTCAAACTGATGAAACAAGAACTAATTCAATCCTTTCTCCTTAAAAATGGAGAATTCCTGGATCCCATCCAGCTTCCGTCCATCCAGAAGCAACTTGAAGAGCTCGACGATTCCAAGGCCAGTCTTGTTCTTGGCGTAAGCCTGCAGAATCCTACCCTGATCCTGGTAATAGCCATACTTCTTGGCTGGGACCGGTTCTTTATTGACGATATCGCCATGGGCGTGGTCAAGGTAATCACATGCTACGGACTCGGGATCTGGTGGCTGGTTGACATTTTCTCCGCGACCAGGCGCACACGCGAGTACAATTACAGAAAACTCTCTCAGGCAATCCTACTCAGCAAATAAACCATGACCGTACTTCCTCATAAAAACAGGATGGTCTGGGCTGTTCTCAGCACCATCTTCTGCTGCCTTCTCGGAGGCATCTTCGCAATTATCCATTCTTCGAAATCCAACAGCCTGTACAACAGTGCCATCCTGACTACGGATGATGGACTGCGGCAGACTCTCTACCTTCAGAGCGAGGAGCAGAACAGGAAAGCCGGCACATGGATCCTGGTCAACATCATAATCGGCCTTGTGGGCGAATGCGGTTACATCATCATGGTGGCTGCAGGCGTCTTTACAGGACTTGCCGGCATATCCTTTATTTAATACGCATATCCATGAGCAGGAAACAAACGGCGATTGTCCTGACGGCGGTTGCCGTTTTGTTCTTGTTCTGCATTTATTTTTGCCTGGACCCCGCCAAGACACCGTTCCCGAGATGCCCGTTCAATCTGCTTACCGGGCTAAAATGTCCGGGATGCGGCAGCCAAAGAGCGCTGCACCAACTGTTAAGGCTGAACCTCTCAGGCGCTTTCCACTACAATGCGATGCTCGTCATCTGCATTCCCATCGTATTGTTTTACGGATCCGCTGAATTATTCGGGGAGCGTTTTCCCCGGCTTCAGGCACTTTCCCGCAGCGGCATCCTCTCTTGGTCCGTATTCACCCTTTTCATCGCCTGGTGGATCCTGCGGAATATCTTTGTCTGGTAAAAGTTCGTTCTGCCAAGACACGCCGGAGTCTGAAATTGTCGCTGGTAGAAATCGTCAAACAAATCCGCGGTACAAAAATTGCAGGTTGCCATGTATATTCAAGAATCTAGAGACAATGAGAAAAATTACATCAATACTGCTCCTGATTCTTTTTGCAAGTTGCAGCAAGCTAAATCAGTCTAGGGATCACGAGCTTTCTCCTGGGACATTCAACCTCAGCACCATCATTACCGATTCATACGGAAACAGTGTTGATATTGCAGGGGACTGGGCCATATTTCAAGATCCAGACGAGATAAGATTCACCAATTATCTCCATTACGATCAGACATCCGAAACGGTATTCAGCGTCAAATACAATGAGATCTTTATGATGGAATTTGATGAAGGAAGGGAGTCATTGCCAGTATTTGATAATGGTATCGTCAATAAACGTAAAAGTATATTCCTCAAAGGCGCATCTAGGGACTTGATCTATAAGGGAGGACGAATACATCACGATTACAGGTCTCTCTCAAACATATACAACACAGCCTACGGTTCTCCATACTTGCATGTCGTTATTGACGACAACACAATTACTCTTGAAGATGCTCCGAACGTCCGTTTTCGTCGGATAAAGTCCTTTCAAGAGTAGCAAATCTTTCCAGTTTCGCCAAGTTTATCCCTGAGTTGACAGGTTAGTGTTCAGTTGATTGACATCTATCATAGGCAATGGATACTTGGAGAAATTCGTTCCAGCTGTCTTGACAACCAGAATGCCACGCATTGTGCCTACTGCAACACTTAAGAAATGCGGCATTATGTGGTTTACCGTAATGTTTTGGTTATCTCTGAAAATAATGAACTGACCAAGATTTTTTACTTCAAATTCGAACTTGTACAAACTCTCGAGTACAACATCCCCGTCAAGTTCATAACGAGTACCAAAAAACAAATTGAAGATATTGTTTTCTACATCTGGTTGAATCTGTGTCGAAAAACCGACCTGGATTGTTTCCGGATCGATATTGTCCCCCACTTTTCCAGGAGACATCATGAAGCTTACTTCACTGACGGAGGCAAGCCTCATCTGGATATTTACATGATTTTCCGCCATAACAATTCAATTAAAATATTTCATACTGAAGTAGCTGTGATTCCGGTCATTATAAGATCCATCATAAGATTCTGAAGGTGTTATAAATCCTTGTACGGGGACAAATACATATCTTACTTCAGGACCTTTTTTCACCTCTACGACCGGTTCTCCTAACACTGCAGCGATCTTGGACAAAGTCGTAGTAGTAAATCCATGTGATCCGGTAAGCCATCTTGAAATCTCCGACTCGCGCTTACCCATCAGCGCTGCAAATTCCCGCTGAGTCATTTTGTTCTTCTTAAGAAGATCATAGATGCGGTTTGCAATGTCAACATTCAGACTGACTTCCTCCATCACCTCAGGAGCGACAGTTGCAACGCATTTATCAAATAAAGGGTTCTTTTTCATGGTGATTATTAAATGGTAATCGTCTCAATTATTATCTTAACTTCCTGATAATCTTCGTAATCAGCTTTGGTTTTACGTGCCGCTACATAGATTTTATGTTCAATAGAGCGAAGTCTATCCACTATATCTTTCAAGACTGGGTCATCCTCATACTTCCTAACTTTCTTTATTCCTCCATTACCTATAATCAGTATTTTCTCTGATATTCTGATGCAGTATAGACGAAGTGTTCCAACACCTTTGCTTCGCTTTTGCTCAACACACAGTGGAATCGCTTTAATATTTCTACCTTCCAGACGAAAAAGATTCTCACGTGCACCACAATCGTCAACCATCTTTCTCAGGACAGCAATGATGGCGTCAAAGTCTTTCTTTAATTGTGGATGCGGAAGAGAGCCATTGTCGGACATAAACTTTTCGAACTCTGTCTGCACTTCACCATCGAACTTTGGTGAATATATACTGAGATTATCACTCTCTATGACGAGTTCCAGTTTTCCCATACAACACAGCGTTCCAGGACGCAAAAATACTAGATATTTTTGAATCCTCAAACAAAAAATTCACTTTTTTGTTAAGTTTTTGACGAATCAATTATTTTTGCAATAAAAGGCAAGGCATCCAAAGCAAAAAGCCGTCTCGGAATCACTCCGAAACGGCCTTTAATCAATCTCTAAACGCTTTATTTTCAATATTTTAGCTTTATTGAAAACTTTGTGGAAGGTACTGGATTCGAACCAGTGACCCCCTGCTTGTAAGGCAGGTGCTCTAAACCAGCTGAGCTAACCTTCCGAAGCCTTTCTTTGAAAGCGGGTGCAAATATACAGCATTTTTTGGTTTCTGCAAATATTATTTTCCCGAATCGGCATTGAGGGCAAGGCGCGCCTGCAGTTCCCAAGTCCGCAGCCGGTCCTTGTAATAATTGTTCGCATTCACCTTCTCCAGAGGCAGCGCCGAATCCGAGTTCCCGCCCCATCGACGGCAGCAGTAAAGTTCCTCGTAGATGCGTCCGATGCGGTATTCCCTGCTGATGCGAAGCCCCACGGCGTAATCTTCCCCGTATTTTGTAACAGGGAAGTTTATGCGCCTGAGAAGCGGCACGAAAAAGCCTCTGGGCGCACCGAGACCGTTCACGCGAAGGGCATTGTTCCTCCCGTTATCTTCCGTCCATTCGCGATGGTCGATCAAGCCGGGAGGAAGGGTATTAAGTTCAAAATCGGTAATCCTGTAACTTCCTACTACCATGGCGCAGTTCTGCTGCCTGAAGGCCTCGACAAATTTACGCACCGTATCGGGCCCGCTGTAAACGTCGTCCGAATCCAGCTGGAGGGCGAAGCGCCCGCAGGCCGGATGATGGATGGCCGCATTCCAGTTGCCACCGATCGCATGCCAGCTGCTGTCCTGAGCTATATACACAAGGCGCGGATCCGAGGAAAAAGACTTTATCACCTCGACGCTTCCATCGTCGGAATTGTCATCCACCACGATCACGTTATATGCGAAATCCGTTTTCTGGTTCAGAGCGCTGCGGATGGCATCGCCTATGGTCTGAACCCTGTTCTTGCAGGGAATAACTACCGAAGCTTCTACCGGAAAATCACCTTCGGAAAGGTCAACGTCCTTGAAGACAGGCGCGAGCCAGGCGCCGATACGCTTCAGATGCGCGGTGCATGCGGCTTCCATCTCTATCTGCACTTCCCTGTTGCGAGGATTCACATAATCGAACTGTTTGACATCTGAATCCCGGTTGTCGGCATCCGTTTCATAGTAAAGGAATTCGGGGATGTGCACAAGCCGTCCCATTTCAGACACCCGGAGTCGCAAATCGTAAAGAGCGGCATAACGGTAATCCACGTCCATGCTTTCGACAGCTTTCCTGAAGCACTCGGTACGGTACAGCAATGCGCCGCCAAAATCGAAGTCGTCACGCAGGGACCCTGGCTGGCAATCGATTACAGGAGCCGGCTCAACACCGTTGAAATGATCCGCATACACCATTGCGGCCCCGGTGTCTTCGGCAATCTGGAGCATCCTTTCCAGGCCCAGATCCACCCAGCGCAGTTCGCAGGGTCTGGTAAATAAAAGCGTATAGGGTGCATCGGCGTAATCTACGATGTCACGGAGCGATTTCGTTGCACCGGAAACGATTTTGAATCTCTTTACTCTTTCCATATCTTCAAATGTACGAAATTATTACTAAATTTGCGATGGTATGAGTCAGAAATTAGTCATAATCCCCACCTACAACGAGAAGGAAAATGCGGAGAAAATAATCCGCGCGGTCTTTGCCCTTGAAGGGGCTTTCCACATTCTTGTAATCGACGACGGCTCCCCCGACGGCACCGCTGCAATCGTCAAAAAGCTGCAGACGGAATTTCCTGACAGGCTTTTCCTGATTGAAAGAAAAGGAAAACTCGGCCTCGGCACGGCTTATATAACCGGCTTCAAATGGGCTCTGGAAAGGGACTACGACTACATCTGCGAAATGGACGCCGATTTTTCCCACAATCCCGACGACCTGCCAAGGCTGGTTGAAGCCTGCGAAAAAGGGGCCGGACTTGCCGTAGGGTCCCGCTACAGCAATGGGGTCAGCGTAGTCAACTGGCCCATCGGACGCATTCTCATTTCCTACTTCGCATCCGTTTACGTCAGGACCGTGCTTGGAGTAAAAATATTCGACAGCACCGCCGGATTTGTATGCTACGGCCGTAAAACCCTGGAAACCATCAATTTGGACAGGGTGGAGATGAAAGGCTACGGCTTCCAGATAGAAATGAAATACAGCGCCGTGCAGCTCGGTTTCCATCTCGAAGAGGTTCCCGTAATCTTCATCAATCGCAAGGAGGGCACCTCAAAAATGTCCGGAGGCATTTTCGGAGAAGCCTTCTGGGGTGTCATCAAGCTGCGTTTCAGGAAGATAAGCCCACGCTCTATTTGATAAGCCGAAGGCTGATACGGCCTCTTTCCAGATCCACCGACTCAACGCTCACGCTCACCTTCTGATGCAGTTTGAGCGTCTTTCCGCCCATCCTGCTGACATGGATGAGCCCATTGTCGTGCAGTCCTATGTCCACGAAAGCCCCGAAATTCGTAATATTAGTCACTATACCGGGAAGTTCCATCCCCGGGCGGAGATCCTCGATATCGTGGACCGCGTCGCTGAATGAAAATTCCGAAGCCTGCTCACGCGGATCAAGCCCAGGTTTGGAAAGTTCCTTTATTATATCGTTTATTGTGGGAAGCCCGATGCTGCCGTCCACGTACATGGCGGCGTTTATCTTCGAACAGAGCTCTGCGTTGCCCACCAGCTCGCTTACGCTCACTCCCAGGTCCTTTGCCATCCTGTCAACCACGAAGTAGCTTTCGGGATGCACGGCCGAATCATCCAGTGGATTGTCGCCGCCCTTCACACGGAGGAATCCGGCACACTGCTCGTAAGCCTTGGCGCCCAGCCTGGGGACCTTGCGCAGTTCCTCCCTGGAATGGAAAGCTCCGTTGGCATTCCTGTATGCCACGATATTCCCGGCAAGCTGCGGTCCGATTCCCGCCACATAGCGCAGAAGGTATTCGGACGCTGTATTCAGGTTCACACCCACTGCATTCACGCAGGCTTCCACAGTATTGTCCAGTTTCTCCTTCAGCCGTGCCTGGTCCACATCGTGCTGGTACTGGCCTATGCCGAGATTCTTGGGATCTATTTTAACGAGCTCGGCGAGCGGATCCATCAGCCTGCGGCCTATCGAGACCGCACCGCGCACCGTGACATCTTCGTCCGGGAACTCCGCCCTCCCCACTTCCGAGGCGGAATATATGGAAGCACCGTCTTCGCTTACGGTCCACAGCTTGCAGCCATCCGGCAGGCTTACCTTGCGGAAGAATTCTACGGTCTCCCGGCTTGCAGTTCCGTTGCCTATGGCCACCGCCTCTATCCCATACTTCTCCAGCATATCCTGCACGGCCACCAGGGCCTTTACTTTTTCATTCTGGGGAGGGTGCGGGAAGATGATGGTGTGATACAGGAGTTTGCCCTCCGCATCCAGGCAGGCAATTTTGCAGCCGTTCCTGAATCCGGGATCCACCGCCATCGTCCTTTTCTGCCCCACAGGCGCGCCAAGCAGCAGCTGACGCAGATTCTCTCCGAAAACGGCAATGCTCTCAGCATCTGCCCTGGCCTTGGCTTCCTTGATGACTTCGCCTGAAATGGAGGGCTCCAGAAGCCTCTTGAAACTGTCGTCCACGGCTTCGCGGATCTGCTCCGCGAGTTCTCCTCCTGGATAGCCGTGCTCCTGGCAATAGTCGTAGTATATTTTCTTGCCGCAGCGCTCCGCATCTGCGTCTATGGATATGTTCAGGAACCCTTCATCCCTGGCTCTGAGAACGGCAAGCAGATTATGGGCAGGGATCCTGTCGAGAGGACAGTTCCAATTGAAGTAGGAACGGTATTTGGCGGCTTCCGGGCTGTCCGCAGCCTTGGTAGCCTTTGATTCAAGACGCCTCGAACGGAATATGCCTCGAAGGTTTTCCCTTATCGGTGCCGTTTCGCTCAGGCGCTCCGCAATGATGTCCCTCGCTCCCGAAAGTGCAGCTTCGACATCCTCCACCTTGCCTTTTTTCAGATACTTCCCCGCTTCTGCGCGAGGATTGCGGGCGCGTCCGGTCCACATGGCATCCGCAAGAGGCTCCAGCCCGAGTTCCTTGGCCACGGTCGCCCTTGTCCGCCTCTTCGGCCTGTAGGGCAGATAGAGATCCTCCAGTTCGGTGGGGGAAACCGTCGATTCTATGCGGGAACGAAGCTCCGGACTCAGGGCTCCGGCGTCCGAGATTGTCTTGAGGATAGTCTCCTTGCGTTTCTCCATTTCCTCAAAGACATCCATCCAATGCTTCAGTTCAGCCACGGAAGCATCGTCCATGCCACCAGTCTTCTCTTTGCGGTAACGGCTTATGAAGGGGATGGTGTTCCCTTCCTCGAACATATCAGCGCAATTTTCAACCTGCCAGAGCTTGAGATTCAGCCGCTCCGCTATAAATTCAAGGTAGATATTCTTCATTTCAGTCTTCGGAAATCAGTTTCAGTTCGGCGCGGTAAGCCGCAAGTATCCTGCTTCGCGATATGAATCCGAGATAGATTCCCTCATGGGTGATTACAGGAAGCCTCCATACATCGGAAACGTCGAATTTCCGCATCACGGAAGACATCTTCTCATCTTCGTAAACGAAATCGGGAGCAGAATGCATGAGCTGAGACACCAGTGTGGTCCTGTGCTCAGCGATATCGAAAATGTACTTTCTCAGATCGTCCATTTCAAGCATGCCGCAGAAACGGCCGTCCCGGTCCAGAACGGGAAAGACAGCTACGGTGCTGGACGAAACGATGGGAAGGATCTCTTCCAGCGTGGAATCGTCGCGAAGCCTGGGATATTTGTCCCGAATAAGGTCCCTGGTCTGAAGGAGGGTCATCACGGCCTGGTCGCTGTCATGAGTCAGCAGGTCTCCGCTCTGGGCGATTCGCTTCGTATAAATTGAATACTTCTCCCAGATGCGCGTAACCGCATAAGAAACGGTAGAACAGAGTATCAGGGGTATCAGGAGGGAATAGCCTCCTGTGATTTCGGCGATAAGGAATATCGCCGTCATAGGAGCCTGCATGACTCCCGCCATCACTCCTGCCATACCAACAAGCACGAAACTCTGCTCAGGCACGCTCCAGCCGGTGCCGAGAAGATTGAAACTCTTTGCGAGAAGGAAGCCCGCAAGGCCGCCGACCACAAGGGTGGGGCCGAAAGTGCCGCCCACTCCCCCGCCGGAATTCGTAAGCGTCATGCTCACCACCTTGAAAATAACAAGGGCAAGCACAAGCAGGACGGCCTCCTCTTTCCCTGCAAGCAGATTCCTGATGGAATCGTAGCCCTCTCCGAACAGCTGCGGGAAAATCATGATGAGAGCTCCAAGTCCGAGAGAACAGACAAACCATTTCAGCCAGGGGCTGGATATGCGTTTGACCTTGTCTTCAAGGAAGAGGGTGAATTTCGTGAAATAAAGGGAAACTCCTGCACAAAATATCCCAAGAGCCAGATACAGAGGCAGATTCTGCATCTTGAAAAAGACAGTTTCCGCCTCGAACACAGCCCCCTGCCCCAGGAAGAGATAGGAGACGACCGTTGCGGTCAGGGTCGATATCAGCAGCGGGATCATGGAGCTCATGGAGATGTTGAAAAGCAGGATCTCCAGAGTAAAGAGGACTCCTGCCAGAGGGGCCTTGAAGATGCCCGCTATGGCACCGGCCGCCCCGCATCCGAGCAGTGTCGTGATACCCTTGTATGAAACCCCCGCCCAGCGGCCTACATTGCTTCCGAAAGCCGCCCCGGTGTAAACGATGGGAGCTTCGGCACCTACAGACCCGCCAAAACCTATGGTGAGCGCACTTGTAAGGAGGGAAGACCAGATATTGTGCGGCTTTATCCTGGACTCGTTGCGGGAGACCGCAAGGAGCACCTGGGTCACTCCGTGCCCGATATTGTCCTTTACAAGATAGCGGACTATGTGCAGGGAAAGCAGCATACCCAGCG
Organism: Bacteroidales bacterium UBA2861; assembly: GCA_002350615.1. GTDB lineage: Bacteria > Bacteroidota > Bacteroidia > Bacteroidales > UBA932 > Cryptobacteroides. Next base: position 10,172 of record DEFD01000031.1, on the reverse strand, counting down.
AAGGGAACAGCGCCCATGCCCATTTCCCGGGCAGGAATCCGGCGCAACGGCTCACCAGGCTCTGCAGGAAGTCGATGGATTTAATCAGCAATACAGCGGAAAAACCTGCTCCCAGGCCTACCACAAGGCTCAGAAGCAGGAGTTTTCCAGACTCGTTTATTTTTAGCAGGGAGCGGCGCATCGCTGCTGTCAGTCTGCGTCTGCAGGGTCGTCGTCCGAACCGTACTGGGCGATATTGTCGTCGGGCAGCGGCGTTCCTTCGGGCTCCGCATCCGCGGACTGTCCGGCCACCTGTTCGTTTTCGGCAGCCTCTTCCCCTTCGAGCCAGCGCTCTATGTCTTCGGCGTCGTCAGTCTTAACCTTGATCTTCACAAGATATATTCCCTCGGGAATGTCAATAGTTACCGCATAAAACGGCGTTCCGTCTGGTTTTGTGTACTTTACAAGGTCCTGAAGATAGTCGTTGAACCCTCCCGGATACTTCTCCGCGAAAGCGGCGGCGACCTCTTTCGACATATTTTCGTAGCTGACGACGTGTCTCTTTCTTGTATCTGCTATCATATCATCTCAATTTGGCTGCAATAATAAGCCAAAAATCCTAAAGAAAAAAGCGCCGGAGACGCTTTTTTCAAAAATTATTACATCCTTTCCGGAAGTTCGGTTCCGAGAAGTCCCATAGCCTTCCTCAACACGGAGGCCAGCAATTCTATCAGAGCCAGCCTCGCGGCACGCAGAGAGCCGTCTGTTTCCCTGATTATCTGGGTCTCGTGATAGTACTGGTTGAACTCTTTCGCAAGTTCGTAGGCATAGTTCGCGATTACGGCCGGTGAGAAGGCTTCCGCCGCCTCCGCAACTTTCTGCGGATAGATGTTGAGAAGCTTCACCAGACGCTGCTCCTTGGCGCTGAATTCCGTGCCGGGAGCCACTTCACGGGCAAATCCCTGGGCATCGGCCTTGCGGAGGATCGAGCAGATGCGGGCATGCGTGTACTGGATGAACGGACCTGTATTCCCGTTGAAGTCGATGGATTCCTTCGGATTGAAAAGCATCTTCTTGCGGGGATCCACCTTCAAAATAAAGTACTTGAGGGCCCCAAGCCCTATCATCGAATAAAGCCTGTCCTTTTCCGCTTCGTCCACGCCTTCCAGCTTGCCGGACTCTTCGGAAGTCTGGCGAGCTTCCGCATACATGCTTGCAATGAGGTCATCCGCATCCACGACCGTGCCTTCCCTGGATTTCATCTTTCCCTCAGGGAGCTCAACCATGCCGTAGGACAGATGGAAGATGCGTTCCGCCCATTCGAATCCAAGTTTGCCGAGGATCAGTTTCAGCACCTGGAAATGATAATTCTGCTCGTCGCCGACCACATACACGTGCGAATCCAGGCTGAATTCGGAAAAACGCCTTTCCGCAGTGCCGAGGTCCTGGGTGATATAAACGGAGGTGCCGTCGCTGCGCAGCAGCAGCTTGCGGTCCAGCCCGTCCGCTGTAAGGTCGCACCATACGCTGCCGTCGGCCTCGCGCTCGAACACTCCGCTGTCAAGGCCTTTCTGCACCAGCTCCTTGCCGAGCAGATAGGTCTGCGACTCGTAATATACCTTGTCGAAACTGATTCCGAGAGCCTTGTAGGTGGCGTCGAAGCCGTCGAAAACCCAACCGTTCATCTTCGCCCAGAGCTCACGCACCTCGGGGTCTCCCTGTTCCCATTTCACCAGCATCTCATGAACGGCCTTCATGCAGGGAGCTTCCTTCGCCGCCTGCTCGGGGCTCATTCCGGAAGCTACAAGCTCGTCCGTCTCTTTTTTGAGAAGATTGTTGAACGCCACGTAGCAGTCCCCTACCAGATGGTCTCCCTTCTTCCCAGAAGACTCCGGCGTAGCCCCGTCAAACAGTTGCTGCCATGCATACATGCTCTTGCAAATATGCACGCCGCGGTCGTTCACGAGGGTCACCTTCATGACATCGTTGCCGGCTGCGGCAAGGATCCTGGAAACGCTGTCTCCAAGAAGGTTGTTGCGCACGTGGCCGAGATGAAGGGGTTTGTTGGTATTGGGCGAAGAGAACTCCACCATTATCCTTTTCCCGGTTGAAGGGAGCGTTCCGAAATCCTTGTCGCCCGCTATCGCGTTGAAAGTCTCAAGCCAGTAAAGGGGTGACAGACTTATGTTCAGGAAGCCCTTGACGCTGTTGTAAGCGCTTATTTCCGGGCAGTTCTCCTTCAGCCAGGCGCCTATGGCTTCCGCGCTTGCGTCAGGAGAAGAGTGGGTTATACGAAGCAGGGGAAAAACGACCAGGGTATAGTCGCCTTCGAATTCCTTGCGGGTAACCTGTACTTGCAGGGCGGATGCATCCACATCCGCCCCGTAAATGGCATTCACGGCCTTTGCGGCCTGCTGTGCCAGAAACAATTCAGGACTCATCCTTTAACCGAGATAGGATTTTAGCAACTTGCTCGCCGCCGGCTTTTTCAGCTTGCGGATAGCCTTCTCCTTTATCTGACGCACGCGCTCACGGGTAAGATCCAGCCTTTCGCCGATTTCTTCGAGCGTCATTTCCTGGCATCCGATGCCGAAGAAGCTCTTGATGATCTCGCGCTCGCGTCCTGTGAGGATCTGCAGGGCGCGCTCTATCTCGATGCTGAGGCTCTCGTTGGTCAGGCCTTTGTCTGCCATGGGGCTGTCATCGTTCGGCAGCACGTCCAGAAGGCTGTTGTCCTCCCCTTCCACGAAAGGTGCGTCCACGCTCACATGACGGCCGCTGACCCTGAGGGTGTCGGCAATCTTGTACTGCGGAATGTCTATCATCTCAGCAAGCTCTTCCGTTGACGGCTGGCGCTCATGCTCCTGCTCGAACTTGCCCAGAGCCTTGTTTATCTTGTTCAGCGAACCTACCTGGTTGAGCGGAAGACGGACGATCCTGGACTGCTCGGCGAGTGCCTGCAGAATGGACTGGCGGATCCACCACACGGCATAGGAAATGAATTTGAATCCCCTGGTTTCATCGAATTTCTCCGCCGCCTTGATAAGGCCGAGATTTCCTTCGTTGATAAGGTCGGGGAGGCTGAGTCCCTGGTTCTGGTACTGTTTCGCAACGGACACCACGAACCTCAGGTTAGCCTTGGTAAGTTTCTCCAGGGCTTCCTTGTCGCCCTTGCGGATCTTCTGCGCAAGCTCGACCTCTTCCTCCGGGGTAACCAGCTCTTCGCGGCCGATTTCCTGGAGATACTTGTCCAGGGAGGCGCTTTCGCGGTTGGTAATGGACTTTGTGATCTTTAACTGTCTCATATAAACTATTCTTTCGCGAACCCGAAGAAGCCTTTCTTGCCGACGGAATCAACACCCTCGACATAAATGGCCCTGCGGCTCTTTTTCGCGATGTTCAGCACATCCTGAGGGCTGCTTACAGGCTGGTCGTTCACATAGAGGATGATGAATCCGTCACTGGCTCCCGCATTCGCAAGCACGCCGTTGCCGGCGGATACGATCTCGACTCCCTTCTTGAGTCCGAGCATCCCGAGCTTTTCCTTCGGAGCCTCACGGAGTTTGCCTCCGTAGAAGGCTACCGCGCCATCCTCGTCCACGGTTCCGGTCGTAGCATCGGATCCCTGGAATTCCACCTGGAGTTCAAGGTTCTTGCCGCCGCGGATAACGGTGAGCGTCGCCTTGTCGCCGGGATGATAGGAATTGACCTTCTCCTGCAAAGCCGAAGGGGACTTGATGAGGGTTTCATCCACCTTGAGGAGGATATCTCCCTCTTTCAAGCCGGCCTTGTCTGCGGCTCCGCCTTTTGCAACCTCGTTTATATATACGCCTTCAAGCGAAGAAAGTTTCAGTTCCTCTGAAATTTTTTCAGTAACCGGGCTCATCGCAACACCGAGTCTGGCACGCTTGACGCTGCCGAAATCGATGAGGTCGCCTACTACTTTCTTGACTATGTTTGAAGGCACTGCGAAAGAATATCCGCTGTAAGACCCTGTCTGGGAAACGATGGCGGTATTGATGCCAACGAGTTCACCTTTCTTGTTCACAAGGGCGCCGCCGGAGTTGCCGGGGTTCACCGCCGCATCGGTCTGGATGAAAGATTCGATCCTGAATTCACCGTCGTAATTGGGCATGCTGCGTCCCTTTGCACTCACTATACCGGCGGTAATGGTGCCGCGGAGCTGTTCGCCGAGAGGCGATCCTATGGCGAGCACCCATTCGCCGAGGCGGAGCCGGTCGGAATCGGCGAAAGGCACGATGGGCAGGCCTTCCGCCTCAATCTTCAGGAGGGCGACGTCAGTGACGGGGTCGGTGCCGATGACCTTGGCCTCGTAAACCTTGTTGTTGTTGAGAGTTACTTCCACCTTGGTGGCGCCCTGCACCACATGGTTATTGGTGACTATGTATCCGTCGCCGCGGATGATCACGCCCGAACCGCTCCCCTGCTGTTCACGTTCCTGTGTCTGGGGCAACTGGTCCCCGAAAAAGAACTTGAAGAAAGGATCGATGGAGTATTGCTGCTGCGTCTTGATGGTCACCTTCACGAATACCACCGCATCCACGGCGGATTCCGCGGCATAGGTGAAATCGGGATAATCGTTCTCTGCCAAATTGACAGTACGATAAGCTGCACCGTCAATTGAATAGGATGTGGTCGTAGTAGTGGCGGCGTCTGCCGAAGGAGTTGCCGCCTTGACGATTCCTGCCGCGACTCCGGCGCTCAGAAGCACGGACACGGCAACTGTCATAAAGTTCTTGCTCATATCTTTAGTTTTAACATTTTTTCGCGAGTGAAACTAAAATCAAAAGATATGCCATAATCAGGAAATAATTCCTATATTTGCGTACTTAAATAGATGTTATATGGACTTCAGCGTTTCAAGTGCAGCACTACTCAAGGGAATCAACGACGTATCCAAGGCAATTCCCTCCAAAACCACAAATCCCATACTTGACAACTTCCTTTTCGTGATAAAGGACAAGATGCTCGAAATCACCGCCTCCGACGGAGACCTTACCCTCCGCACCCTGGTGGAACCCGACTCCGTGGAGGAAGCCGGCAGCATCGCCGTGCCTGCAAGGCAGATCCTGGACCTCTTCAGGGCCCTTCCCGACCAGCCGGTCACAATCAAGACTACCGGGGATTCGTCGTTCGACTGCATCTGGAGCAACGGTAATTCCTCCTTCCCCTACTTCCCCGCCGAGGACTACCCCGAAATCAAGGGCACAGGGGCTGATTCCTCCACCATAGTATTCCCCGCCGAATCCCTGGTGGAAGGCATCAACGGCACTGTTTATGCGACGGCCGACGATGAGATGCGCCCCGCATTCAACGGTATCTTCTTCGACATCACGCCCGAATCCACCACCCTGGTGGCTTCCGATTCGCATAAGCTCATCTGCTACACCACGGCCGACGTGAAGGCCGAACAGGCAGCGAGCTTCATCCTTCACAAGAAGCCTGCGAACGTGCTCAAGGGCATCGTCAGCAAGGAGGACGGAGACGTCACCATCAGTTTCGACTCTTCCACCGTGGTATTCCTTTTCGGAGCCACCATGATGGTCTGCCGCCTGGTTGTCGGCAAATATCCCAAATACCGCGAAGTCATCCCGCAGAACAACTCCAACGTACTCAAGATAGACAGGGCCGCTTTCGTAAACACGGTCCGCCGCGTCGCTGTCTGCGCCAACAAGGCCTCCAACCACATCAAGCTTGAGCTCAAGCCCGGACAGCTTGAAATAACGGCACAGGACCTCGGCTTCGCCATCGCCGCCTACGAAAAGATATCCTGCGACTACAGCGGAGAAGACCTCACCATAGGCTTCAAGTCCTCTTTCCTCATCGAGATTCTCAGCAACATGAGCTGCGAGACGGTGGTGATGAAATTCGGTGATTCCCGCAGGGCCGCTCTCATCCTTCCTCCCGAGGAAGAAGCCGGAAGCGAAAAGATCTGCGGCATCCTGATGCCGATAATGGTTTCCTAAACAGTTTTCAAATGAACCTGGAACTCAAACGGCCCCTGCTGTTCTTCGACATAGAAAGCACGGGTCTCGATATCGCTACAGACTGTATTGCGGAGCTTTGCTTCCTGAAGGTCTTCCCGGACGGCCGGACCGCTGAAAAAGTATGGCGTTTCCGCCCCTGGGACTACCCCAAGGACAATTTCAGCAAGGGAAGGCAGCACCGCATGGACCCTTCCGCCAGCAAGGTCAACCACATCTACGATTCCGACCTTGAAAAAGAGAAACCTCTGATCTGCTATATCGGCGAGATCGTGGAGTGGATGGAAGGTTGCGACCTGGGCGGATACAATTCCGAGCGTTACGACCTCCCGCTGCTCTCCAGCGAGTTCGAAAGGCTGAAAGCATATTGCAGGATGCGCTGTTCCGCCGGAGAGGAAGTGAGCGAAGAGGCGAAGGCGGAAGCCCGCAAAGTGCTCGACATCCTTTCCAGGACCGACCTGCAGGCCGCCAAGATGGTGGATGTCCAGAAAATCGTCTATAAACTGATGCCCCGCACCCTGAAATCCGCGTATGCGCTTTTCCACGAGGGCCGGGATTTCGAAGACGCCCATTCAGCCGCGGCCGATACGAGGGCCACTTATGAACTCCTGCTCAAGATGTCCGAGATTTTCAATACTCCGGGCGAGCATATCCTGCAGCAGCACATCCATGTGGAAGCCGACGACCTTCTGGGGAAGGACGCCGAAGCCCTTGCCGACTTTCCGCTCAAAAAACGGGATCCGGATTCCGGCAAAGTAGTTCTTGACAAGGAAGAATTCGTGGATATAGCCGGAAAAATCGTCCGCCGTTCCGACGGAAAGATTTACCTTAATTTCGGCAAATACCGCGGAAAAACCATCGAAGAATTATATAAGATCGACAGCAGACGCGGTTTTCTGCAGTGGGTCCTGGACCGCGATTTCACCCAGGACACAAAAGACAAACTCAGCGCCCTTTACGACGAATGTGAGAAAAATGCGCTCAAAGCGCTGAAAGATAAATTCGGGAACGCTTGACATGAGACTGATTCCAATTTATACCTGGAACAAGGGAATACGCAATTTTGAAATGAGGAGCCGGACTTTCGGCAAGCAGCCCTGGGCGCAGGGAATCATCCTGCTTGCCTGCGTAGCTCTGGCCATGCTCCTCGCGAACCTGCCTTTCACAAAGCAGCTTTATCACGATATTCTTAACACCACCTTCACCATCCACCTGGCAAGCCCGTCGGGCGGCATGGATCTCTCCATCCCTCGGGGAATGACCATCGAAGGATTCATAAACGACATCCTGATGGTGGTTTTCTTCTTTACGGTAGGACTTGAGATCCGAAGGGAAGTCGCATACGGAGAGCTGTCATCTCCAAAGAAGGCGCTCATGCCGATAATAGCGGCCTTCGGAGGAGTGGTAGCGCCCGCCATCATCTATACCCTTGTCAACCACGGTACGCCGGCGGCATCGGGCTGGGGTATCCCTACAGCCACCGACATCGCTTTTGCAGTGTGCATACTGTCCGTCCTCGGCGACAAGGTGCCGGTTTCGCTGAAAGTCTTCCTCACCGCCCTCGCCATAGCGGACGACCTCATAGCCATCCTTGTGGTAGCGCTCTTCTACGGAGGGAAAATCAATTTCCTGCTCCTGGGCATCGCCTTCCTGGTCATCCTCCTGACACTGCTTCTCAGGCGCATCGGAGAGAAAAAAATGGCTCCGTACCTGGTTCTCGCGACCTTTGTATGGATTCTGTTCTACTACTCGGGCATCCATGCGACGATGTCCGGCGTGGTGATGGCTTTCCTCATTCCCGCGACACCGAGATACAACAAGTCCCAGTTCCAGCATAAATGGAAGATATACAACCAGAGGTTTGACGATTATGCTTCCGTCCCCTCCATGGCATATCCAAACGGGCCCCAGAGGCACTGCCTCAAGAAGCTCAGCCAAATCGCCGACGGTTCCATGGAGATGACTTACCGGGTGGAGAATTTCCTGTCCCCTTGGGTCAATTTCCTCATCATGCCTGTATTCGCACTTGCGAATGCCGGCGTGGAGATCAGTGACCTGTCATACTTCAACGTATTCCACTTCGATCCTGCCCTGGGCGGCGTGGGAATGGGTATCTTCCTCGGACTGCTGCTGGGCAAGCCTATAGGGATTACCCTTTCCAGCTGGCTTGCGGTAAAGTGCAAAGTCGGCGAGATGCCCGACAAGGCCAGCTGGCCGATGTTTTTCGCGGTCGCCTGCCTCGGAGGTATCGGTTTCACCATGTCCATTTTCGTAGATACACTGTCCTTCGGCGGGCAGAGTCCGGAAGTGATGCAGCAGATGCGCGACATGGGTAAGATTGCGGTTTTGCTCGGCTCGCTCAGTTCAGGCATCCTGGGAAGCGTACTGGTAAATATTTTTAAGGGAATAAGGAAAAAATAATTATATTTGCAGTCGAAAAGCCACTTTAGCTCAGTCGGTAGAGCAGCGCATTCGTAACGCGCAGGTCGTCAGTTCGAGCCTGATGAGTGGCTCACAAAAAAGGTCTGGTTTTTTTCCAGACCTTTTTTCGTGAACCACAGTGGCCTCCTCTCGGGGACACCCCGAACCCCGCGGGCTTCGCCCGTAGCAATCTGGAGGAATCCAGACCTTTTTCGTAAGCCACGATGGCCTACCTCATCATTAAGGGAACAGGGCCTTGGCGGCGGACTGGCCGGCCAGGAAGCCGGTACTGAACGCACACTGGAGATTGTAGCCTCCCGTATCGCAATCCACATCCAGGAGCTCCCCGCAAAGATAAAGTCCTTCGCACAAACGGGATTCCATGGTCTTGCGCTGCACTTCAGCGAGATCTACGCCCCCGGCGGTAACAACACAGCGCTCATAGCCGACAAAACCTTCGATATCGAATACCCATTCTTTAAGGCATCTGGCTATCGGCACCAGGTTTATCCAAAGTTTAGTATCGGTACGGGACTTCCTTTGCAAGGTCATGATCTCTGGATTAGCATGAACAAAGCCCGGAATCAGTTCCCATGGCATGAGCTTGCCGAGAAGGATCCTGCATTTTTCCTTTTCCCTCAGGCCACGGCTTCTGGGATCCTTGTCCACTTCTGTCCAAAGCTCCTTCACCCGTGCAACGAGTTCTTCCAGCGGCACTGCCGGTTTCAGATCCATCACTAGGGACACTTTCGACCCGTTTATCATTGCTTTCACCGCCTTGCGGCTGAGTTGGAATCCTATCGGCCCCTCTATTCCGCCGTCCGTGAAATCGATATCGCCGAACTCATCCTGTGCGACGGTCCCTTCTATGAGCAGCCTTGCAGCGATGTTTTTCAACTGGACGCCTTTCAGTTTTTCCCCGAGCGGAGCAAGCGGCGTATCCCGGTGAATAACACCGTGATCGATTGTCACATCGCGTTTGTAAGCCACTGGAACGAGGGCGGTGAGCGAGGGGAAAAGCGGAGTCAGATGATGGCCGAAGGCCTCCGCGAAACGATATCCGTCCCCGGTAGAGCCGGTCGCAGGATAGGAAAGACCTCCGGTGGCGATTATCAGGCTCTTGCAGAACCATTCCCTGCCGTCTTCGAGGAGAATCCTGAAGTTTTCGGACTTGCTCACTTCGGCAACGCTTGCCTCGGGAACGATTTTCACGCCCACCCCGTGGCAGGCCCGGACAAGGGTGTCGATGACCTCGGAGGACTTGTGTGATTCGGGAAATGCCCGGTCTCCCCTCTCCACGACGGACTGCATGCCCTGGGATTCGAAAAAGGCAAGCAGGTCGTCGGGGCTGAAATTGTAAAAAGCGGGCTTCACGAAATCCGCTTTGCTGCGGATATGGGTGCAGAAGTCGTTCCAGGGCTTTATATTGCTGAAATTGCATCGACCTTTGCCGGTTAGCATAATCTTTCTCGCAGGGCGGGGCATCTTTTCGAGGACAGTTACGTCCGCCGGCAAACCGGCATCTACAAATACTTTCGCAGCCGCATAAGCCGCCATCAGCCCGGAGGCGCCACCTCCTATTATAATAATGTCCGATTTCATCCTGAATCCTGCTGCACCCGGAAATACCGGGGGAAAACAAAAAAGGGAAAGCTTAGCACATCGCACCGCTACAACCTCTTACCCTTGCTGCATTCCTGCCCTGGGGGAGTTGGGAGGGAGCTGGTCGTGTACGACTTTCCCGCTGCAAACTTACATAAAAATCCT
>DEFD01000040.1:94749-100271 GCA_002350615.1 Bacteroidales bacterium UBA2861 | reverse complement strand
GCAAGATTTTATGTACATTTGTGTCTTATATGACACTTAAACTGAGAAGAAGTCTGCTGTTTGTATCCATTTTTACGGTTCTGGCAGGCTGTAATGGAAATATTTCCGATCCCGATTATCCCGATGCCGCGCTTACCCTTGCCGGCTCTCGACTCAATTCCGATATCCGTAATCTGGCTTCGGCGCTTGACGCTGTCTTCAATCAGAAAGATTCGGTCCTCCGTATCGATGATTTCAAGGAAGACGGCACCAAGGTCGGTGTATCCGTCGTTTTAGGAAAGGCGGGTACTTTAGATTTCTGGGATGACTACGGGCTTGAAGGATATGCTGTACCGGCTGCCGGTATTGCAGTTGGAGACGATGCTTCTTTGTCCTGGACGGTCAGGGGCGAGATTACTTCCGTTTGCCCTCCGGACTGCCCGCAGTTCGATTATTGGGGAGGGAAGTGGTCCGTTCGCAATGCCGAGGATCAGGCCTGGAGGCAGCTGGGTGCTCCCAAGAAAGGAAGCAGCCGTGCCCTTGTGAAGATCGTTTCGAATGACGGGGTGAGTCTGACCCTGTCTGTGGGTACTGAGGCATCTACAGGAGGCCAGGTGGTAGTCCTGCCGTTTTTCAAGGATTCGACGGATTCGGGTGATGATCCCGGCCCGGGCGACGATCCGGCTCCCGGACCCGGCGACGATCCTGATCCCCAGCCCCAGCCTTCCGGCGCACAGCCCGGCTGGTATGAACTGCCGCTGATGGACATAGAAATGTCCGGCAAGTATATGGTCAATGCAAGTAACAATTCTCTATACTATGCATGGCATATCTGTCCGGATGTTTACGGCCCTGTCTCCGGCCGTCTTGCCCGAAATTACACGGTATGTTACGACAGTGAAAAGATCTGCCCCCTATGGGTGGCGGCGCCAAGGCACGATATGTATGCGGTGAAGAATTGTAACCGGACGAATGCTTACGGCACTGATCCCAGTGTCCCGTCTGACTTGCAATATAAAAGTAAAGATACCGGCGGAAACTGCAATAAAGGGCATATGCTGGGCTCTGAGGAGAGATTGGTTTCAGAAGCGACCAACCGGCAGGTTTTCTATTACACCAATATCGCCCCTCAACTCTCTGCCAATTTCAACAATGGAGGCGGCCGATGGAACCTTCTGGAAGATTATGTGGAAACCCAAGTGTGCTCCGACACCCTTTACGAGACACTTGGCTGCTATTTCGAGAAATATACCGATGCCTACGGCCAAACGCAGAATCCTTCGAAAATCTCATTTGGAGGCCGCAGTGGCGTGAGCATGCCGACGATGTTTTATTACGTGCTTCTCAGGACAAAGTCGGGCAACACCCGCAAGGCCCTCAAGGACTGCAGCCGCGATGAACTCAAGTGCGTTGCATTTGTCCGGGCCCATGTAAATGTCCGTCAGGCAGTTACCAGAAAGGAACTGATGTCCGTTTCCGATCTTGAAAAGATTACCGGCGTAAGCTACTTCGCGAACGTGCCCCAGGCCCCCAAAGACAGCTTCTCCGCTTCCGACTGGGGACTGTAGCCGGGCGTTTTTGTCAATCTTTTGATATACAGCGTTTTATGGAAAGACGATGCTCCAAAACGGAGCATCGTCTTTCGGTAAAAGCCTGTGTATAAGGAACTTGGTGAAAACGCTCCTGCAGCAGCCTTCATCCATTTCTGGAGATGCGGATGATGCGACGGGTAGAAGCTGTGATTTTCAGGCTGTCGTCGATGCGGCAATAGAGAAGCGCCGCGACGTGCCCTTCAAGGCCGTCGGGATGTTCGATCACCTTGGCGTTTTCTTTCTTGAGGAGGTCCCATTTCAGGTCCACGAACAGGTCGGACAGTTTCTTCCGTCCTTTCATTCCGAGTGGAACCATCCAGTCTCCGGGCTGCCAGGCGCGTATTTTCAAGGGGAGGGGCAATTTGTCGGCATCTGCAATCAAAACGCCCTCAGGCATTTTCAATCCGAAATCGTCCGGCCTGTCGAAAACTTCGGTCTTCGGCTGCCGATCGGCACTGTCGCTGCAGCTGTCCTTGGGCACGATGTGAATCTGGGAAGCGCTCGTCACCGCTTTCCATCCGGCTGCTTCGAAAGTCTTTCCGGACAGGGTGATGCCGCTGTCCGCACTGCTCTTCTCGAGCAGATCGGCAAGTGATTCCACCGTCCCAGAATCAAAGCCGTACGGCGACAGCATCTTCCATAGGAAAAACCTCTGATGGAGTCTTGGCACTAAGCGGATGATATTGGAGATACTAAGGTGTTTTTCAGAGGGTGTAGCATGCCCCGAAGGGACGTGCCACCCGCGGCCCGAAAGCGGGGGGACCGCCGGCTTTGTCGGTGGTGGGGTGAGCCCGGAGGGCGAACTCCATTCGGGGCATGCTACACCATCGAGGAGAAGAGCGTAGCAATCATCCGCTATATCATCCACCTGCGCAAAATGCTTCATATCGTCGGCAAGCGTCTTCAGAAGGGCGGGGTTCAGCTCTTTGAGCACCGGCAGCACCTCGTGCCGGATGCGGTTGCGTTTGTACTCGCCGCCGGCATTGCTGCTATCTTCCCTCCAGGTTTTGCCATTGGAAACCATCCATCGGTGGATTTCTTCTCTCGGCACGGCCAGAAGTGGCCTCAGTATCCGCACGCCACGGCCGTCGAGGACATCCGCCGACATCCCCCGCATACCTTTGATGCCGGTCCCTCTTACCAGATTCAGGATCAGCGTTTCAGCATTGTCGTCCGCATTGTGGGCGAGAGCCACGGCGTCAAAACCGGTCTTTCCGTCAGCGGAAGGCTCCTCGCCGCGGCAGAGCGCTGCAAACCATTCGTAGCGCAGATCCCTCGCGGCCATCTCTATGCTGATGTTCTTCGCCTCCGCCTCCGCCCTGGTGTCGAAGTGCCTTACGAAACACTCCAGACCTGCATCCGAGCACCACTGCCGCACAAATGCCTCGTCTCCGTCGGATTCATCGCCGCGAAGCCGGAAATTGCAGTGGGCAACAGCAAAAGAGGCTCCCGGAAAAAGTTCGGGAGCCTTTTCGGCCAGGTACATCGAATCGATCCCGCCGCTGACTGCGAGAAGGATTCTCATTATTACCTCTTGAAGGTGTAGGTGAAGTTGAAGGAGAGGAACTCCTTGAACTGAGTCCTGGGAGCCAGGTCTTCAGGATCGTCCTTGCTTGCGATAAGCACGTTGGGATCGTAGATCATCCAGGTATTGAATCCAAGCTTGAGGTATTTGGAAAGCTGCCAGTTGATGCCGGTATCCCAGTTGACGCGAAGATTCTGCGGCTTGTCGAGATAGTCGGAGAAGAGAACCAGCTGGCTTTCAAATGTGAAGTTGTCGTTGAGGGCGAACTTGACGTTGGCCTTCAGCTGACCACCGAACTGCATCTTGGCGGACTTGTAAGCGGTTCCCTTTGTGATGGCTACGGTGTCGGCGTGAGTCGTAGGATTCTCGTAACGGCTCTTCAGCTCCATGCCGTAGTTCTTGCGAAGCTCCGGAAGATCCACGATGGTGATACTACCAGCGATAGGAGCGATGTTCACGCTGAACCATTTGTTCGGGATCCACTCCATACCTATTGCGAGGTTGTTGTAAGCAGGGGAGAGGAAGCCGGATTTGAGGGTACGAGCCTTTTTCCAGGTGTTCTTTTCGGGGTTGTTCTCATCGGGAACTCCGTAGAGATAGCCGTTGCTGAACTGGGAACGGAAGTCATAGGATGCCGTGTAGCTCCACTTGGACTCCTTGCCGGTCTTGTAGCCGAATTTGCTCTGGAAATAGATTACGTCGTTGCTCTTCTGGATGATGCCTTCCTTGTCTTCCGACCAGAGGAATGCGTACTGCATCTGAAGACGGTTGTTCCAGGTGGTGAGATTCTTTGCGAAATCTTCCTTCGCATCGATCGAACTCACGAAGTTGATGTTGTCGAAACCGCCGGCAGCCCAGTTCTCGAAATTGGTCTGGTTCAGACCGAGAGCTATCTCGAGGGACGGGGTCCAGTATTTGGGCTTGGGTGCTGCAGCCGCCTCCTGGGGTGCATTTGCAAGTTCCTGGGCCGCATTGGCCGCAGCCTGCTGTGCATCCTGTGCGTAGGCAAAGATGCCGGCGAGCGCCATCAGCGCGATAGAAGTAAAAATCTTTTTCATATTATAAACACTTTGCTAATAAGCTATTGCGAAAACAACCCTGCGATGTGAAGGCTTCCCGGAGAAGATGTCCTTGCCTTCCTCCTCGCATACCACGCTGTCTACGGGGATACAGCGGATAGTGGCCTTTGTGGCGTCCTTGATGGCCTGCTCCGTTTCGGGAGTCCCGTCCCAGTGGCAGAGCAGGAAACCGCCCTTCTGGATTTCGGTCTGGAATTCGTTCCAGTCGTCGCACTTGCGGATATTCGCGGTCCTGAAAGCCAATGCCTTTTCGTAGATGTTCTTCTGAATGTCCTTGAGGAGCCCTTCGACATGGTCGGCGATGCCTTCGATGGAGAGAGTCTCCTTTCCGAGAGTGTCTCGCCTGGCCACTTCCACAGTGCCGGAAGCGAGGTCCCTTGCTCCCATTGCGAGGCGTACGGGCACGCCCTTGACTTCCCATTCGGCGAATTTGAAGCCGGGACGGAGGGTGTCGCGGGCATCTATCTTTACGCTGATGCCCTTGGAAGACAGCTCGGACTTGATTTTTTCGAATTCGGCGAGCACGGCCTCCCTTTCTTCATCCGTCCTGTAGATGGGAACCATGACCACCTGTATGGGAGCCAGGGCGGGGGGAAGAACGAGTCCGTTGTCGTCGCTGTGCGCCATGATGAGCGCACCCATGAGCCTGGTGCTGACACCCCACGAGGTAGCCCAGACATATTCGAGGCTGCCGTCTTTGCCGGCGAACTGCACGTCGAAACTCTTTGCGAAATTCTGTCCGAGGAAATGGGATGTTCCTGCCTGCAGGGCCTTTCCGTCCTGCATCATAGCCTCGATGGTGAGTGTGTCAAGGGCTCCTGCGAAACGTTCGTTGGGGCTCTTGTGACCCACTATGACAGGCAGCGCCATGGTCTCGCGGGCGAATTTTGCATATACTCCCACCATCTCTTCGGCCTTGGCCTGAGCCTCTTCCGCGGTGGCGTGGGCGGTATGACCTTCCTGCCAGAGGAATTCCGCAGTGCGGAGGAAGGGCCTTGTGCGCATCTCCCAGCGGACTACGTTGCACCACTGGTTGCAGAGTATCGGCAGGTCCCTCCAGCTCTTTATCCAGTTCTTATAAACGCTCCAGATGATGGTTTCGGAGGTAGGACGGACGATGAGTTCTTCTTCCAGCCTGGCCTCGGGATCCACGACGACACCCTTGCCGTCCGGGTCGTTCATGAGCCTGTGGTGGGTAACCACGGCGCATTCCTTGGCAAATCCGGCGACATGCTCCGCCTCGCGGCTGAAGAAACTCTTCGGTATGAAAAGAGGGAAATATGCGTTCTGGACTCCGGTTTCCTTGAACATCCCGTCAAGGATATGCTGCATCTTCTCCCAGATGGC